>NZ_FNDC01000012.1 GCF_900099655.1 Planococcus glaciei
TGACGTATGAAGCACACGAAGCCCATTTGTTTTTTCAATTCATTTACGACCTCTATGACAAAGCTGCTTTCATTTTAACCTCGAACAAGGGTCCGAATGAATGGGGTAAATTCCTGGGTGATCCCACATTGACGACGGCCATCTTAGATCGCCTGCTCCACCGGAGCGAAATCATTACCTTTGGTGAAGAAACGGACAGCATCCGTATGAAATACCGAAAAACTTTGTTTCCCGAAACAAGTGGTCTGTCTTAATTGGGGAAAGTTGATCTATCTTATTTGGGGAAAATTGATCTATTCTACTTGACGGTTACACTATATATTCAAACAAACTCCATATAACTCAAAATATTGATTAAGTAGTAATGATCTTTCAGCTGTAATTTGTTAACCGCTAACAAAAAAGAGCGCCCATATGGACACTCTTTTTTCATCTTTTTAATTAACAGATTCAACTTCTTTAATATCTTTCCAAAACTCAGCCCTTTATAACTCTTATGCAAATCCTCAGCTGCTTCCCGATTACTTACAACAAGAGGGTGGCAATGCGATATACTGATCAATCTCAGCTAGCCCCTTTCTGATCTCCAATTTTTGTATATAAGTAGTCCTTCACTTCCTTTAAATTGTCCGCACTTAATCGCTCTTCAATAGCCTACGTATTTAACACCATCGTATCCTCTATCTTCTAAGTATACTTATATTAAGAGGTTGATTTTCATTTAACTAACTTACTTAAATACTCTTCCACCATTCCGCGCGATAGTGTGTCGTGACAATATTGGTTTGAATAATCCTTCAAACAGCCATAGCAGCTGGTTTCCTTACCGCATTGACAAGAACTTACTAGTTCTTTGGCAGCTTGAATCACTTTTTCTAATTGACCAAAGACTTCATTCATATAACCAGCCCCACCTGGAACTTTATCAAATAACACAATGGTCGGGGTAGCCAAATGGTTGTACTTAATACATCCATCAATATCACGTCGATTTATGCCCAAGGAAATACTAATCCCATTTAAAAATGCATAAAGTAAAGAATCCCATAATTCGGGTTCAGGAGTACTGTTAATAAATTCAACTTCTAAAATATCACTAATAAATTCATGTCCAAGATGTATCGATTTTTTATCAATAGTGCCTTCACAAATCTTATTCATTTGGTTTCTATGCTTAGAGTCTTTAGTGCTCATCATTGAACCGCATAAGGTGCAAATCTTGTAACCTTGTCCACTGCGTCCTTTACTAATAACTGACAACTTGCCATAAGGCGAATACTTGATCCGTAATTCCTGTCCTTTCAAATTGAAAGTTCTTTCTTGCTCAGATGCTTGTTGGTGTTCACGAACTTCTTGTTCTTCCGAGTAAAAGTATTCAGAAAAGAATACTCTAGAGCGATTTTCTCTAGCTGGCTTTCTATCACTTGCTTTTTCTAAGCGTTTTGCATTGAAGCCAAATTTAGGAATAATCATCTTATGAACTTCACAAATTTCTTCGCATGTTTCACATTGTGCAGTTATAACGCGGTAATTGGGATTTAATCGCTCAATAACTTTATAAGATTTGCAATTATTACATTCAATATAATAAAGGGTTGGTAGCTCAAAACCTTTTACTTTTCTGATGCCAGTACTTTCGTAAATAGTTCCATTTGCCACAATTTGCGACCCTGGTGCATATTCTCCAATTGCCATTGATAAATCTCTGCTTAATCGGATATCATCTTTCTCTGTTTGAGAAATAACCATTTCCACCACATCAACTGGGAAACCATATTTCGGAATGATATTTGAACTGGATAAAAAACTAATTAACCCTTCATTTTGAATTCGATTCATTACACGATTTAATCTATCTGTGTTCCGGCTAGCTTTAAAATCTTCTTCCTTTATCTTTTTTAGTTCTTCTAAATCTTGATAATATAACTTTGAGACCTTGTTAAATAGGCTTGTTTCTTCTAGCATGAGATCTTTTTCCCAAGAAATAAATTCAGGGTGATATTGAAGCTGGCCATAATTCGGAACTACTTTCTGAACAGATTCAAGTAAATGAGTTGGCATATTTTTAATGTAGTGATCAATTCGTTTTGGTCCTGATTTTATAGTCATAGAGTCTTGGAAGAAATCTGATACTTTCCCGAACAACTCTTCATTTTCTCGAAAGAAACTTGATAAAACTAAAGAATTTAAATGCCGTTTAATTATTTTTGAATTATTCATTTTCAAAACTGGAGGTTTTATTACACCAGCAATAATATTTTCCGGATCTTGATAGTATGTTAAGTCATGCGATTTTCTTTGGGCAAAAGTCAGAACAAAAGCAACTGACGCTTTTCTCCGTCCTGCTCGTCCAGCTCGTTGAATATAATTAGCTGTTTCCGGTGGCACGTTTCTTAGAAAAACAGCTTCTAAACCACCAACATCAACACCCATTTCAAATGTGGTCGAACAACTTAACACATTGATATCTCCATTTACAAATTTCTCCTGATAGTGTGAAGCGTTTTCAGGAGATAATTGAGCAGTATGCTCTTTCACACTCATTTTGACGGGTATCAAGTTATTGTATTGATTAATATAATGGGATTTTAATGAGTCACTTTTTATAGAATTCAAAAGACCTGAGCAACCGTTTGTCATACACACATTTTTGACATTATAAGTTGTGATAATTTTGCAGGCGTTGCACTGAAAAATCGGCAGGTTTTTACGGACTCGCCAAATACTCTGTCTTAAGAGATTGTTGCCATTTTTGCTCTTAAAGAAGCTTTCGTAAAAAAGGGGCAGGTTTATTAAGTCCCAAATCTTTAAAAGTTGTTCCTGTGCAGCATTAATAGCAGCATTTTCATTCAATCCTTTTCGAATAAAAATTTTCTTTAAATAGTCCAGTCTAATATTTGAACGTTTTGGAATCCATGCACTGACATAACCTTTATTATCAGCTGCATTTTTATTTACTGAATTCTCAAAATTGATAGGTTTCATTCGATCTGAGTTGAATTTACTTCTTTCAAGGTGAGTGACAGCATTTTTATGTCTTAAAGTGCTTAGCAATACCTGTAGAGCGACTTTCAGTTCTTGTCCATTATCGAAGTTTAGACGTTGTGCAAGCACTTCCAGATTTGACTCAATCTGATCAGGTATATCAAGTTGATATGAAACCAATCCTGTCCCCTCAAGAGAAATCCGGACGTTCCCTTTAATGAATTCAGACATCACATATTCTTCGGCAACTGTTTTCCGTTCCTCTCTGTCCATCTCAGGAGTATAAACATCCCATTTCAAAGCTTCACTATAGGCGTCTAATGCCCATGTTTTTAAACTAATCGGTTCTTTTTCATCATACTTTCCAATTGTTTTATATAGGATGGCTCTCCATAAATCGCGTTCATAGGTATATTCCAAGTAAGGAGCGAAAAAAGCAGCTTCCTGACGTGAATCGGAAAATACTAATAATTTCTGAGGCTCATATTTATTTTCTGTTACTTCTTTTACTTCTTCGTCAGAAAGTACATCATTGAATAAATCTCCAAAAAGATCATTCCCGACTGTGACATTTTCATTTTTTATTATCTTTTTTGAATCTAATACTAATTGCTGGTAAAGAGAAGTTGTCAAAATTGCAGCAGGGCCATCGTTGCCGCTCACAAATAACTTAATCGGATTCTGCTTCTTTTTTCCGCAATGATTGCAGGAAGAGTGACCTGAAAATTTAATTGGTTCTTTAACAAGTGTTACAAGTTTCGGATAGGTAATCTCTCTTTCCCGGCAACAAGATGACGAGTCGTCGCCTTTTTGCCAAATACTCGCACAGCATGGACACATTTCATAGGTTTCTTTATCTTCTTCTGTAAGATCATCTTCATCTTCATCGACAGCTAATTTTTGATCATGCTCTTTGATCATATATGCTGTATAAGTAATTTTTTCATCTTGTGTCTGTGATTGTTTACGCTGCATGAGTTTCCCATCTTCTTCTTCACCGATAAGATGGACTTGACCACAATTCGAACAAACACCCATTTCAAAAAAAGGATGATTAGTTTTTTCATCCACTTTCTTTGCTTGCAAAGACACTTCATAATTAGGATAAAGCTTAAGATAACAGCCTTCAATCGCACGAACAAACACATGATATCTCGCTGGCAAAAGCGGTTCCTGGGAATCTTTCGCTGAAATGCTTCCTGCAATATCCACTAAATTAATTAACCCTTGATGTACTTCTTCCGCTTTTACTTCCCCATATTTTGCTTGAAGAGCTATGAGACGATATAATAAGGCATTTAAATCCTGCGGTTTATTCTTTAATAGATCCCGGAGATTAAACAGATTTTCATCCCCACTAAGAAAATCGTAAAGAAATTCGTTAGTTTTTCTTTCATTTGTCAGTAAAGAATTTGCGTTTTCAATGCCGAAATCATTTAGTTTTAAAATATCGTTGTCATTTAACCGATCTTTTTGCTTCAATTCCAATAGATAAGAGTACACAGTCCAGTCAGGACGATGTAACAATTCATGTTCATCTCGATAATCGATTCTTTCTGACTCGATCAGGTCATTTACTTTTTCTGATTTAAAATAAAAGGGTTCATCAAAAATATTACCTGCAAATTCAAGGACTTTTTGTTTTGCTTCAGCTCCAGATCCCAGTGTTGCACTGGTCGCGATACATTGCAAACTACCTCTATAAGGTCTCTTCTTCAAAACCCGATCCTTCAACCTTCTCAAGAGCATCCCAATTTCGATGCCATTGGCACCGTTATAAGAGTGCACTTCATCCAATACAATAAATTTCCATTCGTTTGAAAAAGGTCCATCGAAAAATGCAGTATCAGTCGGTCTTAGAAGTAAATATTCTAACATCGCGTAGTTCGTTACTAATATATGTGGAGGGTTATTCCTCATTTCATTCCGTGAGAGAATTTCATTTGGCAATTTTTCTATTCCAGGATTTTGTTGTTTAAATTTATCTAAGGCTTTGCTTTCCAATTGTTCAGTTTCCCCTGTGTATCTGCCGAAAGTAATTTCCGGTGTGTTTTTCAATAGAGATCTAAGCCTTTTCATCTGATCATTGGCAAGCGCATTCATCGGGTAGACAAAAAGCGCTCGGACCCCTGGCCGCAGACCTTTGTGTTCATCTTCAAAAAAAAGATCATTTAAAATTGGCATCATAAAGGATTCGGTCTTCCCGCTCCCTGTACCAGTCGCAACGACGAAATTCTTTTTTTCTTTAGCTTTTCTAATTGCTTTTTCCTGGTGGGTATACAATGGGCGTTCAGCAGGCATCTCTTCCTGGTTCAGTGTTAGAAATTCTTTGGATAAAATTCCTTCTCTAACCAAGTCACTTATAGAAGCTCCTTTTTTGTAAGGGGGCGTCACTTCTAGGAAAGGTCCTTTGGAAAGAAGATTTTCTTTTCTAAGTTCTTTCGAAAATGCAGCCTCTATCTCTTCATCGTTAATCGGAAAAGTCGTAGCTAAGTAATCTCGGTAATCGTTATCGATTCTATTCTTTCCATGTAAAGGATGGATGCTCATATTTTTGCTTCCTCTCTTTAAAATTGATTATTTCTTTTTTATCGGCTACTAATTTTTCTTTCCAATATAATAGGTCATGTAAATACCAATCTTCTGAAACTTCATATAAAGCAGGAATAGCTTGTCTTAATGCAAATAATGTTTGCGCATCCATTTTGCTTTCATGGTCAATAATCAAAGCACATGCTAATGCAGAAAGACCAATATAGTATGGAAACTCATAAAAAAAATAATTCGTAGTCATTTTTCTCGTATTTAGCCGATTTAAGTTTTCTCTCGATATAAGCTGTAAATCTATCAGTGAAACGAGCATTTTGTCTAAGGAGCTTTTGTGATTAGCATAAAACGCTTCTATTTTTGACCTATAGTATTCTTCATTATCAACTTTTTCAAAAAAAGACAGGTATTCATGTTGTATACTAAATCCCTTGATAAACTGACTTTTTTTTATTTTTCTTTGAAAGCTGATTGCTCTTTCCCTTCTCGACAGTGTACCTAGCAAATTTAATTTTTCCGGGGCATAAAGAGCTTTTAAATTTGCTTTTTCCAAACGATTTTGCATGGCACTATTAAAAGAATCAGGATCCCATTCTTGGTAACCTGCCACTTTGCAAATAAATGAAGCAAATTCATCATTCTTTTCTTTCTTAGTAATTTCTAGCAAAAAATCGATGTTCTGAAGACCAAAATCACAGCACGAATTATAGTCAGCAAATAATAATGGTTCTATTACTTCTTTTTTATCCCATATAAATTTCAAAAGCTTTTCTAATTCAGTTAATGACCATTCTTTTTCTTCTCCATCCCCTTCAAGTAAGAACAGCCATTCAACAAAAGTAGGAACACTAGCTTTTCGCTCTACTTTTATAAATTTCTTATGGTTATCAAGTGAGGATGGATAATTCACTTTATCAAAAATATCGAAAAAATCATCTTCTTCCACTTCGTATAAATCAAAAATATAATATCCATCGGGCAATTTTTCTTCGTCGAATTGTAAAGAGTGTGTTGGATAATTAATTTTCTGTTCAAGGACTAGCTCTTTCTGGGGATTGAAAGACCAAATCCGGACTTTCAGCTTTTCAGGTTGGAAGGAACAATCGAAAGTTAAACTATCATTGTCTGAGTTGGGAGCAGTTACAGAATTTAATATCCATTCAGTTTCTACAGTTACCACTTTTTCAGATACATTCAATTCGGCGATAGACAAGCCAATCGTTCTTTTTCCACGTGTTTCATGTAAGCCATCAAAATACCTCAAATCTAAAATATGCTTTCTACCGACTCTGCAGTTAAATGTTTTCCTAGCAAATTCTCCTGTCTTCAACCTTTCTATTAATGAGACAGCTACCGCCTTACCAGAATAGAGCAAGGATGGATTCTCCAAATCAAGCAATACATACGTCTCTCTAAAATCAAATTCATTGGCATTAAAAACTGCGCCTAATGCTAGAGCCCCATCAGTAGTGACCATTTCACTCGAAATTAGACTGGAATAAAGTTTCAGGTCCAGTTTTTCTTTTGTTTGGAGGTTCAGAAGATTTCCTCGAACGAAATCAGGATGATTCGGAAGATTGAATAAAGTTTCTGTTTCACTCTTCTTTTCAACATCGAGGATTGTAGGAATAGTGAAATCAATATTCGGTGATGTTAACACGTTCATTTTTTGTTCTTGGACAGAAAATGAAAAATCTTCTCTTGAGATATAGAGGAAGTCAATTGACTGGTCATGTCCTAGAACGCCAGTCAAGCTTATAGAGTATTTTCCAAAAAGACCGCTTTTTTCGTTGAACAAATTCAGCAAGTTGATATTTATCCCCTTTGATGATTGTTCATATTCCACTTCACTGATCCTCTTCCAGATTGTTGTTTTGGAATAAGGATGATAAAGTTTAATGCTCCATTTAGCAAAGTCTTCATTTAATAATGAGATATCAGAATTTATTATAATAATCGGTTGGTCTGTGTAAATGGCAGTGTCCGCCTTTGCATCTGTTACTCTTGTACCTTCAATTTCCATTAGATGGCGCAACGGATTCATCGTCAATGTTGTTTTAGAAAATTCAACTATATCTGGCTTTTCTACATACAAGTCTATTTCATAATATCCATGCCATTGATTAAACAGTGGACGGACTAAGAAATCGTTCTTACAGCTTTCCATTTTCTTATACTCATTTTCATGCAATATCATTAAAATGTTAGAAGCAGTCAAATATTTTTTATTAAGTTGTTCATAGCTGGCAGTATCAAATACTGCAACTTCTTCCAAGTAAAAACTCCATTCGCCATTGATCTCCTCATTAATTAAAAGATGCACAGTGTAGTCATTTAAAGGAGAAACAGGATGCTCACCATTCTTTTTATCGACTATATATTCTTGTTCCTCATCGGAAACATACATTTTTGTAGCCAATATAATCGAATCTTCACCAGATATGATTCTCCATTCGACTTTCAAGTGTTCTTTCCTGTTGAATCGTTGGATTGGCAACTTGATAAAAACATTCTGAAACTGCGTCGAATAACTGAGTATCGGCCTTGCCACACGTTGCTTCCGGGTCTGTCGAATTTTTGTATTTACTTCCAGAGATGCATATTTTTCGAATTCGTCCAAAATATGATCTGGTAAATAGTTTCTGTATTTTTCGGTAAATGGCCGCTCCTGCTCTCTCCAGACTTCTATGCAACGGGAAACTAGGCTGTTAGAAACGGAATTATCCAGCCTTATAAAATCTTTGACACTTTTATATAAGCCATAGGTTTTCACCACAGAACCATAATTTTTATCTTTTTTGACCGCTTCAATAACTTCTTCAGCCTTTAAATCAAAGCTGGCGGCAGGATCGATTACATGCTTAAGAAATCCTGCTATATTATGTTTAGGAATGCCCGCATGCCCCAAAATATTTTCAATGTATTTTTGACTGCTATTCTTGTTGAAAATATTTAAATTTTCGAATTCAATTTGTCGGAGGAAAAAAACTTTCCAATCATGATCTTTTAATAAGGAAATATCTTTTTTAAATTTCCCCCAAAAATTCCCATCATAATTGTAAATCGCATAATTCACTGTCAATAGCAATGCTGTACGTGGAGCGAGCTTCCAAATAAATTTAACAACATTTCCTTGACGCTGGATATTCTGACTTAGGATTTTGTTGAAATATCCTAAAATCTTTATGTATTCGGTATATGGAAGGTTTGCTTCGCTGACGATTTTAATTTCTTTGAAGTATTTTGCCATTCTCGACTCTGTATAATTTAAATACTCTTCGACGTTCATATTATCCCCCCAGTTACTGAATATATTTATTTATGCATATTCTTAGTAATAAGTGTTATTTGATTTAGCCATAGTCTTTATGTATAGTTATATTTATTTATTAATTGTAACATATTTACTTTTATTACTAAATATAATTATCTGAAAAAATTATTATATTTAGTTTCATTTGCATGTTTATTGATATTTCGAAGTGAAGCATCATTCGGTATTATGCTCATTTAGCAAGAATGTGCCGTGTTACTTATATACCACTCCATCACAAAGCGGTTGAAACCGCCAAGATAGGCTACCTTTCGAAATCCAGAAAGACCAGAAAAAAACATAACCTTGAATGCCATTGAAACGATTCAAAAGGCCATCGATAAGAACCAGCTTGTATTCAAGCGAAAATATGTCAGATGTTAAATTTAGCACAAAACAAGAAACCCCTGGATGCCCACACTCTTTTGTGAGCATCCAGGGGTTTTCTAGTATTTCGGTAGTTGATTTCAATTAGAACCGCTGCAATAAGCCGCATGCCATTTTGCCATTGCTTTTTTTCATTTATTCATACAATCCAGGAAGCCACGTGGACAGCGCCGGAACGAATGTGATGATGGCTAAACAAATAATCATCGCAAACAAGAACGGCAATACCGAAACCGCAATCCGTTCAAACCGGACGCCACCGACGCTAGACGCCACAAACAAGTTGACTCCCAAAGGCGGTGTGATAAAGCCGATCGCCAAGTTGGCAACCAGGATGACGCCGAAATGGATCGGGTCAACACCGACTGCAATAACGATTGGCAGCAAGATCGGTGTTAAGACGACGAGTGCTGAAATCGTATCGATGAACATGCCGACCACTAGCAACAATAAGTTGATGGCAATCAATATGACAAGCGGATTCGTCGACAGATTGGTAAGGTAATCCGAAATTTCGCCCGGGATCTGCTCAATCGTCATAAAGTAAGCAAACGACACCGACAAGCCAATGATGATCATCGTCGTGGCGTTGATGACGATGGCCTGGCGGAAACTTTCGTACAGGCCTTGCCATGACAATTCCTTGTAGACGAATTTCCCGATGATGACGGCATAGACAACCGCAACTACGGCCGCTTCTGTCGGCGAGAAAATCCCGCCGTAAATGCCGCCAAGAATGATGACCGGAATCAGCAAAGCCCATTTGGCATCCCAGAAGGTTTTGACGACATCTTTGAATTCAAACGTCGCAGCTTCGCCGGGCTGCGGTTTGTAGCCGCGTTTTCTGGAAATGAGATAAGCAGTGATCAACAGGCCGACGCCAATGAGCAGCCCCGGGAAAATGCCGGCCAAAAACATGCTGCCGACCGATACGCCGCCAATGACGCCGTACAAGACAAACGGAATGCTCGGCGGAATGATAACGCCGATAGACCCGGCGGAAGCCGCAACGGCGGAAGCAAAGCCCCCGTCATAATTGCGGGCAATCATAGCTGGAATCATGAAACTTCCGATGGCGGCAACTGTTGCCGGGCCTGAACCCGAAATGGCCGCAAAAAACATACAGGCAACAATCGTCACCATGGACAGGCCCCCTGTCATCCAGCCGACCAAAGCGGATGCCAGTGCCAGGAGCCGGCGCGACACGCCGCCTTTGCCCATCAGGATGCCGGCCAGCATAAAAAACGGAATCGCGAGCAATGGAAACGAATCGAGCGACGTGAACGCTTTTTGCGTGATGATGCTGAGCGGCAAGGTGGTGCCGAAGTAAATCGCCGTCAAGGCGGAGACGCCCAGCGCGATGGCAATCGGAACACCGATCAATAAGCAAACGAATAATGTGCCAAAAAGGAGTGCTATCGTCATGCTGGAAGGTCGCCTCCCTTATGCATTTCGTAATCGCCTTTCCAGATCTGGATCAATTGCTGGATCAAGCGGATGCACATGCCGATGCCGCCTAAAGGAATCGCCAGGAACGGAATCCACATCGGCAATTGCATGGCTGGTGTGACCTGGCCATTGGAAATGCTGGAAAGGACCAAATCGGTGCCGAAATACGCCAGGAATAATGCCATCACAAACCAAATCGCCAACGTGATGGTTTCCAGGATTTTTCTCGGCAAGCCTTTGAACCTGGTGATAAACGCTTCGACCCGGATGTGTTCACGCAATTTGACGGCGTAGCTGGCCCCGATCCATACCTGGAAAATATGTATATAGCGGGCCATTTCTTCGGTCCAGCTGGGCGCACTGGAAAATACGTAGCGCCCGACCACTTGGCCGAATATCAAAACCACCATGACGACGAGCGTCAGGACTAAAAAAGCTTCTTCCGCTTTTTCAAACTTCTTGATCATATCCACACTTCCTTTCAAAAGCGAAGAACCAAGGAAAGCCTTCCTTGATTCTTCAACTGTGGTGTCTTATTATTCTTCATTCGCAGCAAGGGCCTGATCGATCAACTCTTTGCCGATTTGGTCTTCGTATTTCGTGTAAACCGGCTCTGCAGCTTCACGGAACGCGTTGCGCTGCTCGTCCGTCAAATCGTTGACTTTCATGCCTTCTGCTTCCAATTGCTCGAGGAATTCTTTGTCTTGCTGCTGCGCCAATTCGCGCTGCTCGGTGCGGAATTCTTCAGAAGCTTCCATCACCAAGTCCTGCAAGTCTGACGGCAAGGTGTTGTAGAAATCGTTGTTCACCAATAGTGCAGTTGCCGCATAGACATGCCCCGTCAATGTCAGGTAATCCTGCACTTCATAAAATTTGTTTGTGTAGTACAAGGAAATCGGGCAGTCCATCGCATCGTATGTTCCTTGCTGAAGCGCTGTATACAATTCACCGAAAGCAAACGGCGAAGCGTTCGCGCCAAATGCGTTGAATGTATCGGTGTGCAGCGGGCTTTCCAACGTCCGCATTTTCAGGCCTTCCATGTCTTCCGGTTTTTCAATCGGCCCTTCGTTATTCGATACATGGCGGAAACCATTTTCGCCAAAAACCAGCCCTTTGATGCCGTTGTTTTCCAGGTCCGCCAGCAGCTCCGTTCCTAAATCCCCATCAAGCGCACGGTAAGCGGCTTCGTTGTTGTTGAACAGGAACGGCAAATCAAACACCTGGAATTTCTCGTTGAACGATGCCATTGCCGCAACCGCTGGAATCGTCATCTCGACGTTTCCAAGCTGAACCGCTTCAATCGCTTCGCGGTCAGAGCCGTAAAGCTGGCCATTCGGATAAAGTTCCACTTTCAAGCGGCCATCCGATTCTTTTTCCAATTTCTCTTTAAAAGCAACGGCTCCCACATGGGACGATTGCTCTTCCGGCACCAAATGCGCCAGTCGGATGGTGAAGGTTTCTCCGCTTGATTCTCCGCCTTCGGACGTCGAACCGCCGCTTTCCGGACGGCCACAAGCTGTTAAGACAAATAATGCGATAAATAATAATCCAATTAGTTTTTTCATAGATCCTCCCGCGTGATGTATTTCAGCAACCGGTATTCAATGTTGTTCAGATGGACGGCCAGTTGCTGTTTGGCCTCCTGAAAATTTCCTTGTTCAATTGCTTCGATAATGGCCAAATGTTCGGCATACGCCTTTTCTGAACTGCCGGCTATCGTATCAGATACGAGCATAAACGCCCGGCTCCCGCCCGTATTGATGCCTTTGATGATGTCTTTCAAACGCTTGTTTCGATGGTTGCTGCACAATAACGAATGGAATTCCTCGTCCAAATCCATAAACCGGACAAAGTCTTTTTCCTGGATCGCTTGCCGCTGAAGTTCAGCGTTTTGCTTCATCTCCGCTACTACACGCTCTTGATCTGCTTTCGGCCATTCCTGAAGCCCATAAATTTCCAGCAGTCTTCGAAGCTCCATAATTTCTTCGACGTCTTGCTGGGTGAAATCAGCGACTACGGCCGGCTTGGGCTGCTTCAATTCAATAAGCGCATCACCAGCCAGCCTTTTCAACGCTTCCCGCAGCGGGGTCCGGCTGATTCCCAGTTCCATTGCCAGTTTTTCTTCCGGCAATTCATCGCCGGGTTTCAATTCGCCAATCATGATCAACTTTTTGATGTATTCATAAGCTTGTTCGGCAAGTGTGACTTTTTTCGCTATCTTCTCCATATTTCCTCCTCCCTACATAAATAATCACCACAGTGTATACTGTATACATTCAGTATATGGCAAGATTTTTAAGATGTAAATGTAATTTTCGGAATTAATTGATTTAACAAACAACTTATATCCATAGCGCAGAAATTTGGTTGAAAATATTTCAAGAAAAATAGCCAATCTTTTGGTGTGAATCCAGGGCGTCTTCGCTACAATAAAAGATATGGTTCAAGGATTCGAAATAGGAATGGCTCATGAAATGCACCATGCAAGGAGATAGCAGATTGGAAACCCTATTAGTTTTTAGAAGTTCATTTTCAAATAAATTTTGGAAAATCACGGTTGCCGGCACTTCGTTCGCCGTCAATTACGGAAAAATCGGTACAGCAGGTTCCGTCAACGTCAAAGACTTTCCGACCCCGGAAGACTGCAAAAAAGAAGCCCACCGCCTCATTCAGTCCAAGCTGAAAAAAGGCTACCAGCCGGCAGTGTCGGCAGATCCACTCATCAAAGAAAGTGCGATGACTGAAGATTACTTTTGGCAAATGCTCGACCGCTGCAAGGAAAAAGGCGATGATTCAGAAGAACAAATGGAGTGGCTCACTTCCCAGCTGGCAAAAGGGCCGGTGATTGATATTCTGAGTTTTGATTCCATCCTAAAAAAGCATTTCAGCCAGTCCTATACCTCCGATTTGTGGGCCGCTGCCTATATTGCCATGGGCGGCTGTTCGGACGACTGCTTTGACTATTTCCGGGCGTGGCTGTTGTACCTCGGAAAAGACGTCTATTATAAAGCCATTGAAGATCCGGAGACGCTTCTTCCCTATTTTAAGCTTTTGCAGGAACAGGAAGAAATTCCGCAGTTGGAAGAATTCTTACTGGTTGCCTGTGAGGCTTTTGAAGAGAAAACCGGCCGTGACATGGAAGATTATTGGAAGCTGTATGATCAATTGATGCAGGACGATGACCCGGATCCGGATATCGACTTTGATTGGGATGAAGACGATGAAGAAGGGCTGAGCCGCATGTTCCCGCAGCTATGGGCAGTTTATGGAGAGAACCCGTTATAAAGAAAAGGGAAGCAAAGCACCGGACGCCCCGGACTTTGTTTCCCTTTCGTGGTGATAGCTTCAATTTATTGCAAGCCGTACGGCACTAAGCCTTTCTTGTTTACTTTAATGCGCCATACTTCGTTTTTCGAGGATTCTGTGATGTACAGATAGCCTTCGTGGAACGCCAGATTCGTCGTGAATGTTCCGGCGTTTTCATTAAGACGGATGGTGCCGTATTTGAATCCGTCTTTGTCCTGGACCACGATTTGTCCGGCCTGGAAGTGCGCGACATACAGATTCCCTTCCTGATCTACCGCTAAGCCGTCCGGTCCGATTCCGCCTTCAAATTGCCCGAAAACGTAGGGAGTTTCGGGAGAAGGCGGTGCATTTTTGGCAGGCACCGCGAGCACTCGGTTTTTACCGAACTCGGATATATACACCCGGCTGCCGTCAGCCGATATGGCGACCCCGTTTGGATAGGCGATTTTATCCGCAAACAGGACAGGCTCCGTGCTGCCTGCCGGCAAATAAAAGACGCGTCCAACTGGATTGGTGGCGCTCGACCCCATCGGTTCTGTAAAGTACAAGCCGCCGTCCTTATCAAAGATCAAGTCGTTTAGCCCGTTCAAGGCTTGGCCTTTATACGTACTGACAGCCGTTTCGCTTTTGCCTGTTTTCGGGTCGTAGGCGTGGATCACGCCTGTAATGTCCGTTATGAACAGGCGGCCGTCTTTATGGAATTTCGCTCCGACGGGCCCCGGATATTTTTTGACTTGCTGGACTTTGTCTCCTTTGACGGTCAGCAGTTCTCCGGACATCGGGCTCACCATCCAAATGGCGCCTTTGCGGTCAAAGTTGATGCCTTCCATGAATCCACCGTCGCCTTTTACGACTTTTTCCCATTTGGCTTTCGCGGGCACGATTTCGGAAATTTTATGCCGTTCTTCTTTTGGCACCGGTTTTGTTTCGTAAAAGGTTTTAGCGCCGGCAAAGCCCGCTGCTGCGAGTAATAATACAACCAGTATAGCGATCGTCAATCCTCTTTTTTTCACTTCTGCAACTCCTCCTTTTGGAATCCATTGTTTCTGGTCCAGTCTCCTGATCACTAAAGAAAACAGTTGCCACTCGCTCTTCATTAGAGGCCTCTGCAAAGGTTTTCTTTAAAATGGAAACTGTTAGTACCGAATATACCGTTGAGGAAGATGAAGGGCTACCCGTTTAACCCTTTGAATTTTTGTATAATTCAGTATGTTTTTCTCTTTTATCGATATGTATCCTTTGTTAGACTAGTAAGGTTAACCAGCTGACTTAAATTTTTAAATAAAAAAAGCAGAGAAAAGTATGGACTTTTCCCTGCTTGCAATTGCTTCTTTGACTGAATTGATTTTCGGTTCGCTTCACCGAAATGAAGGTATGCCTTAGCCTATGATTTTAATCGTTTCTACGGTGGAAATGACTTGTCCCCGAATCGCAGCCAAGTATTCCATCCGAAGCTGTTTTTGCTCCTGCTGCTCAGCTTTCGTCAGCCCTTTCGTTTTCTGCAAAGCAGCGAGTTCATTAATTCGGTTCAAACATGTAATCATCTTCTTGGACTCCTTTCACTGAGCAAGCATTTCGTTTTGTGGATCGTTATTTAATCAGTTGCTTTTTCTATTAATCAATTTGGCGGATTTCAAATGGAATCAGCGACTCGGTCAATTGTGTGCGGCGCGGTTCGTATTGTTCCGGCAGCATCAATTTTTCGCCCATCGTTTCGGGCGTTTCGTCATGCGAAAAGCCTGGCGGATCGGTCGCGATTTCAAATAGGATTTCTCCATGCTCCCGGAAGTAAATCGCGTTAAAGTAATTGCGGTTTTTCACTTCCGTTACGCCGTAGCCCTGGTTCCGGACATGTTCTTGCCAGCCGAGATGGTCCTGGTCATCTTCTGCACGCCAAGCGATATGGTGCACCGTTCCGACGCCCATTTGGCCGCGGCCGAGCGGCGTCTGTTTGACGTCGATGACGTTCCCGATGTCGCCGTAAGCGCGGTAGCGCGTGAAATCGCCTTCTTCTCCGACCTTTTCAAGCCCCATGACGTCCACCAAAGTTTTGCCGGTTTGTTCCGGACGGGCTGACAGCAAAGTCGCCCCGCCGAAGCCTTTGATTGCCACTTCCGGTGTGATGCTGCCGGATTCGTAGCGGTTCACTTCGCCCGCTTCCCGTTCCACAAGCTCCAGCTGGAGGCCGTGTGGATCTTCAAACAATAGGTTCGTTTCGCCAAAACGCTCTTCTTTCGCAAAAGGAATGTTGAGTCGTTCCAGACGTTCTTCCCAGAACGGCATCGCGCCTTTTGGAATTACATAGGAAGTCACGCCGACTTGCCCGGCTCCGATTTTCCCTTGGTAGGCATTTGCCCACGGGAAGAATGTAATGATGGTGCCCGGTTTTCCGCCTTCGCTGCCAAAATACAAATGATAGGTGCCCGGGTCGTCAAAATTGACGGTTTGCTTGACCATCCGCAATCCCAGTACGCCTGCGTAAAAATCGACGTTTTCCTGCGGATGCCCAACGATTGCCGTGATATGGTGTATGCCCGCTGTTTTTTTCATCTATCTTCCTCCTAATTCAGATATGTTTTGAGTGGATTCCATTCCTGTGAATTATTCGACTGTTTGTCCGTATTTCCGCTCATACCACTGTCTCGCCGCTTCCACTTCACTTCCGGTCAACTGATGGCCGTGGTTTTCCCAGTGGACTTCCACAGAGGCGTTCGCCGATTCTAGCGAAGCTTGCAACTCCTCTGCTTCCTTTACAGGTGTAATCGGGTCGTTGGTTCCAGCAGCGATAAAGACCTGTTTTCCGGCAAGGTCCGGCAGCTCGATTCCGCGTCTTGGCACCATCGGGTGATGAAGGATTGCGCCGTTCAAGGCATCGCTAAAGTGATAGAGTAAACTTGCAGCAATGTTTGCCCCGTTCGAATAGCCAATCGCAACGATGTGGTCCCGGCTAAACTCGTATTTCGCCGAAGCCTCATCCAAAAAGCGGTTCAATTCGTTCGTACGGAAAACCAGATCCTCTTCGTCAAATACGCCTTCGCTCAACCGTCTGAAGAAACGGGGCATGCCGTGTTCCGAGACATTTCCTCTTACACTGAGTACTGAAGCCTCGGCATCAATCATCGCCGCCAATGACAAGAGCGACTGCTCATTCCCGCCTGTTCCGTGCAGCAACAGAAGAACCGGTTTTTCCGGATTGGATCCTTTTTTAAAAATATGTTCCATCATTGTTCCTTCTTTCTTTTTTTATTTTGGTCGCTCCATTGAAAAGATTTCTCCGATGGCGGCGTAATTGGCGCCTGCCAACCGGCTGACGGCATCCAGTCCTCTCGGGTCGATGCGCCCGTTTTCATAAATCGCTTCTTCCACATGGAAACGAACCACTTCTCCGATGAACAAGTCACTGCCTGACTCACCTTCGCCTAGCGGAATCGCCTGTACCAACCGGCATTCCATGCGCACCTTCGATTCGTTGATACCCGGAACCGAAATCGCTGTACTCGGAATCAACGTCAGATTTGCCGACTCCACTTCACTTTCCGATGGGGGCAAAGAAGCAGCGGTTTCATTGATCTTCGCTACATTTTCGTTGTCCACGATATGCACCACGAATTCGCCGTTGCCATAAATATTCCGCGCCGTGTCTTTCAGCTCGCCCTTTGGCCGCTGAATCGACAGCGACACCATCGGCGGGTTCGACGAGACGATATTGAAATAACTGAACGGTGCACCGTTGACGATCCCCGCCTCAGACTGGGTGGTAACAAATGCAATCGGACGGGGGATAATCGAACCGATCAATAGCTTGTAGTTTTCGCGTTCTGTATTTTGTTTTGGATCAATTGCCATCATTGTAGAATGATTCATCAAAAACGCTCCTTTTTTAAGCCGTTCTTACTTTCAAATAAATATTCAGCAAAACTCGTCGATCCATTGAACCGCTTTGCTCAAAATTTATTAGAAACACAAAATGTGCTTTTGCACATTTTATGTGAGCTTATAGGCAAAAGAATTTTTACACATGATAGCTAAATAAATATCCGATTGGATAGAAAATTTAGGATCCTCCGTTTCAGCCGGACGCGTTCCGCGGGCTCGCACCGAACTAACTCGGAACTTGCGTCCCGAGTGGATTTCGGCACTTCGCTATCCCGCTGGAGTCGCCGGCTTCCACTTCGGATCCTAAACGTGAAGCTATTCAAAGGTGTCGCTTTTCTTTCTCAACTAGATAGTTTGGCTTCAATTGGATCATCGTTCACTTTCGAATCAAAGAGAGATGCCTCAACCGGTACGGCCACGGAGACTCCTGTGGGAACAGTGAGAGCTGAAGACCCCACAGGTGCGAAGCGGCGAGGAGGCTGAAGCCGAACCCACGGAAAGCGAAGTGGCCGGCCCGGTTGGTTTTAGGTATCGCTATATATTTCATCTAGACTTTTTCTACAGTTTGCACATTTTGTGGCTTCTAAAGATGAAGGGCTTATGCGTTTACTGTTTTAAGGCGGACTGACTTAAGAGCCGTTGCCCATGGGATCACTTGGTCAAGCATTTGGTTAACAGAAGCTTCCTGGACCGGGGCCGCTTTTAATTCAGCGCCATTTTCAAAGTCGGTGAACAGAGACAAAGCCGGATGGACTCGGACATCTGCCACTGACAATTCGCCCAGGATTCCGCGCAAGTGCTCCGCAGCACGCGCCCCTCCGACTGAACCGTAAGATACGATGCCCGCTGCTTTGTCGTTCCATTCTGCACGAAGGTAATCAAGTGCGTTTTTCAAAGATCCGGTAATGGAGTGGTTATACTCCTGTGCGATGAAGACAAAGCCGTCCTGTGCAGCAATCGCTTCCGACCATGCTGCTGCTCCGGATGCGTCTGTACCAGCTTCGCCAAGCAATGGCAATTTGTAATCTGCAATGTCGATGATGGTGTAATTGGCGTCGCCGCGTTGGTCTGCCAATTCTTTTACCCAGTTTCCTACTTGCGGGCTTAAGCGCCCTTCACGTGTTGATCCTAATACGATACCTATGTTTAATTTTGTCATTGTTGTTTCCTCCTCATTTTGGGTTGTTTGTTGTTTACCAAATAATTTCGAAAATAAACTCATGTTTGATGCTCCTAACTGTTCTTCTTATTTATTTCATCTAAATATCTCGAATTCGAGATATGAGATAAAAAAAATTTAAGCGTACTGTGCTTGAAAACCGATTTTCTTAATCGCTGCAATCATCGTTTTCATTTCAAGTCGATCGATGCCATGAAACAATTTATCGATCGTTTTTTCATGCTTTGGGAAAATCTCTGCTATTAAGCCTTGGCCTTCAGTTGTTAGTTCCGCATAGGTGACGCGCCGGTCCTCTGGGCAAGCTTGCCGCTTAACGTAATTCTTTGTTTCCAGTTTATCGATGACGTACGTGATGCTGCTGCTCGCAATCAATACTTTTTTGCCAACCAGCTGAATGGGCTGCTTTCCCTGGTGATAAAGCAATTCCAACACTGAAAACTCAGTTGGATTCAATCCGTATTTGGCGACATCGTTTTTGATGGCTTCGTGAAGCGCGTCTGCCGCACGGACCAGGACCGTTACAGCTTTTAAATTGAGATTGGAGAATTCCAATGGTATCACCTCATTTATCTTGAATTAATTTATCTTTAATTCGAGATAATCATATCATGGCTATTTTCGGCTGTCAACACTTTGGGATTTTTACTTTTTGTTTAAAGGCTCTCCCATAAGAAAAGCAACCGGAAAATGAACTGACCCAAAAAAGTTAGACAAAAATTAAGCAGCTTGCTCGACATGAGTTCGGTATTCCACCGGGCTCATGTTTTTTAATTTGGATTTCATTCGTTTCTGGTTGTAATACACCATATAGTCATCCAGTTCCTGGCGGAAATGTTCGATACTCTCAAATTCCTGCAGGTAGAGGAGTTCAGTCTTAAGAATTCCGAAAAAGTTCTCAATCACCGCGTTGTCGAGGCAGTTCCCCTTACGGGACATGCTTTGGGTGATGTTGCGGTTGATCAGCGCTGTTTGGTATTTTTCCATCTGATAGTGCCAGCCTTGGTCAGAATGGAGAACGAGTTCCACTTCGGGATCCAACTGCTCAAAAGCCTGTTCGAGCATCGTGGAAACCAGGTCATACGTTGGCCGGCTTTGGATCGTATAAGCAATGATTTCACTGTTGAACAGGTCCAGCACAGGGGAAAGGTAGAGTTTCTGGCCGAAAAGGGAAAACTCCGTCACATCCGTCACCCATTTCTGGTTCGGTTTTTCGGCCGTAAAATCCCGGCTCAGCACATTTGGTGCCACCTTCCCGACATTGCCACGGTAAGAACGGTATTTCTTCATCCGCACCCGGCAGGTGAGGCCAATCGCTTTCATTAGCTTCAGAACGGTTTTCGGATCATGCTGGATGCCTCGCTTGCCCAATTCGATTTGGATATTCCGGTGTCCATAACGCCCTTTGTGCTCATGGTAGATTTCGGCGATATTCGCTTTCACCTCTTTGTACTTGTCGGGACGCTCATGGTGTTTGATCCAATAATAATAGGTGCTTCTCGGAATGGATGCCACCTGGATGAGGTCGACGACCTTGAAATCATGCCTTAGCTCATAGATTACTTGAGCTTTGAGTTGCGTTGTGAGCGTTCCTTTTCCTTCACTAAGGCATTCAACTTTTTTAAATACGCGTTCTCCATGCGCAGCCGTTCGACTTCTTCCTGAAGTGTTTCGTTCGACTTCTTTGGCGGTACGGGTTTCTTTGGTTTCTCTTTCATAGATGGACGCCCCTTTTTCTTTGAAATGAGGGCCTCCGGTCCGATTAGATCATGTGCCGCCTTCCAGTTCGAGACTGTGCTTCTGGAAGGGATATCGAAAACGGTAGCTGCTTCCGAAGGGGACGCCCCCGTATCATTCATAAAGTTAAGTACGTCCATTTTATACTCAGGTGTATAGTTTGTATATCGTTTTCGCAAGCCGTCTTCGCCGTGATGCCGGTATCGTTCAATCCAATGATGAAGCACTTGTTTGTTCACCGTATGTCGCTTGGCGATTTGTTTAATCGACGTGTGGCCCGCTAAATACTCTCGAACGGCCCGGAGTTTCTTTTCAATCGTAAATTTCGCCATAGAAAAACTGCACCTCCATTGTTAGTTGTGTCTAACAATTTCGGTGCAGTTCAAAAAGTCCGGTTGCTTTTGGTGTTCGAATTATTTACTGCGCAGTGGCTGCAGTGCATTTGTCCAGGCATTGACTTGGTCAAGCATGATATTGACCGACTTCTCATGGACGGCCGCCGGCTTGAATGTGCTCATTTTCTCAAAATCGGTAAATAGCGACATCGATGGATGTGCCCGTACAGTCGCAACTTGCAGTTCGGCCATGATGATCCGCAGCGATTCCGCCGCCCGGACGCCGCCTGCCGAACCATAACTGACAATGCCCGCCGCTTTGTTGTTCCATTCAATATACAGATAATCAATGGCGTTCTTTAGGGCCGATGTTACTCCGCGGTTGTATTCCGGACAGATGAAGACGTAGCCGTCCAGTTCAGCTATTTTCTTGGCCCACGGAATCGCTTCCGGCGTCTGGTAGTCCTGGCTGTATGCCGCAGAAATCGGTTCTGCGTACATCGGCAGGTTGAACTCTGCTAAGTCGACGATTTCATAGTCGGCGTCACCCCGTTTGTCTGCAATGCCTTTGACCCATTCCGCAACTTGCGGGCTGTTGCGCCCTGGACGCGTGCTTCCTGTAATGATGCCAATTTTCGTCATAAAAATGATGCCTCCTCCATTTGGATTAGTACTTCAATCTTCCGACGCTGAACATCTGGATGTACTGCCATCATAAAACTTATCTCCCTCAAATTCAAACTATTTCGTCAATCAACAATAAAAAAAGAGCTCAGAGATGAGCTCGTCATTACAGGCTGGAAAGCCTTAACGTTTCCGATTTTATTGACCCTGTAATCGCTTTTGCTAGGCGTCCGGAAAAAGGCGATGCAAAGATTCCTTCAATTGCGGATTCACACTGATAATCGGGCGCACGGATTTGGCTTGTGCTTCCGCATCCTGGATGCTGCCGGCTTTACCCAGGGCGAGCAACGCGCCAATGGCCACAGTCCCGGCCCGGTTGCTGCCGCTGGCACAGTGGAAGTAGATTTTCTTGCCGTCGTTGTATGCGCCGACAACCTGATCGATTGCTTCTTTGACCGATTCATCCTGCTGCTGGTCGGTTTCGTTTATGATTGGGCTGTGGATCCGCTGATAGCCGTAGTCCCCTGCTCCCGCTTCTGAACGCAAGTCAACGACCACATCGATTTGTTCTGTATCAAATGCTTTTTGAGCATCTGCTGCACCGCCAATGAAAATGCGGCCTTCCACCAATTCCTGATAGGCTTTGTCCATTACGCTTCCACCTTCCTCCGCGTTCCAAAATATTTTTTGCATGCTAACTTTCGAGAACCGCTCTTTCAAATGGGTATAGCCTATTTTCGCTTATCATAAACAGTGCCATTTGCCGTTCTATAACCCTAAACCGGCCTTTATCAGATCTACCTTAATTACTTTCCGGTCTCGGCAAAGTGGCGGATTCGTTCGCCGATTTCATCGCGGACATTCTGGAATACGGTCCACTTTTCTTCTTCCGTTCCTTGGGCTTTCGCAGGATCTGTAAATCCCCAGTGGTCGCGTTTTACATGGGGCGGCGTCATCGGGCACTTGTCCGCTGCGTCGCCGCAAAGCGTCACCACAAAGTCGGCATTGTTTAGGATGTCCGTGTCGATGATGTCCGATGTGTGCTTGGAAATGTCGATGCCTACTTCGTCCATCGCTTTCACGGCTTTAGGATTCAAGCCGTGCGCTTCGATTCCCGCGCTCAGCACTTGCCACTCGTCTCCGAGAATTTCTTTTCCCCAGCCTTCTGCCATCTGGCTACGGCAAGAGTTGCCTGTGCATAGGAAATACAATGTTTTTTTCGTCATTCAATAAAACCCCTTTTCCAGTTGTTTGCCTGCTATTCATGATTAACTAAAATTCAATGCATGATTAGCTGCTTATTAGTTTTTCTCTTTTACAACATATCAGCATTTGCTTATATGTTCAAGAGTCCCTTAATGGAGCAGGTTAAACTTTATGGAAATTAAAAAAGCACACCGCTATCGGCATGCTCCATCTGATTATTTGAATCACAATATTTTCATTAATTGCCGTATGCATCACTCTTTACCGGAATTTCACTGAATTCTGGATGGGTGAACATTTCTTCGTAAGGAATTGTAGAACTTACTTCGTATTCGCCGCTTTGTTCTTTGTATTCAAAAATCACCAGCTGCTTCCAGCCGCTTACCGTTCCTTCATCGACGATGCCGATTTTATTAGGCGCGATTTGGATGATGCGATTCTCCGGACTTTCTACACTGACAGGAACTTCCGGATGATTGAGCTCTTCTGCCTCGGTAGTCATATTGTCGATGATTACAATCAAACAAATCAAGATTCCGCTTAAGACCACTTTAAAAAACAAATCCTTTTTCATTTTGTATGGCTCCTTCATTATATATTGCTATGTATTTTGTTCAGTTAACTCACCTCAAAAGTTTTCCCTTCACTAAGTAAAAAATAAAGAAAATAGCCGTAAAGAAAATGACTGTAAGTACTACATCGAACCAATTGATAAATTCCACAACTCCGTCCCCCTATTCAGACTATGCAGCCTTTAAAATTTTCAATTGCACTCATATGAATCTTTTTTAACAGTAGCTGTTTTGGCCAAGTCATTTCCAGCCAGAGCAGTTGCTTTTTTTCTTGAACTGCCAAACCAACAAAACTTGAATTCAACAATTGAATGATTTCGACTCTACGGTTTTGATGCAATCGCGTGAGATCCGCAAAATACTGATGCACTTCCCTTAGCGCGCTTGTTCATCCAGATAGCTCCTATGCGATTAATTTCGTATAGACTTAAAATCTGTAAAGCTGACACAAATTAAAATCTTAAAAAACTTGATAACTTTTCTCTTCATTAATAAAAAGAACTACGCCAACTATTCTTAACTTATTGAATGAATATGCCGATCAAGATAATCAGCAAAGACAACCCAAAAAATCCGGCCATGAAATAGCCGAAATAACGCAAAAAGCGTGGAAGTTTCTTCACTTCAATCGAACTTGGAGCCCCTTCGATGTTTTGCATATGTGCGACCGCGTCATTAAATGGCTTTTTTTCCGGCATTGGAACGGCCTCCTCTTAATAAAGTAAATCCAGACAAATTATGGTTATTACAATATTAACAAATTTACCCAGCCCTGCCTATGGGAGATGAAAAAGAAATTTATTGTTATTTCGCTTTTCTAAAGTACAAGCAGATAAATCGGATGTTTCTAAGTCATTTAAAAGCATCGAAAATATCGTAAATGCCAGCTTTAACAAATTAATCGAATTTAAGTTTCTTTCTCCGAATGCTCGATTATTCGGCACGTTAGATAATGGAGCATTTATTATGCATTCCTTATATTTTACTTTCATTGACTTTTTATATCCGACTTAGTATCATAAATATATCTAAAAAATATAATATCAATCTTTTAAAAATGTCATGAAAATTTCCGTATCATTTTTATGAAGACTTAAAATTTAAAATCAGGACGAGTATACCAGACAATAGCGCTGGAAATAACGCCGAAAAGAATGAACCATTCTTTTCGGCGTTTCTGCGTTTTTTATCACTAAGGAGGGATTTTTAATGGTACTTATCAAGTTCGAGAATTCTCATGAGAAAGTTGCCATGGATTTGTTATCTTTCATGTCCAACGAGCAAAAATTAAATGTCCTCCATCACACCATCCATTTATATGAAGAAGATCCGAATTGGCACCTGTACTTTTGGAAAGTGGATGAAAATTTTGTCGGTGCCATTGGCATTGAATTAAATGAACATACATTCAACGTTCATCATGCCAGCGTTCATCCTGATTTCCGGAATGAGGGCATTGGCCATATTATGGTCGAACATGTCCAGCGTCTCCATGAACCTTTGGCGATGAGTGCTACTCCCGAAACGAAAGATTTCCTTGCAAAATGCTGGGAGCACCAATTTTCAGGGTAAACACTGATTCTTCGTCTATGAAGAAAAACGGGAAGACCCAATTTTCATTTTTAAACATCCTATAGGTATTGAGAAGATGCTGCTTTATGCCTCTTCTCCTTTTTGCGTTTACAGGATTCTTCAACTGTCTCTACAACTCACGTATTCCATGTCTGCTTTTAGATTAGCTCATGTAGTTTTTTTATGCAGCTACTTTTCCGTCCTCCTTATTCGTGGTATACTTCGTACTTTGAAACAGAGAATTTATCGGGAATCATTTTCTCGTAAGAACAGCAGAGAGTAAGGAGGCTATAAGATTTGGAAACGATCATTCTGCAATTAATGGAAGTGTTTAAGGGGCTCTCCTACTTCGGGATCATGCTTGCTTTGACATTTGAATTTATGCCGGCGGAGCTGGTTCTGCCTTTAGCAGGCTATTGGGTCTATGAAGGCGATTTGATTTTATACGGCGCAATTTTGGCTGGCTCGATCGGCGGCGTGCTTGGCCCATTAACGCTGTATGCACTTGGCCGATACGGCGGACGGCCGATGGTGCTGAAATACGGCAAATACTTCTTGGTCACCGAAGAACATATCAATAAGTCTGACCGCTTTTTCGAAAAATACGGCGGCGGTGTCGCTTTCTTCGGCCGCTTTTTGCCGGGCGTCCGTACAGCGGTCTCCATTCCATGCGGCATGGCAAAAATGAACGTCTGGAAATTCATCTTTTTTACATACATCGCGATGCTTCCGATCACAACCGTTTATGTCTATTTAGGATTCAAACTTGGGCCTCAGTGGACCCAAGCTGGAGAGATTTTCAGCCAGTACGCCAACCTTCTGTTGGTGCCAATTGCGGCAATCACTGTCTTAATGATTGTGAAAAGAAGAAAAAGAGTCAAATCCATTTAAGTTTTCAGCGTTTCAAAACTCTATCAACAGCCAGAACTACAGTGAACTGCTAGTCTCTTCCATAAAAAAAGACCTGAACATAAGCGCAAGGCTACTCTTGCCGCTTTTGCTTGGGTCATTTTTTATAGTAAATCCGCCGGAAAGGCATGCTCTGTTTTTAACCTGTAAATTCCTTCAGAATTTAAAATTGCGGGATCATCGTGATAACCACGTTTCCATGTTTGTGGCCCGTTTCAATATATTTATGCGCAGCCGCCACTTGGTCCAGTGGATACCTTCTATCGATAACCGATCTGATCTTCCCTTCTTCAATCAATTCTTTCAAAAAAAGCAGATCTGCTTTTTTCATCGATGCTACTCCGCCTTTCAGCTTTTTGTGGCGGCCAGCTGAAGTAACTATCATCCGGGCAAATTGCGGCACTCCTGCAACAGCCGCTAAGAAGATGCCGTTTTCCTTTAACGAATTCTTACATTTTGCAAACGAGGTTTTTCCGACCGTGTCAAAGATCAAATCGTACGTTTTTTCGTTTTTTGTAAAGTCCTCTTTCGTATAATCGACCACAAAATCGGCTCCCAGCGATTTTACGAGCTCTAAATTTTTCGGACCACAGACCGCGGTCACTTCCGTGCCAAACGATTTGGCGAGCTGGACCGCATATGTGCCCAGTGCACCGGAAGCGCCGTATATCAGAACCTTTTGGCCCGGTTTAATATGGCCTTTATCTCTTAAAAAGAATAAAGAAGTAGTCGCTCCAAATGGAACAGAAGCCGCTTCTTCAAACGTCATATTGAAAGGTTTGAGACTGATGGCACTTTTCTCTTGCAGGCAGACATACTCGGCATTAGCACCGAGATTACCCCCGGTCCCACAAAACACGAAATCCCCGACCTTGAATTGCTTGACGTTTTTCCCAATCGCTTCTACTTCTCCGGATAATTCAGATCCTAAAATCCCGACTTTCGGTTTTTTCATGCCATAAAACAACCTGACGGCAAACGGATCCGCCCTCCGTACTTTGCAGTCTCCGGAAGTCGCTGTTGTAGCATGCACTTTTACAAGTACTTCGTCATCTTTAGGCAACGGTTTATCCACTTCTCTTAATTCCATTACATCTGGCGGTCCGTATTTTTGATGGACACTTGCTTTCATGATGAAACTCTCCCTTCGTTACACGCTTGCAAGGGACTGATAGCAGATTAAAAATTACAGAAAATTCAATTTATCACCTTCAGAGTATACCTGTTGCTTATGCATAGCAATTTTAAGTAACTGCAATACGCAGAGAAGCGAATTTTCATTTCGACATTTAAATTTTTTTACTTGATGCCCACACTTCCTTTGGAGCACCTTTTTCTCATAAAAAAAGGATCTCCGAAGAAACCCTTTTTTGCTTTGCTCTTTAACTTTTTTATTTCGGCTGCGCAATCTGAATGAAATTTCCGCATGTATCGTCGAACACTGCGATTGTGACCGTGTCCATTTCAGTCGGCTCGATTGAAAATTGAACCCCTAAATCCAATAAGCGTTTGTATTCAGCGTGAATATCCGAAACGCCAAACATGGTGGCCGGGATGCCTTCAGCAAAGATCTTCTGCTGGTATTCTCGGGATGCCGGGTGATCGTTCGGTTCAAGCAACAGTTCCGTGCCTTCCGGATTTTCAGGAGACACCAATGCAATCCATCTGAATTTCCCCATGGGGATGTCGTGCTTTTTTTCAAAGCCGAGCGTTTCCGTATAAAATTTCAATGCCTTGTCCTGGTCTTCTACAAACAAACTGGTAACGATGATGTTCATTGTCTTATCCTCCTTGTTAACTTCTCCGCTACAACTTTGTGAGACATGCCGTACGTTTGCGGGTCAATCGATCCATCTGTTCAGCAAATTCTTCAACGGTTCACTATTATACCGGAGAACCCGGTACTTCCCCTTTCTTTCCGATTTCACTAGGCCCGCTTCATCCAATAAAGCAAGGTGCTTGGCAATGGCTTGCCGCGACATATCGAGCTTGTGTTTTGAAATAAGGCGGATCGACAATTCATACAAAGTCAGTTCATGGCGCTCCGCCATTTCGTCCAGGATCAGCCGCCGCGTCGAATCATTAAGAGCTTTGAATACTGCGTCGTCATTTTTCATATCTTTATTATACGCAACCAAATTGTTGCACGTCAACTTATCTGCAGATTCTAATCTCTTCATGCCCCGGTACGTGTTTTGCCGCATGCCCTTTTAATCAAAACCTTTGCAGACACATTAAGTCCTTTATTTGAGTAAAAAATTTTATGGTTTTTGGGCAATCAGGACATACAAAGATTCAGCTGGAAAGTGTTTTTCCGTAATCCGAAGTCCTGCCTCCGTAATTGCCTGTTCCATGCCGGCCAACGTAATTCTGGGCACGTGTTGGCCCGGTCCGGCTTTAGGTTCCAGTTCCACACAAATTAAATAGCCGTCTTCTTTCAGTACATTCTTCAATTGCGTTAAAGTCGGCGCTAAGGGCTGGATTTCATGCAGAACCAATGAAGCGATGACGACATCGATGGATGAGTCAGGCAATGGGATTTTATCTGAATGGCCTTGGATTGGCACAATATTTGTAATGTTTTCCTGCTGAGCTTTGGAGCGGATCATTTCGAGCATGCTGTTATCCAGATCTAACGCATATACTGGTCCGTCCACTAGTTTAGCTGCTGGAATGGAAAAATAACCGGTCCCTGCCCCGAAATCCAATATTGTAGCATTCTGTTTTATGGGAATTAAGTTCAATAGTTTTTCCGGCGGCATTTCCTCTCTTCTTTTCGGGCTATCTAAGTAAGATACTTTCCCTTTGTGCTGGTGCTGTCCATGGGTGTGATTGCGATGATGGGCCATCATTCATTTCCTCCTCTATGCCGTTTTGTAAAAACGGCGTTATTAATTCACCAAATCATTTGCTGCTATTTTAAAAAAGATATTAAAGAGCCTTATAGTCTTTAATTAAAATCAATTTACCATCTAATTTACCCAAAGTCAACTTAATATGAAATGGCCCTTTTGCCTTTTTTATTAAGATAAAACACTTGCAGGTGACCTTACGTCACCATCTATGCTGGAGATACCAAAAAAAGTTGGAGGGATTAAATTGACAACGGAAACATTTGAAAGAAATACTAATTGGCACTGGCGGGACCTATTCAGTTTGCTGTTCCTGGCATTGGTTTTCGTCCCCTTTTTTATTGAACACAGCTTATATAACACATTGCTGGAACTTTTCCAAAACGAGCTTTATGCCGGCACATCCATTGGCTTGATCATGTCCTTTATTTTTATGGCGGCACTCTTCTTTTTCGTATTAAAACCCAAAAACCAGTCATGGGCAGCAGTCGGAGTCCGGCCCTTTTCGCCTGGCCATTGGAAGCTCATTGCCGTATGGACATTTATCTTAATCCTGGTCAGTGTCGGATTGGTGATGATCATGTCTTTTATGGGAATTGGTTCCGATAACAGCAAGACCGAAAGCCTTCAAACGGACATGAACGTTTTCAATTTCATTATCGCCTTTGTTTCCGCAGCCGTCATTTCGCCGGTATATGAAGAAATTTTTTACCGCGGCTTTCTTTACCGGTTCTTTCAAAGCCGTTACGGCATTTTGTCGGGCATGCTGTTCAGCTCAGTTATTTTTACGATTGTCCACATCCCGACCTATAACACCTTGCCCGTCAATTTTGTATCTGGCCTTATTTTTGCGTGGGTCTACCAAAAAACGGGATCTGTCATTCCCAGCATCATCATCCATGGAGTTTTCAATGGAATCGCGGTAATCTTAACGGCCATCGCTTAACTTGCTTTTAGGCTGAATAATCGGCTGATTCTATTTTAGAGAGTTTCCTTTTTACTGGCGCTTTCCAAAAAATCAATGACTCCGGGGTCTATCGGATACAGTCCAAGTTCCTCTGAAGCTTGGGCTGATTTTCGGACTTCCCAAAACGCTTCTGTGAGTTCCGGATTGTTGCCGAAAGTTTCCGCAGACAGGAGATCTGCGTCTTCTGAAATTAGCTGCCCTTCCCGTGATTGAGGGGTAATCCCTTTTTCCAGGCACAGTTCTATCCGCTTGATCAAATTGATCCACTTTTTCGTCGTAGAATCATCACTTTCCAGTTTCGGCAACTGGCTTTTCAAAGTGGTCTGCTGCTCCTTGGAAAAATAGCGGCGCCATTCTTTTTCCTTATCAGCACCCGCGACCAGAGCAATCAAATCCTCCCAGTGCAGGCTGTCCTGCAAGTCCAGAATATTTAACAGCGACTGTGTGTGCTTCAACGAGGCATGGAGCCTTTCGATTTCTTCTTTTAGAATTGTCTTATGTGCCAGCAACACCGCCGCCATCGACTGCTCTGCAAGGATACGCCGGCTGTCTTCCAGGGACAGGTTCAACGATTTAAGCAACAGGATTTTTTGCAGATTCAGGATATCTTCTTTGGAATAGAACCGTTTTCCACCTGCCTCTTTTTTAGAAGGTTCCACTAAACCAATTTGATCGTAATAGCGGATGGTCCGAACGGAAACGTTCAATAGCTTGGATAATTCTCCAGTAGACAAATAAGCCGGTTGTTCTTTGGAAATCATTTTACTCCTCCTCGTTCAGAAATAATGGCAGATCTCTATTTTTTCAATCAAAATGGATGTCCTCTTAATTGTAATATTTAATGGGAACTATGGAAATAAAAGTTATCTTATTGTGCTAGAATATTGTTGAGGTGTTGAACTTGGAAAACATTACAATATTCATTGCGTTAGCCGGGGGATTTTTGGCATTTGTCTCTCCGTGTTGTCTGCCTTTATACCCTTCTTTTATTTCGTATATCACCGGTGTCTCTGTAAACGAGCTAAAGGAAAACAAGCAGGCTTCTTTCAGAAAGAAAATCTTAATGCACTCGATTTTCTTCTCATTAGGCTTTTCTGTCATCTACTACATATTTGGTTTTTCGTTAAGCACAATTGGCGGCTTATTCCGGACGAACCAGACCCTGATCCAAATGCTTGGCGGCATTTTCCTGGTTTTCATGGGCTTGTTCTTAATGGGCATTATCAAACCTGAATTTATGTTCCGTGAAAAACGCCTCAATTACCAAAAGAAATCCGCCACTTACTTGAATTCGTTTGTGGTCGGCTTCATCTTTTCGGCCGGATGGACGCCTTGCATCGGACCGATATTTGGTGCGATTATCACATATGGAAGCTTAGTCAATCCTGCTCATACGATTGCAGTGGTAACCACCTATTCGCTTGGCTTCTGTGTGCCGTTTATCATCATGGCGTTCTTTATCGGCAAGACGAAATTCATCTTGAAATATTCAGCTGGACTGATGAGATTTGGCGGCGCCATCATTGTCCTTTTAGGCATCATGATTTACTTTGACAAAATGTATTATTTGAACATCTGGACCGCTGATCTCCAAAGCTTTATGGAGTCTCTTCTTAATTTAATATCTTATTGAAAAAGGAGGTACATTTAATGAACATGCAAAAAGAAACAATCAAAGGCTACAAGGATTTAGATATTCCTTATTCACTTATCACGCATGAAGAACAATCAAATAAACTGGCCATATTCCTGCCCGGCGCTGGATATACGACACAAAGGCCCTTGTTCCACTACTCAGAAGAAATCCTGTTAAAAAAAGGATTTGATGTCTTGAATGTGAACTACCGATACAACGACACGGATTATGACAGCTTTGATATGGATGAACTGAGTACAGCAATTAAACTGGATGTGAAGACCGTTATTGATGAAGTGTTGAAGGATGGGGCTTATAAAGAATTTTATTTAGTCGGCAAATCACTTGGAACGATTGCATTGTGCACCGAACTGGAAAGAGACGCTTTTAAAGATGCTAAAGTGGTTTGGCTGACGCCATTAATCCACCGTGATGATGTATTGGATAAAATGGTCCAGAACCCCAACAAAGGCTTGTCTTTCATTGGCGACAACGATTATTGCTATTCAGAGGAAAGGTACAAATTATTGACGGAGAATTCAAATCTGATTTCGCGACTTTTCCCCAATGTGGATCACAGCATGGAATACAAAGGCGATCCTTTTAAGTCGATTGAAACGTTGAAATCGATCATGGAAGAGATCAATCAATTTTAAATAAACCGGTTAAAGGCCGCAAAAAAAGGATAGCAGGCGCTATCCTTTTAATCTTGTTTAATCCTACAACTTCATGTTCCGTTTTATTGAAACGCATAAACAGCAGCTACTAAAATAAAAGCAGCAAGGACAAAATTGATTAAACCATCTACTTTTCGTTTTCGGAATTCAGAAATTCCAGCCGCTATAAACAACAGTCCTACAGCCAACAACATAAAAGGCAAAATCCCTGCGGTATTTCCTGTAAGCAATCCATAGGCAGAAAATGCGAGCACAATTATTCCTAGAATGATAATCACTATTTTCATTTGCCCTCACCCCTATCTTAATAACATAAGACAATCTACAGGCTCTTTTTTCCTATTATACTCGCTTAAATATTTTCTGAGCAGTTTAATTAAAATTATTAATCTTGTAAAAAATCATGCCATAATAATCTCTGCTTTTTTAAAACTCTTCTATTCAGATTATTTTACACGGCTTCAATTTCACTTCGCTTCACTATTTAGCTTTTCAACCTCTTCTTCAATCCGCTTTATGTCATAGCGTTCGAACAGCGGCTTGATATTCGATACCTGCACAGTTTCACAATCTACATAGCCCCATCTCAACACTTCCATTGCCAGCATGCCTTGTACCTTTTCCGTCGAGAACGGCAAAAACGGGTTTAAGAGCTGGCTGAGGTTCGCAATGATCAGCATGCACGTGGCAATCGTTTGATCACACGAAGCCCGGTTTTCTTTGATTTCTTTCCACGGTTCTTTTTCGTCAAAGTATTTATTGGCAAAGCGGACGAACGCGAACACTTCTTCAATGCCTTCTTTGAAATGGCCTTCCTCGATTTTTCGGCCGACGCTTTCATAAAGCCCTTCAATTGTTCTTTTTATGCTGGAATCCACTTCTGCTTTTGGTATGGTTCCTTCGTAGCTTTTCTCGATAAATTTCAAAGTTCGATTGATGAAATTTCCATAGGCTCCAAGCAGTTCGCCGTTGTGGCTGTAAATGAATTCACGCCAGGAAAAATCCGTGTCGCGGTTTTCAGGCGCGTTGATGGCCAGAAAATAGCGGATGGAATCCGGGTTGTATCTATCCAAAATATCCGGTGCCCACACAGCCCAATTTTTGCTTGTCGACAGCTTCCGTTTTTCAAGCGTCAAGTATTCGTTGGAGACGATATGAGTCGGCAAGCCCTGGACGCCAATGCCTTTTAGTATTGCCGGCCAAATGATCGTATGGAATGGGATATTGTCTTTGCCGTGGACATAATAAGCCTTTGCATCTCCTTGCCAGAATTCTTCATCGCTCTCGTGATTTTCAGCAGCCCATTGCCGGCTTGCGGAATAATAGCCCGAAACGGCTTCGATCCAGACATACACCTTTTTATCTTTATAGCCCTCTACCGGCAAAGGGACGCCGTTTGGCAAATCCCTGGACACTGCCCGGTCCAACAGCCCTTCTTTTAAGTAGCGTTCAGACAAATGAATGGCGTTTTCGCGCCAAGCACCCCTGTCCTTTGCTTCTTTAACATAGGTCTCAAGTTCTCCTTGAAAAGCACTTAACGCAAAATAAAATTGTTCCGTTTTCTTCACCGTCGGCGCATTTCCGCAAAGCTTGCATTTCGGCTCCAGTAAGTCCAGCGGATCCAAAATGGTTGAGCAATTGTCGCATTGATCGCCGCGGGACGGATGGGCACATACCGGACAAATCCCTTCTACATACCGGTCAGGCAAAAAACGCTGATCAGTTTCACAGTACATCTGGTCGGTTTCTTTCTTATAGATATGGTCGTTTTCCATCAAGTCCAAAAAGATCCGTTGAACCGTTTCATGATGAAAAGCACTGTCCGTCCTTGTATACAAATCGTAGGTGAAGCCGAGCCTCGAGAAACTTTCCGTAAATTCCTGATGGTAGTGATCGGCGATTTCTGTGATTGTTTTCCCTTCCTGATTGGCCCTGATGGAAATCGGCGTCCCGTTGCAGTCACTGCCTGAAACATACAAAACCCGCTCACCTTTTAACCGGTAATACCTCGCCAAAATGTCCCCCGGCAGCAAGGCCGCGATATGACCCAAATGCAACGAACCGTTGGCATACGGCCAGGCGCCTCCAATAAATACGCTCATCTTCTCCACTCCTCTTTTAGAAAGTAAAAAACCCCGCCTTTATCCGAATCGAATAAAGGCGAGGTTCACTCGCGGTTCCACTTTAATTTGCTGCCAACTCACGCCAGCAGCCTCAGTCAGTACAAAGCTTCTGCTCCTGTACTGTGGCTTTGATAACAAGTGCCAACTCTTGTCGCATTCTACTGGTTCCAAACGGAAGGTTCAACGCGAAGCTCCGAGGCCATTTTCGATTGCGCATTTTTGCTTCTTTTCAGCTGCCGAAGCTCTCTGGAAAAAACGCAGTCAATCTACTCTTCTCATCATCGCTAAATTATTTATTTTTGATTAGTATATCTGCAGATGCCATTTTTTACAAGATGAGCTTGAAGTTTTATTTTATGATTCTGTATGGAGCGTTGCTTTCAAGGCTTTTCCGATTGGCTTCATAAAGAAATTAAGGATCAGGCCTCCAAAACAAACCGTTAAAACCGTTCCAATTCCAATCGGCCCTCCCACGAGAAAAGCCACAATCAAAAAGCCAAGATAGATCAGCGTCCGTGAAACAAAGAGGTCGGTTCGCGTTAAGTCTTTAATGATTAAGGTCAACCGATCTATCGGAATGGGGGCGAAATTTGTCAGGAGATAAGTGGCGGTCCCCGCTCCGATTAAAACCAGGCCGAAAGTAAAGCAAATGGCCTTGGCGCTCCAGATTTCAGGTGTGACCACGCTGCCTAAGAGAAAAAGCCATAAATCAATTCCAACGCCTGTAATGACTGCTGTGATCAGTCCCATCACTTCCGGCCGATGCCTGGTCAGTAAAGAATTGCAGCCGATCATGAGGACAGCCAGCAAGACTTCCCAACTCCCAACGGTTAGCCCCACCTTAATAGACAAGCCCACCAAAACTGCGTCAAATGGCGACGTCCCTAAGTCAGATAAGATGGTTAAGGAAATGCCAAGGGCCAGTCCCATGATTCCCAGCAGGAAAAATGCAAAGTTTGCGTATGGCTTCTTCATATTCGTTTTCCATGAGACAGATCTTTCGTCATAACAATATGAGGGATTCCGTCTTCCATAAAGACAGCCGAGCGGCTCTCATAGCCCAGTTTTTTATAGAAGCCTGCTGCCTGCGTCTGTCCGTGTAATTTCACTTGGGCTGCGCTTTGGCTTTCGGCAATTTCCTCCAATGACCCGATAATGATTTTGCCGATTCCCAGTTTCCGGTACGGTTCCAATATGCAAATTCGCTCCAGTTTCCCTGTTTGCTCCAGAAACCGGATTCTCCCGGTTCCTACAGCTTGCCCGTCGTAAAATACGAGTATGTGCCGGCATGGGCTTCCAATCACGTCAAATTCATCGAATTCATCTTCTATCGCCACCTCTTGTTCATTCACAAAAACTTGTTCCCGAATCGCAAAGGCCTTCTTTAGGTCTTGTTCGTTCGACATAAGTTTGGTTTCCATATCCTTCACCCCTAATGGTTTAATAAGAATTTCATTTTCCTGTTGCGTTGGCGGTCCATTTGCAGTACATTCAATATATACGATATTTTATTGCAAATGCAACAAAAACTTTTTTTGAAGGAGCTCCTTATGAAAGAAATTCTGCGCGAAATCGGCATGATTGCCCGGGCCCTGGATTCCATCAGCAACATCGAATTCAAGGAATTCGATTTGACCAAAGGCCAGTATTTGTATTTGGTGCGGATCTGCGAGAACCCTGGAATTATCCAGGAACAATTGATCGACTTGATTAAAGTCGACCGCTCCACCGCCACACGGGCGATTCAAAAGATGGAGGCAAACGGGTTTATTGAAAAGAAAGACGATCCGGGCAACAAAAAAATCAAAAAGCTGTTCCCGACAGACAAAGGCAACGCTGTCTACCCGTTCATCAAACGGGAAAACGATCACTCCAATAAAGTGGCATTGGACGGTTTTTCTGAGCTGGAAGAAGAAATGGCTTTTGAATTGCTGCAGCGGATCCGGAAGAACATCGAAACGGATTGGGATTTTGTAAAAAAAGGAAACAAGCGGGATTATTAAGCAAAGGAGCGAAAGTTCAGATGATGATTAAGAAGTGCACCCTGGATGACGTAGTCGAACTCCAGGCGGTCAGCAAAGAAACATTTACGGAAACTTTTCAGGAACAAAATTCACCGGAACATTTGAATGCCTATTTGGAACGGGCTTATAACCTGGAGCAATTGGAACGTGAAATAGCCAACCCCTCTTCCCACTTTTACTTTGTTCTATACGACCAGCAAGTCGCGGGTTATTTGAAAATCAATACCGGGAATGCCCAGTCGGAAGAAATGGGCGAGGATTCGCTGGAAGTTGAACGGATTTACGTAAAAAAAGATTTTCAGAAACACGGGCTCGGAAAGCAGCTGCTGAACAAGTCGATGGAAATGGCTTTGGAGCTGAACAAGTCGAAAGTTTGGCTTGGCGTATGGGAAGAAAATGATAACGCAATTGCGTTTTACCAAAAGAAAGGCTTTGTGCAAACTGGCGCCCATTCGTTCTTTATGGGCGACGACGAACAAATCGACTTGATCATGACAAAGTCACTCCAATAACAGCTTCTGAAAGGCGGTCCATCATGTTTATTCCAAAACAGTTTAAAGTCAGCGATTTTGAAGAAATTCGGGAATTTGTCCAGCAAAACTCCTTTGGGACACTGGTCACCACTCGAAAAGGAAGGCCCATTGCTACCCACCTGCCTTTGCAGTGGGCCAAAGAAGGTGAAGATACCTTTATAACCGGACACATGGCATACGGCAATCCACAGTGGCGCACGTTTGAGGCGAATGATGAGGTTCTGGTCATGTTCCAAGGACCGCACGCGTACATTTCCTCTTCCTGGTACGAGCATGAAAACGTTCCAACATGGAACTACCAGTCGGTCCATGTTTACGGAGCGGCACAGCTATTAAGTGAGGAAGAATTGAAACAGGACTTGACGAATCTGTTATTGAAATACGAAGAGCACCGGGAGAACCCGGTCTTATGGGACAAGCTGTCTTCTGAGCTATTGGAAAAAGAAGTGAAAGGCATTGTCGGATTCAAAATTAAGATTAAAGAGATCCAGGCGGCAAACAAATTAAGCCAGAACCGCAATGCGCAGGATTACGAAAACATCGTAGCGAAACTCCACGAAGAAAAAGATCCGAATTCCCATCAGCTGGCAGAGGTAATGGAGAAGAAAACACCTTCGCCGAAGAATTAACTTCCTATCGGACACTTCTTTTAAAAGCGGGAAGGAGAACGCTATACATGAAATCTCAGTTAAAAATCGCTAATTGGTTATTGGGGTTGGATTCCGATCAAACTCAGGAATTCTATGCTAAAGGTGTAGACGTTTGCAATTGTGCATACTGCAGCAATTTCACAGCTTCCACTGGAAGGATGAGTTCAAAGTTCATTGCTTTGCTTGCAGCACTTGGAATCGACCCGAAGATGCCTGCAGAACTCTCAGAATTCCCATCCAACGAAGAAGGGCTTCATACGTACTTGGGTTTTTACCATTTCACGGGGACTGTTATAGAAGGCGAACTGACCACTTCCTCTACCTGGAAAGAATCCAACACGCTGAACCTCGACAATTTCACCATCGGTTTCTCCACAGAGTTGATGTTTGTTCCTGAAGATTTTCCAGCGCCGGTTCTTCAGCTGGAGTTTGAAGTGGATCTTCCCTGGGTTTTGGAACCTTTAGATAAAACAGCTGATAATCAGTGAAATTTAAAATCCTGTAAGCCCTTTGCGAAGGACGTACAGGATTTTATGCCTTAGACTAAAAAGATGTTAATATTCCGCGTTAAAAACAGATGGTTATTTCAAAATGAAGTTCTTTTTACCGTTTAAGAAACCCTGAAAAGTCCCGGGCCGCTTCTCTTGCATCCTGTATCAGTTCCATCAGGAAGTTGTCGGGTTCGCTCCTTTCCTGATGGAGATGCCTTAATGCGCAAGTTTCCAACATATCCATTGAACATTCCTTTAAAAAATTCCGCAAGAAATCATGTTCTTTCAACTGGAAGACCGGAACAAGCGTATCGTCTTCTATCTGCAGATGGAAGCCTTTTTTATTTGCCAGTTTCTGCGTGTTTCTTGTTGCCACCAATACTTCAATCCATGACTTTAAGTGGCCTGGAATCCCGAACCCGATTGTTTGCGTAATGAAAACCACAGCTTCTGCATCCGCTATTTGATCAAGCAAAAGACCGAAATCCTTTGTTTTTCCTTCCGCCTCCTCCACTCTGTTTTCTGAATTGAAATCCAAAGCCGGCAGCTCCGTTTCAAATATATCCACTTCCTTGACTTCGTAATCTGACTGGCTTGCGCGCAGCTCATCCAAAAATGCTCTGGAAACGGACGAACTGAAAGAATCGGCCCGAGTGTCCGGGTTTGCAACAATGCATAAAATTCTTTTTGCCATTCTTCCTCTCTCCTTTCTTTTACTCCTCATATGACCGTTCTGGACACTTCTAAACCTTCTAATCCTGGACCGCTGCTTTGAATAGAAGAAAAACACTTCAATCTTTTTTAGCAGAACGGAAGTTGGATTTTTCTCAATTATACTGACAATTGAAAATTCTTTCTTTTGCCTGCAGGATTTCATTCCCGCTTTGGAGAATTTTACTCATTAAGAAGACTAACTATTGGAGGAGATAAAAGTGGATTTTGCGTACAAACAAATTTTGGCAGCAGTAGATGGATCCGATGAAGCTGCATGGGCATTCAAAAAAGCCGTGGAAATTGCGCTTCGAAACAAGTCCGTATTGAATTTAATCTACGTCGTAGATACCCGTTCCTATTCCGCAATGACGAAGCGGATACCCGATGTCGATGACCGGGTATTCGATCATGGGAAGGAACTGCTCGATCGTTATAAAAAAAATGCGCTGGAAGCAGGCATTCCAGAAGTGAATGCGTTTGTTGCTGCCGGATCGCCGTATAAAGTCATCTCGCGGGATTACGCAAAACGGGTGGAAGCGGACCTGATTGTCTGCGGGGCTCAAGGCTTGAATGCCGTGGAACGATATTTGATGGGAAGTGTATCCCAACACATCGTCCGCAGCAGCCATTGCGACGTTTTGGTAGTACGGACAGGCGACACAGAAGACGCGGCAGAGACGTCAGAAGCAGAAAGAGCGTAGCCTGAGCAACTCAATGCCGAAAAAATCCAGCGGTTCCATAAAAAACAAAACACCTTTCGTTGAATAAAGGAAATGCAATTCCTTTAAACCAACAAAAGGTGTTTTTTCTTTCTTTATCACTGTATCCATTTCTCAAAGAAAAAGCTGATTGAACCCTACAATCATTCGCTCTTCTGCTCCACCAGCTCTTTCAATTCTTTCATCACATTTTCAGGAGTGCCCCCTGTTACACCGGCCACCAAATTTTCAGCAGCTTTCATGACCATCGCCTCGCGGGTTTTGGCCGTCGCAGAGCCGATATGCGGCACCGCCGTCACCTGCTTCATCTTCAACAACGGATTTTCCGGGTCGACCGGCTCCTGTACAAACACATCGAGTGCCGCACCAGCAATTTCTCCTGCTTCCAGTGCACCGATTAACGCCTGTTCGTCCACCACGGCTCCTCTTGCGGCATTGATTAAATAGGCTGTGGGTTTCATCCGGCGGAACTGTTCCTCCCCCAATAGACGGCGAGTCGACTCGGTCAACGGGACAATCAATACGACAAAGTCGGATTTTTCCAGCAGCTCGTCTAACGAACTGTAGCGAATGCCGTATTGTTCTTCAAGCTCCGGTTTTGGCGTCGTCGCGTGGAAAAGGACATTCATTTCAAAACCATGAACGGCTCTTCTGACGATTTTCTCCCCAATGCGGCCCATTCCGACAATCCCCAGCGTGGCATGGTGTACATCCACCCCAAACAATTCCTCCGGCTTTGTGTCTTTGGTCCACTTCCCCTGTTTGACAAACTCATTCATTTCCGGCACCCTTCTTGCAGCTGACAGCATCAGCGCAAAGACCAGATCAGCCACCGTTTCGTCCAGTACAAATGGCGTATGTGTACCGATCACACTGAGTTCCTTCATCGCTTCCACGTCAAATGAATCGTAGCCGACCGATGTATTGCTGATGATTTTCACCTGCGGCACTTGTGCAAGAAATTTACGGGTAATCGGCGGGTTTTGGACCAGCAGCCCATCCACGCTTTTCGCTTCTTCCAGCAAAACAGCGTCCGGAATGCGTTCTTGTTTGTTCCAGATTTTGTAGTAGCAATATTTGGCTATGTAGGCTTCTACTGCCGGCGGCACCGGCCTTGCTATGAATACTTTTGGTTTCATTTGAGTTCCTCCTTCGCTTGTGTTAAAGATCCGTTGCGTTCATCCATCTTTTTTCAATTTGAAGGTTTCTTCTTGCTTGCATCCTTTGCTTTTCGCTCCAGCGTATTCAAGTGCAGCTTCGCTTCTTCCTCGTCAAACGAACTGAACCGGCGGTAATTGGCCTCATCAATGATCCGGAAATGCTGGCTCACCACATTCTGCTGCAGCTTGTACGCTCCACGCTTTTCAAGTTCTTTCCACCAAACCTTCCCGCCCATCGTCTTTACGGAAGCCTGGTCGATATTGTTGAACGTTACCAGCCGGACCACTTCCAGCGGGTCATCCCCTAAACCGTTCTGCAGAATTTCACTTTGCTCAAATAACGCCACACACGTAACCGCTACGTTCCAGCTGGCTTCGGCTCTGCCTTTTTCAATTTGAATCAATGTCTTTTTGGATAGGCCCAGAATTTTCGACATTTCTTCTTGTGAAAATTCGTTTTCCAGCCGGATCAATCGCATCTTTTGTGACACGACTTCAATTAATTCTTGTTGATTCATCCAAACACCTCTAGTTTTATTTTCACTTATAGTGTAATATTACACCAAATATAACATTTGAACACAACTTAATCAATAAAGGGTGGTGAAAGCGATGAAAAAAATTGGGTTGGTTTTATTATACTGCTTTATCTTGTGCTTATCGGCTTACTTCTATTCCGCTCATCTCCATGATTCCACTGCAGAAGCGCACCAGCGGCTTTTGCCCGTCAAAATCAGAACGGTAAAACCAGGGACAGACGAAAAGGAACTGCAGCAGCTTGTACAGAATGCCAACCGGAGCGGAGATATTCTTTCCATTGCCGGCATGCAGCACAGCCAAGGCGGGCAGACCGTGTATCCGGATGGCATCATGGTCGATATGAAGCCGTACAACCAGATACTCGAAGTCGATGAAGACGCCAAGACAGTCACCGTACAAAGCGGGGCCACATGGGCGGATATCCAGGAAGCAGTCAACCCGTACGGCTTGTCGCTGAAAGTCAGCCAGTCGCAAAACATTTTTACCATCGGCGGCTCACTCAGCGTCAATGCCCATGGCCTGGACATCCGCCACGGCGGCTTGTCGGATACGGTATTGTCGATGCGCGTTCTGACTGCTGACGGAGAAATCCGGAACTTGAGCCCCACGGAAAACAAGGAGCTGTTTTATGCGGTGATCGGCGGCTATGGCTTGTTTGGCATCATATTGGATGCTACGTTTCAGCTTACTGAAGACGAATTGTATGTTACGGAGACTCAAAGCATGGATTTCCGGGATTACCCGGCTTATTTTAAAGAACAGGTGAAAGCGAAACCGGAAGCCAAAATGCATTTGGCGCGCCTTTCCATTGCACCGGAATCGCTGCTGGAAGAAATGTATGCCATCACGTATGAGACGGCTCCGGACCAAAGCAAGCTTCCTGAACACAAGCAGTTGAAAACGGAAAACCTCGTGGCGGTGCCGAAGTTTTTCCTAGGACTGTCACGCATCAATGATGCCGGAAAAGAAACATTTTGGAAGACCCAGAAAACGTACACGGAAGGGATAGACGGGAAGCTCGTTTCAAGAAACAACGTCATGCGGTCAGACTCGGAATTCATGGAATACGACAATAGCCGGAAAACGGAAGTGCTACAGGAATATTTCGTTCCCGTCGATGAATTTGAATCGTACATTCCGGAATTGAAAGCCGTTTTGGAAGCCCATCCCGATTTCAATCTATTGAATGTCACCGTCCGCTATGTCGGCCAAAACGACAATGCGGTATTATCGTATGCCAAAGAAGATATGTTTTCTTTGGTGCTGCTCATCAACCAAGGAACCGACCCCGAAAGTGTGGCAGATACTCGGGAAATCGTGCAGGAAATGATTGATGTGACACTCGCCCACCGCGGCAGTTATTACTTGCCTTATTTCGGCTATCCGACCAAAGCGCAAATGCAGAAAGCGTATCCGAGAACAAATGAATTCTTCCAGCTGAAAGACCGCTACGATCCGGACCACCGCTTCAAAAATCTGTTTTATGAGGAGTACCGGCCATGAATTATAAACGTTTCATCTATTATCAAGGCACCATCGGCATGGCGTCCAGCATGATTTTCCCGTTTTATATTCTGCTGATCAAAAATGTCGGGAACAGCTACGCACAATTCGGCTGGTCCTATGGGCTGTTTGCGCTGACAGCGGCGCTATGCTATCCGCTGATCGGGAAATACGCAGACCGCGTCGGCGACAAAACTTTGCTAGGCGTCTATTCCTGGGGGATGGCAGTCCTTCTCCTTTGTTTCCCTTTGGCCACTGAAGTTTATCATGTCTACATCCTGCAGGTGCTGATGGGCGTACTTGGAGCAGTCCAAAAAAACTCTGAAAAAACCGTTCTGGCACGCTTTGTAACCAAAGAATTGGCCGGCACCCAAATCGGACGCTATCATGTATGGACGTCCATTGCGGCAGCGATTGCAGTGATTGCCACCGGATACCTCGTCGACTTCCTGACGATTGCCACGATTTTTTACATTGCTTCTCTTGTCTACGCCTGGAGCGGGATGCAGTTAATGAAATTGAAGGAAGTTGAAGCGGAAATATGAGTTTTCTTCATGCTCAGCGTTGTCAATCGCCGCGATTTTTGGAAATACGACCAGTAGTTTCTGAAATACAACCAGTAGTCGCAAATTTACGACCAGATGTCACCGAAATACGACCAGTAACGCCGAAAATACGATTCATAAGCGAAAGTTGGCTAATATTAAGAAGTGTCGGCATACTAAAAAAGGAGGAACTTGCAGCCAAGTCCCTCCTTTTTTATTAGCGGTTCGAATCCACTATCTCATTTTACATACCCCATTACTTCTCCTTCAATTTCAGAAAGCAGAAGCGTTTCCTGGTTGCCTCTGAACCAATCATCGCCCGCCACAAACACTTCATCCTCTGCTAGTCGGAATGCGGGTGTTGTCTGTGAAAAGACTTCTTTCATCGATCCGACATTCTGTTCAGATCCTTGTTCTTTCAGGGCGGCATCGTATTCTTTAAGAGTCCCGATGCCCATTCGATGTGCCTTGCCGTAAAAAGTATCCAGCTGCTGGCCATTGACATAGAATTGCCCTTCTTTGATTTCGATTGTTTCCCCCGGAAGCCCGATTATGCGGGAGACAGTCTTCTTTTTCCCATCAAATGCTTCTATTTCATAGACAATCACATCTCCTCTGGAAACGGATTTGTCATCATAAGCTTTGGGGTCAATCAATAAAGGATAAACAGTGTAATCATGATTTCCCCGGTCCATCGCATCGTACTTAAAATTCAAGATTTCCATCGGCGCCTCGTATTCCGTAAAAACAGCAATTTCTGCCTCCGTGTCGGGGTCAGTCAGGACAGCAGTTTCCGGCTGGCCGAAATTTGTATTTTGCGGTTCTTGCTCACCTTCATTCAAATTCAGGACCAGAAATAAGCTGATGGCTGACAGGAGAAGCGCAAAAATGACGACGTATTTAATGGGACTTCTTCTTTTAGCATAAGGTTCTTCTCTGTTCCCATTTTTGATTTCCATTCTTATTTTTTGTTTCAAGGACTCCTTGAACCGGGGATCGCTGCCGATAAACGCATCCATCTCTCGTTTAAGCTTGTTCATCCTGGAACCCCTCCCATTCGCTTGCATCGACTTGGTCTTTCAACAGCTTTTTCGCTCTTCTCATTCTCGTTTTAATTGTGTTCTCCTGGCTGTTTAGCAAATGGCTGATTTCTTTCGTCGTGAATTCCTGGTAATAGTAAAGAAGGATGGCTTCCCGGTATTTAATTGGCAGCCCCAATACTTTTCTTGTTAAATTGGCTTGGCCCGATCGGACTTCCACATTTTCTTCTGGAGACTTTCCGCCTGACATCAGGTTTTCGATGGTATCCGTAAACAAGGCCCGCTTATTTTTCCAACTTCTTAGATGGTCATGGCATTTATTGATCGTTATTTTGGAAAGGTAGGTTTTCAGCGAGGAGCGGTTTTCAAACTGATGGGCCTTTTGATAATAAGCAAGAAAGGCTTGTTGCACAATGTCCTCGGCAGCCTGCCAGTCTTGAACGTAAAAATAAGCCAGGCGAATCAGTTCTTCGCCGCAGCTGTCCATAATCTTTTCCATCTGCTCATCACTTACTTTAGATTCGTTTAAGTTCCTGGCCACAGTCCCATCCTCCCCCTTCCTTTATACTTCGTAGACGTAAGATTTTCGGGAATAGTTTCATTTAACAAGCTGCTTTATGAAAAAGTTTTTTTAAAGGTTTTCAAATCTTTTTCTTATTTAAAAACGAAAACCTCCGCTAAAAGCAGCGAAGGTTTTATTGTCATGATTTTTAAATTCAGCGGTTTATTTTTCTGACGTTCTAAGCAATATCTTTGCGCATTTCACGCTTCCAGATCAGCCATGCGGAAACGATGGTGACGAGAACCAACATACTATAACCGGTTGGAACTAATGCTTGCGGCAGCCAGATGTTCAGGATATCCCGGATCAAGTACATCACAACGCCCGCAATCGTGATGAACAAAACAACGATTTGGATTCCAATCAAAACGATGGCATTCGGAACAACGGTCGAAACCGCCATGGACACTACACCAAGAAGCATTGCCACAAAAAAGATGGCGGCTACCGATAAGAAGATGTATTGCAGGAACGTCATGTCATACCAATAGTCATACCAGCCAAAAGACGCAAGCGGCAAATTGAAGTGGGTTGCGGTGCCGTTTGTCCAATACAAGCCCATGTAAATGGTCAGGAGCACCGCTGCCAGCAAAGCCGCACTGCATAAGCCTGCCTGCCATTTCGCCCGGTAGACCTTTCTCCCAAGCTTCGACGTATACTGGATAGGAACCAAGCCCGCCCGGTAATCCCGCAGAAAAACCGGCGACATCAATAGGGCGATGCTGATCAAAATAATGATTGCCATATTCGTTTTGTACGTATAAAAATTGTCGAGCACGACGCTGGAATAAAAACCGGGCTGTTCCCCTGTTTGCTGTTGTTCAAAATGCTGCTGGCGTGCCCCAGCAGTCGTCTCGATATTCGCTTCTAAAGACAATTTTTCATTTTCATGATTTTCAATCAAGGATTCCCATGCCTGCAGTTCCCATAATAGATTTTGGACATTGTCATACAACAAATCCAAATGGTATCCCGACATGTTTGGATTTGTATTCGAATGATTTCGGAAGGTCTGATAATCTGTAATGCCGAGCTCTTGTGCTTGCTTCTCTTTTGCAAAATAAGCATCGGCTTCTTTTACACGTTCTCCGTAAGTCGCCTTCAAGTCCTGGAATTCGCTTTCATCCAATGTGGCACCGTACTTCGGAATAATTTCCTGCTCAATCAAAAAGAGATCGGTTGCAGGCCGGCCGTTCGGAAAATACTCCAAATCAAATTCCAGGCGCAATTGGAATAGTAAGGCATTCACAATGCCGATAAGAATCAACAGCTTCCAAGAAAATATTTTCTTCATTTCCAACCGGAACAATTGCATTCTATGCCACATCCCTTTTATAAAATCTTCGTATTGACCAGCCACTGCTTATTAGTGAAATAATCAACCAAAGAAGAATTGTCCAGAGTTCAAAGTACTGGATCATCGTAAACGTGGTGCCCCCTGTAAAATACATATGGGGATTCATCAGCAGTAAGCTTAAGTTCAGGCTGGCGATAAATTGCAGCATGGGAAAAGCATTTAGGAAGGAGGGCAGCAAAAACAATGCGATAAGCATCGAAAGGCAAATAACCCAAGTAAAATAACTGTTCCTAATATATAAGCTCACAGTGAAAGCTAGAATCGCGACAAGCAGGACAGCAAATAGCTCTACCAACAAAACTAGAATCAAGTATTGCCAGACCATTAGCGGCCACCATGTGATGTAAGGAAGCTTATATTCCCAGTTCAGTCCGCTGCTTACTGCCGTGCTCCAGACACTCGAATAGTCATAAACGATGAAAAACAGCCCCAGAGAACATCCGGCAAGCAGCACGAACGCCAGCAAACTGACATTTAAGCAAGCTTTAAGCTTATGCCAGATTAAAGTGCGCCCTTTTTTTGTCGCGTAGATGGTAAATTGTGTCCGCTGCTCCACTTCGTAGTTCGCAATGAGCGCTGTAATCAAGACGACAAGCAAAATGCTTTGGACAGCGATATTCTTTACGAGCGAGCGGAACAATTCACTGTGCATGCGGTAATGTCCCGCAAAAAACCATTCTTTGTATTCTTCGGTTTCCACAATTTCCTTGTAGCGGTTTTCCCATTTTGTAAATTGTCCGCCCATGAATTCAGCCAATCTCCCTTCCATAGGTACCGCATCAAACAGGTCTTTTCTCAGCTCTTCCATATCGATGGCTTTGTAGCGTGCCTCCAAATCCATTCCCAATGCATAATACGTATAATTCAAACTGAGGCGGTCGATTGCTTTTTGGCCAGCGGGATTTACCTGCTCATATTTTTCGTAAGTCATTTCTTCTAAATACATTTCAGCATCTTGTTGTGCGCCAAGTTGTTCTGCATCGCCATCGATGTCTCCCTGCATTTCCAGTAAACCGGCTTCCGTTATGGCATTGCCGTAGGAGGATGTAATGTCATTGACGATTTTTAATTCATCCCTCAAAAAAGACTGGCTGAAAATCTGAAAGCCGTTAAAGACAATAAACAAGACGAGCAAGACCACAATGACCGGCGAAGTGATGGCTTTTTTCATTTCATGCCACGTAATCCACATGGCTTTACCTGATGCTGCTTTCATTGGCATATTCCACTAAAAACACATCTTCCAATTCCGGTTCGGCCGGCTGCCATCCTGCCTCTTGCTGCTCCGGCGCATAAAAGCGCACCAACATCTGCCCGTGCTCCTGCTTTTCTTCAAGTGTCAGGAATCGCTTCCGGAATTCACCGAAATGTCCATAAGGCATAGCCACTTCGAAGATTTTCCCCCGCAGGCTTTCGCAAATAGTGGCTGTGTCGCCTTTATACAACAGAGTCTGGTCGCGGATCATGACGATTTCATTGGCAATGGATTCGATATCCGACACGATGTGCGTTGAAATCAGGATGATGCGCTCGCGTGCCAGATCCGACAGCAGATGGCGGAAACGGGCACGTTCTTTCGGATCGAGCCCCGCAGTCGGTTCATCCAAGATCAATATCTTGGGATCCCCAAGAAGCGCCTGGGCAATCCCGACACGTTGAATCATGCCGCCTGAGAATTTTCGCATCTTTTTATGTTTCACATCACTCAGAGCGACCATTTCCAATACTTCATCAATGCGGCGGTCCACCGTTTTCTTGTCCATTCCTTTTAACGCAGCCAAGTAACTTAAATATTTCTGCGGCGTATAATGCTTATAATAGCCGAAGTGCTGAGGCAAATAGCCAATCAGTTCACGGTAGTCTTCTCCCAGTGCTTCAATGGGTTTGCCGTCATAGAGGATTTCGCCGCTTGTCGGTTTGATTAGAGTGACGAGCATTTTGATGAGCGTCGTTTTCCCCGCTCCGTTCGGCGCCAGCAAGCCATAAATGCCGTTGTCAAATTGAAGGTTCATGTTCTGTAAAGCTGTAAATTTGCCGTAATCCTTGCCTAGTTCGCTGACTGTCAGCATGTCCATAATCCCTCCTGCTTCCGAGTAAATGCTTTTGTAAATGTATAGAAAAAGAAACCGATTAACATAAGCAGTATGCCGATATACACCACGAGCGGCAGTTGAAACACGACCCGCAAATAAGACTCATTCATCGTGAGCAGCCATGCGCTATTGATGAACAGCCAACTCAGTGAAAAGATGATTGTTCGGCGCCAGACATTGCCCTGTGCAACAAACCACAGCAGCCCCGACGAAAAACCAAAGAGGCCCGTCAAAGAAATGATCCATATCCGCAAAAAATCGACATCGAAGTTCAAGGCCATAACAAGCGCCGCTGTCATATTGATAAGTAAAGCAATACCGCTGAAGATCAAGATCCGCACAGCTATCACTTGGAAAATCGTAACCTTCATCGTCATTTCAAGTTCAAAAGTCTGCTTCTCCCACTTTTCATAAAAAGCATAGGCTGTTATAAGCAGTAGCGAAATGGGCGATGCAAGAAACACATAGCCGTAAAGGGAAGGTGAAATCGATTTGCTGTCTGAGGTAATCAGCCATATGCAAAAGATCGTGACCGCCAACAGGAGACTTGCGAAGACAGTTTCGCTGCGATTGGGAAACAAATACTGCCAGCCCATCTGATTTTTAATGCCTTTCATAGCCTTGAAAAAACTTGGTTTTGCCGGAAGAGCTTTTTGGACAATCAAAGCCGCCTGCCGTTCGATTTCCTGATCATCTGGATACGGGATATTCCAGTTATCCTTGGTCATATCGCATCTCCTCCATTTCCTTTCGTATAAAACGGACCGTTTTGTAATACTTCGTCTTTACTGTCGATTCCGGCAAATGCAGAGCCTCCGCAATTGCCCCAAAGGTCTGATCCAGAAACAATTTATAACGGAAAATGTGTTGGGCTGTATGATCACAAAGCGCCAGACTCGCTTGCAGCTCCTGCATTCGTTCTTTTTGGGTAATTTCCTGTAAAATATCTTCCGGACTTTCTATCTCTTGTTCTTCTATGTAATCTGTCCGCGCAGTCGTCCGGTAGCTTTTCGACCGGAAATAATCGATGCAATGATTGGTTGCAATGCGATACAGCCATGTCCGAAAAGAGGCTTTTCGCGAATCATAGCTGCTGATGGCCTGCAGCATGCGAATAAATACTTCCTGCGTTAAATCGAGTGCCCCCTGTTCATCGACAACTTGTTTGTAGACAAAAGCGAATATCTCTTTATAGTAGGCTTTTACTAATTGATTCGCGCTGTCCTCGTGCCCCGACCGCTGAACACGCCGAATCCACCGTTTTTCCAAATCCACTTGCTTCATCACATCTCTTTCATCGCTTCCTACATATATTCGTAAAGCCTGCAGAAATAGTTTTAACTTTTTTATTAGACAAGGATTTTTATTTCTAATCATGAAGTATATCTAGTTATCTAATCGACAAAATAAAAAAAGAAGGATATAGCGGCTCGGTTCAACCTGAGCTTCTTCCTTCCTTTTATATTTTACGCTGTCTTTTCATAAATTACTTAATTTGTAAAAATATTTTATATTATTTTATTAAGCCTTCAAAAGCTTCGTATTGATTGCGACGATCACTATACTCAGACTTATGACAACAGCGCCTATCGCCGGACTGATCACTAACCCCCATGGCGCAAGGACACCAGCAGCGATAGGAATCACGAAAGTATTGTACCGATTTCTAGAGCCACCCAAAATATGCAGTTTTGATGGAGTTTGGCGTTTTTCGTTTAATGGAAGGGCGAACGGGAAGAGGTATTAAAGAAAACTAAAAAAAATGGAGGTTTTAATATGGCTCATGATCAGCATCAGGAACTCATCCAAATTTTGCACGATTGCGCTGCAGCGTGCAACCACTGTTTTGACGCTTGCCTGCAAGAGGAAGACGTGAAGATGATGGTTCAGTGCATCCGGTTAGACCGGGAATGTGCAGACATCTGCGCCTTTTTGGAACAGGCAATTTCGAGAAATTCGCCGTTTGTGCCGGAACTGGCCAGAGTATGCGCTGCAATTTGCGATGCATGCGGCGACGAATGCGCGAAGCACGCAGACCATCACGACCATTGCAAACATTGTGCGGAGGCTTGCCGCAAATGTGCAGAAGCTTGCCGCAACATTGCGTAATTCCAAAAGGCCCGCTGGAAGAGGTTCTTCCAACGGGCCTTTTCTATTGGCACTCTAATCCATTGCTTCGTTGATCCATTTATAGCCGATTCCCCAGACCGTGAGAAAGTGCTTGTCAATCGGAAAGCCGGCCTGTCGGATTTTTTCCCGGACATTGCGGACATGCGAATCAATGGTTCGTCCTTCCGTCTCCGAATCAAATCCCCAGACCAACTGGATCAATTGCTCCCTGCTGAAGACTTTATTGGGGCTTTTCAATAGCTGCCCGAGCATCAGGAACTCTTTCGGCGTCAGCTTGATGGAATGACCATTATAACTCAGTTCAAACCGTTCTTCGTCCCATAGCAGGCCATCGACTTCGATGCTGTTTTTAGACACTCTTCTGCGCAGCAAAGCCTCCATCCTGGCCAGCAATTCCTCTTCGTTAAAGGGCTTGGTCACGTAATCATCCGCGCCCAGTTTCAATCCCTTAATGATGTCCTCTTTCTGTTCCCGTGCTGTCAGCATTATGATCGGCACATCCGAAAACTTGCGGATTTCCCGGCACAGCGCCCAGCCGTCCATTTCCGGCATCATGACATCCAGCAGCACCAAATCATAAATTTCTTTTTCCAAAAAGTTCAGGGCTTCAAAGGGCCCCAATGCTTTCGTGCAAACATACTGATGAGGCTTTAAATAAAGAGATACTAAATCCAGCATCCGCTGTTCATCGTCCACCAACAAGACCTTCTGCAACTGGCTCCCTCCTTCCCAATTCAATCCGGACGGTCGTCCCTTTCCCGTAGTCGCTTTGAATGGCTATCCGGCCGCCGTGCGATTCGACGATTTCCTTTGCAATGGCGAGGCCTAATCCGCTGCCGCCATGCTGGCGCGACCGGGATTTATCGACCCGATACAGCCGGTCAAAAACCAAGGGAAGCTCTTCTTCCGGAATGCCATTCCCTTCATCGCTGACGGTTATCAGTACGGTATCTTTCTCTAACTTTCCTAAAAGCATTACACGGCTGCCTTTGTCCGAATATTTCCGGGCATTGTCGAGAATGTTCAGCAGCACTTGCTGAAAGCGTTCACGGTCAATGAACGCCGTCATGTCCGGCTGGCAATGAACCTCCAAGGTGATATTCTTGTCCTCGAATGCCGGCCGGACCAAGGCGGCGACTGATTCAAACAACGCGTTGACGGAGACAGCCTTTTTTTGAATCGGGAACTGATTGTGATCCAGTTGTGCGAGTTCGAACAATTGCCGGATTAATTCCGTCAAATGGGCGGTTTCCTCCCGGATAATGGAAATGTACTCCCTTTTTTCATCTTCAGAAATATCCGCTCTGCCGGCAATATCTGCATAGCCCTTTATATAAGTCAGCGGTGTTCGCAGCTCATGGGAAATGCTGGACAGGAATTCATTGCGCTCCCGCTTCAGACGGTCCAAATCGGTAGACAGCCTCGTGATGGCGTTGGCCAATTCACCCAGTTCATCGTTTCGCTCCAAATTCAATTGAACTTGATTATTTCCTTTGCTCAATTGTTCCGTTGCTTCCTTCATCCGGATCAGTGGCAGCGTAATCAGGCGTGACAGTACAAAGATGGTAACAACCGTGAGGCCTGCAGCAACGATGCCCACCAGCACAAACTGATTGCGGAGGTGATTGACGATTTGCTTGATCAACGCCGTTTCGGCAAACATGAACACATGTCCCTGATGTTCACCGGCAATGGTGATGGGGCTATCGGTCGCGATAAAGCGTTTCTTGTCCCACTCATCGACAAGGATTTCCCCTTGTTCCGGCACCTGGCCAAAATCCGTATGCTGCAGTACGTCTTCCATTTCAGGTTCAATCGAATCGGAGTGGGTCAATTCATTGCCATCGGCATCCGTGATGATGACAATAAAATCAGAAGCCGATTCCATCATGGCGACATGGCTCAATGTTGCAGCCGTAAAACTGTCTTCCAGAACTTCGCTGTGGGTATTGCCCCTGGCCAAAAGGTTCGCCATGACCTCATCCACGCGTTCATCGACAAACGTCACATACAGAATCAAAAACAACAACGATTCCACAATGAGGATAAAAATGAAAAACAGCGCCCCGATTTTCAATGCAAGTTTGTTAAACATAGCACCCTTCTTTCAGACTCAACAAACGGATTCGGCATTTCACAAAAAGCCATCCGCTTCAAATCACATAATTTCAAGTTTCTATTTGGTTTTTCCAGTGTCCAGCAACTGCTTCCAGTTTTGCGCGCCGTCTTCTGACAAATAAGCGTGCCCGCGCAATGTATAAAAAGCCAGTTCTTGCCCATCAGCCGGTTTTTGCGCAATATAGGCAATGGCGTCATCCGGCAGTTCCGGTATATCCATTTGTTCCAACGCTTCATTTTCCATAGTATACTTCATTAAAACCGCAGCTGTCCCAAAGCTTCCGTAAATCAGGCCCTCTTTTGTGAAATGCACTGCTGTGCCTCTTTCACCATCTGGCGTCAAAGCCCGGAATGTAGCCCCGGCGTCTTTTGAAAGAAAAACTCCCGCTGAAGTGGCCGCTGCCACGTAATTCGAATCGGTCGGATGAAGAGCTAAAGACGCTACGTCCCCGATAAGCCCAGCGGCCTTCACAGGCTGCCACGTTTCCCCTTGATCGCCGCTTTTGTAAACGCCGGCTTCCAACTTGGAATTCTTTGCGGGATTAATTAAAAAGAGGTCATGGCTGTTGTATCCTGCGGCCATCGCATGGAAATCCGTTTCTCCTTGAAAATCGATTTCTTCAATGGTTTTCCCGCCGTCTTCACTGCGCTGAATCCCCAGTGGGTTCGGCAAGTCAGAGTCTGCGCCCGGATGTCCGGATGTATAAAAGCCTTCATCGGTTGCATTGAATCCCATATAATCATGTAAATTATCCGGCGTTTCAAACCACTTGCCATCCCGGTAGATTTTCAGCCCATGATGCGAAGCGAAATACAAAGCATTTTCATCCCCAGCATAGCCCAGTCCGTGTACGTGGCTCATGCCCCCTTCAAACGGCACTTCATAAGAGTCCTCGGCTTCCCCGCTGCATGCGGCCAGCAAAAGCGCCGCCACTCCCAGTGTGAAAACCTTTATCTTTTTTGTCATGACTGTATTCCTCCAAATTCATTTTGAGCATTTTCCCGTTACCAGTTTACATTAAAATTCTTGAGTTTTTGTGCAGTTTCTTCCCAAGTAGAGCTCATTTATCTCCAATTCACCAAGCCGTCAAAATTTTTCCGCTAAAAAGCAACATGGAAATGTCATGGTTACTGCACACAAATTGCATAGTTCCCGGGTAAAGTTCTTTTATAACTTCACAGAAAGAAGGAATCACCATGCCGAAAAACAAATGGAAGACCGGAATGCTGCCGCTTTTGGCAGTTATCGCATTAAGCGCCTGCAGCACAAACAGCGAAACTAGTGAAATGCCGATGGACAACGCACCGGAAGAACACATGAATCAGGAATCCGGCCATATGAATATGGACCATTCGGGTTCCGGAGAAGTGCCGGCAAATTTGAAGAAAGCCGAAAATCCGGCTTTTGAGGTGGGCAGCAAGGCAATAATTGAAACCGGGCATATGGAAGGAATGGAAGGTGCAGAAGCGGAAATTGTCGGTGCCTTTGACACCATCGCTTATTCGGTTTCCTATACCCCGGAAACTGGAGGCGAACCGGTGAAAAACCATAAATGGGTGATTCACGAAGAACTTGAACAGCCAGGAGATGAACCCTTACAAGCCGGTGATAAAGCGACACTTGCAGCGGATCATATGGAAGGAATGAACGGGGCAACTGCCACCATCGATTCAGTTGAAGAAGCAACAGTCTATATGATCGACTTCACGCCCACAACAGGCGGGGACCCGGTTACCAATCACAAATGGGTTGTTGAAAACGAATTGTCGCCAAAATAAAAAGGGTTGATCAAAGTTTCTAAAAAACAGTTAAAAAGGCAGGCTAAGCGGTTTTTTTCTCCCGCTTGGCCTGCCTTTCCCATTCTCCAAAAGACTTCATCTTCCTTCCTGCTAATTTCTCTGCAGCCATGTATTTCAAATCTTCCAGTATGATTTTAAACTTAATCAAATTCTCAAAATATATTTCATATCTTACTATCTTCCTCAAGGCCAATCGGATAAACTAAAGAGACATGGGAATATATGCCTTTTACAATTAACTGAAAAAGTTTTCCGAGCATCCGAGGTCTGTCAATCAACAGCCTATTAATATGTTTATTTCATTTGAACCGCCACGCTTTAATTACCGGAGGGAGATCTTTAGTTATGAAGTACTTTTCAGAAGAAAAAGGCCAGGGTATTCTGGCTTCTACCGCTCTTTTTGACTTGATCAAAGACCCTGTTTTTTTAATGGAGAAAGACGCTGATTCCTTCCGTTATGCCTATGTAAATCCATCTGCTTTGGCACTTATGCCAACACAGGATCTTATTGGCAAACGCATTGAAGATGTGCTGTCGCCGGAACACAGCAGAACTGTCATTCACTTCCATCAGAAAGCCCAATCCTCAAAGAAATCGATAGAATTTATGGAAGGCATTGAGACGGAACACGGTGAGTTTATCGGCGAGACCGTGCTCAATCCGATTGTTGCCGAAAATGGGGAATGCCGTTACATACTCGCTGTCATCAGAGATGCCACAGAACGGGAACTAAAAGAACGGGCGCTGCAAAAAACGCGAAAAGAAATTGAAATTGAACGGAAAAGATTGAATTCGCTTATCGAAAACAATGCAAATGCGGTATTTGAATTTGACCACAATAAAATTTTCATCCGCAGCAATCAGATGGTGACCGAGGCTATCGGTTTCAGCGAAGAAGAACTGCTCGGCAAATCCATTGTCGGTTTGGTGCACGAATCTTGCCTGGAAAATACATTATTTCATTTTGACAAAGCGCTGGAAGGCAGTTCCGTTGAATTTGAAACAGCTGTTTACACAAAAACAGAACAGCTGCTGCAATTTTACGTCAACACCATTCCCATTATGATTGATGGAAACGTAATCGGCGTCTATGCCATTGCAAAGGATATTACCGAACAAAAAGAAATGGAGCGTCTTCTAAGGGAAAGTGAACAACGGTACAAGTCCTTGTTTGACAACCATCCGCACGGCATTTTCACATTTGATCGAAACGGCATTTTAAAAAGCGGGAATGCCGGTGCAGAACAAATTACCGGCTATTTAATGGAAGAAATGCTGGTGCAGTCCTTTAAGCCGATCCTGCTGCAGTCTGAAATGAAAAAAATAAAGCACCATTTCTACAAAACGATTCATAATAAGCAACCGGAACGTTTCGAAATGGCTTTCCGCCATAAAAACGGCCACCTGATCGACCTTCAAGCGATGAACATCCCAATCATAGTCGATGAGCAATTGGTTGGATTACACGGCATCGTCACCGATGTGACGGAGATGAACCGTGCCCAAAAAGCCTTGACAGAAACGAAAGAAGAGCTTGAAGTGTTCTGGAAAAATTCCACGGATCCTATTTTTTATATTGATACAAAAGGCGACATCCTGAAAGTGAATCCGGCGTTTGAAGAAATCTTTGGTTTTACGGAAGAAGAAATGATTTCCGGTAGAGGAACCATTATTCCTCCGCACATGGTCAAAGACCAATTCGAGATTGTCGAAAGAATTCTGAATGGCGAAACGGTAAACTCTCATGACACCATCCGCATGACGAAATCCGGGCAACCGCTCAACATCATCTCTTCTTATACCCCGGTGCGAAATGCGGAAAAAGAAATCATTGGAGCCACCATCATTTATAAAAATGTGACGGAACTTAAAAAAGCCGAAAAGGAACTGCAAAAAAGCCAAGAGAAATACAAGATCATAACCGAAAGCACATTCGATATCATCACCTTGATCAACCTTTCCGGACTGATTGAATACGTCTCGCCCGCCAACGAAAAAATACTGGGCTACCCGGACCATGTTTATATCGGCAGCCCCTTTACGATGAATGTCCACCCGGAAGATGCGTTCGATTTAATGGAAAGCGTGACATCGCTGGTTGACGGCGGAAAGCCGGCCACTATTGAAATCCGTTATTTGCACCGGGACGGCCATTATATCTGGATGGAAGTTTCCCCTACTCCCGTTATTGAAAACGGGCAAGTGAAACGCTTATTCACTATTGCCCGCGATATCACGGAGCGGAAGAGGCTTCAGGACAAGATCGCGAAAATGGCTTTTTACGATCATTTATCCGGCATCCCCAACCGCAGAACGTTTGATGACAAGCTGCAAAAAGCCATTGACCAAGCCAAACGGTCCGGCAAAAAAGTGGCCATCCTCATGCTCGACGGGCGCAAATTCAAACAAATCAATGACCGCTTTGGCCACGATGCAGGAGATGCTGTCATCAAGGAAATGGCAAACCGGCTCCAAGCTTGTGTCCGCCCGATTGATACTGCGGCGCGCTTAGGCGGAGATGAAATGGGAGTGGTATTGCCTGAACTCAGCTCCAAGAGAGAAGCCGAAAACATGGCACAACGGATTTTAAAGTCCTTTGAAACGCCGCTGGTCTTCAATGGCTTTGAAATCAAAATAGGAGCAGGAATCGGCATTTCCCTTTACCCAGACCACACGCTAAACGAAAAACAACTGATCAAATATGCGGACATGGCTTTATACGAAGCCAAAAAATCAGAGCAGGACGACTATAAAATTTACAAGTAACGCTGCAAGGCTTTTCTTTGGCTGCTTCCTTTCCTATAGTTGCCTAAATTCAGCGGTTGCCGCTTTGATTGCTTCAAAAGCAGATATCTTACTCTTTTTATGGCCATCTCTTAGGAAATTGTGCATTCCTGCAGGTTATTGAAGCCGGCAGAACGGGTATAGGATATCCGAGACGTCAATTACACGGAGGAGGAAATCGCATGGACTCTGCTATTTGGTGGTACATAGCACTCGCAATAGTTGTGGTGGGGCTAATCATTGCAGGAATCGGAGTTTTCTTATTTATAAAAGGAATGAAAGAACCGATGAAAGAAATCAAAGGTTCAGCTGACAATTTAAAAGGGCGCATGGACAAGCTCAAACTGGAAACCTCGAGCCTGTCGCATACGGCGAATGAATTGAAAGAAGACATGCAAGTGAAATCCGAAAAAGTTACGGTGTTCGTGGACGCTGCTAAAGGCACAAAAAATTCAGTACTCGATTTGAATTCAGCCGTCCGGACGCAGACAGTCAATATCGCGTCACGAGTGGATAACGACAGACAAAGCGTGGTCCAGGCCGATCAGTGGAGCGATACCGTCATCGGTTTACTCAACTTCTGGCAGGACCGCAAAGCGGCTAAAAAGAGCCAGTCTGACCATTTGTTGATCCCTATTTCGGGCAAGCGCCCGCAATAACAATAAAACAAGCGCATTCAAAAAGGCAGCCCTGGGGCTGCCTTTTTGAATGCGCTGATACGTATATTTTTCAGTTAATAAAAATGGAGCTGTGGTCTTGGGAATCAGAGATTTCTTTCCGACTGGCGGAACGCCGAAACGGCTGATTGCAATTCAATTTTTGCTTCATCGACAAGTTTGCCGATCATTAAGTCGTGCTCTAATTCCGGTCGGTTATACTCAACATTCAATTCGATTTCTGAATCGTAAGGAGAATCGATCGCTGTTATTTTCACTAAACTCGTCAAATCGGTAAAGGTTTCATTATCGTTCCAGCCTTGAATCTCCACTTCCCAAAAAGGAACGCCCTCTTCAGTCAGACCTTGGCCGATGCCGTCATCAAGTTCGATGTATTTCCAAAATTTCATCAGACTACCCGCTTTCAAATGTTGTTGGTCACCTAGTGTCAAAGATAGCACAAACCCCAATATACCATACACCAAATCCAATAGATGAGTTAATTTTGTCATTCTCCTAACTATTCATCCCGACGCGATGAATTTCCTGCTTATAGCCCGTTATTGCACCCGGATAAACTCTGCCTCATAGTCCTTGTTCTCGCATCCGGTCAAAATATAATCCGGTTTATCACCTGTTTCTACAGCTTTAAACTCTGCACATATGGTTTCGATGACTTCCCCGGAGCCATACTGATCTTCCCTTGAATCGTAGACGGACTGGATCGCCTGGCCGTCAAATTCAAGGTCCTGGTAGATTGGATCGCCTTCCGTTGTATAGAATATCACTTTTATATGGTCCGGTTCCCGTTGCTGGAAATTTTGCAAAAAACGGTCCAAGCGACCAAAGTTCTCCTTGTCACCTGAGTTCGCTATTGTAACGGTATCCTCTTCCGGAAAAGAATCATGCTCGTTTTGGCAGCCGGACAGCAACAAACAAGCCATGAATATGACCCCTGCCTTTTTCATCTTCAATCTTCCTCTCCTCCTATTTTCGCTTGACCTGCTGAAAATAGATTGATAAGCGCAGTTTTATTGATATGATAAAGAAGCAATCACCTTACAGAAAATAGGAGAAATTCATTTATGGGAAAAAGGATATTTTTTGTAATGCTCGCTGTATGCTTTTTGCTGTTCTCTTTGTTTCCCATCTACTCTTTTTCGATGTCCCATGAACCTGTTCCGAGCAAAAGATAAGTTGAAAAAACCGTAGCTGCCTATGATCTTCAAAAATTCGGACCGGTAGAAGGCACCTTTTTGCATACACCGAAGAACTACGGCTTTTACAACAAACATCGCCTTTACATAGTCGAACAGTCTTTTGGAGACAATGAAGAATTCAGCAATCGGTATGCGGTTATTGAATCAGGCGAAGCGTTAACTGCAGAAGATAAAGCTGCCCTGCATCTTTATGCCAAAAGGGGAAATCTATTGAACGGTTTGGAATACAAATCAAAGCATAAGATGCGCGTTTATCAGGACGGTGAAGCTATCAAAGAAGAATGGCTTATAAAAGCGGTTTTCTCTTTAAAGGAAGGCAAGTCCTTGTCGTTTATTCCGTTGGCGAATCCGGGAGATTCGGGATTCAATTTGTTGGGAGAAGGGTACAAAAAGTTTCTGGATTTCTAGTAGGCACTCCAATGTTATCTATAGAAAATTGTATTCGTCCTCATTTAAAACTTGATAAAGCAGCACTTGCTGTTCTGTAAAGGCGATGAAGTGGCAGGATTCTGAAGGATCGAGCCCTCTTGCTCTTTCCTGCAGCGTGCCTATTAATTGCGGTTCCTGTTCCCCGATTTCCAATTGGTATAATTCTCGATTTGAATTATAGGGATCAAAAAAATAGGCAAACTTTCCTCTAATGCAAAGGCCATGTGAACCGCGCAGCTTCTCCGGAACGGAATAGGAACGAGAAGTCCGTTCTTTCGGATTCACCAGCACTAGCGGAAAATCGGTGTACGGGAAAAGCCAGAGCGTGGACCCTTTTCCTTTGCTTATCGCATAGCAATCAAATATTTCCGGGCTATCCAATAAATCGGAGTGATACCTGAATAGTACTTTTCCTGTCACATCAAATAGCACGAGCCCTTCGGTCGAAATGCCAGTCCCCATTGTTCCTTCATCGAAATAGCTGACCCAGATGCCTTCTTTTCCAACCGCTATGCTTTCGGTTGCCATTCCGCCATGAAAGGAATGGATAATTTCTCCATTCAAATTCATCACAAACAAGTTTTCCTCTCCATTTTCATCGCCATATGCTGCAACCAGGATCGTATTGCGATCAATCCATCTGATGAAGCCCAGCTCTTCTGACGGCAAGCAAATAGGCACTTCCTTTTCATTTACAAGTACTTCCCTTTTCTTTTCTTTCTTCAAAAGCAAAGCAAGCCCGCAGCCTTCTTTCCAGTCTGCGTCAAGGATTTCCTGATGGATTGCTGGTGGCACGTCTACCGAGTAAATAATTTCTTCGATCAGTTTTTCGTTCATCGTTACGCCCCTTTCGACTATCATCTTCCTTCAGCCAGTTTGCACCGCAAAATTGAATATCAGATTTTTATCCAGTGAACCAATCAGGATTTATACAGATTCATCTTTGCGCTTGTAATTACAATGCTTTCGCAATAAAAGTTCAGCAAGTCATCTTCATAGTCTTCTATCAGGTAGCGGCGTTCTTTTTCGAATCCCGATTCTTTAAAATTGCGTATGTTAAATCCGGATATCTGGTTAAATGCACTCCCAAAACCACTCAATTTGAGGGAAGATACATTGTTAAACTTCAGGATCATTTCGAATTGTCCTTCTGCCTCTTCAGAACAAAATGACATATCCAAAACGGATATTTTCTCACAAGCAGGTGTGTACGCTTCGTAGTATTGAAAAGATTCGATTCTCAGTATAGTAGGCGGCTTAAATTTAGGAAGCAGTTTTGCTAATTCGATTTCTTCATACCAGGTTTTAGTCATGGTTGCTTCCTTTCAAAGATTTTTTGTCATGAGATTAATTAATCACGTTTGACTTTTTATTTTACCTTGATTCTATCGGCCTGCTTTTCCAGACCTTTAAACCATTGGCATTTCCTTTCTCCTGTTCTAACTGCTACATTCGATTCAAGCAGTCCACAAAAAGAATGAACTTGGATTTGATTAGTTAAAATTATTTATTTCCATATGGAGCCAACTGATTCCACTAACTGTGGACGCAGAGCATACCACTTCAAAGGCGACTTGGCTCTCGTTCATAACAGGTCCGATCACATAATTTTCATTGCCTAGACGTGCAGCTAGTTGAAGCACTTCGAATACGGCTTCTTCCGGCCGCTCCAATACTAGAGGGGTGCTTCCGAACAACTCGTATTGCGTATGGTCTTTCCAATAGCTATCGAGAGATTGAATATCCATCTCTCCAATGTGCAATATCAGTTTATTTATCACCTTGTTTGCTTTTTCTTTGGTTTTTGCATCAATGATGATATGCCAAGAAATTGTTTTAAACATACGCTTTGCTCCTGTTTCTTTTCTAGAGGTATTTGATACTTGAACACCGCAATTTTTTCATATACATGTTTATTTAAAGTATGGTTTTACTTCATTTCAGCTTCAAGTTATACAGAAGTTCCAGTACATCGCTATGAAGGGCTTGCTGCCTTTCGATTTCGTTTAACTGCTCTTTTACCTGCAGAAGGGCTGCCAACAGAAATTCATCAGGCACTTCACCCGCCATCGATTCAAGCAGATGATAAGCGGTAGCTTGAACTTCAAAACCTCCCGATAGGAAAAGGTGAACAATGGTTTTCAGATGTGCCGAACAGTCGAAAACCTCTAAAGCATACAGGAGCGTTCCACGATTGTTTAGCGTTTTTGGATGGTTCAGCAGTTCAATTAAAGGCAAGACTGCAGCTTCATCACCAATATCCCGCAACGCTACAGCAATCGTGTTTCTTAAAGCGGGGTCTTCTGTTTCCCTTAAATGCCTAATAAAAAGCGGGACGGCACTTGAAAGTTCATGCGGTTCGTGCGCATCGATGATTTCCTCCAGAAGTTCCATATCGCAGTTTTTTAGAGCTTCTTCCAATAAGTTGAAGTCCATTTTGTTCCCCCTTTATGCGTTCATGGTGCTATGTAGTGCGATGCCTCACTTAAACAATGGAATTTCTTGCCCCGACAACAAATCCTCAAAGAAAATCTGATGATCTGGAAAAAGAACTGGAGGCAAGTCGTTCAAATGGAAAAAGCAGTTGCTTAATGATTCTTCATTCGCTTCGATTAAAAGGCCGGTATAGTCTCTGCTGGAAAAGATAATCTGCACTAAAGAAACCTGGTCTCCATTTGCAAACGTTTTATCGTATTTGGGTCCGGAATAAATTCCAAACAACTCCAGCATGCCCAGGTTAAGCCCTGTTTCTTCAAAAACTTCTCTTCTGGCGGTGTCTTGGACATTTTCGCCTAACTCCATAAAGCCGCCGGGCAGTCCCCATTCGCCCGTATCCGACCGCTGCTGCAAGAGAAGCCGGTTATCTTTATCAAAAACAAAAGCCCCTGCTATAACCATGATTACTTTTTCATGTCCAACCATCGATCTTAGATTTTTAATGTAATCCATATATAGGTCTCCTCCGCCGTTCCTTAAAAAAGCATCAATCTTTTTGCATTCGAATCCTTTGTTTCTAATTTCCAGTAAGCCTCAATCTATTATTACCGTCTCTTTAAATTCTTTTCCCAGATATTCGTAAACGATTGTGACGGACGGAATTGCGATGCTGTCTTTGACCGTTAAGCCGTAAGGTGACGGCAAGTTTTCCGCGTCTCCTTTCGAGGCTGTTCCAGGTTCAATCGCCACTGCATCGTAATCAGCAAAAGTATATCCTGGGTCGTCAAAGGTTTCAGTTATGGCAAAACCTTCTTGTTCCTGTTGAAGTTGGATTTTAGCTGTTTCGGGTTTGTCCACGATATTGACGAGTACATCGCGTATGTGGATATCTTGAAACCCTCTATTACCGATTGTCAAAATCACCACTTTCCCGTCATATCCTGCAAATGAATACTCCGCTTCGAGTTTCGGCTGAACAAGCACTAGATACAGCGCCAGTAAAACTCCTATCACCGTGATTATTATGAAAACATTTTTCTTTTTCACCGCATTCTCCGCCTTTTCCGATATGAATAGGTACTGGTATAAGCTAAAAGATTGATAGATCTTTATACCCAATAATTCCTTAATCTTACAATACATATTAATTGTAAAACACACAACCATTAATTACGGTTCAAAGAAATTCGTTTTGTTTTTTTACATTACTGCGGCACGATGACCTTTACTTGACTGAATAAAGATTAACTTCTTTTATTTTTGGGAAAAGAATTAGATACAGTTAGAAACTCACAGAAAGAAGAGTGGAATTATGTCTCCTTTACTCGAAAACAGCCAGACGGCTATGAACTATGCCACCAATTCAAATCAACAACAGGCAATCAAGAAAAGAATCATCGAAACCAGCCTTTATTCAGTCGACCTTCTTCCACCTTGTAATCCCGGACATACAGCCTGCCAGGTGTTATTGACTGTCCATCCGCCAGCTCAAGCAGCGACGGAACGCATACTTCCGGTACGCATCAATGCGTTATCGACTAAAACCGAAATACTGAAAAAGGTTTCAAAAGCTGTTCAGGACCACTTCGCAGAAGGCGAGTAGTTTGATAACTTATTCACTCATACAAAATGACGGAACTTCCCTGGCACCGTCATTTTTTAATTGCTAAAAAACGGTGTTCTCTTTTAGCCGCTTCATCCCCTCCGCAACTCTGCTTCGAATCAGTTGTGGTTTGACTCTTGAGCCAACAAAAAACGGATGGCCTAGGCCATCCGCAGAATGCTATTTCAATTTTTCGTCCAGGAAGCTGAACACTTCTTCCAGGTTCTCTTCTGCAGTAAACGGTTCCCCGCCATGTACAGCTCCTTCAAACAGGGTCAGTTCCACTTGTTCCTCGCCCAAAACAGCTTTCAGGTTTTCAGCGAAATTGACCGATTGCTGAACCGGAACGTTAGGGTCTGCTGTTCCATGCTGGATCAGGAAAGCCGGATCGTTTTCGGTGATGTACGATTCGGGATTCGCTTTTTTCACTTCATCTATTTTCTCCAAAAGGCTGCGGCCCATGTATTTACTTTCCGGCGAGCCGGCAGCGTTTCGTTCACCCAGCTTCGGTGTGATGCCAGAATCTGCAAACTGCTCATCGATTTTCAGGAAATCGATTTGGCCGTACCAATCAACAACTGCCTGTACCTCCGAGGTATAGTTGATGTTTTCCCTATTTTTCCCTTTCAGCGCATCACTGTCGCCGCTTGTGCCAGCAAGTGCTGCCAAATGGCCGCCGGCACTGCCCCCCCACGCAGCTATTTTGTCAGGATTCAAATTGTATTCTTCTGCATTTGCTTTCACGTAGCGGATTGCGGCTTTGACATCGCTGATCGCTGCCGGGAAAAAGGCTTCTTGAGACAAACGGTAATTGACCGCTACAACCGCATAACCGCGATTGACGCCTTCAAGCATCGGCGCAAGATCGGCACCTGTTTTATCGCCTTCCTTGAACCCGCCGCCGTGGATGGCGACGATTACCGGGAACGGCCCTTCTCCTTCATTCGGCAAATATATATCAAGTTGCTGGGCTTCGGACAGACTAGCGTATGGAATATCTAAAAATTGGTTTTCAATAAAGGAAGCATCCACTCCTTCAGAAGAATCTTTTTTTATGTCTTTTGCTTGAGCTGTTTCAGAAACTTCAACAGTTCCATCACTTTCCAGCAAAGCTTCTTCAGAAATATCCGTTGAACAACCGGCCAGTAAAGCAGCGGCGAGGGACATTGAAATAATTGGGCACAATGATTTTTTCATTCCGTACAACTCCCTTTTGTTTTGTTTGATCTTTCGATACATTGATCGTAACAAAACAATGTGGCACAAAAATGGCAGAAAAACGATGCAAAACGCACGTTTTTCTGCCATTGGTTTCAGAATAAAAAACATTCAATATTATGCCCGTCTCAAGGTAATAATAAAGGTCGTTCCCGAATCGCCTTTGCTTTCCACTCTGATTTTTTCGCCCAGCTGCTCCATAATTTCATGCGCGATGGAAAGCCCGAGACCGCTTCCCGTGCTGGTGTGCGACAAATCTTCTTTAGTGAAACGACCGAAAATATGCGGCAGGATTTCTTTGGAGATCCCTGGCCCGTTGTCCGATACCCGGATTTCTGCCTTCTTCCCGGTCGTCTTGGCATCAATCACCACTCTACCTTGTTCGGGGGCGAATTTAAAAGCATTGTCCAGCAAAATTGTCAGTACCTGAATGATCCGGTCTTTGTTCGAATAAGTTTCCGGAAGGTTCTTCACCCGCTCGGTAATCTGGAGTTGGAGATCCAGTTCATCCGCCAAAATGGCAAATGGCTCGACAGCTTCTTCGATCACTTCTATTGTATCCACGACCGATTTGTCAAAGGCCACTTTCTTGTGCTGCAGCCGCGACAATTCCAGCAAATCGGCAATGAGTTTCTCCAGGCGTGCGCTTTCTCTCAGAATGATGCTGTAATACTGATCGATTTTTTCGGGATCAGTCACCACATGGTCCGCCAAAGTCTCCGTCAACGCCTTGATCGAAGAAAGCGGTGTTTTCAATTCATGGCTGATATTGGCAACATAGTCTTTCCGCATCTGATCCAGTTCATTTTTTTCTCGAATAAATACAGTGAGAAACGCAAGGATAATAATTGTCCCGATTGCCAACGTGACGAAAAATACCAGGTAAAATCCATCCAGCGCCGCCTGGTAGGCACGTGCTTCTTTTAATAAGAAGATGCCGCCAGTTACTTTGCCGTTGTGGACAATCGGCTGGCCAATGATGATGGCCCGCTTCGAGTAGCCTGGCACTTCGTGAATCTCTACGGCCATTTTGCCGCTGATGATTTTGGGCAAATAGGACGCCAATTTCTTGTTCACTTTGGCATTATCGGAAGACGGCACTCCTTCATCGGTGTATACGTCCATTTCTTTGCCGTGCACATCAAAAGCTTTTACCAAAAAATCGTCGGTCCGGCTGATTTTATCGCCTTTCGCCACTTCTTCACCGATTAAAGTTAAAGGCGGCTGAAGTTCTTCAATTTTCGACTCGATAAAATAATGCTTGATGGCAAAAGCTCCGAGCAGCTGGCCGGATATGAAAATGGCCAGTATGACAAAAGCTATCCACAGCTTGCTTGAAAATAACCGTTTCATTGGCCCACCTCGAATTTGTAGCCGACGCCATAGACGGATTTGATGAAGAAATCGGGCGAAGCTTGGGCAATTTTTTGGCGGATGCGCTTAATCATTGTATCCACCGTGCGGGTGTCGCCTGTGTAGTCATAGCCCCATACTTTGTACAGCAGCTCTTCCCGGCTGACCACTTTGCCTTTATGGTTGGCCATGTAGGCCAACAAGTCGACTTCTTTTGCCGTCAAGTCAATCACTTGGCCGTTCACTTGAACCTCGTACCCCGTGATATCGATGGACAAGTTTCCCGCTTTCAAGTATGGAACACTGTCTTTTTTCGGCTGGACCCGCTTCAGGATGGTCTTGATCCGCACCACCACTTCACGCGGAGAAAACGGCTTCGTAATATAGTCATCTGCGCCGATTTCCAGGCCGATGATTCGGTCCACTTCTTCGCTCCTCGCGCTCAGCATCAAAATGGGGATGTCGCTCGTTTTCCGGATTTCCTTGCAGACTTCGGTGCCGAAAAGCCCGGGCATCATAATATCCAGCACCACTAAATCGAAGTGCTGCTCATTTAAAAGCTGCAAGGCCAAGTTCCCGTTGTATACCGATACACTCTTCATCCCTTCCGCTTCCAGATAAGCATGGAGGCTTTCATGGACGGCTTCACTATCATCACAGATTAAAACGGTTGTGTTTTGTTCCATTGTGCATACCCCTTTAACCTTTTCTATTTACTGTATTTTAAATCTATTATTTTCACTCCTATGGTTTCACATATCCTGATATAAAGCAATTCCTCTTTTTTTTATTAAAGCCGAAAAAGGTCCGCAAAGGAGAAACACCCCTTTACGGACCCTTTAAACAATTCCATGAAATGGACCGTCACCAGCTCCTGAATTACACATCGCGCTTATTAAAGCTGTAAATGGAAAACAGCACCGCGACTGCGCCGTACATTACTGCATAAGCAATCATGATATTGCCCGGCACGGAGATGCTCGTAAACATGCCGCCTTGCGCCATAGAAAGCGGATTGTCCGTCGTATCAAATAAAAACACGGTCATTTTGCGGTACATCGAATCGATTGGAAACACCAGACTCATGACGATGCCGATGTTTACAAGGCTCGCTTTTTCGATGACTGCCCCGAACTGTTCGATAAAGCCGCCGATAAAAGCCGCACCGTACAGAATGATTGAGATGATTCCGGCATTCAAGGTCGTCATCCGTGTGCTCAACAATACACCGAACGCCACTAAAACAAAGGGCTGAATCACGAAGACACTGACCGCTTTGATCAATTGCAGCGGCTGGAAATCCAGCGACATCCAATCCGCTCCGATTCCTTGATGCAGCAGAATGATGCCAAAAAATAAACTGGAGGCATAGGCAATCAGCAGAAAAGCCAATCCAATGAACTTGCCGAGTACAAATTGGGAACGGGCAATCGGCCGCATCAGCCACGTATCGATCTGGTGGCTGGCCACTTCTCCGGAAATCGAGCTGACGCTGGACATGATGGCCAGAAGCGCTGTAATGAACGATGAAAAATAGAGGCCGACTCCGAGCAGCTGGGAGGAGATAAATTGCTGCATGAGAAAGACTTCTGTTCCCTGTCCGGAATTCCCCACTTCTTCAGCGCCTTCCTGTCCGGCGAAATAAATAGCCGTTCCGTAAAGCGCCAGAAAAATGAGCGTCATGACGACGGTTATCAAAAAGATGCGTTTGGTTACCATTTCCTGAATCGTCAGTTTAGCGATGGTCCACATAGCCGCTCTCCTTTTTGTGGTTCACCCAGTGCATGAACACGTCTTCCAGGTGTGGAATGATCGGTTTCGCTTCAAAGACATTCACCCTTTGGGCAGACAAATAGTGAAGGATTTTGGGAATGTCCCGCTCCTGCTCAAGCTGGAACAGCCACCGCGTCCGCCCTCCCTGCTCGCTGCCTTTTTGGTAATTCACCACAAAGGCCGGGAAAGGTGCAGCCAGTGCCCCTTCGGTCACCACTTCCACTTGGGCTTCGATTGTCATCAGTTCCCGCCATGGCCCTTGTACAATCATTTCCCCTTCATGGACAATTGATACGTGGTCGCAAACGGACTCGACTTCCTGTAGCAGATGGCTGTTCAGAAAAACGGTCTTCCCCTGGTCCCGTAAGTACACCATCAGATCCCGGACGTCTTTTCGGCCGATGGGGTCGAGAGCCGACGTCGGTTCATCCAGAAAAATCACTTTTGGGTCATTTAAAATGGCACAGGCGAGGCCGATGCGCTGGCTCATCCCTTTTGAAAATCCACTGATGCGCCCCTTTTCCTTGCCGGCCATGCCAACGAGCTCCACCACTTCCTGAATGCGTTTGTTCCGGTTACGTACCGGGATTTTGCACAGTTCGGCATGAGCGTCGAGCAGCTGTCTGCCTGTCAACCAATCGGGATAGCGGAACAGCTCCGGCAAATACCCGACTTGTTCCCGCGATTTTACCGTGCCGATCTGTTCGCCGAGAATGAACCCTTCACCGCTTGTCGGCTGCATCAAGCCGAGCAGCGTCCGGACGAACGTGCTTTTCCCTGAACCGTTCGGCCCTAAAAATCCGTAGACAATGCCTTCCCCAATCGACAAAGTCACATCCCTGATGCCGCCTTTGCCATCGTATGTTTTCGTCAATGAATTCGTCCGGATGACGTCCATCCTCTTCCCCCTTTATCGCAAGAAAAGCCCAGAGCTTGATGAAACCACTCTGAACTTTTCTTTCCTATTCATTCACTTGTTCACTTAAATCTACCAGTTCTTCAGCGCTTACACTGCCTTCCGCAAAGATGGTATGGATTTCGCCATCTGCCTGCCAAACGATGTAGGAATGTTCGTCGCTTTCAACAGCAAACCCTTCCCCATCGCCTACTTGAACTTCCGTCATTTCCGATCCTTCTGTTTGGGCATACGGAATCGGCAAAGTCGATTCGATATTGTCGATGCCGGCAATCTGCGTCTTTACGTTTTCAGGCAAAAACGGAAGCGACAGCAGCGTCGTTCTCAGCTGCTCGATCGAGACACCATCCGGCACTGTGATCTCCGGTGATTGGGTGTGCATATACGAAACGTATTGGCCGTTCATTGAGTAATCGGTGTGAACGGCTTCAGAAGTTGCGACCGAGAACGGCTTGCCGTCGAGCAAAGCGTCAAATTGCTGGTCAGAACCCAATTGGCTCAACATCCGATTCGCTTTTTCGACGTCCAGCGTGAACGTGATCGTCGAAGCCGGCATCACGTTTACCCCTTCCACTTCAAAATCTCCGAGTGCCGGTACCGCATGTCCTGCTGTTTCAGCCGCTTGTTTTGATTCAAAATAAGTGGCTTCTGCGACGGATTTTGACATTTCCAGCTGTCCGATGTCTTTCAAGTCAAGTGTGCCTTCTTTGTTTTCACTGACCCAAGACTCGATTTCCTGTAGGTCATTTTGCGTCAGCGTCACGATTTCAAAATCGTTCACGCGGAACAGCGACAAAAATTGGTTTGCTTCTACCCGGACTTGCGGGTGGGCAAGCGTGCTGAACAATGCGGCTGCAATCGCTCCTGAAACAAGCAAACGTTTGGTTTTCGATTTCAAGGTACTCCATCCCTTCCTGTTTTTCATCTCTTGAACGGCAGCCGTCTTCCGGCTTCCGCCGTGCTGCAGGTTTTCTTCGAACTGTGCCCAGGCCACTTCCAGATCAAGCGGAACTTCTTTCGCTTCTAAATTCTTCTCACAAAAAGAGTTCAGCTGCTGCAACTCGAGGATGCTTCTGCGGCATGCTTGGCAGTTTTCCAGATGCTTCATGATTTCCTTTTTTTCTTCGCGGCTGACTTCTCCGTCCAAATAAGCCTGCAGCCTTCCCACATCTTGGCATGTCATGGGTCGTCGCCCCTTTCCTCCGCATAAAAATCCCGAAACCGCTTTTTTGCCCGCGCTAATAAGGTGCCGATGGATATTTTTTCGAGTCCATTGCTTTGGGCAATTTCTTCGTAGCTGTATCCTGAATACTTCATGATTAATATGTCGCGGTCCCGCTCGGATAACTTCAACAAAACTTTTTGGACTTCCTGGGCATCTTCGAGCTCCAAGTAGCGGTCTTCTACAGACCCGACCGCATTTTTCCCGAACCGCTTTTGCTTTTCCTCCCGTGCATGGTGGCGCTTCTCGGTCCGTATATGGTTATAGGCGGTGGTAACAGCCACTTTTGTCAGCCATCCCTGGATATTTTCAATCGCTTTCCGGTCGGCATGGTATAGCTTCACAAAAACTTCCTGGGCAATGTCTTCTGCCAAGGCTTGTTCTTTCACAATGACCAGAGCTTTCCGGACCACCAGAGAATAATGCTGCTTGAATAACTCCTGGAACGACTCTTCGCCTGACGAGTTGCTATGGCTGTCGGACAAATTCGCCTTCACCTCCATCATTGATGCCTCCTTCCAGAAAAGCCCTTACCTTAATGACACCATATCACTGAATTTTGTGACATTTAACGAGATATTTATTTTATTTCTCATTAAAAAGAAATTACTAAGGGAGATAATTTAGAACTCGCTAACTTTTACATTGAATTTATCATAATATTTATTGAAATACAATAAATATTTATTCCTTCTTAATTAATAGGCAGCCGATTAAAATATATTTCATTCCCTGCAGGATATTGGCCATTGTTTACAGAAATACGTCGATAAAGCTTTTATGACAGGGGGAATTAATCATGACATTGGCGTATAAACACATATTGGTGGCTGTTGACGGATCGGATGAAGCGGAATGGGCGTTCAAGAAAGCAACCGGTATTGCCAAGCGCAACGCAGCTGCCCTGAATCTGATTTTTGTAGTAGATACCCGTTCGTTTACAGGCGTCAAATTGCACGAACCGGATATTGAAGAACAGGCTTATGATTATGGAAAAGAACTGCTCGACAGCTACAAGCAAGAAGCTCAGGCGAATGGTGTTTCGGAAGTCAATACCTTTCTCATTCCCGGTTCGCCCAAAAAAGTAATTTCACGCGATACTGCCAAAAAGGTCGAGGCGGATCTCATCGTCTGCGGTGCTTCAGGCATGAATGCTTTTGAGCGTTATTTAATGGGCAGCGTATCGCTGCATATTGTCCGAAACAGTTCCTGCGATGTATTGGTGGTCCGCAGAGCTGAAACAGAATAATTCAAAGCGCAAAACGGAATGCCACGAGTAACAAGGCATTCTGTTTTTTAGTTTCTTAACTAGTTGAGGGCGTTTTGTAACTGCTGAACTCTGCATACGGACTTTTACTTTTTACTGTATTCAGGGAATTTCAGGTGAGTCTCTTTGAAATACGGCATCTATTTCTTGGCGGTCACAGTCCAGGATCCAGCCATTATATTGTTCATACAAGAAGCGAATGTTTTGTGTGTCTCTCGCCAGAACATCGCATCCCCGGTCATCGTATAAATGAAAGATTAGTTTCTTAGACAGATTTATGAAATAAACTTCAATCCCGCTTTCCGGATTATTCTTCAAAATTGTCGTCGGATGATTAAAATCTTCATAACAGATGGCCTGCAGCAGTTGGACAAAACGAAGATCGGTTTTCTGGCATTTCAGGCTAAAGCGGTGGATGGCCATCGCATCCTCTTCATCAAGCTCCTCCTCCATATACTCTCCATATGAAAAAGTTTCTAGCTGCAGTTGATACAAGCTGCGTTTATCTTTCACATACTTCCGGTATAGATGGAGCGGTTTCTGTTGAAGAATGGTACTGGTTGGCCTGGCAACAATGTCCGTCACCAGCAGGAGTTCGTCTTTTTCATCGAATACTTCATTAAACAAGGTAACGGCCCGGTGATGTGCCTGGACCATAAAATTTGGATCATGAAAAGAAAGAGCAGGGTCAGAAATCTCAAAACGAATGCCAGGTTCCCAGGAATAGAATAAGGCGGGGCTCAAGATAAGCCCATCGAAATTGTTGGCTAAAAAGGCTTGTAACGGATATTTCATCGATGACCTCCTATATTATAATAAACTCTCTTCTTTAAAGCCTTCTAATGCTTGTAGGTTCATTTTTAACAGCGATTCATAAAACAATTGTTTTGCAAACGATTCGGCAATCCATCATTGGAATAATCATTGAACATTCATAAAGCTGAACGCCATTAATCTTTACATCCTTGATCGATATTTCATGAAAAAAGAACGACAACTCATTTGGCGAGTCTGGGATATCTCCTTCCATCCCTTCTAGCCAGATATTAAAACTTGCTGAAAAACAATCCTTGAACAACACAGCAGTTTCTTCCTCATTGTGGCCAGGAGCTTTATACTTCAATGTAACTGAATGTGTTTTGTTGTTGTAATATAAGTCTATTAATTGCGTATCAATATAGCCTTTCTCCATTAAAGCTGCTTCGATTTCCCTGCCGCTTAGCCTCATTACTGCACCACCTTTAAATTGCAATCTTAATTAAGAAAAGATTTATTTACCGATGTTTTAAAAGGCCAACACCCATATCTATTTAATGACTTTGAACTGGAGACCCTGTTTGTTCTCAGAATTTCTTACAAATTAATCGGCAACTTTATACATAAGAGAATTAGCCGGCTTAAAAACCTGTACTTCGTGTTTGAAAACGCTCATAAACAAATATTCATGCCGATGTAAAATGGCTCTCGTATTATAGGAAAAATCTCCAGGGTATTCTAAAAATCTTCCGTTAGCTTCAAAATCCCACAGCCAAAACCTAGTTTCTTCAAGAAACATGCCGAATTCATAAGTTAAAGCAAAAGCAATGATATTCCCTGTAGCGAATGGGACCTTTATTGCCTTTTCTTTTTTAAGCTTGTCATTAAGGAAAATCAGTTCATCGCTTTCCCAACCCAAGCATGCAAAAGGTTTATACCTTGCGAAAAGGGCATCGTAAAGGATTTTGTTTTCAAGAGCTGTCTCAAGATAGGATTCAGGATTGGCGAGAGGTGCAGCGTAGTTGAGTCTGTTTTTGCCCATTTTCTTGCCAAATACGCCTTCATCTCCATAAATACAAAGCACACCTTGCCGGTAAGGGAACAACTCAAAGACATTCGTGCCAATATCGCATTCGGATACATATTCTCCGTTGAGCTTGTAAAAAGACAAAGTCGAGTCGTTCAGAAGACAAAAATGCTCTTTTGTAAACCGGATCTTATGATGTCCAGTTGGGCCAGTAAATATAGTTTCCCCATTCAACTGGACAATGTTTTCACCTTTTCCTTTTAACAAAACGATGGTCTGCTCTTTCTTGCAATCGGCATCCAGGATGAGCAGCTGCTTGTTTGTATAAATCGTTTCTTCACTCAAATGCATTTAATTTTGCTCTCCCTCCGTTGAAGCACAATCGAAAATACACTTTTCTTATTGATTGGCATGGCAATTTTATTTACTATAATTGAATACATAAAAAAATATTAAAATAAGGACGGATGATTTAAGTGAGAAATATATACGATTTAAAAGTAGCTTGGTGCAAACTGTGTGATCAAGGCTGGGTCACGATCAGAAAGGTTCCTGCTATCGGCCGATATTGTGTAATTTGTGAAGAATGTGAAGCGGAATGGGATCATCCGCTCCATGCCCAATACAATATACTTAGTAAAGAATGGAATGATAATTCAGTTGAAGATCCGTCTTTCGAAGAAATCTCGGAGCTTGGGTGGGACGAATACATAATTAGAAAATGAATTGGAATTTTGAGCAGCATTTGCTCTCCTTCTTATTCCAACTGTTTAAGCAACTCTTCTATTGCATTCACAATTTCCAGTTCCAGCTTTTCTTGAGATAAATTATAGATGGTACCTGTACCCTGTCGATACCCACCGAAGTAATACCACAAAGGGATGTCTATGCCTTCAAGCTCTTCATCCATTTCGGAAGTTTCCCAATCTATGGCAATTAAAGAACGGTATTCCTTTTCAAAAGCATTTTCAGCTGATAAACCTGCGTTAAGGTCACCATCAATATCACGTTGTATCCATACCCTTAAAATTTTCCCGGTTTTCCTTTGGAAGTCTTCTGCATATTTGTTTTGCAGAGATTTCCCTACTTCTTCTGCGTAATGTTCTAACTGGTGTATCTTGTTTTTCAGTTCTTGATCAAAGGAATCGTCTGGAATGCCACGATATTGATCATTAAGAGACTGTGGCTGACGGTTGAAAAACTTTTTAAATCCCCTCATTAATTTCTACTCCTTAGTTAAGATGAAAAATCCAGCTCTTTCTCTAATTCCCGAATCTTTTCCCATGCACTTTGCGGCTCATGCTCTTTTTCCAATTCCTCATAAGCCTTCATCAAGCTTTTTTTCATCCCTATAATCTTTGGATTTGTTTTTTTATTGGAACGATACATAATAAAGTTCTTTTTAAAATTATTTTTCGCCTCTGACATAGAGTAATTTCCATTCGGGCCTCCCCAAGCTTTGTCCGGTTCAAATTCGCTTTGAAAATCGTCTTCCCAATCACAAAGTCGGCATATTTCGTATTGTCCTCTCTGATTTAACGTAGGGTATTCGCAGCACGGACATTTTTCTCTTTTCATATTTGAACTCCTTTTAGAAATCCTTTATTCATTTACGCTAATTTTTAGGATCAGTAAACCAAGTATACATATTCCAACCACCTAAAAGAATAAGAAAAATTAGATTTCTTTTCCGATAACTAAATCTATTTTATTTCATTCAACAATTCTAAATATATTGAACTATATATTCAATTAATATAGAATTAATTAAACTGAGTTTTAAGGAGACCTTATTTTGAAAATATTAAATCCGATTTCGCATATTGAAGCTGCCACTTTAGAAGTGACGCAATCACCGGTTTGGGAATTGATTCTGGGAATTGCCGGCTATACCCATACACATCTGCGGCATACGTTCGAACTGGATGAAGACTGGACAGCAGACAAAGCGAAAATGCCTGCCTCACTGGACGAACTGCTGCAGCAGATTGAAGAAACGAATCTTTGGTATGGGATGATTCTGCTGCAGAACCGGTTTCATGCAGCTTCTGTCCTGGAATTCGTGGACTTGCTTTCCGCGATTTCCAGAAATCATTTCTATGAATGTCTCCTTCCTTATCACGGCCGCCAATCTGAATCGCTAAGAAAAGAAGCAGCCCGAAACCCAGATCAGACGGCATTATGGGAAAACTATTCGAATCTTTTTGAGGGGCATGATTATTTGGAAGACTATGTCCGCCAGCTCCACCTACTTTCCCATTCCGATATGGTTGCACTGATGTCGTCTGTATTAATCGGATGGCATAGGTGGATGGCAAAAAAAGAGGAATGGAATAAGTGGCTGCAGGCATTAGCTTTTGAAGAAAAACAGCATCGCCAATTAGATGAAATGAATCCGGTCCAAGAAATCGAACGGGTGACTGGCGGAGCAGACTATTTGCCGGAACCATCCGTTTGGTCGGTCAAACTCATCCCCCAAGTATCCTACCGCCCTTGGGTGCAGACGATTCGCACAGCGGACACGCGGCTGTTTTTTTACCCTGTCAAAGAAGAGCACCTGCTTGAACCGGGCGTTCCTTCGAATGAATTGATTCGCGGGCATAAAGCGTTAGGCGATGAACTTCGCTTGAAATTGCTGTACCAACTGCAGAAAAACCCGCTGTCTCTTCAAGAATTGAGCGGGCAATTTAACACATCGAAAACAACGCTTCACCATCAACTCGCTTTGCTGAAAGCAGCAAAATTTATCCGTGTGGAAAAAGGAGTTTATTCTATAAATCCTGGAAAGCTGGAAGAATTCACTTCTCAATTGATGCGATACCTTGGCAGCGGGGTATGAAAAGGTATTCCCGGTCTTTTCGATCCCTTTGGGCAGGTGAAATCGTCTCCGAATTCGGCGGTGCTGCCGGAGCCATTGTCAATGGTTTGCTGCTGTACGAATTGACCGGTTCCCGGGAATGGATGGGCGTTCTATGGCTCGTTTATTTCATTCCCTCTTTGGTGCTGCAAGGAATCAGCGCCCCTTTCCTCAACCATGTAATCAAGGGAAAAATGCTTCAACGGATCCAGTTGATCCGAGCCGGCGCCTACCTGCTTCCTTTAGCCGGGTTTTGGATCGGCTCAGATGCGGGTATCATTATGGGGCTGGTAATTTTGCAATGCCTGTTGGGACTGCTTCAGCCCATTTTTGCCAGCCTTTCATTTTCTCTGCTTCCGGAAATTTGCAGCGAGGATGAATTAGCCGATGCCAACGCTTTGCTGGACGGGTCGCTCCGACTGATGAGTTTTCTTGCACCTGGTGCAGCTTCGCTTTTACTGCTGATTGCACCGATGCAATGGATACACGCCGTTTCTGCTGTTTTATTCTTCGTCAGCTTTTTGGCACTTTTCCGGATTAAACAAGCTTCGACACAAAAAACCGTCCTCTGGACAAAGAAATTTTGGTGGGCAGAAATGAAAGAAGGCTACCTTAGTTTTTTCAGTTACCCTCAGTTGCTCCGGATGACCATGTTGTCTTCCACCGTTCAATTTGCAGTTGGCGCTACGCTCGTTTTAAGCATTCCTTTCATTCGGGGAGAACTGGGAGGAGAAACTTGGGAATATGCCATTTTCAACGGTGCCTTTCCGGTCGGTTATGTGCTCGGGATGCTTCTTTTAACCAAGCTGCCAAAAACGCCTGCTACGATGTATATTGGTTTGATTGGCGGAGGATTTTCGTTTTTGCTGCTGTCCTTTGTACATTCAGTCCCATTAGCGTGGATGTGCGAATGGATCGGCGGTATTCTGTTTCCGCTGTTCAATGCCCAAAGTGCTGCTATTTTCCAGCGGGAAGCGCCCCGGGAGCGACTGGCTCAATTATGCGCAGTACGGCTTTTGTTCTTCCGGCTTTCGATGCCATTTGGGATTCTGCTTGCTTCTTTGCCTTTCCTGTCGTTCACTATTCGCCAATTTTATATTGGCATCGGCGCTCTCATTGTCTTGCCTGGACTTTTTTATTTTATTGCTGTTTTAAAGCCGAAGAATACTTTAAAGCCGGATAAGCCAAGAGGCTGAGTATTACGTTCTATTTGATGAGGGTGAGAAAATATGTGGAAACTCGTTCTTCCTGGGATTGCAATGATTGCGGTCACGTATGCTTTAGCAAGATATAGTTTCGGGCTGTTCTTGCCTGAGATTAGCTCCGCATTAAAGTTATCTGAGAGCCAAGCCGGATATGTGAGTTCCGCTGCATACGCTGCCTATACGCTCTCACTTCTGAGTGCTTCCGTACTCATACATAGATACAACGCCCGGCACATGATTCTTTTGTCGGGAGCGACCGCATTTATCGGCATGATGGGAATGGCATTTTCACAAGGTTTTTATACGTTTGCTCTTAGCGCGTTTTTCGCCGGTTTAGGAAGCGGATGGATTTCGCCGGCTTTCAGCCAGGTCGTATCCCAATCCATGGCATCTGGCTTGCGCGATAAAGGAAACACTTGGATTAACACAGGCACGAGCTTTGGAATTATTTTTACCGGTCTGATCGCCTTTCTCTTTGCGGAAGAATGGAGATGGAGCTATGGACTCTTTGCCGTTCTGGCTTCCATCGTATGTTGGTGGAACGCTTTAGCCCTTACCGAAAAAAAGCAGCAGCGGCTTCCTTCTACCCAGAATTTTTTGGGAATGAGGCTATTAAAAAAGGCACGGTTTTTGATTGCGGCGTCGATTGGAATCGGATTTAGTTCTTCGATCTATTGGACCTTTTCAAGAAGTTACGTCACTGAAATCTATAGCCTAACAGAAAATGAAAGTGTGATTTTTTGGATTCTAATGGGAGGGGCCGGAATTCTTGGAGGAATAGCCGGAACCGTCATCCAGTCAATCGGCCTTCGCTTGTCTTATCGATTGGGTCTGTTGGTTATAACGGCATCAATACTTGGATTAACGCTTTCCCATCCTGCAGCAATCTACCTCTCTGCCTTGCTTTTTGGAACATCCTTTATTTTTATGACTGGTTTGTTTATTGTCTGGGGCACGAGACAGTTTCCTGAATCACCTTCTCTTGGCGTCAGCATTTCCTTTTTTTCGTTGGGAATTGGCCAATCCTTCGGCTCGGTCATTGCCGGTATATTGATAGAAGAAATTTCTTACCCCTTTGCTTTTGTCTTTTTCGGAGTGGCAGGTTTTCTATTTCTTTTTTGCAAAGTCAGGATTGTTTCTTCCCAACCGAATTCAAGTGAGTAATAGACAAATAAAAAAGGAGTTAAAATAGTTATTTCCAGATCACTCTATAAATAATTCGCTTTTGATTTACAAAGACTTTTTAAGGTTCATAAATTGATCTTGTATATCCCATTTCTTCGGTTTCTTTTTCTCATCAAACCATACTGCTCCATTTTCAATCCACTCGTTTCTGTAACTTTCGATTGAATACCCCAACTCAAAATCGTCATATCCTGGTTGGAAACCACAACAAGAACAAATCAGACTTACATCCGGAATGCCTTTATCGTTGTATAACGGACCGGGCAACCGAGGATATCCGCAGACTGAACAGACAAAATACTTTCTTCTAAAAAACACTAAAACCCTCCTGCTTTCTTACTTCTTTTTGGCTGCTGAACGGCTTGCTTATATCCAAATTGAATTTTTTCGGATGTGGATAATCCTTTTGCACATTTAACTTCTTGTTCTGGCTTAAACCGTCGCACACATGTTACAGGCCATAAAAATAGGAATAGATCATGTCCGAATCACATATGTTCAAAATATATGCCTAACAAATAACCTCCACATAAGAGTGCAGCCACTGCAGCGATTAGGCCGAGGAATAGACGTATTTTTTTAGAAATTGACTGGAACTCATTAAAACTTTCCGATGTTAGACTTCAGGCCATATACATTACACATACGACGATGCCGATCCGAATAATATCAGAAGTCTGAAATGCTGATATGGGTTTCCGGAAATTATCTTCTGCATAAAAATACATTAGAACTAAAATGAAATGCTTTAAGAAATAGAACGTGAACAATCGTATATATATAAAAATATTCATTAAAGCTAAGCCCTTTTTAATCTATTAATTGCCTATGAATTACATTTTATTGCCATTCTCTTCCGATGCAAAAGCTACCAATCATCTTCATACAGCTTACCATTTCTAATATCCCTCTTTCGACATTCCTTTTTACGTCCTAAACAGTCTCCAAAACAGTAAAACCAATCCTATAATGGCTATAGCGGTAATAATGAAGCCTGGAATACCGATTGAACTTATCATCATAATTCCTCCCTTTTTTAATAACTGAAAGCCCTTGTTAATTTCATCTTGTTTCGTTTTCCATTTCGTTAAGAGCTGAAAAATTAGCTTTCCTCACTCGGCCAGACGTAAAAAATAGATGAAATCCCGTCATTTACAGCTTGATCAAAACATTCCAGGGATTCCAGAAGTTCCGGATCTTTTTCGTAGCGCTCCCGATGAACAATGAAGCGGTCTTCCACTTTTTGCATTGCCCATCCTTCACTCTGGATGTATTCAGTTGCTTTTGTTAAAGCTGATTTCATGCTCGTTGATTTTACCCAACAGTTTATAAAAGCCCCTTCAAGTTCTTCCTCTTCCTGATTCCCGGGAAGCGGTACTGCTTCCACCATAAAATAATAAATCGCCATCTTTTCTCTCCTCCCTTTTCTACTTTTCGTATGAGTAGTGAACGTTTTTTCATCGCTCCACAATTACTTCCATTGGCAGGAAATATGGAAAATCGGATGGCGTATCGGCAGGGACAACAATTACACGGTCGTCTACTTCCAACTCTTCAAAGGAACTTACGTCTCCACTAAAAGTCGTCAAATCAATCAATTGCATTTCCTCTACCACGGCTTCAGAATTGCCAGATGGCCTTTCCAACATGAAACTTGAATCTTTAATTTCTACTACGGTTCCTTCGTAGTTTCCGCAGGCTGCTAAAAGAAACAGCAAAATGATCAGAACGCCGAGTAATCTTTTCACTTTGCTACCCTCATTCCATAAAATTTTATCTCATTTGCTCTATCGCACGATTCTAGTACTCATAAGGTAATTGCATTACAAATTCCCTTTAAAAGTGTAAAATAGCTTTTTCGACAATATCCGGCCTCTTGGTGTATTTGGCCAAAACAACACCGCCTTGAACAGTTTTTATTTCAAGTATTGGAAGTGATTGGACTGTGGAAAGTTTAAAGGAACAAAGTAAAAACATGCACATCAAGAAAAATGAAACACTTTACATCAGCACAATATTGACAATCATTGCTTCGTTTCTAATGGGATTTATTGATGCTTATACATTCTTGCAGCAAGATGAAGTCTTTGCGAGTGCACAGACCGGCAATCTCGTCAGCTTAAGCTCGAAGCTTTTTTCCGGGGAATGGGGAGAAACCATGAGCCATGTTTGGGCATTTGGAGGATTTCTGATTGGTGCATTTGCCGGTGAAGCAGTCATGGACCGTTACCAGGATAAAGGCGTGAAAAGATACCGTTATTATTTATTGATCCAAACGGTATTGCTGCTCGTTCTTGCGCTATTCCAGAATCAGTTGACCGGGGCGCTTATGCTATTTTCACTCGGGACACTTGCGGGATATGAACTGACCATCTTCCGTAAATTCCGGGGCACAGTGGTCAATAATGGAATCATGACTGGCAATACAAAAAACTTGATGAGCCATTTATATCAACTTGTTTTCAAAAATGATTCGAAAGCAAAAGCCCATTTGACCAATTTGGCAGCGACTGTCCTGATTTTCATGTTGGGCGCAGGGGCAGGTACACTTACCATCCGGTATAATGCCAGTTATAATCTGTGGGCTGCTTTTGCCATTTCGTTTCTTGCATTTGCATGGGCAACGGTTCGTCCATCGCGTGATTCTTAACTTGGAGGATTTAATGCGTTAATTTGCTTGTAAGCTTTACTCAAATAAACGTACCATATTTTTACATAAATTCCTATACCAATATAAACTCTCCAATCTACTTTGCTGAAATATAGGATATAAGGAACTTTTTCCGATTGTAATACTGAAGCTAGGCAGCTAAAATGAATTTCGCCTATCGATTGAAGCAATAGGATTCAACATAAAAAAACCTTTCTTTGCCGAAGCGAAGAAAGGTTTTTTGCGTTCTTATTTTTTTATCATTTTTTCTTTTTCAGCGTCTTCGTCCAATTTGGAATCTTCTGTTGCATCGTCCATGAGGCCTTTAGTCGAGTTTTTAAATTCTCTCAGAGTTTGTCCTGCAGCACGACCCAACTCCGGTAATTTAGCTGGTCCAAAAAAGATTAATGCAATGATGAAGATTAAAATTAATCCCGGTACACCTATGTTTGGCATAGTGTTCGCCTCCCGTCAATTAGTAATACTATTCCTTTTCAGCCATTTCTGCAAGTCATTCGTAAATCGCACTGTAACTTACATTTGAGCAGTTGCTCGTTATGAAAATAAGACCGGAATCTCCATTAGAAAAACGTCACAAAATTCGTCTTTTCATCATGCGGCTGTTTTTAATTTTGCTTTAAACAGGCGGCGTCTATTTCGGTTCCACATGAACATGCGCTTCAATCACTCCGTAGCGTTTTATCAGGAGATCCTCTACTTCGTTTGAAATATCGTGCGCTGCCGCTATTCCTAATTTGGAATTGACCAATATGACGACATCCACCACAGGGTTGTTGCCATATTTTCGTGCACGTATATTTTTGACCCCTTTTACTCCGGCCACGGTATAAACTGCTTGCTCGTACGTTTTTAGTTTCTCTTCGTCAAAGCCGTCGGTCAAATCGTGGGAAGCTTCTCTGAAGATGTCCCATCCGGTTTTGCAAATTAAAAAGCCAACGACTAATGCCGCTGCCGGATCCAGCCAAGGCAAGCCAAACTGAGAACCGAAGATGCCAATCGCCGCCCCAACACTGACCCATGCATCTGACCGATTGTCTTTTGCTGCCGCCATAAGCGATTGGCTCTGAATTTTTAATGCTAATTTTTTGTTATATCTATATACCATATAAATAACTACAGCGCACAACAAACCAGTCCACGCTGCAATGGGGTCAGGTGCTTCCGACTGGCGGAAAAAAGCAGAGACAGCAGCTCCATAAAGAACCTGGAGGCCGACTGCGATCATCACAAAAGCCGCCACCAAAGAAGCCACCGGTTCTGCTTTCCAATGTCCGTAATGATGATTTTCATCAGGCGGCCGCCGTGATATCTTCAAGCCAATTAGAACAGCTAAGGAAGCCACTATATCAGTGGTGTTATTAAATCCGTCTGCTAGCAACGCTTCCGAACCGGTCAACTGTCCGACCAGCAATTTAATTGCCGACAAAAAAAGATAAGCAACGATGCTGAGGTATGCACCACGTTCGCCGCGTTTTAAATCCTGGTATTTCCGTTCCATGCGGTTCCCTCCAAAATACGTCCTCGAACAGCATAACAGAGGGATATTGAGTGGGTCTACAGCAATCTTCTTTCCTCAATCAACCAAAATAGCTCTCCTAAAATAATGTTTCTCTTAGGAAACAGACGGAAAAATCTAACTTCCCACTTATTCTAAAAATAATGCGTGTTGAAAACTGCTCGCTTCCTATAGATAATTCCGGAAGATTGGCTATTGTTCGCCGGCTTCAATTTTCTTTATCACTTTTGCAGGCACTCCCCCTGCGATGGTGTTAGCCGGAACATTCCGTGTAACGACTGCACCAGCCGCAATAACAGCTCCGTCTCCGATTTCGACGCCGGGAACCACCGTGACGTTTGCGCCAATCCAAACATCTTTGCCAATAGCAATAGGAGCAGGATGCATCGTGCTGCGCTTTTGGGGGTCCATGTCATGATTCAGCGTCGCTAACACAGCATTATGCCCGATAAGCGATCTATCGCCTATCGTAATGCCTCCCTGATCCTGAAAGCGGCAGCCTGAATTGATAAAGACATTCTTGCCGATACGGATGTTTTTGCCGCAGTCCGTGTAAAAAGGTGGGAACAAGGCAAAAGTAGGCTCTACTGGTTTGCCGGTCAACCGGGAAAATAATTCCTGGACTTCTTCAGGCGTATGGTATTTCCCATTCAATTCCACCGTTATTTTTAAGGCTTCCTGCGCAAGATTATGCATCGTTTGGTGCATCTCCGAACCGCCCTCAATTGCTTTCCCACTGTTTAGATGTGCTAAAAAGTCGTTGGTATCCATAGAAATCCTCCTTGTTTTTTAATCAAAAAAACCAAATAGAAAACTCCCGTCATTAGGTTATGAAGAGGAATTCTATTTGGCCGTTGCAGTGAATGAAATGTATTGCTGCCAATCAGTTATTGAAGATTAAGAGCTCAGCTTATTTCAACTCCAAGAATGGCTGGTCTGCATGCTTTTGGTTTACATTGTGCTGATGTCGATAACAAAACGGTATTTCACATCTGAAGCCAATACGCGTTCATAAGCTTCGTCAATCCGGTCCGCTGATATCACTTCAATTTTCGGAGCAATATTGTGTTCTGCACAAAAATCCAGCATTTCCTGCGTCTCACGGATGCCGCCAATCATGGATCCTGCGAATGAACGGCGATGGCCGATTAAGGAAAAGACATTTACCGCGAGCGGTTCTGCAGGCGCACCGACGTTTACCAATGTGCCGTCCAGCGTCAACAAAGAAAAATACGCATCCATGTCGATCTTGGCGCTTACCGTGTTGATGATCAAGTCGAACGTACCGGCAAGTTTCGAGAAGGTTTCAGGATCGCTTGTGGCATAATAGTCTTTCGCGCCAAACTCCAAGCCGTCTTCTTTTTTGCTCAAGGTCTGCGACAACACTGTCACCTCAGCCCCCATTGCACTTGCGATTTTGACAGCCATATGGCCGAGTCCGCCCATACCGACAATCGCCACTTTTTTGCCTGGCCCGGCTCCCCAGTGGTTCAGCGGTGAATACGTCGTGATGCCTGCACAAAGCAAAGGCGCAGCCGTGTCCAATTCAATGTTGTCAGGAATCCGGACTACAAAATTTTCCGTGACCACGATATGCGTCGCATACCCGCCTTGGGTTGGTTCCCCGTATTTATCTACTCCGGCATAAGTCGGAACATTGCCTTTTAGGCAATACTGTTCTTCGCCTTTTTGGCAGTTCTTGCATTCGCCGCATGAGTCCACCATGCAGCCAACCCCTATCCGGTCGCCGACTTTGTACTTGGAAACATTCGATCCAACTTCCGTAACAATCCCGGCAATCTCGTGTCCCGGAACCAATGGATAATTCACAGGCCCCCATTCGCCGTGAGCCGTATGGATATCGGAATGGCAGATCCCTGAAAATTTGATTTCAATCAGAACATCATTGATATCCAAGTCGCGGCGCTGAATTTCCGTTTCATGAAAAGATTTGTCCGGTCCATCGACCGCTCTTGCTTTTGCTGTAACCATATCGAAAACCTCCAGTATTTTTTAAGAACGCTGTTGCAGGCACCCACGAGGAGTCAATTGCAGATTCACTCCTAACGCTTTGTACCCTGCTTCGTTCTCTTGAAAACCCATGATAAACCTTAGAGTTAACTCTAGGTCAAGCGATAAACTGCGCGAACCTCACACCGCATTGATTTTGACTTCCGGCGCCATACGTGATAAAGTCTTTCCAAATTCCAGCTTTCATTCAAGGTGGAATTTGAATGGAGGAACGAACGATGAAAACATATTCTATAGGCGAAGTTGCGAAAGAATTAAATTTAACGGTCTACACGATCCGTTACTATGATAAGGAGGGGCTAATCCCGTTTGTGGAACGATCAGAAAGCGGAGTACGTCTGTTTAAAGAAAGCGATATTGCCGCTTTGAATGTTATTGAATGCCTGAAAGCGAGCGGCATGCCGATAAAGGAAATCAAGAATTTCATCGATTGGTGTGCAGAAGGCGATGCCACGCTGCAGCAGCGCTATGATATGTTCATGGAGCGAAAAGCGACGGTAGAAGCCCAGATGTCCGAACTGAGAAAAACGATGGAAGTCATTGAACATAAATGCTTGTACTACCAAACGGCGTTGGAAGCAGGCACTGAAGACATCCATAAACAAGAGAATATCGCTGCTTCCATTCCTGGCAGCCGTTAATCAAAAGGAAAGCTGCCTTCTGTTATTCTCTTGTCCATATAGCCGTATGTTTTTATTTGATGCAGCGAGATTTACGGATATATTATTTATCGATGCCCCGCTGATTGATCCCCCTAATCTTATTCTCAAAAAATGAGCCTTTCCACTCGGGAAGGCTCATTTCTATCTCTATGCAGGGTTTCTGCTTCTAAGCTTGGCAGCAACAAAAGCCTCTGTCTGTTCACGGAACATTTCAAAGATCTCCAACGGATTTCCCTGCGTCCGATTCTTTGAAACTCGCTAACACGCTATACCCGAAAACCAGACCGGCGACCGTCGAAACAGTCGTTCCGCCAACAAGAAGAAGTGCTGGAATAGGCAGCCAGCCTTCCCCGAGCGAAGAGAATGGCAAGAAAGCCATCAGTACCAAGTAAAGTGCAGGCAATCCAACGGCCGTGAAAAGAATCCAATCAAAAGACCATGGTCCGCCATTTTTGAATTGCAGCAGAAACTTAGGCGTCCGGAGCAACAAGCCAATCACTACTGGAAAAAGCGCAATATAGACCTGGAGCGGGAAAAGGTTAAAAGTGGTCCGGGACCATTCGGCTAGCTGCTGCTGCAAGTGCATTCCATAATACAGCACTAGCCCAATGGCCAATGTCCAAATAAAATAATAGAGAAATCGTTTCAAGATATACTCCTCCTTCTTTTAAATCAAATAAAGTATGTTAGCTTTTATACGTGAAGGAAAAAGAATTGTTTCACAAATTTGGAAATAAAACTGCCTACCTCTCCTGATTTTCCTATTGAATAAGAACAGATAAAGAAAGCAATTTTTGCTGACTGCCTTTTAGGAAGTGTCCATTCTAAATTGCTGGTATTTATGGATATTTGTGGTACTATTCAAAGAAATCATATTATACTTTTACTAAGCTTTATTCAGTGAGGCTAACTAAATTCAAACGTTTTAATTTCTTAATTTTAAGAGGGGGAGTGCATCATTCATGTGGATTTTCTTCATTCCGATAACGATTCTTTTATCCTTTGGGCTTTTGATCGAATGGAAGCGAAAAAGAAGAAACGATGATGTCTTTAAAACAATCAACCCCCACACCAGACCTGGAGAAAGCACTAATTACAAAATGGGGGACAACAACTACACCAGCGGAGGAGAGTAAGAATTAACTAGTGTGCACTTTGGCGACTCAAGAGAAATGCTTCCAAATTAACGCTTCTTTTTCAAGCTGGAATGCTGTTCATTTCATTTCATTGTTAATAATATGTATAAAAGAACTGGACTGAGCGGCAATCACCTTTTAAAGTGCTGCCGCTCAGTCCAGTTCTTTCATTAAATCATTTAAGTTCTTCCACTACTAAATCCTCTAGCTGTTTAACTTGCCGGGATGCCAGCGTCTTTAACTCTTCTGACAGGAACAAGAGCCTTTTCTTTATTTCTTCTTTATTGCCATAACGAATCATCGTTTCTTCTGTTAAGTTCTCCGCTAACAGCTGGCGATGGATGTTTGCAATTTCAAGCAGTTGCAGCAATTGTTCCCCTTTGACTTCTGCAGCAACCTTTTGATCCTCTGCACTGTATCCTTCCATAAATCCTTTTGCCATCATTTTTAACTGCCGGTCACAAGCTGCAAACCGGTGCTTTTTATAACGCTCCGTTTGCGCCAAAGCGATAAAGTAAGTTTCATAGAGATTCATGAAATTTCCGGCCATCCCTCTCGGGTAATAGATGCTTGGGTAAGGATCTATTAAACACACACGATTGTCGTTCATCAAAATATTTTCAGGAGATGCATCCTGATTTACCAAAAGCGGCTTTGAAAATGATTTTTTTCTTAGGTCAACAGCCAGTTGAATCGTTTGAAAGAGAACTTTGTCTTCGAATTCCGAATAAGCTGCGCATAGGGCTTGATAATCTGCTAAATGCTCTGCACTTTCTTCATCAAGAAACTTCCTTGCGTCTCCGCTTATGCTGCCTCGCAATCCCTTTTCTTCTGACCAAGCCAAATAGCCGAAACCGTCCAAACCGTGCGGAACTTCTTCTGTTTTCCGATGAATCTCTCCTATTTCTTTCCCTATCTGAAAAGCGGTTGCTTCTGTCGTACTATGTAAATCAATTTGTTCCCCACCATAAGTTTCCAGCGTATATGCCAGTTCCGCTGAAACATGGAATTTGAAGAATTCAGGAGCTGCTCCTCCCGCTGCTTTATTGACGGATCGATAGTACAGTTCCGTTCCTCCGTACTCAGCTTTTAATGCTTCTTCGTTGAAAGGAACCGGTTTGCCATAAGCTATATCTTTTGGAATCCGAAGGACCAATTTATCTCTGCCTTTCTTTACTTTCCAGGCATAGTGCCAGGCCCCTTCACCAAGAAATTCAATTACTTCAACATCTGCATGCATAGTTGCGGCTTTTAATTTTGACTTTTCCATCCGTGCACCTTCAATCCGCTTAAAATTTTTTCTTCAAAGCAGTTAATCCCTCATTTGCTTTTTCGAATCAGTAAAATCAGTTCTCGCTTTCTTAACTTACGCACTAATTTCTATAAAGTTTCACTTCTCTTTTTTCTTTAAAATGGATAGCTTTGCAAATTTCTCGGCTGGACTTTTAGCCGCCACTTTTCACGACTAATGCTGGTACAATTTGCAATGGTTTTTCTAGATTCCTCTGAGTACTTTAATACTTGTAAAATTTCGTTGAATACGAAAAGATAATAGGACATGTGTCCTTTCGACTCCCTTTAATTCCCTGTACATTAAGAAGACAGAAAGGTGTGGGAAATTATGAAAGGGATATTTTTTGCGCTGGCGGGTGGCTTTTTTCTGACCTTGCAAAGCGTAGCGAATGCAGAGATCAGCAGCCATATCGGCACCTGGCAAGCGGCTGCCATGACGCAGTTAACGGGATTTTTGTTCGCATTGCTGATTGTTGTCCTGATTAGAGACAAAACTTATCGCCAGCTTAACCGGGTATCGCCTCTTTATGCATCCGGCGGGATGCTGGCAGCCATTGTGCTGTTCTGCAATATGACAGCTGTCCACATCATGGGCGTTACGCTGACAATCGGCGTGTTTTTGATCGCCCAACTCGTCATGGCACTTGCCATCGACGGCAATGGCTGGTTTGATATGTCCAAAAAGAAAATTAGCCGGACACAAGTCATTGGCGTCTTGTTGATGATTACAGGTGTTATTGTCTTGAAATGGTGAGGAGGAAAACAATGGATCCGCGTGTAATTGATTATTTAAAGCAGTTTCAATTAATGGAGTTGTTCCCGCCTGGGGTAAGGCAAGAAATGACTCTGGCTACTTTTAAAAATGGTGAACGCCTATTTTCTCAAGACGATGAAGCCCATATCCTTTATTTTCTTGTTAAAGGAAAGCTGAAAATCTCGATGTTGTCTCCAGAAGGAAAACGATTGATCCTGGCTTTCAAAACACCCTTCGATATTGTAGGCGACATTGAATATGTGCGGAACTGCCCTTTCATCAACACCGTGGAAGCCGTTACAGATATCGAAGTGATTGGAATTTCGCATGACAGCTTGCGAAAACAATTGAGTGAGAATGCTGCATGGCTGCAATTTTTGCTTCGGACGATCACTCAAAAATTCGAAAACAAATCCAGAGCAATGAACTTCAACTTGCTTTACACCGTCGATGTCCGAGTCGCGAGCTACCTTTTATCCATGACGCCCACGCAGCCGGTATTGGATTCCACATCGCTCGTCGATATGGCTGATTTGATTGGCACCAGCTACCGCCATTTAAACCGGGTCCTGCGGCAGTTTGAAGAAGCGGGCTGGCTTGTGAAAAAGCGCGGAAAAATTACGCTGCTCGATCGAAAGGCATTGTTGGCGCAAGCCGGTCAAAATATATACGAATAGGAGGAAAGCAAATGATTAGCGGCATCTTGCTGGCACTTATCGGAGGCGGATTTGTCAGCCTGCAGAATACATTTAATGCAAACGTCAAAAAACGGGTGAGCGTCTGGACGACTACTGCACTTGTGCTGTTTCTTGGATTTGCTGCATCATTTGTGGCTGGCCTAGTTTCTGAAGGAAGCGGTTTGTTCAGCTTCCAGGCAGAACCTTGGTTTTGGTTCAGCGGAATCGTCGGAGTCGGAGTGGTGGCTTGCGTCACCCAAGGCGTGCAGATTCTCGGTCCAAGCCATGCCATTTCACTCGTCATGGTCTCTCAGATTTTCTTCGGTTTGGTATGGGATGGGCTTGGCTGGTTCGGACTCGAACAAATCCCGTTCACTTGGCAATCGCTTCTTGGCGTCCTGCTGATCAGCGGCGGTGTGCTCCTGTTCCAATTAGGGCCGAAGCTGGAACAAAAGCGTTCGCTAAATCCAAACGCATGGCCCATTAAGCCGAACAATTGACGGTAAAACTAAGAAACCCGGCACCCCTGTCCCCACAGGTTTGCCGGATTTCTTTTGCGGGTAATCTGATTGTTCAGAGACAAATGAGAGGCATTAAAGTTGGCCCTGATTCCACTTATTGAAAAAGGCTGTTTGAACCTTGGTTTCCCAGGTTCAAACAGCCTTTTTTAGCTAACCGCATTCTTTAAAGTGTCAGTAAAAAAATTAATTTTTCGCCAAATCTTTAGAAGCTTTGTGTAGAGCGAATACTTTCTTGAAGTTCACTTTTTCCCCTTCTTTCAGGCGCTTCTTGTATTCAGCTGTTGCTGTGAAAAGAACGTCTGTAGAAGAGTTAAGCGATGTTTCAAAAGAATCCTGCAATACGCCGATGATGAATCCTACACCGACTACTTGCATCGCTACGTCATTTGGAATCCCAAACAAGCTGCACGCAAGCGGGATCAACAGAAGCGAACCGCCGGCAACACCCGATGCGCCGCATGCACAAACTGCAGCAAGCACACTCAGGATGATGGCTGTCGGGATGTCCACTTGGATGCCAAGCGTATTCACCGCAGCAAGCGTCAAAACGGAAATCGTTACGGCTGCACCGGCCATGTTGACTGTTGCGCCAAGCGGAATGGAAACCGAATACGTGTCCGGATCCAAGCCCAGTTTTTCACATAGCGTCATGTTCACCGGGATGTTTGCTGCTGAACTGCGCGTAAAGAACGCCGTAATTCCGCTTTCTCTAATACATTTAAATACTAATGGATAAGGGTTTTGGCGGATGTTGATAAACACAATGATTGGATTGATGACTAGTGCAACAAACACCATACACCCGATTAAAAGGGCAAGCAGTTTCCCGTAGCCAAGCAGCGACTCCAATCCGTTTGTCGTGATCGATTCAATAACTAGGCCCATGATGCCAAGCGGCGCCAATTTAATGACCCATCCAACCAATTTGGCCACTGCATCCGAGAAATTCGTGATCAAGGTTTTCGTTGAATCTGCAGCATTTCTAAGCGCCAGTCCAAGGACAATCGCCCAAGCCAAGATGCCTATGTAGTTGGCATTGATCAGTGCGTTAACCGGATTGTCGACAATATTCAAGACTAAGGTTTTGATGACTTCAATTGCATTGCCAGGAGGCGCTAAATCTTTTGCCCCTTCCGTAAGTGCAATGTTGACCGGGAAAATGAAGCTGGCAATAACTGCAATCAAACCTGCTAAAAATGTTCCTAACAGATAAAGGAAGATGATTGATTTCATATTGGTTTGCTGGCCTTTTTTATGCTGTGCGATTGATGCCATGACCAGGAACAACACCAATACAGGAGCAATCGCTTTTAATGCCCCAACGAACAAGGCGCCGAAAATAGTCAACGATTTCGCTGCTTCCGGAATCAAAAGAGCCAAAGCCACCCCAACAACCAAGCCGATCATGATTTGCTTCACAAGACTGATTCGATTCCACGTACTTAATAATTTCATTAGTGCATCCCCTTTGTTTTTAAAAATCTTGCAGCCGAGCTGTTATTTTGATGTCTAGTCTAGCAGTAAAGTACCTCCTCAAACAGCGGGAATTTTTCAAGCTAATCCTATTCTATACAATTTGTAGCCTGAATAAAACAAATTTTTTATAAAATCAATCATTATAGTTCATTTAATTCGGTTTAAAGTTAGGAATTGAGCGATTGTATAGTGCGTATTCCTTATTAGAAACACGTATTATTTACTTAGATTTTTCATTTAAGGAATATCCCCATAAAAAAAGCTTTGGACATGTTGTCCAAAGCTTTTTACTGCGTTTCTATATATTCGAGGCCGTTGTTTTCAATGACGGTATCGGAAATGCGCAGCTGATTGAGGGCGTCTTCGATATACGGCTCACAACGGGCATCTTCAACTTTTTTTCCACTTTCGATGGAATAGCATTCTCCGGATCCGGCAGCGGTCGTCAAATCAGGTTCGAAATACAAATCTCCTTTGCGAAACGAACCGTTGCGAAAAACGGTGAGGCGTTCGGTAGCTGACAACAGCGAGGTTCCAAGCATGAACCCTTGGTCGATGCCTGCCACTTCCAAAATGGTTGGCGCTACATCAATTTGGCCTCCGGCAGTTTCAACGGTTTCGCCTTTTGCAAGACCCGGCGGCTTGATCCACAAGGGGACCGTCCGGAACAGTTCAAATTGTTCCGTTGTACCCTGAACACCTAACTCCTTTGCCATTTCGCCTTCAGCTTCGACTAAGCCGCTGTCATGGTCCCCGTAGAAAATGACGAGCGCATCGTTCCACATGTCCTGTGCTTTCAGTTCATTGACGAAAGACTCGACAGCCCCGTCGACATAATGGACGGAGTGGTAATAATTGCGTACGAGTTCATCTTCGTAGCCCGGCAGTTCCAATTGCTTTCGATCTTCCGGCATTTCAAACGGGATGTGGCTGCTTAAGGCAACCAGAAAGCTGTAGTAAGGTTCCTCCAATTGCTTCATGTGCTCGATGGAAGTTAAGAAGAAGTCTTCATCGTTTATGGCCATGCCGATTTTCTCGGTCTCCGGGTAATCCTCTTTGCTGAAGAAATGGGAAAATCCAATGTTCTCGTAGACGATATCCCGGTTCCAGAAACTTTTTTCGTAGGCGTGCATCGCCGCGGTATCGTAGCCGCCGTCCCGCAAGGTTTCCGGCAAGGAATTGAACGTGCTGTCCGCATAGCGGGTGTAGACCGAGCCGGTGCGCAGAGGATGAAGCGATGTGTTGATCGTGAATTCGGCATCCGACGTGCGCCCTTCATGGGTTTGGTGATGGAAAGCCGGGAAATAAAGCATTTCGTTTTTCAGTTCGTTCAAGTACGGGGTCACTTCCTCCCCGCCAATTTTCTGTCCAATGAGGGAAGACTGAAGGGATTCAAGCTGCACGAGAATGACATTCGGCTGTTCACCGGTATTCTCTGTGATGCTCGCCGCAAAGGCTTCCTGTACCAGGGCCTGATTTTGCTCGGACGGTGATGCATCACGCACCAACGAAACGGCTCCTTTTGCGAGGTCATAGCCATGGTAGCCCCAAAATCCAAGTTCGTAGTATTCCCGCATATCACTGACCGCGTCGCCGGAGAGCCACGGTTCTCCTTTTACGACACTGGACAGAAGGGGTGCTGCAAAAATAACAAGGCCACTAGCTAAAATGACGCCTGCCAGCTTCTTATTCGATGTACTTTGTACAGGTTTCTGGCGCTTCCGAAAAATTAGGATGAAGGCCAGGAAAACGAAGAAATCAGCGAAGAAGAAAAAGTCTGTCCAGCGGATTAGACTCATAAAGCCGCCGCCTACGTCGCTCATTTGCGTCATCGAAGATATCAGCTGCACGGACAGCAAATCACCGAAATACCGGTAATACCATACATCAGAAATCAGCAAGGTGCTATGGAGTGCCAACAGCGAAAGCAAAATCCACCGGCGTTTTTTCGCGCCTATCAATAAAGTCCAGCTCGATAACACAAGCGCTCCTGATAAACTGATCAGAAAGAACCCAAAGCTGAACGGTGTGTCGGTGTAGATGCTGAACATATACAACTTTCCTGCAGTAAGGGCCAGGTAGACCCAATAGTCGAGTGTTTTCATGATGCTGCTCCCTTTTGCGCTTTGAACGCCCCTTTTCTTATTCACTACCTTTAAAAGAGCTGGAGAAAACATCAAAATGAAGAAAATACCAATCGGCCTAGTGGATTTTAAAAACTTATACACAAATTATACAAAAAGAAGCTGAAATTGTTCCTGGAACATTTCAGCTTCTTTGTTATGCCCTATAAAAATTGCCTTTCTATTTCACCAAAAAGAAAATAGCCATTAATATTTTCTTTTGAATAGCCCGGGATAATCAACAACAAATCCTTTTTCATCAGTGGAAATGAGGGACTCAAATCCAGGACTTTGGAAATTAAAAACCCGAATCTCCCCCCTGCTCCCTATAAAAGTGTAGGTCTGCTTCATTTTGGACACTTCCAGTGAAGGAACAGCAATGTAGACCATGTCCAGTTCTCTTTGTTGATTCGGTTTCCAATCAAAACGATTTACCGGAAGTGAGTTGGTAAAAGGAGTGGCTGATATATCAATATCAATCGCACCTTCCAACTCCGTCATCACAGTTCCGTTCTGATCGGTCCACTTTCCTGATTTAATAGAAGTGAGACGTAAGCTTTGCCCACTCTTGGAATAGATATTTACATGCTTTGTACGCCATGAGCGGTCCATTTCAATTTGGTAATCGATTTGAACAGAAGAACTTGGCTCCAAATATACGACTGTACTCTCTGCCAGGACGGCGGTATCCGCAATAAGACACTTTAAATATTCACAGCCAAATGTTTGTTGGTTCGCCCAAACTATCTCGTTTAAAAACATACGAACACTCCTTTTAAGAAAACCACTATACTGAATCTTTGTGGTTGATGCAGCAAGACTCATGTAGTTGGTACCAAAACAGCGTACTCAAAACGAGGTGATTGTAATAAATCCTAATGTATTAAAAAATCAGGATGTTCTAGAGTTTCTTCTTTTTGTTTTCAAACATTTTTTATATGTAGAATTTCAGCCTATTAGTCCAACGAGTCTTCTAATAGCTCCAACAAGAAGTCGCCAAAACTTTCAGCAATAATTTCAAACTCTTGTTCATCGATATCTATCCCTGGCATATAAGAAACAACTTTAGGTTCACCTGTTTTATCACAATCATTGAAGTTCAAACACAAAAGTTCCTCGCTCCCAGTATCATAAATGATAAGAAGATTGGATGGGAGATTCGTTTCTTTTCGTTGTTGGAGAGTATACCAGATTGCGTCTGGGACAGAAGAATTCTCAAAGTCGCTATCTACGATGCCATAAATTTCTTCTCCATTAAAATCTCCTGATCCAAAATTCTGTAAAAAATCCAAATAAGAACCGGTAAATTTAATTTCTAAAGCCTCTTCAGCTTTTGTAATAATTCCAGAAGGTATTTCACCTACAAAATCTGCTTTTGTTTTGTATTTCAATATCAATTTTTTAGCGGCTTTGTATGTGTTTTGAGTCATTTTTCTTCTTCCTCTCCTTTAAAATAGATTAGAGTGTTTCTAAAAACTTCCCACTCCAACATAGAGTCCCACCCCTCTATTAAGCAAACTACTTCACCATGCGCTTAGGCAAGAAAAAGGAACTAGCTCCCATTAGTATTCCGCCAAACCCGGAAAGGATTATTCCGATTAAAATCCATGATTCAGTTAAAAAAGTAGAAATATATATGCCTGTAGTTAAAATCAATAAGCCCAGTAACAAACATACAATAACTTTATTCATATTATCCTCCTCTATAAAAATCTTGTTTAGTTAGTTTCATCTTCTTTTAAGTGACCAAAAGAATTAAAACGTCACTTAGTATAAAGCCATTGTTCCTTCTCACCTCATAAAAATTCTCTGCCAAGTCGCTTCTCTATACTTAGTAAATTTAAAAAACCATCGCCAATATCTTTTTAAATTGTGCTTCGTTTGCTTCTACTCCGACTTTTCGGCATAAAATAAGATTCAATCTTAGAATTTCGGGCACCATGCTCGTTAATATCCTCATAGTTTCACCAGCTTCTTTCCCGCATCGCCACTGTTTTAACATAGAGCGTTGTCCTTTAGTCAATAGACTTCTTTTCCCCTCGACTTTTGACCAACTGCCTGGAGATGCATCAAAATGCTGATCCATTTCCATAAACCACCCAGAAACAATCAACCAGCGAATTCTATCTAGATTAGCTTCGGCATAGTATACTTCTTCTCTCATGACGGCTCGATAAGTTTCATGAACGAAAGCAAGGAGTTTTCCTTTCCAAAGTTCCACATCTTTCGAAAGCAGCTCATATGAAATAGCAGATGATGCCTTAACGACCGGATTTATTAAATCGTTCGGATCATAAAGCACTATTGCCCCTTTTAACCAGATTGAAGGTTGAATTTCTTCTAGGGCATGATACCAGCTATCAACTTTGACGAAACAATCGTAATGAGTAACTACTGCTGGACTTAATGGATGAGCATCCTCATGGAATAGCACTTCTCCCCAAATTTTTGCCCTTTTACGCTTATTTTCAATAAATCCGCTTCTTTTTTCAGCTTGAACAATCGTATGCAAATCAATGTCCGAGTAATTGTCGTCATTTTGTTTTGCTAATGATCCACTTAGATAAATAGCAAGAACATCTGCATCTGCTGCTAAATCCTCCAAAGCATTGTGTAAAAGCACTTCCCGTTGTACTGGTAAAGATGCATCTCTTTCCATATGTCTAGTTGTATAGCTCATATAGATCAATCCAATTCTTTTGAATTTTACAGACTTTCAATATCATACATTCGTCTTGAAAGAATCGAATTCCTCTTTAGCTGTTGGGCAAAAATCTTGTTAACGTTTATTCAAGCAAGATTATAGAACTCTATGAAACTATGTATTTTATACAAAAAGGAAATCTTCCTAAAACAAAATTTCATAAACTTTCCGACTTGCTTTCGAACCTAATTAGTATTTTGTAAGATTTTATTTTCTGCATTAAGTCCATGTATTACACATGATTTGTAAGAAAGTCTTCACTTAGAAATACTTCATTTTTCTCGAAATCCGAATGCTATAATAAAGTACTTATTAATAGTGCTTGAAGCAGATACAGCAGACAAAATCAAACCGATTTTTCATTTTACATCCGTCAGGAGGAGGTTGAACATGAAACTTTTTTTCAAATTTTCGTTTTGGCTGCCTTTCTTTAGTTTTATGCTGATTTTATTTGAGTTGTTTGTGCAGCCGGCAAAGCCTCTTGTTTGGATGGGATTAGATCCTGTATTCGGTTTTATTCGTTCACTATTGCCGCATATTATGGATACACTCCCCTTTCTTCTGCTTCTCCATTTTCTTTTAGCATTACTTTATGGCTTTGCCTTAGATGCATTAATAAAAAAAATTAACGAAGCGCAAGGCAACGAATAAAATTTTATTGCTCCTAGAAGATCAAAAAATTTAGGCCTCCGCAAACACTTTTAATCTCTCTTAACTTACAAACAGCAGAACTCGTATTCATAATGTTTCTCCATGCATTTACGCCAACCGCGGGATATTATTTATCTCGAACATTAAATAATCCCGATAAAGCCTTTTTAAAAAATGAAACTTTATTGGAAATTAATTGGTATAGTAATAGAACAAAAAAACAAAGAAAGGAGAAGATTTTATGTATGCAGTTGAGCCCTCTTTTTGGTTGAAGTTAATTCTCGTGCTAACCGTTTTTATCGGACTGACCACGTTATTTAATGCCCTTATACGAAAATGGTTAAAAGTCGAGAAGCCAAAAGCCTTTTCCCATAACCATGTAAATGACCGACATAAAAAAATTGATTGGACTCTAAGGATTTTCTTCATTGTCTTGATGATAATCGGAGCTTTTGTTAATGCGGGAAGAATCGGCCAGGAACCCTATTTGTTCCTGCAGCCCTGGGTTTTGCTATTTGTGTTGGTGTTCACTTCTGAAATCATAAGAGCCGTCATGGAACGAAAATACGCGGAAAATCCAAATGCCTATCTTTCTACAATCTACCAATCCGCTTTCATTTTAGTTTTGCTTATTGTATTATTCTCCACCGACTTTTTCGGAATCCTGTGACAAGAAATCTCATTTATAAACTGGTAATAGCATTTATAAAATACATAAATTCAAAAGCTCTCCTGAAAGGGCTTTTTTTATTTTCTTACGCTAATCCATGAGAAAGCTCCCTAAACCAGCACTTCCTTGTCAGGTTCTTCTTTTTCTTCCCGGTAATATAAATTTTTTTGAGGCTTTAGCACAAAGTAAGAAAAGGTGAATGCTGCCAGAAGCATAATGATCGCCAGCGCGACAATCGTGGTTCGCAGAGAGATAACATCAGCCAAGATTCCGATTCCCATGATGAAACTCACTTGTACACCGCTTTGAATCAATTGAAAGATACTGGTGACCCTCCCCATAATCGGAACCGGTATATTGTTTTGGTAAAATGTAGAGATGCCAGCATTCATGAACGAATTGAAAAAACCTATAATTAAAAAGCCGATCGTAATCGTCAAGAACGACCAAGAAAAGGCATACACGACATAGCCAACTGCCGTCATCAGAACACCCACCACAATCATCAGCCTTAAAGAAAATTTTGAAGAAAAGACGGAAAGCAGAACGCCGCTGCTTACCGAACCAATCCCGGTGATGCTGATGAGCAGACTGTAGTCGACTTCCGACAACCCCACCACCCGCTGCGTAAATACAACTTCCTGGGCATCCATCGCAAAAGAGAATATCATGACCAAAATAAATCCGAGATAAATAAAAGCGATGTATTTGTTTTTAGAGATGAATCGGCTAACGATAGTAAAGTCGCTCCATATTTGAGCCATATTCATCGAAGGAATGAGCTCCCGCTTAATATCTTCCTTTTCTGGCAGTCTTACCAACAGCAAAGCTGCCATCACAAAGAAAAGAGCGTTGATCCAAAGGGTCATCTGAATCGAACTAAGCAAGATCAAGGTGCCTCCGATGGCTGGGCCAATAATGAAAGCGCCCGAGGAAGTGACGGACCGAATGGAATTGAAGCGTTTCCTTTTCGATTGTGGTACAAGCATGGCCGTATAAGTTATCGAAGAAGGACCGAAAAAAGACTTCGCCACACTTAGAAAAACTAAAATGGCATAGATGACAAAAATGTTAGACGCAAAAGGAATCAACGCTATAAGTGCTGCCCTCAATAAATACGTCGCGATAATCACTTTCTTCTTGCTGCGGTAATCGATAAAACTGCCCGTCCAAAACTTGGTGAAGATGCTGACAACCGGTCCGATTATCCATAGCCCTGCGACCGCTGCTGCAGAGCCGGTCATTTGAAAAACAATAATATTGATGGCGACCAGATAAATGAAATCACCGATACCGGCAATACCCAGTGATGTCAATAAGACCGACAGTTCTTTCCACTCCTTCACAATTTTATTCAAACTACTCCCTCCTTCGCGACGCATTTTTCACTCAATTAAATCTCTAAAAAAATACTTAATATACTTATAATAGCATTAATTTCCATCAATATAATATTGACTAACCTTGTCAATTTTCTATAAGCAACCCCTTTAATTTTCATCTTAAAAATGAAATTAACTGCTAAAAAGGAGAGTTCTTAATAATGATTGAAAGGCTTAAAAGCACATTCAAGTGAACAACTAATCGAGTATGAGTACAAAACCAGATTCTTTCTGATGTTCTTATGCCTTATTTTTCTTCCGTTATTGGTATACTAGATAAACGCAGCCGGAACAAGGCGCAAAGAAGGACGGGATGAATTGAAACAATTAACGCCAACAGGTGAATTTCTTTATACATACGCATACCATCAAGATGAGAAAGACCTATGCTTCTTGGAAATGCGCGCATTTTTTGGAGTAGATTCTGAAGAGAAAGTTGTCAAAAGCACGCGCGATATAGACCCGAGCAGAAGCCCGTTCATCAAGGAGCGCATCGAAGTGCTCTTTGAAGGCGCAAATGTAGCGGATATTCTGGAGCAGGCTGCCCAGGTGAATATGGACAGTTCCACGTTTAAAGTGATTTTCCCGAAAATCAACGGATTGGCTTTTGAAGATAAGATCGATTATATGGAAAAACGCGACCTTGAGCACCAGATCGGCTTTGTCATCACCGGAAAAGCAGACGTCCATAACCCGGATGTCATATTCGGACTCATGCCGTTTGGCGGCCGCTGGTATTTCGGCACATACCTGCAAAGTGAGTCAGTCTGGTTCAAGCACCAGCAAAAACCGCGGGAATATTCTACCGCGCTGAGCACAAAAGTGGCGCGTGCGATCGCCAACATTGCCGTTCCGGAACCCGCGGGAGTCAAAGCAATCGATCCATGCTGCGGCATTGGAACTGTGCTGGTCGAAGCTTTATCGATGGGAATCGATATTGTCGGCCGGGACATCAATCCGCTTGTCGTGGATGGTTCACGTGAAAACATTGCGCATTTCGGTTTGACGGGTAGAGTTGACTTAGGACCGATTGCCGACATCCGCCAGCAATATGACGTCGCCATTATAGATATGCCTTATAACCTTTATACGCACGCCACACCAGACGAACAACAGGAAATCCTTAGCCATGCCTTGCCCTTCGCCGAAAAACTGCTTGTCGTGACCATTGAGTCCATCGATCACATGATAGAAGAAGCTGGATTCACGGTAACCGACCGCTGCATCGCGAAAAAAGGATTGTTTCTGCGGGAAATCTTGGTGTGTGAGCGAACTATTAAACCAGCCATCTTGGTTGAAGAATTAATAGAAGTTTAAAATCTTTCGCCTAATTGAAAAAAATAGGCTGCCGATAAAATATCGGCAGCCTCGAACTTCCGAAGTCTTAATAATGACTCCGGAAGTTTATTTTTTTATAAAATTTAATTTAATGATGATGCCCAGATGAGCCTTGTTCTGGCTTGGATCCTTGCTTCAGACTTTCCAATTCGCTGTCCGAGAGCTTGCCGACGATGAATTGCTGCTGAGGGCTTACAACAGATCCCTTATTCCCTGCATGCACTTCGAAGTAGTAGAGGCCTTCGCTTTCAAATTCAAATTGCATTTGATATACGCCGTTCTCGGTATTTTCCGCTTCCTCCATTGGAAAGCGGATTGAACCATCCTGTTTCTGGACTTCGAAATGGACAAAGTCTGCGCTATCCACCGGCGCTCCATTTTGGCTTAACGAAACTTCAAATACGACTTCTTCATTCACCGAAAGGTCCTCCGGCACGTTCATTTTTACTTGAAGCGGGCTTTCTTGCTTGTACAGGCTAGCTGCATCGCTGTTAAGGGAACATGCGCCTAGAATAAGCATACATAGAAGCAACAATGCCAGCATTCCTGATTTTCTCATTGCGTTCTCCTCCTTTTTGCATTAAGCATTCAGCCATTTTTTTACAGAAGGAATGCGTTGGATTAAGAGCCAATCAATCAGCCAGACGGCGAGTATGGACAGACCGACCAATGGGAATAAAATCCCCAATCCAATCATAAGGAACAGAAAAGCTTTCGTGTTGAAAAGGGCTGGTGCTGCTGGCGCCCCTATTCCGTTCTGGGGTTTACGTTTCCACCATAAATATATGCCGCTGATGGCTACAAAAACAACGCTTAAGCAGATGAACAAGCTGATCAATTGATTGGCAAGTCCGAATTGAGAACCTTTATGGAGCGTGATGCCCCATGCCACAATTTTCCCAATGACGCCATAGTTTTCGTAACGGTAATCTGCCAAGACAGCCCCTGAATACTGGTCAATATGGATGGTCGCTTCATCCTGCGCTTTTGGAGGGAAGACGGAAAGCGTATAAACACCTTCTGGTTCTTGTGGGATAAAGATGGAATAACTCGGATAAATTCCTTCTTGTTCCGCCACCTCCACTACTTTATCCAGTGAAAGCGGAATTTGGCCTTGTATAGCGGAAAGAGGCACATCCAAAGTTTCGGCAGCCCATGGCACTTCGGCAATATCCTGTGTCTGGATATTCGAAGTTGGTGCATCCCCAATCCAAACGGATGGCGGATAACCTTCCCCTGTATTCGTCGTGATGGCTTGAAAATTGGCTCCCCACAAACCGGACCAAGGCAGCCCGGTCAGCACCAAGAACAACAGCCCTCCCGTTACCCAAAAAGCCGGAACCACATGAAGATCCCTCCTCAGGATTTTCTTGCCTTTTCGCAATCGAGGGATCAAGGTCCCGGCGATGCCGGTTTTCTTTTTGGGGAACCATAAAAAGAAGCCCGTCACCATCAGCACAATAGCCCAGCAGGCAGCCAGTTCAACAATTCGATCCCCGAGTGTCCCAGCCATCAATTCCCCGTGGATTTCTTCGATCTTATCCATGATCCGGTCGTCATTGTTCAATTCCCCAATGGATTTTCCAGTATAGGGATCCATAAATACAGTAAGAGACTCGCCGTTCGAACTGATGGTCACTTCGCTGGAGCGGGTTTCGCTTTCACCGGGTCGGTATTTCGTCGCCACCGCATCCGGATACAGCCGTTTCACTTCATCAAGCTGTTCTGTAACGGCGGCTCTTTCATCCTGTGGACTAACTTGATAGTAATCTTTGTATAGTACTTCTTCAATTTCAGCCTTGAACAAATAAATGGAACCTGTTATAGCTAACAGCACGAGAAGCGGCGCGAAAATAATGCCCGCATACAAATGCCATCTCCACACGGTTTTATAGAATCTGCCATTCACTGATTTTTTCGGTGCTTTAGCAGCACTCGTTTTCTCTGTATTCTTTTCCATTTGTTACTCCTCTTTTCCCGAGCCGCCTTGAAATTTTCCGGTTCTTGATAAGGATTCGAACTTCACTTACTTACATTTTCCATAAGAATTGTTGAAGTTGGTCGGCTGTGCTTCACCAGTACTAACGCAAAGAATTTGGATTTAGATTTCTCTTTTTAAGAAAAGCATCTAAATTTAAGTGCTCATGAAAGTTGTTGAAAGACGCTAATTCACCCGTTGCTCTTCTGATAGAAAACTCGCTGAATTTAATTCAAACCCGCGAAGCTGGTTTTCAGCTTCGGTACGTAGAATGATAAAAATATAGAACGACCAGCGCTAAAAGCGATAAAAGCCAACCAAAGCCCGTGGTTATCTAATAATGGAACTGAAACAAAGTAAACTACCAAGAAGAAAAGAAAGGCAAAAATCATCGACTTTCGGACAGGTGCAGTTTCTGTAGCTCCTGTAAAAATCCCGTAAAAGATGATGCCGATACTTGTTGATATGGGAAACAATAATAACCAATCGCTATAAGTCATTGCAATTGCAATGACTTCCTGATTGTTCGTGAAAAGCTGAATGATTCTTTCATGAAATAGTCCGTACAAGACCGTTAGAAAGATGGACGTGTAAACGGCCCACTGTGCTGAAATGGAAAGTGTCTTTCTATGCAGCGAGTAATCTTGTGATCCCACCGCTTTTCCGGAAAGAATGCTGGAAGCATTGGAAAAACCATCGAAAAAGTACGCCATCAAATAATGGATTTGAATCAGCACCGCATTCGCAGCAAGGGTTTCGGTGCCAAAAGACGCACTTTTGTATGTAAAGATGTTGAATACAAGCAATAAACAGACTGTCCGGACAAATAAATCCTGATTGACCAACAACATTTTCTTTAATGCCGAAGTATCCAGAATATGAGCCATTGATAAAGATTTGAACGTAATTGATGTACTTTTAGCTATTACATATATTCCAATTACCAAGGCCAGACTCTCAGCAATTAAGGTTGCCACAGCGACTCCCGGGACTCCCCAGGAAAACCCCTGCACGAAAAGGAGATCAAGGAATATGTTGACTAAATTCATCAACACCTGGATCATCACTGCTATTTTGATGCGGGACATGCCCATAAGCCACCCAAGAATAACGTAATTGACAAACGTCACCGGAACTCCCCATATGCGAATTGCAAAATAACTTGAAGCCAACGCCTCAACGTCAGATTCCGGGTTAAGTAATTTTAACGCTGCATACTCAATGGGGTTTTGTAAAAGCAGGAACACAAGCCCGATCAACAAAGCAATAAAAAAAGGCCTTATGAAAGAGAGTCTTTCCTGCAATTCATCCCTTGCTCCAAAAGCCTGGGCAGCAAAGCCCGAAGTGCTGATGCGCAAAAATCCGAATAACCAGTACATGGTATTGAAAATCACTGTACCGATGGCTACTCCCCCAATGTAAGCAGGGTTGTCCAGTTGACCTACGACAGCCGTGTCCACGGCTCCTAATAAAGGTGTGGTAACTGTCGAAAGCGTCAGCGGCAATGCTAATGCCAAATATGATTTGTGATTCATAGAAATGCTCCTATTCGCTAATCTCTTTACACTCGAAATTTACTGTAACGAAAGACAACGAACATTTCAATCATAGAGAGAAATTAATTGCTTCGTATAAGGGTGACGGTTGCCAGAAAAAAGATCCTTGAACAGCCGCCTCAGCTAGTTTAAAGAAAGTAGAAGACAGCGGAATTATCGAGAGCTATTCAAAGTCACTCAAGCAAATATGGATTTTCTTGTGCAAGCCATCATCAGCATTTTCACCAGAAACACATAGAAGTAGCCCTATTTGTCTTTTCTTAAATCACAAGAAGCTTTTGTGCTCAAAAATCACAAATCAGTGGAGACAGCTGTTATTTGCTTGAGTGTAAATTTCCCTCCAACGCAGAATTGGACCAATTGCTAATCAAGCTGAATGAACACGTCAACTATAAACTTTCTATTGTGATCAATAAGTAAGCTTTCGTTGAAAGTCCTTTGCACAATCGTCATTCTCCACTTAGTGAATCTAACCCCCCCACATTGGCTATAAGCAAAAAAACGGAGAGGGGTGCTCTATAGCTAGCATTCCTCTCCGTTTTCTATTTAGTTCACTGTCTCTTAAATTCTTCTATCACTTGACTGTTGCACTCTTCCACCATGTGGAAAAAGGAGAAGACAGGCTTCCATCCAGTGGGACAGTTTCACCCATAGGCGAAGAAGTGAGGGTTACTCCTCTTTCTTCGGCCGCTGCCGCTGCCCGTTCAATCGGCTCTGTCCATCCGTGCCGCGCTAGCGTAAACGCTCCCCAGTGAGTCAATACCATTTCCTTGCCTTGTACATCGATACTGGCCTGAACGGATTCTTCCGGCTGCATATGGGATTCGGGCCAGCGCGTATCGTATTGACCGCCCTCTATTAAAGCAATATCAAAGGGTCCGTACGTATCGCCAATTTCCTTGAAATGTGCATCATACCCTCCATCTCCACTGACATAGAAACGGGTTTGTTCTCCGAGAATGACCCATCCGCCCCAGAGCGTCAAATTTTGGTTTAAAATGCCTCTCCCGGAAAAATGCTTGGCGGGCGTTAATGCTACAGTCAACTCTTGGAACTCCGCTTCCTCCCACCAGTTCAGTTCTGTAATTTTTTCTTTTGCAATGCCCCAATCGATCAAATGGCTGCTCACGCCGTATGGCACAAAAAAATGAGCGACTTTGCTTTCCAGTTTGGTTATGGACTGATAATCCAGATGGTCATAATGGTCATGTGTGATAAAGACTGCATCAATAGGAGGCAGCTTTTCTACAATCCCCAACAAATCCTCACTGTATCGTTTTGGTCCGATAAAGGAAACCGGGGATGCAATAGGGCCCAGCATTGGATCCACCAAAATTTTCTTCTTGTCGATGCTTAAGATAAAAGCAGAATGGCCAAGCCAAGTTAAACTGTCTTCATCCGAGTTGATTGCATTCCAATCAATTTCAGAAACCGGCAAGCGAACGGACGGACTGGTTTCTTCTCGCGAGGACATTGAAGTAGCAAGTGTCGCAGGAACTTCAATACTGCCGGCTGGTATTTCAGACGGCAGATTGACAAATTTTCCATCCTTGTAATTATCAAATACCTCATATGCTTCTTTTTGCTCTTTGCTTGGATTACCACCAAACGTCGGCGATAGATTGATAACCAGTAGAACAGCCATCACCAATATACTGACTATGATGAACAGGTACCGCATGATTTTCTTTAAAATCTTTTTTCTAGTGGGGGCATCTTTTCTGTTCTTTTTCTTTGGTGGATGTTCTTCAAAATCCGACATTTGATCCCTCGCTTTATGGGTAAAAAATTTCCGCAAAAAACACAGTGCTGCTGTTTCGATAGTGCTTTTCGATAATATATGGTCCAGCCTTTTTCAAGGAAATATGATTTTAGCTATACTTTAGAGACACTATTCCTTGGAATATCTATTCTGCTTTAAGAAGCATATGTTTTTCTGCTTTTCCGTCTTTCTTCTCAATACACCCTAAGAATATCTAAGGTTTCTGTCATACTGATCAAGTCTATTTTATGGTTCCCTTTTGTATAATAGACAGAAGCCCCTTCTCTTTCACCTTTTTTCCATCCATTCTTTTTAAGGGCAACTTCATATCCATAAGGTATGCCATATTCTTCCGATGCTCTCTTCCACTCATAGTTCTTCCCAACGCTGCTTTCTCCTACGAGCTCAGCATTTTTAGGGACTGGAAAGCCGAATAATTCTATATTTGATTCGTAAAGGGATAAGGTTATGAAATAATATGCCACTCCGCTTAACAAAACCATAGTCAAAGCAAGTGTCCAGCCGATCTTTTTCTTCATTTTCTGCTCCTTTCTGAAATACCTTAAATTTCACCTCGTTTTGCCTGTATCTATCCTGCAGGCTCTTTTGAAGTCGATGCAATGAACTATAATTTTATCAAAAGATTTTTCTTTGCTTTAAAATCATCTTTTTTACAACGAATTTATTATTCCTGTTATTTCCTGCTTCGCGTTTCAGAAACTTCGTTCAACATCTTTAATAAATTCCACGCCAGGTATATATTACCAGTATTTAGTAAAAAACAAAATACTAAATATTGGATGGTTAAGCAAATTAAAAAGTTCTTTAAAGCTTTTTATCTGCTTCAAAAGCGAATATACGTCTTACTGGCCTCTTCTATACTATATATCCATGCAACTTTTCATAAGATGGTGATTAATCTACTCAATTCCTACATTAGTGAACAAAAAAAGATGACACAGTACCAATGGTTAAACCACTGTACTGATGTCATCATTTTGTAGCAAAAGCTTGTTTCTTAGATAATCCCGTAGCTAGATTTTATTAAAAAATCATTTCCTTGCCCTGTATTATTCAGCCACTGAGCGAAGCAATTTAATCAACGGGGCTTTGGTTTCAAATCCTATTCCTGGAACGTCCGGCAAGCCCACATATCCATTTTCAACTGGAATATCATCGGCAAATCCTCCGAATGGTTCAAAAATTCCCGGATACGACTCATTTCCGCCTAGCCCCAATCCCGCTGCAATATTCAGAGACAATTGATGCCCCCCGTGCGGAATGCAACGGCGAGAAGACCAGCCATGTTCTTTCAACATATCCAGTATTCTCATATACTCCACCAGTCCATAACTCAATGCACAATCGAACTGCAGATAATCCCGGTCCGGCCGCATTCCCCCGTAGCGAATGAGGTTTCGGGCATCCTGCATGGAAAACAGATTTTCTCCTGTAGCCATTGGGTGTTTATAATGCTTGGAAAGCTCCGCTTGAAGTTCATAATCCAACGGATCTCCTACTTCCTCATACCAAAACAAGTTATAGGGCTCTAATTTTTCTGCATACTGAATCGCTGTCTCCAGATCAAACCGTCCGTTTACGTCCACTGCCAAAGATTGGCCGGATGGCACCACTTCCAGGACGGCCTCGATTCTTCGAAGATCTTCTTCTAAACCGTTTCCGATTTTCATCTTCACAACGGAATACCCCAGATCCAGGTAGCCTCTCATTTCATCTTGAAGCATTTTATCGTCTTTTCCTGGCTGATAGTAGCCGCCTGCCGCATAAACAAATACTTTATCGTCCGGCTTTCCATCTCCATAACGGTCGGCCAGCAGTTGATAAAGCGGCTTCTCTTCTATTTTGGCAACGGCGTCCCAAATTGCCATATCAAGCGTTCCGACCGCAACCGACCGTTCCCCGTGGCCGCCTGGTTTTTCGCCCGTCATCAAGATGTCCCAAATTTTATGAGGATCAAAATTGGATCCCTCATCATTTAAAATATCATTTGTTTCCGCTTCCAACAGACGAGGGACAAAGCGTTCGTGAAGCAGTCCGCTTGGCGCATACCGGCCATTTGAGTTAAAACCGTATCCCACCACTCGTCTGCCATTCTTAAACACATCCGTGACGATTGCTACGACCGAAACATTCATTTTTGAAAAATCAATATACGCATTGCTGATACTCGATTTAATAGGTACGGCTTTTTCTTTGATATCAATAATCTTCATCTTGAAACCTCCCATTTCGAATTTATAATCTAGTTCAAGAATAATTAATAAATTTATTAATGTCAATATAAAGCGCTTAATTACTTTAAAATAGTTAAAAAAGCTAAATAATAAATTTTTTAATTTGAATGCATATAAAAAAGACGCTTCTTGGTAAGAAACGTCTTCCATTATTCGTTTTTCTTATTCCTTGGTTTATTTTCGATAATTCTCAAAATTTCCTGCCCGCCGCGATGCCTGTGGGAATGCATCAAGAGTTGAGCCGCTTTGCTGTCTTGGGCTCGCATGGCAGCCACGATTGCCCGATGTTCCTTAATGGACCGGACAGGAAGCTCTCGCTCATTAATGGTAAACAATCTTGCCCGGTACAACTGATCCGAATGGCTGTCCATTATATTTTTCAGCCGTTCATTCCGTGAGGACTCAACGATCAGATTATGAAATTGATTGTCTATATCTAAATAAGCTTTTAAATTATTTTCATTCAGATACTTTTCCTGATTCGCAATGAGAGAATCCAGAATTTCGAGCTGCTCTTCGCTGATATGCAATGTCGCTAACTCGGCAGCCACTCCCTCCAGCGCTTCAGCGATTTGACACAGTTGCTCAATATTTTCTTTGACGATTGGTTCGACGGTAAACCCTTTGCGGGGGATCAATCGAATCCAGCGATCCATCTCCAATCGAATCAATGCTTCGCGAACAGGCGTCCGGCTCATCTCCAGCATTTCGATAATTTCACGTTCCAAAAAAGCTTCATTAGGCTGAAGCTGTAAGTTTCGGATCGCTTTTTGAATAATTATATAAGCCTGCTGCGGCAAACGGTCTTCATTTGTTTCTTCCTTGTATCGCAATAAGGTCTTCTTCAGATCAGAATTATCGCTGCTTCTTCTCTCTTTTTCCTTCATGAGATTCACCAAATTTCAATTTAATAAAAGAGCTGATATTGAATAAATTATATCAGATTTCCACCTGCATAAGCATGGTTCCAAAGGTAACTTCTGTTTTGGCATATAACTCTTTTTAAAATGATCTGGCTTAAAATCATTAATAGCAACGAATAGTTAGCTTTTTATTGGTTTTCACAGTAACTAACCTGATTAAAATTGAACGCTGAAGACACAGCGGCGATCAAAGCTTAGATCAGCACAGCGACAATGCCAACTACGATAGGCATTTGCTCTATTATTCAATTTTATTCCAGTCTTTTACTATCACGATTAATAAAACAATAATAATGAAAAGACTGTAGATAAATACAAACCAGGAAGTCGATCTCGGCGATATATCTAACTGTATCTGGTTGATGATATCTGCAATTGAGTAGATAAAGGCCAGTATTGCCAGCACTAAAACAAAAATGACTTTTTGTTTTTCAGATATTTTCATTATGCTTTTTTTTATTTTGTCCATAAGCAGCCTTCCTCCAATTATAAGCTGTTCCTGGAATCGCCCTGTAATTAGCGATTATTTAGCTGCAAACATTATAATAGTTAATCACAGCGTAAATAAGCCCAGATCCTTTAAAAATATGAGTTCTAACACCTTAGGGCCTGGCCATTTGAATTTATCATTTTTCATTTAAAATCAACTTCAATGGATCTTCTAATATAGTGCATGGTATTAGAAGTATGAATGTAACTTAATTCGTAGTATGTTACATTCAAAACCATTAGAGAAATTTCTTTAAACGTCCATATTTTAGAAAAAACGAAACCTTGCTGGAAAGAAATTGGTATAGTAACCACAACTAATTTGTATGAGAGTACAACTAGTAAACTGACGTAGAAGGAGACTGGAGTAAAAGTGATCGAAATTAATACATACATTGGACAAAAAGAATTGGGAACTTACGAGGAAAACAAGGAAGCTGCAGATGCCTTCTTTGTGCCTGTTACATCGAAAGAAGCGCTGGCTGTCATCGATTCAATTTCTTCTCGAAATATAGATCGTGGGTTAAACGGTGCCATTGTTATTCAAGTGGATCAAAACAAATTGACCACTTTATCGGACTGGGACGATTTGGATTTGCTTTGGACCGGCCTTGTAACGATGGGGCTGGACTACTTGCAAAATGGCGGGTATGGGGCCAGCTATTCATCAATAAATGGATTGGAATGGTCCATAAAAAAAGTACAGGCAAAACCCAAGAATCTTCTTTTATTTCATTCTAAGAGACCCAATGCTTTTTATGATGGGGAAATTGAGACATCTGTTTTAATTGAAATTAAAGCTACGTTGAGTGAAATGGAATTCCTGCAAAAGATTGTTTCAAGTGCCGGCAACTTTTTATACTTGAGACAGAAAGACACACGGACTCAACATTTAGCGGCATTTAGGGAAAAGTATAACGAATTGAAACACCTCGTTTATATACAATAGACTGATGAGTAACTTAAGGCTGCCAAATAGCAGCCTATTTATATAAAAAGTTTAAATAGAGCCTGAAATGGAACCCTTTATTTATTAGCAGTTGAATGAAACTTAATTACTAATAAGTTTCATTCAATTTTTTAAATATGAGCAATCGATTGTTTATGGAATAATGAATCCCCATTCCCAGAATTTCGATCCTTGCGCGATGACGAACTTTTCAAGCCAGTCCTCGAAGGTCATGCCGATATACATATTATCCTCAAAGTTGTAACCGGTATCCATCACGTAGAGATAGCCATTGCCCACCACTTTGTCTGTCACAATCAAATAACAGCCGTCATATCCATAGGCGATTGGATACCAATTATCCGGATAGTCATACCCCGGAATGGCTCTGTATTCCATTATCTCATCTACGTTAAACAGTTCAAATCCGCTACCATATTGGGGATGGCTAAAAATAAGTCCGCCATTGTGCAGCCGCAGAAACTCTTCGTAGTCTTCGGGTACAGTAAATGGTAATTTCTGCAGTTCACTTTCTGTTGCCGGGGGATTAAAAGTCATTTTCACTTTTGTAACATATCCATCTTCTTGTTGAACTTCCAGAAGGCCATTTGAATCCAGTCGCTTCTTCAAAGCTTCTAGAGTAATTTTTATTTTAGACACCATCTATTCCTCCTCTAATTACTCCTTTTTATCTTTAAAATTAAATGCAACTTAATTACCAATAAGTTACATTCAGAATCAATCGTTCTCAATCGCTTTTAAAGTACGTTATTTTTCTTTCTTTTTCGTATCTCCATCTTCTTGCCAAAAAGCTGGACCTGTCACATCCGATAACCAAAATAAAACATCCTGTTCATGATTCTCGGGTTCTAAGTGGCTAATTGGACCAGGGTTAAAGACATAATCCCCTTGCTGGATTTTTTCTTCCCTCACGTAGTCTTTAAAATGGTAAGCTCCATATCCTCTTACCGTATTTGTATCTTCAGATTGAGGAGACTCTTCTCGAATTGACGTATGAACCTCTGCCAAATAGGTAAAGAACCTGGACAGTGACAAATATTCTTCCGCGTTTCCAACAAATGAAACGCCAATTTCATCAATTTTGATTTCCATTTTTGCTCTTTTTGAAAAGTATGGATCAAAATCGTAAAATATCTCTTCCTCTTTTTTCATTTCCTTCTTTTTTTTCGACATTTCTCATACCCTCCCTAACTAATTTTTATAGTTTTGAATGTAACTTAACTGCACTTAAGTTGCTTTCAGAACGTTTAGACGAGCTGCAAGTTCGTGGTAGGAGCAATCTCTGTTGCTTTGTTATATGTCTTCCTGCTTTTTCACATCTTCAATACATTCTAACCAATCATCCCACAGTGCGATATCAACTGGTTTACCGTCTTCCATAAAACTCATGATGCCTAATAATGCTCCTACATCATCTGTCTTTGTTAAAAAGTAGTAGTTCTCTAAAAACTTGAACATCGCTAGATATGCTTCTTCCTCTGTTAGATGCATGGATTTGTCCTCCTTTCCCATTTGTATTGATTTGTTCTTTAGCAAGTAGGTTACTTCCTTAAATAGGTAATTCGCCGATTTCTCCTTTATTCCCTTTTTATAAGTTTCGCTATACTTTTCAAAGCGTTCGTAAAAGTACACCTTTCCGAACGCTCTAATTCTGCTCCAAAAACCCATAAAAAAACGTCCGTAAAAGTGCTAAAACACTTTACGGACGTTCACTTTTTCGCGAAGAAGTTTAAGAACAGCCTTCAGATTCTAAAAGCATATTATACATCAAGTAGATTCCTATCACTGAACTGCTTAGCTCACTCACGCAGTTACCGTTTCTTCAATTTCCTTCATCACAGCAGCGACTTCCGGTGCTGTTATTGGTTCTTCCCTTAACACATGAATTGTTTCGCCCTCGCGTGTAGACTGGATGGCAATGTCTTCGATCCACTTGCTCGGAATGCCCACTTCTTTCAGTGAAGCCGGCAATCCGATTTTTTGATAGAACACTTTCAGCCGTTCCACTTCACCGTTTTTGCCTTCAAGCAGCAATTGGACCAGGACGCCGTAAGCCACTTTGTCGCCATGCAAGGCGTGGTGCGATTCCGGTGAAATGGTCATGCCGTTGTGGATGGAATGGGCACCTGCCGTGCGGCCGAATTTGTCGCCGAACCCGCCGACCATGCCGCCCGCCATAATGATCATTTCGGCCACTTTGATAAAGGCTTCTGACAACCTGCCTTGTTTCGCATCCTGAATGGCAACTTCCGCATGTTCAAACATTTCATCGGCACAGAGCTTCGCGGTATAATGGGCGATTTTCAAGGCAAGCGGCGGGTTATCGAAGCGACTGATCTGAACGTCTGCTTCGTACCATTTTGCGATGGTGTCGCCAATTCCCGCGACCAGCAGCGGTACCGGAGCGCCGAGCAGAACGCGCGGTTCAACCAAAAGCAGATCAACGCTGCCCGGGAAAATGGTGTAATGGGTCATCGTCCCTTCTTCGGTATAGACGACACTAAGCGGTGTCCACGGCGCGCAGTTAGAGGCAAGTGTCGGAATCAGCACCGACTTGATGCCGGTGTCATGGGCGACGGCTTTTGCAATATCGAGCACTTTGCCGCCACCCGCTCCGATAATGGCGTCCGCACCGATAGCTTTTGCGATTTCCGCCACCCGGGCAATTTCAGGGAGCGAGCATTCCCCATGGTAATTTTCAAAGGCTACTTCAACTCGTTCCAGTTTTGGAAAGAACGGACGCAGCGCTTCCCACGACTTGCTGCCAGTCAGGAGCAACACTTTGTTGATATTACGCGCCAACAGTTTGTCCTCGAGTCCTTCGAGAACATGGGTATTGCAGATATATTCAGCAGGCGCGCCTTTTACGATAATGTCTTCCACAAACATTCTCCTCCCTTAGCGGTTGGCCATCCATTCCGGTTTGCCGAAGCCTTCAAAATCAGAATCGATCAATGCTTCAAATTCCGGCGATTCCACAATTTCGACTAAGTCTTTTGACAGCTGTGTATCTTTGTTTTCTGTTTTCACTGCGACCAAGTTGCGGTATTGGTCTGGCATATTTTCAAGTACCAGTGCATCCAGCAAGTTCATGTCAGCTGCCAAGGCAAAGTTTCCTGGCACGGCTGATAAATCAGAGCTTTCCACTGCACGCGGCAAGCCGCCTGCTTCGATCGGCTGGAACACCAGGTTTTTCGGGTTTTCCTGTATGTCTTTTTCTGAAACCGTCAATTCTTCCGCTGCCGGATCAAGTGTAATCAAGTTGTTGTCCTGCAAGACCAGGAATGTGCGGGCTGCGTTTACCGGGTCGTTCGGAATTGCAATCGTCGCTCCGTCTTTGATGTCTTCCAATGAGTTAAAGACATTCGAGTAAATGCCCATTGGCGCTGTCGGCACCGTAATCAGGCCGGTCAAGTCCATGCCGTTTTCTTTTGAGAAGTTTTCCAGGTACACCGAGTGCTGGAACAAGTTGGCGTCGAGGTCACCGTTGTCCAAAGCGTTGTTTGGCTGAATGTAGTCGCTGAATTCCACGATTTCCACTTCGTAGCCTTTTTCTTCAAGCGCCGGTTTGAAAGCTTCGTTCAGCATGTCGCTGTATGGGCCGGCGGTTCCACCCAGTTTGATGGATTTCGAGTCGGCGCTTGATTCTTCTTCTCCGCAAGCTGCAAGAATTGTGAGTAAAACGAGTAGGATTGCTGGCAATAAAAATTTCTTCATGTGAGTTTCTCTCCCTTTTTTATCGTTTGTCTATTGCTTTTGACGTCCAGTCACCCAATTGCTGAAGGATTTGGACGAGAACAATTAAAATGACGACGGTGACGATCATGATCGTGTTGTCATAGCGGTAATAGCCGAAGCGGATCGCCAAGTCGCCGATGCCGCCGCCTCCGACAACGCCGGCCATCGCAGAATACGCAACGAGTGAAATGATGGTGATTGTAATCCCTTGGACAATGCCGGCTTTTGCTTCCGGCAGCAGAACGTCTTTGATGATCATCCACGGGGTGGCTCCACAAGCAACGGCTGCTTCAATGACGCCTTTATCGATTTCACGCAGTGAAGTTTCCACAATGCGGGCGAAAAACGGAATCGCCGCAACCGACAACGACACGCTGGCTGCCGCCGGCCCGATGGTCGAATCCACCAGCATCTTTGTCAACGGGATTAACGCCACTAGCAAGATGATAAACGGAATCGAGCGGATCATGTTGACCACAAAACCCAATACCGATTTCACAAAACGGTTTTGCAAAAACAAGCCTTTGTCGGTGACAAACAACACGATGCCAAGCGGCAAGCCAATGACGATGGCAATCGCAAGTGAGACGCCGATCATATACAAGGTTTCACCGAACGCTTTCGAGATGTCCGGCCACAATTCCATCATATGCTGAAAATCAAATCCCATTTGATATCACCTCCACAGTTGCTCCCCGGCCTTCCATATAAGTGACGGCACGGTGGATATTGTCTGGTCTTCCCTGGATTTCCATCAGGAACAAACCGAGCGGCTTTTCCTGGATGTACTCGATTGAGCCATGAAGGAAATTGCCTTTGACATCGAAATGCTGCACCGTATCGGTGATGATGCCTTCTCCAGCAACTGCGCCCTTGAACTGCACTTTGATGACGCTGCCGGTGCACGCTGCCAGAATCGGCTGCGGCACATCAAACGACACGACCGAAGAGATGAATTCCTTTGTGAGTTCCGCTTTTGGATCCGAAAATAAATCGTAGACGTCGCCTTCTTCGATGACCCGGCCGTCCTGCATGACCGCCATGCGGTCGCAGATTTCCTTGACGACATTCATCTCGTGGGTGATGAGAACGATGGTGATATTCAGTTCGCGGTTGATCTTTTTCAGCAGCCGCAAAATGGAAAGCGTGGTATTCGGGTCGAGTGCGGATGTCGCTTCGTCACACAACAGCACCGATGGATTATTCGCCAGCGCCCGGGCAATGCCCACACGCTGCTTTTGCCCGCCGCTCAGCTGCGCGGGGTAGACGTCCCGTTTATCCGTCAAGCCGACCATCTCGAGCAGTTCGTCGACCCGTTTGGCGATCTGGTCTTTTGGCAGCTTCGCCGCTTTCAAAGCGAAGCCGACATTCTCCCCGACCGTTTTTTGGCTGATCAAGTAGAAATGCTGAAAAATCATGCCGATCTTCAGGCGCGCCTGGCGCAGCCTTTCACCTTTCAGCTTGGTGAGGTCAAGGCCGTCCACTCGGATTTCGCCGCTTGTCGGGCGCTCTAGCAAGTTCATGCAGCGGAGCAGCGAGCTTTTTCCTGCCCCCGAGTAGCCGACGATGCCGAACACTTCGCCTTCGTTCACGGTCAGAGAGACATTGTCCACGCCGGTGACGGTGCCTTTTTTCGTTTTGTAGTCCTTCGTAAGATTCGTGATGCTGATCATGGTGGGGTCCCTCCTTTTTTGGCCATTAAAAAATGCCTCTTTCATTTAGAAAGAAGCACCATAACGGAATAGGTTTATCTCTCAGAATGAAATCATTCTGCAGGAATTAGCACCTTACAGATCACTCTGTAGGTTGCTGGACGTCATCGGGCCTGTCCCTCAGTCTCTCTTGATAATGTTCCTTATGTAATTGGTTTTAACTTGGTTCTAATAGTAGTCAACATTTTGGCTGCTGTCAAACCTTTTTTTGAAAAATATCAATTATTGAATTTCATTTTTTCTCTTACAAGGACAATTCTTCGTCCACGCGGTCAGTCACAACAAACGGCATCGAACCGTCAAAATAAAAGCCGTAATCCTCGTCTTCTGCGGTTTTGATTGCTGAAGGAATTTCCATTTCCATCAGCAATTGCTTCACTTCTGCCATTACCAGCAAAAACGTTTCTTCGGGAACGCCGGTAACCACATGCGTGAACAAAAAATAGTCTTTCAAAGCCAAGGGCGTGGCAGCTTGCCCTTTACGGGTCTTGACGAGCAGGTAGCGAAGCAGGTTTGCCTGTACCGGCGCCATTTTTTCGGAAATGCCGTTGTAAGTCAAGACGGCGCCGAATTTATTGAACTTCAGTGAAATGACATCCTGCATCGGCGCTTCGACGCTTTCTTCTTTCGAACAAAGCACGGAACCGAACGGTGTGGTAATGCGGTAAGCCTGGCTCTTCAGCATGCCATCGTTGTAGCAAAGCTGGGTGGACAGCGAAGTAGCATTCTCAGCGCTGGCCATAAAGTCCATGGCCGGCACTTCGCCCTGGATCGCCGGATGGAGCGCGCAGTTGGTGATATACAAGACGGCGCGGCTGATTTGCTCCGCATTCAGCAAGTAATGCTCATCGGTATAAAACGTCTGGCTGTAAAGCGCTTGCTGGAAATAGGCCGCCGCATCAGAGAATGCTCCTGAACGGTAAGCCAAAAACCCCAAACGGTAAGCAGCGATCGGGTTTTGCGAGTCATAGGAAAGAACTTTTTTCAGGACTTTCTCGGAATCTTCGTAAATGGTGCGGTCACTGTCAGAAACAGGAGGGCCGTAGCGCAACAGGTAAGACACCAACTTTTTATTGATGAAGGTGTAATAGTCACGGTAATCTTCATCCTCTTGCACTAGCGCTTCTAATTGGCGGTGCATGGCCTCATACACTTCTATTTTAGAATAGCTTAAATTGCCGAGCCTCGTTTCACCAAGGCCCAGCAGTTCCTGCTCTAATTCTTCTAGTTCTTCTAAACTGATTCCCTGAAAGCTCATGACGTTCCTCCTGAACAAAACTAATCGACTTGGAATTAATAAAAAACCTCTATATTAAACACATTTATGATTTATTCAAAAATAAAATAAGATAAATTTTACATTTATAATAAACTTGCATCGTTTTTTATGATACCAATGCCAAGAAAGATTAACAATAGGGCTAAAGATAATTTTATTGTAAAAGAATTTTATAAGTTCTTCAAAACCATGTCTTTTTCCCTACTAAATCAAAAGCATCCCTAGCTTTCCTTTTTGGAAGCTGGGACTGCTTTTAGCAACAGTCTTTGGATCGTCAAAGACTTTGACTTCATTCTAGACCGGTGCCACCATACTGCCAATTTCTTTCTCAAGAATCGGCACTACTTGAGCAGCCAGCATTTCGATGTTTTCCTGCACCTTGCCGAACGGTATGCCGCCAATATCCATTTGGGCCATAAAGCGCCTGTGGCCGAACAATTCATGCTGCCGGAGTATTTTCTCCGCAACGTGTTCCGGGCTCCCGACAAACAAAGCGGTTTCCGGACCCGCTAACTGTTCAAAATCATTCCGTGTCATTCGCGAGCTCATTCCGCGCTGGCGATTGACGTAGTACCAGTAGTTGGCATAGTACGGATAAAACTCCTCTTTCGCTTGCTCTGTAGTTTTTGCCAGGTAAGCGTGGCCGGTCACCCCGACTTGTAACGATGCGGGCGAATGGCCCGCTTCGATTCCCGCCTGCCGATAGATATCGACAAGCGGCTTAAACCGTATGGGATCGCCTCCAAGAATAGCAAGCGCCATTCCGACGCCCATGCGTCCGGCGCGGGCTGCACTTTCAGGCGTTCCGCCAACCCCAATCCAGATGGGCAGTTTGCTTTGCAATGGCCGGGGCGCAATTTCCGCGCGCTCTATCGGTGATCGGAATTTACCTTTCCACGAAACGATGTCGCTGTCGTTCAGTTTCATTATTAACTCCATATGTTCACTAAAGAGCTCATTATAGTCTTTCATGCTGTATCCAAACAGAGGAAACGATTCAATGAAAGCTCCTCGGCCAGCCAAAATCTCAGCACGGCCGCCGGAAACCAAATCCAAAGTTGCAAAGTCTTCGTACAACCGGACCGGATCAAGTGTACTCAAGACGCTGGTCGCACTCGTCAAGCGGATTTGTTCGGTCGCTTGGGCAATTGCAGCCAGCACGACCGCAGGCGAAGAAACCGCATAATCCAGGCGGTGATGCTCACCTACCCCGAAGATATCGAGGCCAGCCCGGTCCGCCAGTTTCCCCGCTTCTATAATTTCGTCCATCCGCTGTTTGGGGCTGATCATTTCTCCTGTCAGGGGATTCGGTCCGATATCCGCTAACGTGTACATTCCGACTTCAAAGCCTTGTTGTTTTAATTTAACCACTTAATTCGCTCCTTCTTACGCTGCCGTCCGCAACGGCAAATTATTAGTTACTTTATGTAACTTACTATATTATGATTATCCAATGATGTCAAACCTTCGTCTTGCGGAACCAGCTTTTTGTGCCGTTCCCCTTTTTTTATGGACACAACTGCAACACAATATTTAAAAAAAGTTCTGCTAAAATCTGATTGAATGAAACTTTTGCCGCGTTCCATACGTAACAACAACAAAGAAACATTTTCAACGATTTGAACTTAATTTCACAAGGGTTTGATTCCCTGGAATTTAAGGAATACTATGAACCTGTTTTAAAATCCAAAGGAGACGATCGATGTGAGAAGTGGAAATCCGAGTTTGAAAGATGAAGTGTTTGAAAAAGGCGGTTATGCCAGTTCCGGCCGCACGATGACCATTCAAGGAACGGTCAATAAGACGTTCATATTATTGCTTTTGGTATTGGCAACAGCGGTCTATTCCTGGAATCAGTACCTCAGCAATCCTGAAACCATCCTGCCCTTGATCCTGGTCGGCGGCATCGGCGGCTTTGTCGTCGCGATGGTTACGATTTTCGTGCCGAAAGCGGCTCCGTTTACAGCTCCGCTTTATGCACTGCTGGAAGGTTTGTTCATCGGGGCGATTTCGGCCCAGTACGAAGTGCAATACGGGGGCATCGTGTTCCAGGCCGTCCTGTTGACCATCGGAGTGCTTTTGAGTTTGCTGCTTGCCTATAAGTCCGGATTCATCAAAGTGACGCAGAACTTCCGCTTGGGTGTAGTCGCTGCGACCGGCGCGATCTTCGTTGTGTATTTGATATCGTTTGTCGGCAGCTTTTTCGGCTTTAACATTCCGCATTTGCATGAATCGACGCCGCTTGGCATTATCATCAGCATCGTCATTGTCATCATTGCCGCACTGAATCTGGTGCTGGATTTTGATTACATCGAAAATGCTTCCGAAAAGCGCGTTCCGAAATATTTTGAATGGTACGGAGCCTTCGGCCTGCTGGTAACGCTCGTTTGGCTGTATCTTGAAATTCTTCGTTTGCTTGCTAAATTGCGCGACAGATAAAACAGCGGATAACAAAACAGCCAATTTCCCTCGTTTCAGAGAGGAAATCGGCTGTTTTTAGTTTATCTAAAAATGCAGCGCCTAAAAATCGAACTTAAAGCTGTGGGTCGCGCTTGCTTAAGCGCGGCGGCTGCATCCAACACCTAATAAGCCAAGTCTTGCTTCCATTTTCTGCTTCAAGCTCTTCCATCAAGCAGCTGAGTAGCCTCGTCGAGAGAAGGGATTGCCGGTATCGCACCTTTTTTAGTGGTCCCCAAAGCCGCGACCGCATTGGCGAATAAAATCATGGTTTCCAGCTCTTCAGCTTGTATTGCTTCCCACGAAGCATCTTTCTGAAGAAATTGATGCAAAAAAGCGCCGAAGAACAGATCGCCTGCTCCTGTAGTATCGATTGTATCCACTTGGAATCCCGCAATGTGTCCCGTACCTTTTCCAAATCGGTAAAAACAGCCTTTAGCCCCCAACGTAACTAAGACAATTTTTATTTTGAATTTCTCCAACAAAAAGCGAGTCCCTTCTTCCAGGTCATGGATGCCCGTAGTAAACTCCAATTCTTCATCAGATAGTTTCAAAACATCCGCATACTGCATGCCTTCAAGGATCGTTTCTTTTGCCTGGCTTAAACTTTCCCATAGCGCCGGACGCAGATTTGGATCATAGGAAATTAAAACACCTTTCGCTTTTGCCGCTTGCAGTGCCTTTAATGTGGCCGTCTTGGCCGGTTCATGCGTCATAGAAAGCGAACCGAAATGAAAGATCTTTGCCTGTTGCACCAATTCAACATCAACTTCCTGTTCCTGCAGCATGATGTCAGCTCCAGGAGAACGGTAGAATTGAAAAGAACGGTCGCCGTCTTCCTTCAGATGCACAAATGCCAATGTGGTATTTACATCTTTTGAATAGATTAAGCCTTGTGTATCAATTCCGTTTTTCCGGAGCGTCTCCCCTAAAAAAGAGCCGAATTGGTCCTTCCCCACTTTTCCTATAAAAGCGGTTGTTGCATGGAATTTAGCCAGTGTCGCAAGAACATTCGCGGGTGCTCCGCCAGGGTTCGATTCAAACAAGGCATTTCCATTTGCCGACTTTCCGGCTGGTGTAAAATCAATCAGAAGTTCACCAAGTGCAACGACGTCATACATAAAAACCCCTCCTTAGTTATAGCTTCAAATGCGTGCCGTGAACCCCGAAAATAAAAGCTGTTGCATCGCTGTACGGGCCTTAATGCAAAACCATCGGCCGAAACTGCTTCGGCCGATGGTTTTCGTTACAGCTCTTTCGGATTTCGCAAATTCCACTTTTCAAGTGTTGCATCCACTCGTCCATCTGCAGTGATGAATACATCCACATCAGTTGCTTCGGCAAAGAACCGGGCCGTAAAGACTTCCTCTCCTCCATTGACAAACAGTTCAATCGAGCTGGTATCGAGGAAGATATGAAGGTCTTCAAGCTTGTCCAAAAAGCAGCTTCGGCTTTCAATCTTGCCGTCGATGAACCGCTTTCTTTCTAAAGTCAAGCGCTTCATATGCTGGATATAGACGATGGACAAGTTTTTACGGATTTCGATTTTTATGGTATCGGCTTGATTTTCGTGGAAACAGGCTTTGATTTCACTGACTGTTCCGGCCAGTTCCGGCCAAGTCTTTGTTTCATCTTCGATGCTTGTTCTGCACTGGAACCCATTTTCTTCCCGCAGCTTTTGGAGTTCTTGCACCGGCTTTTGAATGATCCGGTTGTTTTTCAGTTCGATTTCCCGGGGGATCGTCAAGGCATGCACCCAGCCTTTTTCAATGGTTGGCTGGTGAGTTTCCTGCTCGTCGGTCATGCCCATCCAGCCCAGCATGATTCTTCTCCCCAGCTGATCGTGAAACGTTTGGGGGGCATAGAAATCAAACCCCCGGTCCAGTTCAATAAATTCGCCGTGCGGAAACTCAGTGGTCCCGACATTCCATTTCCCGACAAAGTATCCTGATTGAAACACATTGTGGTAAAAGCTTTCTTTTGCTTCCAACCCCTGAGGCGACACGATCAAGACGTCGTTTCCATCCAGTTCAAAAAAATCCGGACATTCCCACATATAGCCGAAATCAACCAAACCGTTAATCCGGTTTCCGGCAAGCGTTCCTTTCAGCTCCCATTCCTTCAAATCAGATGAAGCAAACAGGACAACGGCACCTTCCTGAGAAAAGGTCTGCGCCCCTATGACCATGTACCAGACGCCGTCTCGTTTCCAAACTTTCGGATCCCGGAAATGGGACGTGTATCCTTCCGGCAGCAGAACCACAGGGCCTTTTTTCTCGAAAATAAACCCGTTGTGCGAAACGGCCATGCATTGATACGTTTCAAGTATGTTGTTGTCATGTCCAACGTTCCCGCTGTAGAACAGCACCATGTCTCCATCAACTTCAACTGCACTTCCGGAAAAACATCCGTCTCTTTCATACCATTCACTCGGAACGAGCGATGGCGGGTGTTCTTGCCAATAAATAAGGTCTTGGGATGTGCAGTGGCCCCAGCATTTAGCTCCGTGTACAGTCCCGAACGGATTCCACTGGAAAAACACATGATAGGTGCCTTTATACTGGATGAGTCCATTTGGGTCATTCAGCAAGCCGACCGCAGGCATTAAGTGGTATTGCAGCCGGTGCGGATCGATGTGCTTGTCTTTTTGGTAAGTTTCTAGTGTATGATTCAACCTTTCAAACCAGTTTATAGTATTCATGGCAAACTCCCATTTTTTTTATAATTTTTAATTGGCCTTCCCCTAAGCCATTAATCGTTGGTTTCCTTGGAGTTTATACGTCCAGCTTCTATTGTCAAAATCCCCCGTCAATCCGGAAAAATGATATTTCTTTATGAGCTGCTGTCTTCAGCTTTCGTTTTTTTATCTCTTCTTAGCCCTTAAGATGAAATCAAAAAAATCTACGCATTCTGAAGCTGCTTTCTGCATGTCAATTCCCCCTTATTTTTTATTATCTTTCTTACCTAATCATACGGCTAAATGATTTAAAAGTTTCATAATAGTTAAAAAAATAACACATTTTATTTAACTTTGTGACTATATAGTTACAATATATTAGAATTTTTCGTTTCCCCGTCAAAATTCAAAAACAGGTAGTTGGCAACAAGCAAAATCGAAATCCCCTTTACTTCCTCCACCCCTTCCGCTACACTAGACCCATCGGGGCAAACCCCGGATCACAAAAAACTGCATACCGTTTTCTGCACTGGGGGTGCCCGATTTTCGGCTGAGATGCAAGCGCAAGCTTCGATCCCTTATGACTCGATCCAGGTAATACTGGCGTGAGGAAGTGCGGTGACTTTCCGCAATTGGATCTTTCTTGAATTTAATTGTTATGGAATAGTGGCTGCATCTTCACGGATGCAGCCTTTTTTTGTGCAATTTTTTGAGGAGGAGAATTTATTATGGAACCACTGCAATGCGGCACAAGCCCGATTGTCGGATTTCGCTTTTCTTTGCATCCGATGACCGGCAATTTTATCAAGGTAATTAAAGGGGCTTTAAACGAAACGGACACCTCGAACGTCTGGATGCATACCGATGACGTCTCGACGGTCATCCGCGGCAAACAAAACCACGTCTTCAATGTGGCGAAAGCACTTACGCTGCATGCAGCCAAGACCGGTGAGCATGTCGCATTGTCCGGAACGTTTTCAATCGGCTGTCCGGGAGATTCTGCAGGCGACGTCTACTTGGATAAAGACGACGTGCTGCTGAATACCGATGAAACGAAACAATACGTGTCTTCTCAATTTGCGCTATATCCGATGAACAACCCGGATTACATGGCCGTCATTTACCGTGAAGTCGACCGTGCCAAAGAGCGAGGCGTCTTTAACGAATCGATGCATTACGCGAGCGGCATCCACGGCGATATCCATGAGGTCTTCGCGTTTTACGAAGAAGCATTTACGAATGCCTGCTCCGAAGAGCACCGCCATTTGGTCATGACGGTATCCATGAGCATCAACAGCCCGTCGCATAGAGGCATTAAAGATGCTTAAATCCTGGAAGCTGAAAGAAGTTGTGCTGATGTCGCTGTTTGCCATCGTGTTTGGCATCGTCTATTTGCTGTTTGTCCATCTTTCGAATATCTGGGCCGGCATTATCGGACCTATCGCCTATGAATGGCTGTTCGGCATCTGGTTTATCGTGTCGATCATTTGCATGAACATCATCCGGAAACCAGGAGCTGCCGTGCTGTCGGAATCGATGGCGGCGGCGATTGAAGTACTGCTTGGCAATGCAGTCGGTCCGCGTCTGCTGTTGTCTGGCATTGTCCAGGGACTCGGAGCGGAAGCGGCGTTTGCAGTGACCGGATACAAGCATTTCAATCTGGCCGTGTTTATGCTGGCCGGCGCCGGTTCTGCCGTATTCAGTTTTGTGTACGGCTATTTCATCTCAGGCTACGCAGCGCTTGACCCCTCATTTGTGGCCTTGATGTTTACGCTTCGCGTCTTAAGCGGCATGATCATCGCCGGCATCGGAGGCAAATACATTTCAGACGGCTTGCTTGCGACCGGTTCGCTCCGCGGTTACGCGATTGCCCGTGCGGAAAAAGGTGATGCCGGTGCATGAGCCGGTGTTTTCATTGAAAAATACCCATTTTCGTTTTCCGGATGACCAGGAAAACATCCTGAAAGATCTCACATTCGACATCTTTCCGGGAGAGCGCGCTGTCATATCCGGCCCGAGCGGCTGCGGCAAAAGCACTTTGCTGTATTTACTAAACCGGTTGTATCCGCTGAACTGCGACGGAATTCTCAGCGGCAGCATCCGCCTGTTCGGAAAAAGAGCAGAAGACTATGCCCCCGGAGAAATCAATCACCGGGTCGCAACCGTGTTCCAGGACCCCGACTCCCAGTTTTGCATGCCGACCGTTGAAGCAGAACTGGCGTTTACACTGGAAAACCTGCATGTCCCTTTTAAGGAAATGGAGAGCCGGATAACGGATGTCCTCTCATTGACCGGCTTAACGCCGCTTCGCCATGCGGTAATCCAGTCATTATCCGGCGGCATGAAGCAGCGCGTGGCAACTGCATGTGCGTTGATCATGAAACCCGAAGTGCTCTTGCTGGATGAACCCATATCCCACCTCGATCCCTTAACAGCCAAGCAGTTTATCGCCTGGCTGGACGGGTTGCAGAAACAATTTGGGTTGACGATTGTAGCCGTCGAGCACCGCCTTGATCTTTGGGAATCATTTTTCGGCCGCGATATTCAACTGGACGCAGACGGCCACATTCTCGCCGACCAGCGCTTTGCCCCAAGAGCTTCAGTGAAATTCCCGAAACGGAAAACTGCCCTTCAAACCGACCGTTCTTTGCAGGTTTCCGGACTTTGCACTAGTGTTAACGGCAAAAGCTTGCTCCATCCGCTTTCTTTCTCCCTCCAGCGCGGCGAAGTCACGGTCGTTGCCGGACCAAACGGCAGCGGAAAATCGACTTTGCTGAAAACGCTGTGCGGCATCTACAAAAGTTCAGGTGGCACCGTCGAATCGGACGGCATCGGCTACGTGCCGCAATCGCCTGAGTACCTGTTTCTGACGCAGCGAATTAAAGATGAAATAGCGTATTCGGGTTCATCCTCTCCAAAAGAAATCCAGGATTTAATGGAGCGCTTACGGTTAACGGACATCCAAAACGCGCATCCGTTCGCTGTCAGCCATGGGCAAAAACGGCGGGTCGCAATCGCCGCAATGCTTGCAGACAAACGGCAAGTCCTGCTGATGGATGAACCGACTTCCGGACAGGACGCTGCGGCGTTGCAGGCATTAGCGCAATTGATTGCAGAACGGGCAAACGAAGGCATTTCTTTTTTGATCGTCACGCATGACATGGAATTTGCAGCGGCCGTTGCCGATTTTGTACTACTGATCAAAGACGGTTCATTGACTGGGAAATTCGTATGTGAGGAATTATGGGCTAATGAAGAATTGCTGGCGTCGCATCATTTGCTTGCGCCAAAAGGAGTGAAGCTTCGTGCGGAATCTTTTGCATGACATGAACCCGTCCGTGAAATTCATTGCAGTGGCCTTGTCAATGATGACCATCGCCTTTTTCTTCAATCCCTGGACACCGCTGATTTTCTGGATGGGCGTTTTACTCTTCCAAGTTTTCCTGAGCCGGCTCAATTGGAAAGTATGGGCGCTGTTCATGCTGCCGTTTACCATCGGCGCTTTCGGCTATTTATGGACGACTCTCTTATTCGGGACAGAAACGGGAGGCCAGATCATCTGGTCATTTGCCGGTTTGGATATCACCGCTGAACAACTGGAGACAGCTCTGTCCCTATCTTTCCGCGTCTTGGCTTTTTCCACTTTGTCGCTGATGTTCGCGTTCACAACCGATCCGGTAAAATTTATCATGAGTTTGATGCAGCAATTAAAATTATCGCCGAAACTTGCATACGGGATAATGGTCGGATATCAATTCCTGCCGGTCATGAAAGACGAATTTACCCAAATCCAGCAGGCCCAGCGATTGCGCGGAGCCGTCGAGGAAAAGAATGCATTGAAGCGCCTGCTCGATATGCGGCGAGTGCTGATTCCGATGCTTGCCGGTGCTGTCCGAAAAGCGGAACGGTCCGCTTTCGCCATGGAAGCCCGCGGCTTTACCGGCGAAGCGAGAACCGACTATTACCAACCCATCCGGATTGGCCGCATTGATTTTTGGATGTCTGCCCTTTTTGTACTGCTGCTGGCTGCCAGCTGCCTGGGCGGGATCTGGTTAAGCTGAAGGAAACAGGAAGTGAAAAGTTAACGCTTTTCTTTTCCTGTTTTTTCTTTTAGCATCTTTTGCTTCTTGTTGCTGGTTTTGAATTTATTTAATTACCCTTATGTAGTTTTATACAAATACTACTCGCTAAAAAGACTACATAATATAATTATGAAATAAAAAAACCAACCGCTTTCAGTTGGTTTCTTTTTTATTTGCGCTCTTTAGCGGACGTTGACTAATTCGTCCAAAGGCAGTTCCAGCGCGCGCAAGCATAATTGTTCTTTCATTTTTTCGAACGCTTCGTATTCTTCCAGTGTAAAAACTTCTTCTCTTCCTTTTTTCAAGAACTCATAAAACACCGTCGGAAGGAACTCTTTTTTCAAACTAACTTCCACTTCTTCCCCGGATTTGCGTTTGAACACAAATGCGTAAGACGTCGGCCGATATGGATCATACTGTGCCGTCGGATAAGCTGGATCCACTTCATATTCCCCGCGCGTAGCAGCGCGCGTAATGAATTCAAACGCATCCCGGAATCCCGGTCCGCCGTGGCCGGCCAGAATAGAGATGTCGCTGCGTTCCGGCACGTCTTCCCCGTAAAGCGCTTCAAACGCTGCTTCCGCCATGCGATATGCTACACCAATCGCCATATAAGCCCGTGTGCCATGGAACTTCCGGATGTCCTGAAATTCGATTTCCAGCAAATCTTCGCGGTCGTAAATTTGTAGTTTCTTCATAATGTAAAACCTCCATTGGATAAAGTCCTTTTCCTTGGAAAAGGCAGATGCCATGCTTGATGCGTTTCACTCGCTTTCATGTTTTTTCTTTTTATTGATCCAGTAAACCAATAATGCTATAAAACAGACTGCAAGGACTGTTATCCAATTCACTTTTCCGTCTTCAGCCTCTACGTCTGCTTTGACTAAGGTCCCGCTTTTAGTTTCTTCATTTATGTATTCAATCGGCTCTTCACTGCCATCTGCCACATTGCCAGTGTGAAAAACAGCACTGGAAACTATTTCTTGGTTTGAGCCAAGCGCAGAAACCGGGACAGACCAGAAAAAACTCAGCGCCAGCATCAAACTTAATTTCTTCATAGCATCCACTCCAATCTTTGCAAAGCACTTCGGCCAATTCATATATTGTTTCTGAGTAAAGTCAACTTCAGCTGAAATTATTTCTTTAATTCTAAAATGGATATTCCAGCTAAATCTCTAACCAGGAAAGCAATTTAGCTGCGTTGTTACAAGGAATGTTTTCATCCATCCATGCCATTATTCAACGTCCAGTTATAAATCCTCCTTTACTCAATTAATTGATAATGATTATCACTCTCATTTATTGTAGCGTATATTTTATTTTGAAACAACCAATAAATAAGAATCGTTTCTTTTGGTTTAAACCAATTGAAGCGTTTCTGCGTCAATCCTAATCAATTAGAGAATTGCTCAGTTTTTTGATGTTTTGTTAGATTCTTTTTTTTAAAAATTTAGCCCGTCGCTGCTGGCGTTTTCTAAAAGTTCAAGTAGGTTATATCTCTTTTCTTCAATTTTCTTGTTGACTGGTTTTATTTCAAAAATTAACCTTATGTAACTTTCTACATTTATTACGAAAAACCCCTTGCCTTTTCATGCCAATGAAAAAAGCATCTGCAGAATTGACCGCAGATGCTCGCTTATTGCAGGGCTTCGCTTTTCACAACCGCTTTATGATAAACCAGCTGAAAACCGTTTTTTTCCATGTTTCTTGCGGAAACTGTATTGGGCTCGGTTGTTACCGTGGCATGCGTACAGCCTTTTGCTTTCGCGTACCTAAGCCGTTCTTCGATCAAACGGTTCTGATAGCCCTTTCCCCGGTATCCTGGCACTGTGCTGGCCAAAAACAATTCTGCCAGCTGCCCGTCAATTGCCAAGGTTCCCCCTGCGACGCTTATGCCGTCTTCTTTCAGCAAAAATCCGGTATTGCCAGGGACTTCCAAAAAGGCGCGCGCCGCTTCCATCGTCTCTTCGCTCACTGTCTGCTCTTTGGAAATGCCGAGTGCCACTGTCCATGCCCATTCATCGCATTCTTCGCCTGCCGCTTTTTGAATCGTCCACGCATTAGGTGTTTGGCGGATCTCCACAGCTTCCCAAGATTCAAGTTCAAGTACCCAGACTGCCAAGAAACGTTCAAACGTATAATGCCGCTCCTGCAGCATCGCTGTCAGGAGCGGATCGCAAAACGGCGTCAATTCAAACCGGGCATGCGAAACCCCTCTTTTGTTGCGGATGAACTCTTCAATCAGCTCCACATCCCTTTTCACAAGCGAATCTTCCATGCCGAATCCAACGCCGAAACTTACACTCCCTGTGCAGAAAAAATCGCCTTTTCCTTCGAGCGATAAACAAGCCGAATTGGCGAAAGGGTTCCGTTCAAGCTGCTTTTCAATATAGTCTTTCGTTCCTTTTCTTTTTATGTACTCGATTTTCTTTGCCAGTTCTTTGTTATTAACGAGTACCATACAAAACACCTCCAAAAAGTCCAAAAGGCATCCAAATTGAAATTCAATTTGAATGCCTTTCTTTTTAAAGACTATCTGTCGTTCCATACGTAATTTCATCTTCGTCGTGCACATCTACACCATTGTTGACATGGACAATCGTCCGCAGAATCAGCTTTCCTTTGGGATTTTCCAAAATCCAGCGTTCATCCGGCACAATTTCAAATTGATGCATGACTGCAGCTTTCGATTTGACCGAACCGATAAATTCGAGCGATTGTTTGGCGACAATGTTTTCAATGACATCAAAATCACTGTCTTCCCGGTAATTTTCAATTTGCTTAATCACATTTAGCTCAATGAATTCAATTTCCTGGTCGCTGTTGCCGCCGGTAAAATAGACCGTTCCATTCAATGTCTCGCCTTCTTCTAAATGTGGCCTTTCTACGACTGTATTGACTTTCAGTGAACCAATCCCAATAGAGCTAAGAAATTGTTTAAAATGCATAAAGTTGCACCCTCCAGTATTTACTAGTCCTTCTTTACCACTGTTAAGCTTTTTCTAAACCGTTACTGCAATTCGGTATAATCGTATTGATGGTCCAGATTGGATTCATGTTTGTTGTAGCGCCGTTTGAACAATTTGTAGAAATGGGCTACGAGCACTTTCAGAATGGCATAAGCCGGAATTCCGAGAATGACCCCCGCTATGCCGAACAAGGAACCGGCGGTCAGCAAGACAAATATGATCGTAATCGGATGGATGATCATCGTTTTCCCCATAACTTGCGGTGAAATCAAATTGCTCTCAAAAATCTGGACAATGGTCCAGACAATGCCGACTTTCAACAGCATGAACGGCGAAATGACGATGCCGACAATGGCAGCCGGCGTAAAAGCGATGGCCGGGCCGATATAGGGCACCACACTCGTCACTCCGGCCAGGAAGCCGAACAGCAGCGCATAGTCCAGGCGGATGATCAGGAAGCCGATGTAAACCATTACCCCGATAAAGATGCCGACAATGATTTTCCCTTGGATATAGGCCCCGATTTGGCGGTCCGCTTCACGAAATACCGATCTCGTATCATCACGGAAACGCGGAGGCATCAATTTCAGGATATATTCAGGGAATTTTTCACCGTCTTTCAGCAAGTAAAACAAGATAAATGGCACAATGATGATCGAGAGAACGACCCCCGTCACGGTGCTGATAAAATCCGTCAGCCGCGCCAGCAATCCGGTTGCGGTTGTTTGGAACGTTTCATTGAACGTTGTTGGCAGCGTCGTCAGCAGTTGTTCGATATTAAAGCTCGAATCCACATAGTAATCGCCGACATAGGAAGTGCGCAAAAAAGCATCCAAATTGGTCAATAGCTGCATGAAGTAATCCGGAAACTCCATGATCAGCCGCTGCGTCTGTTCGCGCAGGAATGGCAGCACCAGGACGATAAGCAAGGTGACCAAGCCTGTCAACGCCACAAAGATAATGACAATTCCCCAAATCCGCGGGATTTTGAGGCCCTCGAGCATCCGAAGAATCGGCCGCAGCAAGTAATACAGCACGAGCGCCAAGATGACCGGCAGGAAAATGGTCCGCATAAACAACAGCAGCGGATCAAAAATGAACGACACTTCCCGGAAAATGAAAATGACCAAGCCGATCAGCACTAAAGCGATCAAGGTGAATAAAGTATTGGTTCCTCCGAGAAAACGGATAAAATTCGTATTGAAAAAAGATTGTTTTTCCGTCTCCATGCCACTCCTACTTTCTTTAAAATTCGTTATGCTACTATTTTAGCATATTATCTGACATTTTAATTAAGTGGTTGGGACAAAAATTCAGAAAGGGCTTGCCGGTTTTGCTCCACATCGATTTCCAAAACAGCTCCTGCATCCGGGTAGCGGGCATCCCAGAACGTACCTTTGACAGGTACCGTCAAGCGGCCGATATCACTTTTACCGCTCTTGGCAAGTTCGATGGCAAGCTTCACCTGGTCGGATGTCGGCAGATCGGTCTCGATATAGCCTTGAACCGCTCCTGCCAGTTTTGGATATTTAGGAATTGCCGAAACGCTGATCATTTCATCTTTTAACGCGGCCAAAACCTGCTGCTGGCGGCGCACGCGCCCAAAGTCGCCTTCATTGTCTGCACGGAAACGCGCATAGCCCAGCAGTTCTTTGCCGTTTAAATCATGGACGCCTTTTTTCAAGGAAACGCCGATTTTTTCGGACATGTCTTTTTCAACATCGACTTCCACACCGTTAGGCGCAGCTATGTCGACCATTTGCTCAAAGTTCGCAAAATCGATTTGGGCTACGTGATGGATTTCAACGCCAAACATTTCACGCAGCGTATCAGCGAGGAGATTGGCGCCCCCCAAGTAATAAGCCGTGTTCAATTTATACGACTGGTATCCCGGAATATCTGCATAAATATCGCGCATGAATGAGGTCAGTTTTACTTCGTCTGTGTTTTTATTGTGCGACATCAGCATCATTGTATCCGAACGAGACTTTTCTTCCCCGCGGGAATCCACACCGATGATCAAGATATTCTGGAAATCCGCATTCTCCGGGTCTCCGTCAAATTCCATTTTAGGCAAATCTGTATTTTCAGCTAGTTTGTATCCACTTTGAAATTGCACAACAGCATAAATTCCAACTGCAACAATCGCCAGCAACAGCAGGAATAAAATGCCTCTGAATCGAAGCCTTTTTCTTTTGCGCCGGCTCCGGCTTGGCTTGAGTTCTTCTTCCATAATCTACACGTTCCTTTCTAGTTGATGCCTTACATGGGACGTCATAAGGCATGAAGAAGTTTCTGCTCAACTATTATAAACATATTTATTGTCGTAAAACAGTGGGAATGGTAAGATTTTTTCTATATTAAGGCGAAAGGAGCCACCTATATGACAGAAAAAGCTACATTTGCAGGCGGCTGCTTCTGGTGCATGGTCAAACCGTTTGACCAATTCGACGGCATTGAACGCGTCGTTTCCGGCTATACCGGCGGCCATGTTGAAAACCCGTCCTACGAACAAGTTAAAACCGGCACTACCGGCCATTTGGAAGCAGTGGAGATTACTTTCGAGCCCGACGTTTTCCCATACGAACAGCTGCTTGAAATCTTTTGGCAGCAAATCGATCCGACCGACAACGACGGCCAGTTCCAGGATCGCGGCTCCCAGTACCGCCCCGCCATTTTCGTGCATAATGAAAAACAGCATGCGCTGGCAGAACAATCAAAACGCGGCTTGGATGCAAGCGGCCGCTTCAAAAAACCGGTCATCACCGAAATCCTTGACGCCGGTCCGTTTTATGCGGCCGAAGATTATCATCAGGATTTCTACAAGAAAAATCCGGAACACTACAAAGAAGACCGCGCCGTTTCCGGCCGCGATGAATTTCTCTCTGAAACCTGGGAGAAAACCGAAGCCAACAATTGAACCGGTGTTTTCGAACAGTGCGAAACCTTTTAGGGTTTTGCACTGTTTTTTTGTAAATTACGCATAGAGGCCAGAAAGTTGGGCATAAATCGAAAAGGCGTCCCATTTGCTGGACGCCTTTTCTTCTATTTATAAACTATTCAATGCGATTTTTGTGCCGCGAACAATTTCCCGCAGTTCCAGCAGCTCCCGGATTTCGTAAGTTGGCCGGATGGCTGTGGGATTTTCTTTGCCAAACGGGTTGTACCAGCAGGTATCGATGCCGTAATTATGGCCGCCTTGGATATCCGAGCTCAATGAGTCGCCGACCATCAGTACGCCTTCTTTTGATGACAGACCAAGCTGTCTGAACGCATAATCAAAAATTCCGCTATGCGGTTTCTGGTAGCCCGTTTCTTCTGAAATGATCACATGCTCAAAACGGCTGCTGAGCGTGGAATTCTGGATACGCGCTTTCTGCACTTCCCCGAAGCCGTTAGTGATCACTGCGAGTGTACAGCCTTCGAGGCTTTCCAGCAGTTCATCCGCACCGGGCATCAAATGCGATTCCTGGCCAAGGAAATCCAGATACAATTTTGAAAAAGCTTCGGCGCTGATGTCCAGCTGGTGCTCCAAAAATAAACGCTTGAAACGTTCGATGCCCAAATCGCGGATGGCAATCTTGCCATGTTCCAGGTCCTGCCAGAGCACTTGGCTGATTTTTCGGTAGCTGCCGTGGTAATCCGCGAAGCCGGTCGGCAAATCGTGTTCTATAAATGTATTATGCAATGCAGCCGTTTCGGATTTTCTGAAATCCATCAAGGTATCATCGATATCGAAAAGAATCGTCGTGTATTGTTTCATGGCTCGTACCTTCCTTATCCGTTAATCGTTTTCAAACCATCCTTTGGAATAAAACCAGGCGAACATGCCGGTTCCGAGAAGCAGCATCACCGTCAACACGGCAAAATAGCCGCCGTTCCATTCCAATTCCGGCATGTGCACAAAGTTCATACCGTAAATGCCGGCAATGAATGTCAACGGCATGAAAATGGTCGTGATGACCGTTAAAGTTTTCATGATATTGTTCATGCGATAAGAGTTCAGTGAAATGTAATTGTCGCGGATATCGGACGTCAGTTCACGGTTGGAATCGATCATTTGGCTTAATTTGATCAAATGGTCATAGATGTCCTGAAAATAGGCGCGTTTATGCTCCTGCAGGATAAACCGCTTGGATTCCAGGATCCGGTAAACCAAGTCCCTCGTCGGCACTACGATTTGCCGCAATTTGAACAGGTCGCGCCGCACCGTAAATGTGGTTTCCATAATCGTCTTGTCCGCTTTTTTCACCCGGTCGGCGTCTTCGATGGTCGCCAGCTGGTCTTCCAGGTGCTCGACCAGCGGGAAAAAGGAATCCACTACTTTATCCATCAGTTTATAGGTCACTTCCACCGGCTTAAACTGCCCGTGTGCACTTGGCGGACTGAAATAATTCCATGTCAGATTGACTTCTTTCAAATCCTGAAAATGGAACGAAACGATAAAATTATCTCCTATAAAAACATCGATTTCCTGAGCTTCCAAGGTTTCCGGATCAAGCGAATGAAAAACCAGGAAATTCATATCGTCGTAATACTCGAGCTTCGGCCGCTGGAGCGAGTGGATGCAGTCTTCAATCGCCAAAGGGTGAAATTTGAAATGGCTGCTGAGCAACCCGATTTCTTCGTCGGTAGGGTCGACAAAATCGACCCAGTACCACTTCATCACTTCTAATTCCGCCAAAGGCGGATCGAAAACCATCTTATTTTGTTGGTTGATTGCTTGGATTCGGATCATTTAGTTTCCCTCGCCTTTTTTATTCAGCAATAATGCACAAACTGCCAGCACCAGGATGTAGCCCAACAGCAGATTTAACGTGATGTCATGCGTGCCGTAGCGGTCATACAGGAAGCCGATGCCAAAAGGCATGATGCTGGAAATGATATAGCCCCCAGACTGGATCATGGCCGTCCAACTATTGACGTCATCGGCCCGTGTGTTTTCATCAAGCGGCATCAACAGCGCTATCGGGAACAAGCCGCCAAGCGTAATGCCAAGCAGCACGGCCGCAAGCCAGATAAAGGCAGTCCCTTCAATCATCAACAGCAAAATGCCGGCAGCACCGGAGATAAGCAACACAAACGTCCAAAGAAGGCGGCTTGGAAATTTGCCCAAAAGCGCCGGAATCGATAAATTGCCAACCAGCTGGACCAGAGACATGACCGTTAAGACAGCACCGGCCGCCAAAATATTCATGCCTTTATCGCTCGCAATCGGCGCAAGCCAAGTTATCAATGAGAAAAACAAAGCAGACTGGAAAGCGAAAAACAGCAGCATAAGCCAAGCCCGCTTGTTTTTCCACGGAGAAAGGACCGGCTCTCCCCTGACTTCAAGTGCATCGCTTTCCGGTTCTTCCACGCGCTGCCAGAGAATCAAGGCCGCAATGGCAAGCAAGCCCCAGCTCGCTAATGCCAGCGGCCAGTCGAGAATCGTATAAAACACTCCCGTCAGTCCGGAACTGAGTGCTGCGCCAAGCCCCATCCCGAACGAATAAACGCCGATCAAAGAAGCCGTCCGTGTGGGGAAATTTCGCTTGATCATGGCGGACAAGAGTGGGCTGATGATAGCAATCGCCAGGCCGATGAAAAAAGCACTGGCAAGCAGCACGGGGTATGACGGCACAAGACCGCGGACCAGCGTCAATGTGCCAATGACAATAATTAAAATCGAAATTGAACGTTTCATGCCGAATTTCCGGTTAAACCCTACCGCGAGCGGTGCAAACAGCCCCATGCAAAATACCGGGACAGAGGTTAACAGGCTGATCTGGCTATTGGATAAGGCCAAATCGGTGCGGATCGTTTCAAGCAGCGGGCCGATGGAAGAAATGGCAGGCCGCAAGTTCAGCGAGACGAAAAAGATGGCCAAGACCATCAGGCCAAGCACCGATTTTTTGGATGGTGCAGTCACAAATCATTCCTCCTTGAGCAATTCGGTCATACAAACTTGTGTTCCCGGACACGAGCCATTAAAATGGATGTGAAAGGCGGGCACAAGAATGAAAATCGTAAACTGGAGCTATGCAAAACGCTATAACATCAAAGCCATTTTCGACGAATTTCCCCACGTGGTGGTGGTGTTCCGTCAAATTGGCGGCTACTATTTCATCTTCTCGATGAAAGGCTTAACCAAAGAACATATCCCGACGCGCAAAGACTATGTGCGCATGGAATATTTACTCAATAAAGATCTCGGGCTACTTGAAGCTTATAAAGAACGCAAATATAAATAACCCCCCTCAGTGCTTGATGGGCCGGCACCTCTTTTGGCTCTCCAAATTTCAGAGGTGCTTGTTTCAAAGGCCGTCTCAGTTTTCCCTTTTTAAGTTTATCCCAGACCGCTGCTGAATGCTATCGATTTTAACAGCATTCATGGTATACTATTCTTATTGTGAAATTTGGGAGGTACGTATAAATGATAGCAGTAAATGATGTAAGCCTTCGCTTTGGCGACCGCAAACTTTTTGAAGATGTAAATATCCAGTTCAACCCGGGGAATTGCTACGGCTTGATCGGTGCCAACGGTGCAGGAAAATCGACATTCATCAAGATTTTGTCCGGTGACCTGGAAGCGCAATCGGGCAACGTAACAATGGGATCCGGCGAGCGTTTGGCCGTCCTGAAACAGGATCACTTCGAATACGAAGAATATCCGGTTCTAGAAACGGTTATTATGGGGCACAAAAAACTTTATGAAATCATGGCTGAGAAAAATGCCATCTATATGAAAGAAGACTTCTCCGATGAAGACGGCATGCGCGCCGCTGAACTCGAAGGTGAATTCGCTGAACTGAACGGTTGGGAAGCTGAATCCGAAGCCGCTATTTTGCTTCAGGGCCTTGGCATTTCCGAAGGCCTTCACGACAAAAAAATGGCTGAATTATCCGGTTCAGACAAAGTGAAAGTTTTGCTTGCGCAAGCGTTGTTCGGCAAACCGGACGTCCTTCTTCTGGATGAGCCGACGAACCACTTGGACTTGAACGCCATCAAATGGCTGGAAGAATTCCTGATCAACTTTGAAAACACCGTTATTGTCGTATCGCATGACCGTCACTTCTTGAACAAAGTATGTACGCATATTGCCGACCTTGATTTCGGAAAAATCCAGTTGTATGTAGGGAACTACGACTTCTGGTACGAATCAAGCCAGTTGGCTACCCGTCTGGCAGGCGACCAGAACGCCAAGAAAGAAGAAAAGATCAAAGAACTTCAAGCGTTTATCGCCCGTTTCTCTGCGAATGCTTCCAAATCGAAGCAAGCTACTTCCCGGAAGAAAATGCTCGATAAAATTGAGCTCGACGACATCCGCCCTTCTTCCCGCAAATACCCATTCGTCAACTTCACCATCGGCCGCGAAATCGGCAATGACGTGCTGACAGTGAGAGACCTTAGCCAAACTGTTGACGGCAATAAATTACTGAACAACATCAGCTTTAATATGAACAAAGAAGATAAAATCGTCTTGATCGGCGATCCGCTTGCAAAATCGGCGCTTCTCCGCATCCTGGCTGAAGAAGACGAGCCAGCTGAAGGATTGGTCCGCTGGGGTGTTACCACTTCACGCGCTTACTTGCCAATCGACAACTCCGCTTACTTTGAAGGCAGCGAGCAATCGCTGGTAGACTGGCTTCGCCAATACTCACCGGAAGACGAAAGCGAAACGTTCCTGCGCGGCTTCCTCGGCAGAATGCTGTTCTCCGGCGAAGAAGTGAAAAAGAAACCTTCTGTCCTTTCCGGTGGAGAAAAAGTCCGCTGCATGCTATCGAAAATGATGCTGTCGCATGCCAACGTGCTGCTTTTGGATGAACCGACCAACCACTTGGATTTGGAATCCATCCAGGCGCTCAACAACGGCATGATTGCATTCAAAGGTGCGATGGTCTTCACTTCACATGACCATCAGTTTATCCAAACCGTTGCAAACCGTGTGATTGAAATCCGCGAAGACGGAAGCATCCTCGACAAGCAATTGACTTACGATGAATTCCTTGAGTGGAAAGAAACGCAAGGCATAACGAACTAATAAACGAAATCCCGCCTGCCGAAATCCGGCAGGCGGGATTTTTTCATTTGTTGAAGCAGTTAGTAGGCATAGCAAACAGGTTGCTTACTTTTGCTGAGTTGCAGAATTTACTTGCGCATTTCCTGGTAAAAGGATTCACCCAATCGAGTAGGAGGGAGTGATTAACTCCCGACCTCTCACACCACCGTACGTACCGTTCGGTATACGGCGGTTCAATTAAGATGGATGACGCA
>NZ_FNDC01000003.1 GCF_900099655.1 Planococcus glaciei
TATGGCTTCTGCTGACTTCTGGTTGTTCAGCTGCCCATCACTGGGCAGGTTACCAAGGGTACTTGGCGTTTCAACCAGACCTCCCCGGGTAAGAACGCAATCTTTCCCTCCACCTATCTGCTTCATTTACTGCATGCGACCTTCGGCAGAAAGGGCTTTGCCTTGTTCAGCAGACTCACCCAATCGCACATAGCCTTGTATGAAGTTCGTGTTCCTCAGACCGGAGGTTTGCCGCCCGCTTCCTTCAGATTCCACGTCGCCGTGGACACCCTTGCGCTTGGCTAACGGTTACTTCTGCCTTCACCGTTCGGGACTTGCACCCTATAGATTACGCCCATGCCGGGCACACTGCAAAAACCGCGGCAAATGCGCCGCGGTTTGTTTTTTAATTCATGAAACGTTTTACCAGGCGGCCTGCTGGCAATTTGGAAACGTATTTATTGCCTGAATGTGTAATGCCGCGGACTACGGACAATAGTTCAACATCCCCTGCCCAGTGTTCTTCAATCACTTCAATTGGGAACTTGTTCAATAACGTATTGATGATGAATACGGCCACAACCACATCATCCAGGAAGCCTCCTGGCCCTACCAGGATTTCCGGCAGAAAGTCCATTGGTGCAAAGAAATACAGAATCCCTGCTCCTACGGCCCCTTTGCTTTTCGCATCAATGCGTGAATCAAGCATCAATCGAGTCAGCAAGTGGAACAGATCCGGGGCAAACAAAACGTATTTCCCGATTTTGCTGACGAATCCGGAACGTTTGTCGAGCCAACCCTCTATTTTGCTGCGCATTTTTTTATAAAAATCCTGCTGTTCTGCTTCGCTCGGAAGCGGTTTTTTCAAATAATCATTGGCATTGGCCATTGCGAATCCCCCTATTAAGTCAGTCTTAGCGTACAAGCCGATTTAGATGAATTATACCCTCATCTATAGGTCGGCTAAACAATTCCTGCACCATTCCGTAAAAAAAGAACCGCAGATGGTTTGCGGCTCTTCCGGAATTTCTTCTGTGAATTCCCTATCATTTTAATCCCACTGCAGCAAATGCGGCTTTGACGCTTGTCACTTCCTGGCTGTCCGCTCCATACAAATCGGTGGCCGCCTGAACGCTTGCTGCCTGCAGCTGCCTGAATTTTGTCGTCGGCGTCAAATATTGGGTCAAGGTCCGGTAAAAGATCTTTCCGGTTTTCTCGATGCCGATTCCTTCCACTTTAACGTTGTAGTGGGTTCCGCCATTTGCAAGCAAGTAGGCGGCTTTATTGCAGATCGACGAATTGATGTGGACGCCGCCGAAGTCTTCTAAGCCCAAGTAGCGTTTTGTATAGTGGTCCGGCAAGTCTTTCAACGTCGGATCGGCCAGTGAGCGAAGCGCGTCGCCTTCAACTTTCGGTGTATACACTTCCTCGCCGATTTGCCAGTCCGGGGTTTTGCTGTAGGCATGCTCAATCAGCACACCGAAAATATCCGACATCGATTCGTTGATTGCTCCGGCATCGTTCCAGTAAATGAGTCCAGCTGTCGATTCTGTTACGGCATGCGTCAGTTCATGTGCAATCACATCGAGAGATCCCGATAATGGCAGAAACTTCTCACCGTCTCCATCGCCGTAAACCATCTGGCTGCCGCTCCAAAATGCATTGTTGTAAGCTTTGCCGTAATGGACCGTCGACACAATCGCTGCTCCTTGGTCATCGTAGCTATTGCGGTCATGCACCGTTTTAAAATAATCGAAAGTCAGTCCGGCATAATGGTGGGCATCCACTGCGGCCCCGTCCAAAAGGCCGTCCAATTGATGGTCCGCATCCAGCCACAGCGTTCCGGGAAGTTCGGTTCCGTTCGCTGCATCATACGTGAAAATTCCCTTGCCGCGGGTCCGGTCCAGTAAATAAGATCCTGCGTCGTTCCGTACGGTATTCACTTTTTTCCGGTCACCCAACACACCCGTTCCATCAGTTAGCGAATCGGTGCCATCCGGCGCAGCTCCGTGGATTTGGTTGTAGTAGTCCAGAACTGCACCCGTTTTTGCGTCAATAAAATAATGGTAATTCCCGGGTACCGGTGACAAAAACTCATAGCGGATATGGTAAGCAAGCACAGGAACTTCCTTATCTAAATAAATGATCAGCTCCGGTTTTTCCGAAGGAGCCATTTCCATGGCCCGCCCGTACAGCTGCTGCAAGTTTTGGAGCGCGCCGGCAGATGCTTGTGCGGGCGCCAAAGCTGCTTTGTCCTTTAAAGCAGGAACAGCCGCTAAATCCGGCACCAGTTCACCTGACACCGACTTCAGCACACCGTTTTCATCTACATGAGCGGAAATGATGGAACCGAATACCGGAATGCCGTTAAACAGCTGCTGTAGCTTCACATTGGCCAAACCCAGTTCATCCACCGATTCGCTGACGACTTGAAACTGGGTGGCTTCATCTTCAGCCAGCCCGTACAGCTCCTCTTTTTCATCCAGATAGGCATAGACAATTTCTTTCGCACTTTCAGAAGAACTCCTGGTTAAACTCCCGGCAATAAATGCTGGAGCTGTGCTGTCTGAACTGGCATAGACTTGCTCCGTACTCGCTGTACCGGTTGCAGATCGAACCGGTGAAGACAAAATCAGAAAGGCGGCCACTGCCAAGCAACATATACGGCTCCTGTTCACTGGATTCACTCCTTTTTTGTCATCTGTGCATTTCCTTTTATATACATCTTACCTCCTTTAATTTTCAGAATACATAGTCACCTTTGTCTGTTTTATTCGAATGGATTCAGGTGCAAATACCTGTATTGAAAAATAAAAAAAGGCCACTCTAAGCGAGTGGCCTTACTCATTGTATTTAATTCACACCGACTGCCGAAAAGGCTGCTTTCACACTTGCCACTTCTGCACTGCTTGCACCGTATAGATCCGTTGCCGCCTGGATAGTAGATACGCGGTAATGGCTGTAGTTCGAGCTTGGCGTTAAGTACTGTGTCAAAGTCCGGTAGAAGATTTTTTCCGTTTTGGCATTGCCGATGCCCGTCACTTGGATGCCGTAATGGGTTCCGCCATTGGCCAGCAAATAAGCCGCTTTGTTGCTGATGCCTGAGTTGATATGGACGCCGCCATTATCGCTCGTGCCGACATAGCGTTTCGAGTAATGGTCCGGATCTCCGTTCAATGTCGGATCTGCCATGGAGCGAAGCGCATCGCCAGCTACATTCGGCGTATAAATATCCTCGCCGATCAGCCAGTCCGGTTTGTTATTGGCATGGTATTCCACAAGCGTCCCGAAGATATCCGAAATCGATTCATTGATGGCGCCCGATTCATTCTGGTAAATCAGGTCGGCTGTCGTGTCTGTAACTGCGTGCGTCAATTCATGGGCAATAACATCAAGCCCGCCGGACAGTGGAATAAACGTCGAGCCATCACCGTCGCCGTACACCATTTGCGATCCATTCCAGAACGCGTTATTGTAGCTGCGGCCGTAATGGACGGTGGAAACCAGCTGAGCCCCTTGCCCGTCGTAGCTGTTGCGGTTATGGATGTTCTTATAATAATCAAACGTCTGGCCGGCATAAACATGGGCATCTACTGCCGCTCCGTCGTAGGCTGCATTATATGCGTTATCGGCATCCAGCCACAGTGTTCCCGGCACTCGTGTACGGTTGCCTGCATCATATGTAAAAATGCCGTTGCCCCGTGTCTTATCCACTAAATACGATCCATTGCTGTTAACGACCGTATTCACTGATTTTATGTCTCCAAGCACGCCTTTTCCGCTCGCGACGGAATTGGTGCCGGATGGAGCCGTAACTCCTGAAGATGGCTTCGCTTCATGAATCTGGTTATAGGAATCAAGCACTTTTCCGTTCTGGGCATCAATGAAATACTGGTAATTGCCCGGTGAAGGCGCTAAAAATTCAAACTCGACGCTATACGCATACTTTGCCGTTCCTTCATCCAGATAGACTACCAGTTCCGGTGCTTCTTCATGGTCCAGCTCCGGTGATGCGCCAAGCTCGGCTTTCAAAGCGGCCAGTGCCAAGGCAGAAGCTTCGGCTGCTTTTAATTGATGCCCTTTATTGAGTTTTACTTGTTTGGATAATTCCGGAACGAGCCCTCCGGATACGGAAGTCAGCACTCCTTCTGAATCAACATGGGCAGAGATGACGGAACCGAATACCGGTACGCCTTTATAGACTTGCTGAAGTTTCACGTTGGTGAACCCCAGATCGTCTTTCTTTTCGCTGAGTATTTTGAAGTTGGCTGCAGCCTCTTTCCCGATTTTGTAATGCCCTTCTTTTTCGGACAAATAATCGTAGACGGTGTCTTTAGCAGATTTTTTCGATGGCAGCGTCAATTTACCCACGATGAAATCAGTGGTTCCGCTTTTCTGGTTGACGTGCACTTTTTCGTTGACGGCATTAGTTGGAGAGGCATAGACGGATACAGAAGCTGCCGATAAGGCTAACGCGGCGGCCAAACTTAATGTCAGTAGTTTCTTAGATTTCAATGGGTTTCACTCCTTTAATTTGCCGTCATTGTCTGGCGGTTTATTAAAGAATAGCGGTTTGCCTTAATGGAGGATATAGGCTTCAATATCTGTTTTTTATTCCCTCAAAATATGTTATTTAACATCACGAAAAATGAATGTTCAAAATATTTTAATTTTTCATACGACTTTCGAACTGCCTTTTGGTATGTTTTTGCTCCATCTAGAAATTTTGATGATATTTTTTAAGGAGCTCTGTTTCACACCATAAAAAAAGACCTGCTCAATGATGAGCAGGCCTTGGAGATTAGATTTTAGTTACATTTGTAGCTTGAGGTCCGCGGTTGCCTTCCTCTACTTCAAATTCTACTTTTTGTCCTTCGTCAAGCGTTTTAAAGCCTTCGCCTTGGATCGCTGAGAAGTGAACGAATACGTCATCTCCGCCTTCAACTTCGATAAATCCGAAACCTTTTTCTGAGTTGAACCATTTAACTGTACCTTGTTGCATGTGTAAAAACCTCCTGGGTATAAAAAAATTTTCAATATGGAATTTTTCCATTAAAAAAATTCACATATTCAAAAAAGTACCATCACTAGCTGATCACTTTTTTGAATAGGTGAATAGCGGTTCGTGGTGTAATCTTTAGTTCTATAAGTCTATTATAGCAATTAAAACTGATAAGTCAAATAAATCTAAAAACTATTTATAGGCTTTTTGTTGTGAGTCCATAACAATCCATGATAAATTTGCAGATTTTCCTCACATTCTTCGCAAAAGGCCAAATCGCCTTCATTCCAAAATGCAATGGCTCCCTGCCCTTTGGATTTGCTGCTGGAGAATTTTTGGTGCATGCCTTTTTTTCTTTCTTCGAAATAGGCGAGAGCTTCCTGAAACTCGTCAAAGCTCTTCTGATCACGTATGTCCTTCTCCCATCCTTCTAACATCCACCACGGTTCTTCGAAGCCTTTCGTGTAAAAAACTTCATACATTCAAATCCGCTCCATTCTTTCCCTATAAGCATTCTCCCAGAACTGTCTAAATATGTCTAGTGCTTTGATTGCCTTTTTTCTGGCAGTTCGAAAGTTTGTATTGGCCTCTTATTCCTTGTAAAATAGGAAGGAGACAAGGAATCATTTGAAACTTTTAGCGGCTTATTTCGTATATATAGTAACAGCTGCACCAAAGGAGGACAGTTTCATGAAGCCTTTTGAAAAATTCATCCAACGGCAGACCGTCAGCCTGCCTCTTATGACCGTCATGTTCCCTGTATTGTATATGGGTGCAGAAATCGGGCTGATCGCTTCAGGAGCCGTGGCTGCCGGAACATATCTTGCCAGCACCTCTACTATGAAACATGTACAGTATTCGTCCGATTCGAAAAAACTCGGCATGACCCGGAGTGAATATAAAAATGTACGCAATCAAGTGAAAGAAGCCAAATTGAAAATCAAACAATTGCAGAAGAGTTCTTACCAGGTACGCTCAATCTCTTCATTTAAGCAGTTAATGAATATGGCGAAAGTCGCCAACAAGATTGTTGCCCATGTGCAGCAAAATCCCCGCAAGTTTTACTTGGCGGAATCGTTCTTTTATTCGCATCTCGAATCTGCAGTGGAATTAACCCAGAAATACGCTTTGCTTGTCGGCCAGCCGGTAAAAGACCGTGAGTTGAAAGTGGCTCTTCAAGACACACGCGAAATGCTGCATTCGATGAGCGATGTGCTGGAACGTGATTTGAAAAAAGTGTTGTCTACCGATGTCGAACAGCTTCGGATGGAGCTCGATTATGCCCGTCTGACCGTCGACCAGCACAACAACCAGAAATTGCTCGAACAATACCCTACTGACAGTGAAGGAGACGTGGAACATGACAGAAAATCGCTCGAATCAAAGTGAACTTGATGATTTGCTTGGCACCCCCTTCGGCATGGAGCCGGTTGCGCAGGAAGTCAATTTGGCCAAGCCGGGCGGACAGCCTGTAGCATTAATGGAACGATTGACAAAAGACGAACAGGAAAAGGCGCGTGAACTGGCCAAACAGATTCCTGCCGGCAATTATGAAGCTATTTTAACATATGGAGCGAATGCGCAAAACCAGTTGAGCCAGTTTTCCCATAAAATGCTGGACCACGTCCAGTCGAAAGACATCGGCCCTGTTGGAGATGTTTTAAATGATTTGATGAAAAAATTGCAGGAACTGAATCCTGAAGAACTGTCCCAAAGCAAAAAGTCGGGTCTCCGCAAATTGTTCGCGAAAGCGAAATACTCCGTTCAGGAAATGATGACCAAATACCAGAAGCTTTCCACTCAAGTGGACCGCATCAGCATCCAGTTGGACCACTCAAAACGCGGGCTATTGGAAGACGTGCAAATGCTGGAACAGCTTTATGACCAGAACAAAACTTACTTCCAGGCGCTGAACGTTTATATTGCCGCTGCCGAACTGAAGCGCGATGAGATTTTGAATGAGACGATTCCAGCTCTTCGCCGCCGTGCCGAGCAATCGAACGACCAAATGGCTTACCAGGAAGTTAACGATATGGCGCAGTTTTTGGACCGCCTGGAAAAACGGCTTTACGACTTGCAGCTGTCCCGCCAGATCACGATCCAAAGCGCACCGCAAATCCGGATGATCCAGCAGACCAACCAGACCTTGGCAGAAAAAATCCAATCGTCCATCATGACATCGATTCCGTTATGGAAAAACCAGATTGCAATCGCTTTGACGTTGAACCGCCAAATGAAAGCAGTCGAAGCACAGAAGCAAGTCACGGCTACGACAAATGAATTGCTTCTGAAAAACTCCGAAATGCTGAAAGTGAATTCCGTTGAAACGGCTAAAGAAAACGAGCGCGGCATAGTGGAAATTGAAACCTTGAAACAAACGCAGGAAAACTTATTGACGACGATCGAAGAAACGCTTCGCATCCAAGCCGAAGGACGCAAAAACCGCAAAGCGGCAGAAATTGAAATCGGCAAAATGGAAGAAGATCTGAAACAGCGCTTGCTGTCGATCCAGGACGACCGCGAAGGGCGTGCATGATGTTAACCCCGAAAGCTTCTGAGCTTTCGGGTTTTTTTATGCCTTTCGGCCGTGCGGACAGTATTTCGGCTAACCAGGACAGTATTCTCTTTTCCCGGGAGTAGCCAGCTCTCAAAATATATAAAAATATATTGGAAATCCCACCGTGCATGGCACAGTGGGCTCTTTGGAGGGGTTTCGCACCGCGGAACCCATTCGTTTTGGCAGCAACAGCCCGGAAAGCGGGCTGCTGCTGTTGCAAAATCGGCTTTTTTTGACGAAAAGAAAGTAATTACCTGTGAACAGAAAGTATTCATGTCCAAAATGAACGTATTTTAACTCTATATGAAAGCTAGCCTTTTTTGGTAATTATTCATCTCTTTAAAAGTAATTTAATGAAAAGAACCCACCGTGCATGAACGGTGGAGCTCTGTCCTATAGGAAGGGGCAAAGCTATTTTAACGTTCTACCTTCTTTACTTTCGAATGTATTTTCTCGACTCCTATGCAGACTGCATTTTTCTGATCCATTATCCCGACTGGATCACCAAATGCAGCGTCCGCTTCAACAGCCGCAGCGTCTGTTCGACAAATTGCTCGAGCGAGTCAGCACTGACGGATTTATTGCCATACATCATGCGGTAAAAAGCGGCCTGTTCATCGGTTGTCGGTTCGCTGCTCAAAAACAGATGCAGCACTTCGATGCCCTGCTTTTTCGCTTCGGAAACCGCGTTGGCCGTGTCTACGACGCCATTTTCGGCATAGTTGTAGGCAGATGGTTCTCCGTCTGAAAATACCAGCATAAAGCGGTGCTTTTCGGGCCGCTTGTTGATGCGGTCCGTCATCCAGCGAATGGCAAAGCCGTCCCGGTTGTCTTCGTGCGCTTCCATCGAAACGATATCCTCAGCATGGTCACGGCTGCCGTCTTCCAGTTTATGCATCCATTCGAAATAATTCGGTTGTGCTGCATCGCTTGCCTCGTATGCATCTTCATAAAACAGCACGATGTCATGCGGTACATTCAATCCGCGCAATACATCATGGAATAGCAGGACGGCTTGTTTCGTTTCATCGAGTTTGTCAATCATCGATGCTGAACCGTCAATCAGCAGACTAAAAACCGCATCCAGTTCTTTGGACGGTGCAGTTTTCCGGTAAAATGGCTTCGGCCGTTCTTCGATTACCAACGGCAGCAGATTTCTCGACAGTCTGCCGGCATTCAAATTGTGCCGCACATCTTGCCGGCGCTGCGTCATGCGCTTTTTCAGCTCACGCAATAACGCCCGCACGTATGGCGCCTGTTTTCTGCGCCAGTCTTCAATAACCGCCCGCTGGTCTTTTGATGCCTCGATCCTTTTTTCCGTATAGACGACTCCATCATTGGCAGCGCCGAATTTGCCGGCTGCTTTTTTCGGCTCGCTGTCCATCCGCTGGTCGGTTGCGTCATTGTCTTCCTGGTGGTCACCGCGGGAATCGCCTTTCGCCGTCTGCTGGATATCCCCGCTGCCTTCGTCTTCCCGGCCGCCTTCTGCATAGCTGGAATCGCCCCGTTCGAGTTCATATTCCATCGCCGGCGCTTCCGAAATTTCCGTCTCGCGGTGCCAGGACTGGAACCATTCCTCGATCGTTTCGATTTCTTCTTCCCGGCTTTCCTCTTCAGGCTCGATGCCTTCATGGTAGCGGTAAGGCGGCGCTTTATCTGCTGCTTCGCCAAATGTGTAATAGGTGTGCACCGTATCGCTTTCCAGCATGTATTCCAGACGCGGCAGCACCCGCTCCACTACTGCAGCAGAATCGGCGGTGGACCTTGCATCGAACAATGCCGTCCATAGAAAGAACAACGGCTCGAATGCTTCGCTGTCCGGCACTTCTTCCCCTCTTAAACGTAAAAATGCCGCATTTAAAAAAGCATCCGCCAAAAAACCTTTTTGCCGGTTCTGCCGGTATTGATCCCTGTGGTAGTCCACATAAACCGATTCTCTTGTTGTGAAAGCTTCCGCTGTGCCCGGCCGCTCTTTGCTTATTTTTTCAATCAACCGAAATTCTTCCGCACACAGCAATAACTGTTCCTTTAAATTCGGAAGCTCTGCAGCTGCGCCTTTAAAACGCAGCCAGGCCTTAATATTGAAATGGCGCCAATACCCCGCACCCAACAAATAAACATCGGATAAATAGCCATTGCGTTCAATCTTTTTCGGGCGATGGCGCCAAAAAACACTGATGGACACCGATGCTTCCGACGGCCGGAATTCAATCAATTTGCGCGTCGTCACTTTTAAATAAGGGGCATCCGCCAATGCACCTGCCAGCATCTCCATTTGGTGGAGCAATTTCGTATCGATCGTTTCATTATTAAATTGGATAAAGCGATTGACTGAAGCCATTGCCTCCACCTACTTCTTCCAAGTATTCGCCAAGTCCATGAACAAATCGCGTTCACTGTCATCTTCCAGTTTTTCAGCAATGGCATACTTGACCGCGCGCAGCGGATCCATGTGCTGCGCCAGCGCCGTTGCATCCAATAAACTGCGAATGGAAGCCGCTTCTTCTGACAATAAGCCATTTTGCACTTGCTTCATCAAATCGGCTGCCAACTCCAGCATAAAGCTTTTGAGTGCCTGGTCAGCTTCCGGGAATTCCCGGTTCCATAATTGCTTCAGCTGTTCTCCTGTTAAATACGGAATCGGATAAGCGATAAACCGGTTTTTCAACGCTTCGTTCATTGGAGCCGTTCCGATATAGCCTTCGTTGATTGCCGCAATTACACCGAAATCCGGATGTGCTTCAATCACTTCGCCAGTAAACGGATTGGTCATCATCCGCCGGTGGTCCAGTGCGCTGTGAAGAATCGGCAGCGTTTCGGGCTTGGCCATATTGATTTCATCAATGTACAGGAAATGTCCTTGCTTCATCGCGGTTACTACCGGTCCTTCAACAAATTCAATGCGGCTCTCCCCTTCCCGTTGGACGAGTGTCTTAAAGCCAAGCAGCGCTTCCGCATCGAGGTCGACGGAACAGTTGATGCTTTGCATCGGCTGTTTGAACGCCGCTGAAATGCTTTCGGCCAGCTTCGTCTTGCCGGCGCCCGTCGGACCTTTTAACAGCACAGGCTTGCGCAGCACAACAGCCGAAAGAATATCCTGCCATAAGTTTTCCTCCGGTGCGATATAGCCGCCTTCGCCGATCAATTTCTTGTAATCGCCGTGTTCACGGGCCGTTCTGTTTTGAATATCCTGCTCGATAAAATGCATGCTAACTCCTCATTTCATAGAAAAAACCGATGAGCTTCCATCGGTCTGTTTTGTTATTTGGGTTATGGATTTCTTCGGTAAATCTTATAGCTCTTTCCGCTTTTCTTACTGTCCAGCTGCAGCGTTTAGCCCCTCGAGTCGCTTCGGCTTTGAATCCATGGCTGGAAAGCGCCATGGCTTTCAAAACTTCCAGCGCTTGTCGGGGCTGGACCGGCGCTTCCGCATTTCTTGTCTAGCTGCAAGAGCCAGCTTCTCGGGTTATAAGCCGACCCAGCTAGGTGGCAAAAACACGCCACTTCGCTGGTCCGTCTTAAACCGGTCGAAGCTAAACGGCTCTTTCCGCATTTCTTACTCAAAATATGTTTTGTAGAATCCTCCGACTTTTCCGGTGTTGTCTACGACAAAAAGAAATTCTTCCGTTTCATTTTTTACTTCGTAGGTTTTGCCTTCTGTCAGTACGTTCGACACCAAAAACTTCTCAGCATCGGTATGTTTGCACGTTACTGTGCGGATTGTCTCTTTTGTCAGCCATTCGTTGTGAATCACAGTCCTCATCCTTTTCAATCTGTCTATTTATTTAGTATAAGGAATTCCACCAAGGAATTCAAATGCCGCTATTTCTTTGAAGCCCGGGAATGCAGGTATAAGCGCAGCACCACCGCACAAACCACAACTACGGATAAAACCGTCAGCGCAACTTGGAGGTGTTCCAGAATCGATTTATAAGCATAAGGGAAAGTCCTGCCTAAGTTAAAATAAATGAACATCCAGACAAACCCCGCTGTGTAGGCATAGAGCATGTACTGGCCGAACGGATAGCGGTTTGCGCCAACCACATAAGGCATTGCCCAGCGGACGCCGGGAAGAAAAAAGCTGAAAGAAATCGCCATTTTGCCGTGCCGCTCCAAAAATTCCGTTACGTTGCTGACCGCCCCTTTAAAGCGGGTCCGGTTCAGCTTGTTGATCAGCCGCTTCCCCAATACCCGGCCAATCAAATAAGCGAACGAGTTGCTTGTGATTAACCCCAAATAAGCGGAGATGAACGCATAAACCGGATGGAATGAACTGACTTCGGTCAAAACGCCGGAAAAAGAAGCCGCCACTTCGTTTGGCAAAGGCATGCCAAAAAGCAGCAGCCAGTTGAAAATGAACATGCTGACGTAGCCGTATTCCTTTACCAGTTCCATTAAAAAAGTTAAATCCATACAAAACGCCTGCCTTTTGGCTCATCTCCTTCTATCATGACAAAAAAAGGATGGCCCTGCAACGCAGGGCCATCCTCCAAAGTAGTTAACTGTATGAATTTGTGTCCAGTTTGGGACAGCTAAGCTTTTTTGTCCAGCTGCTAGAGTTTAGGCTTTCAAAGCCTTCAGCGCTTGTCGAGGCTTGCATGGCCGCCTCTGCTTTTCTTTGTCTAGCTGCGGCGGCCAGCCTCTCGAGGTCGCTTCGGTCTTGTTGTTTAAGGCAAAGAGACGCCTTAAACCTCAAGCCCTCCAGCGCTTGTCGAGGCTTGCATGGCCGCCTCCGCTTTTCTAATTGTCCAGCTGCAAGAGCCAGCTTCTCGGGTCATAAGCCAATCCAACTGTGCGGCAAAAGGCGCCGCTTCGCCAGATTGACTTATGCCTGTCGAAGTTAAACGGCTCTTTTCGCTTTTCTAATTAAGATTCAAGCAATAGGTCTTCTGGGTTTTCGATCAATTCTTTGATCATTTTCAGGAAGCCAACTGAATCGCTGCCATCGATTACGCGGTGGTCATAAGAAAGAGCCACGTACATCATTGGGCGGATTTCAATTGAATCGCCGATTGCTACCGGACGTTTTTGGATCGTGTGCATTCCAAGAATCCCTACTTGCGTTCCGTTCAAGATCGGAGTAGACATCAATGAACCGAATACACCGCCGTTAGTGATAGTGAATGATCCACCTGTCATATCAGCAATTGAAAGCTTTTTGTCGCGTGCTTTTTTCGCAAGGTCTGCGATGCTCGCTTCAATTTCAGCAAAGTTTTTCTTGTCTGTATCGCGGACGATTGGCACAACTAGTCCTTCTTCTGTAGAAACGGCAATCCCTACATCGTAGAACTGTTTCAACAATAGATCTGTGCCATCAAGTTCAGCGTTTACGTAAGGGTATTTCTTAAGTGCTGCAGTAACTGCTTTTGTGAAGAATGACATAAAGCCAAGGCGAGTTCCGTCATGATCCTGTTGGAACTTGTCTTTTTTGCGGCTTCTTAATGCCATAACATTGGTCATATCGATTTCATTGAACGTTGTCAACATCGCTGTGTTTTGGCGAACTTCCAACAAACGCTTTGCAATTGTCTGGCGGCGGCGAGACATTTTCTCGCGAACCACGCGGCCAGATTCTTCATCAGAAGAAGGTGCAGATGCTTTTGGAGCTTCCGCTTTCTGTGCAGGTGCAGACTCGGCAGCCGGTTTTGAACCATGAGCTTCTACGTCTTGTACACGTACGCGGCCCATTGGGTCTACCGGAGAGATAGCAGCAAGATCGATGCCTTTTTCACGAGCCAGTTTGCGCGCAGCCGGGCTAGCGATTGTGCGTTCTGAAGAAGTTTGTTCTTCAACTGCAGGAGCTTCCTCTTTTGCTTCCATTGTAGCTCCTGGCTGTGATGCTGTTGGAGCTTCTTCTTTCGCTTCCGGTGCAGGTGCAGCAGCTGGTGCAGCACTTTCGCCTGAAGATGCGCCGACGATTGCAATCACTTGTCCAACTTCAACAGTGTCGCCTTCTTGAGCCAAAAGCTCTTGTACAACGCCCGCTTCTTCAGAGATAACTTCAACGTTTACTTTGTCTGTTTCCAATTCAACGATGAATTCACCTTTTTCAACTGTTTCGCCTGGCTGTTTCAGCCACTGTGCGATCGTTCCTTCTGTAATCGATTCTGCTAATTCTGGTACTTTGATTTCTGCCACAAAAAATTCCTCCTTAGATTATCTCTCTTTTATCAAGCGGAAAACTGCTGCCCAAAAGCTTGAACTGCCTTTTGGGCAATAGCCGGTCCGGATCTTATTTTGTTAAAGCTGCGTCCAGGATGCGGGCTTGTTCGACTTTATGCGATTCTCCGTCTCCCTCAGCAGGGCTTGAACGTTTGACGCGGCCGTAGTAAGCCACATCTTTGTCTCCAGCGATTTCTCTTAAATAAGGCTCTGCAAATGTCCAAGAACCCATGTTTTGCGGCTCTTCCTGAACCCATGCCAATTCTTTGGCATTTGGGTAGCGGTCGACAATCGCTTGAATTTTTTCAGATGGGAAAGGATACAATTGCTCAACGCGGACGATGTGCGCCCAGTCGAAGCCTTTGCCGTCTTTCACACGCTCTGCCAAATCAATAGCCATTTTTCCGCTGGCGAAAAGAATGCGTTCCACTTTTTTCTCTTTTGTTCCCATGCCTGGCTGTTCCAGAACTGTCTGGAAGTGGCCTTGCGTCAAATCTTCCACGTCCGCTCCAACTAAAGGATGGCGCAGCAAGGATTTCGGCGACACGATAATAAGTGGACGGATTGACTCTTCTTCCAGCATTTTCGCTTGGCGGCGAAGAATGTGGAAGTAGTTGGCGGCGCTTGAAAGGTTCGCCACTGTCCAGTTGTTTTCAGCTGCCATTTGCAGATGTCTTTCAAGGCGTGCACTTGAATGCTCAGGCCCTTGTCCTTCAAAGCCATGAGGCAGAAGCATCACAAGCCCTGATTTTTGCCCCCATTTCGAGCGGCCTGCAGAGATGAACTGGTCGAACATCATTTGGGCCATGTTGGCAAAATCGCCGTACTGGGCTTCCCAGATGACTAGCGCTTTGTTATTTTCAACGTTATAGCCGTATTCAAAACCAAGCACTGCTGATTCTGTCAACGGGCTGTTGTAAACGACGAATGAGGCTTTCGCGTCAGAGATATGGTGCAGCGGAACCAGTTCTTCGCCTGTCTTCTCATCATGAAGCACAAGGTGGCGATGTGCAAATGTTCCGCGCTGTGCATCCTGTCCACTCAAACGGATCGGATTGCCATCCTGCAGGATTGCACCGAATGCCAAAGTTTCGGCGTGAGCCCAGTCGATTTTCCCTTTGCCGTTGAATGGATCTTCGCGGCGCTTCAAGATGCGCGCAAGTTTTCCAAAAGCAGAAAAGTCGCTTGGCCAAGTCAGCAAATCTTCGTTCAATTTCACGAGCACGTCTTTGTCGACGCCCGTCGGCACTTCCGGATAGCCATTTTGAACCGCTTCCGGAATCGTGATTTCGTGTTTGTCGTCCGATTTGTTTTCTTTCACTTTGTCGTATGCTGCCTGCATTTCTTTTTGTGTTTTTGCATCCAGTTCCTTCACTTGTTCTTCAGTAAGAACTTGTTCAGAAGCCAGCTGTTTGCCGTAAAGTTCACGGACAGTCGGATGCTGGTGGATGCCGTGATACATCATCGGGTTCGTGACAAGCGGCTCATCCATTTCGTTGTGTCCGTAGCGGCGGTAGCCGATCAGATCAATCAGGATGTCTTTGCCGAATTTTTCACGGTATTCGAATGCGAAACGCGCTACCGCAACGACTGCTTCCGGATCGTCTCCGTTTACGTGGATAACCGGCACTTCAAAACCTTTTGCAGGGTCAGAAGAATAATGAGTCGATCTTGAATCGTATTGTTCTGTTGTAAATCCAATCAGGTTATTGGCGATCACATGGATCGATCCGCCAGTCTGGAATCCGCGGATCCGGCTGTAGTTCAATGTTTCCGTTACAACGCCTTGGCCTGGGAAAGCAGCATCTCCGTGAACGAGGATCGCATAGGCTTTTTTCGGATCCATCGCAGCAACGCCTGCTGCATCCGTCATTTCCTGAGCCGCACGGGTTTGTCCAGCTACAACCGGGCTAACGATTTCCAAGTGGGACGGGTTATAAGCAAGTTTAATGTTGGTTCCTTTAGGCGAAGTATAAGCAGCGCCCATATGGTATTTCACATCGCCGAACCAGCCTTTTGTAATCTGGACCGAATTGTCTTCCGGAAGGAAGGTTTCATCCGGCACATGGGCGAATCCAGCGAACATCATGTCGTAAGGCTTATGCAAAATGTGTGTAAGCACATTTAAACGACCGCGATGAGCCATCCCGATCATGATTTTTTCTGTCCCTTTTGTTTCTGACAAACGCACCAGTTCGTCCATCAAAACAACCAAAGTGTCTACGCCTTCAATTGAAAAGCGCTTTTGGCCGACAAATGTACGGTGAAGGAATTTCTCAAACCCTTCCACACGGGTCAACAGATCTAAAATCTCTTTTTTCTTATCTGCATCAAGCGATGGCTTAAATTCGCCGCTTTCAATTTTTTCCTGAATCCAGTTGCGTTCCTGCAGCTGAACAATATGAGAAAATTCGAAAGCAACTTTATCGGTATATAAAGATTTCAAATAAGAAATCGCTTCTAAACCGTTCGTGATGTTTGCCGGTGCTTCAGAAAGAAGAAGTGAAACCGGTACTTCCTTCAAGTCCTGTTCGGTTAAACCATATGCCGATAATTCCAGACGGGAAGTATCTTTCGGCTGGTCTTTCAGCGGGTAGATATCAGAAGCCAAGTGTCCATGGGCACGAATAGCTTCTGCCAACTGGATAGCAGCTAGAACTTTGCCAAATTTGTTCGTCTCTACACCTGCAGCGGCAGTTTGGGCTGGAGCTGCAGCACGCGGAGTCACATCGATTGGCGGACCGTACTGTCTAAAAAGTTCTGCAAATTCCGGGTCAAGCAGTTCCGGAGATTCTTGGTAAAGGTCGTACATTTCCATAACATATCCAAGGTTTGGGCCAGTGATGGAATTCCATGGGGATTTTGCATCTGAATAATTGCTAGACATTAAAAAAACCTCCAGATATTTGCCTTTTTGGCAGTCACTTTTATTGTATGTGTATCTTCCTTATTTTATCACGCATCCCACTAGACATAAAGCAGAAGGCGCTTCCAACGTATATGGAGAACGAATTTCCATTTCAATCTTACTACTTCCAGGAAAAAATACAATGATTTTGCGTGAAATTATTCACACAGCATTTTTCAAAGCGCTTTCATTGGGTTTTAATGGATAAACGCCTGTCTTTCAGGTGGAAAAATTCCTTCAAACTGATTAAAACAGGTTTTGTCATTTCCATTCTTACGGAAGGAGTTACCTTCTTCCCCGCTTCTACTGTGCTGCGTGAAATCTTGTTCTGCTTTTTTCGGCTTTTTTTATTATGTATGCCGTTCGCTCCTAACCCTGTGCGGGTTTGGCTCGACCAACTTGTATTATACCGTCCGCTTGCTCCTTTGGGGCATGGCTTGCCTATTTCAGCGTTTATTTGCAGCATTCCAGAAAATTGCCGATTTATTCAGCGTTTTCAGGCAAGGCGGTTTTCTCTGTATAACGGGGACATAGCAATTGGCAAACCATTTAGTGATTTGCCAAGATGCTTTTGGATTGGGATTCAGTTCAAGTTTCTTCTATTTAGGAAACAAATCGGTTGGTCACAGCGGATGTCTGTTCAATGAATTTTTCGTAAAGTGCTTGCTCTTGGAGTTCCTCAGCCAATTCCAAGCCGCTTTCCGAAGACGTGCCTTCCCACTTGAACTGCTGCTTAGCCACATAGGTGGCATTGCCGGTCAAACGCAGACGGAAGCTGCTGCCGTTTTTTTCGACAGAACATTTCACCATGCCACCGGGATTGTAAACGGCCACTTCCCCGTATGGCACAAGACCTGCCAGGCAGCTGACAAGTGCAGACGCGGTCATGGCTGTACCGCAGGCGTTCGTAAATCCGACTCCGCGTTCAAAGGTTTTCACGAAAATGCCGCCTTCCACTTTTGTCGCGTAGGAGACATTGACGCCATCCGTAAAATATTCATTGGGGCCATTGAAAAATTCCGCCCACTTTTGCTGGTGTGCCGGATTGCTTTGGTACTCGTCAGGCACGATTCCGATCAGATGCGGATTTGGTACAGCTACAGCGGTGAATGGAATCTCTTCCGAAACAAATGGCAGCGGCTTTAACTTCCATTCGGTTTCGCCGCCGTACGCCATCGGCAAATCAGCCATTTGGAAAGACACCGGAGAAATCTCCACTGCATACATGGCAATGCCGTCGCCTTGCGGCTGTTCTTTCTTGACGTGCAATGAAGCTTTCATCGTTTCAATCACAGCTTCTTCCACTCCGTCACGTTCGCAAACATAGCGGGCTACGCAGCGCAGGCCATTGCCGCACATGGAAGCTTCAGAGCCGTCACGGTTGATGACACGCATTTTGGCGTCCGCCACTTGAGACGGCAGCACCACGAGCAGCCCGTCAATGCCGGGATCAAGCGCGGCAAGTTTGAGTGTCATTTCTTCATAATCTTCCCGTTCTTCGCCATCAAGCATGAAAAATGTATTCATTGAACCGTGCACTTTATAAAGTAGAAATTCCATCGTAAACACCTCTTGTACGAATTATTTATACCACATGGTTGGCCAGGTAAATCCCCGTTATTTTTTCTTGGCGTGGGCAACTACCAGTTCAGCCATGGCAGAAGCCGTTTTTGGCGCTTCCGCTTCTGTCATGCGGTCGATCAGCAACTCTTCATCTACCTGCAGTTTTTTCATCTCCGCCAAAAAGCGTTCCGGCGTCAGTTCTTCTTCTTCGACGACGTTTGCTAAACCTTGCTTTCTAAAGAGTTCTGCATTCAGGATCTGGTCTCCGCGGCTTTGCTGTTTCGACAGCGGAATCAGCAGCATCGGTTTTTTCAATGCCAAAAACTCAAAGATTGAATTGGAGCCGGCACGCGACACCACAAAATCTGTCAAATGCAGCAAATGAGGCAATTCTGTTGTGACGTATTCGAATTGGCAATAATTCGGCACGCTTTCCAAATTTCTGTCCACATTGTCTTTTCCGCATAAATGAACGATATTGAATTCTTCCAAAAGTGCCGGCAAGTTGGCGCGGATGGCATTGTTGATGACTGAAGAGCCTTGGCTGCCGCCCATGATCATTAAAACGGGACGGCCGTTGTCAAAATTGCAGAGGCTTCTGCCGATTTCAGCTGAACCTTCCATCAATTCCCCGCGGATTACCGAACCGGTGCAAGTGGATTTTTCTTTCGGCAGGTGTTTTAAGGTTTCGTTGAACACCGTAAAGATATGATTGGCAAAAGGCATGGCGATTTTGTTTGCGAGGCCCGGAGTTACATCGGATTCGTGGATGATGACCGGCACACCCAATGCTTTTCCCGCCATGGCAACCGGCACTGACACAAAGCCGCCTTTTGAAAAGATGGCAGCCGGCTTGGTCTTCCGGATGATGTTCATCGCTTGTAGAAGCCCTTTCCCGACGCGTGCCGGATCGGTGAAATTCTTCGTGGAAAAATAACGGCGCAATTTGCCGCTTGAAATGGCGTGATACCGGACATTCGGGAAAGCATCGGGAATCAATTCACTTTCAATGCCGTCTTTAGAGCCGATGTATTCCACATTGTAGCCCATTTTCTCTAACTCAGGAATCAGCGCCTGGTTCAGCGATACGTGCCCCGCTGTCCCGCCGCCTGTCAATAAAATTGTTCGTTTGTCCATTTTGCTGTCCTACTCTCTTGTCTTAAAATTGCGTATGCATCTTTCCAGGAGCGCTCCAATTACAGAAGGCTTCTATGCTATACTTATTTTTATTTAATATATTGTTGTTCGTTTACTGGAGGATGGAATCATGTTTGAAACGAAGACAAAAACGGAAAAATTCAAGATGCTGCTTCGCATTGTTTTTCCGATTTTGGTTACACAAGTTGCAATGTATTTGGTCACATTTTTTGATATTTACATGACCGCCCGTTACAATACGGAAGATTTGGCGGGCGTTTCGATCGGATCTTCTTTTTGGATGCCGGTTTATATCGGTCTTGCCGGAATCCTCATGTCCATCACCCCAATTGTAGCACAATTAATGGGTGCCGCGAGAAGAGAAGAAGTGAAAGATGCCGTGCAGCAAGGGATTTATTTGGCCATCATCCTAGCTGTCCTCATTTTCACCTTTTTCTTTTTCGGAGCAGACAGTCTTCTCGGCCTGATGGATCTGGAAGCCGCGGTCGAATCCGTAGCGGACGAATACATCTTTGCGATGAGCCTCGGCCTGGTTCCGCTGTTTATCTATAACGTGCTCCGTTATTACATCGATGCACTCGGCGCAACGCGGGTGTCCATGTTCATTTCTCTTCTTTCTGCACCGATCAACGTCTTTTTCAATTACCTGCTGATTTTCGGGAATTTCGGCTTTCCGGAACTGGGCGGCGCAGGAGCGGGTTATGCCTCTGCCATCACTTATTGGGTTGTGCTGTTTATCGCCGGCTGGATTGTCCATACACGAAAACCGTTCAAGTCTTTCGGCATTTTCAGCGGATGGGCGAAATTGTCACTCGCACGTGTAAAAGAAATCAGCCGCATCGGCGTGCCGATCGGCATTTCCATATTTGCTGAGACGAGCATTTTTTCTGCCGTCACACTCATGATGAGCACTTATGGCACCATCACCATTGCAGCACACCAAATCGCCATCAACTTCACTTCGCTCTTGTATATGCTGCCGCTCAGCATTTCCATGGGCGCCACCATTCTCGTCGGCTTTGAAGTCGGCGCCAAACGTTTCCATGATGCCCGGCAGTACAGCTGGATCAGCGTCCTTTCAGCGGTCGCCTTCAGCTTCTTGTCGGCATTCACCTTGTACTTCCTGCGCCATGACATTGCGGCTTTGTATTCATCAGATCCGGCAGTGATCAATCTGGCCGTGCAATTCCTGGTATTTGCGGCACTGTTCCAGCTTTCAGATGCCATACAGGCCCCTGTCCAAGGAGCGCTCCGCGGCTACAAGGACGTCAACATCACTTTCATCATGGCCCTAATTTCGTACTGGGTAATCGGCTTGCCATCAGGTTACCTGCTCGCAACCTTCACCGGTTTTGAAGCATTCGGCTACTGGATCGGTTTGATCGCCGGGTTGACTGCAGGCGCTGTCACCCTGTCATTCAGACTTAATAAAATACAAAAAAAGATTGCCGCTTACTGAGCGGCAATCTTTTTGTATAACGCAGATAAATTGTTTTTCTCTTCCTCAGTGAGCTCCGATTGTTCAATGCGGGTTAAGGCAAGTTCAAGTTTTTGCTGCCGCGTTTTGCGGACTCGTGGATGCGTCAGTTCGTCATTGAGTTCAATCTGGATTTTTTGTTCGAGCTCTTCTTCCGTGCCGATGGCATCCACTCCGGCCCGGTTCGGCCATAGTTTGCGGTAAGCATCGATCACGGCAGCTCAATCCCTTCCAGGTTTTCTCCGATGACGACGATCTGCGTCTGCATCTTCATGTATTCCGGAAGCCACTGGGCCATCCCGTAGGCATACTGGAATGCGTGCGGGTATTTATCTCCTTCGAGCGGCACGTAGCCTTTAATGCGGAATACCGATTCCGGCAAGGCGCGCAGCCAATCCTCGAAGTCGTCCCGTTTTACCGGGTTTTGAAACTCCAGGACTTTGGCATTTAAATTCAGTTTGGAAACCGGCGCTTCTTGAATCGTCCCGCTTTTGCTTGCGGATATTTTCTGAAGCTGGGAAAAAGGCACTTTGGACTGCACGGTTTGAATGATTTGCGCCTCGGGGTTTAGCCCTTGCACTTCAAATGTCACTTGGGCCTGTTCGGCTTCCGTTAAAAGATCCATCTTGTTCGCCAAAATCAAATCGGCATGGCGGATTTGTTCCAGATAAAGAGACCGGATCTGCGGCGACAGTTGGCTGCGGTCAAGCCAGCGTTTGCTGTCGGCCACTGTGACGATGCCTTTGAATTTTAGTTTCTCTGCAAAAAGCGGTGAGAAAATGGCATCAAGCGCTTCGACAGGATGCGCCGCGCCCGTGGTTTCAATCAAGAGGACATCAAACTCTTCTTCTGCAAGGAGCGTCTGCAGCTGGGCTTCCGATTTCTCAGAACCGGTGCAGCAAATGCAGCCGTCCAAGAGTTCTTTTAACGGAATGCCGTCTTCCACAGCATCCGAGTCAAAATTCATTTCGCCCAGTTCGTTCATGAACACGGCGGGTTTTAATCCGGCGTCTTTCGCTTGCTGAATGACATGTTTCAGAAGCGTGGTTTTGCCGCTTCCCAAAAATCCGCTAAATAGGTATACATCAATCATGGAATCCCCCTCAATTAATTAGCCGTAAGAAAAGGCCCGCAACTGCGGACCTCATGTTTTATTCTTTCGGTTCTTCTTCTGCTGATTCTTTTGCAGGTTCAGCTTTGATGCCCGCTTCTTCCATCACGATTTTTTTCGCTTCCAAAAGCTGCGGGTCTTCTTCATCGATTTTCTTGCTTAAAGCTTCCATGATGGCGAATGTGGTATCGCCCGTCACGACGCCTGTCGTTTCCAATTCGTTGTCTTCCTGGAATTGCTCGACTGCATCTGTCAGCTGTTCTTCAAAAACGCCGTCCACTTTGCCGACTTTATAGCCAAGCGCTTCAAGCATTTGTTCAGCTGTTTTCACTTGTTCGGAAATGGTGCCATCCTTCATTTCAAGCGAAGAATCCAGTACTGGCAGGGATGCATATTCCGGATACGCCACTTTCACGTCCGGGGCAATTCCTTTTTCATGGATCCAGTTGCCGTCCGGCGTCAGCCATTTCGCTGTCGTGAACTTCAAGTTCGACCCATCGGCCATATCATTGGCTGTCTGCACAGTGCCTTTGCCGAATGTATTTTCCCCGATCAATGTAACGTCCGCCGATTCTTTCATGGCGCCCGCTAAAATTTCGGATGCAGAAGCGCTGCCGCCGTCAATGAGCAAAGTGACCGGCACTTTTACTTTTGAACCTGACTCCGCCAAGTAAATTTCCGGTTCTTCGCCTTTGGCCTGCACTTCGAACATTTCTTTTCCTTCGTCAATAAACAAGTTGGAAATTTCAAGCGCTGTTGTCAATAGACCGCCCGGGTTTTGGCGGACGTCCATCACCATAGCTTTCATCCCCTGTTTTTCCATCTCGCTGATGGCGTCGGTCAATTCCTTCGCTGTATTTTCAGAGAAGCTCGTCACTTGGATATGTGCTACGCCGTCGCCAATCATTTCCGGATAAACGGTTTCGATCGGAATATCGTCCCGCACAATTTTGACTTCGAGCGGTTCCGCCAAATCGCCGCGCTGGATCGTCAATGTCACTTCTGTTCCTTTTTCGCCGCGGATGAGCATGACCGCTTCCGAAGCACTGAAGCCTTGGATGCTTTCGCCGTCAACTTTTAAAATTTTGTCTCCCGGTTTCAAGCCTGCTTTTTCAGCAGGAGAGCCTTTAATCGGCGAAACGATATTGATCAAGCCGTTGCGCTCTTGCACTTCAGCGCCGATTCCTTGGAAACTGGATGAAATGCCTTGTGAAAACTGGGCTGCTTCTTCTTCGTTCATATAATCGGAATACGGGTCTCCAAGAGATTCCACCATTCCGTTAATAGCGCCGTTGATCAAAACATTGCTGTCGACATCTTCAAAGTATTCCTGCTGCACTTGATCGTAAGCCGCATATAATTTTTCAAATTCCCGTCTTTCAGGAGAGCTGACTTCCACTGCCTTTTCGTCTCCGAAAGTTAAAGCAAATACCGTTAACCCGGCCGTACATAGTATCAAGGTGAAGACAAGCATGATAAAGGAGAATGTTTTCATCCGGATAAAATGGGCAGGCGCTTCTTCTACAGGCGGAATCTGTTCTTGATTTTCGCCTGGACGCTTATCATCCATTTCTTTCACCACTTTCTTAATTGCACTTCAAGCTGTATCGATTTTATCAAGATTTTGAAAAAATTAAAAGAAAAAGACTGTCTAGACAGTCTTTTCTCTTTTTATTCCGCTATAGCGGGCATCTGTCTACGCACAAAAAGCGCACGGACCTTCTGCCCGCTCCAGCTTAATTGGTTCAATGATTCCGAAGCAGGGCTCTATCACCCTTTTGGAGCAGCGCTTATTCCTTGATTGCCGCTTCCAGTGCAACGATGATCATGTCATTGAAAGTCGTCTGGCGCTCTTCAGCCGTTGTCACTTCACCTGTCAGCAAGTGATCGCTCACTGTCAAGATGGACAATGCCTGGCGGCCGAATTTGGCTGCCAATGTGTAAAGTGCTGCAGATTCCATTTCCAGAGCCAATACTCCGTACTGTGCCCATTTTTCGTGCTCTGCATGTTCATTGTAGAAGACGTCTTCAGTAAAGACATTCCCTACACGCAAGCTCAAGTTCTTTTCCAAACCAGCATTATACGCTTTCAGCAATAGATCGAAATCTGCAGTCGGAGCGAAATCAATGCCATTGAAAATAATTTCGTTCATTTTCGAATCCGTTGACGCACTTTGTGCAATGATCACGTCGCGGACTTTTACATCTTTATGGATCGAACCGCATGTACCGACGCGGATCAGTTTTTGAACATCGTATTCGTTCATCAATTCAGTTACATAGATAGAAATGGAAGGAACTCCCATTCCTGTTCCTTGAACTGAAATGCGTTTGCCTTTGTATGTACCCGTATAGCCGAACATGTTGCGCACTTCGTTGTAAAGTACTACATCTTCAAGGAATGTTTCGGCAATGTATTTTGCACGAAGCGGATCTCCAGGAAGTAAAATCGTATCAGCGATATCGCCTTTTTTTGCATTGATATGGACGCTCATCATAAAACCTCACTTTAATTTTAGTCGTTCTTATCATACTGTTTTTTAGCGGCAAGTGCAACGCATTGCCTTAAAGTGCTGTATATTCTTCCCACATGGCATCGAAAGTGGAAGCTTTCATGACCGGATGGGCTTTTTCTTCGATATAGCGGGAAAGATCTTCAAAATCTTCCGAGCTCTTCGGAAAAGAATGATCCAGGAACATGGCATCCGCAAACCGGGAAAAATCATCCGGACGGACTTTCCCCCGGTATTTTAAAGCAAATTGATAAAAAGAACGTTTCATTTTCTTCCTCCCTAGTTGTGCAATTAAGAATGCGCGAGCAGCCGTCCAGCGGTTCAAGCGTACTCTTTTTTCAGATGCCCGCACGGAACCTTTCGAAATAAAAAACCCGGACAGCTGTCCGGGTTTTCAGTTATTCAAACAACTGCTTGTATTCGGAGTAACCTTCTGCCTCCAGCTGGTCTTTGGGCACAAAACGCAAAGCCGCGGAGTTGATGCAATAACGCAAGCCGCCTAAAGAGGAAGGCCCATCCGGGAACAAATGCCCCAAATGCGAATCGGCAGCCGCACTGCGCACTTCCGTTCTTCTCATGCCATGGCTTGTATCAAAGCTTTCTTTAATTTCACTGCCTTCAAGCGGTTTGGCAAATGACGGCCAGCCGCAATGGGCATCGAATTTGTCTTTTGAACTGAATAACGGTTTGCCGGACACGATGTCGACATAAATGCCTTCTTCAAAATGCTGGTCGTATTCGCCCTGGAAAGGCGGCTCCGTGCCGTTTTCCTGTGTGACGTGGTATTGCATCGGCGTCAATTTTGCTTTTAGTTCTTCTTTCATGCTTGTCCACCCCAATTTTTTTCGATAAATCCTGCCCGTCCAGACCCTACGGAATAGCGGTTATAATGGGCAGGGTTTTTCTTATAATAATCCTGATGGTAATCCTCTGCCAAATAAAACGGCTTGGCTTCCAAAATTTTCGTTGCAATCGGTTTAGAGAACTTCCCTGAGTTCTCCAAGTCCTGCTTGGATTGTTCAGCAGCGGTCCGTTGCTCATCGGAATGGTAGAAAATGGCCGTTTGGTAAGACTGGCCACGGTCGAAAAACTGGCCCCCCGCATCGGTCGGATCGATTTGGCTCCAAAATACTTCCAGCAATTTTTCATATGGAAAAACGTCCGGCTGGAATGTAATCTGAACCGCTTCGTAATGGCCCGTTGTTTCGGAACATACTTGTTCATAAGTCGGGTTTTCAACGTGCCCGCCAGTGTAGCCGCTGACCACCGATTCAATGCCTTCATAAGAATCGAATGGCTTGACCATGCACCAAAAACAGCCGCCTGCAAATGTCGCTTTTTCTGTCTTCATCCCATCACTCCGTTCTTATTGCTGAATGGTAACGCGCAACCGGATATCATCTTCCTCCAAATTGAACGAAGTTGCCTGAACCGAAATGCCGCCGTCGAGCGGAATTTCTGTCAGTTTCAGCAGCACTTGCTCTTCTGCTGGCAAAACATCCATAAATTTGGGAAGATTCACCGAATCCCGTAATAATTTTAACGCAGACTCGGGTGGAATATCCAGCATGCCAACTTCCACTGATTTTTGGACCAGCAATAAATTGCCGTCTTCCTGCACAAACGGATCAAACCGGAGCAGAATCGGCAAAGGCACCGAAAAGACTTCAATTTCCGTCGACAGGCTGACATCGCCGTTCACTGCTAAGGTCAGTGGAATCGGCGAATTGGCCATTTCCTGTTGGATATACGTGTTGGCAATCCCTTCAAAATCCGCCTTTGTCACATTCAGCACAACTGAATTGCCATTCAACGCTTCGACTGAACTCGCGCTTTCCAAGGAATGGCCTTTCGCTGGAGTGGTAAGAAAAATAATAAATGCGAGAAGTGCAAGAAGGTTTAATCCCAGCAAGACAAAAAAGGCCAAGCGCCAGACTTTCATCATCATCACTTCCTATTCCTGAAAACTCAATCCGCATTCTTTCATGCGTTCAAGAATCCTGTCTGTCATTAAGTCATACCCTTTGCTGTTTGGATGGAAAAAATCCGTGTGGTACACCAAGTTGTCATTGCCGACAAACAAATCGCTCACCGGCACATAACATGCCTGCGGGTCCGCTTCTGTGATTTCCCGCATCGATTCGTTGTAGTCGGAGATGATCTGATCAAATTCCTCCACTTCATCGGTAATCAGAGAAAACGGGTTGTAGACGCCGATGGCAATAATGGGGACGGTCGGATTAATGGACCGGATGGAAGCGTAGATGTTTTCGTACCGTGTTTCGTATACTTCCAGTTCTTCAGCAAACGCTTCAATGTTCAACGAAAACAAATCCCGTTTAACAATCCGCATAATGTCATTGCCGCCAATCGTCATGACGACATAATCTGCTTCTGTCAACGGGCCGGTCAATTGCCCTTTTTGGAACATCGCAAGCAACTGATCGCTTCTGCGGCCCCTTTTTGCTGTATTCTCCACAATCGCTCCCCGAACGCCTGGCCATTCACTGATTTCGCTTGCCAGCCTGCCGACATAGCCCCCCTTGTTTTCCGTGTCGCCGACTCCTTGCGACAACGAATCCCCTAGAGCTGTAATGATCAATGCTTGAGGGACAAAGTTAGGGGGCACACGGTATTCCGTAAAGGCAACCGGGATGCGCGGTTCCGCTTCGTCATTGCCAAAGATGAAAGTTGAACTGCATCCCGCTAATACGAACAATGCCAAAACTACGATGAACAGGATGCGTTTCAAGTTTATCTCCCCTTTTGCTTTAGGAATGGGTCACTCTGTATAAAACATAAAGGCAAACGCCCCGACTCCTGTATGCGTTGAAATGACCGGTGTCGTGTAATCCATTTTGATATCTGTAAATCCTGCGGCTTCCAGCTCTTGTATCAGCGGGTTGGCCATATTAAAACCTTCTGCATGGGCAATGCCGATTCCTTTGACTTGCTTCCCCTGCGTCCGTTCTTTAAAGTCGTTCATCAAATACTGGACCACTTGCTTGTAGCTGCGGGCTTTTGCCACAGGCGTATATTCGCCGCCGTCCAATGAGGCAATCGGCTTGATTTTCAGGAAAGAACCGACCAATGCCCGTCCTTTTCCGATGCGGCCGCCCTTGACCATATTGTCAAGCGTATCCAGAATGACATAAAGTTTGGTTTTTTCGCGTATTTGATCCAAGCGCGCCACAATTTCTTCCATCGCTTTCCCTTCTCTCGCCATATCCGCCGCTTCCAGCACCTGGAAAGCGAGCGCATGTGAAATGTAGCGGGAATCGACGACCGTCACGTCTGTATCGGTAAGCTCGGCTGCTGTGCGGGCAGATTCCACAGTACCGCTCATGCCGCCCGTCATATGGATGGACAACACTTGATCGCCGTTTTGGCCTAGGCGGTCGTACAACTCTTTAAAAACACCCGGTGCCGGCTGTGAACTTTTTGGCAATTCAGGGCTGTTTTCCATCAATTCCAAAAATGCTTTCGGTTCCAAGTCCACTCGGTCAAGATATGTTTTTCCGTCAATTTGGATGTTTAACGGAACCACATGCAAATCATATTGCTTAATGGCTTCCAGATTCAATTCCGAAGTAGAATCCGTTACGATATGGATTTTCGGCATTTCTTCACTCTCCTTATTTCTTATATTCCTATAATGGGAAGCCTTGAAACGTTGCGCGGGTTGGAAAAACAGACCTACTGGAGATCTGCTTTTCTCTGCGCCATCGACTGGACTTCCGTTTCAATTGTCGTTTTGACTTTTTCAATCAATTCCTTGGCGTCCAGTTTTTCAATTTCTTCAGCCGAAAATGGCTCAAGAACCCTGATGGTGACATGCCCGGGCCGAATCTGGTTGCTGTTTTTTTCCATAATTTCCGATGTGCCGTGAATGGCAATCGGCACAATCGGCACCCCTGCATCTTTGGCAATGCGGATGAAACCGGATTTGAAATCGGTCACTCCTTCACCTTTGGAACGGGTGCCTTCGGGAAAAATCAGGATGGAATGGCCGTCTTTCAATTTCCCAACCGTGTCGGCTATCGATTTATAAGCGCTTTTTCGGTCCGTCCGGTCCAAAAACACACAATTCATGTCTTCCATATATACCGGAATGACCGGCAATTTTTTCACTTCTTTTTTGGAAATAAACCCAAACGGCTTTGGAATTTCCGAAAGCAGAACCGGGATGTCAAAATTGCCTTCGTGGTTGGCTACAAGAAGCGCCGGGCCGTCCGGCAAATAGTCAAGCCCGCTCGTTTCTACACGGCTCTTTGTCCGAGCCATGATGCCTTTCGCCCATTTTTGGGGTTCCGTATGAATAAGAGCATCATATTCCTGCTTGCTCAAATTCGCTTTTTGAGCTTGGAATTTTTTCAAATTCATTGCTGCAACCGGCAAATAGCCGAATAAAAACGAGAACGTCCGGAGAGATTTATACATGGCGGTCTTTCCGTTCAAACACCAGGTATACAAAGCGGATATCGCCCGAAACCTGCTCTTCCGATTCAGAAACAACTGTCCATTCCGGACCGTATTCCGGAAAGAATGTATCCCCGTCAAATTCCTTTTTGATAAGTGTGATGTATAGGCGGTCTGCTTGCGGGAGGATGGTCCGGAAGATTTGTTCTCCGCCGATGACCATCACTTCTTCATGCTGTTCTTCTGCGAGCCGGACCGCCTCATTCAAAGTATGGACGACGTCGATTCCGTCTGCCCGGTATTCGGGGTTGCGGGTTACCACGATATTGCGCCGCTTCGGCAGCGGACGCCCGATCGATTCGTACGTATTTCGCCCCATCACAATTCCTTTGCCGATGGTATGTTTTTTGAAATAAGCCAGATCTTCCGGGATATGCCAAGGCAACTGATTGTCTTTGCCGATTACCCGGTTTGGATCGTGTGCCACCATTAGTGAAATCATCTAAATTCCCCCTTAAACTGCAACAGGCGCTTTGATGCGCGGATGCGGGTCGTAGCCCTCAATCGTAATGTCTGCCAGCTCCAAATCAAAAATAGACGCTACGTCTTCATTGATTTTCACGGTCGGCAATTTTCTTGGTTCTCTGGACAGCTGTTCCGTCACTTGTTCAATGTGGTTTGAATACAGATGCGTATCTCCCGTTGTGAGGACAAAATCACCCACTTGAAGGCCGCATTCGCGGGCAATCAAATGCGTCAGCAAAGCGTAGGACGCTATGTTGAACGGCACACCCAAAAAGACATCGGCGCTGCGCTGGTACAACTGGCAGGACAACTTGCCGTCTGCTACATAAAACTGGAACATGATGTGGCATGGCGGAAGCGCCATATCGTCGATAAATTCCGGGTTCCAGGCCGTCACCAGGTGGCGCCGCGAATCCGGGTTCTTTTTGATTGATTCGATGACGTTTTTCAACTGGTCGATCGTGCCGCCGTCGGTTTTCGCCCAAGAGCGCCATTGCTTGCCGTAAACAGGCCCAAGGTCGCCGTATTTTTCAGCGAATCCGTCTTCGGCCAAAATCTTTTCTTGGAACAGCGCCATTTGCTCTTTATAACGTACCGCAAATTCCGGATCTTTCTGGGAGCGTCTTCCGAAATCGGCCATGTCCGGCCCCTCGTACTCGTCGCTTTCCACCCACTGGGCAAATGCCCATTCGTCCCAGATGTGATTGTTTTCTTCCAATAAAGTCTTCACGTTCGTATCGCCTTTGATAAACCAAAGCAATTCTGAGACAATCAGGCGAAACGCCGTTTTTTTGGTGGTCATCAATGGAAAGCCCTCATTTAAGTCAAAGCGCATCTGATGGCCGAACACACTCAATGTGCCTGTACCGGTCCGGTCTTCCTTTTTCGCGCCATTATGTAAAATATGCTGGCATAAATCTAAGTATTGTTTCATTTTTATTCGCCTCCATTATTATGTTTATCATAACAAAAACACACAAAAAAAACCGTTACAAATGTAACGGTTTTAAGAAGCTGACAATATTGAAATTTCCTGCTTTTACGAAAGCCATTTAGGCGGTGTGTTTTTGGACCAGTAAATATCCCCGAGGGCAATGTGCTTTTGGAAATTGTCTTCCGCCACATGGTAATGGAAATTGAAGAAAAAGCCTTCGAGCGGTTTTTTCTCGGTTCTTACATGAAAGCGGATCGCATCTTTTGATGTTTCTGTGTCGTAAATGTGAAAAATCTTCTCAGAATAATCGCCGGAAGGTTTTTCGGAGATTGCCAGCTTGCGCAACGTTTCAGTATCCATGCCGGCAAAGTGCAAATCGATCGCCCGCTGGATATTCGGCAAAATGGCCGTCTCGAATTCATCTTGGATGACCGGTCCGATTTTCGTTCCGAATTTCAGGTATGCCTGTTCTTCGGCCGCTTTATGGACGGTATCCAGGATTGACGGATGGGTATCGTAATAAAGTTCACTCGGATCGATCCAGTCAAAACTATATTGTTTGTCATTGCCAGTTGATGACTGTGAATTGCTTAGCGCTTTTTCATCTAATAAAGTTTCCCAAATCAGATGGTTGGGGGAAATTACTCCCAAGGTCAAAACGGCAACTGCAATCATCAACGACTTTTGCCACCACTTCTTCATCCCTATCACCTTCAATTTTGAACATTTTATTAACGCCTGTTGTAATTTATACGAATTTCGCTTGTAAAGGTTTCATCTTCTTGAAATTCATTGTACAATAATAGTAATCATTTAGCTCTGTTTTTTTGAAAAAGGAGGATTTTTTCATGGATGCTTCATTGCTTATCGGTATTGGACTATTATTTATGCTTGGATATTTAGCTTCATTGAGCTTCACAGACTGAAGACTTCTTCCAGTTCGCTGGAAAACAAAAAAAGGCAGCCCTTGGGCTGCCTTTTTTATTATCTCAAAATATTGGTTCAGCTTTCTCGTTTGAAAAGGAGTTGCCAGCATTTACTGCGTTCGGCAGTCAATCACCCCGTAATGGAATTTCGTATTCGGCCGCACCCTTCTGGCAAATCCGTACTTTTCAAAATCGGCCGAGCGGAAATGCGCTTTCAGGACTACGCTTTTGCGCGCTGCCCGAACCGCTTCCTTGACCCATTCGCCGGTCAGTTGGCCATTGTTTGCCGTTCCCCGCAGCGGCGTAAAATTCGAAGCTTCGGTGATTTCTTCTGTAAACATCGGATCCATATACACGACATCCACGGAACCGTCCGGCAAGCTTTTCAGCAGCTCCACTGAATTTTTTGAAGCGACCTCGATCCGTTTCATGGCCTCGTCCAAATGCGGCATCGCATCGTACCGGGCCAATCCTTGTTCAATGACGTAGGCGAGTACCGGATGGCTTTCACAGCCGATGACTTGGCCTTCGCTGCCGACCCGGTAGGCCGCAACGATGGCGTCTGATGCCAAGCCAAGCGTGCAATCGAAAAAGACATCTCCCGCTTTCAGATTCGAAACGGCAACAAGCGGATCTTCTTCAATCGGGCGTTTTGTCCGGAACGCCGCCGAATTGGGATGAAAAAAGAACGGCTCGGTTTTGCCCAATGGGTAAAATTCGAGTCGTTCTTTTGCTGCAACCAGCACATCCGCGCATTCTTCCGCATGGATTTTTTCGATCGAACGCTTTTTCCGGAGCACAAACGGGATGGAAAGATCTTCTGCCGCTTGAGCTGCCATCCGGTCGGTTTTGCCGTTCGGCCGGTATGCTGTCGTTACAATGGTCTTCACTGCGCCGATACCTGCTCCAGCACTTGAGTCAAGTGATCCCGGATATGTTCTACATCATGGTCTTCAATTTGTTCACGCGGGATAAAATAGGCGAGCTGCCCGTCTTTCAAGACCGCAATCGAAGGAGAAGAAGGCGGGATGTCTTCAAAATAACTGCGCATTTGAGCCGTCGCTTCTTTGTCCTGCCCGGCAAAAACCGTCACTAAGTGGTCCGGTTTCGCAGCAGTTGTCTCCAAAGCTTCGATTACTGCCGGACGTGCCAGTCCTGCTGCACAGCCGCAGACCGAATTGATCACCACTAAGCTGGTTCCTTGTGCTTCCACCATATGCTCGTTCACTTCTTCAGCAGTCGTTAATTCTTTAAAACCGTTCGTTGTCAGTTCTTGGCGCATCGGGACAACAATGCCTTTCATGTACTCATCATATGCGTTCATGGTTTCCCTACTTTCGTATAGTCTCTATTTCGCTGGGTGAATAGCGTTTTCTCCTTCCTATTCTAACCCAAGACCTATACGCTTTCATAGTTTTTCGCTTCTGCCGGTATATGAATGGCAGCCTATACCCGTTTTTTGCCACAGAGTAAATTCCATCATTTTTGCCTGGTCCGCATCAAGACGACTTTCCGTAGAAAAGGGCCATGGCACGTAAAAAACGCTCGTCGATTAGGCCGATGGGTTCAATTGACAATCATGACCCCTACTACTTCGTCCAACGGCAATCGTTTGATCCCGAACGGATCGTCGTAATAGACGGATTTTGTGTCGAGATCCATTCGTTTAACGGTACCAACATGGTACTGAAATTCGTGGTCTTTCCAGGATTTCATTCTGATGGTGCAGTTGCGCTCCATGGCTTCTTCAATTTCCGCTTGAATCATTTGCGAATCCCAATCACCGAGTTCCGGCTTATTTTCACTTTTATTTTCTTCGAACCATTGGCTCAATTTGTTTATATGTCTAGTCAGCTTCAGCCCCTGCATATGTTCTTGTCCATTGGCATAATCGCTTTTTTCGATTTTTCTTGTCAATACCATGGTGATTCCTCCTTCGTGAAGAGCTAAGAACGTTTGTTCTATTACTATATCATGAAGTATTAGAAAAGTACAAATATAATTGCATTTTTTTGATAGCTGATATATTGTTCATTAAAAAAAGCGAAAATATGCTAATTTTTCTCTAGTTTCAGCGACGGAAGTCCATGGCGCTGAATGGCTCTACTGAACGACGTGCCTCAAAGTTTGTGCCTGTCAGCCGTTTTGTGGAGGCTATGCATCTCTTCCCTTTTTAAATTCATTATTATTTTTAGCTTTTGCTAAGCCATTTCCCACCGCCGGCCGCCTCTTCTAAAAGGTTCCCACTTTTCCGTGTAGGTTTTATGACATTTATCCTTATTCAATGGCTAAAATGATTGGAAATAAACCATTTCGGCTTGATGCTGCCAGGCATTAAGAGTATATTTTTCACATTCAGTCACGAAGGAGGAACTTAAATGCATTTAATCCGATTAATTCCCGTTTTGTTTTTCTCACTCTCAGCCATTTCTTTATTTTCTTTTCAGGCAGGAGAGATTGTCAGTTCACTTCAAGAATTTTTCAATTTCTACAATCATAAATCTTAAACTAAAGTCCCTTCAAGGGATTTTTTATTTTCCTCCATTTACGGGGTAACTTTTTATCCTTATCAGCATGCATTTTCTGATTTTCAAGCTATTCTTCCTGTGTGACTTTCCTTCGTTATCCAGGGTTGTAAAAGCGGTACATTCACTTTGCTTTTCGACATTTGAGTGTTTTATGGCTAAACTGGCACACCTTCCTTCATTAATTGTAATCTTCAAGAGGGGATATCTTGTAAATTGCTAATTCACATACTACTATTAGTGAAACGGTGACCTGAATTAAATTTCATTTCTATAGGCATGCGTATAAAAAGATTTACTATAGAGAAGGAGTTGAAGCCCGTGGATACAGTACAGGATGTAGAAATTTATTTATTGAGCAAAAAATGCAATTTAACTGCGCGGCGCTGGGCAAAAAACAAGCGGCTCAAGCAGCGGATTTTGGAACGGCACCTGACGTGGAACGGCGATCATTTAAAAATTAATCGTATCGATATGTTAAAGCCTTTGCACTCGAATATCGATTATTACTTGGATCATCCTTCATTAATCGACGACCAGTTCAGGGATGAGGCAGGCCAAGTTTAAGTTACCTGTGCGCAGTCCTGAACTGGTCGTTCAACCATAAAAGCAGTGCAAAGCCGAAAATGGCTCTGCACTGCTTCTTTTTAATCCCCTACTCTATTGATATGGCTGATCTGCCCGGCAAACTATATTTGCGCAATGGCACAATATGCTCCTTGCGGATATTCAATTACCGCATAGCTGTTCGGGCTGATTGGAGCTTGGGGTTCATAATGGACTTTGCCGCCCAGTTTTCTGCATGCTTCGAGACTCGCTTGCAAATTTTCAACCGAGAAGTAAACGAGCCAGACCGGCGGCAACGCTGCATTTTCTCCTTCCGGATGGCAGATGCCCGCCACCGGTTCTCCGTCAGCACCCGCCATGACATAATCATCGTAACTTCCCATGCTCAACCCGGTATGCTTCCAACCGACGACTTGTTCGTAAAAATCCCTTACTTGTTCCGTTCGAGCGACTGTTAAATCGGCGGACAGAATGGTGCCTGGGATGGTTTTCCCGTCTTCCATTTTCATTCCTCGCTTTCGTCCAATTGCTTTTATTTATTGAACTAAGTGCCAAGGTTCGGGTAATTTCGGTTTGCCTTCAGTGTTGTGCACAGCGTCTGATGGGATTCAGAGCCGATGCCGTCTGGCAGCTTCACGGGTTCAGCTTCTATCACGATGTTTTCTGCCATATAGCGGCTGGCATCCAATTTTTCGTAATAATGGTGGACATTTAAGACGTAAAAAGCGCAAAGTCCGTCATCTTCCCGAAAGTTTAGTTAGTCTCCGGGAATTGGCCGGTAAAAAGAATCTTCCGAGATTGGAATTGTAAATTGCATCTCTCCGCCGCCGGGCGGTACTACATGTACAGCAATCTCCAAAGTTACGCACCTGCCTTTCCGCCGATTATCGGATTCACCGCAAGAAGTGCACCTTCTTCATATATTTCATTTACATGTCTTTCCTGTAATAATCCCCTAAAAAAAGGGAGTCCGTGGTATACTATAGCTATTGCAACACATGGATTCTATTAGACTTTTCTTAGTCACTTTCCATTTTGGGAAGGAGAATGCAAATGTCTTATGAAAGCATTAAAGACCTTTTAGAAACAGTCCGTTATTACCACACAGTCAATATTGAGCAGTCTTTCCACCGGGGGGATCAAGCTTACATCTCCGTCAAGTGCCTGAAAAATACCCGCACTTTGGAATTGACCTATATTGACAGCAAAGCAATCGTTCTCTACGAAAGTATTGAAGATGCCGCCCTTGCCATCTATGAAGCGATTAACACACCAGAAACTTCTCAAACTTCCTGATTTTCAGGAGGTTTTTTTTATGTTTCCGGGCAGTCCTTGAAACAGTTAAGCATTATCCGGAATCAGAATTGCTCGTATTTGTGATTGATGAAGTGGAGCATCTCCTCAAACAGGCTGGCATCGTACCAGACATACGGCACCACTTGGGATACGCCGTCGCTTTTGATCTGCAGATTGGTGGCGCTAAGCTGAACAATTTTCGAATCATCGACGTCTTCTTCTTTTTCTTTGATTTCCTTACCCGAAAATTCCCGTTTCACCTTATCAAAAAAATAATTGCGCTTTTTTTCACTGTCAAAATCCCAGGACTCGTATTTCCCCTGGCATAAAATTTCGATGGAATAAATTTCGTTCTCCAGTTCCAGTTCGTTTTCCATGTATATACCCCCTATTGGCTTTAACTGCTGAATTTTATGGTTTAATGCAGTTTACCTCTTTCGGGTCTTTGGAAAACCTTTTCCAACATAAAAAGCCGGCGAATTTTATTCCGCCGGCTTTTTCTTATTCCTCTTTCATGGCTTGACGGGCTTCAGTCATTTGTTTCCATACCGACCCTTTGGCATCTTCCCCCTGCTCGATCCGGGCGATGGCCATTTTAATTTGCAGTTTCACTTCAAATTCCGGATCTTCCTCTGCCGCTTTCAACGCAGGCAAGGAGGCTTCTGTTCCGGTTTCGTATAAGAACATTGCAGCCCGCCAGCGGACCAGTTTGTTTTTGTCTTTCAACGCTTCCATCATAATCGGTTCGAACTCTTCGAAACCGAGGTCACTGATCGTATCGCCCGCTGTTCTCCGGACCGCCCAGCTTTTATCCCGCATCGCTTTTTCCAGATGCGGCACAACCGCTTGATTCTTGATATCGCCCAGGAAGATAGCCGCTTGGCGGCGAATGGACATTTTTTCATCTTCCAGTGCTTTTGCCAACAGCGGCACATCATCGAGTTCGCCTTCGTTCATCTGCTCCAGCAATTGGAACCGCGTTTCCCAGTCCGGCACATCGAATTCAGCAAGCGTCACTTTTCGGCCGCGGACAATCGGTTCGGCTTCTTCCGCATGGTTGTTTTGCTCGACCATTGCGTCCAACCGTTCCTGCGGATAAGCGGCTTCGAGTTCTTCGACGACGCTTTGGCCAATTTCTTCTTTTTCCCCGTAGCGCACGCCATAATCCGCCCATTTCCGCTGGAGCAAGTAGTTTTCTTCTGTTGGATCCATTACCGCCTGCATCGCTGCCACAAACCGCGCCGGCATCGCAAAACGTTTTTCAGAAGCACTGTCGAAGACTTTCACTTGAAGCGGAATGCCTTTAAATTGCTGGACATGGACGTAGACTTCTCCGTAGTGTTCATCGATTTCAATTTCTTCTTCGTTCGTATGGCTGCTGTCTTCACCGAAAACGCGGCGCACTTCCGCCAGTATGGTTTCCCAGTCAAATTTCGCGATCCGTTCAACGGCCAGAAAATCCGCGACATGGTACACGCCTTTGACTCCGGCGATTTCCAGGATGGCCTGGATTTCTTTTGGTGCATCCTGTGCGTTGTCTTTCGTATAATTATGGCTTTTGCCAAATGGCAATTCCTGGTCGATGATGACTTTCATCGTATTCGGGCTTGGCGTTGGTTCGATCGTTGTAATTTTCACGTGTGATTCCTCCTGCCGTTAATATCGTCCATCTGACCGTTCTTTGATTAGGATTCTGCAATTTCCTGCAAGTACGTCCAACGGTCGATGAGTGTATCGTATTGCTCGGTTAGTTCATCCACTTCTTCGGTCAATTTGTTCAATTTCTCGAAATCTGCACCGGCTTTTGCCATTTCGCCTTCCCGTTCTTCAATCCGGGATTCGACTTCAGCAATATCATCCAAGATGGTTTTGTATTCTTGCTGTTCTTTAAATGTCATTTTCTTTTTTGGCTTTTCCGGTTTCGGTGTTTCTTTTATAGGTTCTGCCATTGGCTCTGCTGTAGCTTTTGCTGCAGGCACCGGCTTTTCCTTGATAAAGTCCGAATAAAGCCCTTGGTACTCAAGCACTTCTCCAGTACCGGTCGTCCATAATTTCCGGGCAATGCGATCCAGGAAAAATCGGTCGTGGGAAATGGTAATAACGACACCCGGGAAGTTTTCCAGGAAGTCCTCCAGCACGGAAAGCGTCTGGATATCCAAGTCGTTCGTAGGTTCATCGAGCAACAGGATATTCGGCTGTTCCATCAGCAATTTCAGCAAATATAAACGCTTGCGTTCACCGCCGGACAATTTGCCGATTTGTGTGCCGTGGGCATTCGAAGGAAACAGGAAACGCTCAAGCATTTGCGTGGCAGACAAGCGCACGCCTTTTGCCGCTTCGTAATCGCTTGAAATTTCCTGGATGTATTCAATCATGCGCTGCGCTTCGTTCATTTCCGGCAAATGCTGCGTGAAATGGGCGATTTTCACGGTGCTGCCATATTCCAAACGCCCTTCTGTCGGCTCATAGTCGCCGGCAATCAATTTCATCAAAGTTGACTTTCCGGCGCCATTTGGTCCGACGATGCCGATGCGGTCGCCGCCTTGCAATAGAAAATCGAAGTTCCGGAAAATGACGTTGTCGCCGAAAGCCATTCCGAGATTTTCGCCTTCAATGATTTTCTTGCCAAGGCGCTGGCTTTGCATCGACAATTCCAGCGACGTGTTGTCGTTTTCTTTCTGGACATTTTCCTGGATTTCCTCAAAGCGCTGAATGCGGGCTTTCTGTTTGGTCGAACGGGCTTTCGCACCGCGGCGGATCCATTTCAGTTCCGAACGGAAACGGTTTTCCAGCTTTTGCTGGGAAGATGCCGCCATCTCATCACGGATCGCTTTGTTCTCCAAGTAATCGCCGTAATTTCCTTTATGCGTATACATCGTCTGGTCCGCCAGTTCGAAAATATGCGTGGATACTGCGTCCAGGAAGTAGCGGTCGTGGGTTACAAACAGCATGGCGCTGTTCATGCGCAGCAAAGTTTCCTGCAGCCATTCCGTTGACAAGGCGTCCAAATGGTTGGTCGGTTCATCCAGCAGGATCAAATCTGCCGGTTCGATCAATGCTTTTGCCAACGCGACGCGTTTCTTTTGTCCACCGGACAGTTCGCCGACCGGCTGGTCGAACATATCGATGCCAAGCTTCGTCAATGCCGTTTTTGCCAAGGCGTTGATGTCCCAAGCATTTTCCTGTTCCATGCCTTCCTGGATATTCATCAGCTCTTCCTGCAGCTGCGTGGAGCTTGAATCCACCATCATGTTTTTCAAGGCCTGCTCGTACGAGCGGTTTAATGCCAGAATCGGCGAATCTCCGGAGAACACCGTTTCCAGTACTGTCAGCGATTCGTCAAATTCCGGTTCTTGTTTTAAATACGTAATTTCGTATTTTTTCGGATGGTCCATGTTGACCGAATCCGCTTCTACGTCTCCCGCTAAAATAGACATCAAAGTCGATTTTCCGGTGCCGTTGACTCCGATCAATCCCGCACGTTCTCCGGGGTACAAAGAAAATTCCACATCTTTGAAAAGGGTTTTGGCTCCTACTGTTTTTGTTAATTTGGTAACGTTTAAGTGGCTCATTTATTCCCATCCGTTTCTTTAATAAGTTGCTCTAAAAAGGATAGCATAAATTGATGGCGTTCTTCAGCAATTTGCTTTCCTGCAGGCGTGTTCATGTGTTCTTTTAACAACAGCAGCTTCTCGTAAAAATGCGTGGCGCTGCTGGTCGGCTTCGACCGGTATTCTTCTTCGGTCATTTCCGTTCTCGGTTCTTCCGACCAGTCGTACAGCTTGCGCCCTTTTGCGCCGCCGTATGCAAAGGTGCGGGCAATGCCAATGGCGCCAATCGCATCGAGGCGGTCAGCGTCCTGGACGATTGCCGCTTCAATCGAAGACGGCCGGACACCGTTCCCGCCTTTAAAAGAAACCGATTGGATGATGCCCTGGATTTGTTTTTTCTGTTCCGCGCTAAGCGGAAGGCTCTCCAGGATTTCCGTCTCCAGGTCTTCTCCTGCTTTTTTGTATTTCGGATCGGATACATCGTGCAGCAGCACGGCCAGCTCGACAATAAAGGCGTCTGCCTGCTCTTGTTCCAATAACAGCTTGGCATTGCTGCGCACTCTTTCAATATGCTGCCAGTCATGGCTTGCATCATAAGTTTCATAGATTTTTCTTACGGCTGTTTCACATTGTTGTAGGGTTTCATTCATCTAGATTTTAGCTCCTTTTCTTCCATTATACCCTTTACTGCTGGCGAAATGCCCGAAATGGCGCGAGTTATTGACGATTCATATGCGTTCGGGTATAGTATAAGCCAACCATTAAAAGGCTTTTAATGGTTCCATGACAATACTCAATAATAGGGGGAACGTGCATGCACCAGGGCAAAGTAAAATGGTTTAACACGGAAAAAGGCTATGGATTTATTGAGTACAATGATGGTGATGACGTGTTCGTCCACTTTACAGGCATTCAGGGCGACGGGTTCCGGACACTTCAAGAAGGAAAATCGGTGTCATTTGAAATTATTGACGGGAATCGTGGACCACAAGCCGCAAATGTCATTGAAATTGAAAGCTAATGGTTCTAAACTCAACCTAAAACAAGGAGACCGGGAAAAATCCCCGGTCTCCTTTTTCATTTTAGCCAGCTGATCTTAACAGATAAATTTCTCGGTCACCCCTGCTACTCTTTCTTTTTATCCTTTAGACAGAAATTCTTGGATCACCATACTCGTATCTATTCTCCTGCCTGGTTGGCATAATAGATCTGCATGCAAAAAAAAACCTGAACCGGCTTAATGTCGGCGCAGGCTTTTCTATTTGTTCATTTATGTTCAGTTCCAACTTTATTTAACTCGTTTCCAAGGAATTGCAGCTGTGATCCAATAGAGCATTCGCTGATGCAAAACCGGTGAGCAGCTGTTTTCCCCTGCTCTTTGCGGATTTGTTTGCGGACAAAACATCCTTCGCAATACGTTTCCATCATTTCATCAATTTCATTGATTATAGAAAGTTTGTTCAAACTGTCACCCCTTTAAAATGCCATTCGTTTATTTTACTCCTAATTTGTCTTTTAACGCAACAATAGTTATACTATCAAAGGACATTTTCATCCCTATAGCGGTTCGAAAACTCCCGCTTTATCAAAACTAAGGAGGAATTTTTTTGTTTAACGAGTTTTGGGGCCTTGGCTTTGCCGTGGCCAATTTTATATTGCTGCTCATCATGTACAAATGTTTCGGAAAAACCGGATTGTTTGCCTGGGTGGCCTTATCGACGGTTTTGGCCAATATCCAGGTGACAAAAACCATTGAAATCATCGGGTTGACGGCTACACTTGGAAACAGCTTGTATGCTTCCACGTTTCTGGCAACCGATATTCTCAATGAAAAATATGGCAAAAAAGATGCACAAAAGGCGGTTTGGCTTGGTTTTTCATCTTTGCTGATTATGATTATCGTCATGCAATTCGGCATGAAGTTCATCCCAGCAGAAAGCGATTTTGCCAATGAGTCGATGCAAACGATTTTCGGGTTGATTCCGCAGATTGCCATCGCCAGCATGCTCGCGTACTTGGCGAGCCAGCATCTGGACGTCTACATTTTTGCGGCTATCCGGAAAGTTTTTCCGAAAGACAGCCAATTCTGGATCCGCAACAATGGTTCTACGCTGATCAGCCAATTGCTCGACACGTTAATCTTCACCAGCATCGCGTTTTACGGATTGTATCCTCTCGACGTCTGGCTGCAGATTTTCGTCTCGACGTACGTACTGAAATTTATCGTGTCCGTTTTTTCAACTCCATTCGGCTATGTCGCGAAAGCATTAAAGCCGCTTGATGAGGAAGCAGCAACACCGGCAGACGAAAAGCAGGTGTCTTAATGCTTGAAGTATTTGTGGATGCGGCAACTGCAGGTACGCCGAAAGTCAGTGCGGTGGGCGTCTTTATCAAAGGCGAAGGCCATTTGATCAAATGGAGTGAATATGTCGGGGAAATGGACAACCACATGGCCGAATTCACGGCACTCGTAAAAGGATTGGAACTGGCACGTGATTTATCCAGCCAAATGGTGTCGATCAAATCCGATTCACAAGTGGCAGTTGAGGCTTTTGACCGGGGATTCACCAAAAACCCGAAGTTCAAGCCGCTTCTGGAAGAAGCGCTTCGCTTGTCAGAAGGCTTCGACTACTGTTTTATCAAATGGATACCGGATTCGCAAAACCGGGCTGCTGATGATTTAGCCCGCACGAAATTGCGTGCCCATAAAAATAAATAAGCTTGCCTTATTGGACTGCAGAGATTCCGGAAATGGCCGGATCCTCTGCAGTTTTTGTTTCTATTCCATTTTACAAGCTGCATAAAGACGCTGTGCAAAAAGTCTGGTAAACTGGAGACAGTTTGAATCTTGGAGGCGTATTATGAATTCAAAATTGGGAACTGTGCTTGACATCATCATCTTGTTGATCGGACCGTGGATTTTATATACCCGTGTGCTTGAAATTATCGACAATGGCGCTTCGTTGTATCCGGTCATTTCAATTATCATCATTACACTGGCTGTTGTGTTTGCCGTCTACAACTTGTACCACGTGATCTCGGCCAGACAGCAGAACAATTCAAAAAAATAGGTGAAAAGGTGATTTGTTTTGAAATCGGTGTTGTTTTATTTTATTCCGCTTGCCATGTTTGCAGCCGTCAATAATTTGGTTGACCGCTTATACTGGCCGTATTACTTGGTCCTGCTTTTGGCTTTCCTGGTCTTTCAACTGGCGCGTGTGCGCTATCCGAAAGACGCTGTGCCGCCAATTGCAAAAATCAGCCAAGCCGTCTTTTACATACTGACAGTCGCTTTCATCTTCCGCGACCAATATTTGGATCCATGGATCATCAATGTTTTGCTCGGTGTTACACTTGGCATTGTCATCGTTGAAATCATGCAATACAAAAAAAAGCCGTCGTCATGACGGCTTTTTTCTATGGAAAGTTTGCTTGGTGGGTGGAAGATCTTTAAAGCAAATCCAGCAAACGGTTTGTGAGAAGGATAAACATACTGAGAAAACCCACTTCAAGAAGCGTGTTCTTGGAAAACAGCTTCTCCCCTTCTTTCTTTTCGAAAAAGAACTTGATGGCTGAAAAAAAGAAGGCGAAACAGACTGCACTCATCACAACACTCCAATCGACCACGGCTCTCCCCCTCTCCTGAGACCGACAATTATTTTGTGAAATACCAGACCAGTGCCAAGACAATAGCCACGATGACCCACGTGATGATCCGGATAAAATTTCGTTTTTTGCGGATCTCCGCTTCTTCTTTGACGTCTTTCATTAAAGGCATGTTTTTCACTCCTTATTTTATACGTTTCATACATGCAAAAGTTTCTGTTATTACCTTTTCACTCCACAATCCATTAAGATTAAAAAAAGGGGGTTTTACCTGTGAAAAAATTGCTGTTTCCTTTTCTTTCCCTAATGGTCCTGGCAGGATGCAACGATGCTCCGGCCAATCCGAAAGAAGCGAATGTCGCCACGGAAGCCATTGCAGGAGGCCTTGAAATTCCATGGTCCATCAATAAAGTCAATGACGAATTTTATATCTCGGAACGAACCGGGACCGTCGCGCATATTGCGGCAAACGGCCCAGTGACGCATCAGCCGGTTAACTTTTCAGATCCCTTGTCTTCAGCGGCTGAAGCCGGATTTCTTGGCTTCGTCTTGGCAGCCGATTTTGCCGATTCCAAACAAGCGTATGGTTATTATGTCTATGAGCAAGACGGCCGCTCTTTCAATAAGATTGCCCGCTTCGTCCAGGCTGACGGTTCATGGAATGAAACGGACATCTTGCTTGCAGGCATTCCGACGGGCAATGTGCATCACGGCGGACGCCTCGAAATTGATGAAAACGGGGTGCTGTTCGCAACGATCGGCGATGCTTCAGAACCTGAACTCGCTCAGGACCTCGGATCGGTCAACGGCAAAATCCTGCGCTTGAACGAGTCGGATGAATTCGAAATTTATTCGCACGGCCACCGCAATCCGCAAGGCATCGCCTGGGCAGACGGCACGATGTACGCATCGGAACACGGCCAGTCGGCCAATGACGAAATCAACATCATCGAAGAAGGCAATAATTATGGCTGGCCGGTGATCGAAGGCGATGCCGCCGAAGAAGGCATGGAAACGCCTTTCTATACTCCGGGCGCCGATGACACGTGGGCACCGAGCGGAATTGCTGTAAAAGATGGCCTTCTTTATGTGGCAGCGCTGCGCGGAACCGCCATCAAAGTAATCGATCTGGAAACGGGCGAAGTTACCGATTCATTTGAAGGGTTCGGCCGGGTCCGTGATGTGTTTGTTGACGGTGAAGATGTTTATTTCATCACCAACAATACAGACGGCCGCGGGACTCCGTCTGAAAACGACGATCAGCTATACCGTTTGGGCAACGAATAGAAAAGACGCCAATGCTGGCGTCTCAGACTGTAGACAAAGTCTAGATGTAATGTATAGAAATGCATAAAACCAACCGGACCGGCCACTTCGCTTTCCGTGGGCTCAGCCTCAGCCTCCTCGTCGCTCTGCTCCTGTGGGGTCTTCAGCTTTCGCTGGTCCCACAGGAGTCTCCGTGGCCGAACCGGTTGGGGCGTCTCTCTGGGATTCGCAAGTGAATGGTCATCCGATTGAAGCTTAAACAGACTGTACAAGAAGAAAAACGACACCTCTTTACAGCTTCCAGGTTTAGGATCCAAAGTGAAAGCCGGCGAAAAACCCCTGCTCCTGTTTCTGCATCCTTGCGCTAGCTTCGTCACAAAGGCTTGCCCTCGCAGACTTCGGCCAATGCCTTTCCTGCGGGATTTCGGCGCGAGCCCGCGGAACGCGTCCGGCTGAAACGGAGAATCCGGAATTCCCTCTCAATTGGTATTTATTCAGCTTTCATGGGTAAAAATTCTTTTGTCTACAAGCTCGACGCCAATACTGGCGTCTTTTTTTATAGGAATTTCACCATAAGATCTTCATCGGTGTATTCGTCCCCTGATTTCATCGCGCGGTATTCTGTGCCGTACTTTTCAAAGCCGAAGCGTTCATACAATCTAATGGCCGATCGGTTGTGGCTCGAGACAGTCAAATACAGCTGTTCGATGCCTTCCCACTCGTTTGCATAATCGAGCAATTCCTCCATCAACCTGCTTGCAACGCCGTTTCCTCTGGCGCGCGGCGTTACATACACTGCTACGACATTTGCGCGGTGCTTCATCTTTTTCGCAGCTTCTCGAAGGAGCGTGACATTGCCGACCAACCGCCCTTCCGAAAAAGCGCCGAACGTGACCGCTAATGGGGAAGCCAAATTTTCTGCGGTCGTTTCGACCGGCTTTTGAAGTGCGTCTTTTAAGACTGAACCGAAGGCATCGGGATTATTGGTCAACGCTTCAATGCGAAGCTCGCGGTAAGCAGCAGCGTCCGCTGCCGTCAATTCACGAATATCCATTGGCGATTCTTCCTTTTCATTTGAATTCGATTTGAACTTTTCCTTTGCCGTCCGCTACATCAATTGTTGTATAGGCTCCGTTGACAAAGGTGATTTGAGGCGGAATATGGCCAAGATCGATGTCATAAGCAATCGGCACACCCAGTTCATCCGATAAATCCTCATACATTTTTTCAACTGTATAGCCGCTGATTTCCTGATTCGCCGGGCTTCTGCCGAAGACGATTCCGGAAATGTGGTTAAACCAACCTGCGTATTTCATCTGTGTCAATGACCGCTTTAAATCGGCGACATTCATCTCGCAGTTTTCCAAATACCATACGACCGGCTCATCAGGGATGTGGCGTTCCCTAAATACGTTTACGTCCCCGTACGGAGTCCCGATCAAATGGCGGATCACATCGATGCAGCCTCCGAGCAAGCGGCCGGTGAACTGCTCAGCCTCGCCTGAAACGGTCTTCCATTCCGTCGGTTCTGTCAAATTGAAAATGACAGGTGTCGGATTTTCAAAATCCCATTCTTTCTGGTATTTCTCAGAAGACACTTGTGTAATCGATTCGCCTGATTTCGTTTGAAGGACATCCAGCCATTTCGCTGTTGTGTCATCGGATTCGGGACCGCGAAGGTCGACGAGATTGCCGCCGTGCGCTGTCGCATATCCTGTATTTAACGTAACTGCCAACAGCAGCATGCTGATATCCGAATAGCCCATAATCCATTTCAAATCAACTTTTGAAAAATCGAGAAATTCCAGTATTTCCACCAGCAGTTCCCCACCCCATGGCGGCATCACCAAATCGATGGCCGGATCGCTGAGCATGTTCATCAATTCTTCTGCCCGAGCTTCTGCCGGTGCCGATTTCGCTTCTCTTTGCGTCCACGCTGTGTCCCCTACTGTCAATTTAAAGCCTCGCTCTTCTAAGCGCTCAATTGATTTCTTTAATACGCCGTGCATGTCCGGTGCAACTCCGGAAGAAGGTGCCGTTACACCAATTGTTTCAATCGTGCGGTCTGGATATCTGATCATCGTCATTCTCCTTTACTGATTGGCGTTATGTAAATGATACGAGTGCGAGGATGATTCCGCAAAGGATAACTCCACCAAGCAGAAATAAAAATGCCTGCGTGATCAAATCCCAAAACGGGTGCGGGTTTTTGTCCAGCCGTTTGTGGTTTAAGTCGAGAACTCCTGGAGAGAGCCCTGTCGACTCCGATTGAACCGGATAATTTTTCGGGTTTTTCTTGTTGCGTGCTAACATAATTCTCCTCCTTGAACTTTCCAATTAATTTTAACTCATTGGATATATTATACTAGAGAAGCTTATGTTTAACAGAAATTTTTAAAAAGGTATCTTAGCGTTTTTATAGGCTCCCGCATATTGCAGCTTAATGCGGGTATTAAAAGAGCAAAGCAGAACTTAGGAGGAGATGGACAAATGAAGGTGCTAATCGTTGGGGCAAACGGACAAATTGGACGCCATTTGGTTCAATTGCTGTCGCAATCGCAAGAGCATACACCGAAAGCCATGATTCGGCTTGAAGAGCAAATCAGTTATTTTAATTCACTGGGAGTCGAAACTGTATTGACCAGCCTGGAAGGCAGCGTCGACGAAATTGCCGACGCGATGGAAGGCTGTGATGCAGTCGTGTTCACAGCTGGAAGCGGCGGTGCGACAGGAGCGGACAAAACGCTGTTGATCGACTTGGACGGAGCAGCGAAAACGATCAAAGCGGCTGAACAAACCGGAACGGAGCGCTTTCTGATGGTCAGTGCCATTCACGCCGACCGGCGAGAAATGTGGGGCGAAGATATTGCCCCGTATTACGTCGCCAAACACCACGCCGATAATATTCTGCGTGCCAGTGGGCTCATCTATACCATTGTACGACCCGGGCTTTTGACTAATGATCCGGGAACCGGACGCATCCGGGCAACGGAAAATTTGGACTCCGGCCCCATTCCGAGGGAAGATGTGGCACAAGTGCTGCTTCATTGCCTGGACAACGAGCACGTTTTCAATAAAACCTTTGAAATTATTTCAGGGGATGACGAAATCGAAGAAGCTTTGGACCGGTTATAGAAAGATGCAGTTTTTTACCCCTTGAAATGCCGGACTCTCCTTATTAAATAAAGACAAAAAAATGCCCGGCAACTCGTATATACAGTTGCCGGGCATTTTCATATGGAAACCTCTCTCCACACTATTGTCGGTCTCTTCGTTCAGTTATATTTAGACATTTTATAGGATGACTTATTCAGTCGTTTTCTACTTTCTTATCCAAGTTGCGATCTATATATTCTTTTCCCCATTCATACATCGAATCCAGTATAGGAATTAGGGTTTTTCCTTGTTCGGTAAGAGAATATTCCACTTTAGGCGGCACCACCGGGTAAACTTCGCGGTGGACAATCAAGTGATCTTCAAGTTCACGCAGCTGATTCACCAGCATCCGTTGAGTAATCCCCGGTATAAGATTTTTCAATTCCCCAAAGCGCTTCGTTCCTTCTTTGCCTAAATGCCATAGCACTAACATCTTCCACTTTCCTCCGATGATGGAAAGTGTCAGCTCTTTTTCGCAATTAAAAACTTTCTCTCCTAAATTAGGCATCCGTTTTCTTCCTTCCCTATTCAATTTCCACCCTATATTTTTCATTACTATAGGAGGAAACAGCAAGTACTGTCATTTATGTCACTTAGTTAGTGTACTCGCAATAGTACGGGGAGTAAATTTTTCTGCATTCCATGAATGACGCTGCAAATGTATGGAATACTGCCATAAGTGCAATGAACCCCTGCTAAAAGATGGTTCTTCCTTTTCAAGCGGTTCTGAGTAGACTGCCATTATTGATCAGCCCATCGGAAGTGAATCAGGATTTTTTTGTTCTTCATCTTTTAAAACACTCGCTGGCTCTAAAACGAACTTTTCTAACACATGAAGCACCCCTTCTTCATTGTTCGAAAAGGTAGTGTAATCAGCCAGATCTTTTATTTCTTTTACGGCATTTCCCATCGCTACGCCGAGACCAGCCGCCGCAATAAGTTCGATGTCATTGTAGTTGTCGCCGATGCCGATTATTTCTGTACGTTCTATGCCAAGCATGTTCGCTAAGAATAACAAAGCATTGCCCTTGTTTGCCTCCGGATGGGTGATTTCAAGATAATGTTTTTTGGATTTTGCAATGTGTGCAGAATCTCCGATTAATGATTGCAACTCACCTTGCAGTTGGTCAAGCACGTGCGGTTCTTCGATAAAAAGCAATTTTGTCACGCCTTTTTCAGCCAGCTTGATAAGGTCCGGCTCTATCCGGTAAGGAACTTTAACTGCTTCCGCATAAGCAATTAGCTTGTCATTTTCAACGGCACTATAAAGAATATCATCCTGGTATAGCTGGAGATGCAGGTTTTTGTCACGAGAAATTTCGATTAACTTTTGTGCAATATGAGGAGGAACTGTCCGCTCGTACACCACTTGTTTTTCATTCACATCTTTAATCAATGCCCCTTGATAGGTAATGAGCGGTACATTTAGATTCAATTGCAATGCAATGAGTTTTGCAGAGGAAAACATGCGCCCCGTAGCAATCGTGACAATTGTCCCCGCTTCCGCCGCTCTTTGAATTGCCGTCACTGTATTTGGTGAAATCATTAAATCGTCTGTGAGCAGTGTTCCGTCAAGATCGATTGCGACCAATTTATACATAGCTTCTCTCCTTGAAATTCTGTCTTATCCTGTCTAACAAAATGAGTATAACAGAAAAGCATGATTCACTCCCTTTAAACAGCAACACATCGGCAGACTGTCCAATGGAATCGATTCAAATGCGTTTCTCTAAGAAACAGGTGAAAATGGGCATCAATCTGAATGCCATTGCGAATATGCATCTCCTGCCGTGTTTCAAAACCATCGCCGTTTATTAATCAAGTGCACCGTTTTCTGCGAGAATGTTCTTTAGTGGTGTTCATGCATTTGAATCCAATTAAACAAGCCTGAGTCTGCGTAAATCTCAGACTCAGGCTTGCTGGTTGTGCTATTCCAAATTCGCGTGCCTGCCGTACATGGCATCGGATTTGAGCCCTTTTTTATCCATGAAACTTAATATTAAGGCATCATAAAAGACAAGAAGCGATTGTTCAAACAATGACCCCATCGGTTGAATCGATTTACCGCTGGTGCCATCCCCTTTTGCCTGGGCGGGTATTTCAATTCGAATATCCGACAGTTTCCCTATTGTGGACTCCGGGTTTATTGTAATAGCCACTATTGTCGCGCCGATGCTTTTAGCTTTCTTCGCCATAGCTGCAAGGCTTTGGGTCTCTCCGGAACCAGAACCAACGATAAAGATGTCATCCGGCTCCAAATTCGGTGTTACCGTTTCTCCAACGACATATGCATCCAAGCCGACGTGCATCATTCGCATCACAAATGCCTTAGCCATAAAGCCGGACCGCCCCCCGCCTGCAACAAATATTTTCTTGGCACGCAGGATGCTGTCCACTGCTTTTTCGGCTTCCTCAACATTAATGAGGACGGTGGTCCGCTTCAATTCAGCCAGTATTTCGTCTGTGTAGCCCACCGTATTCATACTACGCCGTCACACTTTCTTTCATCATCTTTTGAATTTTTTCCGCTTCTGCACGCTTGTTTTCTTTGCTTGTGATTCCTCCGCCGACAATAATCAAATCCGGTTGTGCTTCGATCACTTCAGGCAATGTCTCCAGCTTGATGCCGCCAGCAATTGCGGTTTTGGCGTTTTTAACGACGCTTTTGATGGTTCGCAAATCTGCAAAAGAATCTTTTCCTTCCGCTTGCAAATCGTAGCCGGTGTGGACGCAGATATAATCCGCTCCAAGTTCATCAAGCTCTGCAGCCCGTGCTTTGATATCTTTTACAGCAATCATGTCGACCAGGATTTTCTTGCCTTGTTTTTTCGCTTCTTCAACTGCGCCTCTAATTGATGAGTCTTCTGCCTGCGCAAGAATCGTCACAATGTCTGCGCCTGCAGCAGCTGCATTTGACACTTCATAAGCAGCAGCATCCATAATTTTCACATCTGCTAGTACTTCCAAATTAGGGAAAGCCGCTTTTACTTCTGCAACAGCTTTAAGCCCTTCTTTATTGATCACAGGGGTTCCGATTTCAACGATATCGATAAACGCCTGTACCTCTTTAACCACTTCAATTGCTTCTGGAATGTTTACTAAATCTAATGCTAGTTGTAATTTCATATGTAAATCTCCTTGTTTTCGTATTTCGGTTCCCCTTCAGTGTAAGTTGTGCAATCCCTATTGTGAAGTACGCACTTTAAAATCACATACTGACAAAAAGTATACTGTCGAACAGCAAGTCCACTTAAAATATCCTCCCGTGTGCTTTTCTCTTGCTTCACGAAAAAGTTTGAATGTTCACCTAACGGGTAACTGAGTGTATGAAGACTTTTCAAACATAGGGGGCTTTAACATGGAAAACAATAATCGTGATGATTCGGTCCGAAAAGATCGGCAAGATAGCCAGCATTTCCAAGCAGAAAATTCAGCTGCAGACAGGGATATTGAAAAAGGAGATGAACTTCGGAGAAGAGGCCGTACCGGCACAAACAACGATAGTTCGAACGAGCCGTACCTAGCTGATGGGGACACCACAATCAGAAAAAAAGATCCGAACAATTCAGCCGACTGGCGGGAATCGGAAGAGCCAAATCCAAGTAGAGAAACAAGCGGCTGGCAAAAAAGCAATGATTTTGACGACACCATTCGGGAACCAGAAGGAACCTTTACAACAGGGGAACGCGGAAACGTCATAAACAGCGCTACTTGGGATCCGGAAAACCACACAAGCGAAGAAGAGGTGGAACACGTAGACGTTAATGATTACGTCCAAACCAGTTCGCCTGAAAATCAAAAACAGAACAAACTTCACGAAGAACGTTTAAATGTGGACAAAGACCGTATTCAAAAGGATAAGTAAATGCAGAAAAGCACATGATGTTGGCATACCTATCCACTGATGTGCCAACAGAGCGAGAAGAGCCGAAAGGATGAATCCGTCCTTCGGCTTTTTTTATAGGCAAAAATCAAAATAACTGAAATTACCGGTTGCATTTTTAAGCATTAGAATGTCTTTCCAATGTCTAGAAAGATGGAAAGTGCTTGAAACTCTTTGAACTCAATAAAAACAGGCCGCTAATTAAAGTTCTAATTAGCGGCCTGTTGGGTTTTAACTTCGTTTTTGATTCAAAATGACCAGTCTGGGCTTAATGGCCGGGTTCTTTTTGCTTCCCTAAAAGCCTTGTTGTGCATTATTTTTCCAATTTCACGCGCTGCAGACGCAGCGAATTTAAAACGACGGAAACCGAACTGAATGCCATGGCCGCTCCCGCTACCCAAGGCGCCAGCAAGCCGATGGCGGCAATCGGAATGCCCACTGTATTGTAGGCAAATGCCCAGAACAAGTTCTGCTTGATGTTGCGCATCGTTTTGCGGCTCATAAGGATCGCTTCGGCGATGCTGTTCAAATCGCCGCGGATCAGTGTGATGTCTGCCGCTTCCATTGCCACATCCGTTCCCGTGCCGATAGCCATGCCGATATCGGCCGTCGCAAGCGCCGGTGCATCATTGATGCCATCTCCGACCATTGCCACTTTCTTGCCTTCCAGCTGCAGTTTTTTCACTTGTTCTGCTTTTCCTTCCGGAAGCACTTCGGCAATGACCGCATCGACGCCGACTTCTTTGCCGATCGCTTGTGCAGTCCGCTCGTTGTCTCCGGTCATCATAATGACGTGGATTCCCATTTTCTGAAGGCGCGCTATAGCTGCCCGAGAAGTGTCTTTAATGGTGTCTGCGACCGCAACCAGTCCAGCATACTCCCCGTTGACAGCAGCGAGCATCGCCGTTTTGCCGTCGCTTTCCAATCTTTCCATTTCAGAGAGAACGAACGAAGTATCTATGCCGTATTGCTGCATCAATTTCCGGGTGCCCACAAGGACGCCTTGGCCAGATACGGTCGCCTGGATGCCGTAGCCCGGAACGGCTTCGAAATACTGAACATCGCCAAGTTCAATGCCTTTTGCCTGGATCCCTTGGACGATCGCTTGCGCCAACGGGTGTTCCGATTGCTTTTCGGCTGCGCCGATGAGCGATAAAAATCTTGCCTCATCTTGGCCTTCCGCCAGCAGGACATCCGTCAATTCCGGTTTCCCGTGGGTGACGGTCCCCGTTTTATCGACGACTACCGTATCGATGCTCTGCGTCTGCTCCAAATGCTCGCCGCCTTTAAACAGAACGCCCATTTCCGCTGCCCGGCCGGATCCCGCCATGATAGAAGTCGGCGTTGCCAAACCGAGCGCACATGGACAGGCAATAACGAGAACCGCTATCAGCACTTCAAGCGCCGGCGTAAAGTTGCCTGGGTCCACTAATAAGTACCAAACCAGGAAGGTAAGAACCGCTATCCCGACGACAATCGGAACGAAGATGCCGGATATTCTATCGGCCATGCGCTGGATCGGCGCTTTTGTTCCCTGCGCATCTTCCACGACTTTTATGATTTGTGCAAGCGCTGTGTCACGTCCGACTTTTGTCGCCTTCATCCGGATAAAGCCGTTGCTGTTGATGGTGGACCCGTACAAGGGGTCTCCCGCAGCTTTATCGACCGGCAGACTTTCACCCGTCAGCATCGATTCGTCAACGGCTGTCGCTCCTTCCACCACTTCTCCGTCCACCGGAATTTTTTCTCCCGGTTTCACCAAAATGGCGTCGCCGATGACGACTTCTTCCAACGGCAATTCTTGTTCCACACCGTTGCGTATGACTGTTGCTGTTTTTGCCTGAAGGCCCATCAGCTTTTTGATGGCTTCAGAAGACCGGCCTTTTGCTTTTGCTTCAAACAATTTTCCCAAGATGATCAACGTAATCAAAACGGCACTGGTTTCAAAATACAAATGTGCTGCATGCGGAGAACCGGCGTGCACGATTGCTTGGTAGACGCTGTAAAAATACGCGGCGGACGTTCCCATAACGACCAATACATCCATATTGGCACTGCCGTTCCGGAGCGCTTTATAGGCGCCCACATAAAACTGTTTCCCGATGATAAACTGAACCGGCGTTGCCAACAGCATCTGAAACCAGGGGTTCATTAAAATTTCCGGTACGTAAAGGAACGAGGTGAATGAAAAGTGGCCAAGCATTGTCCACAGAAGTGGCAGCGACAAAATAGCCGAAAAGATGAATTTCCGTTTTTGGTCCTGAATTGCTTTTTCCCGGTAATCCACATGCTCTTGTTCCTCTTGCTGCTGGTGTGCACCGTAGCCCAGTTTTTCCACTTTCGCAATAATATCGGCTGCCGTTACTTCAGAAGGGTTGAATTCGATTGTCGCTTTCTCCAGCGCCAAGTTGACGTTGGCCGTCCCCACACCTTGTAATTTATTGATTCCTTTTTCAATGCGGGTCGCACACGCCGCACACGTCATGCCCGTAATGTCAAATTCCGCTTTTTGTTTAACAACTCCGTATCCAAGCGCTTCGATTTTCTTTTCAAAATCGGCTTCGTTCAATTTGGACGGGTCGTATTGGATCGACGATTTTTCGAGGGCCAAGTTGACGTTGGCCTGCTCGACCCCTTCCATTTTGCTGATGCCTTTTTCTATGCGTGTGGCACACGCTGCACAGGTCATGCCGGTGATTTGAAAATTGGCTTCTTTAACTTCAGTAGTCATTCGGCATCCTCCTCTCATACTACCCAGGGGTATATTTTCATTAAAAGATAAGAGTGCTCAATAGCACTCTTATACGACGTCGTATCCTTGGTCTTCAATCGTTTCCTGAATTTGGTTCAATGAAGTTTTGCTGTTGTCATAAGCTACCGTGACTTCGCCTTTGCCTAAATCCACTTTTACAGACGATACGCCTTGAAGTTCTCCGACGCTCGATTCAACTGCATTCACGCAATGCGCACAGGACATGCCTTGGACTTTTAACGTTTCATTCATTATTTTTTCCTCCTAGGATTGTGTTTTATGTTCTTGCCTTAATCGTATCATAGATCTTTACTTCGTCATGGTTTTCATGACATCCATCAATTCATTGATCGCTTCTTCGCCTTTGTTTTCCTTGATCGCTTTGGAAACGCAATGATGGGTGTGATCTTCAAGCAATGCTAGAGATACTTTGTTCATTGCTGATTGAATGGCGCTTACCTGATGAAGGATGTCTACGCAGTAACGGTCGTTTTCCACCATTTGATGGACGCCTCTTACTTGCCCTTCAATCCGTTTTAAACGGTTTAAAAGCTGCTGCTTATTAGGCTGCACTGTGGTTTTTACCGTATTTTCCATTTTTCGGCCCCCTTGTAAATATACCCTATACCTGTATTATACCAAAGAAGTCAGCAGTTATCAAAATACTTGTTCCAAGTTTCCGCCCGGTTTTCGCACCTACTTCGAAGACAATTCACTTTCAGTGACCCATTTATGGTTTTTTACTGCTTGCCCGTCTGTTTTAGATGTAAAGTCCACCATATAGACAGTCGTTTGTTCGGCAGAGTCAATGACGGCTTCAGCACCTTCCATCCCAGCCATATGATTAGCTTCCAGCTCGACCTTATCTCCAGGCTTGTAAGGCTCATTTCCTGCATTCTGCAATTCCTCTTGAATCACCCATTTATGGTTTCTCACTGGCTCGCCGCCGGATGTTGGTGTGTAGGTAACAGCATAAGCAGCTGTTTCGAAAGCTCCTGCAATGGTTGCTTCTGCACCATTCATGCCATCCATATGATCTGACTTCATGATCGCCTTGCTTCCAACTTTGAATGCCGGATTTTCAGCTTTTTCCAAACCAGTTGGCAGTTCACCTGAACTTGAATGCTCCATACTTTCCATTTCTCCGTGATCCATCGCAGCATGGGGATTTTCCTCCTCAGCACCAGAACAAGCAGCCAAAACTCCCGCAAGAGCAACTACCCAAAAGATCGGCAATAATTGTTTTGCTTTCATTTTTAAGCGCTCCTTTTTGTCGATATTCATTTTATCAATAAACTCACTTCTGCTGCCAGCTGTGTTTCTTGGTTCCAACTGATGTACCGCTACCACACTCTCAATATACTATACCCCCCTAATGTATGTAAAGTGTTTTATTTCTCTTTATGAAAAACTAAATTCCGTAAATGATTTTGGGGATATTCTATAAAGAAGTGCTTTACTTGAAGTTCGCCACTCGCCTTTTTACCTCTTACATTTCTAAAAACTAAAAAATACCCCTAATGTGCTTGTACACATTACGGGTATTGTTGCCGCTGCCGATTCATTTTTGCTATTTATTTTTAAACCTGTTCCTGCGTTTTCACATTCTTTATTCCAAGTACAGCCTGAAAAATGAACGCAATCGAGCAAAGCGCGATGGCGACATAGCCGAGCTTATTGATCGGCTGAAGCAAAAGTGTACGCACTACAATCAGCAGCAGCATCACGGCCAATGAAAAATTGACGATGTACGGCTTGTCATAAAATTTCTTTAAAGCAAATGCCGTAAACAATGCCACGGCCACAATTAAAAGCGATAATACAGTCCCCATAACTTCCCCTCACCCTTTATGCCTATTTTTTCTAGTTTAGCACGCTTCCTGTTAATTCGATACCGACTTTTCACTCGGGAAGATTATCGTATGCCAGTTTTCTGATGATCCCTTCGTGTGCGGGGAACTGGGCCAGCAGTTCGTTCTGCGTAAACAATTCAAAATCGGCGAAATCGAAACCGGGTGCCACCATGCAGCCGACGAGTGAATAAGCATCTTCCCTTTCAACGGAAGAGCCAAAAATGCTGCCTTTTGCCACCAGGACTTGCGGCTTCTCGCCATTTGCCATGTCCAAGCCCAACTTCTCCACACGGTATTTTCCGGCTTCATCAATAATATGGACAGACAAGGCACTGCCGCCATGGAAATACCAAAGCTCATCCGATTTTAAGCGGTGAAAATGGGAAATATCTTCCGAGCGCAGCAAAAAATAAATGCTCGTATACAGGCGCCTTTGGGTCGAATGGCTTTCCGTAACGATCATTTCATCCGACTCGAACGTCCTTTTGTAAAAACCGCCTTCCGGATGCGGCTCCATCCCTAAATGTTCAATCCAGTAGTCAGCGTCCATCCTTAATCCCTTCCTTTCCAAGAGTGAATCCGTCAAAGAGCCTGCCGCCATATGGTTGAAGAACAGCTTCAGCTAATTGGATGACCGCATCTTTTTCTCTTGCGCTGTAGTAGTGTTCAAATGCAGCTAAAAATTGTTCCGCGAATTCTTTATCGTATCGTTTCAAGGAACGAACCAGCCATTTGGAAGTGCCGGTCCATTGCCCATTTATCCGCAGCACAAACTCCCCCAGCTGCCCGGCCAAGGCATTGGCGATAAAGAGCTCTTCTGTCCGGTTATTGGCACCGATAAAGTCATCGAGCACATCCGTCAAAAAATAGCGTTTTGCTTCGGCCTCTTTGGGCGTCCAACTGGCCGGTCCTTTAGCCAGCAGCTGGCGTGCTTCTTCTTTAATCTTTTCTGCTTCCTGGTGGCCTGTAAGAACGATGCTTTCTGCGACCATATTAGGCAAGGAGGGTTGGCCACGATCACAGTCGCTTTTAAAATACGCCTGATAAGAATCAGAATTATGGACGAAAAGCTCCACCGGCCATCCCTTTTCGATGAAAGATTCTCTATAAGATGACATAATATGATTATCTATAACTACTAAATCTAAATCTGATGTAGAGGTCGCTTCTCCTCTAACCACGCTGCCCGCAAGCAAAGCCGTTTCACATCCCGGAAACCGCTTCGCCACCAGTTCTTTTGCTGTTTCAATTGCAATTCCTTTCATTTTTTCACCTCTTTTTAATAGAACAGCAACTTCCCGTATTTTTTTGAAACTTTCATAAACCCTTTTCGTATTCATTATATAGCAGAAAAGACATCCCTAGGAGGAGTATAAATGAATAACCACGAAATCGATTTTAAATTGCACGGAGACGACCTTCAATTTGTGGAAGTGGAGCTGGATCCGAACGAAACCGTCATCGCGGAAGCGGGCGCATTGATGATGATGGAAGACGGTATTGTCATGGAAACCATATTCGGCGACGGATCAAAAGGCGGCGCCTCTGGCATCATGGGCAAGTTGATGAGTGCCGGCAAACGCGTCATTACCGGCGAAAGTTTGTTTATGACGACGTTCACCAACCAGGGCACCGGCAAACGCCATGTATCGTTTGCGTCCCCTTATCCGGGAAAAATCATCCCGATGGATTTAAGTACGCTTGGCGGCAAGATCATTTGCCAAAAAGATTCGTTCCTGGCAGCCGCTAAAGGCGTATCGATCGGCGTAGAATTCCAGCGGAAGCTTGGCACCGGCTTTTTTGGCGGTGAAGGGTTTATCATGCAGAAGCTCGAAGGCGACGGGATGGCATTCGTCCATGCCGGCGGAACACTTTACCGCAAAAATCTGCAAAAAGGCGAAGTGCTGCGCGTAGATACTGGTTGTCTTGTCGCGATGACTGCGGACGTGGATTACAACATCGAAATGGTTTCAGGCGTTAAAACCGCACTTTTTGGAGGGGAAGGATTGTTCTTCGCGACACTTCGCGGACCGGGAAGCGTTTGGATCCAGTCCTTGCCATTCAGCCGGCTTGCGAGCCGTGTCTTTGCGGCGGCTCCACAAAATCCTGCCGGCCGCAGCCAAGGCGAAGGCAGCGTTGCCGGCGGCTTGTTCGATTTGTTGGGCGGAAAATAAATCGATTGCATTTAAAAAGACTCGGAGCCACAAACGGCTCCGAGTCTTTTTTGGTTTTATCGATTGCGCATTTCTTCTACAGCCCCATTGAATTTATCAAAATCGAATTCCAGGCTATTCGGCTTGTAGAAAAACAGGATCGCTTCTTTTTCGCCTTGGGCGAGCATATGGTCCACCACCGCTTTTGGGCTGGTCATGTTGATCCCTGACCGTTCGGCATGTTCCAGTTTATCCAAGATCTCAGTTGGTACAGCTGGCATGTATTCACCCTCCTCTTTCCTTTAAACCTCAGTGATTTGTTATTTTTGGTACATAATTTCTCCGTCCACCACGGTCATTTCCACTTGAGCCTCTAAAATCTGCTCTTCCGGACCTTCAAACAAGTCGCGGTCAAAAATGGAGAAGTCCGCATCATAGCCTTCGTGGATCTGTCCGCGCTCGTGCTCTTTGCAAATGGCCGCAGCACTTCCGCTTGTGTACAGCTGGATGGCTTCATAGCGGCTTAGTTTCTCATGCGGCATATAGCCTTCGTGTGTATCAGATGCTTTTTTGCGGGCCACCGCAGCGTAGATGCCTTGAAGCGGATTCACTTCTTCGATCGGTGCATCCGATCCGCCGGCGCAGATCAAGCCGTTTTCCAACAAGCTTTTCCAGGCATATGACCAGCGGATCCGGTCTTCGCCCAGCCGTTCAACAACCCATGGAAAATCGGAAGTGGTAAAGCTCGGCTGCAAATCCAGTGCCACATCAATTTTCTGCATGCGTTCCACTAAATCTTCACGGACTACCATGGCATGGATAAAGCGGTCTCTTTTGCCTGCGGGAACCGGGTGGGCTTCAACGGCATCCAGCGCTTTTTCCAATGCCAAATCGCCAATCACATGAATCGCCACTGCTTCGCCGTGGCGGCGCGCCATTGCGACGAGCTCTTTTAGTTCATCGTCGGAATGGATCGCGACACCGCTTGTCGACGGATCGTCGTTATAAGGCTTGCTGAGCAATGCCGTTTTTCCGCCGATGGATCCATCAGCAAAAATCTTCATCGCGCCTGGGTCGATAAACGGCTCTTTGTATTCGGCTCCTTCGATCATTTTCTCGAATACGCTATGGGCACGAAGCAAATGGGCGCGGAATTTAATCTCGTCGCCGATTACGTTTTTAAATGCCTGCAACGGCCGCGAGTAATCCCCGTAATAGCCCATGTCTTCCGTATGGGCGCCAGTCAGGCCAAGCGACAGCAAATCTTCCACGGACGTTTTCAATGCGTTGGTCAAGTAGTTGATGCTTGCTTCCGGCACCTGGCTTGATACTAAATCCTGTGCGGCATCCAGTAAATACCCGGTCGGTTCACCGTCATTATCGCGGACAATGACCCCGCCGTCTGGATCCGGTGTATCTTTTGTGATGCCGGCAAGGGCCAACGCGCTTGAATTGGCCAAGACTGCATGGCGGCAGACCCGCTTCAGCATCATCGGCGATTGGCTGATTTCATCCAGTTCCGTCCGGTGGAAAATCTTGCGGTCCGGAAAATTGTTTTCATTCCATCCTTCACCGATATACCATTCCCCATCCGGCAGGTTGGCTGTAGAGCGGATCAGTTCGTTTTTCATTTCTTCCGATGAATCGATTTTTGAGAGATCCACTCGCAATAATTTTTCGCCGTGTCCGATCATGTGCATATGGCTGTCGACAAACCCCGGATAAAGCACTTTCCCCTGCAAGTCCACTTGATGGTCTGCAAGTTTGCCAAGCTCCTCGTATGTACCGATTTTCTCTATTTTACCGCCTGAAACCAAAACTGCTTCAACGGTTTCTCCTTCTGCTGCCATTGTGTAAATCGTTCCCCCGTGCCATAACGTCTTCATGCTGTCACTCCTTTTCTAAATATAATGATAAATCCATTTTTCTCCCGATACAACTACTAATGCTTATCCATTCGGTTTATTTATATCCAAGCGCCTTAATAACTATACAAGGCTCATTTATGCTATAATAAAATTACATTTTTTGAAAGCAGAGGTGAACCCTCCAAGCCGGAGGGACCAATTGGACAGTATACTCATATTGAATTTGTTTTTGGTAGTTTTGTTAATTGCTTTAACCGCTTTGTTTGTCGGATCTGAATTCTCGATCATCCGTGTGCGGACATCCCGCATCGATCAGCTGATTTCGGAAGGCAGCAAAAACGCGATAAAGACGAAGAAAATTTCAGATAACCTGGATTATTATTTATCGGCGTGCCAGCTCGGCATTACGGTAACTGCGCTCGGACTCGGTTGGCTTGGTGAACCGACGGTCGAACGCATGCTGCACCCGCTGCTGGACAGTTTTGGTGTCGGTGATCCAACTGCATCCATTCTTTCGTTCACCATCGCCTTTGTTGCCATTACGTATTTCCATGTGGTTCTGGGCGAACTGGCACCGAAAACTTTGGCTATTCAGTACGCTGAGAAAATGGCGTTGTTCCTGTCTGGCCCACTGATTCTTTTCGGCAAAATCATGAACCCGTTTATTTGGTTAATGAATGGTTCTGCCCGCCTCTTGCTCCGCATGTTCGGCATTGAACCTGCAGACCATGAACAGGCCCATTCAGAGGAAGAGCTGAAAATCATCATGACGCAAAGTTATCAAAGCGGTGAAATCAATCAAACCGAATTATCGTATATGCAGAACATCTTTTCGTTTGATGAACGCTGTGCTAAAGACATCATGATTCCCCGCACTCAAATGGAGTCCATTTCACTTGAAATGACGCATAACGATCTGATGGAAATTGTGCGCGAACACGAATATACCCGTTATCCGATTACGGAGAACGGAGACAAAGACAATATTATTGGGTTTATCAATGTAAAAGAAATGCTGACTAATTACACCTTCACGGAAGACTTGCGAGAAAGCCTTGCGGTCCATGACATTCCTTTTGTTATGGAGGCAGCGCCTATCCAAGACGTTTTACGGACCATGCAGAAAGAACGCGTCCACATGGCCATTGTCATCGATGAATACGGAGGCACTTCCGGCGTCATTACGATGGAAGACATTCTCGAAGAAATCGTCGGTGAAATCCGCGATGAATTTGATGATGACGAACGCGATGAAATCAAAGCCTTGGACACTTTCAATTATCTGCTCAATGGCCGCGTCCTCCTATCCGATCTTGAAGATCGGTTTGCCATCACTTTCGATGACAGCGAAGACGTCGATACGATTGGCGGATGGGTCCAACTGAAGAACATCGACATCCACGAAGGCGAATCAATCGACATGCCGAATCATACCGTGACAGTGAAAGAAATGGAAAATCACCAGATCATCACCGTCCTGTTGAGCCGGAAAGAAGCGATTGAAAAAACTCAAGACGATCTTGAAATTGCTGAATAAAGACGTAGAACACCCCCTACTTGGAAAAGTAGGGGGTGTTTTCATTTGCTATTCTTTTTTATCGATCAACGACTTCTCGTATTCGAATTTTTTCATCAGCATTTCACCAGAGTAGCCTTCTTCAATAAGGCGTGCCAATATATCTTTTGAGTCGTCGTCTGACGGTTCCGGCATATCGGCGGTGTCGATTTCCACTACATTGTCTTCGTTGCGGATCCAGTCGGAAAAGCTGCCCGTATACAAGCGAAGCGATTCGTGGCCCTTTTCGGCAAGTATGGCATACAATCCGGCTGCTGAAACGCCGCTGCCGCAGTAAACAACAGCTGGTTCGTTTTTGTGCAGGACTGACGAAAAATCGGCGTCTTCGATAAACTGCTTGTTTTTGACCAATTGCTCCAAATCGAAGTTGTGGGCTCCAGGAATGCGTCCCGCTACCGGATCAATCGGTTCTTCAATGCCGGCAAAGCGTTTGGGTGAACGGGCATCCACCAAAACCCCCAGCTCTTTGCCGTCAATAATATTTTTGACATCCTCCTGGTCCGCATAAATCGACTCATTAAACTTCAATTCCGGATTGCTCGGTGGATATTCAGGGAGTTCATTTGAAACGCGAATCCCTTGTTTTTTCAATGATTCAAAGCCCAGTTTGCTGATATACGCCTTTTCAAATCCGGCATATTTCAACAGCCACCACGCTCGGGCAGCAAAAGCGGTGCCGCCCTGGTCATAGACGACAACCTCGTCTTCCGGGGATAGCCCGCTCTTTTTGATCAGTTCGGCCACTTGTTCTTTTGAAGGCATGGGGTGGCGCCCTGCATTCGACGCCATATCCGAAAGGTCATTGTTTAAATCCCAGTGGATCGCGCCTTCCACATGTTCTTGCGCATATTGCTCGCGTCCCGTTTCCGGTTGATGCAAATCGAATCTCGCATCAATCCATCTGTATTTCTCTGTATCCGTTGTTTTGATAAAAACTGTCATTGCTTACACCCTTTCAGCGATCAGATTAGAAAATAGGTTTTTCCATTCCTTCAGTTTTTCTTCTTGTTGAAGCAGTGTACGCTCGGATTCAATTTGATCTACAGCCTGTCTTAAAATATGCTGGCGAAGGCCTTCTGCTTCCTGGTCGACCCAAGTGTCCGCCCATTCGCCGAGTTCCGCTTTTTCCTTGTCCAAATACTTTAAAGCATCCGGCTCCATCAAAGCCTGCAAGGCATCACGAAGTTTTTCTTTTTCGTTTTTCTCGAAAAAGCTTCGGTTGTTTTTATAATAGGATTTTACTGACGAATAATCGCTGCCCGTGAATGGCCGGTCCACTTCAACCGCTGCTGCTTCTTCCACTTCATAAGGCGTGAATGAGAAATCAGGATTCATCTCGCGCAATTTAGCGGTGTCTTCTTTAAAACGCGCCGCAATTTTTTTCTCGATAAACTGCGATAACCGGAAATTCGTCACGCGCAGTTCCTGCTGGAAATCAAATGCCGTCATATCGGCAATTTCCTGCAAAGCCGCGTCAAGCGCTTGCTGCGCCGGCTTGTTTGAAAAGACCGAAGGATTGAATGCTTCTTTAAAGAAGTCATTAAAGCGGTAAAACACCCGCTGATTCACATAATACAGCAATTCGTCGAGTTCTTGCAAAGCTTCACGGGACAAGATGGCCGCTGGCGACGTGCTGAACAAAATGCGCAGCTGCTGTTCAAGCCGCTTCAGTTCTTCCAGGCGTTCGTCTTTGCGCAGCAGGTTCCTCTCGGTCTGTGCAATGAGTGCGCGGAACCGGTCAACCGTTTTCTGTTCTTCTTCTGCAAGCGACTGGACCGCCATGCCTTTTAATTCATCTTTCAAGAAATGCTGGAACGCCGTTTCAAATTCCGGCATACCTGAGGTTTCGCGGTCGCGAAGCGCCATCAAACTTGAAACCCCGTACAGTCTTGGAAAACGGATGCCAAAGCGCAGCAATTCATCCTGCACGTATTGGACGACCGCCTCTTTTTCCTGTTCGTTGTTCGCCAAATCAATCGCGTTGACGACGAAGAACATTTTATCCATTTCGAAGGCGTCTTTCACCCGGCCCAGCTGAATCAAAAATTCCCGGTCGGCACGGGCGAACGCGTGGTTGTAATACGTGATAAACAAAATCGCATCGGCATTCCGGATGTATTCGAACGCAACATTCGTATGGCGCGCATTGATGGAATCCGCTCCCGGTGTATCGACAAGCGTCACGCCGCTGCGCGTCAATTCGCAATCGTAATAGAAATCGATTTCATCGACAAAGCAGCTTCGTTCTTCTTTTGCTACATATAACCCGAATTCTTCCCGGTCCGTCCGAACCGTTTTGCCAAGTTCATTTTTAAAATGCGGGTAGCCTTTTCGGAAAGCGTTAATGAACGATTTGTGCACTTGCTGCTCGGTTTCTTCGTTTACCGGCAGATTGGCCGATTTGTCATAAGCCTCTTCCAGCGAGCTGACGGCAGCGCCAAGCACCTGGAAGGAATTTTGGACGTCTTCTGTCATTTGCGAGACGGTTTTCAGCCGGACATCCGCTGTTTCATGCGGATGGTCTTTGCTGACAGGACGGATCCGGTTGATTGTCGCCGTTGTCGGATTCGGAGATACCGGCAGCACCGTTTCGCCCATTAACGCATTGGAAAATGACGATTTCCCGGCGCTGAATGCCCCGAATAAGGCAATCGTAAATTCCTGGTTTTCGAGTCTTGCCGCTTTCCGCTTCAAGTACTCGGCCGTTTCGGCAAACCCTTTGATCGGCCCGAGCCTGTTTGCTGTCCCTTTTGCCCGCTCCACTACGGCCTGTTCGTCAAACTCTGCATACGCCGGGACGTCAGCCAGTTCTCGCGCTTCAGACTGAACAGCTTTCTGCGGTTCGAGCATGGTCGGATCAAATTCCACCATTTCTTCTACATCAATCTGGAAGCTTTCGTTCCACTTTTGGACGCGTTCTTCTGCCGCCTGCTTTTGTTTGGGCAGCATCGCGGAAAAGGCTCTTTTCACTTTCTCGGTAAGTTTATCCATTTCCTCGAGTGTGCGGATCGCCAGCAATTTCTGGTTCAACCCTTCCGCTTTCATGTCCATTTCGGTTGCCACATCGTCAGAGAGGCCATTGAATTTTTCTTCCTGTGCATTTTTCCAGGCTTCGGTTTCCCGGATAAACCATCTTTGGACAGCCGTCGAGATGCTGTTTGCAAAGTTCAGCACAGCATCCGCTGTATTGGAAGCTCCCCGCGGCACTTGTTCTTCTACGAGTGACATTGGCACATCGAACACCATCTCATCTATGGCAAGTGATTCCGTATCGGTTAATTTGCCCGCATCTTTCAGGGAAGTCTTCATCAACTTCTTTAGATGATTGGTGATTTGAGAAGCCACCACGACGGACAAGCGGTCCTTCACTTCTGTTTTCCGTACTTCCCGTTCTTCCTGCGTTTTCTTGGCGCTGAACAAGAGCCCCACTTTAAAATTCGGCTGCACCGACTCCAGGTAATTGGTCAGTGCGTTGCGCAATTCATACGGCATGATATTCGAGTTTTCCAGCAACTGCTTCCGGTTTTTCTCGAAACTCAGTTTCCAGTCTTCGTAATCCATGACAGATAGGCGTTTCGACACCGATTCGCTTTCCTGCTTCAGTTCTTCGCGCATTGCCCATTCTTCTTCCGTTAAGACAGATGAAAAAGCCTGCAGGCGTTCCATTTTCTCATTTTCCAGGAATTGCAGATGTTCGTCTTTTAATTGCTGGAGCGCTGATTCTGCGGCGGCTCCTGCATGGCCTTGCCAGCCTTCCATAACGGAAGAAACCAGGCCTTTTACTTGTTCAAAATCGTTTCCGGGATGGCTGAAGTCTTTCAGAGACGTGAAAAAGATGCCTTTCGGGACAACGCCCCAAGCCGCAAACGAATCCTGGACCGATTGGCGGAAATCAGAAAAAGACAATTCGCTGTCCTGGTGTTTGTCGATCTGGTTGACGATCAAGTACAGCTCTGTGTATTTCTGCAGTTCTTTTGTGAAATTGAAATTCAGTTCAGACTGGACATGGTTATAGTCCATGACGTAAAACACCATATCCGCAACATGCAGCGCTGACTCTGTGGACATCCGGTGGGCATCATCCGTCGAATCGACGCCTGGCGTGTCCATCACCGTAATCCCTTCCGGCAGCACCGATTCTTTATGGCCGATGTCGATCTGTGTCACTTCACCGCTTTTGCAGAACGCTTTGACCGCTTCAAAATCGTAGTTTTCCGGAAAGTAAACCGGTTTTTGGTCTTTTAAATTCACAATGGCAAAATCGGCATCCGCTTTATGGACATTGACAATGTTTGCGCTTGTCGGAATCGGGCTCGATGGCAGCAGTGTTTCTCCGGTCAATGCATTGATCATGGAAGATTTCCCGGAAGAAAAATGGCCGGCGAACCCAATGATGAAATTGTTTTTCAAGATTTTCTTGGCGAACAGTTCCGCTTTGGCAGCCCGTTCGGTATCTTCGTTTTCCTCAAAAATTTGGTATAGCCTTGCCGTCTCGATTAAACCTTCTTTATGTTCTAATGCCGTCATGTTGCAAAACTCCTTCATCAAATACTGCTACTATCATATCATTTTTTCTGCACGAATATAAAAAAGGATTTGTCCCAAAAGCAATTTGGGGCAAATCCTTTGCAACGAAGCCAGCATAGCGCAGGAGAGACTGAAACAGGAACAATGTAACTGTCCTGTGTTTTTAAAGAAGCCAATCCCTTTTATTTCTTTCAGGAAAAACCGTGAATGGCCATGCCGCCGTCCACAAACAAAGTTTGCCCGGTGATATAGCTTGCCGCATCGGATGCCAAAAAGACGACCGGCGTTGCCACTTCTGGCAACTCGCCGACGCGCTTCATCGGCGTGACCGCCAGGATGGAATCCAGATACTCCTGGTCATTCAATAGTTTTTCTGTCAGCGGCGTTCTGAAATACCAAGGGCCGATGGCATTGACGCGGATGTTTTTCGGCCCCCACTCCATCGCCATCACTTTTGTCATCTGGATGATCGCCGCTTTGGACGCTGCATAGACGACTCCTGTTTTCAGCGCGCGTTCCCCGCCGACTGAACTGATGTTGACAATCGAACCGCCGCCGTCCATTTTCTTTGCCACTTCCTGTGAGAACATGAACACGCTATGCGCATTCGTATCCATGATTTTATGCCACTCGCTGTCTGTCGCATCCATCAGCGATGAGCGGATGTTCATGCCGGCGTTGTTGACCAGGATGTCAATCGCACCGAATTGTTCGACCGTTTTCTCCACCACGTTTTGAATTTGCTCTCTGGCAGTGATATCCGCAACAGTGTAAGACGTCCGATTGTTGCCGATTTCTTTTTGCACTTCCACTAAATCGCTTTCGGTGCGGGCAACAAGCATGACATTCGCTCCCGCTTCCGCAACTGCCAATGCGATGGCCTTGCCGATCCCTTTACCTGCTCCGGTAACAATCGCCGTTTTGCCTTCCAGACTAAAAGATTTCAACATTATGTATCCCCTCCTCCTTTTATTATAATCAAAATTGGCAGTCAATTGGTGCTGGATTTTCTGGAGTTGGGCATATTTTGGAGAAAGCAGGGCGAAAAAAGACTAGGCTTGGGCGTATGCGAATCAAAGTTGGGCATATCCGAATTAAAGTCAGGCATAAGCTGGCTATCGCGCAGCTTCCCACTTAAACCCCAGCATAAAAAAGGCGATAAAAGCACGAAGCTTTTACCGCCTTTCCAGTTTAATTCAACTGATAGATTTTTGAATACTTCTCTTCCAAATAGCCCGCCAAATGTTCAGCGTTCAGTCCTTCACCGGTTGCATCCTGCAGAATTTCGAGCGGTTTTTTCACAGCGCCGTGCTGGTGGACTTTTTCGGTCAGCCATTCACGGATCGGCGCAACGTTTCCGGCTTCCAGCAATTCATCGTAATTCGGCAAATCTTTCAGCATCGCATTTTTGAATTGCGCCGCATACATATAACCGAGTGCATAGGAAGGAAAATAGCCGAAACTTGCCCCGGCCCAGTGGACATCCTGCAGCACGCCTTCTGCGTCATTCGACGGGCGGACTCCCAAATACTCTTCGTATTTATCGTTCCAAAGCTGCGGCAGGTCTTTTACTGCAATGTCGCCGTTAAACAAGCCTTTTTCCAGTTCGTAGCGAATCATGATGTGAAGCGCATACGTCAGTTCGTCCGCTTCAATGCGGATGAGCGACGGCTTCGACTCGTTGATGGCGCGCCAGTAATCAGCAACGTCCACACCTTCAAACTGGCCTGCAGCGTACTCTTTCAGCAACCCGAAGTTGCTGCTCCAGAACTTGTCGTTGCGTCCGACAAAGTTCTCAAAGAACAGCGACTGCGATTCGTGGATCCCCATGGAAGAACCGGTCTCTACCGGCAAGCCGGACAATTTTTCACTGAGGTTCTGTTCGTATAGCGCATGTCCGCATTCGTGGATGGTGCCGAATACGGCGGTGCGGAAATCTTTTTCGTCATATTTTGTCGTCACCCGGATATCGTGCCGGTTGATAGTGGTCATGAACGGATGAACCGTTTCATCCAAGCGCCCCGCTTCGAAGTCATAGCCTAATTGCTCCAGAACTTGGAAGCTGAAATCACGCTGGGATTCTTTCGGGAAATGGCCGAACAAAAAACCGGTTTCCGGCTTGTGCTCCGAATCGGCGATTTTTTGGACAAGCGCAATGATGCGTCCACGCAGAGCGCCAAAAACTTCATCCAGGATTTCTGTCGTCATGCCGGGTTCGTATTGATCGAGCAGCGTGTTGTATGCACTGCCGTTCTTCTCGCCCCAATAGCCGATCATTTTCTTCGTCGTCGAGACCAATTTTTCCAAATAAGGCTCGAACATGGAGAAATCACTTGCAGCTTTGGCATCTTCCCAGACAGATTCTGCTTTGGACTGCAGCACAACAAATTCCCGGTATTCTTCAGGCGGAATTTTTTTGCTTAAATCGTATTCTTTGCGGGCTTCCTCGACGGAACGTCGCAGCACCACATCCATGCCATCTTTCTCTGCTTCCAGTGACGAAAGCAGCTCGCCGAATGAATCCGAAGTCGACAGCGCAAATAGTTCCGACGACAAGGTTCCGATCGTCTCAGAACGCAAATCGACGCCTTTTTTCGGCGCTCCGGTGCGGAGATCCCAATACAATAATGAAAGTGCTTCCTGGTAAGCGCGCATTTTTCCGACGTGCTCGGTGAATTGTTGTTCCAATGTCATTTAAATCCCTCCAAAACAGACTTTAAGCCCATTGTAGCATAAGTCTTTAGAAGGATTAAAAATTTTCTGCAGGAACCGGCAAAATCTGGCCCCAAAGATGCTCGATCACCAGCTCTTCTTCATTCAGCAACAAATGAATTTCACCATAATCATTGGAAGTCCGGATCAAGCGGCCAATGCCTTGCTGAATCCGCAGCTGCATGAACGGCAAGTCGATTTCTTCCAAAGGATTGGCGCTGAATTTGCGCTTCGCTTCAAAGACCGGATCTTTCGGCGGGAACGGCAAATCAACGATAATCACTTTTGTCAAAGCTTCGCCCGGCAGATCCAAGCCTTCCCATAAGTGGTACGAACACAGCACTTGGAATTTGCCTTCCTGGAATTCTTTCACGACCGTCGACAACTCGCGGTCGCCTTCAAATTCGATGGTGTATTGATGGTCCAGCGGCAGCGACCGCTTGAAATTGTCCATGTCCATTTTTGATTTAAACAACACGAGCGTCTGGTCGCCTGTCGAGAACAAATCATAGACACGGCCAAATTTGTCTTGCTGCTCAAGCGGGTGCTTGAACACTTTCATTACATCTTCGTAGTCGAACGGAGACGGAACAGAGAACGACTGGAAATCGTCAATGCCTAAGCTGTCCGCAATATAAGTAAAGTCTTTTTGGACAGATAAAGTAGCTGATGAAAAGATGACCGGCACTTTGCCGTCAAAGAATTTTTCATCCAAAATATCCGTCACAAGGCGCGGCATGATGACCAAAGTCTCGATTTCGTCTTTCACTTCCAGCCAGTTGATGGCATCGCCTTCTTCGACAAACAGTTTCATCGCAAAGGTATACAGGTCAAAGTATTCTTCTGCGAGTTTTAGATCGTATTCCGGAATGGTGTACAATTCGCCTTCAAAAACAAATTCCTCCAGCAAATCATCGATTTTTCGCACCGTTTCCCGGCCGATCAACAACAGCTCATCGGTTTTTCGGATGCCTTTACGGTCTTCATCGGAAGCGATGGTGCTTTTGCGGAGCTCGCGGAAAAATTCATTGTGCAAATCGATGACCTGCTCGATCAAGCCCAAAGTTTTCTCGCGTACACCGTCAACCATGACGCGTTCGGTCACGTGCAATAACGTCATTTCCTGCACTTCATACGTCAAGGCACGCTGAGCCGCAAATTCCAGCAAATGCCCTTCGTCCAATACGGCAAGCGAGTAGTCCGGAAGCAAAGGCGTCTGCCCTTCACGGATGCGCGTTTCTTTTGTCCAAATATGCTCCATCAAAAAGTCGTGCGAACAAATCACCAAGTCGGTTGCTTTGCGGTAATGGTTGCGGTGAATCGTCTGGCCGCACTTATTGCGAAGTTCACATGCCTGGCAGTTCTGGATCGGATGGTAGTTCACTTGCTGCCATTCTTCGTCCGTCACTTCAGGGTAGCTGGAACGTTCCCCGTATGGATAGGTATTTTGCATGGAGAAGGTTTTGTTGACGAATTCCGGAAGACTGTCTTCAATGTCGTAAAGGAAATCCGCATCAAGCCGCTTCTGAGCCCCTTCGAAACGCTGAAGGCACAGATACTGATCGCGCGATTTGGCCAAGCGGACATCCAGTTTCAAATCAAAGAGATCGTTTAAGCGGTCGATATCGCCGCCTTTTTTCACGAGCTGTTCAATCAAGGTTTCATCGGCGCAGGAAATCAAAGCCGGTTTTCCCGTGTAGCGGGCATAGGCGATTGCCGGCAGTAAATATGCCAAGGTTTTTCCGGTGCCAACGCCTGCTTCCGCAAAAAGCACCGATTTTTCTTTTAGCGCCTGTTCAATCTGGAAAGCCATGAAAATCTGTTCATCACGCAAATCAAATCCCTTTTCAGGCAGCTCGTCGTAAAAGATATCCCCAATCCAATCATTCAGCGATTCAAAAAACGTTTTATCTTTATCTAATGGAAATGGTATAGGTTGTCTCATAAGTTCTCCTCACAGAGAAACGGAAGGGCTTCGCGCCCTTCCGTTCTCGAGTCATTTATTTTTTGGCCGTTCTCCCCAGAATTGGAACAAATCTGTGCGAATGAAACCGTTGAATAATTTTCGTTTTTTCGTGGCTGGCTGGCCGTAGATCGTTTCGAATTTCTCCATGGACGACAGGATGTAGATCGACCATGTCGGGTGCTTGGAGAAAAGGCGCCCCATATCGCTGATCATTTGTTCTATGACTTCCACTTCGCCGATGCGCTCCCCGTATGGCGGGTTGCCGACAACGACCCCGTTTTCTTCATGCGTCACAAAGTCTTTCATCTGGCGCTGCTGGAATTGGATCAAATCTGCAAACCCGGCTTCCCGTGCGTTTTCTTGTGCAATTTTCACCATGCGGTGGTCGATATCCGTACCGAGGATGTTCAAAGGCTGGTCGTAATTCGCCAATTCCTCTGCTTCTGCCCGTACATCGTCCCAAATCTGCTGTTTCATCCATGGCCACTCTTCTGCATCGAAATCACGGTTATAGCCCGGTGCAATGTTCTGGCCGATCATCGCTGCTTCAATTGGAATCGTCCCGGAACCGCAGAACGGATCCACAAACGGCCGGTCCGGCGTCCAGCGGGACAGTTTCACCAAAGCGGCCGCCAAGGTTTCTTTTAACGGCGCTTCCCCTTGATCCAGGCGGTAGCCGCGTTTATGCAGGCCGGCGCCGCTTGTGTCAATCGACAATTGGACTTTGTCTTTCAAAATGGAAACTTCAATTTTAAAACGGGCACCTGATTCATCCAGGAACGAGTTCCGGTGATACGCTTTTTTCAGCCGTTCAACAATCGCTTTTTTGACAATCGACTGGCAATCCGGCACGCTGTACAATTTCGATTTGACCGATTTTCCCTGCACGGGGAAATTAGCATCGACCGGAAGGAATTTCTCCCATTCAATCGCTTTTGTGCGTTCAAACAATTCATCAAACGTATACGCATTAAACTCCCCGGCGATGATTTTCACACGGTCCGCTGTGCGCAGCCAAAGGTTGGCTTTTGCAATGTCGCGCTCGTCTCCTTCGAAAAACACTTTGCCGTTTTCTGTTTGTGTCTGGTATCCCAGTTCTTTCACTTCATCCGCTACAATTGACTCAAGGCCCATTGCGGCAGTGGCGAGCAATTTAAATTTAGTCATAACGACGCCCTTTCCTGTTGCAAGTTGTTTCGAGTTTTATATAAAAAAGTTCCTTTTAAGGCAAGTTCAGGTTTTTTCAATTATAAGTAGAAAAGCTCTCCGGAATGGAGAGCCTTTGATAGCAATTTAAAGCCAAGAGAAATTCTATAAGCCATGTTTTGTTTCCACGTACTCAAACGGCTTGCACCTCGTACTAGTGGACGGCAACCATCTATCTGCATGCTAAAAGCTTGCCTCTTCATCCGTTCAATTCCTTCAGAAAAGTGCCCCTACCATAATTTGGGTTTCTCACTCGCGGGGTTTACCTCGTTCCACCTGCATAATTTCTTATGCAGCTCCGTCACTGTGGCACCTTCAGGGTATTTCGGCCATATCCGAAGACTTAGGCGTTCTACCCGCCGTCAGCTGTTAAGCTGCCTTAGCTTATTGTTTCGCTAAGCGCGATCACTACGGCCATCGCAGGTCCGTGTGAGCATGGACTTTCCTCTCCGGCAAAGAGCCGGAGCGATTGCCAGAATTTCCAATGGCTTATCAAGTATACGTTATTTCAACAAATAATTCAACGGATTTAATTGTTATTCAATTTGTTGCCGAATACGTGGTTTTCCAAATGAGACAAACGGCGCAAAATATCGAAGTTTGTCGTGCCTGGAACCGGCGCTGCCTGTTTCCGCGGCGCATCGTCCATTTCTGCACGCAGGCGTTTGTTTTCGTTTTGCAGCTGTTCGATTTTTTTCGTGAAGATTTCATAGTCTTGAATGATTTCATCCAGGAAATGGTCGACCTCGTCCTGGTTGTAACCGCGCATTCCTGTTTTAAAGTCTCTTTCCAAGATGTCTTTAGCTGTGTATTTATTGTCCATTTTTATCGTCCTTCCATCAGGTAAAACTGAAATTAGTGAGGATTTCCCATCTCTCTAATTGTCCGCTGAACCATTCGAACTTGTTAGGCAGTCCATACTGCCCGTTAATCTGGGATAAAAAACCCTTCCTATCGCCAATTATAGCATATGGCACAATTTTCGTGTTTAGTTCTTGGCAACTTGGGCATGTTTTTTCCGCTTTTTTTCATCCAGGCGGAACAGCCGCTTTTGAATATCCAATACGAGTGAATTCCGCACCTTTGTATGTTCGCTCGCTTGCTTTGCAAAACCCGCCATCGTGATGGCTTTGTCCAAATCGCCGAGCTGGTGTTCATATAATTTGGCTGCATGGATCCAGGCCTCGACTTCCACCGAACCGCGCAAATGCGGCGCCGCCTCTTTAAACAGCCGGACCGCTTCGTCGTACTGCCCGCTCCGTTTTTTCTGGATCGCCAAAAAATAGCGTGCCATGGCGGCGGAACTTCCCCGTTCTTGCGTAACGTGTTCCAAATACGTGGCGCTTTGGTCAAACTGCTTTAAATCGGCATACCATTTTCCGATATTGGTATACGCGCCGCTGGTCTCGGAAACCAAATCTTCCCGCAGCAAGTCGGACGACAGGACATACAGCGACACAAGCGACAAGATGTCCAGCTCGTTATGGAACAAAACTTTTGCCAACCCATCGGGATAGCCGCTTTTTACGGCATCGAGGTAAATCGGCGGAATCAAATAGCCCGGTACATCGCCTTCCCGGACAAACCCCAGTTTTTCCGCTTCGATCGTACTCAGCTTCATCCGTTCCAGTTCGTTTTTCCAGATCCGTTTCGTCCCATGGAACAAGTCGATTTGCAGCGGCGCCGGCAATTTCGGCAGGACTTGGCGGTGCATCGTCCACCTGGACATCAATTGCGGCCAGTCGAAGCTTTTTCCGTTATACGAAAAGATGATCGGTTCCTCATCGCGCCATAAGCCCGTTTCGTAAAGAAAAGCAGCTTCGTGGGAAGGGTCCGGCATAATGTATTGGGTCATTTCAAAATGGCCGTCTTTCTGGACCAATAAGCCAATCAGGAAGATATACGCGCCTGTCCCGCTCAGGCCGGTCGTCTCCGTGTCGAAAAACACAATCGGAGTTCCCGGCTTCAGCTTGAACGGATGCTCAAAAGGCACTTGTTCCCAGGCCGCCAGCACCCGGTTCAACTCGCCGAGCTCGACCTTGCCGTGCTGGTGCGTTAAGGGATAACGGATTTTCTTTTCGTAGACAAAGCCGAATTTGTTTTCTTTCAGCTCGAGACCGATATTGCCCCATTCTTTTTCAAAAAGCGGCCGTGCTGCCGCTTTTGGGGCCTGCTTTTTGGCTGGCTGTTTTTTCAGCATGCCTTTCATTTGCAATAACTTGCTTTCAAACGACATCGGCCCTTCACTCCCCTCTGCGAAGCTCGTTCAACAGCTTGATGACATGGCTCTTCATGCTGACGGCGGCGTCTTGTGCACCGATGCACGACGGACAGCCATCGAGGCACGGACATTCCGAAATATGCTGCTGCGCTTTGTCGAGCAGCGGCTGCCATAAATCATAGATCCGTTCACTGATGCCGATGCCGCCGGGATATGAATCGTGGATGAAAAATGACGGCAGATCGTTATGGGTCGATTTCACTTGCGGCACGACGTGGACATCCCGCCGGTCGCATTGCACAAAAATCGGGATGAACGACTCGATGGCATACGCCGCTCCGGTCATCGTATCCGACAATTCCGAGTCGCTGAAGCCTTCGAGTTTGGTGAAACTCAGCCAAGTCGAAGAAGTATGCAGTTCTTCGGCAGGCAGTGAAATCGGTCCGGACCCGATATTGTCATGCGAATCAAATCGGATCTTCTTGAAAATCGTCGGCATCGCCAGCACTGCAATATCGCCGTACTGGACGTCTGCTTCATGCAGTTTTTTCGTTTTGTCTTCACTCATCACTTTCAGCTCGATCGCCAGGTTGGCGTCCGTAAAATAATCGACGTCCACTTCCCGGACATACGCCTTTTTCTCTTCCCAGTCCAAAATCTCGACTTGGAACTGCGTGCCTTGGTGCAGGTAAATCGCTTCTTCGTGAAGTAAAGTCAATGCGCTGAAGCGGTCCATTTCACCGATGACCCGTGTATCCGCCGGAACGGACTGGTCGATGATCACGACGTTTTCCTGCGATGCTGACCGCAGTGAAATGTCATGCGCCGGGAAACGGTCGCTCATCCAGTGCCAGCGGTCCGAGGTCCGTACGAGCACCCCTTGCTCCTGCAAATATTCCAGCAATTCCTGCACGTCAAATTCACCGTATTGATCGTCCGTCCGAAACGGCAATTCAAACGAAGCACATTTCAAATGGTCCATCAGGATGATGATGTTTTCCGGATGGATGCGCGCTTCTTCCGGCGACTGGTCGAGCAGGTATTCAGGATGGTTGATGATGTACTGGTCCAGCGCAGTCGACTGGGCCACGTACACAACCAGCGATTCATCCTGCCGTCTGCCTGCGCGTCCGGCCTGCTGCCAGGCGCTTGCGATATTCCCCGGATAGCCCGTCATGATGCAAGCCTGCAGCTGTCCGATGTCCACACCGAGTTCCAAGGCGTTGGTCGAGACGACGCATTTAATGGTTCCATCGCGCAGCCCTTTTTCAATGGCCCGCCGCTCTGTCGGCAAATAGCCGCCGCGGTAGCCTTTGATCGAGTCGTCCTGCAGTTTGGTTTTGGTGATGGCCTGCAAATACGTGACCAGCATTTCCACCCGTACACGGCTTTTTGCAAAGACGATCGTCTGGATACCTTGTTTGACTAGATGGGTCGCCAAATCACGCACTTCGAGAACGGCGCTTCTGCGCACCCCGAACGTCGGGTGGATAATCGGCGGATTGTAGAAGACGATGTGCTTCTTGCCGGCAGGCGCACCGTTCCGGTCAATCAGCACATGCTCGGTATTTGTCAGGTTTTCCGCCAGTTCTTTTGGATTGGCGATCGTTGCCGACGTACAAATAAAGACCGGATTGCTGCCGTAGAATTCACAGATGCGCTTTAAGCGGCGAATCACATGTGCCACATGTGTACCGAAAACGCCTTTATACGTATGAAGCTCGTCAATCACTATATAATGAAGGTTTTCAAAAAGCGATACCCATTTCGTGTGGTGCGGCAAGATGGCGGAATGCAGCATATCGGGATTGGTCATGACAATCTGACCGGCTTTTCTAACTTTCGTGCGGATGGACGGCGAGGTGTCGCCGTCGTATGTGTAAGACAAAATATCCTGCTCGGTTTTCTCGATCAAATCGTGCAAATCACTTTTCTGGTCCTGGGCAAGCGCTTTGGTCGGAAACAAATACAAAGCTCTTGCACCCGGGTCGTTCAGGATTTTATGGAGCACCGGCAAGTGGTAGCAGTATGATTTGCCGGAAGCAGTCGGCGTAACGGCTGTAAACGATTGGCCGCTTTCCGCCAGATCAAACGCTTCCCGCTGATGCGTATACAGCTGTTCAATGCCTTTTTTGCGCAGTGCCGCTTTTAAGCTGTCGTGCATGGCAGGCGGAAAATCGGCATAGGCTGCCGGCTTTTCTTTGATGGTATGCCAGTGTTCGATCCGCTCCATCATGTCGGGTTCGGTTTTCCACTCATTCAAGAGTTCAGGCAGTTTCTTTTTTCGGATCATGTTTCTTCGCTCTTTTCATCGATCGCCAGCATAAAGGTCTGCAGCGTATACTGCGCCGCCTGGATGGTCTGGATAAAGCGCTTTTTGCTCGTTTCTTTGTAAAAACTTTGCACAAAAAACTGGGCCATCCCTTCTGCCGCATTATCGATCTGTGGTTTGTGTACATATTTCGGCCGTTCCTGCTGAATATATAAAAGCGATTCTTTTTGCCATTCATTTATCTTTCCGTGCCAATAATCTGCGTATGGTTTTACCTCTTTATAAAAATCCGGAACCGCATCGCGCTCACGCATATCGTAGAAACGGTCCAGGCATTTTCCGCATTCATCATGTAATACGGAAGAGAGTTCTCTTACTGTCATATAGCGTCCCTCCATTGCCATAAGTTTATCATATAAGCGAAAACCGTACGAACATTACTGCACGCTTCCGGCAGCAGTAATATTCGCTGTGTTTTTCACCAAAAGCAGTTTCCCGCTTTTTTCACCAGCCAACTAAAATGAAAGGTTCCCTGTCGAACAGATATTCTTTTCATTTGGCATAAGTTTGTGAATCGGCTATCATTAGACTAGCAAATTTGAAACTTTTTAACTTATTCATCGTCTTAGTGCTTGTGATATGATAAGGTAAGCGAGGTGTATCACAAAATGGCAATTAATTATCCAAATGGCAAGAAGTTTGTTCCTCCAAAAGAAAAGCCGGTGAAAGCAAAAAAAAAGGATTTTTCTTTCAGCAACCGGGGCAAAACGCTTGAGGATGAATTGAACGAAACCAACGATTATTATCTGCAATTGGGTCTTGCAGTTATCCACAAAAAACCCGTCCCCGTCCAGATTGTTAAAGTCGAGTATCCATCCAGAAGCGCCGCCGTCATACGGGAAGCTTATTTCCGGGCTCCGTCTACTACGGATTACAATGGCGTCTGGAACGGCAGGTATGTCGATTTCGAAGCGAAAGAGACCGAAAACAAAACGTCTTTTCCTTTGAAAAACATCCATGACCACCAAATCCACCATATGTCCCAAGTGGTGAAGCATCAAGGATTGGCATTTTTAATTATCCGTTTTTCTTCGCTTGAGCGTTATTTCATTATGCGCTTTGAAGCTTTGGAAATCTTTTGGAACCGGATGATCACCGGTGGCAGGAAATCTATTTCCTTAGAGGAAATCGAAGATACCGCAGTCGAAATCATGCCCGGAGCCTTTCCGCGCATCGATTATTTGCCCGTACTGCAAAATCTGTAAAAGAAAGCATATTTAGAAAGTGAGGAACCGATTGTGAGCGAAAAACCCCTTTCACGCGAACAGCGTAGAAAAGCAATCGAACAACAGAAAAAAGCAAGCAAAAAACAAGCCCCGAAAAAACCGAAGAAAGCGTCAGGCGGCGTCAGCTGGTTCAAACGCATTTTATTGGCTGTCGTAGCGATAGGCGTATTCGTCCTGCTATGCGGAATCGGCTTATTTGCGTTTTACGCCAGCAGCGCCCCTGAACTTGATGAGGAATTGCTGCGCGACCCGATCAGCCCGACCTTTATCGCAGCTGACGGCGAAACGGAAATTCCCTATATAACGGCTGAAAACCGGACGCATGTGGACTACAAGGATATTCCAAAAGTGATGGAAGATGCTATTCTTGCTACGGAAGACAACCGTTTCTACGAGCACTCCGGAATTGACGTGATCCGCCTCGGCGGTGCCGTCATCGCAAACATCACCGGCGGGTTTGGTTCGCAGGGTGCTAGTACCATTACCCAGCAAGTGATCAAAAACTCCTTCCTATCGAATGACAAAACTTTGAAACGGAAAGCCCAGGAAGCCTATCTTGCTTTCAAGCTTGAACGTGCCTATACAAAAGAAGAAATCTTCGAGATGTATTTCAATAAAATTTTGATGTCCGGCAACACTTACGGGTTCGGAACTGCTGCTGAAACGTTTTACGGCAAGCCGGTCAGCGAACTCGAATTGCATGAAGCAGCCCTTCTTGCAGGGATGCCGCAAAGTCCGAACGGCTACAACCCGTTCAAAAATCCGGAACGTGCTGAAAAAAGACGCAATGTCGTTTTGAGCCTGATGGACCAGCACGGCAAAATTACAACAGCTGAGAAAGAACAAGCGCAAGCAGCATCCGTTACGGATTCTCTTGTTCCTGAAAACCAGCGCGCTGCCACTGTCGACAACGGCGAATACACAGCGTTCATGGAAATGGTTGAAGACGAATTGGATTCCCTTGAAGGCGATTATGCGTTGGATGATGGCTTGACCATTTACACGACGCTTGATCCTTCAGTTCAAAAAACAGTAAACGAAACCATGTCGTCTGAATTGTTCTTCGACGACAAAGTGCAGTCTGGCTTGACTGTCGTGGATACAAAAACAGGTGCGATCCGAGCAATCGGAGCCGGCCGTGATTACAGCGGAGATGTCCGCATCAATTATGCAACAGCGAAAGACCGTGCTGTCGGTTCGACGATCAAGCCTTTGATCGATTATGGCCCAGCCATCGAATACTTGGACTGGTCGACAGGCGAAACGATTGTGGATGAGCCTTATTCTTACGAAAGCGGCCAGAAAATCCGCAACGTCGACGGCGATTTCCTTGGAACGATGACCATCCGGGAAGCGCTATACCGCTCACGCAACATTCCGGCTGTAAAAACGCTCCAGGAAGTCGGAACGGAAAATGCAGCCAAGTTCACGAAAAAAATTGGCCTTGATCTCGAAAATGTCTATGAATCCACTGCCTTGAGTGCAGACAATATTTCAACAGTCGAAATGGCCGGTGCATTTGCCGCATTCGGCAATGGCGGTGTCTACACAAAACCGCATACGATTACGAAAATCGTTTTCCGCGATGGCACGACTGAACAAGTGGTGAAACCGGAATCGGTTCCGGCAATGAAAGACAGCACGGCTTACATGGTCACGGATATGCTGAGAGATGTAGTCGATCCGAACCTCCGTGGTTCAACCGGCAAGGAAGCAGCCATCAGCGGCTTGGATCTTGCAGGGAAAACCGGGACATCGAACTACACGGAAAAAGAATTGAACGACTATGGCCTGGATGCTTCGTCTGCACCGGATATCTGGTTTGCAGGATATTCACCTAAATACTCAATTTCCGTCTGGAGCGGTTATCCCACACGGAAAGTCGGCATCGACACAGCGTCAAATGAACGCCTGATTTCCCAGCGCATCTTTAAAGAGGTCATGCTCGGAATTTCAAGCAACTCCGGACAATTCGAAAAACCGGATTCTGTCGTCGAACTTCAAGTCGAAGCAGGAAGTTCCCCTCTTAAACTGGCAAGCGCTTATACGCCATACAGCTTAAGAAGAACGGAATTGTTCGTCCGTGGTTCAGAACCGAACCAAGTTTCACAAAGATATGTCAAAGAAGACCTGGATACCCCATCCGGCTTGCGAGCAAGTGTCGATGGCAATACAGCCAACTTGTCATGGAATTACGATGACACAGATGGCGTTGCCTTTAGAGTGACTGTCGAAGTCGATGGCAACCGTTCGACGCTTGATACAACCAGCAGCCAAAGCTATTCATACAGTGGGCTTGAAGCGGGCAAAACTTACACGTTCCGTGTAACGGCAGTCAGCAACAACGATGCCAGCGACCCTGCTTCCGTTAGAGTCTCCATCGCTGCTCCTGAAGAGCCGGAAGAAGAACCGGCCGAGGAACCAACTGAAGAGCCGGCTGAACCGGAAGAACCGGTTGAAGAACCGGCTGAAGAACCGGCTGAAGAAGAGCCTGCTGAAGAGCCAACCGAACCGGAGGAACCGGCTGAAGACGAAGAACAGCCTGAACAACCGGCCGATGACGAAGGCAATGGCAACGGTGAAAACGAAGGCAATGGAAACGGGAATGGCAATGATGGCAATGGCAATGGTAACGAAGGCGGCGGAAATGGTAATGGAAATGGAAATGGAAACGGCGAAGGCGGCGAAACTCCTCCTCCTGCTGATGGCGGCGAAGGCGACGCCAACCCTGCTTCTGTGCCACCCGCTGATGAAACCGAACAACCACAACCGTAAAACACAAAAAGCGCAACTGCACTCAGCAGTCGCGCTTTTTTTTCGTCTTCAGGCAAGTTGATCGAAAACATCCTGAAGTTGCTCGTATGTTCAAGAAAGTTGCTCGTATACTGGTTGTAGTTGCCCGTAAATCGAGCAGAGTTGCTCGTATCCTTAAGGCATACAAAAAAGCCGGAGGCCTGCAGCAGGCTTCCGGCTTTTACTGTTCATTTCTTTTTAATTGAATCCGTTTCGATGCAATCCCTTTTTTCATTTCGGAAAATAATTCGTCCAGCTGGCGGAATGCCGCATAATTGGTGGGACGCTGTTCAATAAACGCTAAGCGTTCCAGGCCGTTCAAAGGAATAATTTCAAAATCGCAATGCGCTAATAATTGCTTATACAATTTAATTCCGTTTAGCAATTCCTGCTGGCCTGTCCCGTCGCGGTCCCGAAATGAGGGTTCAATCGTTTCTTTCAGGCTGTCCCAGCCGTTGAAAAAAGGTTCGACCGCTTCTTTAGTTAACTTCTGTGACAATTTCACGTTTGACCAACCCTTTTTTATCCCGCTTTTTGCCTTCACGGCAACGGTCAAATAGCGGACAAATGTGGCAGCCGGGATTCTGGGCTTTGCAATGGTAGCGGCCGAAGAAAATAATTTGGTGATGAGTTTTCGACCAATTTTCTGCCGGCGTCTTTTTCATGATCGTTTCTTCCACTTGCAGCGGCGAGTCTTTCCAGCCATTCATCCCCAGGCGTTTCGCGACACGTTCTACGTGGGTATCCACAGCTAGCGCCGGTATGCCGAATGCGACCGATACAACGACATTGGCTGTTTTGCGGCCGACTCCAGGGAGCGTCATCAGCAAATCACGGTCTGCCGGTACCGTACTGCCATATTGCTCAATCAAAATCCGGCTGAGCGCCTGGATGTTTTTTGCTTTATTGCGGAACAAGCCAATCGAGCGGATGTCTTGCTGCAGTTCTTCGAGCGGCACGGAAATATAGTCTTCCGGCGTATGGTATTTTTGAAAAAGCGCCGCTGTGACTTTGTTGACCAATTTATCGGTGCACTGCGCTGAAAGCAAGGTCGCAATCAACAAATCAAACGGATTGCGGTGAACTAATTCACAATGTGCATCCGGGAACATATTATCCATTTCTTCCAAGCATAATTGCCATTCTTTTTTGGACATCATAAGGGTCACCTTCTAATTCCGGTCCTCCAGCCAATTGTAGAATTGCACTTTTTTTGTATTGCTTGCTGTCGGCTGAAGCTGGATATTTTTCTCTCTGAACGAAGTGGCATGGCGCGATACTTCAGTTGATGTTTTGATGTTTTTCTTTTTCCATTCAAACAGGATGCGGTCTACGTATCGCAGGCTGATTTTCTGTGAAATCACGGCTTCTTTTAACGCCATCCGGATGATGGCCGGCGTGTGGCCGTCTTGGTCCATCCACATGGATATCGTTTCGATTTCCATCGGCGATAAAAAGCGGCCGAATTCCTGTTCAAACAGCTGGAAAACTTCGCCTTCCAACGCTTTTTGGGAATTTTCTTTTTCTGCGTGCTGCTCTTTGTACACACAGTCCAATAAACGGTCCCAAAGCGGTTGAAGGGAAATCTTTTCGGTCAAAATTTCGTTTTCCTTTTCTTGCTCAATGGCCAGATAGCCTTGCTGCATCAATTTCTGCAGCATGGTTGTTACGCTTTTTTGCGTCGTCATCATGCGGGACCCGATTTCATCCGGTGTCGGAAACGGGTTGCCTGCCTGTTGGAACGCCTGTACATGCATAATCAGCATGGCTTCTTCATCCGTTATTTTCAACTCTTTATAAAAGCGAAAAAAGAGCTGGGAAATGTGAACATTCCCCTGCTCGATCCAGGTTTGCAATCGATTCGGCTGTTTCATATCCCAACCACCTTTCTATTGTTAATTTCTTTAGTTGTCTAAAATCCAGTGTCTAGAAGTGAAATGGTGCTTTCGCTTTTTTTCATTGTAAGGCTATCTTGCAATAAACGCCAATCGGTTAAGCGCCAAAAAGCGCTGCTTCGCCAATCAGTCAAAACCCTTATTGCTCCTGCAGCACTATGTGCTTCGTCGCAAAGATACGGACCAAACTGCTTTTGGTCCATATCTTGCCTGTCGAATCTAAACGGCCGCTTCTGCTTTTCTTGTCCAGCTGCAGCGCCTAGCCTCTCGAGGTCGCTTCAGTCTGGTCTGCGATGGCAAAGTGCGCCATCACTGCCCAGTCTTCCAGCGCTTGTCGAGGCTCGACAGGCACTTCCGCTTTTCTGTTGTCCAGCTGCAGCGGCCAGATTCTCGGGTCGTAAGCCGTTCTACCTGTGCGGCTGAAAACACGCCGCTTCGGTAGCCCGTCTTAATACGCCTGTCGAATCTAAACGGCCGCTTCCGCTTTTCTTTGTTACGGATACAAACGGTTCAATAAACGTGGGAATGGAATCGATTCTCTGACGTGTTCCGCTCCGCTGATCCAGGCAACCGTACGCTCGAGCCCAAGGCCGAATCCGGAATGGGGCACTGCTCCGTATTTGCTCAAATCCAAATACCAAGCGTAAGCACTTTCGTCAAGGCCGTGTTCCTGGATGCGCTGTTTCATCAAATCGTAATCGTGGATGCGTTCAGATCCGCCGATGATTTCCCCGTAGCCTTCCGGAGCGATCAAGTCTGCACATAATACAACGTCATCGCGTTCCGGATGCGGCTGCATATAGAACGGTTTGATGCCAATCGGATAGTTTACGATGAAGACTGGCATATCGTAGCTTTCAGCAATAGCCGTTTCATGCGGCGCTCCAAAATCGTCGCCCCATTTAATGTCGTCAAAGCCGTTGTCATTCAACCATTTGATGGCATCGTCATATGTAATGCGCGGGAATGGTGCTTTGATGTTTTCAAGTTTCGATGTATCGCGTCCAAGGCGCTCCAATTCCAGTTTGCAGTTTTTCAGGACCGACTGGACCAGATGTGCCACATATTGTTCCTGCACTTCCAAGCTTTCCGCGTGTTCGGTGAAAGCCATTTCCGGTTCGATCATCCAGAATTCGATCAAGTGGCGGCGGGTTTTTGATTTTTCTGCACGGAAAGTCGGGCCGAAAGAAAATACTTTTCCTAGAGCCATCGCTGCTGCTTCCATGTACAACTGGCCGGATTGTGATAGATATGCATCTTCGTCAAAGTATTTGGTTGCGAAAAGTTCTGAAGTGCCTTCAGGCGCAGAGCCGGTCAAAATCGGCGGATCCACTTTGACGAATCCGTTGTCGTTGTAGAATTCATATGTTGCACGGATGATTTCGTTGCGGATTTTCATGATGGCGTGCTGTTTGCGCGAACGCAGCCACAAATGGCGGTTGTCCATCAAGAATTCCGTTCCGTGTTCTTTTGGCGTGATCGGGTAATCTTTCGCTTCATGGATCACTTCAATCCCTGTGACAGCCAATTCGTAGCCAAAAGAAGAACGCGAGTCTTCTTTAACTTCACCGGTAACATAAAGCGAAGTTTCCTGCGTCAATGATTTGGCAGTGGCAAATAACTCGTCGCCGACTTCCGCTTTTACGACAACCGCCTGTACAAAGCCCGAGCCGTCACGCAATTGCAGGAAAGCGATTTTCCCGCTTGAACGCTTGTTGGAAACCCAAGCGCCTAATTTAACTGTTTGTCCATTATATTGAGCCATTTCGGCAATAGTAATCTTTTTCATCATAGCCTCCAGAAATTATAGTTCAGTCAGTCTTTCCATTTAGACGATACAAATTGATGAATCCGTTCAACCGCTTCCGTCAGCGCTTCAAGTGAAGTCGCATAAGACAAGCGGATGGTGTCATGGGCGCCAAAACCGGAACCCGGAATGACCGCCACATTCGCTTCTGTCAAAAGAGCAGCAACAAAATCATCGACCGATGCAAAGCCGCATTTTTGCGCAGCTTCGGAAACATCCGGCAGCAAGTAGAATGCGCCTTGCGGACGGATCACTTTAAACCCAGGAATCGCTTCTAGTTTCGGGAAAATTGCTTCCAGACGGCTCTCAAAAGCGGAGCGCATTTCTTCCACCGTATCCTGTGGTCCATTATACGCTTCAATTGCCGCGTACTGGGAAGTTGTGGTCGGGTTGGAAGTTGAATGGCTGGCAAGATCCGTCATCGCTTTAATCAGCTCGGCGTCTCCCGCCGCATAGCCGATGCGCCAGCCGGTCATCGAATGTGATTTCGATACGCCATTGATGATGATGGTCCGGTTTTTCGCATCCTCCGACAATTCTGCAACTGAAGTATGTGTTGTTTGTCCGTAAATCAGCTTTTCGTAGATTTCATCCGACACAATCAGTATGTCGTGCTCGCGGCAAACTTCTGCCAGCTGCGCGAGTTCTTCTTTGGAATAAATCATTCCCGTCGGATTGCTCGGGGAGTTGATAATGACGGCTTTTGTCCGGTCTGTGATGGCTTCTCTCAGCTGGTCAGCAGAAATCTTATAGGATTGGCTGGCTGTAGCTTCTATGTATACAGGAACTCCCTGCGCCAGTTTTACTTGTTCCGGATAGCTGACCCAGTAAGGAATTGGAATAATGACTTCGTCGCCTTCATTCAGCAAAACCTGGAACAATGTGTAAAGCACATGCTTTGCACCGATTCCGACCATAATCTCTTTCTGGCCATACGTCAAATTCTGGTCGCGCTGCAGCTTGTTGATGATTGCTTCTTTTAATGCCGGCAGCCCGCCGGCAGGTGTATACTTGGTTTTTCCTTCCAGCATGGACTGGTAAGCCGCTTTCAGGATATTCTCCGGTGTGTTGTAATCAGGTTCTCCTGCGCCTAGCCCGATGATGTCCACGCCTTTTGCTTTCAGTTCATTGGCTTTTGCTGTAATGGCCAATGTTGTGGACGGAGTTAATGTTTGTACGCGATTTGCTAAGTTAATCAATGCTTCCACCCTTTCACAAATTCGAGATCTGTTTCCATGTTGTGCCGTCTTCTGCTTTGATATAGACATAATTCAAATGATCATCGGCATCGATAAAAGCCACTTCCCATACCGGACCGGCGCTTTCCATACCAAGCCGGGTATGGAGAATGTCTTTGGCTTCTTTTTCCGTCAGGGCTTTTTCCCGGGCTTGCTGCGCCGTTACCGCTCCATCAAGCGGGACAGCCTTCAGCTCCCCTTTGCCCGCTGGTACGAAAACCGCTTTTAATGCACCTTTCTTATCTGTCCCGATGACGGTAACGGTCGTCTGTTTATTGGCATAAACATAGGACTGCTGGACATCCACCAGCAACTCTTCGTTTTTCGCCCGGTCGATTGCCGCTTTTTCCAGATCGGAATACGGTTTATTGCCGGTAAAAACAACAATAATCATCACCGAGACTGCAAGAAATGAAAGAAAGCCCAATATAAAGGTTACCCATTGTTTCATTTCATCACCTAAGTCTTATAGATTGTGAAGACCGCTTTTTCGGGATCTTCCTTATCCAGCGCCAAACCGAACATGAGGTTATTATGCTTTAATGTACGGTTCAAAGCATCTACCACTTTGTAGAGATCCTGGCTGTATTGAACATTGACAGTGGATAGCACTTCAATTTTAGATTCCATGGCTGCGCCCTTCCCTTCGTTTATTCGCCCGTCCGTTCGCACGGCGGGGTCTTTTCATCCGGCCGTAACTTCTTGCCGGATGCCGTCCGCTTTATCATTGCTTATTATACCAATCTTCAATATCCGTTACCATCTTTTCTAAAGACACTTTCGATACTTTCACTTTCGGCAACGCGTTTAAAAATTCAACGCCATACGATTTTGTCTCGATTCTCCGGTCCAGCACGATAAACAGCCCTTGGTCATTTTTGGAGCGGATCAATCGGCCGAAACCTTGCCGCAGCCGAAGCACGGCTTCCGGCAGTGCGTAATGGAGAAACGGATTCACGCCTTCTTTCGCAATGACTTCCGATCTTGCTTTGAAAATCGGTTCATCCGGCGAAGTGAACGGCAAACGCACGACCACGACGGCCCGCAGAGCATCCCCCGGTACATCGACGCCTTCCCAAAAGCTATTCGTCCCGAACAGCACGGATTTTTGGAACCGCTGGAACGATTTCAGAAGCCTCATTCGGCTGCCCGATGAAATGCCTTGTGCAAACAGCATGTATTCATCCAGCAGGCCGGTGTCCTGAATCAAATCGACCGTCTTTCTCAGCATGTCCTGTGAAGTGAACAGCACAAAACAGCGGCCTTCTGTGACCAGAACGGTTTGGATGACGGCATCGGCTACCGCTTCAATATAATCGCTTTGCGACACTTGCTGAATGTCCGGCATATCTTCGACAATAAAGACACGGGCTCCACGGTAAAATTCTTTCGGCGGCTCAAACTTGGTGATCGGCACGTGATTCGGTATGCCGAGCTGGCTGACGATAAAGCGTTCGTTTGACGGTACACTCATCGTACCCGACAGCCAAATCAGTGCTTTGTTTCCCCGTACCGGCGCCATCACTTTCTGGATAATGGACGTCACTTCAAACGGCTGCTTGTAAAGCGACAAGCTTGTCGGCAAGCTCCGCAAGTCCCCTTCAATCCAACTGACTTCGTCTTCCAGCGGGAAGACAAAAATCTCGCTGAACTCAACCGCCTTCACCATCAGTTCTTCTGTCCAGTAGCGCCAGTCTGCGATGACCAGTTTGTCCTGGATGGACGTTTCCGTCAGACGCTCTGCTTTTTGCAGCACCAGCTGGGAAAGATCGATCCATTCGTTTAAAAATCTCAGCATGTCCATGAAGCGCGATTTGTCATACGGCAATTCACTGAGCAAAGACGCGCATTTTTTGTGGCGGCTGCCTCTGAATTTCGCCAGGAATTCGGCCGTCAGCATCGACGCCAATTCATCAAACAGTGAAACGAATTTAATGAACAGCGATTCGAGTTTCAGCAGTTCCGGCACCGTAGAAAACCCTGTTTTTTCAGCCGTTTTATACAATTGGGCGAATAATTGCTGATCGTCAAACGTGCCCAATTGCCCAAACACGTATTTCCACTGCGTGTACACAAAGGTTTTTTCATGCTGCGATACAGCAGCCTGCACCACTTGATGCGCTTCGTCCCAAATATAGGCATCCACGTCTGCCAAAATCGACGAATTCGACAGCCGCTGGTTCAGCAAAAATGAATGGTTGGTGACGATAACATGCGCCTGTTTGGAACGCTCCAATGCGTACTCGTAAAAATCATACACTTTCTCATCCCGCGACAATCTGCGCAGATGCGAACGGCGGATTTTATCCAGCACAAACTGGCCGCCGCTTGAGGCATTCACTTCATTTAAATCGCCTGTTTCCGTAGAAGTCAGCCATATGAGCACCTGCATGATCGTGAAGGTTTCATCATAGGATTCATCTTCGCCCTGCAGCAGTTCAGCAAAGCGGGACAAATCGATATAATGGCTCAAGCCTTTTACCAAAGCAATCCGGACGGGCGCACCGATCAGCTGTTCAACAATCTTGCCTTCTTTTTGGACAAGCTGATCCTGCAGATGCGTCGTATAGGTGCTGATCAGCACTTGTTTGCCAGTTTCAATGGCATGATTGACCGCCGGCAGCAAATAAGCAATGGTCTTTCCCATCCCGGTGGATGCTTCAATTACCCGCTCTTCTCTCCCTGCCAGCGCTTTTTGGATGGATGCCATCATATCAAACTGGCTTTGGCGGCGTTCAAACTGGGGAAATGCGGTCTCCAGCCGCTCTTCCCAATCAAACATGGCCGTATAGCCTGCAGGTGATTCGCCGGCTTCCAGTTTCCGGCGTTTTAGCGGCAAGCCGTTGAAGCGGTCAAAATCATCTCCCTGGGCGCTGCGTTTTTGCTGGGTCAGCTCAAAGAACAACCGCGATAAATCCGATTTCAACTGGAATGAGCGTTTGTGCAGCTGCGTTAGCGTATCGTAAGGCAAGCTGCCCATATCCGCTTTTGCCTGAAGGAATAAATGCGCTGTCGCCAGCGCATCATCATCGGCCCGGTGTGCACTTTCAAGGGGAATGCCAAGCTCGGATGTAATGTCCTGCAGTTTATAGCTGAAGGCAGTGGGATACATCAAGCGAGCCATTTCAACCGTGTCCATCGTCAAACCGTGCCATTTCGGCAGACCGCTGCGAATCAATTCCGCCTGCAGAAACGGCAAATCAAAATTGGTGTTGTGGGCCACGAAAATCGCGCCCTGCAATTTTTCGGAAATTTCCGCTGCATGGGCTGCAAAAGGTTTGGCGTCTGCCACATCCGCATCGGCAATATTCGTCAAATCCTGGATAAACGCCGGAATTTTCCGTTCCGGGTTAATAAATTCACTGTATGTATCTATAATTTCATCATTTTGGATCGTTATAATCGCTATTTGAATAATCCGGTCACCTTTTGCAGGGGAATGGCCTGTAGTTTCAATATCGACAACGACATATTTTTGGGTGTTCATCACAAGCCTTCTTTCTCAGGTGATTCTGTCATTAGAAATTGTAACATATCCAGTCATTTTCCGTCTTACAGCCCGAACATAAATCTCTTGCATTCTCATGACAATTGCCACAAAAATTCTATATTCAACCTTTTTCTTTTATACCTTCAGAACAATCCGCAACTCCGCTTTCCCCAAACAAAAAAGCCTCCGAAAGAGGAGGCCAAGGAATTACATAATGGTTGCTTCAGGTTCGTAATGGATGATTTCACGGACGCGGTTGGTTTCGTCCATGATGGCGACCGTCGGCTTATGGTCACGGGCATTTTCATCCATGACATAGCCGTATGTCAGAATAATGACGATATCCCCTTTTTGCACCAGTCTTGCTGCTGCGCCGTTTACGCAAATTACGCCGCTGCCGCGTTCTCCGGCAATGATATAGGTTTCAAAACGTGCTCCGTTGTTGTTGTTGACTACATGCACTTTTTCGTTTGGAAGCATCCCGACCTGGTCCAGCAGATCCTGGTCGATTGTAATGCTGCCGACGTAGTTCAAATCGGCTTGCGTCACAGTCGCACGGTGGATTTTAGAGTTGAGCATCATTCGCAACATGGTTTAGTTCCCCTTTACATGAAAGATTAAGTTATCAATTAAACGTGCTTTTTCAAACTGTACGGCAATCGCCAGGATCGCTTCGCCTTCAATTTCATTGGCCAAAGCCGGATAACTGAGCAGCTCGATATAATCGATTTCGCCCGAAATGCGGCCGTCCAGATATTGCCGCACAACCGATACCGGATCTCGCCCTTCTATTGCTGCTTGTTTTCCGAGTTGCAGCGCTTGCTGCAAAAGAGGCGCTTCCCGTCGCTCTGCTTCGCTCAAATAGACGTTTCGGGAACTTTTGGCCAAGCCGTCCTCTTCCCGCACCGTTTCTCCCCGGCGTATCGAAAGCGGGAAATTATAATCTTCCACCATGGATTCGATAATCGCCAGCTGCTGGGCGTCTTTTTGGCCGAAATAAGCGCGGTCCGCTTCGGTCAGGTGAAATAATTTTGCCACCACTTTCAAGACGCCGTCAAAATGGCCCGGCCGCTTCGCTCCGCATAATACATCTGCAAGAGCTCCTGCTGAAATGGAAATTTGAGATTCCCGCGGATACATTTCTTCTGCTGACGGGGCAAATATCACGTCGGTTCCCGCCTGTTCCGCTAAACGCTGGTCGCGCTCCAAATCTCTCGGATACCGGTCAAAATCTTCATTAGGCCCAAACTGAGCCGGGTTGACGAAAATGCTCATCACCACACGGTCGTTTTCAGCTTTTGCTTTGTTGACGAGCGAAATATGGCCTTCGTGCAAAAAGCCCATTGTCGGTACAAGGCCGATCGTTTCACCGGAACCCTTGGTTTCTTTCACCCAGGCTTTTAATTCCTGGATCGTTTCAATCGTACGCAAAATTCTTTCTCTCCTCTCGGGAAGAAAACCATATAAAAAGCCTTCCGTCAAAAATAGACAGAAGGACAGAAAAGTCGAATTCGGTTTCCTCCGTCCCTGTCATGTAGTAGATCAAGGCAGACATCATCATATAAATTTTTCAAGAGCAAACAGTTACCCGGTGCAGTTCATATGCGATACTGCCCGCTAAAAACACTATAGCAGAAATTCAAAAAAAACAAAATGATTCAATTCGTCATTTCAATGTCAGCGGAATAAATGCCATGGAGCTTGCCGTCAGGCGTCCGCAATTGCAGCACGCCGTCTTCGGTAATGCCTTCTGCCATGCCTTCAAGCGTCTCTTTTGCCATACGAGCGCGCACCGGTCGGCCGATGGTTGAGGAATAGCTTTCCCACATCAGTTTGAGCATGCCGAAGCCTTCTGCAATATACAGATCGCTATACTGCTCAAGAAAATAGAGAATCGAAGACACAAGCTGTTTGCGGTCCACATCATCCCCGCTTTCCATTTTCAGCGATGTGGCGATGTCCTGCACTTCGGGATCAAAATCTTCCCTCAATTGATTGACGTTCAACCCGATGCCGATGATCAACGCCTGGATGCCGTCTGCGTCAGACTGCAATTCGGTCAAAATGCCGGTGCATTTTTTGCCGTTCAGCAAAATATCATTCGGCCATTTGATTTCCGGTTTCAGTCCTGTCACTTGTTCGATCGCGCGCACGACTGCAACAGCCGTCACCAGCGTAAACTGGGGTGCTTTTTGCGGCGGCACATCCGGCCGGAGGATGACGCTCATCCAAATGCCTTTGTTCGCTGCAGAATGCCACCTGCGCGCCATCCTTCCGCGTCCGGCCGTCTGTTCTTCAGTCAGGACCACCGTGCCGTCCGGCGCATCCTCCTGCGCCAATTGATGGGCTGCGATTTGAGTGGACGGGCATGATTCAAGAAAATGCATGTTCTGTCCCAGGCGCCCGGTTTTCAGCAAAGCCTGAATATCCGTGGGCTCTAATGTATCCGGAAGCGCCGATAAAATATAGCCTTTCTTTTTCACCGATTCAATCCGGTATCCCTGCTCTTCCAGCTCTTTTATGTGTTTCCAGACAGCGGTCCGGGAAATGCCGAATTCATCGGCCAGCTGCTGGCCGGAAATCGCTGTCCCTTGCGCTTCGATCAAGCGCTGCGCCAATTTACGCGTCACTATGATGTTCATTGATAAACCAGTCCTTTATGCTTTCTTTGTCATTTTCCAGCTTACCGTACACAATGTTTTGTTCCAAGGCTTCAATCCACTTCTTTAGCCAGGGCCCTTGTTTTTTGCCGCTCCACTCCATCAAATTGGCCCCGTTTACGGCGAGGTCCGATTTTGTCTGGATGGGGAGCGCCGCTTTCCTGCCGGCAATATCGGCTTTCTTCCCCGCAAGCATCGCTGCAATTTCCAGCTGTTCGGCAGAAAAGATGTAATAGGTCCAGTCGTCCCATTGTTCCAAGCCGGCCGCTTTCAGCGACTGTTCAATGAGTTTCCGTTCTTCATTGGAAAACTTGTAAGCCTGGATTTCCATGAAGCCCGCATTTCCCCGGTAGAGCATATACGCCCAGCCGCCGGCAGGCTGTCCAGTTGCCTCATAAAACGACCAGTCCGTTTCAAATAGCGGGCCTGCCGGCAAATGACCAGTCAATCCCGACTCTTTTAAATAGCTCATGCTGCGGGCGGTATGGCCTTGAACCATGATTTTATCGAGTTCGTTTTTCAGCCGCTCCACGGCAATGGAACGGATTCCTTCCGCTTCCTTTTGGATGGACAGCAAAGTCTCCCGGTCAATCTGAAAGTCCAGCTGGCCAGAAAAACGGACGGCCCGGAGCATGCGCAAGGCATCTTCCTGAAATCGCTCCTCCGGATTTCCGACAGCCCGAATCAAGCGTTTTTCAAGGTCGGTTCTTCCGCCAAACGGGTCGATAATCGCCTGTGTTTTATCCAGTGCCATCGCATTAATGGTGAAATCGCGCCGTTTCAAATCTTCTTCGAGCGACTGCACGAATTTCACCGTGTCCGGCCGGCGCTTATCGGAATACGCGCCTTCCGTACGGAACGTCGTGACTTCAGTCCCTTCGCCGTCCAGCATCACCAGCACGGTGCCATGGGCAATTCCGGTGTCGATGGTGCGGGAGAAAAAGCTTTTCACTTGCTGCGGAGCGGCATTTGTTGCCACATCGATATCATGGGGCGCTTTCCCAAGCAGCAAATCGCGCACTGCCCCGCCGACGATGTACGCTTCAAACCCGCCTTTTTCAAGCGTTTCCACTACTTTTAAAGCCGTCTTCATTGGCTTTTGCCTCTGTCGAGTAAGCGCTCATAGACAGCTTCGTATTGTTCCAGGATTTTAAACGAATTAAAATGCTGTTCGACCGTTTCCAGTGAACCTTTTTTCAGCGTTTCGTGTTGTTTGGCATCGGTCAAAATTCCGATGGCACGTGATGCTGCAACTTCAACATCTCCCAGTTCCACCAAATAGCCGTTTTTGCCGGATTCGATAATTTCCGGAATGCCGCCAATATTTGTGCCGATGCAAGGCACACCGCAAGCCATTGCTTCCAGCAACACAAGTCCGAACGCTTCTTTTTCACTCATCAACAATTTGATGTCACTGATATTGTACAGCTCGGAAAGGTTGTCGCGCTTTCCGAGGAACAGCACGTGCTGTTCAAGCCCTAATTCTTTCACTTGCTGAACGGTACGCCCCATTTCAGGCCCGTCGCCGACAAGCAGCAATTTGGAAGGCACGTGTTTTTGCACACGGTGGAAAGTTTCGATAATGTCCGGCACCCGCTTGACGTTCCGGAAATTGGATACGTGAATGAGCACTTTGTCTTCTTCATCAATGCCGAGATCCTGTTTCAAGCTGCCGGGATCCGCCGCTTTGTATTCGCGTTCGTCGACGAAATTGTAAATGGTTTGAATCGTTTTATCGGGATTGATCATGTCGTATGTCTGGTCGCGCAGCGAATTTGACACGGCTGTGACAACATCTGATTTTTCAATGCCGTATTTGATTGCTTCTTTTAATGAAGAATCCGACCCAAGCACCGTGATGTCCGTGCCGTGCAAAGTGGTCACGATGCCGATATCGGACCCTGCCATGTCGCGCCCCAAAATGGCACAAACGGCATGGGGAATCGCATAATGCACATGCATCAGATCGAGTTGTTCATTTTTGATCACTTCCGCTATTTTCGTTGCCAAGGCAATGTCATACGGGGCATATTGAAACACCGAATAGCTGTTGACATCCACTTGGTGGCTAAAAATGTTCGGATACAAGCGGTTCAGGCGAAAAGGCGTGCTGGATGTGATGAAATGGACTTCGTGCCCTTTTTCAGCCAGCATTTTGCCCAGTTCTGTCGCGATGATGCCCGATCCCCCCACAGTTGGATAACAAGTGATGCCTATTTTCATTTTCCGCAAAGCGGTCACCTTACTTTCTGTCTTTGCTAATTAAACGCCAGTCAATAAATCCTTCTTTTAGCCCTTTTAACAGCACTTCGGCCGTTCCCATGTTCGTTGCCAGCGGCACTCCGTATACATCACAAAGGCGGATCAAAGCCGACACATCCGGTTCATGCGGCTGGGCAGTCAACGGATCCCGGAAGAAAATGACCATATCCATTTCGTTCTGTGCAATCATTGCACCGATTTGCTGATCGCCGCCTAACGGACCCGACTGGAAGCGGATAACTTCGAGCCCGGTGCCGTCAATGACGCGCTGTCCGGTAGTCCCAGTCGCGTAAAGAGTATGTTCAGATAAAATTGGTTTATAAGCTGTCACAAACTGGATCAAATCGTCTTTTTTCCGGTCGTGCGCGATTAAAGCGATTTTCATGTCAATATCCCCTTTACCTGATAATGTGTTCAAGTCCGTAAATCAATTCTTCTGTTTCCATCACGGTGTTAATGGACAGCACGATGCCCGACATAAATGAACCCCGGTTAAATGAGTCGTGTCGGACCGTCAGCAGCTGGCCTTCGCCGCCAAGAAGAACTTGCTGGTGGGCGACAAGCCCCGGCAGCCGGACACTGTGGATCCGCATGCCATCGTAATTGGCGCCTCTAGCGCCTGGCAACGTTTCTTTTTCCCTTACATGCCCTTGTTCATGGACCGGACGATGCGCGGAAATCAAATGCGCCGTCTTCATGGCTGTGCCGGACGGTGCATCAAGTTTTTGGTCATGGTGCATTTCGATGATTTCAACATCGGGCAAGTACTTAGCTGCCTGCTCGGCAAATTTCATCATCAGCACCGCGCCGACTGCAAAGTTCGGAGCGATGATGCAACCCACTTTTGTGTCTTTCGCTAATTGCGCCAGCTCTTCAAGTTCTTCGTCCGAAAAGCCCGTTGTGCCTACGACGGGACGGATTTTTAACTCCAATGCCGTTTTCGTATGGGTATAAACCGATTCCGGAGACGTCAAGTCCACCAACACATCCGGACGGGTTTGTGCATGCAATTTATTCAGATCGGTAAAAACGGGAACCGTATAGCCCTCCGGAAACAAACCGGTTTCCGCTAATGTGGCGCCGATTTCCTTATAGTCCAAAGCGGCGACCAGTTCCATATCGGTATTCTTCATGACTGTATGTACGGCTTCCTGCCCCATCTTTCCTCTAGCTCCAGCAATTGCCACTCGAATTGTCATTCTGCCTCTTCCTTTCTGGTCCAGCGATTTTTGTCTCTCGTATTGAATTTCTCCATCACCCGGCCGTGGGCATGCGCCAAATCGATATCCAGCGAATTTGCCATACAAATCAAAACGAATAACAAATCGCCCATTTCAGCCTCGATTGTATTGTCCTCTTCGGTCGCTTTCTTTTTCTTCGGCCCGTATTCGTGCATCACTTCACGCGATAATTCCCCTAATTCTTCTGTCAGCCGAGCCATCAATTCCATCGGTGCAAAATAGCCTTCTTTGAATTGGCCAATGTAGGCATCCACTTCCTGCTGCAGCTGTTTCATTGTTTTATCTCCGTTCATATCATCACACTCCTCATTTCATCGTAAAGAAAACTGGGGATGTTGTCAAAATCAATATTTTAGCTGATAATACAGAAGTTGAGTTTCACTTTATGGATAGGGGATGAACGACCGATGAAAGATCTGCAATTGAAAAATGTGTTATTCATATTGCTGGGGGCTGCCATTTACAGTTTTGGCTTTGTCCACTTCAATATTCAGAATGAATTGGGTGAAGGCGGGTTCGCAGGCATTACGCTGATCTTATTCTTCCTATTTAATTGGGATCCCGCTTTAATGAACTTGTTATTAAACATTCCGCTGTTTTTTATCGGCTGGAAGCTGCTCGGCAGAAAAGTTTTCCTTTATACGATTATCGGGACCGTGGCAGTTTCGGTTTTCCTGAAAATTTTTCTGGTCTATGAAATTCAGATCAATTTGCACGAAGATTTGTTTTTGGCTACGCTGTTCGCCGGCGTTTTTGTCGGTATCGGACTCGGCATCATTTTCCGCTACGGCGGAACGACAGGCGGAGTGGATATCATTGCCCGCCTCGTCCAGAAATACAGCGGCTGGAGCATGGGGAAAACGATGTTCCTGTTTGACGCTTGCGTAATTGTGTTGTCCCGCCTGACATTCCTCGACAACCGTACGATGATGTATACGCTTGTCGCCGTGTTTGTCGGTGCACGGGTCATTGATTTTGTGCAGGAAGGCGCTTATTCAGGCCGAGGCGCTATGATCATCTCGAATTCCCAGGAAGAAATCGCCAGCCGCATTGCAAAAGAGATGGACCGGGGCATTACCATCCTGCGCGGCTATGGCCATTTCACGAAAGAAGAACGGGAAGTGCTGTACTGCGTCGTTGCGAAAAATGAAATCGTCCGTTTGAAGAACATCATCAACAGCGTCGACCCGCACGCGTTCGTTTCCTTGATGGAAGTCCACGACGTTATGGGCGAAGGTTTTACGCTCGATGACCAAAAGCAGCCGATTGGCTGATTCGAAATAAAAAGACCTTCCGGCAGCGCCTGCAACAACGGGCTAACTGGAAGGTCTTTTTTGCTGGCAAAAGCACGCCTAATGGCTGACAAACAAAAAAAGATTGCCCGTTGGCCACTGCTCAGTGGATTACGGGACAATCTTTTGTGGTTAAGACCGGTTCATGCTGGTGTAGATCAACAATAAGCGGCCTAGTTCAAGTACGGCAACAGCAGTTGCAGCAACATACGTCATGGCAGCTGCGCTTAATACTTTTTTCGCATCGCGTTCTTCCTCGTTGCGGATAATATTATTCGAAAGCAATTGGTCCATCGCGCGGCTCGAAGCGTTAAACTCCACCGGCAACGTGATCAGCTGGAACAGAACCCCTGCAGCCAGTAAAATAATACCAATTAACAAAGCCCCGCTCCAAGCGGAAAACAATCCGATCATGATAAAGATCCAAGACATATTGGATGAAATATTGACGACCGGCACCAGGCGATGGCGCAAGCGAAGGAACGAATAATCTTCCGCGTCCTGAATCGCGTGGCCGACTTCGTGCGCCGCTACCGCTGTACCTGCGACCGAAGCGTCGTGGTAGTTATGGCTGCTCAGCGCCACCGTTTTAGTCAACGGGTTGTAATGGTCGCTTAGCATGCCGCGGCTTTCCACTACTTTTACATCATGCAAGCCATTGTTATCTAAAATGATGCGCGCAACTTGCGCACCGGCAATACCGGACGTTGAACGGATTTTGGAATATTTGCCGTATGTCCGCTTTAATTTAAATTGAGCCCACATAGGAATAATCAGCAAAAGGATGAAATAAATCAGAAAATCCATCTGGTTAACACACCTTTCTTTTCTGCTTCTCCCTATATTTTACTAGCTTTGGTCAGCTATGGTCAACTGATACGCTGTGCGGCTTGTTCATATGGACGACCACATACGAAAACGCAATACAGGCAATTGACAGCCAGAAAGTGAAATAGCCGATTTGGGCAGTGTAAGCATCAAGGCTTCCGTAGATCGGCATTTGGCCAAACACATAGTCGATGACAACATCATGCAAGGTCCAAATGGCCGCAGCGGCAGCTGCCAACCAGCCGAAGCGGTAATGGTCGATATACAGCACTGCCTGCATCGCCATTGCAAGATGGGACACGACGAGCATCCAGCCCAGCCAGCCGATGGAACCGGTTTCTGCCAACGTTAACAAATTCATCACAACGGCCCATAGTCCGTATTTGATCAACGTGACAAACGCCAATGCTTCAAAGAGAGAACTTCTCTTGCCAATCAGCCAGAGTCCAAGGACAATCGTGAAAAATAAACTGGCTGTGGGGCTATCGGGAACGAATATTAAAAATTTCGGTTCGGTTATTTTCAATTGCCAGCCGTACCATATGTATCCGTAAATCGTTCCGCCTAAGTTTATCAGAAAAACCAGGAGCAGAAACGGCCGGAACATCAGCCAGGCGGAAATCTTCTGTACAAAAGAAACCATCGCATTCTTCCTTTCAGATAGCAAAAAAGAGCCGGTTTCCCGGCTCTTTCTAAAACTTTATTCTTCTCCGCCTAGTCCTGCGATGAATTCAGTCATGACCTTAAGGTCTTCTTCTGAACCTTCCCAAGATGGTGGCATTACTTGCTGTCCGTCTTTTTCAATACCGTTTACAGCGATGTTCGCAATTTCTTCAGCGCTAAGTCCCGTGTTCGTAAGAGCCGGTCCAACAGCACCTTCTAAATTGTCGCCGTGGCAACTGATACAAGCGGCGCCTGAGTAGATTTCATACCCCGGGTCAGCTGTGTCAATTTCCACTTCTTCAACGATCTGCCCTTGTGCTTCAGCAGCTTCCCAGTCATGGTTAGCTACCGATTCCCATGTAAGGAAAATGATTGCTGCAACTGCAAGAATCATAAAGCCTGTAGGAAGCGGACGTTTTGAAGCCCGGCGTTCTGGACCTGGATCCAAGAACGGAGCAAGAGCCAATGCGCCAAACGCAAGACCTGGAACAATGATTGCACCGATCACGTTAAACGGCCCGGATGCAAATTGATATTTAAGCAATTGATATAAGAATAAGAAATACCAGTCTGGCAGTGGAATATAGCCTGTATCTGTCGGATCTGCCTTACCTTCTAGTGGTGAAGGATGGGCGACAGTCAATAGCAAGAAACCAATCAAGAAGACTGCACCAATCATCCATTCTTTCAAAAGGAAGTTTGGCCAGAAAGCTTCTGTCTTGCCAGGATATTCGGAGTAATCTTTGGGGATGTTTGGTTTACGATGCTGCAAACCTGGTACACGTGAATCCCCAACGAATTTCATCCCTTTTCCGCGATGCATAGTGTCCCCTCCTTAATAAATCCTTGTGGCCGCTAGTCTTATAGCGGGCCGGAAATACCTTGTCTTCTGATCATGATAAAATGCGCTGCAAGCAACCCAAGCAAAGCAGCTGGTAAGAAGAATACATGAATTGCGAAGAAACGCGTCAAAGTCTGTGCACCAAGGATTGTTGAATCCCCTGCAAGCAGAATTTTGATTGATTCACCGATAACCGGTACAGAAGCGGCAATTTCAATACCAACTTTTGTCGCAAACAATGCTTTCATGTCCCATGGAAGCAAGTAACCTGTGAAACTCAATCCTAGGATTACACCAAATAGCATAACTCCGACGATCCAGTTCAATTCACGAGGTTTCTTATAAGAACCTGTAAAGAATACACGTAGTGTATGAAGGAAAATCATTACCACTACAAGTGAAGCTCCCCAGTGGTGCATCCCACGCACAATTTCTCCAAAAGCAACTTCATTTTGAAGATAATAAACCGATTCCCAAGCATTTTCAATATCGGGTACATAATACATGGTTAAGAACATACCGGATAAGATCTGGATTACTGTGATGAAGAATGTTAATCCTCCGAAACAATAAACGAATGCTGAAAAGTGGTGTGCGGGGTTTACGTGTTCCGGTACTTCATGGTCAGCAATATCACGCCAGATTGGCGTAATATCTAAACGCTCATCAACCCAATCATATAACTTGTTTAGCACTGGTGTCGTACCCCCTAACTATTAAACTATTGTGTTTGCTTGTACTGCTCCGATAGCCAAGTAGCCATCTCTTTCTTCCACTTGATACTCATCAAGCGGCCCAAGAGGCGGTGTTCCGGCAATGTTCTGACCGTTCTTTTCGTAGCGGCCAGCGTGGCACGGACAGAAGAATTGGGTCGGGTGTTCCGGGTCAGCGGCCCAGTTCACTGTGCATCCTAAGTGTTTGCAGACTGGTGAAAGAGCGACAATTTTGTCCCCTTCTTTGTAAACCCAAGCTGAACTTGTTACTTCAGATGTATACCAAGCATCTACTTGCTCATAAGCAAAGTCAACGCGTACTGGTTCTTCAGTTAAATCCGCAACTGCTTGGTCGGTCAAAATGTAATCCCCAGCGCCGTGCTCCTGGAGAATCGGGTCAACCGCGAAACGAACCATTGGCATCAGCATCCCTGCAGCCATAAATCCGCCTACTCCTGTTAAAGTGTAACCTAAAAATTGACGTCGTGATACACGATTATTACTCATCCTTTTCCCCCCTCTAACATTCAAGGTCAGTCCAATGGACATACTCAATTCAAATATAATTACTAGGACAACCTAATGATATATCAATCAAATGTTAAGGTCAATATCGCAGTGAAGCGATTATGACAGTTTGTGAACATTTCATGAATGCTGTGACCACTCTGTAATAAATAGTGGAAGCACTTGCCGCAGCTGGTCTTCCATGACCGATTGCTTGAACGATTGATCCATGCTTTCCGTTGGAATGGCCGGCAGCCAGAGCACATTCTTCACTTCTTCAAGCGACCGCCATTCGGCATCCGTCGTCAAGTAAAAGACATGCTTGAATGCCGTCGGCTCCAGCTCGGCAGCCAGTTCAGACCCCAGTCTTGCACGGTCTGCACCTTTGGCATACGAGACCGGCGGGAATAATAATATGCGGCCTTTAAATTGTTTTTCCAATAAGTTTGCCAGTGATTGCAGATAATCGGAAGAACTGGCGCTTGATTTCATGGCAGCCGGATTTAAATCCAGCTGGACCAGCGGAATGACAGCCGTGTCCACATATTCTTTCTGCTGCAAGTACTGATCAATTTCTTTCCCCAAAAAATGCATGGTATTTATTCACTCTCCGTTTTCTTTAAAGTTTTGATGGATTGAAGCAATGCAGATAGCTCGAAGAATTTCTCGCGGTCATTTGCATCGAGGGCTTCATCTATTTGTTTCAATATCGTATCTTCCTGGAAAACAGTCATGCTCTCATTCAATAGCTTTTCGGCCACCACGCGGTCTTCATCGGTAATTGTGGCATGCTTCGGCATATAAGGGTTTTCTTCAAGCACCGATAAGTACAAGGCGGAAGGCGGCATGTTCGGGAAATTCAATTGAACAAACAAGTCTTCATCCGGATTTAAACGCAAATCATGAAACGACTTTTCTGCATCTGCTGTCATCAAATTGCCTTTGTAGAAGCGGAATGGAATTTCCTTCGATTCGGTTGAGGACATGACCATGGCACGCGGGCAATAATGCGCTTCTTCAACAAAATGAGTTTTCTCAAGCAAGTCTTCATTGCTCAGCATATAGTTAAGAATCCAGATGCATTCTCTTCTTTTCATCTTGTGGGTCTGCAAAAACCAGCGGACAAACTGCTTTTTTTCTCCTACTGAAATATAAGCGGTCATGAAAATTCCTCCTTTCACTCAAACGATTGCTGCCAGTCAAACCAGTCAGGGTTTTCCGGCTCCAACACTTGAAGTTCTTTAATGATTTCGAGGGCTTTCTCTCGATTCCCTTCTTCAATCAAAAATCTTGCGTATTTTTCAAGGAAGTTCGAGTCATCGCGGAAAGCCGGATAGGCCTTTTCGAAGTAAACTGCCGCTTTTTGGAATTGTTCAGTCCGCTCGTAGGCTTCGGCAATCATGGGATAAATCCCTGCCCAGTCGTCTTCATTGGCGACAACGCTTTCCGCCAGCTCCAGCAGGTCTTCATCCATTTCTTCTGCATGGAAATAAGAAACCAGTGTATAGATTGCCTCCATGTACTCCGGGTCCAAAGCAATCGCTTGCCTTAACTGGTTGACCCCCTCTTCCGCCTTGCCAAGTTTCAATGCCAGTTTTCCGGCGAACAAATAAAGCTCTTTGTCAAACTCATCCCGCGTGATGCCTTCCAAAATGGCCGAATACGCGGCTTCGTAATCCTCAGCCATGTTCAGGCTTTGCGCACGGAGCAGGTAGGCCGAGAAATAATCCGGGTCAATGCCGATCAATTCGTTCAATCTGCGGACGGCCAACTCGTACTGGCGGGTCTGGAACGCTGCAAACGCAGCGCCGTACAATACATCCGGCTGTATCTGGTCTTTCAGCACTTCCTCGTAATAAGGCAACGCCTCTTCATACGCTGCGCCTGCACTATAGACTTCTGCCAGCCGCTCGGAAAGGTTGACTCCTTCTATGACGACTTGCTGTCCCTTTAAATCCTGATAAATTTTGGCGGATTCCAAGTAACGGCCCGAGTCGAGCAGCAGCTCCGCTTTCGCCTGATACAGCAGCGGCTCATCCGGCAGCAGCTCTATCGCTTCGTTTAAGCGGCTTTCTGCAGCTTCCAAAAGTCCTTGCAGCTGGAAAAGGTCCGCCAGTGTAACGAGCACCTGAGGGTATAATTCGTCGTCTTTCGGGATTTCCATCAAGGTGTTGAGCGCTTCGTCTTCCCGGTCCACTTCAATCAGCAGGTTGGCGCGGTCGACTTTCAGCTGGGATTCTTCGGGAAATACATACTGCAGATGCTCCAGGACTTTAATCGCTTCTTCCACATAGCCGATATCCGCCAGCCACTCGGATAAATCGTATTGCTCATCCGGATCGCCGTTCAATAAATACGGTTCCAGTAAGGCATTGACGGAATCCGGATCGCCTTGTTCCACTGCTTGTTGAATGTCTTTCATGCTTGTCATGCTATCACCTATTCTTTCAGTTTCATACTTCCATCCTACACGAAAGTGTGTTCGAATCATAACAAAAAACCCCCCATACGGGGAGTTAATTGATCAACGAATTCATCTGTTCGACAAAATTTGGAAAGGAGACGGCGATGCAGTCGGGGTCGTCGATCTGCACTTCTCCGGTTGCCGCCAAAGCCGCAACTGCGGCCATCATGCCCAACCGGTGGTCTCCGTATGTTTTCATCTCCGCGCCGGTTAATGGGGTCGGCCCGTTGATGATCATGCCGTCTTCAGTGGCCGTGATGTCCGCGCCCATTTTGGACAATTCTGCTACCACCGCAGCAATTCTGTCCGTTTCTTTTACCCGCAGCTCTTCGGCATCTTTGATGACCGTAGTGCCATGCGCTTGAGTCGCAACCAGGGCAATCAGCGGAATTTCATCAATCAATCTTGGAATCAGGTCTCCGCCGATTTCGATGCCGTTCAATTTGGAAGAACGGATGGTCAAGTCTGCTGAAGGCTCCCCTTCGACTGCTCTTTCCTTCAAGTCGAAATCCGCGCCCATTTGTTCGATGACATCGAGGATTCCCGTACGGGTCGGATTGCTTCCGACATTGGTCAAGACCACTTCACTTTGCCTGGTAATCAATGCTGCGCCGATCATGAACGCCGCAGAAGAAATATCCCCCGGCACCTGGACATGGGCTGCCGTCAGTTTTTGGCCGCCTTCAAGTTCTATGGAACCATTCCTTCTGGTAATCACGGCACCAAAATGTTCAAGCATGATTTCCGTATGGTCTCGGGTCGCTACCGGTTCAGTAATCACCGTTTTGCCTTCCGCTTTCAATGCCGCCAGCAAAATCGCAGATTTCACTTGGGCGCTTGCAACCGGCAGGGTGTAATTGATGGCCGATAGTGTTGTCCCTTGGACAGCGAGCGGCGTAAATTGCCCGTCTTGCCGCCCCCGGATATCCGCGCCCATTTCGCGCAGCGGATTGATGATGCGCTTCATCGGGCGCTTGGCGATCGATTCATCGCCTGCCATCACCGAATGGAACGAAGTGCCAGCAAGCAGTCCGAGCATGAGGCGGGTAGTAGTTCCCGAATTCCCGGTATCGAGCACTTCAGAGGGTTCCTGCCAGGACGCTTCGCCGCCGCTCGTAATCGTCACGGTCTTCCCGTCCAGTTCGATGCCGACGCCCAATTTCCGGAAACAACTGATTGTGCTCAAGCAGTCATCGCCAAGCAAGAATCCTTCCACCGTGGTGGTGCCGCTTGCCATTGAGCCGAACATAATCGCCCGGTGCGAAATGGATTTATCTCCCGGCACTTGAATTGTCCCTTTTAGCGAAGGGTTTGAATAAGATAAAGTCAAAGTCATGACATGGCCTTCCTTTCAGGAAATATACGTATCGTACGCTGTTCTTTTGCTGATGCATTCTTTAGCCCGTTCGCGGTCTTCGGGCGTCTGGAAACTGATGACCAAAATCCCGAAAACGTCTTCGCGGGTTTCCAGAATGCGCAGATTGACAATGCTGATTTGCTCTTCAGCCAAGTAGCCGGTCAATTCGGAAATGCTTCCGGGAACATCCGGGATGTCGATGTATAAATCGTAGACGCTGTACATGGCCCCGTGGCCTGCAATCGGCAGTTCATCCCGCACTGATTTGGCGCGCTGGAAATACTCCTGGATCGGTTCCGGTTCATTCCGGACCAACAAGTCCCGGAGCTGCTCCATTTCGTCCATCCAGTTGCTCAGTTGCTGGACAATCATGCCATTGTTCTGCGTGGTGATGTCCCGCCACATTTCCGGATTGGACGAGGCAATCCGCGTAATGTCCCGGAAACCGCCGGCTGCCAGCTGGCGGGCAAATGGATACTGTTCTTCTTTAGCCAATTGGTGGACGAGCGATGCCGCAATCAAATGCGGAAAATGGCTGACAATGGCCGTCATATAATCATGCTCATCCGCTTGCAACACTTCCACTTTCGCTTTTGTCACCGATAAAAGTTCTTTCAAAAAAGCGATGCTTTCTTCGCTGGTGTTCTCCATTGGCGTCAAAATATAAAAGGCATTTTCAAACAGCACTTCTTTCGCTGCTTCAACGCCGCTTTTGTGCGAACCCACCATCGGATGCCCGCCAATGAAAGTGCGGTCCAATCCTTTGGCAGCTTCCATGATCTGGTGTTTCGTGCTGCCGGTATCCGTTAAAATAGCATCTTTCTTTAAATCCCAAAATTTGCTTTGTTCCATTAGCTTGACCGTTGTGCCGACCGGAGTGGCGAAAACGATGACATCCGCTTCGGCGGCTGCCCTTTCAAGAGACGGAGGTGAGCTATGTATGATTCCCATTTTAAAAGCTTTTCTGGCAGTATGCGGGTCCGCATCATAACCTGCCACGTGGACACCTTCATGCCGCTGCAGTGCCTTTGCCAGGGACCCGCCAATCAAGCCAAGCCCGATAATCAGCACCTGTGCATTCATAGCATCTTCGCCTCAGTGTTCCGGACCAGATCCGGGCGCAGTTTTACAGCATCATTTAAATAGATATGCTGAATTTCCTTTTGGGCTAAACTGGTATTGACATGCATCATCACCCGGATGCACAGCGGCAAACTGCCGGGCACATCCATTTCGTGTGTGCACATGACCGGTACATGTGTCCAATTCTCAAGTGTCCGCACTGCTTTTGCCGGAAAAGCAGAAGCGATGTCGGTAGTCGTCGAAATAATGACAGATGCCACATCATCCGGTTCGATCCCATTTTCTTTTGCCATTTCCAAAACCAGCCGGCCTGTTTCACGCAAAATTTCATCCGGCTGATCAGCTCCAACTGTAATAGCTCCTCTAACTCCTCGGATCATTCCAACATCCCTCCTATTTTTTCACGCAATTGCCCATATGCCGTTTCCGCTGCTGCTTCATCAATCGTTTTCATATAAGGCTGTCCGGTTTTTTCCAACAGCACAAAATTCAACGATCCTTTAGAAGATTTTTTATCTTTTTTCATATAGCCGACCACATCTTCAAATGAAATTTCTTGAATTTTCTCCAACGGATACCCGTTCACTTGGCACCAGGCAAGAAAATCTTCCGTACGGGGATGCGCTGAAAGCAATAAGGCATAAGCCATTCCCAAAGCGACAGCTTCGCCGTGGGTGATTTTTCCATACCCGAGATGCGCTTCGATAGCGTGGGCCAGGGTATGGCCGAAGTTCAAATATTTTCTGACGCCGCCTTCAAATTCATCTTCTTCCACGATTGCAGCTTTTACTGCAATCCCGCGTTCCAGATGAAGCATCCAATCTTCATCGGTCAATTCGTTGAACGACTGGACCTCAAGCAATTCAGCCAACCAAGCTTCATTGGAGATAAAAGCATGCTTAATCACTTCAGCCATGCCGGAGCGCACTTCCTGCGGAGGCAATGTTTTCAGGAACTGGATATTGTAAAGCACTGCCGCCGGCTGGTAAAACGTGCCGATCATGTTTTTGCCAAGTTCATGGTTGATGGCTGTTTTGCCGCCGACTGCGCTGTCGTGCGCAAGAATCGTCGTCGGAATCTGGATATAAGGTATGCCTCTCATGAAAGTCGATGCTACAAATCCAGCCACGTCTCCGGTTGCGCCTCCGCCAAATGCCAGCAAAAGCGATTTCCGGGAACAGCCTTCCTCCAGCAAAAAGCTATGGCAGTCCATAAACGTCCGGACGGATTTCGCCTGTTCACCGGAAGGAATCAAAAACACACTGGCTTCATAAGGCCCTAAATGCGCCAGCAGCGACTCCAAATGAAGATCCGCCACTTTCTCATCGGCTAAAATGACGATGCGGTCAACAGAATCCAATAGTTCGCGGTATGTGTCCGAGAACAGATTAAAAACGTCTTTTCCGATATGGACCATGTATGGATGATCGGCTTCAACTCGAAGTGCTTTCATAGTTAGAACTCCTTCGTGTAGTTTAAGTAGTTCTGCAGATTTTCTTTTAGGCGCGGCATTTGGTCTGCGTCGAATTGTTCAAGCAAGGCATTCGCAACTTCCCACGCCACTACATGTTCGGCAACGATGGATGCCGCCGGAACTGCACAGCTGTCCGAGCGTTCGATGCTTGCCTGGAATGGTTCTTTCGATTCAATGTCCACACTTTGAAGCGGTTTATACAATGTCGGAATCGGTTTCATGACGCCCCGGACGATAATTGGCATACCTGTTGTCATACCGCCTTCAAATCCGCCCAAATTATTCGTTTTGCGCGTATAGCCTGCGCCTTCTGCCCACTGGATCTCATCGTGCACTTCGCTGCCCGGTTTTCTGGCCATTTCAAAACCAAGGCCGAACTCCACACCTTTAAATGCGTTGATGCTCATGACGGCAGCGGCAATTTTTGCATCCAGCTTGCGGTCGTAATGGACATAGCTGCCAATTCCAGCCGGCATTCCTTCGACGATCACTTCAACGGTTCCGCCGATCGAATCGCCGTTCTTCTTCGTCTCGTCGATCAAATCGGTCATTTGCTTTGTCACGGAAGGGTCTGCACAGTATACTGCATCGTTTTCCACAATCTCCCGGATTTCAGCCGCTGATTTCCCGAGATAGCTTTCCGGGTTCACTTTTATGCCGCCAATTTCTGTTACGTGGGCAACAATCTCCACACCCAGCTGCGACAGCAATTGTTTGGCGACGGCCCCAACAGCCACACGTACGGTTGTTTCCCGTGCAGAAGAGCGTTCCAGCACGTTGCGAAGGTCACGGTGGCCATATTTCATCCCGCCGTTCAAATCGGCATGCCCAGGACGCGGACGCGAAAGCTGTCGTTTCACTTCATCTGTATCTTCAACGGGCTCAATGCCCATAATATTCGTCCAGTGTTTCCAGTCATCGTTTTTCACCACTAGCGCTACCGGTGAACCAAGCGTTTTCCCATGGCGCACGCCTGATACGATTTCAACCGTATCTTTTTCAATCTGCATTCTCCGGCCGCGTCCATGTCCGCCTTGCCGCCTTTTCAGTTCTTTGTTGATCATTTCTGCAGTCAACGGCAATTGTGCCGGCAACCCCTCGATAATGGCCGTCAATTGCGGACCGTGTGATTCTCCTGCTGTTAAATAACGCATGACACTTTCTCCCTTCAACGCACTAAAGTATTTATGTATCACTATAACATATAGTATTTCATCAATTCTATCCCAAATTCAGATAAAGTGAAACTTCAATCAATTGGGAATTTTAACCTTCATCGTTCTTTCATTGATTGCTTCCCGCTTCTTCAACTGTTATTGCGCAATAAAAAAACTGCCCTTATAGATTGGGCAGTTGAACAAGGAAACAAATGATTTCTTATGTAAGACAGCTGAACTCATTCTTCGTGCCGGAAGCAAGGGAAGAGGCAGCACTTCTTTATTTCTTCAATTTACACTGGATAAAAAGACAAAATAAAAAAGCAGCTAGGCTGCTTTTTTGTCTGGATTAGTTTACCCAGTTGTTGATTGTTTTTTCGTATGATACCAATTCTTCTTCTTTGAAGAACAAGCCGATTTCGCGTTCAGCGCTTTCAGCCGAATCCGAACCGTGGATCATGTTTTTGCCGACAGTAACTGCGAAGTCGCCGCGGATTGTTCCTGGAGCTGCATCTTTAGGGTTAGTAGCGCCCATCATTTGACGTGCAGTCAAAATAACGTTTTCGCCTTCCCAAACCATTGCGAATACAGGGCCTGAAGTGATGAAGTCAACCAATTCACCGAAGAATGGGCGTTCTTTGTGCTCGCCGTAATGCTCTTCAGCCAATTCAGTTGGGATTTGCATCAATTTAGCACCCACCAAGTGGTAACCTTTTTTCTCAAAACGTGCTACGATTTCGCCGATTACGTTGCGTTGAACGCCGTCAGGTTTCACCATCAAGAAAGTTTTTTCCATTATGAACACTCCTCTATTAAAAGCTCGGGCTTTTCGCCCACCTTAAAAAATACTATCAGTTTGGTGCTATTTGTCAACCGGCATCTTAAAACTTTCTTTTGCCAATGAAGAACGCAATTTTGCGCATGGTTTTATTGGCATTGCCTTTTGGCAAATAAGCGAGTTCTTCCAGAGCTTTCTGCAAATAGCGTTCACTGATAGCTTTTGCTTCGTCAATGGCCGTACTGTCGCGGACCGTTTTGACAATGTGCAGGCGCTCAGGCTCTGTTAGTTCTTTGCCGAGATTATTTTTCAACAGACTGTATACTTCGGGATTTTTCCGGGCGCATAAAATTGGCAAGGTAATATTGCCTTGAATAAAATCACTGCCCGCCGGTTTTCCAAGTTCCTCGTCTGTTGATGTGAAATCGAGGATATCATCGATGATTTGGAAAGACATGCCGATAAAATATCCGAATCTGCGGAGATGCGCAGCGGTCTTTTCATCCGTCCCCGATACCAATGCCCCCAGTTCACAGCTGCTGGAAATCAGCAAAGCGGTCTTGCGTTTAATGCGCCGCAGGTAATCCCGCAAATTCTGATCCAATTTGTATTTGTCCTCAATTTGGATGATTTCTCCCCGGCATACTTCAATCATCGTTTTCGAAAGAATGTGGTGCAATTTTGGAGAATCGATTTCAGAAATGTATTCCAAGGCACGGGCCAGGATAAAATCGCCCGTATACATGGCCACACTGTTATTCCACTCTGCCTTCACCGTCGGCTTCCCTCTTCTGGTTTCAGAGTCATCGATAACATCATCGTGCACAAGCGACGCCATGTGAATCAACTCCAAAGGCACGGCAACTTGCTTCATCACATCGATGTTGTAATTTCCAAATTTGCCTGCAAGCAAAACAAAAACAGGTCGGATCCGTTTCCCCCCGGCCTGCAGTAAATGAAGAGAAGCATCGTTTAAAAGGAGAGATTCGGAATCCACTGCCTGTTCTAATTCTTTTTCAATCATATCCAACTCCGGTTTAAGGTCGGAATAGAGCAATTTCAGCTTCACCTTTTCCACTTAACAACCTTCTCCCGCTATTTTACTTTTTTGATCCCTAAATGCAGCGCTGCTGCGCCGCCCGTGTAAGGTTTGTATTTCACTTTTTCAAAACCGACTTTTACAAAGAGCTTCGCCAGTTGTTTCATGCCCGGGAAGTCCTTAGCCGACTCCTGCAGCCATGAGTATTCTTTATAGCTTTTCGCGAATAACTTGCCAAATACCGGCATGATAAACCGGAAGTAAAAACGGAAAAACGGCTTGAACAATAGATTATTCGGCTGGGAGGTTTCAAGGCACGCAATCATGCCGCCCGGTTTTAGCACACGGTGCATTTCCGAAAGCACTTGCTCGTAATCGGGAACGTTGCGCAGACCGAAACCGATTGTGGCAAAATCAAATGAATTGTCCGGAAACGGCAAAGACATGGCATTTCCCTGGATCATTTGAACTTGCGGCATCTGTTTGGTTTTGTCGATTCCAACATTCAGCATGTTCTGGCTGAAATCCAGGCCGACGACTTTGCCGTTTTCTCCGACTGCTTCGGCCAGTGCGATTGTCCAATCCCCAGTGCCGCAGCAGATGTCAATAGCGGCTGCCCCTTTTGGAACCTGCATTTTATCCATCGTGTCTTTGCGCCATTTATTGTGCTGCTGGAAACTGATTACTGAATTCATCTGATCGTAATTGTCCGAAATTTTTTCGAAAACTTCGTGTACGCGTTGTTCTTTCGTTTTTTGCATATCAGTCATCCTTCTCGGGTAAGCTGCTCAGCTCTATGCTGGTGCGGGGTTATTTGATGGAGCATAAAATTCTTTAAGTCATAGTTGAAATTATAGGAATTGATGGTGAGCGAAATCTGGTCATGCAAGTTATCCAGTTTCTCCAAAAGCCACCGCTCTGTATGCAGCGGATGCTGAAGAGTTTCATTCAATGAACGGATAATGCGCGTTTCGCTGCCGCCTTGCAGACATTCCAGCTCATCTTTGTAGCGGATGTAGCTGAGCATTAAAGTCGCCAAAGGCGTATAGTGATCAAAACCATAGAAATTATAGAATGTAGCCAATAATTCGGTTTCAATCTGCTGCACGGAGCGATCAAGTTCGGCGGTCGTCCGGTCTAAGCCGTCATGAAACGACGCCTTCTTTTCGCTCACTTTGATAATCGCTGTTGCCAAGCGCTGAATCATTGTTATGTTGTTTAAGTTTGCCAGCATCTGATAATAGATGCCGCTGTAAAAATCGCCTGCCAGTACAGTTAACTGCTGTTTCTTTGTTGCGGAAGCATTTTCTTTGACTTGATCATGGGCATGAAGCGCAGCATAAACAATCGAAACCGTTTTTGCTGATGCCTCTATTTCACCCGACCAATGCTTTTCGTCAAAATAAGGCAGCAACAAAAAAAACAAACGTGCCCGTTCAACTGATGGACCTTCTGTGAATTTCTCGAGAGTCCGCTGTTTGACAGCTCTTAGGACATCGATTTCCATAGAAGTGATTTTTGAATGTATTAGTTGTTCATTCATCCTGCTTGCTCCATTCATGATTTAGCCATATTACCATAGTATATCATAAGCAAAGGCCTGCCTTCATCCAATAACGCCTATTTTTTCGCTTCGCTTTCTACTATGCCATGGGCTGTTTGAATTTCTGCTTTGCCACGAATTTTCATAGCTGACGTATGTTCCGTAAACTGCGCTATCATCACTTCACCTGTATCCAACTTCTCCGTATGGTGAAATTTTGTATCGTTGCCGCGAGTTAAACCGATCACGTTGACGCCATCTTCGAGTGCGCGAATCACAATGTATTCTGTCTGTGCCATTTTCCCACCTGCTTCTTCTAAAAAATAGTTGTATTACTTCATATTGATATACGTAATAATTTCCGAACGTTTGATGTCATCGGTCTCCAAAACGCCCCGAGACACCGCTGTAATCGTTTTAGCGCCTGGTTTTTTGATGCCGCGCATGGTCATGCACATATGCTCGGCCTCCACCATAACAAAAACGCCATGGGGATTTAATGTCTCCATCAATGAATCGGCAAGCGTCGATGTGATCCGCTCCTGCAGTTGTGGGCGCTTTGCGACCGTTTCAACTGCACGGGCCAATTTGCTCAATCCGGTTACTACCCCATCCCGCGGGATATAGGCAATATGGGCTTTACCGAAAAACGGCACTAAGTGATGCTCACAAGTCGAGTAAAAAGGAATATCCTTGACCAGCACCATTTCCTCATGCCCTTCATGGAAAACCGTACTGAAGTAATCCTTCGGGTCTTCTTTTAAACCAGAAAAAATTTCGGCGTACATTTTAGCGACGCGTTTCGGCGTATCCAGCAATCCTTCTCTGCCAGGATCTTCTCCAACCGCTTCCAGAATCATAGCAACCGCTTTTTCAATCTTGTCTAAATCTACTTTTTTAGAATCTATATCTATCACATTGTTTCCTCCTGTTAAAGACGAATCTTCAGTAATCCTGTTTCAGCCATCTGGACTTCACTTCCCGGCAATGGCAAATAGCAGGTTGCTTCTTGAACGAAGGCGAAGAACACGATGAGCAAAGGCAGGTGTTTTCGGCTGCCGCAACCGATTAGGTTTTCTGCGTTTTTCTCACATGAATCGTAGCATATAAACAGACCCAACCGCAAAATTGTAGGCTTAAAAAAAGAATGGCTTTTACGTGAAAAGTCACGAAAAAGCCATTCTATGTACTGCACTGAAGATTATTTCACTGCGTCTTTAAGCGCTTTACCTGGCTTAAATGCAGGAACTTTGCTAGCAGCGATTTCGATTTCAGCACCCGTTTGCGGGTTACGGCCTTTGCGTGCTGCGCGTTCGCGTACTTCAAAGTTACCAAATCCGATTAATTGCACTTTGTCACCTTGAGTTAGAGCGTTTTGAATCGCCTCAAATGCAGCGTCAACTGCTTTCGCAGCATCTTTACGAGAAAGTTCAGCTGCTTCAGCAACAGAGTTCACTAATTCTGTCTTGTTCATGCTATTCACCTCCTCTCAAAGGGGATGCATTCCTTCAATCCTGTAAAAAGAGTATCATATCGAAAATGGCATAGCAACCACTAATAGCGCGGTTCTGCAATAAAACATGCAAATAATGGTGATATTCCCCTAAATACTTACATTTTACTGCAAAATCGCTTTAAACCGCGCCATTACTCACTCTTAAAGACAGGTTCATTTTTTTCGTCTACGGTGTAAGGAAGTGAATAGGCTGGAACAATCGGACTGTTTTCATACAGCAAAAAACGGATATCCTGTCCAGGTTCCAAGGTGCCTTCATAGTTTTGAAGAGCTTCATACAAGTCCATTGAGTAGTCAACAAATACTTCGCCTTTGCCGTTTACCACAAACGGCAAATTCTTGCCGCTATACGGACTGGTTACCGTCTGCTCTTCCTGAAAGCCCATCGCTTTGTAATTGAGCTTGTAGACATTGTCATCGATGATTTCAGCAATCGGCGCTTTTCCGCCGTTGGCACTTTTCCGGATGTTAATCGTGCGGATTGCTTCAGTAAGGCGCAAATCCACCAATTTCACAGTCGGATTTTCTTCCACGTCCATTAAGACATATTGGTAAATGCCGCCGGACTCATAGGCATTCGGCGGGATCTCCGATAAATAGGCCGGAGAAATTTTAGAAAAATCAATTGGGTATTTGATGTATTGATCGACGTCCATATCCCGGGTCTTGATTGGCAGCAATCCGCTGCTCGCTCCCCGGAACTGGTTCACTGCATTTTGCACAGAAATGATCTGATCTTCATAAGGGATCTGATTTTCCGCGCGTTCACTTTCCGGGAACATGCATCCGCTCAACAACAACACGCTGATCAGCAGCGTAATCGCTAATAATCCTTTTTTCATTTTTATCACCTCAAGCGCCGCCTGTCGGCCCGCTAAGTATTATGAAAACCATGATAAAGAATCCAAGTATCAAAAGAATATAAGCCGTTAATGCAAAAAGGAATTTCAATATGCCATTGTTTAATTTATATCTGCTTAAATAAATCAGTCCCATAGAAATCATTAAAAAAGCAATACCCGCAAAGGAGACCCACATCTTGTCCAAAGAACTCATAATTGACCGCCTTTCGTTCTATTTCACCCCGTATTATAGCATAAAGAAAGAAGAGGCCGCGGAGCTGAACCTCTTCTTTTGTGACAATTATAGTAAGTTAATTAAATCTTCCATTTCGTTTTTCTTCATGCGCCCCATCAGCCTTTCGACCGCTTCGTCTGTCGAGATATCCTCAAAGAGGACCGCGTACAGCGCAGCAGTGATCGGCATCGGCACATCGTGTTTTTGGGACAATTGATAGGCCGCTTTTGTGGTGCGGATCCCTTCAACTACCATGCCCATTTCTTCGAGCACTTCGTCAATCGACTTCCCTTTTCCAAGCATATTGCCGGCGCGCCAGTTGCGTGAATGGACACTTGTACACGTGACGATCAAGTCACCGACGCCTGAGAGCCCGGAGAACGTTAGAGGCGTTGCACCCATCTTGACGCCTAAGCGGGCGATTTCGGCAAGCCCACGCGTCATCAGAGCCGCTTTGGCGTTATCCCCGTACCCTAAACCGTCTGTAATGCCGACAGCCAAGGCGATAATGTTTTTCAAGGCACCGCCGATTTCCACTCCGATGACATCGGTATTGGTATAGACGCGGAAATAGTTATTCATGAACAGATCCTGGATGCGCTCCGCTGATTTTGTGTTTTCACAAGCAGCCGTCACGGTTGTTGGATGTTCAAGAACCACTTCTTCGGCATGGCTCGGTCCGGAAAGGACCACCACATCTTCAATCCATTGTTCCGGAATTTCTTCCCGGATCATTTCGCTGATGCGCTTCAAAGAATCTGGTTCAATTCCTTTGGAGACATGCACAAACAAGGCTTTTTTGTTCAAGTGCTCTTTTATGTTGGCACAAACTTCGCGAATCGCTTTTGTCGGCACTGCCAGTACGTATACGTCCGAATGGCCGACGGTTTGCTTCAAATCAGCTGTTGCCTTTAATGTTTCAGGCAGCTGAATATTTTTTAAATAACGGTTGTTTGTATGGTTATTGATTTCTTCAGCCTGTTCTGCCCGGTGAGTCCAGAGCAGAAGGTCATGGCCATTTTGTGCAAGCACATAGCTTAAAGCGGTTCCCCAGCTGCCTGCTCCAAAAACTGATACTTTTTCCATGTTATTGCCACCTTTCACCTTTTATGTCCGAGCACGCGTAATCAGCCGAAGCGGAGTTCCTTCAAAATCAAAGCTTTCGCGGATTCGATTTTGCAGGAATCGCTCATAACTGAAGTGCATAAGCTCCGGTTCATTGACGAACACCACAAAAGTAGGAGGCTGAATGGCCACTTGAGTTGCATAGTATACACGCAGTCTGCGGCCTTTATCGGTCGGTGCCGGGTTCATTGCCACAGCATCCTCGAGTACTTCGTTAAGAATACTGGATTGAATGCGTCTTGAGTGATTATCGTTTACACGGTTTACGATATCGAGAATGTTATGGACGCGTTTGCCGCTTACAGCCGATACAAACATGATTGGCGCATAGTCAAGGAACAAGAAATGCTCCCGGATTTTACGGGTCATGACGTTCATGGTTTTCTCGTCTTTTTCGACGGCATCCCATTTGTTTACGACAATGATGACTGCTTTGCCGGCTTCATGTGCGTAGCCCGCAATTTTTTTGTCTTGTTCCTGGATGCCTTCTTCTGCATTCAGGACAACTAAAACAACATCGGAGCGTTCGATGGCACGAAGTGCACGCAGTACACTGTACTTTTCTGTAGTTTCGTACACTTTCCCTTTTTTGCGCATGCCGGCCGTATCGATGATGACATATGGCTGGCCGTCGTACTCATATTGAGTATCGATGGCGTCGCGTGTCGTTCCGGCAACATCGCTGACGATCACGCGCTCTTCGCCTAAAAAGGCATTGACAAGCGATGATTTCCCGACGTTTGGACGGCCGATCAAAGAAAATTTGATGACGTCATCCGGATATTCTTCCTCGTCATCCTGTGGGAATTTTTTCGCTACTTCATCCAGCAAATCCCCTAATCCAAGTCCGTGGGAACCTGAAATCGGGAAAGGTTCGCCCATGCCCAGAGTATAAAAATCATAAATAAGATGGCGCATGTCCGGGTTGTCGATTTTGTTGACGGCTAAAATAACCGGTTTTTTTGTCCGGTATAATATTTTAGCCACTTGCTCGTCTTGTGCCGTAACTCCGTCACGTCCGTTGACGAGGAAGATGATTACATCCGCTTCGTCCATTGCAATTTCCGCCTGTTGGCGAATTTGTTCCAAGAACGGCTCGTCTCTTAAATCGATGCCGCCTGTGTCGATGATATTGAATTCATGTGTCAGCCAATCTGCCGAACTATAGATGCGGTCCCGTGTGACTCCTGGAATATCTTCCACGATGGATACACGTTCCCCGACCACGCGATTAAAGATCGTGGACTTCCCAACGTTCGGCCGGCCAACGATTGCTACTACCGGTTTTGACATAATAATTTCATCCTTCCACTTCTAATATCCCCATTATACACGAAAAAGGTGATGGCATCTTGTAAATGTCCATCACCTTAAAAGGTGTAATATTCAGTTTTTCTTTCGGTTGGCATAAACCGACGGCTCATAGCCCCGCATCGCCAAATAATGGTGAAGCTCCCCCGTGATGATCACCGGGCAATTTTCCAATTCCGCAATGGATTTTGCCCCCAGTGCGGTCATCATCATTTGAAGGTCTTCAGTCAGGGACTCGATTTCTGAAACCAGCCGGCTTTCGCCATGCTCAACGGCCATTTTTAAAAATGAACCCGCCAGCCCTGCGGCATTCGCACCCAATATGAAGGCTTTGATCATATCCTGGGCACCGCGGATGCCGCCGGAAGCCAATACAGTCTTTGGAAAAGCCTCTTTCGCTTCAATGATGGCCGCCGCTGTCGGAACTCCCCATTCTTGAAAATAAGAGAGTTTGCGCGCGCGGCGCTCATTTTCGATTGCCGCAAAATTGGTTCCGCCGTAGCCGCTGACATCAATCGCTGCAATCTGGGTCCCGGCCAGCTTTTCGGCCGCTTCCCTGGAAATGCCGAATCCCGTTTCTTTGACGATGACCGGAACATGGAGGTTTTCAGCTATTTCGGCAATGCGTTCAAGCGCTCCTTTAAAATCACGGTCGCCTTCCGGCATGGTCAGCTCTTGGATTACATTTAAATGAATCTGAAGCGCATTGGCCCCGATCATCTCCACAGCATCTCTCGCTTGCTGAACAGTCGCTTCGCTGCCCAGATTGCCCATGATGAATCCATGAGGATTTTCTTTCCGGACAATTTCGTAGGAAGCCCGTTCATTTGCGTCTTTAATCGCTGCCATCTGGGAACCGACAGCCATCGCGATGCCTGTCTCTTTCGCAGCCCGCGCGAGCATTCCGTTCAATTTTTCGGTCTGGCTCCCGCCGCCGCCTGTCATGGCATTAATAAAAACAGGTGATTCCAATTTCAAATCACCTGTCTCCGTATGAATGCTGATATCCTCTACTCCAAGGTTTGGCAATGCTTGGTGAATAATGCGTACATCATCAAACAAAGCTCCAGCGCTTTGGCCTGTAGATAGTGCATATTGAATATGGTCCATCTTCCGTTCAGCTCTCGACATTTATTCGGACTTAAATCCTTTTAATTTGTCGCCGATTACATCACTGATAGAAAAGCCGCTGGATTCTTCCGGCATTTCATAATTGGAATAATCTTGTTCCTTCTCTTTTTCCTGAAGTTCTTTAATGCTGAGTGACAGGCGTTTATCAGCTTTATTCACTTCCAGTACTTTTACTTGGACTTCTTGCCCTTCAGAAAGCACTTCATTTGGAGTTGCAATATGCTTGTGGGCAATCTGCGAAATGTGCACCAGGCCTTCTACCCCCGGAAGCACTTCAACGAATGCGCCATAGCTGACAATCCGTTTCACTTTTCCGTCATGAACCGATCCTTTTGGCGCTTTTTCTTCAATGGCATCCCACGGCCCAGGAAGCGTGTCTTTGATCGATAAGGAAATACGTTCAGAATCCCGGTCTACCGAAAGAACCTTGACGGTTACTTCCTGCCCTTCTGTTACAACATCCGAAACTTTCTCAACATGCTCATGCGATAACTGGGAAATATGGACAAGCCCATCCACTCCGCCGATATCCACAAACGCACCGAATGATGCAATGCGCTGCACTTTGCCTTTCAGCACATCGCCTGCATGAATGGTGTCCATCACTTCTTCTTTTTGTGATTCTTTTTCCAATTCCACGACGGCGCGGTGTGAAAGAATTAAACGGTTGTTCTCTTTTTCCATCTCCACGATTTTAAATGTCATAACTTTGCCTTTGTAATCTTCAAAGGATTCCACGAAATAATCTTCTACAAGTGAAGCAGGTACAAATCCGCGAACCCCGAGATCCACCACAAGTCCGCCTTTTACAACATCCTTCACTTCAGATTCAATAATTTCGCCAGACGCAAACTTTTTCTCCAACTCGTCCCATGCCTGTTCGGCATCGACTTTGCGTTTCGACAAAACAAAGTTTTCGTCTTCTACTTTGGTAATGACTAAATCTAGTTCATCACCGACCTGAACTGAATCTGATGCTTTCTCGATGTGTAGGCTCGACAACTCGCTGATCGGAATTACCCCATCAAAAGGCGCTCCCTCAATTGTTACAGTTACAGCTTTTTCTTCTATGTTCGTAACAATACCTTTTACGCGATCCCCTGTTTGGAAGTCGCGGTTTTCCATCTCGTTCATTTCCTCAGACATAAGTAGCCCTCCTTCACAAACTATCCACTTTCTATTTTATTCGAATTCTCTAATAAAAACAAAAAATATCACTTATTTTTGCTATATTCATCCAGAATTTCTTGAATGCTGCTCATAATCACTTCGGTCACTTCTTCGGCAGATGCTCTTCGTTCCCGGTAAGGGTCCATTAAAATCGGTTTGCCATAGACAACCCGTACTTTTCTGAACATCTTATAGGGCCCGATGATGGCGCAAGGCACGACATCTGCATTGCCCCGAAGCGCGAAAAATCCGGCTCCGCTCAACCCTTTTTTCAAGACGCCGTCTGTCGATCTTGTGCCTTCCGGAAACAAGCCGACCACTTCTCCGCTTTTCAGCACTTTTAATGCCGTTCTTAAGGCTTCGCGGTCACTCATTCCCCGTTTAACCGGAAAGGCATTTACTTTCGGCAAAATTGGTCCAAGGACCGGAAGTTTAAACAATTCTTCCTTTGCCATGAAATGGACCGTTCTCGGCGCAGTCATTCCGACGACTGGAGGATCCAGCGCATTAATATGGTTGGAACAAAGAAGTACGCCGCCTTCTTTTGGAAAATGCTCAGTGCCAAGCACTTCAAAACGATAAAGAGGATGCAACGCTGTTTTTACCAAAGTTTTCCCAACTGCATATAAATTCACGTTAGCTCAACCTTTCTCCTGCAAGTCTTAAAATCTCTGCTGCCGCTTCCCGGATGGTCAATGAAGTCGTATCAAGGTAGATCGCATCATCCGCTTGGCGGAGAGGAGAAACTTCCCGTTCACTGTCCATTTGATCACGTTTTGCGATTTCCCCTTGGAGTTCTTCAAGAGGCGTATGGATATTGCGTTTTTTATTTTCTTCGAAGCGGCGGCGCGCCCGTTCTTCAACGCTGGCAGACATGAACACTTTCAATTCCGCTTTCGGCAAAACGTCCGTGCCGATGTCGCGGCCATCCATCACAACGCCGCGCCCTTCAGCAAGCTGCTGCTGTAATTTCACCATTTGCAGGCGAACAGATTCGTGCGCAGCCATTTCAGAAACTGATCCTGTTACTTCCTGCGAACGGATGGCTTCTGTCACATTCTGTTGATCCAGGAAAACCAGCTGGCCATTTTCAGACGGCTGTAAATCGATGGCTGTCTTCGCCAGCAATTCTCCCGCCGCTTTATTGTCCGAAAGGTCGATGCCTTCGTTTAACGCCTTTAATGTAATGGCGCGGTACATCGCACCCGTATCGATATAAATATACCCCAATTGTTCTGCAACGATTTTCGCTATTGTACTTTTCCCGGCAGCCGCAGGGCCGTCCAGAGCGATTTGTATTGATTTCGTCAAAAAAGTCACCTCATCATATGTATTCATCATATTTTAACATAGAAAAGCGGAGCCGCCTATTCAGTCCCGACAGGCGCTGGAGGAATTACGGACAATGGCGCTTTTTGCCATTTTCCGTAAGGCCGAAGCGACCCGAGGGACTAGGCGGCGCAGCTAGACAACACTAGAAAAGCGGAAATGGCCGCTTAGATTCGACAGGCAAGAGATGGACCAAACTATTTTGGGCCATCTCTTTGCGACGAAGCATGAAATGCTGCAGGAGCAATAAGGGTTTTAGGCAGACCAGCGAAGTGGCGTTCTTTGCCACACAGCCAGGCTGGCTTATGACCCGAGAATCTGGCCATTGAAGCTAGACATTAGAAAAGCGGAAGCGCCTATCAAGCTCTGACGGGCGTAAGACGATTTGGCGAAGCGGCGTTTTTTCAGCCGCACAGCCGAAGCGGCTTACGACCCAAGGAGCTAGGCGTTGAAGCTGGACACTAGAAAAGCAGAGACGGACATGTAGAATCGACGGGCATAAGACAAACCGGCGGAGTGTCGTTCTTTGCCGCACAGCCGGGCTGGCTTATAACCTCAAGAGTCTGTCCTTTGCAGCTGGCCAACTCAAAATTAGAGGCAGGGCCATTAAACACCCATACCCTTCAACCAAAATTTAAACACAAAAAAAGCCTTGGGATGCAAGACTTTTTTAAGGTTAGAACCTAATCTACTTTATGGGTGCAAGGAAGAATTGTTATGGTAATGGGTCAGTGAGAGCTGGTGAGCTTGTTTCACTTTTCTTAAGGCAAACCACCATAAAAACAGCATAAATGGAATGACACCATACGACAAGTTCGTGTTAATGTACAATATTGAATTGTAGATCAAGTGCAGCGACATGGAGCTGACAAACGCAAAGGCCAGCCAAATTGGCCCGTTCGTCCCTTTTGTAAACTTGGCTCTGCCTAAATAGTAGCCCATTACCACTCCGAACAGTGCATGGCTTGAAACCGGCAAAAATGCCCGGATAAATGCAGTTTCCAACCCAAACTCCATTAAGTATAGAATATTTTCAACAGTGGCAAATCCGAGAGACACACTGGCACCGTATAAAATGCCATCATAAGGGTCTTCGAAATCAACATGCCGATAGACAGCGATAATTAGGACAAGCCATTTGAAAAACTCTTCTAAAATACTTGGAAATAACACTTTTTGGTTGAAGACCTGCTCAAATACACCTTCAAACTCAAAAACATATTGAATAAATAAAATCGGGAAAGTCAATACCGCGCCGTATATAAAAGATTGAAACAGCAGCTTGGAAGGCTCAGCAGCAAATTGATCACGCAAATAAAAATAACTGAACAACGCCAGACTTGGAGCAATTGCAACTGTCAGTAGAATTATCATATGCCTGCTCCTTTGCTTAAGTCCTCTTCCATCATCAACAAACAGGATGATCGCCGGCTCTCCAAATGGAGGACCGGCTGACCGTGAATTTTCGATGGAATTACTCGGCAATCAGCAAGGACAAATCCACCTAACCAATTGACGTTTCTCTTAATTATAGCACGGAACAATGGTAAATATTATCCATTTTTTTAATTTAATTCGAGCGAACTTATTTATTGAATGTATTAATGTCCACTTCTTTTGCCAACGATAAAACAACAGCCAACTTGATGCGCGCTTTTTTGCTGTCATAATCGCTTCCAAGCAGGACGCCTTTCAGCATCAAATCGTGGGCACTCCCCGGATAGCTGTAGCTTGGATAGGATTTGCCTTCTTCTGCACTGGTGGTCAGGACGACCGCTATCCCTTTTTGGACAGCCCGCTCAATCGCTTCCACCATATGCGGCGACACCTGTCCGCGGCCGGCTGCTTCCAAAACAATTCCCGCTGTATCCCCTTCGGCCAGCAAATCAATCATATGGCCGTCCTGTCCGGAATAGCACTTGATAATTTCTACTCTCGGCAGATGGACTCCCACTTGATGGACTTCATGGAAAATCGGTTTTTGGTAGACACTGACTACATCATTATCGATGATTCCGAGATAGCCGTGGCCGAACGAGTCAAATCCCTGGAGATTGCTGGTATGTACTTTTTTGACATATTTCGCTGTGTAAATTCGCTCATTAAAAACCACTACCGTGCCAACGCCCTTTAAATTATCATCGACCGATACATATATGGAGTTCCGCAAATTCGAGTAGACATCTGTTCCAACTTCGTCCGGCGACCTTTGCGATCCTGTCACCACAATCGTCCGGTCATCGCTGATGGTTAAATCCAGAAAATAAGCCGTCTCTTCCAAAGTATCTGTGCCATGGGTGACAACAATCCCATCCACCGTTTCATCAGCCAGTTCGGTCTGGATCGCTTCCCTAAGCTGGAGCATTTTATCGAAGCCGATATGCATGCTCGGCAATTGGAAAACATCGATCACTTTTACTTCTATTTCTTCCGGCAATTGGCACAATGCTGCCAGCTCCCTGCCTGAAATCGCCCCGGATTTCAACAATCCTTTTGAAACTTCCTTGCTTGCAATGGTTCCTCCCGTGGTAATCAAAGACACTTTTTTATTCATAAACCAACACCCTTTCTCCACCCTATTTTACACTATTGCCTTATCGATCCCATATATTTTTCCTTTTAAAAACAAGAAAAAGCGCACTTAGCGTACGCTTTCTTTCGCTGCTATCGCAGCTGCTATTTGATCGCCGTGGAAACGCCCGTTTTCGATGAAAATCGAATTGGCGTTATTGCCGGCAGCGATGACGCCTGCAATATACAGATTCTCTGTCTCTGTCTCCATTGTGGCTTCGTCGAAGATGGGGCATCCCGTTTCTTCGTCGATGGCAATGCCGATATCTTTCAAAAACCCGTGGTCCGGGTGATAGCCGATCATCGCAAAGACAAAGTCATTCGGAATCGTTTCTTTCGTATCGTTGACGGTCAGCTCAACTTCCTGCTCGCCAATCTTGTCCACTATCGAGTCGAACAGCATCGTGATTTCGCCTTTGCGGACCAGGCTGTCAAACTCCGGCAAAATCCAGGGCTTGATGCTTTTGGAATAGCTCGTGCCGTGATAGGACACAGTGACACGGCTTCCGGCTTTATGCAATTCAAGAGCGGCATCCACTGCCGAGTTTTTGCCGCCGATCACCAGAACATCCTGGTCAAAATAAGGGTGGCCTTCTTTAAAATAGTGCATTACTTTCGGCAAATCTGCACCTTTTGCATCGAGCTTATTCGGATTGTCATAATAGCCGGTGGCCGCTATGACATATTTTGCGCGATAGGTGTTTTTTGTTGTCCGGATGGTAAAATCCTGTTCTTTTTCAACAGCCAAAACGGTTTCAAACGGACGGACTTCCAGTCCGCTTCGTTTCACCACTTCCCGGTAATACACCAGGGCCTGATTGCGTCTTGCTTTCCGGTCTTCCGTTATAAACGGAATATCCCCAATCGATAGTTTTTCACTGGAGCTGAAAAACGTCTGGTGGGTTGGATAATTGTATATTGCGTTGACGACATTTCCTTTTTCGATCACAATCGGCCGAAACCCTGCTTGTTGGAGGGCAATCGCTGCGGCCAAGCCACACGGACCCCCGCCGATAATCAGTGCATCTACATTTTCCATTATAAACCTCTCCTACAATTTGAATCTCTCTTTAGCATAGAAGATTCTTTTTACTGCTGACAACCAAAAACACTTGGCTGTTTTTAAAACGCCCAGTTGCTAAATATGTTCGGTTAATTTTGGCTGGATGGTATAGACATGGTATTCTGCTTCCGCACCTAAACGCAGTGGCAGCTTGGTAGTCCCGTATCCATTGCTGATCAGTTCGGTTTTGCCGCTCATTTTTCGGAATCGCCCTTTCTCTGCAATTCCGAAACGCCCCAGCCGGATTTGCCCGCCATGAGTATGGCCGGCCAGCAGAAAATCTGCTGGATGGTTTTCTCTGACGTATTTGAAGATGGATGGCGTATGCGATGCAAAAAGGACGGTGTCTTCCGGTTCAACTCCTGAAAAAGCCTTGGAAATTGCATCTTTTTCGTATATGAAGTAATCAAGGCCGACCAATTTCAACTGAGGATTGCCAAACAAAGTCACCCACTCATTTTCCAAAACAGTCACCTTATACTTCTCAAAAAGCTTGCGAAGTTCTGCTTCACCAACATTCCGGTCATGATTGCCCCAGGTAAAGTACAATTCCCCTAGCTGGCTAAGCACTTTTAGATTATATTCAACGCGGCTTAGCGGCACGCCTTTTTCTGCCAAGTCTCCGCCGATAATGACCACATCCACTGGATTTGCCGTTAAATTCCCGTTTAATGTTCTTCTATGGATATCCGAGATGAACATTAGTCGAAACGGCTTAAACGGCCGTATAGCTGGCAATTCCACTGTATGGCTTTTCAAATTTTGCTGAAAAGCATTGCGTAACATAAAAAGAAGCAACGCCAGCGCTGCCAGGATGCTTTTAGTAATCCATTTCATCTTAAAAATCCTTTCAATTAAATAAAGAGGCAAAGCAGAGAGCTGCTTGTGCCTCTTTACATTTGTTTATCAGATCAGTCTTCGGAAATATCCAATACGCGGAACCCTGATTTTTCAAGTTCCTTCACGAAACGTTCCACATTGTCTTTTTTCTTGATTTTCAGGACGATCCGGCGTACCACTTTGTCTGTTTCATCAAAAGTAACCAATGAGATGACAGCTTCCTTGAACTTCTCAATTATATCACCTAATCGGCCGATGCGCCCTTCCGATTCTACAGAAGTAAACGTTATGCGCACCCCTTCTTTTTCCATGCCAAATGCACTTTGCAGCTGGTTCATCACGTCAAAACGCGTGACAATCCCGAGCATCTCGCCATTTTCGACGACGGCGATAATCGGGAAATCGTTCAATTCGACAATCGCTTTTTCAAAAACGTCATCAAGCTGTAAGTATACCTCCTGATTGACCATTACATCGCCGATTTTTGTTGTGCTGACAAAATCTTCTTTGGTTTTGCCGGAAAGGAAAAATGCACGGTATACGTGATACCAAGTGAAAATCCCTTTATATGCAGTGCCTTCCAATACCGGAAGTGCATCTATTGTATGCTGTTCAAGCAAATCTAGTCCAATTTGGACCGAATCATCCATTTTAACCGTATGGCATTTTTCTCTTTTGACCATTACACTTTTTACAAACATCCAGTTCACCTCTGCCTTTTCTCTGCTTATGAGTAATTATTTCGCCATCACCATTGTGTTTCCCTCTTTTATGGCAAAATTAACGTCCGGCCAACGGTTAATTCATTTGAGGATAATCCGTTCGCCTGTTTGATTTTTTCTACACCTGCGTTTGCCCCGGCAGAGCCATAGGTATTAACGGCAATTCGGTAAAGTGTCTCACCTGGCTGAACCACATGCGTTTTACCAGATGCATTTTTCTTTTCCTCGGCTTCTTTTTCAGCTTTGGCTTTTGCTTCCGCCTCTGCTTTCGCCTTAGCTTCTGCTCTCGCTTTTGCCTCTGCTTCTGCTTGGGCTTTAGCTTTTGCCTCGGCCTCCGCTTTTGCTTCTGCTTGTGCTTTTGCCTGAGCTTCTGCCTGTGCCTTCGCTTTTGCCTCAGCTTCAGCCTTTGCCTTGGCATCTGCATCGGCTTTAGCTTTCGCATCCGCTTCGGCTTTAGCAGCTGCTGCTTTTTCAGCTTTTTCTTTTTCAGCAGCAGCTTTTTCTGCTGCTTCTTTTGCTTGTTTTTCTTCTTTTTTCTTGTCTTCCTCTGCATCAGCAAGAATACCTGCGTTATCAGACGGTGAAGGATTTGTATCCAAGGTGACTTGATCGTTCACGGCGCTGGTTGTCAATGTGTCATCTGGCTCATACAAAACGGCCAAGTATATAAGAAGTGCTACAGGGAGTAAAATGAACATGAAAAATAAGGCAGGCAGCAGTACATTCTTTCTTTTCTTCGGCTTCTTTTTGCTCGTATTCGTTTTGCGGTAAGCCTTTCTCGAAGCTGCTGTACTGCTTTGAATTGCAATTTCCTGGCGTCCTTTTTCGATTGCCTCACGATAATTTTGTTTTCCCATAGTCGACTACCCCTATCTGCTCTAATAACTCCATTATGCCGAAAAATTCCCTTTTTGTAAATGTCGTTTTCCGAAAATTGTCATTAAGGCAATAGTGCATTTAGACGATTTTGCCAGCTCTCAAGTACTACTTTCTTCGGTTTCTCCAAGCGCTTGCTAAAAATCGAATAATCAATGCCATCATTCACGCAGCAATTCTCGGGCTTTCCTTTCAAGTGCTGGTCAAAGCACTCGATGATATACTCCCGGATGCAGCTTTGGAGATTGACCAACTTCTTCATTTTATCCACTTGCTTGATTTTTTCCCTTTGAAGAAATTCCATTTGGCGCAAGGTTTCGGATTCGCTCAACCGGCTCAGCCAGTAAGCAACGACGCGCAATGCGGTTTCTCTCACAATGCCCTCAGCCACCAATTGTTCCGCGCCGGCTGGATGGGAAGCGACTTGCTGGATTTCATGCCGCGTCGGCAATTCGTCCATAACAAGGCTTTGCAGCAAGCCTTCATCGCCTTCTGCATAAAGCAAAGTGGCAAGTGCTGCTTCGCCGTCACGCCCCGCTCTTCCCACTTCCTGGACATACCCCTCAACAGAAGTCGGCAATTGAAAATGCACGACATGCCGGATGTTTGAAATATGGACACCCATGCCGAACGCATTGGTCGAGCAAACCCAGTCCAATTCGCCGTTCTGGAATTGCTGCTGCACAAAAACGCGGTCTTGGTGTTCCATTCCGCCGTGATAGTACGAAGCGGAAATTCCCTGATCCATCAAAATGGCAGCAAGTTCCTGCGATTTTCGCCGTGTTCCGGCATAAATGATGCCCGGTCCTGCACTTCCGCGGACAAAAGAAGTGAGCCATTCCAGTTTCTGCCGGGAATCATCGAATTTCTTTATGTCATAGACAATATTTTTCCGGTCCATCGAATGCTTATATATAAAAGGCTCTTCGAGTTTCAAATACGTTTTGATTTCTTGGGTCACTTTTTCTGTCGCTGTAGCGGTCAGTGCCAGCACCTGCGGAAACTTCAGGATCGGAAGGATTTCCGCAATGCGGAGATAATCCGGCCGAAAGTCAAATCCCCATTGCGAAATGCAGTGGGCTTCATCTGCTACGAGCAGAGAAACGTGGATTTTCTCCAATTGTTTTTTGACAAAAGGCTGGACCAGCATCTCCGGAGAGATAAAAATAAAACGGTAACTGCCAAGCGTCTGCCAAATTTTCTCTCTTTCCTGCGGCTTCAAAAAGGAGTTGATGGCCACTACAGACTTCTCCCCCATTTTTTTCAGCTGGGCAACCTGGTCCTGCATCAGCGACAGCAACGGCGAGACGACCAGTACGGTGCCCGGCAGAATATGTGCAGGCAGCTGATAACACATTGACTTGCCCATGCCGGTCGGCAGAAGCGCAACCACGTCCTTGCCTTTTATGACCTGTTCAATCACTTCCCGCTGTCCTGGCCGGAATGACGAAAAGCCGTAGGCGGAAAAAAGCACTTCTTCTAATTTCATGGTTGGTCCTCCCTTAACGCAAGCGCCAAACGGATTTGGAAATATGTCGCGTCCGGCAGCTCTTCTTTTATATCCCTCAAGCGCTTCGTGTTTCGTTTTTTGCTGACGGTCACAATTTGTTCATACATGGCTGGCGGCATGAAAGGCGTAAAATTGAAAAAGGGGTCATTCATCGCCAGCTCCACAAAATGATCTTCAATGGTGCTGGTTTTCAATTGGCGGATTGCGGCAATTTCACTCAAGGAAAGGCCTTTTTCAAACAGCTTTTCTGTCCGCTGGGTCGACTCCGTCAAAACGGATCGTTGAATGACGTGATCAAGCAACGGGGAAAGCATAGGGAATCCGTTCCGCTCAAGTACATCGAGCCATGCATGCAATGCTTCTACTGCCGCTAATTGAACGTCCAGGATATGCAAATCATGCGCTAATGCAATCTGCTCCCACGTCATCCCACTCCACCCAAGGCCCGTTAAACGCTGCATCAGGACCATTTTCGAGCGTTCTTCGACATCCGCCGCCTCCAGGCTTTCCAGCATCTCCGCTTTAAAGCGGGCGACAGAAGCAGGGTCCCGGAAATTGATCTTTTTCAAATAATGTTTAACCCACGACTGCAGGTCTTCTGCGTTATGTACCGGATCGAATCGGTTGGTTTGTTGGCTTGTATAGGATAAAGTCTGGACGACCAAAGACAAGCGGTTCAAAAAGACGGCTTCATTGCCCCTGTATTTCCAGCCATTGAGCGGTGATGCCGGCATCGCATGAGCTAAAGCTTTATCCGTCAAATCGATCACTTGATCATTGTCTCTAAGCAGCTGACGGGCAAATAAGTTCTGGATTACTTCATCGTAAAGACGTTTTTCCAGATTTGGCATAGCTGCGAAATATGGGTGGAGCCGATAATAACCGACATCCTGAATGGTTTGGCCTGATTTCTTCCCTTTGATCAAATGGAACGGAGAAGAGATGGTGCGTTCTAAATTTATGGCTTTCATAATGGTAATAACGAGCTCCTCGAATAACAAGAGCGGCCCCCCTAGCGTTTTTTGGTTGAAAAACATAGCAAACACCTTTAGAATGAATTACGGTAGTATAACTGAACTTGTTCGGAGATAAAGGAGAGGAAAATAATTATGGCTAAGTATACCATTGTCGATAAGGATACTTGTATCGCTTGTGGCGCCTGCGGAGCAGCAGCTCCAGACGTTTACGATTATGACGACGAAGGAATTGCGTTTGTTATTCTAGATAATAACATGGGAACAGAGCAAGTTCCAGATGAACTAGAGGAAGACATGGAAGATGCGTTCGAAGGTTGCCCGACCGATTCGATTAAAGTTGCAGATGCTCCATTCGACGGAGACCCTCTTAAATATGAAGATTGATTTGAAACGCTAAAACAGGCGTTCACGAAAGCAAAGATGCTTTCGTGAACGCCTGTTTTGCATTATCAGCTGTTTATGCGGATAAAAAAAGCTGAGCGAGAATTCTATCTTCCCGCTCAGCCCATTATGTCTTTATTGGTAATAAAGGCGCTGCTTGTCGATCCACTTTTGCATGCTGCTGAACATCAGCAGGACAATAGCTGTCAGAATCAGCCCTTTAATCAAGTTGAATGGTAAGATTCCCAGAACAATTGTGCCGAATAGCGCATTGCCTGTTTCTGCAGGCATGTTCAAGAAATACGTGTACATCGGCAAGAACACCAAGTAATTTAATACGCTCATGCCGATCGCCATGGACAATGTCCCGGCAGCCAATCCGAAAGCCATGCCTTTTTTTGTAGCCATTTTGCGGTAAATCACGTAGACGGGCATAATAAACAAAATGCTTGTTACAAAGTTGGCTAAATGGCCGACCGGAACGCCTGTAGGGCTTCCAGCAAAAAGCCAATCCAGCGCATTTTTGAAAAATGCTACGAGTATCCCCGCAACCGGCCCCATTGTAATGGCCGCAATCAAAGCCGGCACATCACTAAAATCGACTTTCAAGAAAGCGGGTAACGCTGGCAAAGGGAAATTGAAAAGCATCAAGATAAATGAGATGCTGCTCAACATTCCGATGACGATCATCGACTGCAATTTTTTGTTCTTCATATTCCTCTCTCCTTGTAGTGATTCACCAGAAGAAAGGTTTGGACAATGTGGCCCTGTACACAATAAAACCCTTAAGCACGTTCACTTAAGGGAGAAAAGGCACATTTAATAAGCGCTGTGCTTATAGCTAAGCAACACACGTCCGCACCTTCACCTTCTCCCATCCAGACTATACTGTCGGCTTTGGAATCTCACCAAATCCTGCGTTTTACGGCTCGCGGGCTTATGGACATAACGTCCAATTACCGCCGGTAGGGAATCACACCCTGCCCCGAAGATGAATCGATATTTTGTTATACCCTAATCTTAGTAGAAAACAGACACCTTGTAAACTAAATTGTTTACAAAGTGTCTGTTTATTTCAGTTATTCCGTTGTCCATGGCGTATTGTTGGTTGCCACGGGTGTTTTCAGCGGCATTGTAAAATCATACCCCAGCCACTGCGGTTGCTCTGTATTGGCCAATTGAACTTGCTTGCCGTAAGATTTGGCTGTCATGGCAAAGCTTTCAATCATGCGCTGGGCGTCCATTTCTTCCATAGAAGAGAAATCAAAAGGCGATTGAAATTCGATTTGGACAAGTTCATCCGTTTCAGTCACCGAAAAAGCGATGTCTTTCGGCAGTGTGCTTTTCTGGAAATCATTCGGCGAATCTTTCATGGCTTGAAACGCTTCAGTAGCCGTTTCAAAAGGCATGCCATATCCAGGCGCCAAATAAGTTTCTCCTGCCGCTGTTGTAAATGCGTAAAAAGCGACATTCTTCACATCCGTCACAACCGGTTCCATCGGTCCCATCCCATTGAACTCCACCGGACTGCCGTCTTCATTCAATATCGCTACTTGACCGGCATCACGGAAAGTTTCCTGCAATGTGGACGTATAGACGCCGATGCTTGCAGAAGCCAAATCATATTGGTGGTCGCTTGGAAGCGTATGCTCAGCTCCTTGAGGACCCATGGCAATTCTCCCCACATACGGATGATATTCATCAAAGCCAAGGGCTTGTTCATCAATTTGGCTGGCGTACTGATTATACAGTTCAACGGTATTCGGATTTTCCTTGCCGAAGTCATCCATGATTTGGGCATCCGGAATCAGAAAAGAAAGCGGAATGACAAATGCGTTTTCAGTAACCCCAATCGTAAAAAGCGTATGCCCTTCCAAGTCTTCATCATAAATGGATATGCGGGCTGCCCCGGCATCTTCAGATTCCATAATGGACGTCTCTGCATCACCGGTTGCCGCATTTTCTTCCTGAAGCGTCCGATCTTCTGCTGAATCCGCGGTAGAAGCTGCAGACTGGTCCGCTCCGCTTTCCGTACTTTGTTCGTTGTGTGCTGAATCCATACCGCTTTGGCTTAATATCGAGGCAACCAATATGCCGATGGTGATAAAAGCAAGAGCCGCTACGAGCAGAGGCAGCCACTGTTTCTGCCGTTTGCGGGCAGGTTCTTTTTGGGTTAAACGCCGGTAAACTTCCTCTTTTGGCCGGTCGTCCCGGATAGCGGGGAAATCGCGCAGCAAATTCTCGATATGCTCATCATCCCAGTTGTCATGTGGCATTTGCCTCTCCCCCTTCCTTAGAGGATAATTTTTCTCGCAGCGCTTTTATGGCACGATGCTGGGTGGTTTTAACTTTCCCTTCGCTCCAGCCCAGCACCTCAGCTGTTTCTGCAATCGATAAATCCTGGAAGAAACGCATGATGATGACCATCTTCTGGTCTCCGGTACATTGATCCAACGTCTTATACAGCAATATTTTGTCTTCATTTAAAGAAGCCACTTCTTCCGGAATGCGTTCTGGTGAAGTCAGTTGCTGGGTTTCCCAGTCAAAATGCTCAGCTGAATGCTTTTGGCGGACTGCCGTTTTGCGGAAATGGTCTATTGCTACATTTTTGGCAATGGAAAAAAGCCAGGTTTTTTCGGAACTCTTTCCTTCAAACCGATCATAAGCCTTAAAGACCCGAATATAGACTTCGTGCATCAAATCTTCCGATAAATGACGGTTTTTCACCAGGTAGATGAGAAATTGGAACACGTCCTGATGATAGTCATCATACAAGCGATGGAAAACGGAGTCATCCATACACTCCCCCCGTTCTATGAATTAGTCGTCTCTGATTTCATAAAGTTACATCTTTTTAAGAGGCAGCAGGAAGACGAATGATGTCCCTTCCCCGACCGTGCTCTCTGCATAGATTTTTCCATCATGCGCATTGATGATGTTGCTGGCAATCGCAAGCCCTAATCCTGTACCGCTTTTGCCGAGCGTTCTCGCTTTGTCTGCTTTATAGAAACGTTCAAAAACATATTGCAGGTCTTCTTCGGGAATTCCGATTCCTGTATCATTCACGGAAACCTTGGCATATCCTTGTTCTTGTTCAACTTTGACAATCACTTGTCCTCCTGCCGGTGTATGGCGGAGCGCATTGTCGATTAAGTTTGTCATCACTTGTTCAATGCGGTCTTCATCAATTTCAGCTGCGGCCCAGTCGTCCAGCTCGGTTGCGAACGAAAGCTGAACGCCTGTTTCTTTAGCAGCCTGGGAGAATTTCAAGCTCATTCGTTCGATTACTTCATTGAATTGTACCAGTTCTTTATAAAGGCGCATATAGCCGGATTCCATGCGGGCAAGATTCAGCAGATCGGTCACAAGACGGCCCATTCGCTGGGACTCTTCGTAAATGATTTTCGTCATCTCGCGCCGTTCATCCTCTGTGGTGCCGACATCATCCAGAAGCGCTTCGCTGTACCCTTGCAGCATCGCAATCGGCGTACGCAGTTCGTGGGAGACATTGGCAATAAAATCTTCCCGCAGTTTTTCCAAACGGTGCTGCTCCGTCATATTGTGAAGGACCGCAACCGCTCCACGTACGGATTCCCCACTGTAAAGCGGACTGAACGTGATGGCGTAATAGGCGCCTTCCATTTCGAGTTCTTCCTGGATTTCATCTTCATAATCGAGCACATGCTGCAGCATATGGATCATTTCAGAAGGGAGCGGCTCCCCTTTTTCCACGCCTCTTTTCATCAGCCATTGCTGCAGCAATTTTTCTGCAGGCGGGTTGCTTAAAAGAATCGTGCCATCTTGGTTAAACGTAATCACGGCATCCGCCATTGAAGTCAGGATGCTCGAAAGCTGTTCTTTTTCCTGGTTGATCACTTCAACGTGATGCTTCAGCTGGCGGCCCATTTGATTGAATGCGGTAGCCAGTTGTCCGATCTCATCACTTGAAGTCGCGCGCACTTTTGTATCAAAATTTCCTTTCGCCAATTCAAATGCGCCTTCACGCATTTTCCGGAGCGGCGAAGTGATGCGCGTCGATAAAAAGAAAGCAAAAAATGTCGTTAAAATAAAGGCGATAAAAGCGGAAAGGAACACGATGTTTGTCGTCCGTTCCGCCGTACGGTCCATCACTTCAAGGGACTGGTAAATGAACACCGTTCCATGCTTCTGCTCAACGGTCTGCAGCGGACTGGCAAGCACAATATACGACTCCAGCATGTCTTCTTCGGTCAATGACGGCAGAAGCATTTCTTTCATGACGGTTTCATCGGTCTCGAACACTTTTTGGAAATCCGGTTCGTTTAAAATTTCTTCCCGTAGTTGATTCCCGTTGATGCCATTGTGGATATAGTAGGTACTTTCATGCGGAGCTTCCGCAATGACGGCGTTTGTTTCCGGCCCTAAAATGTCATCAATCACCGTCAGCGATATATTGACTTCTCCGTGGTCGTTGAAAATTGAAGCAATCGTATCCGCTTCTTTTGTCAACGTCTCCTCTACCGCTTCGCTATGGTAATTTCCAAGAAACTCCAACAGCAGCACTGTCACAATAAAAAGGACAAAGGAAACGAGAAGCAGTATTGTGATCCACAGCTTCCCGACTACACTATTCCATATTCTATTCATTTCCTACCTCGAATTTATAGCCGACGCCCCAAACGGTGACAATCATCTTGGCCGCCGATTCCGATACGCGGTTCAGTTTTTCCCGCAATCGTTTTACGTGGGTATCGACAGTCCGCAAATCACCGAAAAAGTCGTAATGCCAAACTTCTTTCAGCAAATGTTCCCGGTCAAATACTTTATCCGGAGATTTAGCCAGGAAATACAAAAGTTCGTATTCTTTCGGCGTTAAATTCACTTCGACATTATCCGCCGTGACGCGATGCGCATCATGGTCAATGGTCAAATGCGGAAACACGACCAAATCTTTTGAAACAGTAGAACTTGTTACAGGCGAATACGCTGATGAACGGCGCAGAATCGCTTTTACCCGCAGTACGACTTCTCTCGGGCTGAACGGCTTAACGATGTAATCATCCGCACCGGCCTCAAATCCTTCGACGCGGTTCGCTTCCTCGCCTTTAGCTGTCAGCATGATGATCGGCGTCATTTTCTTTTCACGGAGTTCCGTGCTGACCTCGATGCCGTCTTTTTCAGGCATCATCAAATCGAGCAGAATACAATGGTAATCTTTTTCGGTCGCCATCTCTAAAGCCTGGACGCCGTTTTCCGCTTCCTCTACGATATAGCCTTCACGCTCTAAATACATTTTCAGCAAACGGCGAATCCTTTCTTCGTCGTCTACAACCAATATTGTAATTTCTTCAGACATTGTAAACCCCTCCAACTTTTGTCTCTTACTCCTCATTGTACCGTCAATATTTGCAAAAATAAATAAAAAGCCTTTTCCACTAGTGGAAAAGGCTCATTAGTTTGTCCAGATAAAGGCGCTGACCTCTTTCTTGTCCAGCTGCAGCGCCTAGCTCCTCGGAGCTGGGCAGGCGCTTCCGCTTTTCTTTTTAAGCGTAAGAGTGCAGTCCGGCGATAATTAGGTTGACCGCTACCAGGTTGAACATGATAATCGCAAAACCGACTACGCCAAGCCATGCGGATTTTTCGCCGTGCCATCCTTTTCCAAGGCGCAGGTGAAGATACGCTGCATAGAACAGCCAAGTAACCAATGCCCATACTTCTTTTGGATCCCAGCCCCAGAAACGGGACCAGGCGATTTGGGCCCAGATCATCGCAAAGATCAAAGCACCTAAAGAGAATAATGGGAATCCGATAATAACTGCACGGTAGCCGATTTCATCCATCAACTGCAAGTTGACGTTTTTGACGAATGGCTTAAAGATTGCCGCAATGCGTTTTCTGGCTACTAGCCGGATGACCCAGTAAAGAATCGTACCGAACACAAACGACCAGAAAACCGTTGTCAATTTGCTGGCGTTTACGACTGCCGGTGTTTCCACCCATGGCGTCATCGTGCCTTCTGTCAACTGGACATATTCATTCATGCCAAATACCGGCGGCATGTTGTACGTAATCTTTGTTTCCGCATCTTTTTCATCAATGTACGTAAAGTCGGCTTGATAGTCCGTCAAAGTGAAATAGGTGCTCGAAATGACAAACCCTAAAACAATAACCAACGAATACATAATGGCTTCCAAGAAAAAACGCTGTTTCGAGTTTTTCTTCATGTCTACTACTTTCAATAGATATACCAATCCTGCAGCAGCGCTGATGGCCAAGACGCCTTCAGCAATTACTACGGTGCTTACATGGATTGCAAGCCAGTTGGTTTGAAGCGCCGGAATCAATGGGCTGACTTCACTTGGGAACATACTTGCAAACGCAATGATCAGCAGCGCAACCGGCAAAACAATCATGCCGATAATCGGCGTTTTGTATAGCGCATAAATCACGATAAATCCGCCTACCAATGTCATGCCGAACGCTGTCGTAAATTCAAACATATTGCTGAGCGGGGGATGGCCTGTTGCGCCCCATCTTGTAAAGAAGTAGCCCAGATTAGCTAGAAAGCCGAGAATGGTAATGGCAAATGCCACTTTCCCCCAGCGATTTTCAGAATCGAATGATCGTTCTTTGTTTCCTTTTACAGCTCCGCCGAATACAAATGAAGCAATCAAATAAGCAATGAATGCTGCATAAAGTAAATTGGAGCTCATGTCTGCTAAACTCATGACAATGCCTCACCTTCCTCTTTCTTCTGTTTCTCAATTTCTTCCTGCTGATCACGGTAAGCAGGAAGCGACGCGTATTCTGTAACTTGATCGAGATCTTTCTTCAAACCAAACCAGTTTTTGTTCGTATGGCCTGCTAAAAGAATCCCGCCATCCGCTTGTTGCTGAATCCAGAAACGGCGATGGTTAAAGTACATTCCCTGCGCCACACCAATCATGAAAATCAGGCCGCCTAAACCTAGAATCGGCAAAGTACGGTCTTTTCGAATGGTCAAACCGGAAACATCACGTGTATCTGCACTTTGGAAAGCCAGCTTGTATTGGTTCTCACCCAAAGGCTCCACTGTATTCTGAATGGTGATAAAGCTTGTTTCTCCGCCTGGCGTTTCAGGCGTTGTCATTTCCACTAAAAATCCTGGGTTGTTTGGAAGCGGCGTTGCGGTTTGCGGTTCACCGTTTTCAAAACCGGAAAAATCAGGGTAATAGCCAAGCAATTTTACGGTAGAACCATTCTCCAGTTCGTAATCGTTTTTCGGATTGATCAGATCAATCGTCAATTCACCCAAATTTTCTTCTGTTTCCTTATTCGTCAAAGCAAAAGTCATCGCTTTTAATTCGTTCAATTTAAAGTCCATTTGGTAAATGGCATAGCCATCAAATTTCAATGGCTGATTTACCCGGATCGCCGATTCTTCAATTTTCTCTAAATCGTTGGCTCCCGGAAGGCTGTCATCCGGTTTTTTGTAAAGGACGACATCGGTTTGATAGTTTTTGGCGACTGTTCCCACTCGCTCAATCGCTTCTTCAAATACTTCATCTTCTTCTGTGTTATACGTTTCCATCTCAAAATTCTTGCTTTCAAGCGTATAGCCCGGCGCTTCTGGAATCGCTCTTGTTTCCCCTTCCCGGATCCACAAAGTTTCGTCCACGTAAAAACCTGGCATCATGCGCAGCATAACACCTACCAGGAATATGATAAGTCCAATGTGGTTGACGTAAGGGCCCCATCTGGAAAACCGTCCCTTTTCCGCCAACAATCCGTTTTTGTCGCGCGATACATTGTATTTCAGTTCTTTCAGTTTTGCTTCCGCTTTATCCAAGGTATCTTCAGTGCCATTGCCTTCCGCATAAATGCGCTGCTTGTTCATGAAACTGGCATGGCGCAGAACCCGTTGGTTTTTCAACGAGCGATAAAGTGGAACAAAACGATCCAGACTCGCAACGATCAACGAAATAGCCAGCATGCCGACTAGGATAATAAACCAGAATGAATTGTATAGATCATGGAACCCCAAGAAATGATAGACCCGCCCGACGCTGCCGTATACATCCGCATAATAAGCTTGGATCGTTTCGGCATTTCTGACCGGCACATCGACGTATTGTTGTTGAGGCAATATCGTTCCGATTGCAGCGGCCACAAGGATAACGACAATCAGGCTGACACCGACTTTTACACTGGAAAAGAAGTTCCAGATTTTATCCACAATCGTTTTGTTATACGTTTGTGACCGTCTGGCGGTTCCTTCATAGCGCATGTCCACTAATTTGCTGTTCTGCTCTTTTTCCGTCAAAGACCGCCCGCAGGATTCGCATAATACCGTTCCGGGCGGATTAACATGGCCGCACTTGCATTGCATTTTCTCCATCCGAAAAAAACTCCTTATTCGGGTTTAATTTCTTCCATAAACCCTTTAATGTCTTGCTCTGTCATTTCACCTGTAACAACCTGCTCAATTTCCCCTTCCGGGTTCACCAATACCGTTGTCGGCAACGGAATGATGTTATAAGCAGTCATGACGCTTTTTGTTTTGTCGATGACAACCGGGAAAGACAAATTGTATTGATCAGCAAAGTTTTGGACTTCAAATTCAGACTGTGCAATATTGACAGCGAGAACTTGGACCCCTTGATCTTTAAACTGTTCATACTGGCGGTCCATTGCAGGCATTTCTTTCGCGCATGGTTTGCACCAGGTTCCCCAGAAATTCAGAAACACGCCTTGCCCTTTGTAATCAGACAATTTGTGGGTATTCCCTTCCAGGTCCACCAGTGAGAAGTCAGGCGCTTTGTCTCCGGCTTTAAGCACTGAGACATCTTCTGCTGTTGCATTGTTATAAAGTGTATAGCCAATGGCAGCAATCATTAAAAGCAAAATAACTGTACGCATAATCAGCCTGTTCTGCTTTTTCTTGTTTTTCTTTTCGTTCAATGTTATTCCTCCTTCGAGGTATGAATGCAAATCCAATTATAGCAAAGTTTCAAAGGCTTAAAGGACGGAGTTTTGAAGGGTTTGTGAACGTTAATTGCGCTTTCCGGTTTCAGCCATGACGCGCAGCAATTTCACTTCGTGGGCTGTCAATTCTCTTGATTCCCCGGCATTCAAGCCTTTCAAAGTCAGAAAGGCAAATTGCTCACGGCTCAATTTCTGGACTGGGAATCCAATGGCGTCGAACATTCTGCGCACTTGGCGGTTACGCCCTTCGTGGATCGTAATTTGGACAATCGCTTTGCCCGTTTTCTTGTCAGCAGACAATTGTTTGACTCTCGCTGGTGCCGTCATGCCGTCTTCAAGCTTGATGCCGCGTTCAAGTTTTTGAAGGTCCTCACGTGCCGGAACCCCTTTTAAGCGCGCCACATAAGTTTTATCAATTTCAAATTTCGGATGCGTCAGCATATTCGCAAATTCGCCGTCATTTGTCATAATCAATAATCCCGACGTGTCGTAATCCAGGCGGCCAACCGGATAAATCCGTTTGTCGATATCGTCAAAGAAATCCGTCACGACTTTCCGGTTTTTATCGTCGCTCACCGCTGAAATAACGCCGCGGGGCTTGTAGAATAAATAATAGACTTTTTGTTCTTTTTCCAGCTGGACGCCTTCGACTTCAATCGTGTCGTTTTGCGTCACTTTTGTCCCTAATTCTTTTACCACTTTTCCATTAACCCGTACTTTTCCATCCAATATTAATTGCTCCGACTTCCGTCTTGAAGCTACACCTGCATGAGCAAGCATTTTTTGTAATCTCTCCATAAGTCACCTCATTGATTTTTTTAGACATACAAAAGCAGAAGCAGGATCAGCTCTCAAACATACTTTCTTCCGTTCGTCTCACTCGGAATTATGTCACATTTCGTCGAAAAGCGAAAGTACATAGCTCAGTCGCTTCCCCCATAAAAAACCAAAGAAGACTGCTTGAAACCGCAGTCTTCCCAAGGGTCCGAATATTATGCTTCTGTTTCTTGCTTAAATGTCTCCTGAAACTTCGTCATGAACAAATCGGTTTCTTCTTCCGCATTTTGTTCTCCTTCCTCCGGAAGTGGAGGCAATTCGCTCAAGTCTTTCAGCCCGAAATAATTCAAGAATTCATTGGTGGTGCCGTATAAAATAGCGCGCCCCGTGCCTTCCGCACGCCCCATTTCCTGAATCAGCCCTTTGGCAGCAAGCGTGTGCAACGGCTTCTCGCTTTTGACGCCGCGCAAATCTTCCACTTCCACCCGGGTCAGCGGCTGTTTGTATGCCACAATGGCCAGCACTTCAAGCGAAGCCTGCGACAAAGCTTGAGACGTCGGGTTTTCAACCAGCTTTTGAATGGTTTCTGCCGCTTCCGGCTTTGTCACCAGCTGGTAAACTCCGGCCAATTCCTTCAGCATGATACCGCTCTCCGGCTGTTTGTATCTTTGTGTCAATTCTTCGACACTTGACAAGATGTCCACTTTTTCTGCTTCCGTTAGAAATTGCAATTGTTTCATTGTTAAGCCGTCATCGCCGGCTACAAATAGCAGCGCTTCTAATTTACTCGAAAGAGTCGTCTTCATATTCCCACGTCTCCTTTTTTAGTTCGACCATCAAATCTGTAAAGTTTTTTTCCTGCTCCACTTGGATCACTTGCCGTTTCATCAGTTCAAGCACGGATAAAAACGACACGACCAACACCGCCTTATCATCAGATGGAAACAATTCAGTGAAAGGCGTCCGCCCTTTTGCAGCCTTCAGGCGGTTGACAATGGATGTCATTTGATCTTTAATGGAGACTTCCTGTCGAGCCACCCGGGCAGACAGCGGCGCTTTCAACTGCTTTCTGCGCAGCATCTTTTGAAAAGCTCCCAGCATATCATAAGCATTCACTTCCAGGTCCAGGTTGTCATCAGCCGAAGCAGGCTGCAGGCCGGACAAGTCCATTGGAGCTTTTGTGAAAATAGCGGACCGGTTGGATTCCAGTTCTTTCAGTTTGACGGAAGCTTCTTTATACTTCCGGTACTCGACCAAGCGGTTCACCAGCTCGTCGCGCGGATCCTGTTCATCGAATTCGTATTCGATGTCTTCCAGATCCCCTTCGTGGACCGGCAGCAGCATTTTGCTTTTGATTGCAAGAAGTGTTGCGGCCATGACCAAATACTCGCTCGCTTCGTTCAGTTCCAGAACTTGCAGAGCCCGGATGTGTTCCATATACTGGGTAGTGATCTGCGAAACTGGAATATCGTAAATATCAATTTCCAAACGATGTATTAAATGCAATAATAAATCAAGAGGACCTTCAAAAGCCTCTACTTTTACTTCATAAGACATGATTCTCCACCTGACTTTAAATTTACTCAATCTTGCCGTTCGCCTAAAACAAGTCTATACTTGTATCCGGTTATATACCCAGCAACGGATCTGCTGCGCAGCTTCCTGCTGGCCTTAAAAGTCCGATTGGTTCAGCTAGCATTCTGCGGGGAAGGCGTCCGCATAATGCAGTTTCACTTTATCCCGCTTTAACGCCCAGTACGGATCTGCTGCGCAGCTTCCTACTGGCCTTAAAAGTCCGATTGGTTCAGCTAGCATTCTGCGGGGAAAGCGTCCGCATAATGCAGTTTCACTTTATTATAGTAGAAAGGGGATTAAAATGCACCCACTCCATCATCCGCTTTTTATCCGATTTATCATACATTTCAACGAAGAAAAAGATTATTTTGAATGCCATGAAGTAGGCGAGGAATATTGGAAATCAGTTGCCCCAAAGAACAAATTGCATCCTTTGACCGGTTGGATCCAACTGGCTGTCGGCATGTACCACTGGCGCAGAAGCAATTACCCGGGGGCGCTCCGGTCATTTATCCGTTCTAAAGTCAAGCTTGCCAGCGGCAATGAATGGGTCGACGGATTTGACCAGGAATTGCTGATCAAAAACATTTCCAATGCGATTGAAGCGGTAACTGAACGCAAACCATTCAGCCCTTTTCCAATTCCAGTGACTTCAAATGAACTGAAAAAAATGGTCAAGAATTACCATGCAGCCAACCCGACAGTCGACCAGGATCCTTATTACATCATGCACAAACACCGTCTGCGGGACCGGTCTTCCATCATCAATCTGCGGGAACAGCGAAAAAGAAGAAACCTGGAACTTTGAGATAAAAGAAATGCCTTTTATTTCACTCTAAATCAGGTTCTTCCTATACATAAAAGCTTCTGTGAAACTGATTTTATAGGAAACAGAAAAAGAAAGTGCGGCCTATGCCTGCACTTTCTTTTTCTGTTTCGTCCATTTAAAACTGTTGTTTTCCCGTTTCTTTTTCCAATTCAGGACATTTTTGCAAGAAAGCTCTTGTTTCATCGGTTGAATGCATTTCTTTTCCTGGCATAATCTGGCGGATCTTTTCAATCATGGCGTGGCCTATTCCTTCACCCCGATGGGATGGATTCACCGAAATATGATGGATCGTGAAATAATGTTCGCTGACTTCCACGCCTAGCAATCCGACAAAATCTTCGCCTTTTTTCCAAAGGTAAAGCTGCCAATCAGGGTTTTCATCGTATATGTGCATGGTTTGCTGAAGTTTTTTCAATTCACGCTCTTTTGGCATGAATGACAGTAGCCCCATTGCAATTTTTTCGAATGATTTCTTATATCTGAGTAGCATATTCAATCCCTCATTTTCGTCTTTAAGCGGCTTTAACCATCCTACTATAAACACGTAAATAACTCAAGTTTGCCAGTAGTCATCCATTAATGACCGTGTCTGCAAAAAAGAGCCAGTAGACGATTCCCCAGCCGAGAGCCATCACTAAAAGAAGAATTAATAGGATAATATTGGTCTTTCTCATTTGCTTTCCACCTGTTTTTTATAACTTAGATCATGTTTCACCAAATCGTGTAAAGTTTCTCGTTCCACGACCAGTTGATGATCCCCGTTTTCCACAAAAACTACAGCTGGACGGGCAATGCGGTTGTAATTGCTGGCCATCGAATAACCATATGCGCCGGTACAGAAGACGCTTAGAATATCACCGGCTTTGGCCGCTGGCAAATCGGCTTGCTCAATCAGCTTGTCCCCGGATTCACAGCATTTCCCAGCAATTGTGTATTGCTCCGTTGCCGCCTCATTTGCCTTATTGGCAATCAGCGAACTGTATTTTGCCCCGTACAGCGCCGGACGGATGTTGTCAGACATGCCGCCATCCACTGCTGCATATTTGCGCGTGCCTGGCACTTCTTTCATCGAACCGATCGTATACAAAGTAGTGCCGGCGTCGCCGACAAGCGAACGGCCCGGTTCGATCCAGATTTCAGGAACCGGATAACCGGCCGCAGCAGATGTCTCTTTAACTGCCTGAATCATTTCTTTGACATATACCGCAGGTTCAAGCGGTTCATCTTCTTCCGTATACCGGATGCCGAAGCCTCCACCCAAGTTTAAAACCGGGCATGAAAAATCGAATTCGTTTTTCCAATCGCTCATTTTGCCGACCAATTTTTCGGCTGCCAAACGGAACGCTGCCGTATCAAAAATCTGGGAGCCAATGTGGCAGTGAAGCCCCAACAGATTCAGAAATTCGTGCTGATAAGTCTCGTGGAACGCACGGTCTGTCTGGCCGTTAATCAAATCAAAACCGAATTTCGAATCTTCCTGGCCCGTCGTAATGTAATCATGCGTATGGGCTTCTATGCCAGGCGTTACACGCAGCAAGACATTCATCGGCTTTTTCAATTGTTCCGAAAGAGTTTTCAGCAATTCAATTTCATGAAAATTATCAACGACGATGCAGCCGATTTCTTCTTCAAAAGCCATGCGAAGTTCAGCCTCGCTTTTGTTGTTGCCGTGAAAATGGATTTTTTCTTTTGGAAATCCGGACTGGATGGCGGTATACAATTCGCCTGCCGAAACAACATCCAGCGACAAGTTTTCTTCTGCAGCCACCTGGTAAATTGCAATGCTTGAAAATGCTTTGCTGGCATAAGCCACTTGGTAAGCAATGTTTTCTTCTTCAAATGTTTTCTGAAACGCTTTTGCCCGTTCCCGGAACAATTGTATGTCGTATACATAAAGCGGCGTGCCGTATTCCTTGGCCAGTTCAACCGAATCCGTTCCGCCAATTGTCAAATGCCCTTGATCGTTGATAGTTTGAGTGCCGTATAAATGCATGCTATCCCTCCTGGTATATGCGAACTGAAAGTCTCATTATATAAGTTAAACTAATAATCTCTGTATGTCGATATTCCGCAAAACAGCTCCACTTTCCTGCGGGCTTGCACCGAACTAACTCGGGCTTGATGCCCGAGTGGATTTCGGCACTTCGCTATCCCGCGGGAGTCTCCGCTGTTTTGCTCCATATCTTGAAATGGTTAAAAGTGCTATGGAGAAAATTCGATGATGTGGCGAACCTTCTAATCACAGCAAGGAGTAGCTTTCTTCTCATTTCTATCCATTTAAGATGAATGAGCGGAAGGCGGCGAGGGTCAAACATACTGCTCCTGCATCGCTTCGCTGCTTCGTCGCAAACGAGCTGTGCAAGTTACTTTTGCACAACTCGCTTCCTGCGGGAATAGAGGGCCAGGTGAGACCCCGCAGGGAGTGCAGCGACTGAGGAGGCTCACGGTCCTCCCGCGGAAAGCGTCCGCCTGGAGCGATTTCATCAACATCTAATTTATTGATTCAACTTATATACAAAAAAACTTGCTGAGAATAATCTCAGCAAGGCTTTTTAATCGGTAATCAGCGCAGAAATCAGCTGTACTTTATCAACCGGTTCGCTTGAATATTCTATGCTATTATATAACATCTTCATGCATTCTGCGAGTTCTTCTGTGTTCGAATAGATGGTCGCGATCGATTCGCCTTTTTCGACGCGGTCGCCGACTTTCTTGTTCAAGACGATGCCGACAGCTAAATCGATTTCCGATTCTTTTGTAGCCCGTCCTGCGCCAAGCACCATTGCTGCAGTTCCGATTTCATCCGCTTCCATGAATGAAATATAGCCGTCCTGCTCAGAAGGCACTTCCGTCACAAATTTCGCCTGCGGCAATAAGTCCACATCGTCCACTACGGCAGGGTTGCCGCCTTGGGCTTCGATAAACTGCTTCATTACTTCGAGCGCTTTGCCGTTGGCAATCACTTCTTCCAGCATGCCACGCGCTTCTTCCAAGGTTTCGGCTTTGCCGCCGACTACAACCATTTGGCTTCCAAGGACGAGGCATAGCTCCGTCAAGTCTTCCGGACCTTTGCCTTGCAGCGTTTCAATGGCTTCTTTCACTTCCAACGCGTTGCCGATGGCAAAGCCAAGCGGCTGGCTCATATCGGAAATGATGGCCATCGTTTTGCGGCCTGTCGAGTTGCCGATGCCGACCATCGCATGCGCTAATTCTCTGGCGTCTTCTTCTGTCTTCATGAATGCGCCTTCGCCTGTTTTTACATCGAGCACAATAGCGTCTGCTCCGGCAGCAATTTTTTTGCTCATGATCGAACTTGCGATCAATGGAATGCTGTTGACGGTCGCTGTTACATCGCGCAGCGCATACAATTTTTTGTCTGCCGGCGTCAAGTTGCCGCTTTGGCCGACAACCGCCAGTTTGATGTCGTTGACTTGCTTGATAAATTCTTCAGAACTGATTTCTACGTGGAAGCCTTCAATCGCTTCCAGTTTATCAATCGTTCCGCCGGTATGGCCAAGCCCGCGCCCGCTCATTTTGGCAACGGGTACGCCGCATGCTGCCACAAGCGGCCCAAGAACCAATGTAGTTGTATCGCCGACGCCGCCAGTAGAATGCTTGTCCACTTTGATGCCGTCAATTGCCGACAAATCGATTTGGTCTCCTGAATTTGCCATGGCAATCGTCAAGTCGGCACGTTCCCGTTCCGTCATGTTTTTGAAGTAAACCGCCATCAAAAACGCACTCATTTGATAATCGGCGATTTCGCCTTTTGTGTAGCCAGTAACGATAAATTGGATTTCTTCAGTAGAAAGTTCAAAACCGTCTCTTTTCTTTTCAATCAAGTCGACCATTCTCATGGAATACTACCGCCTTTTTAGTTTAATTTAGTCAAAATGCTGTTGCCGAATTTCGGCATCGGGGCAGAAAAATTGTCAGCAATTGTCGCACCGATGTCTGCAAATGTTTTGCCAAGCGCCAGTTCCTGTCCTCCATTGAAACGAGGAGAGAAAGCAAGCAGCGGCACGTATTCACGTGTATGGTCTGTCCCCGGGAAAGTCGGATCGTTGCCATGGTCTGCTGTGATGATCAATAAATCATCTTCCGTCATGCGTTCCAAAACTTCCGGCAATCTGCGGTCAAACGCTTCGAGTGCCTCTGCATAGCCTTTAGGGTCTCTGCGGTGGCCATATAGCGCATCGAAATCGACCAAGTTCAGGAAGCTCAAACCGTTAAAGTCTTCTCCTGCCACTTGGACCAGTTTGTCCATGCCGTCCATATTATCTTTCGTGCGAAGCGCTTTTGTCACGCCTTCGCCGTTGTAGATGTCGTTAATTTTCCCGATGGCAATTACATCTTTTTGAATATCTTTCAATTCGTTCATCACAGTACGGTCAAACGGTTTTAATGCATAGTCGTGGCGGTTTGATGTCCGTTTGAAGGCGCCTTCTTCGCCCAGGAACGGACGTGCAATGACCCGGCCCACCAGAAATTCCGGAGACAGCGTCAATTCGCGTGCGATTTCACAGATTTTATACAGCTCTTCCAATGGGACAATTTCTTCATGCGCAGCAATCTGCAAAACCGGATCGGCAGACGTATAAACAATCAGTGCGCCTGTTTCCATATGTTCTTTGCCCAGTTCATCCAAAATCTCCGTGCCGCTTGCCGGTTTGTTGCCGATCACTTTGCGGCCCGTGCGTTCTTCAAGCTGCTGGATCAGCTCCTGCGGGAAGCCTTCCGGATAAACTTTGAAAGGTGTATCGATGTTCAACCCCATGATTTCCCAGTGGCCAGTCATCGTATCTTTACCAACAGATGCTTCCTGCAGTTTTCCGTAGTAAGCTGCTGGCTGTGCTGCTGGCGTAAGCCCTTTCACGGGAACGATATTGGCAAGGCCAAGTCTTTCCATATTCGGCATATGGAGTCCGCCGACTGCCTCGGCAATGTGCCCGATTGTATCAGCCCCTGTATCTCCAAATGCTGCAGCATCCGGCGCTTCACCGATGCCGACTGAATCCAAAACGATTAAATGTATGCGGTTAAAAGCTTTATTTGACATGTTTTTTCCTCCTTATTTACCATCCTATAGTAACACAAAAGTACTCATCGTCAGAAGTCAGACCTCACATTTAATTATGCTCGCGGATGAAATTGTGAATAAACGTCTTTCAGCCTTGTTTTGCTGACATGGGTATAGATCTGAGTGGTGGAAATATCGGCGTGGCCCAGCATTTCCTGGACTGCCCGCAAATCCGCTCCATTTTCAATCAGATGAGTCGCAAACGAATGGCGCAGTGTGTGCGGCGTCAGTTCTCTTTGAATGCCGGCTTTTTGGGCATGCTGTTTGAGCAGCTTCCAAAAGCCTTGGCGCGTCAGCCGTTTCCCCCGCTGATTGATGAAAAGGGAATCCGTTTTGGTTTCCGGTTTTGCCAGTTCCCCTCTGGCATTTTCCAAGTACGTTCGACAAGCGGCAAGCGCTGTTTTTCCGAGTGGAATGATGCGTTCTTTTCCACCTTTGCCATAGCATTTAACAAAGCCCATCGTCAAATTGACGTCTTCAATATTCAGATTGATGCATTCACTGACCCGCATTCCGCTCGCATAGAGCAGTTCCAGCATCGCCCGGTCTCTTAAACCATTCGCTTTGTTTTCAGCAGGCGCCTGCATCAGCGCATCCACTTCTTCGATCGATAAGATGTTCGGCAGTTTTTTCTCCATCTGGGGCATTTCCAAATGGACGGTCGGATCATTGTCTACTACTCTTTCCCTGATCAGGAATTGATGAAACGACCGGATCGACGAGATGTGCCGTGCGACGGTCCGAGGGGTTTTTGTGGTTTCTTTCAAGTGGCGCAAATGATTCAATATATGTACTCGTTCTACTTTGCGCAATGAATCCAGCTGCTCCACTTCTTTTAGATACTGCAAATAACTTTTCAAATCGCGTTCATAAGACGTCAAGGTATTCGGGGCAAGCTGCCGCTCGACCCGCAGAAAATGCAGATAGTCATCCAATGCATCTTTTGCATATTTCATCGTAATCCCTCCATTTCGAGAAATAGAAAAGGAAGGCGACCTTTAGTTGGCCATCCTTCCTTTTCTCACCAATCATTCCGTTGGATTTTGTGAGTTGCGGTCCTGGCAACGCCAGCAAATGCCATGAAAAGTAAGACGGTGGTCTTTAATTTGGAAATTCCATCGTTTTTCAACGACCGACTCCACATCTTCAAGCAAATCTTCCTGTATTTCGTCCACTGCTCCGCACTCTATGCATACTAAGTGATGATGGAAATGGGCTGCGCCTTCCTGGCGCAAATCATAGCGTGATACTCCATCACCAAAATTAATTTTATCGACGATTTTTAACTCTGTTAATAACTCCAAGGTCCGATACACTGTGGCCAATCCAATTTCCGGTGCAATGTCTTTCACCAACAGGTAAACGTCTTCAGCACTTAAATGGTCTTCTTCATGGTCTAACAAGATTCGGACAGTCGCTTCACGCTGTGGCGTCAATTTATAACTTGCTGCATGCAGCTGCTTTTTGATTCGGTCAATTCTGGTTTCCATGCGACGCCCTCCCCCAAACTGACTTCATTATATCAAAAGTCGGTTCTCATTTACAAGATATATAACCATTCTTTCTTTAGAATGATTATAAACTAGGGGCGTTTAATTCTCAATTGCCAGCTTTTGCTTTGCCCATAATACGGCAAAGGCCGTTTTCGCATCATAAATCCGGTTGTCTTTCATCATCTGTTCCGCTTCTTCTATTGACACTTCCATCAGTTCGACAAATTCATCGTCATCCAGCACTGCACCTGAAGTGGCTTTGCTTAAGCCCTCCGCTGCGTAAAGGTGGATGATTTCGTCGGCAAATCCAGGCGAAGTCGAAAAAGATTGGATCAAGTCGAGTTTTTCGGCCGTATAACCGGTTTCTTCTTCCAGTTCCCGCAGTGCAGTGACTTCCGGGGCTTCCCCTTTTTCAATTTTGCCGGCAGGTATTTCGACGATGGTGCGTTCCAACGCTTTTCGGTACTGTTCCACCAGAATGATTTTCTTGTCCGGTGTCAGCGCTACTAATGCAACCGCTCCAGGGTGTTCCACCAATTCGCGTTTGGACGTGTTGCCGTTTGGCAGGCTGACTTCGTCCACTTTCAAATTGATGATTTTGCCTTCGTAAATCCGGTTGGAGCTGATTGTCTTTTCTTCAAATTTTTTCATCGGAATCCTCTTTTCATTTGTGATTTCTCTACCGCAAAGTATACCATAAGAGAAACAACTTACTAAAATGAGGTGGAATGATGAAGAAAGTGAATCTAGGCAACAGCAGCATCCAAGTAAGTGAAATCGGTTTCGGCTGCATGTCCTTGCCGCTTGATCAGCAAGAGGCAGGTGCCATCATCGACGCAGCCGTTTCTTCCGGCATCAATTATTTTGATACAGCCGATCTGTACAATAAGGGCAAAAACGAAGAACTGGTCGGAGAGCTTTTAAAAAAACACCGGAACGGCATCGTCATTGCGACAAAAGTCGGCAACCAGTGGAGCACAGATTCCGATAAAGTGAAATGGAATGCCACGAAAGCGTATATCACCGAACAAGTGCACACTAGCTTGAAGCGGCTGCAGACCGACTACATCGACTTATACCAATTGCACGGCGGCATGATTAGCGACAATGCCGAGGAAACGATTGATGCATTCGAGTCGCTCCAAAAAGAAGGTTTGATCCGCGCCTACGGCATTTCGTCCATCCGGCCGAATGTCATCCGCCGTTTCTTAGAAAACAGCGATATCGTGTCGATCATGATGCAATATAGCCTGCTCGACCGCCGGCCAGAAGAATACTTGGAGGAAATCCATGCTGCCGGCCGCTCTGTGGTCACCCGCGGCAGTCTGGCAAAAGGGCTTTTGACTAACGAAGGTTTGGAGCGCGCCAATCAAACAGGAAGCTACATGGCTTACAGCGAAGGAGAGCTGAACAATATAGTGCAGCAGCTGATGGACATCCACCCGAACCTTCACGCCCTGTCGCTTCACTCTGTGCTGCAGCAGCCTGCCGTCGCTTCTGTTGTAGCCGGTGCAAGTTCGCCTTCTCAAATTCAAGAGACGCTGAAAGCCTATGAAACGGCTGTGTCGGCTGAACAAATCGAACAAGCCCGCAGCTTGACCAAACAAGACCGGTACCAGGAGCATCGTGAGTAAACATAAAACAGGCCGACAGCGGGAATGCTGTTGGCCTGTTTTATGTTCTATAGCAAATCCATATTCTGTTTCTCATTTATACAGTCGATTGCCAGCAAAAATCCTTTGTAATGGGAATCGATTTTTGTTACCGATAGCTCCGAATTATGGATTAACGCAAGCGTGTCGCGGTTTAAATGGCAGCCGGCAAATGCTTTTTTCCAAAGCGGCGTCATTAAATCCTGCACTTTCCCCATCAGCCCCTGCGGCATCCGTACATGCTCAAGAAAAAGGATGCTCGCGCCAGGCTTTGCCACGCGCTGAATTTCCTGAAGTGCTTTGTGGGGATCCGGGATGGTGCAGAAAACCAGGGTTGCCACAACTGTATCAAAGACATTTTCATCAAAGGGCAGATGCTCTGCTTTTGCAGTATGAACTTCAATGGGGATCCTTGCCTTCTTTATCTTCGCAGTCGACTGTTTGCTCATCTGCAGATCCGGTTCAATAGCGTCTACTTTCAAGGCATTTCGATAGAACGGAAAATTTGCCCCTGTACCAGATCCGATTTCCAGCACATGGCCGACAGCTTTTTCTGTAAGCTCCGACCTTAGCTGGCTGATTTTCACTTTTTCCAGCGGCTGCATCGTTTTGTCATACACTTTGCTGAATTGGTCTGCCATTTTACTGCGCTCCTTTTCCCTTGCTGCCTTGCGGTCTTTTGGAACAAATAAAGACGTGCTATCCTCTGGCATCCCTTGTCCTTTATAATAGAATAAACTAAACCATTCCCTTGGTTTACAGGAGGCCAGCCGACGTGGACATCAATGACATCTCACTTGAATTTATCGCGTTATTGCTGCTTAACTTGGCCGCCGGTGCACTTGGATTTGTTCCCAGTTTCCTGTTGACCGGTCTGAATATAAGCAGTTTTGGCGTTGCCACAGGGACTGTGCTGTCGCTCGTTGGTGAAATCTTCGGCGCCATCCTCGGTTTTTATCTCTACCGGTTCGGTTTTTCAAAAGTGCAGCCATCCTGGAAACAGTCCCGCTTCTGGAATTACATGCACAAGCAGCCGGCAGCAACTGTATTCTGGGGCATCCTGCTATTTCGGCTGCTCCCGTTTATCCCTTCCGGCCTTGTCACAGCAGGTGCGGCTTTGACGCCGATCAACGGGCTGTTGTTTTTCATCGCCAGCAGCCTCGGAAAAATTCCGGCCGTCTTTCTTGAAGCAGCCATCGTCTACGGCATTATCGAAACGGTGCCGGCAGTTGTCCAGTATACCGTAGGAATTGCTGTATTCCTGGCAGCTCTGTTCGTTTGGCTGCACAAGCGCAAAACAACTGGAAGCGGTTTAAGGCAGTGATTGGCTCCAGTCGACGATTTCCTGCCCTTCCAAAAACCGTTCCGCATCAAGCGCCGCCATACAGCCCGTTCCGGCCGCAGTGACGGCTTGCCGATATTTGCTGTCCTGGACATCTCCGCATGCGAGCACACCGGGAATATTTGTTTCAGTTGTACCGGGGTTCACTTTGATGTAGCCAATTGCATCTGTCTCGATTTGCCCGTTTAAAAAGCTTGAATTCGGCAAATGGCCGATTGCTATAAAGATGCCGTCTGCCTGAATGACTTCTTCTTCCGCGGTTTCGTTGTTCCGTACCTTCAACCCTGACACTTTGTCGTCTTTTGTGACGACCCGCAAAGGGATCCGGTCAAGCGCCCAAGTGATTTTGGGATTTTGCCGCGCTCGTTCCTGCATGATTTTGGATGCCCTTAATTCACTCCGCCGGTGGACAACCACCACTTCGGAAGCGAACCGTGTAAGGAAGCTCGCTTCTTCCATTGCGGAGTCCCCTCCGCCGACAACAATGATTTTCTTGTTGCGGAAAAAAAAGCCGTCGCATGTGGCGCACGTACTGACTCCTTTTCCCAAGTTTTCCGTTTCCCCAGGAATATCGAGCATTTTTGCGCTGGCTCCCGTAGAAATAATCACGGCTTCTGCTGTCAGTTCATCGCCTTTTTGCAGCGTGATTTTAAATGGCCTTTTCCGTAAATCGATTCCTGTGACCCAGCCGCGCCTGAATTGCGCCCCAAACCGTTCAGCCTGCTTCCGCATATTATCCATCAATTTGGGACCGAGTATGCCGTCTGTATAACCAGGGTAATTTTCCACTTCGGTTGTCAGGATCAATTGGCCACCCGGTTCCGCGCCTTCAATGACCAAGGGGTTCATATTGGCTCTCGCCAAATAAATGGCTGCTGTCAATCCTGCCGGTCCTGTCCCCAAAATAACCACTTTTTCCATTTGCCGCACCTCCTGAATTCGTGAAGCTTGCGTTGTCATCTTCTACTGACCAAGTCTATTGTTTAGTAAATTCCCCTTCTTTCCCTCAATAAACTGCTCTTGAGCTTAGTTTAGGAAAAGTCGGGTAAAACATTTAATAAGCCATTAATGGAGGTGCCTTGAATGAAAGAACTCACTTCTCTACAAGAAACTGAAAGCTTTATTGTACAACCGGGATTGAATTTTTTATATGTCCTTACTCCTTCTTGAAGCGTCTGCCACGCGTTGCTTCCTCAGGTTGAGGATGCTTTAACTGAATTCCCACAGATCCAGGCAAGAGAAGCGGATGCTTCTCGCATTCCGGAGCTTGCTGGGGTATTATCGATTTTCACGGCTCCGGTTCTGATCCTTTTTGCAGATGGAAAAGAAATGCAGCGGGATGCACGCTTTGTCCATATGGAAGAATTCAAAGAGAAAACCCGAAAAATGTACGAAGGATACCACGGTCAATAGGATAACCCATTTCATCAAGCAGCCGAGCCTTATTTAAAGGTTCGGCTGTCGCTGGTTAAAACCGCTAAATCCTCGACTTTATTTCTTTTGGCATAAAAAAGCTATTCCCTTAACAGGTAAAAACAACTATAATAAAGAAAATTTACCTATTTAAGGAGAACCATGATGAAAACATCCACGCCCTGCCCTCATTGCCAGAAGCCATTGACTGTTGAAGACTTTGAAAACTTTACTTCCCCGTTTACCATGAAATGCCCGCATTGCAGCGCAAAGCTTAAGGAAACCAAAGTCACGCCTTTTTTGCTTTTGCTCGCTGCCGTTGCCGTACCTTTGCTCCTCGTTCTGGGCATCGCCGTCAAAACTTTTTTGGCCGGCATCATTCCTTTAGTGGATAAAGTGCCGACCGCATTGGTTTTTCTGGCATTTTGCTATCCGCTGTATGCTTTATATGAAAGCTTTAATGCCGCTGTAATGTTCAATAAAGGCAATTTGCATACCAAAAATAATAGATTTGAAAGCGGGAAATTTCCCGTTTGCTCCAAAATGGAAATGGTCAGGAAAAGGAGATTCCAATGATTAAAGTATCGGGAACACAGACAGAAGCGTTAATTTACTCAGATTCCCCTCAGCTAACTGCAATTGAACAGATTGAAGAATTATGCAACCAGGCATTTTTGAAGGATGCCAAAATCCGTATCATGCCGGATTACCATGCCGGAAAAGGCTGCGTTATCGGAACCACAATTAAATTAACCGATAAAGTCGTCGCCAATCTGGTAGGGGTCGATGTCGGCTGCGGCGTAAAAGTAGTGCAGCTAGACGACCGCTCGATCGATTTCAATCAATTGGACCAGATTATCCGCCAGTTTGTGCCGAGCGGCATTGAGCTGCATTCGGAAGAAACCGTGGGATCGGTTAAGGAAGAATTTCCAGAATCCGCTGATTTTAAAGCCGGGCACATTCTTAACAATGACCGAAGCCGCTTTAGCCTCGGCACCTTAGGCGGGGGCAATCATTTTATCGAAGTGTCACGGGATGAAGACGGGCGACATTATTTGCTGATTCATACCGGCAGCCGCTATGTCGGCGCAAAGATTGCGCAGCATTATCAAAAATTGGCGTTTGATTCATTGAACCGCAGCGGCATTTCAGACATCATTGCCCAATTGAAGCTGGAAAACCGGCATTCGGAAATCCAGTCCGCCATTAAACGCTTTGGCGATGAACACCCGCCGATTCCAAAAGACTTGGCTTATTTGGAAGGCCAGGCTTTCCACGATTATATTCATGACATGAAACTGGCCCAGCAATATGCACTCGCCAACCGGAACCAAATTGCAGAAACGATCCTTTCCCGGATGAACTTGACCCAAGCCGGTTCATTTGATTCGATCCATAACTATATCGACACCGAAAACATGATCTTGCGAAAAGGCGCCACTTCTGCGCAAAAAGGCGAACAGCTTGTCATTCCGATCAATATGCGCGACGGTTCCATCCTCGCGACCGGCAAAGGCAATAGCGATTGGAACTATTCAGCCCCGCACGGCGCTGGGCGGGTGATGAGCCGGACGCAAGCTTCCAATACGCTGAACCTGGAAGATTTCACTGCTACCATGAAAGATGTCTGGACCAGTTCCGTGTCCCTTGAAACACTCGACGAAGCGCCTATGGCCTACAAGCCGCTTGAAGAAATCATGGGCCAGATCGGTGACACTGTTGAAGTATCAAAAATCATCAAACCCGTCTATAATTTCAAAGCAAGCGATAAGTTTGTCCGAAGATAAAGGCAAAAAAACAGGAAAAGGCAGCAATTGCGCCTTTTCCTGTTTTTGTCTACTGCCTTAATAAACTTTGTCGCCGTTAAAAATCGAGTTTTTCACGATTACATAATCCACTGTGCGGATTGCCGACAATTTGTCGCCGCCGGCATAGGAAATCGAAGACTGAAGATCCTGTTCCATTTCCACCAAAGTATCTTTCAATGGACCGCGGTACTCGACAAACATTTTTTTGCCTTCAACGTTTTTCTTTTCGCCTTTTTGGAATTCAGAAGCCGACCCGAAATACTCTTTGTATAACTTGCCGTCCTTCTCCACGGTTTGCCCCGGAGATTCTTCATGTCCTGCGAAAAGTGAACCGATCATGACCATCGAAGCACCAAAGCGCACTGATTTTGCAATATCGCCGTGTGTCCGGATTCCGCCGTCGGCAATAATCGGCTTAGTGGCCGCTTTTGCACACCAGCGAAGAGCCGCCAATTGCCAGCCCCCTGTACCGAAGCCGGTTTTGATTTTAGTGATGCAGACTTTCCCGGGGCCGATGCCCACTTTCGTTGCATCAGCGCCTGCGTGTTCCAATTCTCTTACCGCTTCTGGCGTTCCTACATTCCCTGCAATGACAAAGCTTCCAGGCAAATGCTTTTTGATAAACCCGATCATTTTGATAACGCCGTTGGAATGGCCATGCGCTACATCAATTGTAATGTATTCCGGCGTAACGCCTGCATCCACCAATTGCTGGACAAACGTATATTCTTCTTCTTTGACGCCCACACTGATTGATGCATAAAGTCCACGCGCCTGCATGTCTTTCGCAAATTCCAAACGTTTTTCCGGCTCAAAGCGGTGCATAATATAGAAGTAATTGTTTTCAGCTAAATATAATGCAATGGTTTCATCGACAATCGTCTGCATGTTGGCAGGCACTACCGGCAGCTTAAATGTACGCCCTCCAAATTCAACCGATGTATCACATTCCGACCGGCTGTCCACTACGGCTTTTGCAGGAACCAATTGAATATCTTCGTAATCAAACACATTTTCCATCTTAAACACTCCCAAACACGAATATTTTATGTATATAACTCTATAATTGTTCGCCCATATGATAATGTACTTTATTTTCAGTCAGATGTCAAAGACGAATTCCCGGATATACTGAAAGCCGCCGGCCCTCTCAATTAAAGCCTAAAGAAAAAGCTGCCGGGGAAGGAAGTATCCTCCTGCCCAGCAGCCTCTATTTTCATGAAATCAAATCCGCAGTCGCATCGTCGATCACCAGAACATCCAGGTAGCCGCCTCTTAGCGCAGCCCGAATGCTTTCCACTTTATGCGTACCTTCCACAATGCCGATGACTTCAGGAATTTTTTTGTATTCGCTGATGTCCAGTCCGATAACCAAATCGTTCAACGGATGCTTGATTTCATTTCCGGCCTGGTCATAAAATCGCGAACCGATATCACCAACTGCGCCCGCTTGTTTTAAAGATCTTAAATCCTCTTCTTTCAAGTATTCCATCGTCGTCATCGTGGAACCTTCGAACGGATTGCCGATGCCGACAACCGCCATGTCCACATTGCGCCCTTCCTCCAGTACCATCGCAATGTCTTCCGATTGAATCAGACGCGCTTTCAATTCAGTCGTTTCGACCATTGCCGGAGCGTACAGATAAGAGCAATCCGTATTCATTTTCTGTGCCAGCTGATAGGCGAGCAGGTTGGAATGAATATCGACCAGTTTCCGTCCCATTCCACCGACCAACGGAATGATTTTCAGCTGCTGATGCTGTTCAAAAGGGTATTCCTGTACAAACTTTGCCAAGGTGCTCCCCCAGGAAATGCCCAGCGACTTTTTCCCGTTGATGTTTTTGGATATGTAGAAGGAAGCGGCTTTTCCGAGAGAATGCTTGATCATCTCCGGATCCCGGCCGGCAGCCGGCACGACAATCGCTTCTTTCAATTGATATTTTTTTTCAAGCCGATGCTCCAATTCAACCGTATGCGCATTTTCATCTTTAATATAAATTTCCACAATGCCGGTTTCCCGTGCTTTGTTCAGCAATTTGGAAATCACCGGCCGCGACACCCCGATTTTCTTGGCAATTTCGGCCTGTGTCTGCCCTTCAAAATAATACAGCCTCGACACTTTCACAATTTGTCTACGCTCTTCCCAATTCATCATCGCTGCACCTTCTCATCATAATCAACTAAAAGCGGATGGACCTGTCCGATAAACCGCTTACATTTCCGGATCAAGCTGCACGGAGCTTATTTCGTCCGCACATCGCTTTCGTTTCGTCCCTTTTTATCCTCTTCTATTATAGGATGCAGAGGCAGTATTTGGCAATTAATGATGAACACCTTTTCCAAGCCACGATGCAGCTGCTTCGTAGAGGCTTTCGCTGACAGTCGGATGGGCATGGATCAAGGAAGCCATTTCTTCGACCGTCCCTTCCAAATGGATGAACGCCGATGGTTCCGCAATCATTTCCGTTACATGGGGGCCGACCATCAACACACCAAGAATTTCACCGTATTTTGTGCCGGCAATCAATTTTGTAAATCCATCCTTTTCACCTTGAGCCAAGGCTCTGCCATTGCCGGCGTGATCTACCCGTACGACTTTATAGTCGATGCCCTGTTGCTTCGCTTCTTCCTCCGTCAGGCCGACGCTGGCAATTTCAGGGCTTGTGTAAACACAGCGGGGCACTACAGTATAGTCAATTGTCCGGTTTTCCCCTGCTGCATTCTCTGCTGCCACGATGCCTTCTGCGCTGGCCACATGAGCGAGCTGCCAGCCGCCGATGACATCGCCGACCGCAAAAATTTCCGGCTGGCTTGTGGCCATCCGCTCATCCACTTGGACAAACCGGCCGTTCATTTCCAAATTCAAGCCAGCGAAAGCAGCGGTATTCGGTGCCCTGCCGACCGCCATTAGAATAAGGTCTGTCTCCAAAGCTTCTTTTTTGCCGTTTTCGGTCTCGACGTTTACAAGCTGCGTGTTTTCTTCTTGTTCAATGCTGGTGACTTTTGTGCTTGTAAGCATTGAAATCCCTTTCTTTTTCAACGATTTCGCCAGAGCCTTGGACGCATCGGGCTCTTCGCTTGGAACAATGCGGCCGCTCATCTCGACGATGCTGACCTGCACATTCAAACTGGCAAAAATGCATGCAAGCTCTACCCCGATGATGCCGCCGCCCACAATAACCATCGATTCGGGAATTTTTTCAATATCAAAAATTGTATCACTCGTAAAGTATGTCGCGTCTTCAATGCCGGGGATTGGCGGAACAATGGGCCGTGAACCCGTAGCGAGAATAACTCGTTCCCCTTGGACCATTTCTTCCCGGTCTTTCAGCTGAATGGCAATCGAACGGTCGGCCCGCATTTCTCCCAAACCGTTGAATACATCGATTTTCCCTTGTTTCAGCAAATACGCGATGCCATTCCTCAATTGCTGAATCACTGCATCTTTGCGGGCGAGCATTTTGGACAGCGAAAATGTCACCGGTCCTGTTTCAATGCCCCAGCTTTTGGCTTTTTCAATGGTCTCAATGACTTCTGCGTGCCGCAGCAGTGTTTTGGAAGGGATGCATCCGCGGTTCAAACAGGTACCGCCGAGTTCACGCGCCTCGATCAGCGCCGTTTTTTTCCCAAGCTTGGCAGCCCGGATCGCGGCAACATAACCTGCAGGACCACCGCCAAGCACGACCACTTCATAAGTATTCAATAGGATCGACTCCTTAAATCAATAATTTAAACGGCTCTTCTAGTACTTCTTTCAGGTCGGTCAAAAAAGCCGCTGCCGGAGCTCCGTCAATCACACGGTGATCGAATGACAAACTAAGGACCATCATCGGGCGCAGTTCAATTGCCCCGTTCACACCTACCGGTTTTTCATTGATGCGGCCGACTCCCAGAATAGCGGATTCGGGCTGATTGATTACAGGGGTGAACGCATCAATGGCATACATGCCGAGATTGGATACGGTAAAGGTGCCTCCTGCCATTTCGTCCGGTTTCAGTTTGTTTTCGCGCGCCGCTTTGCCGAGGCGTTTGCATTCAGCTGTCAATGCGGAAAGGCCTTTTTGGTCAGCGTTTTTCACTACAGGAACTAAAAGCCCATTGTCGGCAGCTACAGCCAAGCCCAGGTTGATTTCATCCCGGTACACAATTTCATTTCCTTCCAATGAGACATTGACATTGGGGTGCAGTTTCAGTGATGTCGCCACAGCTTTCATAATCATTTCCGTATACGAAACCCGGAAGCCGGTCTGCTGCTCAATGGAGCCGAGCAATTTTTTCCGAAGCTCGATGGTTTCGGTCATGTCCACTTCGGTTGTCAAGGTCACGTGAGGCGCGGTCGTTTTGCTTTGAAGCATGCGCTGGGCAACCACTTTCCGAATGCCTTCCATTTTTACACGTTTTTCACCAGTTGTCGCAGGGGTTGATGCATTTGCAGATACAGGCTGTTTTGCTCCTTCCACATCAGCACGGTAAATCTTCCCTCGTGATCCTGTTCCGGTCACCGCATTCAAGTCAACGCCTTCCGCTTCAGCCACTTTTTTCGCCAGCGGCGTTGCTGTTGGTGCTGCATTTGAAGAAGCAAAAGCCGTCACATCGCCTTGATGAATCCGTCCATTTGGACCGGATCCCGGCACTTCTGCAAGCGTAACGCTTTCCTCTCTTGCCACTCTGCGTGCGGCTGGTGTCGCCCGGAGTTTTTCAGCCGTTTCCGCTGTTTGGGCCGGTTCGTTCTCCACTTCTTGAGAAGTGGTTTCGGTTATGCCTTGCTGTGCCAGATCTTCTGTTTGCGGCTGCCGTGAGTCGCTTGCATCTTCCTGTTCTTTCACAGCTCCCGATTCGCCTGGGGGAGTATCAGGCACTTGTTCGCCGGCTTCACCGATATATCCGACGACGTGGTTGATCGGCACTTCATCGTCTTCTTCAAAATACTTTTTCAACAGAATTCCTTCTTCGTAGGATTCCACTTCGATATTGATCTTGTCCGTCATGATCTCAAATAAAGGTTCGCCCACTTCCACTGCGTCGCCTTCATTCTTGAACCATTGCAGCAACGTTCCCACTTCCATCGTGCTGCTCAATTTCGGCATGAATATTTCTTTAGCCATTGGTCTGTTCCTCCTCCCTACTGGCGGTTTAGCGTTTCTTTTACGGCTGCCACAATGTCGTCGACCGTCGGAATGGCCGCTTTCTCCAGTTCCGGATTGTACGGAATCGGAACCGCTTTGCCGCCCAGCCGCTTAATCGGTGCATCCAGATAATCAAAGGCTTCGCTTTCTGCAATCGTGCTGGCAATTTCTCCGCCGAACCCGCCGCGCTTGACCGCTTCGTGCACGACAATCAGCCGGCTCGTTTTCTTCACGGACTGAATGATTGTTTCGGTATCCAGCGGGACAAGGGTACGCGGATCAATCACTTCCACTTGGATGCCTTCTTTTTCAAGTTCCGCTGCCGCTTCAAGTGATTTATGGACCATAATCGCGGTAGCAACGATTGTCACATCGGACCCTTCCCGTTTCACATCTGCTTTCCCCAGCGGAATGGAATACTGTTCTTCCGGCACGTCCGACTTCGTCTTGTAGCAAAGTTTGTGTTCATAAAAAATGACCGGGTTATCGTCGTCAATCGCTGCTTTTAGGAGCCCTTTAGCGTCATAAGCTGTTGAAGGCTGAACCACTTTCAAGCCCGGCACATGGGCCATCCAAGCTTCCAGGCTTTGCGAATGCTGCGCCGCTGCCCCTGTTCCGGAACCTGCCGGCGTACGCAAAACCATTGGCACTTTTCCTTTGCCTCCGTACATATAGCGGATTTTCGCAGCCTGGTTAACCATATTGTCCATGGCAATCGTGATGAAATCGGAAAATTGAAGTTCCAGGATCGGCCGCATGCCGGTCAATGCTGCGCCGACTGCTGTACCGGAAATCGCTGCTTCAGAAATGGGCGTATTGCGGATCCGTTCCGGGCCGAATTCTTCAATCATGCCGCGCGTCACCCCAAAAGCGCCTCCATAGACACCGATATCTTCACCCAGAATAAAGACATCTTCGTTTTGGCGCATTTCCTGGCTCATTGCTTCTCTGACCGCTTCTAAATACGTTAATTCTCTCATCGCTTTACTCTCCTTTGCTCCGCCTTAGGCATAGATATCTTCCATCAAATCATCAATTGTCGGCATCGGGCTGTCTTTTGCAAATTCCACCGATTCCTCGATTTCTTTTTTCGCTTCGGCTTTGATGTTGTCTGCTTCTTCTTCCGTCAACAAGCCTTCTTGGACCAATACGTCCCGCAAGCGGGCAATCGGGTCTTTCGCGCGCCATTCCTGCTCTTCTTCACGTGTGCGGTATTTTTTCGCATCACTCTTCGAATGCCCTTTCCAGCGGTATGTTTTCGCTTCGACGATGGAAGGCCCTTCGCCGTTCCGCGCCCGTTCCACTGCTTCTCCGACACCGTTCATGACATCGAACACATCATTGCCATCGACGACTTTCCCTGGAATGCCATACGCTTCTGCCCGCTGTGCAATGTCTTCTACGTTCATCATTTCTTTCACTGGCCCAGACATGCCGTATTGGTTGTTTTCGCAAACAAAGACTACCGGAAGTTTCCATATCGATGCCAAGTTGACCGCTTCGTGGAAACTGCCCTCATTGGAGGCACCGTCTCCAAAAAAGCAAAGTACGACATAGCCTTCGTTCCGCATTTTAGAAGTTAAAGCAGCCCCTGTCGCAATCGAAAAGCCGCCGCCGACAATTCCGTTCGCTCCCAAATTTCCTTTTTCGACATCCGCGATGTGCATCGATCCGCCTTTGCCTTTGCAATAACCGGTCGTGCGGCCGAACAATTCAGCCATCATCTTATTCACTTCTGCCCCTTTGGCGATGCAATGTCCATGGCCCCGGTGCGTACTGGTGATTTTGTCTCTGCCTTCAAGCACCGCAATGGACCCTACCGCTGAAGCTTCCTGGCCTACTGCTAAATGCGTTGTCCCGTGGATCATGCCTTTTGCAAAAAACTCATCTACTTTTTCTTCAAAATAGCGGATCAGCCACATCTGTTTCAATAAACCCTTTAAATCTGTCTCTTGGACGCGGGGTGGTAAATTAACTAATTGTGCCATTCGAAATCCTCCTCTATTTTACATTTGTTCACATGCGTAACATATGTAAATATCATAAGACTTTTCAGTCTATTCGTCAAGAAAGAAAAGAACCAGGCTCCTCTGCTAAGTGGAGAAGCCTGGCCCTTGAACAGGAGAGTATTATTTTATGCTTTTCTTTGATTTGTACGTCTTGATCACTTTTCTGGATGAATTGACGTCTTTTAAAATCCGGTACGGTTTTTTGATCGCCCGTACTGGAAGAGAAAACAGCAAATGGCTCAAATCTTCCCGGTACTCTTTGGTCATCCGGGTAGGTTTTGTTGCAATGCGTTCGTAAATTTCCCGGTAAAACTCTTTTTTCAAATCCACTTTCAATTCTTTTGTCCGGTTGCATTGAAGGCACCTGATGCTCTTGATATCACTGTTAATGTACGTGATTTCGTGATCGACTTCCTCTTTGCAGTGAACACAATACAATCCCGCTTCCATTTTTTTCACTTTCATTTAGAACACCTTCTCATTTAATGGTTTAACGTTTCTACCCGATGAATAGAATGTTCTTTTTCTTCGCTCGTTGAAGCATTCGTAGAAAGTTAAGCTTTTACTGGATTTTCTTTTTCTGCTTTTGCGGCAAATGTATCATCCTGCATGCGGCGCAGGCGCCAGATGGTCGATTCTTTCGTTTGAACCACATCATCATACGAAATAATTTCGCCTTTTTTAATAGCGCGCTTCAACTGGACATTGCGGTCTACTAACCCCATCGGCAGGGCATTCTGTTCTTTGGCTTCTGCAGCAGACAGAATGCTTCCATATACCGTAAAGCCGCCGATGCTGTCGAGGAACTGTCCTTCGTCAAGATCCGTCTTGGCCACTGTCACGGTTTCAGCCTGCAGGCCTTTCCACGGTGCAATGGTCGCTTCGTTGTAGATGAACGCTCTTGCGATGGAAATCGGCGTTTCCAGGCTCGTTAAATGATAAGGGCGGTACAGCACGTAATTCGGACCTTCTCCCATGCTCAAATACTGCATTTCGTGGTTGACTTCATCTTTTTCCGAAGCCACGATGGCAAATACGCCAGGCGCGATGCCGTTGATGTACTCCACAATTTTCTTATTATCGACTTGTCCGCCGTCTTCTTTCAACTTAAAGATTTCCGGCAGCCCTTTGACATCACTGACAAAGCCGTTCATGCCCGGCTTGTCCGGCAGGAATCCGGTGGCATTCGCCACAGCTGTCATTTCGACCATCGTTTTCGTGCCGTCCTGGAATGATGCCAGCATTTTTGCACTTGCGCCTTTTCTGGCCGCTTCTTCTGCAGCGGTATCCGGATTGGCATCCAAGTTCAATGGGTTATTTTTTCCTTTGCCAAGTGCGACCACTTCAAAGCCGAGCGCATCAGCAAAATCATACAATTCCATAATGGCTCCCGGTTCGTCTCCGGCAGTGCCGGTATAGACGACTCCGCTGGCATCCGCCATTTTTTTCAGCAGCGGGCCGATCGTCACATCCGCTTCTACATTCAGCATGACGATGTGTTTTTTGTTCAAAATGGCATCCCATGCAATTTTTGCCCCGATGTCCGGCACACCGGTTGCATCGACGACCACGTCCACTTCCGTCAAAGAAGTCACAAGCTGCGCATCCGTCGTAGCGACCACTTTGCCATTTCGGACAGCTTCTGCTGCTTTATCGGGGTTATCGGTCTTTATGATGTCTGCATCCGCTACACCGGATTTTGTATAAGCATGGACGACATTTTCAATTTGGATGTCTGCGGTGATGACTACCCGCATGCCGACCATATTTTCGATCTGGGATACCATCCCTCTTCCCATTTGCCCAGCGCCGACCAAGCCTACTTTGATTAAGATTCCATTGTCCTCAAGTTCTTGTAATTTTCTATTGATACCAAGCATTATAATGTCTCCTCTTTGTCAGGCTTTTAAAATGCGTATTTCAGCTCCCAGTGCCAATTCAGGCAGGGGTTTGTTTTCTACACACATCGTTCCAGGTAAGTCCGCTGCCACATCTCCGGTAAAGGAAATGGTGCAATGGCCGATATCTTGCAAAGTCTCGTTCACTTTGCTGCCGACAAAAAGAATGGCGTAGCGCTCACCGTTGATTTCCAGTACATCACCCGCTTCTACGTGTTCGTGGAGATCTGCTCTTTCATGGATCACGGCAAACGACCGAAGTTCTTCCGGCACCGTATTGTTAAAAATGACCATCATCTGTTCTTCTGCAAAAATTTCCACTTCTTCGCCGATTTCTGTTATTTTAGCTTCGTATTTTTTAATCATAAGATCCTCCACCTAACTGCCTCCTTTAAACTATTCAAGAAAGTATCGATTTTTAGTTTTTGTTTGATCAGCGCTTGTCGGAGCTATACGGCCGTTTACGCTTTTCTTAGTGTCCAGCTCTACGGCCAGGCTCTCGGGTCATAAGCCAGCCCAGCTGCGTGATAAAAAGCACCACTTCGCTGGTCCGGCTTATGCCGGTCGAGCCTTAACGGCCGTTTACGCTTTTCTTAATGTCCAGCTTCAACGCCCAGCCCCTCGAGGTCGCTTCAGACTGGCCTTTGATGGCCAAGACCGCCATCATAGGCCAGTCTTCCAGCGCTTGTCGGGGCTATACGGCCGTTTACGCTTTTCTTAGTACAATCCAAAGCTGAATAGGTAGGCGATGACTACTGCCAATGGCCCTGTGATCATACGGGAAATCAAGACAGCCGGAACCCCGACTTCGATTGTTTCCGGTTCCGCTTCACCTAACGTCAAGCCGACCGGTACAAAGTCAGCCCCAACTTGCGGGTTGATGGCGAATAATGCCGGTAAAGCCAGAGCTGGCGGAATATTGCCGCGCCCGATTTCGACTCCGACCAATACCCCGACAACCTGGGCGATAACCGCACCCGGACCGAGCAAAGGCGACAGGATCGGCAATGCACATATAACGGAAAGGATCAGCAAGCCGAAAATGTTGCCGGCAAGCGGCGATACGAAATTCGCAATAAGATCGCCGATTCCGGTATAAGTGATAATCCCAATCAGCATCGAAACAAACGCCATGAACGGCAGGATGTTTTTCAGCACTTGGTCAACCGTTTCCCGGCCGGCCTGGTAAAGGACACCGACCACTTTGCCGGCGCCGCGGCCGACCCGCTCGATAATGTTCATTTTCTTCGGCTGCTGATACGTTTCAGCCGCTTTCCGCTTCGCTTCTTCTTTGATTTCCTGCGGCGTTTTTTGGACAGCTGGAGCTTCCACTTCATCGACGGCTCTTTGCACTTCATCCTGGTCTTCATAAGGCGCTGCCACTGCACGGATATCAGAAACCGTTACCCCTGACACAAAATTTTCTTCATTGATGAATTTCATTAATGGACCGGATGGCGATGTTGCATTGACGTTAATCGTTAAAATTCCCATTTTCGGATAAACGCCGCAGCGGGCGGTCCCTCCGCAGTCGATAATGACGCAAGCCATCGTTTCTTTGGCATAGGATCCTTTAAAGCCGTCCACTGCTTCGGCGCCTGTCAGCCGTGCAATTTCTTCGGCTACCGGATGGATTCCGCCGCCTGTGACCGACACAATATACCGTTGTTCTTCGTTCGGGCGGATCGTAAGCGGACCGCCCCAGCCTCCGCGGCCCTTCGTGACGGAAACCGCCTTAAAATCTAATGGTGTTTGAGTACCTGCCATTTTGCTTGCCTCCTTTTCAAATGAGCGCATCTATAAAATTTAAACTTCCATTCCTTTTGCTTTCATCATGCGGACCGTAATGATTTCTGTCACAATGCCGCGGATTAAAATAACAATGATCCCGACAATGAAGTAGCGGATTGCCAAAGGCCCAAGCGACAAGCCTAATGTAGTAATCCCTGCGGATATCCCGAGGTAGACGAACAGTTCAGCTGGATTCGCATGTGGGAACAAGCCCGTAATCGGATGCACAAACGAAACTGCCGAATCGTAGAAAGCCGGCTTTTGTTTTTCCGGAAGAAACTTTCCGAAAGTATAAGCCATTGGGTTAGTCAAGAAGAACACGGCCAATACCGGGAACAGTGAATACCGCAAAATAATGTTTTTCGTACTTCTGCGCGCCAGCCGGTTGATGCGCTCTTCACCGATAATTCGGATCAGTGCATTGATGGCGGTGATTAATACAATCAGCAAGGGAATAATGCCTGTAACAAGTCCTGTAAACGTATCAGCACCCGCTTGGAACATTCCGATAAAACCTTCAGCGAGCTTAACCAAAAAATCCAAAATTGAATTTACAACTCCCATTTTCTTTCCTCCTTAAACTGCCAGATTGGTTTTCTTCTCCATTTGGCCTTCGATTTTTTCAAAAGCCATTTTAAATGCTTGAACTCCGTCTTCTTGATCCAGCCTTGCTTTCACTTGTTCCATATGCAGCCCATCGTATTCAGTAAACCGTTCAAAGCGGCTGAATACTGTCACCCCTCTCATTAATTGGCATTCAACAATCACCCCGTCATCATCTGTTACTGCGATTGCAATCACGCCGATTCCGAGTTTTTGTTTCTGGATGCCTACTCCTAAGTAACCGGAAGACCTGTTGCTCATTTTTTTAATGGTTGCCTGGTAATTTTTCAATTGCACTTTCGTCAGCATGATTTGAAGCAGCCAGATGCCTGCAAATATTACGATAAACCAGCCCCACAAAATGAACCCCTCCGTTCTTCTTTACATATGTTCTAACATGTAACAATTGTTATTAGCTACATTATAAAAGCGCTTTCAAGAGAAATCAATAGTTATTGGTAGAATATTTTTATTATTTGCTTAATAGTGTTTTTTTGAACAATCGATATATAGAAAAAAGCTGCCCGAGTCCAAGGCAGCATTAAAATTCCATCTTTCTACCTGCGATACATCATCGGATTTCTGTTGGTTTAAAAATTTCAAGAATCCGATTCTTTGCCGAATAGTTGGTACATATCACTATCGGAATTTTTGCCTAAGCAAGCGTTTCAAGGTGTTTTCAAGATCTTTCTCCAAATCATTTTTAGATTCATCGTACAAAGCGGCAGAATTCCTAAAAAACCCACGCCTATAATGCCATAGTGTAATTGTTGCTTCATAAAAGTCATTGTCTTCAGCCGGATCATTGTAATTGACGGCAAGTTGAGAACGATATTCTTTCTCCAGGCAGCAGTCGGCAGTCAAGGTGCTGATTTCATCGCCGTCAAGATCCCGGGTGACCCAAACCGAAAAGTTCCTCTTTTTTTGCGCTTCGAACTGGTCTGCATAGCGTGCTTGAAAATGCTCTGCCAAAGCCCCAGCTAGAATTTCCAATTCCATAACTTTGTTTTTGACGTCTTCGTTGATTCCTTCTGGAGCAATGGTCATGTATTTATTCGGCAGGCTGGATTTGTCTGCGCCGAAAAACCCTTTTATGATGTCATCCCCCACCTCTCTTTCTTCCTCTTGTTATGCACAAACTTTTTCTTATTGTATGAGTAGCAGAAGCTATTATTTTTTCAACAAAGATTTCTCTAAAATAATTTTAATTTCCCCGTCCTGACCGGTATAAGTCCCTGTCACATCAAATCCGTTTTTAATATTCAGCAAAAGCATGCTTCTCCATTTGTTTTTAGTCTTCGTTTGAATTACTTGAAAGCCGCTATTTTCTGCATATTGGTGCTGCCGTTTCATCAAGCAAGAAGCGACGCCATAGTTTCTGTAAACTTTGTCGACTCCGCCAAGCCAACTGTAAAACTGCTCATGGTTCAAAGCATAGCCGATTTTATAGCCGACAATCCTTTTCTCATGTATTGCAACATCTATTCTTAATCCTTTCTTTTCTCTCATCCTGCCGGCTAAATCGTCCGAACCGCCGAAGATGGACTCATGCAATTCAGCAATTCCATTCATTGCACCGCCTTCAAGAGCTGAACTGATATCCGAGTAGCTGTTGTAGCTGATTTTCAATTGTGGACCTCCTTTTGGTGTGCCATTTCACCAAAAATAGCTTAGTTTTTATATTCCAATCGAGATCCCGCCGGTTTTTCAGCAAGCTCAAGCAATTGGTGCACCACTTTTTTCCGCGTGCCAAAATCAAACGGTTCCCCGCACGGCCGCCCCAGTTTGAACGGTACATGCAAAGTGCGCGGCACCCCCGTTTTTTCAGTGACATCCGGAAGGAGGGTTATCATGGATGTGGCCACTCCTGAAGCTTCTAAAGCCCGGGCATACAGCCCAAGCACATTGTGGCAAGTGCCTCAGCCAGGCACCAAAAGGGCGACATCGATTTTCTTGTTTTTAAACAATTCCACTACTTGTGGAATCGATTCCGCTTCTACGTGTTCGGTATCCATAATGCCGCCGAACAGCCCAATGTGAACGTCTGACACAGCGCCAATTTCGCCTGCCTGTTCCAGCTCTTTCAGCTGCTGGATAGGAAAAACAATTGTCGTGTCTTTTTTGGCAGATTTCAAATCATAGTACATATGGGTCACCGTCAGATCCTCTTCACTGGCATCTCCCGGTACAACTCGGATCGTATGGTCGCCTGGGTGGAGGTCCAAGTTAAACGGAATATCCGTTTTCAGATGGACCCCGGCAGTGGACAGCAAAGCAACTTTGCATTCGGACAAAGGCTTTGCCAAGATGGTTTCCGGAAGTCCCGTTTGTTTGTTGACATGCTTTAAAGTGAAATTATTGTACGCTTTTGGAAAGTTCTTCGAAAATGCCACAGATAATTTTGATTTGATTTTTGTCCGGTTTTTCATTTTTTTGCGATGCCTCCATTCACTTTTTTATTGCCGGCTACCGAAATTTGTATCCACCACTGCGAAACCAGCTTTTTTTCAGTTAGTTGTGTTATTGATTCGACTGTCCCTATACGAATTCCTTTAATTCACAGAAGCGAAGAAAGAAAAAATTCATTTAAAAAGCAGCCTAAAAAGTTTTAGGCTGCTGAGTTTCGGTATTGTGGTCCGCAAATCAATCAATGATGATGTCCGGAAGAGGATTCTTGGTTTTTCGGACCTTGCTTTAAGGACTCTATTTCAGCGTCTGTCAGGTGACCGACGATGATTTGTTTGCGCGGGCTGATGAGTGATCCTTCATTTCCTGCATGGATCCGAATATAATAGAGGCCATCTTCCTTAAATCGAGCGGAAAAGCTGTAGACTCCATTTCCTTCGTTTCTCGCCTCTTCCATCGGTGCAGCAACTGTGCCGTCCTGTTTTAGGATTTCCACATGCATGAAGTCGGCATCTATTACAGCTTGGCTGTTCTGGGTAAGAATTGCCTGGATTTCGGTTTCTTGATTTGCAGAAATCTTCGGCTCATTTTTTATCTCCACTTGGAGGGGCGTTTCCTGTTTGTATAGCGTTGCAGCATCTTCCCGCAAACCGCAGGCACTGATACCAAGGAATAAGAAAGCGGAAAGCCCGAGTGGCAGGATCCTCTTCAATTTCTTCGTTTGCCTGCTTATGCGTTCAGCCATTTTTTCACCCGCTTTGTCCGTTGGATAATTGCTTGGTCTAGAAGCCACACGGCTAAAATAGAAAATCCGACTAACGGAAACAGAATGCCCATTGCCAAGATTAAAAGTAAAAACTTCTTGGATTCCGCTGCCGATGGAGCCTTGGGCGCACCTAAAGCTTTTTCGGGCCTGCGTTTCCACCAAAGATAAAGACCGCTAAACACGACCAGCATCAGCCCAAGGCAAATGGCCAGACTGACCAGCTGGTTGACTAAGCCGAACTGCGTGCCTTTATGCAGCGTGATTCCCCAAGCGACGATTTTGCCGATGACTCCGTAATTGCCGTAGCGGTAATCGGCAAGAATTGCGCCGGTGTATTGGTCGATATGCATCGTTGCCTCGTCCTGCGCTTTTGGCGAAAAGATCGACAACGTGTAGACGCCGTCTTTTTCTTGCGGCAGAAAAACCGTATAGCCTGGGTAAAGGCCTTCATATTCTGCCGTTTCAATAATGTGATCCAATGACTGGGGGACCAACCCTTCAATAGTTGACAAAGGCACATCCAAATTCTCGGCAGCCCATGGCACTTCAGCTATTTCTTTTGTTGCTGCCGACGACTTCGGGGCATCCCCTATCCAGACAGAAGGCGGATAGCCTTCTCCGGAATTGGTGATCAGTGTTTGAAACCCGTTGCCCCAAAACCCGGACCATGGCAGGCCGGTCATGATCAAAAACACCAGTCCTCCGGTGATCCAAAAAGCCGGAACGGCATGCAAATCTCTCCTCAAAACTTTAGCGCCTTTTGTGAATCGCGGAACGACAACACCGGACAAGCTCCTGCTGTTTTTTGGAAACCACAAGTACACTCCGGTGACAATCAGTACCAATGCCCAGCAAGCTGCCAGTTCCACTATCCGGTCGCCGATTGTACCCGCCATTAATTCGCCGTGCAGTTCTTCGATCCGGTCCATGATGCGGTCTTGATCTGCCAGCTCTCCGACGACTTCACCGGTGTATGGATTTAAAAACACAGTATAAGATTCGGTTCCTTCCGATAACTTGAACTCGGTAGAGCGCTGCTCGTCTTCACCTGGGCGGTACTGCGTGGCAACAGCATTCGGGTAAAGCTCCGCCATCTTCTTCAATTGTTCATCCGCTGTCAGCCTAGTTTCCTGAGGAACCACTTCGTAGTAATCGTTATACAGAACTTGTTCGATCTCTGTTTTGAATAAATAGATGGAGCCGGTCACTGCCAGCAGGAACAAGATGGGGGCGAAAATGATTCCTGCGTAAAAATGCCATCTCCAGATGATGCGCTGCAGCGAAGGATCCCGCTGTTGTTGTTTTATTTTCATATATGTCCTCTTTCTTTTTCAGCTCTTCACATCGTACTATGTTGTACTGTTCATAGCTGTGGAGAAAATGTGACACCGTTCGGTAAAATCAAAAAAACATGCTGGAATGTCCAGCATGCAAAAAACTGCTATCAGCTTTTGAAATTTGATTTAATAGGAAGGCTGATAAATCCGATCCGTATCCGTATCGATTACAAAGTCGACTTCTATTTCGCTGTCGTAAGGAACCCTATCAAAATGATGCATCCGGCAAAAGAGCTCCGGAAAGCTTTTCCCATCAACACTGTGTTTTTTGGCCTTGAGGTATTTCTCTTTCAACTGTTTTTTGGTGCATTTTCTCCCTGTTAACATTACGGACTGGAAATAGCCATCTATTTCAATAATCATACGGAATCACTGCTGTTTGCTAAACAGCTGATTAGCTCTAATTTGTATTCTGTAATTCTTCTACCTTCCCCCATACTTCCTCCAGCGTGCCTCTGAACAAGCGGTTCAGTTTCGCAGTCGAATCTTCCGGTTTTTCGGTCAGGGTGCGGACGTAAGCTTCCAGCCGGACGATTTCAATCTCAAGAAAGTCATGGATGGCACTGATTTTCTCTTCCAGATCTATCTCCACGCCTGCTTTTTTCCGGTCAAGCAGCAAAAGGACTTCCTTTTTCAGTTCTCCTTCCGGCACCATCGCTTCCAATAGCTCATCAAAATCGATCGGCGGGATGGATTGGTTTTCCTCAATCCATTTGCAGGCAAGCACCGGGCGCAGCGCGTAAAAATACTTCTTGATTTTCACCGTCGCCCCTTGCAGATGGCTTTGGTAATTGGACTTCGCCATATTCAAATAATGGTGAAGGCTGGCGTTCGGATAAAAAATGTCTGATTCCAGTTTTTTCATGTTCTCAATGAATGAATACTTCTCGTAATAGACAATTTCGCTTTTCAACCATTCCAGTAAAGGCGGGTTGCTTTTCCGGAACAAGCGCAGCGCTTTCGTAATTTCCCAGCCGCTGATGTCCAAAAGATCGTTTATCGGCATTTCAATCACGTCGCGTTTTTCACCGATGCCTTGAGGATCAATGGAAAGGTACCAATCCGGCTGGTGCACATATATGAAACGCACATCGTAGTCACTGTCTTTGGAAGGGAATCCCCAAGCCCGGCTGCCGGATTCTACTGCGTATAAAATTTTTACTTGGAACTGTTCTTCGATTTCTTGTAATTTTTCTAGAATTAATTGATTCACTTCAGCTGCTCCCATTCCTATTTAATTAAACAAATAAGCTTTTTTATTTTTTCAAGAAACGTTTCGTTTCGAAAAGAACCTTCATGTCCTCTTTTTCGGTTGTCGATATATTCATATTCCCCAGTTATGCGGATTGTTCCTATTTCCATCAAGTCCAAGATCCGCCTGGCTTCATTGGCACTTCTAGATTGAATATCTGCTAATGTTGTTCTTTTGTTCTTTATAATTTTCTCAAACCATCTAGTTTGGTTAGTATCGTTTAGAAAATCGACCACTTCTACAATATAAATAAAATCCAGTGGTTCTAGAAAACCGTAGCCTTCGCAATATTCCTCATAAAGCTGTTTCATGAAACTGATGAAACACTCATCAACAAGAACAATTCTGTCCAGCAGCCCTTTGATTCTTTCCTGTTCCCTCCTGCCAAAAGGGATTTCAGTGAATATAATTTCTATCAATTCATATCGGCTGTACTTGGCTTTATAGTTTATATCGAGCAATTTAAAGTGAAATTCAGTACCGTAAACTTCTTCTATATCAACGGCCGTGTAAAGCCATGCTTCAAATTCTTCTATACTGATGTCACTTCTATAAATTTCATAAAAGCGGTTTTGAATTTCCTGCTTCGTTAATGACGGGTTCTTCTTTTCTTGTTCTATGGTCATTCACTCTTTCATTTGCAATCAACTTAAGTAGAACGTAAAACCAGAAGACGCGGTTGCTTCTTCTGGTTCAAAATTAAAGCCGTGGATCTACTGGATCGGATTCCATCGCAAGCGTCCCAAGCACACATTCGTGGACGCGTTCGATTGATTCTCTTCCAACAAAGCGGGTTAGCCCTTCAATTCCAAGGGCAAATTCTTTCAGGGCCAACTTCTGCTTTTTGCCGGTGTTTCTATTCTTCAATCGGGCCAGGTTCTTCTCTTCAAGATAATCCATTCCGTAAATGATGCTCAAGTATTTCTGTCCGCGTACTTTAATAGCCGGCTGCAGCAGCTTTCCTTTGTTTTTCGGAATGTAAGATTCCGGTTTAATGATGATGCCCTCGTGCCCGTCTTCCGTCATTTCCTGCCACCACCGCACCACTTCCTGTTCGCTCGCTTCATCGGAAATGATTTTGAACTCCGTTTCCACAAACAAATCGGATTGGCTGGCGAGCATCCGGTTCATTTCCATATGCCACGTATGCGGCTGGTCAAAGAAGGTCTGCTTGCTGTGGGCGAGTACGTGGAAAGGAGCAATTTGGATGGACTCGGTCGATTCGACGTTCCAACAGTATTTCTGAAATACTTCGTTGAAAGTCTGGACATTTGCCAGTTTGCTTTCATATTCTTTTAGCCAGCCGGCCAATTCTTCGTTATCTTTCGCTGCTGCTTCCAGTTTGCTTTTCAGCATCCCTCGGTCCACTAGTGCATTTTCCGACACATGGGCATACTGGCTGCTGATCAGTTCCTTCGCTTTTAAATTCCACGGCATGATTTCCGCGTCCAATAAAACATAATCCGTTTCGTGTTGCTCAAAATAATTGATTCGCTCCAATTCATTATTCAACTGATGTACCATCTTAGCTTCGGTTTCCCCGTCAAAAAAGCGTTTGCCGGTGCGTGTATAAATCGTTCCTAAAGAAGCGATGCCGGTATGCTTTTTCGCGGCATCTGTGTCTTTGAACAAAAACAGGATTGCGCGGCTTCCCATGTGTTTTTTCTCGGCCACCAGGCGCTGAACCCCATGGCTCCGGTAATAATCGATTGCTTCTTTCGGGTGCTCCAAATAGCCTGCAAGCGATGACGGTTTTGGCGTCGGGCTCATTGTCGGTGGAATGTAAACCAATTGCTCAATCGGCACAGTGAAATGGGAAACGGCGTCTATCGCCGGTTTAACAATATCCGACGGCACTTTCACTTCCCCGACATCTTCAGTCAAGACGGAGTAGCCATGGAGGAATTTGCTGATATTCGGCGGATTCAGCCGGTTTTTTTCCCATTCTGCCAAGGGATTGTCAACAGTTCCTGTATAAACATCTTTCGCTTTTACGGACACAAAATCCCTTTCCGGGTATCGGTATGCCGTCAATTCGCCGCCGAAAACGACACCTTGGTCAATATTGATGGTGTTGTTGATCAACAATGGCTTCGGTTTTGGATCATGGCCCCAAACAATCAGGAGATTCCGGCTGTGCGAAACGGTCCAATCTTTTCGAACCGGTTTTCCATTTTCATTGAAACCACCGGTATCGCCGTAACGGCAAAAATCACTGATGGCCTGGGATTGCTTGCCGATAAATGCATCTTTAATGCCGGCATGGGCAGCAGCAAGAACCGGTACGCCATTTTTATGAATGACGTAATGAGAAGGAGCGTTCAAAAGAAACTCTTTTAACTGCTGCTTGAGTTCCAATGTTTTCTCGCTTCCCGCCTCTTTTTCATACTGGACAAACTCTTCTTCCACTTTCTCATCCCCGTGGCTGAGAACCACTTGCCGCCCATCCAGCCACCGGGCGATTTTCCATCCGTGATTGCTGTCAATCATATAAGCGAGCCCTTCTTCGACATGCCGAAGGAAAAATTGCAAAGTCCGGACTGATTCCGGTCCCCGGCTCATGACATCGCCGACTGATAAAAACCGCCTGCCGAAAGGATGCACATACAAGCCCTCCGGATTTTCCTGATAGCCGAGCTTTTCCAGTAATTCGACAAACTCTGCAAAGCAGCCATGGATATCCCCAATCACATCAATGCCGTCCTGCAACTCGATGTCCAAAGGATTGACATGCCTGAAAAGCTCCAGCCCTTCCGTCTCCTTGATCGTATACACCGAGGCAAATCCTTCTTTTTTGATAAACCGCTTTTCATTTCTGAATACTTGCGACTGCTGTTTGATCCGCTTTTTCCCTCGCGGCTGGTCGCGCTGCTCATCCCGCTCCAACAGCACCCGCTCCGGAATATCAAAGACAAGTGCGGTAATCGGCACATGATTTTTTTGGGCCAGCGAAATAAACCGTTTCCGGTCGTCTCCCCAAAGATGCGTGGCATCGACCAGGACCAGTTTGTTCAGCCGGCACCGGGCTTCGATCAACGCATCCATCATTTCAAATGCTTCCGTTGAGATTTCCTGGTATTCATCCATCAGCGCTGCAGCTTCATCTTGCGGACGGTTGCGCCAATCGATAAAGTCCTTGTCGCTGACCAGCATGCGGAAGTCATCGGAGCTGATGATTTCAGATGGCAAAATTTCTTTTTGGTCCACAAGCTTTCTTAGTAATGTCGTCTTCCCACTATTGGACGGGCCGACCAATAACACGATACCGGCATGCGGCAAGCCGATTCTCATAGCTGGTTCACCTTCCTTTTAAAAACACACATTTGTGTCGGCTGTCCTTGAAGTTCCTGTTCTTCCCCAATCCCTGAAAACTCCAGTTCATAGTGGCCCTGATGATTTCGTTCGCTGCACCAGTCCTGAAATTCCTTCCGTGTCCACTCAAAACGGTGGTCGTCATGGCGAAAATGGTCGTCCATATCATAAAGTTCGTTGTACTCACGGTTCGGCGTAGTAATGATCAAAGACTCAGGTGCGTAAGCGTGTAAAATCGTGTCCAATGCTTTAGGCAGGCGCTCTGCATCAATGTGCTCAATCACTTCACATAAAATGATCATGTCTTTTCCTTTCAGCCGCTCGTCGTAATAATACAGCGACCCCCACAAAGTTTCCGGTTCTACAAACCCAGCTTGTTCTTTCGCTTTTTCGAAACGGCGGATGGCTTTCAGCGTTTCAGTCTGAGAGGGTTCCACGGCGAGCAGTTCCTGGATGCCGTCCATAAACCCCAGTTGAACGGCCAGTTTCCCTTCGCCTGAACCGAAATCCACTACGCTTTTCGGCTTTAGGCGGCTGGCTGTTTCGATGATTTTTTCGTAGCGCATATCATTCAACCGTGCCTTTTTTACCGGTTCTTCTATCAGTTCATTGGCAGCCGGTTTTTCCACCAGGCTATATACCTCTTTAAACCGGAGAGCCTGGCGGTAAATCAATTCCCGGAGCGGATGCTCTTCCAGCCACCCTTCCCCGTACCGTTCAAGCTTATCGATTTCTTTTTCATCAATAAAGTAATGTTTGTAATTGTCTATGACCGGAATCAGGACAAATAAATGGCGAAGGGCATTTTGCAGCGTTTGATGTCCTGTCAATGTAAGGGTCCGAGCGGAACTTTTTTCTTTTAAATCAAAAGAATAATGAATCTCCGGACGTGAAATTGCGACTTCATATCCCATCGGTTGAAACAGCCCTTCCAATTGCTTATCAGAGAGAGAAGAAGACACCGGACCGAACTCAAGTGCCAGCGGGAATCGATGGCCGACCCATTCGCTGTATTCTTCGTTCGGCTGGCCATTCAGTGCGGTGCCAAGAGCTGAGCGGATAAACGAACAGAAAATGCTTGAAACGGCAAATTCCCGATCGTTGATATAATGCGTGATGTCATAAGAGTTGGATTTGTTTTGAAGCATTTCGAGCGGATCCGGTGTGACAAAGATGGTCGCTTCAAGTTCTTCGTCGTTGAACTTGCTGTAAAACATCCGCACCAAGTGGCCTTTTTGATTTCTTTCATATATATTATTCGGGTTCTTTGCCAACAAATAAGAAACCATTTTGGCATTTTCCCCTGTAGCACGAATCGTCAATTGCATAGTAAACGCTCCTTCTATAAACCAATAGTCCTTTTTAATATTCCAAATATATCATAAGAACAGGGAATAAATTGATATTTTTCAAATCCATTCAATAAATAAATCGGTTTCTTTACAGCGGATTCCATAAAAAAGAGCAGGAAACAGTCTTATCCTGTTCCCCGCTCCTTATCATTTACTTTATCTGCTGTTAATGAGGCCGCTTTTGTAAATAGCAGGTGAAATTCACCTCTTTCACATCTTCTTTTATGGGACCTCTGACAAATTTAACGCTTCTTTTATGACAAGCACCGAGTGTTTTCAAAATCATCTTTTTTTCTGCTTAGCTATTTTTTGGCCTTGCCCCAAGCGCTCTTTCCATTTTCCCAGGACGAATAGCATCTGGATAATTGCTTCGTGCCAATTGGAAGATCTCACTGACCAATTCCTCCAATACCTTTACGCTTTCCTGCGGATCTCCCAGCAATACTAATGCAAAGCGTTCCGAACTATTTTCCGGCAAAATGTTCATTTTCCCGAGTGAATGGTTCTGCCATTTAAAAGCTGGATGGTGGACGAATTCCCCGTTCAGCGCAAACAGAATGCCCATTAGTTTAATTTCCACTGCCACAAAAGTTTGGTACAGCATCAACCAGTCGTGCCGCGCTATGAGTGCTTCGCGGTTCTGCCACCGGCTGCCGAGTTCGGCATTTTCCTGAATCATCGCTGTAGCAAGATCTTTCGGATACTGCTCAATTTGCTGCTTCAGTTTTAAAATCGGCTTTATCCCTTCAATCGGCACACCGTCTTGAAGAGTTGCGAGCAGCACTTGCTTATCATAGTCTGTTTCAAACTTCGCCGTGACATCTTCAATGTATTGAATGGCTGTACTTGATAGGAAACTGCTGATTTCCAGTTTGACAGTTTCAACCGTATAGGTTTCAGCCCATTCATCGTCTTCATAGGGATGAAAGTCAAGAAGCTTGCCGGCGAGCCTGGCAATCGGCTCTTTCCGGTCCCTGTCAGCCGGAGTTTCTTTCCAAAAAATAAACAGTTCGATGTCCGAGAATTCGTCATGCAGCCCGCGCGCAACGGATCCGCCGAGCAAAACAGACTCAACTTTCGGATTTTCTATATAAATTGCAGTTGCTCGCTTTGCCAAATCCATTAACTTCATTTGGTTTTCTCCATTTCTTGTTTATCTCTCTCATCAATTAATATGATTTTGCCCAAATGACGAGCTGCTCCGCTCCTTCGCCGCAGCAGACGCAGGTTTCTGACAGGCGTTCCTGCTCGAACGGAATGCAGCGGGATGTCGCCTGTGTTTCTTCTTTTATGCGGTCTTCACACGCTTGTTTTCCGCACCACATCGCTTCGATAAATCCGCCTTCTTTCGCCAGCATGTCTTTAAATTGTTCCATTGTTTTTACAGCATGAGTTTTCTTGATCCGGTGCTGCAGGGCTTTGTCATACAGATTCTTTTGGATATCTTCCAGCAGCCGCGCGAGCTCCGTCTCCAAATTCTGCTGTTCAACCGTCAATTTCTCGCCGGTGTCTCTTCTGACTAACACCACTTTGTTTTCTTCGATGTCCCGTGGCCCGATTTCCAGGCGGACCGGGATGCCTTTCATTTCCGATTCGTTGAACTTCCAGCCCGGCTTTTTATCGCTGGCGTCGATGCCGACGCGGAATTTCGATTTTAATGCCTGTTGCAGTTCATATGCTGCATCCAAGACGCCTTCTTTGTGCTGGGCAATCGGCACAACCAGCACTTGAGTCGGCGCGACAGCTGGAGGCAAAACCAGCCCTTTGTCATCGCCGTGCACCATAATCATGGCGCCTATGATGCGCGTAGTGAAGCCCCACGAGGTCTGGTGGACCGTCTGCAGTTTGCCTTCCCGGTCCAAAAATTCAATGCCAAAGGCTTTTGCGAAACCGGTGCCTAAATTATGCGAAGTTCCGGATTGCAGCGCTTTGCCGTCATGCATCAAACTTTCAATGGTATATGTGTATTTCGCACCGGCGAATTTCTCTTTTTCCGTTTTCTGGCCTTTAACGACCGGAATGGCCAGCACCCGTTCACAGATGTCCGCATAAACTTCCAGCATTTTTACGGTTTCTTCGTGGGCATCCTGGTCCGTTTCATGGCATGTATGGCCTTCCTGCCATAAGAATTCAAGCGTCCGCAAAAACGGCCGGGTGGTTTTTTCCCAGCGGACGACATTCGCCCACTGGTTGTATAGCTTTGGCAAGTCGCGGTATGAATGGATGATGTTCTTGTAATGCTCGGCAAACAGCACTTCTGAAGTCGGGCGGATGCACAAGCGCTCTGCTAATTCTTCATCGCCGCCGTGCGTCACCCAAGCCACTTCAGGTGCAAAGCCTTCGATATGGTCTTTTTCTTTTTGCAGCAGGCTTTCTGGAATCAGCAACGGCATATACACGTTTTCATGTCCGGTTGCTTTGATTTCCGTATCTAATGCATTCTTGATGTTTTCCCAGATGGCATAGCCATATGGCCGGATGATCATTGATCCCCGCACGCTTGAATAATCGACCAGTTCCGCTTTCAATACCACGTCTGTATACCACTGCGCAAAATCCTCGTCCATATTTGTAATTTGTTCCACCATGTTCTTCGCCATATACATTCTCCTTTTCGATTTATTAACTGAAAATCTTTTTTAGTAAGTAGAAAAGCTCTTCGCTTTTTCCATATATCTGAAAAAATCTTCTTTATAAAATACGTTTAATATACAGGCCTGTTTTTCTTTTGATTCCAGGGCTTTGTGTTCTTCAGGAAAATCTGCTTCCACACTTAATCGGATAAAAGGAAGCTTTTCCTGTGCTTTTTGTGACCGGAGATTCACTTTTCTTGCACCGGCAAAAACATAATCCAACTCGAGTTGTTCAAACGCAATTTCCAAGATGGCTATTTTAGATGCCAAATTGTACCCCAGTCCCCAATACTCGTATCCAATCCATGTGCCCACATGGCAGATTTTTTTCTCCGGATCGATAAACATCAGTTCCGTCAATCCAACTAAATCGTTTTGTTCATTAACTATTACTTTGGAGACGGTTCTACCTTCAAACTCTTCTTTTAGTACTCTTTTAATAAATAATTTCGTATCTTCTACTGTTCCATTCGGCAATCCCAGTGCGTTCTTCACTGCCGGAAAGGAAGATAAGTTAAAGATTTGTTCGCTATATTTTAAATCATGATTCACTAAACGGATTTTTTGCACCTTATTCTCCTCCTCCCCCAAGCTATGATTCATTTGAACAGACAGGAATTTGTAAGACAAAAAAGCCCTGCTCAAAATTAGGGACCCAGAAGGCGGTACCACCCTAATTCAAAGCAAAGCTTTACTCTCGAACATGATAACGGTATGAACCGCTGCATTTTTCAACGCAGGATATGAAAGGCAGGTTCAATAGCTTCCTTTGGGTTCCTCTCACCGACCGGGACCCTCTCTGAAAAAGAAACGTCTATTTACTAATCCTTAAAATTTCTGATTCTGCTATTTATATTTTAATTAGCTTAATTGAAATAGAATATTTAGTCAATAAGATTTAGTATAGGATTAAGAGATATTCTGTTTTCAAGAAAGGAAAGGGGTAAATGATGAAAGCGATACTTTTTGATTTTGATGGCACACTGGCCAATACGCTGCCCGTCTGCGATGTGGCTTTCCAGCATGTCTTCAGAAAATTTGACGGGCGCGAACTTTCTTCTGCTGAAGTCCGGGCGATGTTTGGCCCATCCGAAACGGGCATTATCCGCAAAAACCTCAAATATGCCGATAAAGATGAAGCGATCGAACAGTATTATGCCAAATACTTGGCACACCATACTGAACTGGTCGAGCCCAATCAAGAAATTCACGACTTGCTGCTTTTACTGAAAGAACAAGGGATGAAGCTGGGGATTGTCACTGGCAAAGCGAGAAGAAGCCTCGACATCTCTCTCGAAGCGCTGGGCTGGGAAGGATTGTTTGACGCCATCATTACGGGAGACGATGTGGAAAAGCCGAAACCGGATCCGGAAGGTGTACTGAAAATCTTAGGGCAATTAAATATTGCCAAAAATGAAGCGATTTTCATTGGCGACAGCGATGCGGATATACTGGCGGGCATTGAAGCAGGCGTCCTGACAATCGGCGTCCAGTGGCTGCCGGACTATCAGACTTTGGAATTTTCCGCTGCACCTGATTTTCATTTCAAAACGATTAATGATTTCAAGGAAGCATTAGAAAGGGGATTCAAATGAGTACAAAATGGCTCGAATGGGCGCAAAGAATTCAGTCGCTGTCCCAGGCAGGACTGGCTTATTCCAAAAACGTCTACGATTTGGAGCGCTTTGAAGAATTGCGCGATATCAGTGTGGAAATTTTAAAAGAGCATACCGAAATGGAAATGGAAAAAATCAAAGACTTGTTCGCAACCGACACCGGCTATCAGACACCGAAACTGGATATCCGCGGAGCCGTTTTCAAAGACGGAAAAATTTTGATGGTCCATGAAAAAATCGATGACTGCTGGTCTTTGCCTGGTGGCTTTTGCGACATCGGCCTTTCCCCCGCAGAAAATATCGTAAAGGAAATCAAGGAAGAATCGGGGTTTGACGTAGTACCGATGAAACTTTTAGCCGTTCTGGATATGAAGAAACACCCGCACCCTCCCCATGCTTTCCATTATTATAAAATCTTTATCCAGTGCGAAATTGTCGGCGGAAATGCCGCAAACGGCGTGGAAACCCAGAATGTGGAGTTCTTTGAAGAAGGCAAGCTGCCGCCATTGTCCATCAACCGGAACACCGAATCGCAAATTCAGTTATTATTTGATTTTTGGAGAGATCCGGGCAAGGTAGCGGTGTTTGATTAAGGTGATTTCCATGCAGAAGGAAAATATTTACTTTTCCTTCTGCTGAAATCTCGCTATCCCTTTAATCCAACAGGTTCCCCATTACAAGTGTATGATGGAATTTTCCATCTGAAAGGAGTTTGTCGTTCTTCAATACCCCTTCTGTTTCAAATCCCAGCTTTTCATAAAGCCTCACCGCTTTTTGATTTTCTTCTAGGACATACAGAACGATCTTTTGGATGCCGTTTGATTTGGCCCATGCAATCGATTCGTTCAACAAGTTCTTTCCGATGCCGTAGCCCCAATAGTCGCTCAGTACCCCAACGCCAAACTCCACTTTATGCAAGGAGCGCTTCAAATGGCTGCCTTCACATCTTGAAAAACCCAGAATCCGGCCCTGGCTTTCAGCGACCAAAAACAAATTCCTTGGATGATTCGCATCTTCTTCGATCAACCGTTCAAATCCGGTTGCGTTAATAAACCCTTCCCCCTTTTCCCGGTCCATGTTTTCTGTTTCTCCATCGATTTGCAGCCGAACTAGAGACAATTGCTCCGCATCCCCCACTTGGGCCGGCCGAATTGTATACTTCCTATCCTTCACCTGGAATACCTGCATGTCCATAAACATTTCGCCCCTTTTAATCTTAATAAAAAATAACCACACTCCATTCCTTGATCAGGAACGGAGTGTGGTTAACCGGTTGTTTAATATTTATTGCCTTTATCTCCGTGCCGTTCCAGCAATTCTTCAAACGACAAGTTTTTTTCGCGCTGCTGGCGTTCGAACACTCGTTGCGCTTCCCGTTCTTCTTCGCGCTGCTGTTCTTCTTTCAGCAATTCTTTTTTGGTGGCTTGCAGCTTTGCCAGGATATCTTCCGGCAACTGGCTGTTTGCTTCTTCTTGTTTCTTCGGTGCCGTCTTCTTTGCTGCTTTTTTCTTAGCCATACTGGTTCTCTCCTTAAGGGCGTTTTACGATGGTCGCTACGCCTTGGCCGCCGCCGATGCATAGTGTCGCAAGACCGGTCTTCGCATCGCGTTTCTGCATTTCATGGAGAAGCGACACAAAGACGCGGGCTCCGCTTGCACCAATCGGATGTCCAAGGGCAATCGCGCCGCCGTTGACATTCAGGATGTCGTGGTTGAATTTCAATTCCCGGTCGACCGCAATCGACTGGGCAGCAAATGCTTCGTTTGCCTCGATCAATTCGATGTCTTCAAGCGATAAATCGGCTTTTTTCAAGGCATTTTTCACTGCCTGGACAGGTCCGATCCCCATCACCGACGGATCGACTCCGGCATTGCCGTTCGCAACAATCGTCGCCAGCGGTGTAAGTCCGAGTTCATCTGCTTTCGCTTTTGACATCACGACTACTGCCGCTGCGCCGTCATTGATGCCGGAAGCATTGCCAGCTGTGACGCTGCCTTCTTTTTTGAATGCCGGACGCAATTTGCCTAATTTTTCAGCAGTGGAATCGCGTTTTACGTATTCATCTGTTTTAAAGATTACGGGCTCGCCTTTGCGCTGCGGGATTTCGACCGGCACAATTTCATCGTCAAACTTGCCTGCGTCGATAGCCGCTGCGGCACGAGCCTGTGAGCGGGCTGAAAACTCATCTTGTTCTTCACGCGTTATTTCATAGCGGTCACATAAGTTTTCCGCTGTAATCCCCATATGGTAATCGTTGAACGCACAAGTCAAGCCGTCAACAAGCATGCTGTCGACTACCTTTTGGTCGCCCATGCGGAAGCCGCTTCGTGCATTTTCGAGCAAATACGGTGCCTGGCTCATGTTTTCCATTCCGCCGGCAACCACGATTTCCGCATCCCCTGCATAAATCGCCTGATACGCCAAGTGAACCGCTTTCAGCCCGGAACCGCAGACTTTATTGATCGACATGGCTGGCACCGTGTCCGGAAGCCCTGCTTGGATGGATGCTTGGCGTGCCGGGTTTTGGCCGAGTCCTGCCTGCAGCACATTGCCCATGATCACTTCCGAAACTTGTTCAGGTGCTATTCCCGCTTTTTCAACGGCTTCTTTAATGACAATCGCCCCTAGTTGGGTAGCGGGTACATCTTTTAACGCTCCCTGGAACGATCCGATTGCTGTACGAACGGCACTGACGATAACGATTTCTTGTGACACTTTGTTTTCCCCCTTGTTTGGTTGTTTACCGGTTGCTCTTTTCTCCCTCTACTGGCTAAAATGGTAGCAGGAGGGATACTATGTTCATTTTACCAAATAGTGCAACGATTATCGAGGTCGGACCAAGAGACGGACTTCAAAATGAAGCGAAAGTGGTTTCAACCGAACACAAATTGCAATTTATCGAGAGTTTGCAGCTGGCGGGCGTCCAGGAAATGGAGCTGACGTCTTTTGTTTCGCCAAAATGGGTTCCCCAAATGGCTGACGCCAAAGACATTATGGCCAACGTGGAAAAAACCGGACGGCAATTTGTTCTGACGCCGAATGAAAAAGGCATCAATGCTGCACTCCAATCCGGAGCCCGGGCAGTTGCCGTATTCGTCGGGGTGTCGAATACGTTCAACAAAAAAAACATCAATAAAACGACAGATGAAAGCATGGAAGCGCTTAAACCGCTTATCCTTCAATTAAAACAAGACGGTGTCTTTGTCCGAGCCTGTATATCAACAGCGTTCCACTGCCCTTTTGAAGGGGCGATCAAACCGGAAGACACACTTTCGCTATGCCGGCAGTTTGTCGGCTGGGGCGTGGACGAATTAAGCGTTGCCGATACAATCGGCATGGCAACGCCGGCAGAAAGCTATGAATTGTTTTCACAATTAAAAGAAGCGTTTCCGGACGTATTGATGACGGCCCATTTCCACGACACACGCAAAATGGCATTGGCCAATATTTTTGCGGCGCTTCAAGCAGGCGTGGACCGGTTTGATTCATCTGCCGGCGGACTTGGGGGCTGCCCGTTTGCACCCGGCGCTACCGGAAACGTCGCAACCGAGGATGTCGTCAATATGCTGCACCAGATGGGCATTGAAACGGGCATCGACCTCGACCGATTGTGCGAAGCTGTCCAAAAAATTGAACCTTATGTATCGAATCCGGTTGATACCGGCATGTATCGGCTTTATAAAAATCGGGCCTAAGAGGAGCAAGGGGATATGAACAAACGTTTTTGGCAAGTTTCAGCCATTGTGTCAAGCGGGCTTGCTGTTGCAGTCGCCGGAGTCGGCATTGCCGCCAGCAACCGGTTGATGTACGTGAAGAAAAAAGACGAAAGCCTCATTTTAGAGCGGGAAACTACTGCTAAACGCTACGATGAAGTCTGGTACGCACAGGTTAAAAAAAGCGAACGATGGATCGAGTCGGAAAACGGCTATCCCATCAAAGCGATTTTTCTGGAGCCGCACAACACAAATCGTTATGTCATTATCTGCCACGGCGTTACTGAAACGAAAGTGAACTCGTTTAAATATGCCCGCATGTTCGAACGGCTCGGCTTCAATTCCGTCGTTTACGACCATCGCCGCCACGGCGACACCGGCGGCAAAACCACCAGCTTTGGCCATTATGAAAAACTGGATTTAAAAGCAGTTGTTGAAGCGCTGAAACTGCACGCCGGCCCTGACTTGGTATTCGGTATACACGGCGAATCGATGGGAGCGGCGACAACGCTCCTCTATGCCGGCATGGAAGACAACGCGGCTTTTTACATTGCCGACTGTGCCTATTCGGATATTTCCAAGCAAATTCTGCATGTCATGAAAACGACTACGCCGCTCCGCACTTCACTGGCGTTGAAACTGGCAGCCGTATTCATGAAACTGCGGGACGGCTACTCGATCAGCACAGTATCGCCGATTGATGCTGTTCCGAAAATCGAAAAGCCGGTCCTTTTCATCCATAGCGTCAATGATGATTTTGTCTTGCCGGAAATGTCGCAGGAAATGTATGAGGTAAAAAGCGGTCCCAAAGCACTCAAAGTGTTCGATGAAGGGACACACGCCCAGTCGTTTAACAAGAATCCCGAAGAATACGAAGAAACAGTGGCGGATTTTTTAATGGAAAACGGGCTGTTGTCGCCCGAAACGCAAAAAAGCACTCATTGAGAGTGCTTTTTTCATATCCGCTTTATTTCCTTTTATTGAGCACCAGCTTTAACCCAGCTTCCCCTTCTGCGCCAATGAAAAATTCAACGACCGGTCCGGTTCTGGCTACTCCTTTTACATGCAGTTCAATCGTGTCCAGGCTGTAGCCGGACAATCCCTTCACCATCTCATTGATTTGGTCCATCGACACAGGCAGCACTTTCCCCGCTCCTGCCGTAGTGAAACTTTCTTGTTCTTTGCTGTCTTCTTTTTCAATCACCGGCATGTAAAAGACGAACTCTTCTTGTTCAGGCATACGATTCCCTCCCATTTCTGAAGTTCTTTCAGTCTCCTTTTACCTGTTTGGCGCTCCATTGAAACGTTAAGCGACTTTTAATCGGCCAAATGTCTTGGCGCCCTCCATTTTTGGCCATGAAAAAAAGCACTCTATGTGAGTGCTTTTTATTTTTTAGCTGGTTTTCCAGGTTTAGTTGATGCTTTATTCATTTGAGCCATCATTTGGTTGATTTTTTTCTGAGACGGTTTTTGTCCCATTTGCATCATCATGATTCGCAGCATTTCTTCGTTGATTGGTGGATTGTCTTGCAAATATTTCATCATGTATCGGCGAGCGATATAGAATCCAAGTGCAACACCTGCGAGTAAAGCCACGATTACGATTAAGATCCAAATCCATGTATCCATTCTTGTTACCTCCTTCGTGTTGCGTAAATAAGTAGTGCACCACAATGGATTATACTATAAATCCGTTCCTGTGACCATAAGATGAAAATAATAAAAGCGGAAGCAATCTTCCGCTTCCGCTTTTCTGTCATATTATTGTTCGTTGATCAAATTCTTGACTTTGTTGACCACGTTTTCCGGAGTAAAGCCGAATTCTTTCATGATGCGCTCGCCCGGTGCACTTGCACCGAAGCGGTCGATGGAAAGGATATCGCCTTCGTCGCCTGTGTAGCGTTCCCAGCCGAATGAAGATCCCATTTCGATCGCCAAACGTTTTTTCACTGTTTTCGGGATGACGGACTGTTTGTATTCTTTGTCTTGTTTCTCGAAACGGTCCCAAGACGGCATCGATACAACAGAAACCGAAATTCCTTCTTCAGCCAACTGCTTCTGTGCCGTTACAGCAAGGCTGACTTCAGATCCGGTCGCAAGAAGCAATGCTTGCGGATTTTCTGCAGGAGAAACCACATAAGCACCTTTTTCCACGCCGCTTTCTGAAAGCTCGCCTGAATGCTCAAGCACTGGCAAGTCCTGGCGGGAAAGAACAAGCAAAGTTGGAGTTGTTTTTGCAGTCAATGCCAACTTCCAGGCTGCTTTTGTTTCGTTCGCATCTGCTGGACGGACAACGCTCAAATTCGGCATTGCACGAAGAGATGCAAGATGTTCAACCGGCTCGTGAGTCGGTCCATCTTCCCCAACCGCTACGCTGTCGTGTGTAAATACAAATGTTACCGGAAGGCCCATCAGTGCTGCCAAGCGGATAGCCGGGCGTACGTAATCGCTGAACACGAAGAACGTGCCGCCGAATACGTGAAGGCCGCCGTGAAGCGCCATGCCGTTTAACGCAGTACCCATCGCAAATTCACGCACTCCAAACCAGATGTTGCGTCCGGCTGGGTTTTCAGCGTCAAAGTCGCCTCCGCCTTTGATATTGGTTTTGTTTGATCCTGCAAGGTCCGCACTGCCTCCGAAGAACGAAGGAACCGCTTTGGCAATGGCATTCACCATATCGCCAGAAGACGCACGCGTCGCTTGCTTCTTGCCAACTTCATATGTCGGGAATTCCGCATCGAAGTTTTCAGGAAGTTCACCTTTGATCGCTTTTTGAAGCTGAGCCGCAAGTTCCGGATGCTCGGATTCGTACTGTTTGTAAAGCTCGTTCCAAGCTGCCTCCGCTTTGCCGCCAAGCTCATCAGTTGCTTGTTTGAATGTTTCATAGACTTCTTCAGGAACGTGGAAGTCCTGGTCGAATGTCCACTTGTAGTATTCTTTAGCCAGTTTCATTTCGTCTTCGCCAAGTGGTGCACCGTGCGCATCCGCTTTACCGGATTTGTTTGGAGCTCCGTAGCCGATTACGGTTTTCACTTCAATGATTGTCGGTTTGTCGGATGACTTTTTAGCCTGAGCAATTTTTTCAGACAAATCGTCCAATTCATTGCCGTCGTTAACACGCATATAGTTCCAGCCGTAAGACTCGAAACGTTTTTGAATGTCTTCCGAGAAACTCATGCTCAAGTCGCCATCAAGCGAAATGTCGTTGCTGTCATAAAGGACAACCAATTTGTTTAATTTCAAGTGGCCGGCAAGTGAGATCGCTTCACCAGCAACACCTTCCATCAAATCCCCGTCTCCGCATAAAGCGAATGTGTGGTGGTCAACGATGTCCAGGTTTTCTTTGTTGTATGTAGCTGCTAAATGGCGTTCTGCCATTGCCATGCCGACTGCCATCCCGATTCCTTGTCCAAGCGGGCCAGTAGTGGCTTCTACACCTTTCGTGTGGTGGTATTCAGGATGTCCAGGTGTTTTGGAATCCCATTGGCGGAAGTTTTTGATTTCGTCCAATGACAAGCCATATCCGCTTAAGTGAAGCAAGCTATATAGAAGCATCGATCCGTGTCCAGCCGATAACACAAAACGGTCGCGGTTGAACCAGTCCGGATTGCTCGGATTATGGTGCATGTGTTTCGTCCATAAAGTGTAAGCCATAGGAGCAGCGCCCATTGGCAATCCAGGGTGGCCTGAATTAGCTTTTTCGATAGCATCTATGGAAAGTGTGCGAATCGTAGTCACTGCAAGTTGATCTGCATGGTTTGACATAAAAAAAACATCCTCTCGTATACAAAATTTCATCCCTTTCTAGTGTAGTCAACAATAGAAAAGAATACAAATAAAAAAAGAATAAGTATTAATTTAAATACTTATTCTCGCGGATATTTTTAATTTTGTCAGGCGTTACATCGTCGCCGTTCGGATCGATCACTTTTACGTTTTCAATTGTTCCGCGCATCGTTTTGCGGAAAACCTGCAAATATTCTTCCCGCAAGGAAGATTGCTCTTTTGCTTCTTCAACTGACAAGCCAGCAGTTTTCGATTTACGCGATAATTCGTTGATTCGTTTTAATTTATCTGGAGATAACATCAAATACCACCTTTCTTCTTTCATATCGTACAAAAGAAGAGGCGTTTCTGCAATATATTAGCCCTGTTTCATCTGTTCAAATTCTTTGTAGCGGCGATGGACGGTTGCTTTGCTGGCCTTGTAGCCAAACCCTTGCAAGGTGACCGCAATCTCATGGAAAGTTAATCCGTTTTCTTTTAGGCTGACAATTTGGTCAATCGGCAAATCAAGGCGTTCCCGGCCTTCCGGATTGCCTTTGCCTTTCAAGTTTTTTTCAGGTTTATAGCCGTTTTCGACTGCGCGCTTCATGCCGCGCTTGATTTTGGCATTATGTATTTTCCGTTGATATTCTTCTACAATCGCTAAAATTTCCAGCACCATATCGTCCATATCGTTTAACGCGATCGGACCCCGGTCGGATAAGGTATACACTTCAACCCCATATTTTTTCATGACATGCAAAAGAGCAATGCGGGCATGGCCTCGCCCAAGACGGGTTTCGTCCTGGACAAAGACCGCATCGATTTTTTCAGTCTTGATGCAATTCAGCATTTCGAGCAGACCTTCCCGGTCCATTTCATAGCCGCTATGCTGATCGGAAAAAATTTGGTCAACGATATACGATTGTTCAAATGCAAATTTCAGCAATTCTTCTTCTTGTCTTTCGAGCGAAGTTTCTTGAGTGTCTTTCGTGGTACTGACTCGGCAATAGATTAACGCAGTCTTTTTCATTCTGCGTCACCTGCCAGCTTGATGGTTTCATCTGGGGCATATTTTAGTCGATCACTGGGAATCTTAATCGATTGACCGGCGACGATTTTCGAAGTAGTTAAACCGTTTTCCTTCATAATTTCGTCAATCCATTGCTGATGGGGAGTTTCGCCGCTGAAAGATTCCGCAAGTGTCCATAAAGTATCGCCTTCTTCAATTTGTACATGGCTCATTTGAGCTTCTTCGTTATTGTGGTTCACCACGGTAAAAAGTGAAAATATAAGAATCAATGTAAATAATGCAGTAAAATAAGAATTTTTTTGGATAATTGTCATATGAACCGCCTCCTAGGAATGTGTGTTCGGAATATATGTTCTTATGTTAATGCGAACAGGTGTTTTTGTCAACAAATAAATTCGAACCTATGTTTGCATTTCATAGCCCAAGTTGATATACTATGGGTAGAAAAACATAACTGAACAACTAAAAAGAGGTGAAACTGTTGAAAAAAGTATCGAAACGCCAAGAAGATATTTTGACTTTCATAAAAGACGAAGTTCGGGCAAAAGGCTATCCGCCTTCCGTACGTGAAATTGGAGAAGCAGTTGGCTTGGCATCAAGTTCGACTGTCCATGGCCATTTGGCAAGATTGGAAAGCAAAGGCTTAATCCGGCGCGACCCGACAAAACCAAGAGCAATTGAAATTATCAGCACAGACGACGCGTTAATTGAAAAAAATCCTGTATTGCATGTGCCTTTGATCGGTAAGGTTACTGCCGGCTTGCCAATTACAGCAATTGAAAACGTGGAAGAATACTTCCCGTTGCCGCAAAGCTACGGCACAGAAGAAGACCATATCTTCATGCTGGAAATTATGGGTGAAAGTATGATCGAAGCAGGCATCCTGAACGGGGACTACGTTGTTGTACGCCAGCAGCAGTCCGCAAACAATGGCGACATTGTTGTCGCAATGACAGCTGATGACGAAGCAACCGTCAAACGCTTTTTCCGCGAAGAAGGCTACTTCCGTTTGCAGCCTGAAAACTCATCGATGGATCCGATTATCGTAGACCAAGTTTCCATTTTGGGCAAAGTGGTCGGCGTCTACCGCCAAATTCATTAAAAAAGAACGGCTTTTACTTAAGCCACTTAAACGCATAATGATTTAAACGAAAAAACGCTGAGAAGCCATTCTCAGCGTTTTTCTATTTAGAAGGTCTCTGGACTCTTTATTTTTCACACGAAAACACCAGCATGACCGGGATGCGCCGGCGCCGCTGATACTCTTCCTCGCTGTTGAATGATTGGCGGTTTGGTTCCCCTTCGCGCAAAGCTGTAACTTTAAATCCAGCTTTTGTTAAGGCTGTAAAATAAGTTTCAATTGTCCGGTGGTGCTTGACGACAATTTTATCAATCCACGGTTCTTTTCGTTCACCTTCGATAAAATAGTCATCTACCAGCCAGTTTCCCCTTCTTTCTCCCGAAAGTTTGCTGGCAAAGGATGAAGTCGTCAAAGGATGCTGAATACTGAACAGGAAATGGCCTTGTTCTTTTAAGCTTGCGTGCACTTTGGCAAATAATTTCTCGACATCTTCTATATAGTGTATGGCAAAGCGGGACGTCACTACATCAAAACTTTTCTTTGGAAAAGAGTATTCTTCCATTGTCCCTTGAAAAAGAGTGCCAGAGGTCTCTTTTAAGGATTTCTTCGCCAATAAGGCCATGGCTTCAGAACCTTCGACTCCTTCGTAGGAGGCTGCTCCGACAGCCATCAGTTCACGCCCGAAAGCGGCATCTCCACAACCCAAATCCAGGATGCGCTTCCCTTTCACATCTCCTAGCAGTTCGTAGATGATCGGCTTTTCAATTGCATTGTTCGGGCTTTCCTGCCGTCCTCTGCGTTTTAAATAATTCGATAAAAAATCAGTTTGGTTATATACACTGGAACCTTTGAATTCCATTGCAGCAATCCCCCTTTAGTTTTCCATCCCTTTTTTGGCTATAAAAAAAGCATGCGCTGCGAGAGCGATGCTGGTTTTATCAAGATTCATTGACAACGATATATTTCACAAGATTAATCGTGATCCGGTATATTTTATTGCTCGCTTCATCCACTACATCATATGTACCGTTCGAAGGGATTTTGGCTAAAGCAGATTCTTTGTCTACAGCTTGTACAGAAAGAACAATCGTATTGCCTTGGTCGAAATAAAATTCCACTTGAAATGTTTTCATTTGGTGACCTCCTCTGTTAGTGCTTTGAGACGCTCTCTTAAGTGTAACACACCTACCGATTATTGCTGATTATATATTTCCTTATACGCAATAACTTTCAGGGCTAGCATTTCTTCTTCGGTCAGCTTCCCTTCCAGTTTCTGCACGGCTTCCTGCGGCGTCATGGTGCCGTTCTGTACTTCAGTGCGTATGGTATTCAGTTCGCTCATGCCAACTTTCTGAACTAGTACCCGGGTCGCCTGTCCTGTTGTATTAAATGGCAAAGAGCTCTCATCCGCAGCTTTCGCCTCTTCGATATAACCCGAGAGTTCCGGATCACTTTCCACATATTCCTTAACTTTGTCCAGCTTGCCGCTGCTTTCCATTTGCTCGGTTGCCTCATTTACGATTTTTTCCGATGCCATATTTGTACCAAGATAATAAACAGCAATGGCGCCTATAGAAAACACAACGAGCAGTACAATCAAAACTTTCAATATTTTCATCACTGAATCCTCCAATTTGTCTTTGCTATTAAGACGCTAATCTATTAAAAAAGTTACAGTCCCTTAAATAGACAATACCCTGAACCTGGACTCTTTTCTAGAAAAGGATCCAGTTTCAGGGTGTTGGGGGTCAAATCTCACTTAATTTTCGTTCTTCAGTTTCCGCTGCTCAGCTATCCACCAATCAATATGGTCTAAATCGAAAAAGATCATGTCTCCATATGCCTGGCTGTGCGGAATCTTTCGTTGGGCCATAAAGTGCTGCACCCGCTCTTCGGTCATTGGGTAACCCACTGTTTCCATGTATTCCAGCAGGCTTTTTATCCCTTGTATCTTTTTCATTTAATCACCCCCACAAAATCCTCCTGGCACTCATGCCACAGAAAATTCAGTACGAGTTACTAACTTATTAAAAGGGTACTTTTATTCATACCCGATATGCAGCTTTTTTAACCTCCTCTTCTCGAAGTGGTCACCGGTTCCGTGTAATTCTTGATTTTCACTAGTTTAATGTCGGTTTTATTGAACATATTCAATTCGCCAAAGACGTCTTCAAATTGGACGATGTTTTCAGAAAGAGCCATTGCTGCGACGTGTTCCCTCGTTTCTGCTTCTACCGTTCTTTCGACAGCAAGCCCTTTTTCCAAAAAATACTGGACTACAAACTTCTTCACGGTCTCACCTCCTCTTTAAACTTTCTTCAGTCATTCACTTAAATCCTTTAAAAGTTGACGAATTTCAGTGATTTTCATCATCCGGAAAGAAAGCCATCAGTTTTTGCTGATACAAAAACCGCCAGCAAGAATCTGCCAGCGGTGCTGCTCTGAATATCTTCAATAATTAATTGCCTAAATTCTTAATTTGTTCAATGATGCTGGTGATTTCCTGAAGAGATTGGAATGCCTGGTTGTTTTTCAGCGCCTCTGAATTGAGTTTGCCGCCCTCTATGTTCTCCAAGTACAAGTCGATGCCTTCCATTGCGCGGTTGTTCTGGTTCACTACTTGCTGATGCAAGTCCGCCCCGATTTCAGGCGCCTCCAGCTCGTTGAATTCTTCGATATTCACTTTCATTTCTTCCAGCTTTGTTTCCAGTTCTTGGGCAGCCTGTTCGTCATTGACTGCTCTTTTGGCCAAGTCCGGCACTTCTTTGCCAAAAGCTGTGGCCTCGTTTGCATATTCGGAAGCTTCCGTGGCGTAATTCAAGGTATTGTTGACCCCTTCAAGTGCCGAACAGCCGCTGAGCAAAATGCTGCTTGCCATTAAAAGTGCTATAGTTGTCTTTTTCATGTTGTGCCTCCTGCGCGTACTGACTTATTGGCATCAGTATAACACGGCGCTGGCTATCTTTCTAAGATTGGCGGACACGGAAATGAACTATGACAAACAAAAAAAACCGTCGGAGCCATAAAGCTCCAACGGTCTATTTATTAATACATCTTCAAGTATTGCTCGCGTTCCCATGGGTGTACGGCAATGCGGAACATGTCCCACTCAATTTCTTTTGCTTCAACAAAGTTGTTCAGGATGTGCTCGCCAAGAGCTTTTGTCATCACTTCGTCGCTTTGCAGTTCTTGAAGAGCTGCATACAATGTTGGCGGAAGGTCTTGGATGCCGACAGCTTCGCGCTCTTTTTTGTTCATTGCATAGATGTTGCGGTCAACTGCTTTTGGCGGTGTCATTTTCTTTTTGATGCCGTCAAGGCCAGCGCTTAACAGTACAGCCATTGCCAGGTAAGGGTTTGCTGCCGGGTCAACAGAGCGCACTTCTACACGAGTTGACAAGCCGCGTGAAGCCGGAATACGGATCAATGGGCTGCGGTTTTGTCCAGACCAAGCTACGTAGCAAGGCGCTTCGTATCCTGGAACCAGGCGCTTGTAAGAGTTGACGGTCGGGTTTGTTACCGCCGTAAATCCTTGTGCGTGCTCCATGATGCCTGCAAGGAATTGGTAAGCTGTTTCGCTTAGTTTCAATTCGCCGTCTTCATCCAGGAACGCATTCTCGTTGCCTTTGAACAAGGAAACGTTCATGTGCATTCCGGAACCGTTCACACCAAATAATGGCTTCGGCATGAATGTCGCATGCAATCCGTGTTTGCGGGCAATGGTTTTAACAACCAATTTAAATGTTTGGATGTCATCACAAGCTTTGACTGCATCTGCGTATTTAAAGTCGATTTCGTGTTGTCCTGGAGCCACTTCGTGGTGGGAAGCTTCAATTTCAAAGCCCATTTCTTCTAATTCCAATACGATATCGCGTCGGCAGTTTTCGCCAAGGTCCATCGGAGCCAAATCGAAGTATCCGCCGTTGTCATTCAACTCTAGAGAAGGTTCGCCGCTCGCGTCCAATTTGAACAGGAAGAATTCAGGTTCTGGCCCAAGGTTGAAATGAGTGAAGCCCAATTCTTCCATTTCTTTCAAGACACGTTTCAAATTATTGCGCGGATCTCCTTCAAATGGAGTTCCATCTGCACGGTAGATGTCACAGATTAAACGCGCCACTTTTCCTTTGCCTGTGATCCAAGGGAAGACAACCCAAGTATCCAAGTCAGGGAATAGGTACATATCCGATTCTTCGATGCGCACAAATCCGTCGATGGAAGAACCGTCGAACATCATTTTGTTATCAAGTGCTTTGTCTAGTTGAGATGTTGGAATTTCCACGTTTTTGATTACTCCAAGAATGTCTGTAAACTGTAAACGGATGAAATTAACTTCTTCTTCTTTTACTAATCGTTTAATGTCTTCTTTTGAATATTTCCCCATGTTTTTTCCACTCTCCTATGTAAGTTTTTATAATTACCCATTTCCTTTGAAGAAACGGGATAAATCACCTTGTCTAAGGCCGCCTCGTTCATACGACCTGGTTCCTTGCAATTCCTCGCGCAGAATTTTTCGCAGCTCGGCATCGCTTAAGTTTTTCGGTTCTGCCATTTCATTTTTTGGCTGGTTTCTCATATCAAAGATTTTCTTGATTCCTGCGATATTGAGTCCTTGATCCAAATGATCCTTGATCTCCAGAAGAGTATCCACGTCATTTAACGAAAACATGCGCTTGTTTCCTTCTGTCCGGGCAGGGCTGATCAACTCGTGCTCTTCATAGTAACGGATTTGGCGCGCTGTAAGTTCCGTCAGCTGCATGACAATGCTGATGGGAAGAAGCGGCATCGTCCGGCGAACCCGATTCGTCATTTTTTTCACCCTTTTCACTTATTACTACTCTTTCAGTATAAGATATGTCAGATAATCTGTCAACACCATGTAAGGTAACCTAACACAATAAAAGTCCCGCATTGTTAAATGCGGGACTAAGCTTACAGCAATCCGCTGTTTTTTAAGGTCTCCACTGAATTTAATACGGCAATTTTTACATGTTCATAAGTTAAGCCGCCTTGGATAAAAGCGGTATAAGGCGGACGAATCGGGCCATCTGCCGTCAGTTCGATGCTAGATCCCTGGACAAACGTGCCTGCGGCCATGATGACATCGTCTTCATAGCCCGGCATGTAGGCCGGCTCCGGTTTGAACTGCGCATTGACCGGCGAACTTGCTTGGATGGTCTGGCAAAAAGCGATCATTTGCTCAGCGGTCTTGAATGACACGGACTGGATCAAATCTGTCCGTTTGGCTGAATAATGAGGCGTGGTGTGCATACCGACGGATTCAAGCAGAGCAGACGTGAAAATAGCGCCTTTTAACGCTTGCGATACAATATGCGGAGCCATGAAAAATCCCTGATACATATCAGGAAGCGCATTTAAAGAAGCTCCTGCCTCTCCTCCTATACCCGGAGAAGTCATCCGGTAACCGCATTTTTCGACTAAAACTTTTTTTCCGGCAATATAGCCGCCGATTTTCGCCATGCCGCCGCCTGGGTTTTTGATCAGCGAGCCTGCAATTAAATCCGCTCCCGCTTCAATCGGTTCGCGCTCTTCGACAAATTCACCGTAGCAATTGTCGACAAAAATAATGGCATCGGATTTCAGCACACGGATTCTTGTCACCATGTCTTCGATTTCATCTACTGTAAATGAAGGACGTGTGTCGTAGCCGCGCGATCGCTGGATCGCAATGACTTTCGTTTTCTCGTGGATTGCCGATTCCGCAGCTGCCCAGTCAATTTCATTGGATTCAGTCAACGGGACATGCTGGTAGCTGATGCCGAAGTCTTTCAGCGATCCCGTATCTTGTTCGCCTCCGGAGACAATGGAATCGAGCGTATCGTAAGGCTTGCCGGTAATGTACAACAATTCGTCCCCCGGGCGCAACACGCCGAATAAGGAAATCGTGATGGCGTGCGTACCCGAAATGATTTGCGGGCGCACTAGTGCCGCTTCCGCACGGAAAACATCGGCATACACCCGTTCCAACGTATCGCGGCCTTCATCGTCATAGCCGTAGCCGGTCGACGGATTGAAATGATGGTCACTGACTTTTTGGCGATGAAAGGCATCCAGCACCTTCTTTTGATTCAGAAAGGCAATATCGTCTGCATTTCTTAGTTCGTTTTGTATGGTTTCTTCTATATCTCTGATCATCGTTTGCATCTAATTCTCCATTCTCGTGTACTTACTTATCTATTATGCAAGGAAACTTGAAAATGCGTCAAATTCTGCTACAATTCATAGAGTTGAAGAGATTGGGAGGATGCCAAAATGGCGTGGGAAGTATTAAGTGCTATCGGGACGATTGCTTTTGCGGTGTCCGGCGCTATTATCGCAATGGAAGAAGAATACGATATTTTCGGAGTGTACTTGTTGGGCGTGGTGACGGCATTTGGCGGAGGGGCAATCCGGAATTTGCTGATTGGGGTTCCGGTATCGGCTCTTTGGGAACAGGAAATGATGTTCCAGCTGGCGCTCGCATCCATTACATTGGCCTTTTTGTTTCCAAACCGGCTGCTCGGCCCGTGGAATCGCTGGGGGAATTTTTTTGATGCCATCGGCTTGTCTGCTTTTGCCATCCAAGGTGCCTTATACGCCGTGGATTTGAACATGCCGGTGTATGCCGTCGTTGTGGCAGCCGTCTTGACCGGCTCCGGCGGAGGCATGGTACGGGATCTGCTGGCCGGCCGGAAACCGCTGGTGCTAAGGGCGGAAATTTATGCTGTCTGGGCAGCCATTGCCGGCATATTGATCAGTTTCGATATGATCCAGACCGATCTCATATTGTATGGGCTGTTCATCTGCATTACAACTTTGCGCATTCTGTCTTATCTTTATAAATGGAGGTTGCCGACACGCAAAATCCACTCCGTATGAATAAACAAAAGAACGGCTCAGCGTAAAAGCTGGGCCGTTCTTTTATTTACGCGATGGTTTCACCGCTCCAGTTCATCATGCCGCCTTCAACATTGACCGTTTCCACGCCGTTCGTCTCCAAAAAGTCGCACGCCATCGCACTGCGGCCTCCTGCTTTGCAAATGATGTGAACCGGTGCAGATGCATCCAGTTCTTCTATGCGTTCCGGCAATTCGCCAAGCGGAATGTGTTTGGCACCCGGCACCATGCCGTATGCCACTTCTTCATATTCACGGACGTCAATCAATTGGATTTCCTGTCCGGCTTCTACAATTTCAAGCAAATCATCGGTTGTAATGGATTTCATCTGTTATTGCCTCCTGCTTTAAATGGCTTTCCTCTGAAAATGTTAACCGCCAAAAGCGGTACTGTCAAATAATGCGCCGCTTTATTCCGCGGCCGTTCACTCCATTTTTGTTCCAGATAACAAAAAACCAGCCGGAAGTTTTTCCGGCTGGTTTACCAGTTATTCCTGATGCTCAATCGGCACCGCTTTAGCAGGCGAGAAAGTGGAGATTGCATGTTTGTAGATCAATTGCTGCTTGCCGTCTGTTTCAACCAGCACCGTAAAATTATCATAGGATTTAATGGTCCCTTTCAATTGGAAACCATTCAATAAAAAGACTGTAACAAAAATATTATTTTTACGCAGCTGATTCAAATAAACGTCTTGAATGTTTACTGGCTTCATGAATATCCCCCTCATAACCTCTTATCTGGATTTTGTTGTTCTATAATTCCAATTCGACGCTGGCGGTCTTTTTCCTGCATAAAGGCTTCTATTTTGCGAATGTTTTTTCCCGGATTTTCCAATGCGTCAATCCAGAAAATCGGCAGCTTGTTGCGGAAATACGTAAATTGGCGTTTGGCGTATTTCCGCGAGTTTTGCTTCAGTAAATCCACCGCCTGCTTCCAATCCAATTTGCCATCCAAATAGTCATAGATTTCTTTATAGCCGATGGCGCGGATTGACTGCGCATCGCGGATTCCCCGTTCACGCAACAGTTGGACTTCTTGCAGCAACCCCTTCTCAATCATGATATCTACCCGCTGGTTGATCCGGTCATACAAAATATCCCGCGGCATATCAAGGCCGATGATCACTTCGTTGTACATCGGCGACAGCGCCAAATTGCGTTCGCTTGTTCCATGGCCGCTTTTGATGATTTCAATGGCACGGAGAACCCGCCGCGTATTGTTCGGATGGATGTCCGCTTTGGGATCCAGCTCCAGCAATTGCGCATGCATGTGGAGCGGCCCGTGCTCAGCCAGTTCCGCACGCAAAGCAGCACGCAGGCCCTCATCCGCCTGTTCTTCCGCAAAGCGGTAGTCAAACAGCACCGCTTGTACATACATACCGGATCCGCCGACAATGATTGGCAGCTTCCCGCGTGATTTGATTTCCTCAATTTTTTCACGCACCAGTTTCTGGTATTCCGCAACCGAAAACGATTCGTCCGGATCCTTGATGTCCAAAAGATGGTGCGGGATTCCACGCATTTCACCAGGTTCGATTTTTGCTGTGCCAATCGACATCTCCCGGTACACCTGCATGGAATCCCCGTTAATAATTTCACCGCCAAGCCGTTCCGCAAGTTCCAGGCTAAGTGCTGTCTTGCCTGAAGCGGTCGGGCCGACAATGGCTAATACGTCAATCATTTGCCAACATCCATTCTAAAATTGTTTCGAAATGCTTTTCTTTATCGGTTTCATGCAGCAGCTCGTGCCGCGCATCTTCCGCGAGATAGACGGCAACATTCGACAAACCGGCTCCTGTGTATTGTTTGGCAGCTTTGAAAATGCCTTTGCCATTTCCGCCAACCGGATCATTCGAGCCGCTGATCAACAGCATCGGCAAGTCTTGGCGGATTTTCCCAACTTCCGCATTTTTATGGATCAAAGCGAGGCCGGTAAACAAATCCACGTAAAACTGATTGGTCGATGGAAACCCGCACATTGGATCCGCCTCGTACTTGGCCACTTCGTTCCGGTCACGGCTGAGCCAGGCAAAGGACGATTCCTCATCTTTAAAAGGTTTCATAAAGCTGCCGAATGTCATTTTCCCGAGCAGTGCGCTTGGCTGGTCCTTGCCCTTGGCTTTCGATGCCATAAGAGCGGCAACGAGCCCTGCTTTTCCTGCAGCGCCCGGATCGCCGCCGCTTCCGGATAAAACGACGCGGCTAATATCTTGGCTGTGCAGCTGAATATAGCGCCTTGTTACAAAAGAGCCCATGCTATGACCAAAGAGAATCAATGGCAAAGGGCCAATCTGATTTTGCACGACAGCGATCACTTCTTCGACATCCTTAACCACCCGGTCAAAACCTTTTTGTTCCCCGAAATAGCCTTGCACGCCGTTGCGCTCAGCGGTTCTGCCGTGCCCGCGCTGGTCGTGCCCGGAAACAGCGAATCCATGCGATGCCAGGAACTGCGCGAACTCTCCATAGCGTGCAATATGTTCTGCCATGCCGTGAACAATATGGACATGCCCAACTGGCGCTTCCGGTTCGTAGAGTTCATAGTAAATTTCGTGGCCATCGTATGCTTCTAAAAAAGCCTTCGTGATTTTCAAGACTGCACCCCTTCTCTGAACCGGGTCGCGGTGTCAATTTCCCGCTGCAGTTCTTCCCGGTACGCTTGCTGCTGCTGCGGCGTATACCCCAATATACGGCTCATATAATGGTGTACGCCTTCTTTGTACTTCAAGACGTCTTCCATATGGAAGTACAAATCCCCCGTTCTTCTGACAAAGAAATCGGCAGGCGTGAGCGCCATCTCTTCTTCAACCGCATACTCGACAACAGCAGCCAAAGTTTTGGGAATGCTTTCTGGAATTGCATCCGGAAGCTTGCTGTAATGCTTGAACACTTTTTTGGCGTTGGTGCCGAAAAACTGGGCAAACATCTGCCCTTCTTCAGGCGACAACCCAAACTCCTCGGCTTCCAAAGCGGTTTGATGGACAAAACGCGGATATTCCTTCGCCCCGCCAAAATCTCCTCCGGATAACGGAAGGTTTTTGGTCGAACTTTTTCCGTACTTCTTGCCGTTCTGTTGTTTCAGTCGCTTCGCTACCAAATCGGTGATCGTTTCAGCCATTTTCCGATAGCCGGTCAGCTTGCCGCCCGCTATTGAAATCAAGCCTCTATCCGACTCCCAGATTTCATCTTTCCGAGAGATTTCAGAAGGGTCTTTCCCTTCTTCATAAATCAGCGGCCGGAGCCCTGCCCACGTAGATTCAATATCGTCCAGGCCTAAGTGGACAGAAGGAAACATTGAAGCCACTGCGCCGATCAAATACTCTACGTCTTTTTGAGTCGCTGCCGGCTCCGCCGGGTCCTCCTCATAGAAGGTGTCGGTCGTTCCAATATACGCTTTGTTGTCCCGCGGAATCGCAAAAATCATCCGCTTATCCGGGGCATCGAAGTAGACCGCTTGGCGAAGCGGCAATTTGCTGCGGTCCACGACAATATGGACGCCTTTTGTCAAACGGAGCTGTTTGTTTCCACCTGCCGAATCGAGCTCTCTTACACCGTCGACCCATGGCCCCGTGGCGTTGACCACTTTTTGTGCATTGATCGCAAGCGTTTTGCCGGTAACTGTGTCCGTCGCTTGGACGCCAGACACTTTTCCGTCTTTGTAAAGAAAGCCGTCCGCTTTCATGTAATTGATGCAAACCGCTCCGAGTTCGGCCGCTTTCTTCAAAACTTCCAGCGTCAACCGCGCATCGTCAGTCCGGTATTCCACATACGTCCCGCCGCCAAGCAAGCCTTCGCTTTTGACCAGCGGTTCACGCTTCAGCACTTCATCCGGCGACAACATCACACGCCGTTCCCCTTTTTTGACGCCTGCCAAAAAATCATAAAAGCGCAAGCCAAAAGAAGTCATCAGCGGGCCGAATGTGCCGCCCTTGTGGAACGGCAGGAGCATTTGCTGAGGTTCAGTCACATGGACCGCATTTTCATAAACGATTTCGCGTTCTTTGCCGACTTCTGCCACCATCTTGACTTCGTACTGCTTCAAATACCGCAAGCCGCCGTGAACAAGCTTTGTTGAGCGGCTGGATGTGCCGGCTGCAAAATCCTGCATTTCGACCAACGCCACTTTCATGCCGCGCGATACGGCATCTAATGCGATTCCGGCACCTGTAATGCCGCCTCCGATTACGAGCAAATCAAATTCGCGAAGGGCCAATAAATTCATTTGCATACTCCGCTGTTTGGCTGAAAACATTCCGCTTCCCCCTTTGCAGTTGAAAAGAGCCGCTTTTTCAAGCGGCCGGGCTTGTATCCCTTATGATAACTCTCCCCTTTTACATAACCCGTTTAAACATTTTCTCCACATCGTACGTTTTGAAATGGATGATTACCGGTCGGCCATGCGGACAAGTGAACGGCTGCTCTGCCAGTTTCAAATCGGCCAATAAGCGTTCCATTTCATGTTTCTGCAAATAATGGTTGGCTTTGATGGAGCGCTTGCAGCTCATCATGATGGCGGCATCTTCCCGCAGTTTTTTCACATCGACTTTGCGTTCGTTCAGCACTTGCTCAATCAAATCCTCGATGACTTCCTGTTCGAAACCGTTCGGGAACCAGGTCGGATATTCGCGGACGATAAAGGAGGTATCGCCGAACTCCTCCAAAAAGACGCCGCTTTCCGCCAATACATCCAGTGCTTCTTTCAAGCGCAAGGCTTCGTCGCGGCTGTAGTGGAACGTCAGCGGCAGCAAAAGCGCCTGGCGTTCACTGGTATCGACGTCCCCGACTTTTTCGCGGAAGAACTCGTATTTAATGCGTTCCTGCGCGGCATGCTGATCGATCAAGTAAAAACCATCGGTGCTTTGCGCCACGATATACGTGCCGTGAATTTGCCCCACCACTTCCAGTTCTGGAAATTGGGGGCTTTCTTCTTCAAAAGGATCTTCAAAACGGTGTTCCGGTGGTTCAGGGATTTGTTCAGGTTCCGCTTCAGGGATTGGCGGCTCGGCAATTGCCGGCGGTTCAGCATCATTTGCACCGGGTACTTCGATTGCTTCCAGCTCAGGCATCGGATTGAACGTTCGAGCAGGAACAGGTGGAGCATATGAACGGGAAGACTGGATGTCAGGCTCCTTCACCGTATGCGTTGTTTTCCACAAATCGAGCTGTCTGCTCGGTGCTTGCTTCGGCGCTTTCGGCTGTTCAATGATCGGCGCCCGCACCGCTCCGCTGATTGTCCGGCGGATGGTTTCATGGATCAGATCCATCAATTCTTTTTCCTTGCTCAGGCGAATCTGCTGTTTCGCAGGATGAACATTGACATCCGTCAAATAAGGATCGCCTTCAATGTTCAAAATCGTGATCGGCTGGCGTTCGAGCGGAAGGAACGTGTGATACGCCTTATGGACCGTATTAGCGATGGCGTAATGCTTGACCCAGCGCCCATTGACGAACAGCGAAATATAATTTTTATTGGCGCGTGTCACTTCTGGAAGGGAGGTGTAGCCCGAGATTTTGTAGTCATGGGACTCCGCTTCAAACGGAATCATTTTCTTGGCAATCGACACACCGTAAATATCCGAAATGACCCGTTGGATTTCGCCGCTGCCGGATGTCTGCAAAATGGTTCTGCCGTCATGGACCAATTTGAACGAAATCGCCGGATAGCTGAGCGCCAGCCGGTTCATCAAATCAATTGAATGGCCAAGTTCGGTCTGCAGCGTCTTCAAGTATTTTAAACGCGCCGGTGTGTTGAAGAACAATTGATCAATTTTAATATCAGTGCCTTTTCGGAGCGAACCTGCCCGGTGCTCGATCAAGCGCCCGCCTTCCATTTGGACAAATGTCCCGTTTTCCCCGTTGGAGGTGTGGAGCGTCACTTTTGATACCGATGCAATACTGGCCAAAGCCTCACCGCGGAACCCGAGCGTCCTGATCCGGAAGAGGTCATGTTCATTGGCGATTTTGCTGGTGGCGTGGCGGGAAAAGGACAATAATGCATCTTCCGAGTCCATGCCGGCTCCGTTATCAATGATTTGGATAGAGGTGAGTCCGGCTTCAACCAGCAGCACTTCGATTGCTGTCGAGCCCGCATCAATGGCGTTTTCCACTAATTCTTTGACGACCGAAGTCGGCCGTTCAACCACTTCACCGGCAGCTATTTTATTGGATAACGGTTCATCCATCAATCGAATGACTCCCATATTCTCACTCCTTTTTGCTTAACTTGACTTGCAGGTCGTTCAATAATTGCAGGGACTGCAGCGGCGTAATAGCCGCAATGTTGACATCTGCAATCATTTGCAGCACTTCTTCGCTTTCGGTGTCGCGGTCGTCGAAAAACGACAATTGCTCCACTTGGCTCACATGCTTTTTGTTTTCGGCTTCAAAGCTGACCAACAGTTCACGTGCACGCGCTAAAATCGGCTGCGGCAATTCGGCCAGTTCTGCTACATGGATGCCGTAGCTTTTGTCCGCCGGCCCTTTTTTCACTTTATGCAAAAATACCACTTTGCCGGACTGTTCCATCGCGGCCACATGGACATTGCTCAATTTATCAAGCGACTGGTCCAGTGCCGTCAATTCATGGTAATGCGTTGAAAACAAGGTATTGGCGCCGATGTTCTCGTGGATGTATTCAATCATTGACTGCGCGAGCGCCATGCCGTCATAAGTGGATGTGCCCCGCCCAATTTCATCGAACAATAGCAGGCTCCGTTCCGTCGCATGGGTAATGGCGTACTGCGATTCGAGCATTTCCACCATGAACGTACTTTGGCCGGACACCAAATCATCCGCTGCACCGATGCGCGTAAAGATCTGGTCGACAATCGGAAGATTTGCCGATTCAGCCGGCACGTAAGATCCGATTTGCGCCAGCACAATCGTCAAAGCGACTTGGCGCATATACGTACTTTTACCCGACATATTGGGGCCGGTAATGAGCAGCATGTTCTGGTTGTCGGTCAATACGCAATCGTTCGGCACATAATGCTGCTTGTTCAGCATTTTCTCGACGACCGGGTGGCGTCCTTCAATAATGGAAATTTCCCGTGAGTCATTGAACACCGGTTTTACAAAGCGGTATTTCTCTGCCACATTTGCAAAGCTCATAAAGACATCGAGTTCACTGAGCGTGGACGCCAATTGCTGAATGCGGCCGATGTACTGCTTCACTTCTTCGCGGATTTTCACGAACAACTCGTATTCCAGGTTCAAGCTTTCTTCTTCTGCGGTCAAAATCAGCGTTTCCTTTTCTTTCAGTTCCGGCGTGATGTAGCGTTCCGCATTGGCAAGCGTCTGCTTGCGTTCGTAGCGCTCCAAATCCGCCAGATGCATATTGGCTTTGGAGATTTCAATGTAATAGCCGAAAATGCGGTTATAGCCGATTTTCAACGATTTGATGCCTGTCCGCTGGCGCTCTTCCTGTTCAAGCTGGGCGATCCAGTCTTTGCCGTTTCGTGAGGCATACCGGTATTCATCCAGTTTTGCATGGAAGCCGTCCCGGATGACGCCGCCTTCTTTCGAAGACAGCGGCGGATTTTCGCTGATGGCGCCAAGCAATTCGCATACTTCGCCGCAGCGGTCGAGCTTGTCGCTGAAATTGGCGAGTGTGCCGTGCCCTGAATTGGCGAGTTCGGAAATGATCGCCGGCACTTTTTCAAGCGAACTTCGGAGCTGGGCCAAATCCCGCCCGCTGGCGCTGCCAAAAGCAATCCGCCCGCTGAGGCGCTCCAAGTCATACACTTCTTTTAACAGTTCTTGAAGCTCTACTCGGACAAAATATTGATTGATGAGGGATTCGACGAGCTGCTGCCGCTTTTCAATCAAATGGCGGTTTGCCAACGGCTGATGCAGCCATTGCTTCAGTTTCCGGCTGCCCATAGCCGTGACGGTCTCGTCCAATAGCCATAAGAGCGTCCCTTTTGTTTCGCCGCCGCGGATCGACTGCAGCAATTCCAGGTTGCGCTTCGAATGGAAATCGATCGACAGCAGCTGTCCGTTTTCATTAAACGTGAACGGCTGAATATGGTCGAGCGACTGCTTTTGCGTCCGTGAAATATACGTCAACAGACGCTGGATGCTGAGCTTGAGGTCATCCGGGCATTCAGCCAACAATCGTTCGTCCGCCGTGTAGACAAAATCCATCGGCTCAATCGACAGCACCAGATCCTGTGATTCTTCGTTCAGCAATAAAAACAATTGATCGGAAACAACGAGTTCTTTGATATTCAACGACTGCAATTCCTGCAGCAGCGCGTTTTCTGTTCCTGCTATGTAAATGGCGCTCGCTTCCCCGGTGCTGATGTCGACATACGACAAGGCAAAGCCATCTGCCATCTGTTCAGCCGCAGCCAAAAACATATTCGATTTGGAATCGATGCTTTTGCCTTCGGTATGCGTGCCTGGCGTAATCAAGCGGACGACTTCCCGCTTGACCATGCCTTTCGTGGTTTTCGGGTCTTCAACTTGTTCACAAAGCGCCACTTTATGGCCTTTGGAAATCAGCTGATCGATATAGTTTTGCGCCGCGTGATGCGGAACGCCGCACATCGGAATGCGGTCGTCGCCGGTGCCGCCCCGGCTCGTCAGTGTGATTTCAAGGATTTGGGACGCCTTTAAGGCATCGTCGTAAAACATTTCATAAAAATCGCCCAGGCGGAAAAACAGGAATGCGTCCTGGTAATCGGATTTCACTTGCAAGTATTGTTGCATCATTGGTGTAGGTGCCATTTTTTTACCTCTTTCGCGAACTTTTCGTCTTCTTTCCATTATAACAAAAACAAAGGGAGAAAAGAAAAAACTGAAAGAGCCGCAGCTCCTTCAGTTCTCTTCCATTATTTTTCTTATTGTCCAGCTCCAGCGCTTGTCGGAGCTGAACGGCCATTTCCGCTTTTCTTATTGTCCAGCTCCGGCGGCCAGCCCCTCGAGGTCGCTTCGGCCTTTCGGAAAATGGCCAAGAACGCCATTTCCTCAAGTCCTCCAGCGCTTGTCGGGGCTAAACGGCCGCCTCCGCTTTTCTTAAGACAGTTTCGTCGGTTTGCTGGCTTCTACTTTTGAGCCGGTTTCGCCGCGCAGAATGTCTCCGCCGGTTGAAGTGATGATGTTGTTTGTCACTTGGTTCGCAATGGCTGTAGAAACCATTTGCAGAAGTGAGTTGACATCGCTTTGCGATTGCTTGAACTCTTGGACAATCGGCACTGCGTCAATTTCTTCTTCAATTTTCTGGATCTTGCCCTCAATCAGGCCTAAAGCGCGTTCTTTTCCATAAGCCTGGAAGTTGACTGCCTGTTTTTGAAGGCTTTTCAGGGAAGCGATTTTCTCACGGACTTTTTGGTTTTCATTTATTTGCGCTTCTGCGCGCTTAAAGAATTCCACTTCTTCTGTTTCGGCAATCATGTCTGCCACTTCGCGTGCTTTTGCGATAATTTCTTCTTTTGAATACGTCATCTTCTTAGACACCCACTTCTTGGCCATGCCCGGCTTCGACTAGTTCACCGTTCAATGACCATGTTTTTGTTGTTGTGATTTTAACCTTTACCAATTGGCCGACGATCGACTTCGGCCCTGCAAAATTGACCAATTTGTTTTTGGCTGTATAGCCGGATAACACATCGGGATTTTTCTTGCTTTCGCCTTCAACCAGGACTTCGACGATTTGCCCTTTGTAAGCCTTCATCGCGTTCAAGGCATATTCGTTCACGACGGCGTTCAAACGCTGCAGCCGCTCTTTTTTCACTTCCATCGGGACATTATCGGCCATTTTCGCGGCCGGCGTACCTTCACGCGGAGAATAGATATACGTAAAGGCCATTTCAAAACCGACTTCTTTGAACAGAGAAAGCGTTTCTTCAAACTGCTCGTCTGTTTCGTTCGGGAAGCCGACAATGATGTCCGTCGTCAATGAAACATTCGGAATGGCTGTCCGTATTTTCCGGACCAATTCCAAATAATGTTCCCGTGAATATTTGCGGGCCATGATTTTCAACATGCTCGTCGAACCTGATTGTACAGGCAAATGGATGTGGTCGACAAGGTTTCCGCCTTTTGCGAGCACCTCAATCAACTGATCATCGAAATCACGGGGATGGCTAGTGGTAAACCGGATGCGCGGCAAATCGATCGTCCGCAGTTCATCCATCAAATCCCCCAGCCCGTACTTGATATCGGTGAAATCCTTGCCGTATGCATTTACATTCTGCCCGAGCAGCGTAACTTCCTTATACCCTTGCGCTGCTAAGTGGCGTATTTCCTGGATGATATCTTCCGGACGGCGGGAACGCTCTTTTCCCCGCGTATACGGAACAATGCAATACGTACAGAATTTATCACAGCCGTACATGATATTCACCCATGCCTTGATTTTTCCTTTTCGCACTTTCGGCAAGTTTTCAATGACATCGCCTTCTTTTGACCAAACGTCGATGACCATTTCTTTCGACAAATACGCTTCGTTTAAAATCTCAGGCAGCCGGTGGATATTATGCGTGCCAAAAATCATATCTACTTGATCGTAGGTTTTCAGGATTTTGTTGACCACGGATTCTTCCTGCGACATGCAGCCGCAGACGCCGATCAGCAAATCCGGTTTTTCCAGTTTCAAAGGTTTCAAATGCCCCAGTTCCCCGAACACTTTGTTTTCAGCGTTTTTCCGGATGGCACATGTGTTCAGCAAGATGACATCTGCCTCCTGGACTGAATCCGTAAGAGAAAAGCCCAGCTGCATAAAAATGCCGGCCATCACTTCCGTGTCGTGCTCATTCATCTGGCATCCATAGGTGCGGATGTAAAACTTACGGCCTTCGCCCATCCCTTCAAAGCGGGGATCGATTGTAAAGTTATCAAAATAGGAAACTTGTTCTTTCCCCCGTTTTTTCGCTTCCTTCAACGAAGGCGGCGTATACACGCTTTGAAAATACTGGCTGTAGTCTTTTTCAGCCTTGTCATCCGATGGTGAAGCCTTCACTGGGGTGGATTGCAGTCGCTGCTCCTCATTCATGAAAAAACCCCTTTCAATCATCACTTTATTATACTGAATGGACCTGCCACTCTACAAGGCAGGCGGTCTAATTGTCGGAGAATCGACATAGACCGGCTATTAGTTTTGGAATGGGTAATCGTCGTTAATGTAAACCCGTTCAAAAGACAGCGCTTTTCCGGTTTGGTCATCGACTTCCGTGAAAAAGCCGCTGACGACGGAGCGTCCGCGCTTTGGCACTTCAAAGCGGGTCGGCATATTCGTTTTGAAGCGGTAAAGCACCGATTCTTTTGTCATCCCCAGAATTTCATCATAGGGCCCTGTCATGCCGACATCGGAAATATAGGCGGTGCCGTTTGGCAGGATTCGTGCATCTGCCGTCTGCACATGTGTATGCGTGCCGACAACGACCGAAGCACGCCCGTCCAAATGCCAGCCCATGGCAATTTTCTCGCTGGTCGCTTCGGCGTGGAAATCGACAAAGACCAATGGTGAAATCGCTTTGGCTTCCGCAATCAACTCATCCGCTTTTTGGAACGGATCGTCATGCGGCGGCAAAAAGACCCGTCCGTGCAAGTTGATCACCGATAAGGTTTGGCCATTTTTTGTAACGGTAGCCATGCCGCGTCCCGGCGCTTCCGGCGAGAAGTTGGCCGGACGGATCAAGTAATCTACGTCATCGATAAAATCAAAAATTTCTTTCTGGTCCCACGTATGGTTGCCCATCGTAATGACATCAACGCCCATGAAGAGCAGGTCCTGATAAATCGCTTTTGTGATGCCGCGGCCGGCCGCTGCGTTTTCTCCGTTCGCAATGACGACGTCCGGTGCATATTTTCTCTTTAACCTTGGCAAATACGACTCCAGTGCATCTCTGCCAATCGATCCGACGATATCTCCAATAAATAAAATTTTCATTTTTGCTCACCTTTTTCCATAAGAAAAAGGCTTCTTTGAATAGACATTCATCGAAGCCTTACTCTTATTATTTTGCATATTCAACTGCTCGTGTTTCTCTGATGACCGTCACTTTGATGTGTCCAGGATAGTCAAGCTCTTCTTCAATCCGTTTCCGGATATCGCGTGCCAGACGATGCGCTGTCATATCATCAATTTGTTCCGGCCGGACCATGATCCGGATTTCGCGTCCCGCTTGAATGGCAAATGATTTCTCAACGCCTTCGTACGATTCGGAAATTTCTTCGAGTTTTTCGAGTCTGCGAATATAGTTTTCGAGAGTTTCGCTTCTTGCCCCTGGACGTGCTGCAGACAAAGCATCTGCGGCTGCGACAATTACCGAGATAATGGATGTCGCTTCTGTGTCCCCGTGGTGAGAAGCAATGCTGTTGATCACAACAGGATGTTCTTTGTATTTTGTGCCAAGCTCTACACCGATTTCAACATGGCTGCCTTCGACTTCGTGGTCGATGGCTTTGCCGATGTCATGCAGCAGTCCGGCACGTCTTGCCAAGGTAACGTCTTCGCCAAGTTCCGCAGCCATCAAACCGGACAGGAAGGCAACTTCCACGGAATGCTTCAGGACGTTTTGTCCATAGCTCGTACGGTAGCGAAGGCGGCCCAGGATCTTGATCAAATCCGGGTGCAAATTGTGGACGCCTACGTCAAACGTTGTTTGTTCACCGATTTCACGAATTTGCTCATCCACTTCACGTCTTGACTTCTCAACCATTTCTTCAATGCGAGCCGGGTGGATTCGGCCGTCAGACACCAGTTTTTCAAGTGCCAAGCGGGCCGTTTCGCGGCGGATTGGATCAAATCCAGATAAAATGACCGCTTCAGGCGTATCATCGATGATTAAATCGATGCCCGTCAAGGTTTCAAGCGTTCGGATGTTGCGCCCTTCGCGTCCAATGATGCGGCCCTTCATCTCATCGTTTGGCAAGTTGACTACAGAAACGGTGGTTTCCGCTACGTGGTCAGCTGCAAATCGCTGCATGGCCAATGACAGGATGTTTTTCGCTTTTTTGTCCGACTCTTCTTTCGCGCGCGCTTCTGTTTCTTTGATCATTGCCGCAATATCGGTTGAAAGTTCATTTTCAACTTGCTGCAGGATGATCGATCTTGCTTCTTCGCGTGTCAGAGACGAAATGCGTTCCATCTCGGACTGCTGCTGGCGGACTAATTCCTCCGCTTTGCTCTCCATCTGTCCAATATGCTGTTGTTTTTCTGCGAGTGCTTCGTCTTTGCGTTCCAGACTTGCCTCTCTTTTGTTTAAAGCATCATCCTTGCGATCCAAATTTTCTTCTCTCTGCAACAACCGATTTTCTTGTCTTTGAAGTTCTAATCGGCGTTCCCGAATTTCAGATTCTGTTTCAGTACGCAATTTATGATTTTCGTCTTTCGCTTCCAATAGCGCTTCTTTTTTCAGGGCTTCTGCTTCTTTTTTCGCATCTTCAACTATTTGCTCCGCAGAATTTTTCGCGCCTGCGATATTGGAGTCGTTTGCTTTTTTCAATGCATAATATCCAACAACTACACCGACGATGATACCAAGCAAAGCGAAGATGATCTCTGTAATACCCATTCGGACACCTCCTCTTGCTATTCTGTTAACTTGTTCAAAAAATCGAAATAATAAAACCATTGTTCTACATCAATCGTTGTAAAAATAGTAAATTATACAATTTTAATTGTATAGTTGGTCTTATGTCGTGTCAACCCATTGAGAAGCTTGAAAAGCGCACGGACATGCACATTGCATGAATGCATGGGGGCTTTAACAGCCCATCCCGGCTTTTTCTCCATGCATAATTCCCGCCTTGTCCTAACTCCTGCCCTTAAATGAATGGATATATAGAAAAAGCTGCCCAGCTAAAGCTAGGCAGCTCTCAGATTCAAAACACAGCTGGCTGTGCTTCTATCTTATTCTTCGTCGTCAATAAGCAAGTTAAATTCTTCCGGTTCCTCTTTATTGGCTGCAATTGTGTAGTTGGCTGCTGCCATACCAAAAGATTCGCGGATTTTGTTGGAAATTTCATTGCGCATTTCCGGATTGTTAAGAAGGAATTGCTTCGCGTTTTCGCGTCCTTGTCCAATGCGTTCTTCGTTGTAAGAATACCAAGAACCGCTCTTCTGGATGATATCCAGTTCAGAACCGATATCCACAATTTCACCTTCACGGGAAATCCCTTTTCCGTACATAATATCCACTTCAGCTGTACGGAACGGCGGTGCTACCTTATTTTTTACAATCTTGATCTTTGTTCTGTTACCGATAATATCCGTGCCGGATTTCAATGCTTCTGCACGTCTTACTTCCAAACGGACAGATGAATAGAATTTCAATGCCCGGCCGCCCGGAGTTGTTTCCGGATTCCCAAACATTACACCGATTTTTTCGCGGATCTGGTTGATGAAGATAAAAATGGTGTTTGATGTGTTGATGACGCCTGAAAGTTTGCGAAGCGCCTGGGACATCAAACGGGCTTGCAGACCCATATGGGAGTCGCCCATTTCGCCTTCAATTTCCGCTTTTGGCACAAGTGCCGCTACAGAATCGACAACTACGATATCGATAGCGCCGCTTCGTACCAAAGCTTCCGCAATTTCAAGTGCCTGTTCGCCTGTATCCGGCTGAGACAAGAGCAGCTCATCAATGTTAACGCCTAATGCTTTGGCGTACATCGGATCTAACGCGTGTTCAGCATCGATGAATGCTGCTGTGCCGCCGATTGCTTGTACTTCTGCGATTGCATGAAGCGAGACAGTCGTTTTACCTGAACTTTCAGGGCCGTAGATTTCGATTACCCGTCCACGCGGATATCCGCCTATTCCCAGTGCAGTGTCAAGGGCCAATGAACCACTTGAAACCGATGATACGTTACGGTCGCTTTTCTCGCCTAATTTCATGACCGAACCTTTACCAAATTGCTTTTCTATACTCTTTAACGCCATGTCTAACGCTGCTTTACGGTCGCTCAAAAGAAATCCTCCTCTAATTAAAACCAATTTTTCTACCTGTCTCTAGTATACTAGGTTAATGAGAAATACACAAGAAAAAAGCGAACGTTTATTCGTGTTCGTGTTTTCAAATGTCATTTTTGCAAGCCCTATAAAGAGCAAATTCCCGTTTTGAGCATAAAAAAACACGCAAAATTAAATTTTGCGTGCATTTCCTTCTGTCAGTGTTCGTATAATATAGGACAAAGCTAATTTTACCGCTCGCAACCGGTTCGTGTTGCGCATCCCCGATAACTGAAGACGGTAAGCCATGGTGCCGTCTTCTGTGGCAATGCCGATCCACACCGTTCCCGCCGGCTGGTCGCCGTGCCCATCCGGTCCTGCAGCTCCAGTCAAACCAACCGCAATATCCGTACCAAATTTCCGGCGCACCGCTTCAGCCATCACAATAGCGGTTTCTTCGCTGACAACGCCGTATTCTTTCAGCAGTTCAGGCGCTATCCCCAACTGTGCGATTTTCATTTCTTCATTGTAAGCAATCACGCCGCCCGTAAGAACCGCACTGGCGCCCGCTACTGCAGCCAGTTCCGATTGGAAAAGGCCGGCTGTCAGGCTTTCGGCAGCGGAAATGGTCTTGGACTGTTCTTTCAGGAGTTCAATTGTCTTCGAAGCCAGTGAATCATTGTCGTAGCCGTACAAATACTGCCCGACCCGATCCAAAATTTCCGTTTTTGCCTCGTTGATCAATTCCCATGCCTGCTCTTCCGAGTTTGTCTTCGCTGTAAGCCGGAGCATGACTTCTCCGTCTGATGCAAGCGGTGCAATGGTCGGATTGGTTTGCCGGTCCAAAAGGTCCTGGAGACGGTCTTCAAGCTCCGCTTCTCCAATGCCGTAAAACCGCAGCACGTGGGACAAAATAACATCCGCCTGGTTTAAAAGGCGGGCCAGTTTCGGTTTTGCTTCAAACTGGAACATCGGCTCCATTTCCTTTGGCGGGCCTGGCAAGAGGATATAAGCCCGTTCCTCTGTTTTGTAAAGCATCCCGGGAGCCATGCCGTGGTGATTGGCCAGTACTTCGCTTCCCTTTAGAACAAGCGCCTGTTTTTTGTTATTCTCGGTCATGACGCGTCCGGCGCGTTCAAAAAACGCCACAATTGACGTGAGCGCTTCCTCATTCATTTCTAGCGTTGTGCCCAAATGGCGGGCAATCGTTTCCTTAGTCAAATCGTCTTTCGTCGGGCCAAGTCCGCCTGTAAAAATGATCAAATCGGCGCGTTCTTCTGCGATCTGGATTACGTCTTCCAAACGCCCCGCATTGTCTCCGACCACTGTATGGTAATAAACATTGATGCCAAGCTCAGCCAGATGGCTGGATAAAAAACGGGCATTCGAGTTGGTGATTTGTCCAAGCAGCAGTTCAGAGCCTACTGCAATAATTTCTGCATTCATTGTAACCCCACCCCTTTATTTAAAGCTGATTATTTGGAAGCAAGCAATCCTCTGCGGTTGGCATAGAAATAATCCCAGCCGGACCATACGGTAAAGATCAGTGCTATGTACAGCATGATTTCTCCGAATGGAATGTTCACTAAAGTGAAAATGGTATTATGAAGCAATAACGCGGAAATCGCCAAAATCTGCGCAGTCGTTTTGATTTTGCCAAGACTTCCGGCAGCAACAACTTCCCCTTCACCGGCAAGCACTAAGCGCAGTCCCGTTACCGCAAACTCACGGCTGATAATGATGATAACGATCCATGAAGCAGCAAAATCAAGTTCCACCAAAATAATCAAGGCTGCCGACACGAGCAATTTATCAGCAAGCGGATCCAGGAACTTCCCGAAAGTGGTTACCAGGTTGTATTTGCGTGCATAATAGCCATCGACCCAGTCTGTCAATGAGGCAAAGATAAAAATCAATCCGCCGATAAAATGGGAAACCGGCATGTCCGCTCCGAAAAGCGTCATGTTCCCCCAGTTAAAATCGACTAGCATAACGATCATGAAAACAGGAATCAATAAAATTCTGGAAATGGTGATGCGATTTGGAATGTTCATCTTGTTTCTCCTTTCAACCTATCAAGCAAAATAGCCATCAAAAGATGGCTATTCCGCTTCTGCAAATCGAATAACGATATTTTGTGTTGTTGCATCGAGCTTGTATTCAACCGGCACGCCATTAATGGCCAACTGGACATTTGCAGCTTTGCCTAGGCGCAGTTGGACTTGCTTCAGCCCGCTGACATCCAGCTTTTCTGTAGCGCCAGCTGCCATGGTATCCGGCTTAAGCAGCTCTTTCTGGTTTGAATCGGCTGCCTGCACCCAGGAAGGGCCGCCGACGACTTTAATGACCAATTCTCTTTTAGCTGGACCTGAAAAATCGTATGTGGTCGTTTGTCCAGCAGGCTTCCCTGCTTTAATGGTGGCTTTCGGTTCCTTGGGTTCCTCTTTTTTCGGAGTTTCCACAGGTTTTTCCACTTTCTCTTCCGCCGGCTTTTCAGCAGGTTCCGCTGGAGTCTCCTCCGCCGGTTCTTCATACGGCACGCTACTGTCGTTTGCCGCGCCTTCTTCGATCGGGTCGTTTTTATCCAAGTTCGAATAAAAGAAAACCACCACAGCCAATACCGTGACAATAAACAATGCCGCAATCACTTTCGGCATGATTTCATTCGTTCGGTTGGACGATTGGCTGGCAAACGTCTGCCGCCGCGAAGGCGTAGGAGGTGTATAGGGATCTTCTTTGATGGCCGGGATCTCCTCTTTGTATTGTTCGAGCAGTTCACCTGGATCCAGCCCTACCGCTTCGGCGTATTGCTTGATAAAAGCCCGCGAATAAAAAGGGCCCGGCATCATGCTGAAATTGCCTTCTTCGATCGCTGCCAAATAGCGTTTCTGAATTTTCGTCGCTTCCTGCAAATCCTCTAAACTTATTCCCTTTGCGATTCTCGCTTCTTTCAAGCGAGTACCTAATTCATTCAATGCTTTCACCTGCCTGTTTAGAAGTTGAAGCCGCCGAACATATCCGATTGGTTTTGATCCCCCATGAAGTTGTTCCGTTCCAACACTTCATAGGTTATTTTTTCATCCGGATGATGGCGCAATTCGATAATGTAATCGAAGTCTTCAATATTGTATTCGGATTGCTGGACAAACATATCGGGATGTTCCACCACTTTAATGGTCGGCATGCGCATCATTTCGCGCACCAGCTGCTGATGGCGCTCATCAGCAGAGCGCCGCGTCACAATGCCATCCAAAATAAAGATATTGTTTGAATTGTGTTCATCGCCCATCAAACTGTTCCGCACCGTTTGTTTGATCATGGTGGACGATAGGAAAATCCATTTCTTATTGGCGCTGACGCTTGCCGCAACAACGGATTCCGTCTTTCCGACACGCGGCATTCCACGGATGCCGACCAGTTTATGGCCTTCTTGCTTGAATATTTCAGCCATGAAATCAACCAATAACCCCAGCTCGTCGCGGACAAAGCGGAACGTTTTCCGGTCATCGGCATCGCGTTGAATATAGCGGCCATGGCGGACAGCTAAAATATCCCGAAGTTTAGGTTCGCGGAATTTCTTCACGGCAATCGTCTCGATGGTTGAAACGATTTGCTCGAAGCGTTCCAGCTGAACATCGTGTTCCGCCCGCAGAAGCATTCCCCGCCTTCCTTGGTCGACACCGTTGATGGTCACGATGTTGACGCGGAGCATTCCGAGAAGTGAAGCTATATCCCCTAATAAACCCGGACGATTCACTTGAATTTCGTATTCAAAATACCATTCTTTCATTCATCATCCGACCTTTCACATTATGTATATGGCGCGCTAAAACCCTATCTCTTATGATAGCTGATTTGCTACAGCAAGAAAAGGGGCAATAAAAAAAGGGGCAGGCCTTAAAACTAAGGCCCATTAACCCCTTCACTACTATTTACTCATGCATAAAACCGATGAAGATAGACAAAAGACCCTTGCCTGAAAATTACATATGCCAGCCGCCGTTGACGTGCAGCGTTTGTCCGGTTATATAATCGGCTTTGCCGCTTACCAGAAAATCAGCCGCATCGGCTATGTCCTGAGGAGATCCCAAGCCCAGCGGGATTTCTTCTGAAATGGCCAGCAGTTCTTCTTCTGAAAAAGATTCATTCATTTTGGTTTGGATAAAGCCCGGGGCAATGGCGTTGACACGTGTGCCAGAAAGCGCCATTTCCTTCGCATACGCTTTGACAAAAGCTGACTGCGCCCCTTTGACCGAGGAATAGACCGTTTCCAGCGCCGCTCCTGTTTCTCCCCAGATGGAAGAAACAAACACCACATAAGTTTTAGGGTGGCGATGGAAAAAAGGGGAAATCAGCCGGATGGCCGAAACCGGGTTGCGGACATGGACACGCCACAAAGCATCCATTTCGTCTTCTGTCGTATCAATCAGCATTTTCACTAAAGCATGGCCGCTCGCGACAACGATGCAGGCCGCGTCAAACACTTGCTCTGCCAATTTCCGGGCCCCGTCGTCTTTCGCAAAATCCGCCTGTACCCCGATAAATTCCTGGCGTGGATGCTTTAAAGTTAGCTCATCCACCAATGCCGATATCGGCGCAGTATTCCAATGAAGATAAAGCGACCAGCCGGAGCCGGCAAGCTGACGCGAAATCGCTTGCCCAATTTCTCCGGAAGCCCCCATTATCAAAGCGAAGCGTTTCACACAGTTTCCTTCTTCGGAGACAGGATGGTAAAGACCGAACGCTGGCTTTCTGCGCTGACTGTCGCAAACGCCGCCTGGAGATCCGGAACTTCCAATGCTTCCAGGAACGGCACTACGTCAAACAGGTTCATGCCGTTAAACGCATAGCGGGTAAACTGGTTAGCAATATACTCCGGTGAATTTAAAGCTCTCAGGAAAAAGCCGATTTTTTTGCGGCGTACGCGGTCGAGGTCCGCTTGGCCAAATGGCCATTTTTCCATTGCGTTATCTAGTGTGTGCTGAATTTCCCGGGCCAGCACTTCAGGTTCAGCTGTATCAGAACCGATCAACGCATAGCCGAATCCATTTTCCAAAGAGTAGTCGAACGAATACGATTCATCAATCCAGCCGCTTTCATAAGCTTGGTGATAAAAATCGGAAGTGCGGCCGAAAAGAAGCTCATATGCCAATTGCGCAGCCAGCTCGTGCTTCAGCATTTCATCTCCTGATAAGTTCAGGGCTTCCGGTTTGATGCCGACAAAGACTTTCGGTTTTTGGACGCTCATTTCCAAGGTCCGTTCTTTGACGGCCGCTTCAATCGGTTCATCCGGATACATGCGCACGATTTCTTTCGGCTCTTCAAAGGTTTTTTGGCTTTGGTTTGCTTTGATGAAATCCATCATGCTTTCCGGCTCCACAGCGCCGACAATGAACAGCACCATATTCGATGGATGGTAGAACGTGTTGTAGCACGTGTATAAATGCTCGGCTGTGATGTCCTGAATCGAATCCACTGTACCGGCAATATCAATTTTTACAGGATGGTTTTTGTACAAATTTTCGATGATGCCAAAATAGAGGCGCCAGTCGGGCTGGTCATCGTACATAGTGATTTCCTGTGCAATGATGCCTTTTTCTTTTTCAACGGTCTTTTCCGTGAAATATGGGCTTTGCACAAAGTCCAATAAAGTACCGACATTTTCCGTGATTTGGTCAGTAGCTGAGAACAAGTACGCCGTCCGTGTAAAAGACGTGAAGGCATTTGCCGATGCGCCTTGTTTGCTGAATTGCTGGAACACGTCGCCGTCTTCTTTTTCGAACATTTTATGCTCCAGGAAATGGGCGATGCCATCCGGCACTTTGATCGGTTCCTCTCCACCGAACGGCACAAAATGGTTGTCGATGGAACCGTATTTTGTCGTAAACGTAGCAAACGTTTTGGAGAACCCTTTTTTCGGCAGGATGTAAACTTCCAGCCCGTTTGGCAATTGTTCTTTGTATAATGTTTCATCCAATTGGTCAAAATGTACTTTATTCAACAGAATCATCCTCCTTGCCTGATAGGAAGTACGTCATTTCCAAGGACAATTGCTGTGCTGCCTGTGCAATGTCTTCTTTCGTGATGGCCTTCCATTTGCTGATCAAATAATCCGGCTCAAATGCTTCCGTCAGTTCCATGTACTGGTCATAGATATCAATCTGGCCGCGCGCCGAATCAAGCGCTTCTCTCAATTGGTTGACGAGGAGTGCTTTCGTCTGATCAAGTTCCGTATCGGTGATATTGCCTTTTTTCACTTCTTCCAATTGTTCCAGCACAAGCTTCACTGCTTTTTCTTCCAGTTTCGAATCAATGCCTGCCAATACAAACATCAAACCGAACTGGGAAGCGTATGAACTTGAAACGTAATAAGCCATGCTTTCTTTTTCACGGATATTCACAAATAATTTCGAGTGCGCATAGCCGCCGAGCACGCCATTCATCAATTGCATCACTGGGAACTTCTCGTCGCGGAAAGTAATCGGCGTATAGAAAGTCATATGAAGCTTTCCTTGTTTCATCTCCTCAAATTCAACTACACGGGATTGGGCTGGCTGCACCAATTCTACAGCAGGAGCATCAACGGAAGTTTCCCGGTCTTCAAATTTGAAATACTCTTTCAAGTACGCTGAAATGGTTTCGGCCTGGATATCGCCTACCGCGTAGATTTCAATTTCATTGTCATGGATCATCGCTTGATATTCTTCAAACAGTTTTTCGTTTGTTACGCGTTCCACTTCTTCAAGCGTTCCATTTGCCGGAATCGAAGCTGGATGTTCTGGCAATGCCAGTTCCAGCATGCGCTGCTGCGCATATCGCGTTTTCTCATCAAAAATCGATTCGATGCGCTGTTTCACTGCTTCTTTCTCACGGTTGAAAATCGTTTCTTTGAAAAAGCCGTTTTCCAAATTCGGCTTAAACAAAACGATGTACATCAAATTCAAAACCTTTTCGAGTACCCCTTCTTCTGACAGGTACTGGTCGTTTACCGTTTCTACGTTCAGCGTTACGATATGTTCGTTGCCTCTTTTGGAAGAATCTATGTAAAGAGATGTGCCGTATAAATCGTCAAGCACCATACGAAGTGCTGTATGAGAAGGGTAAACTTCGTTGCTGTGCTGCAGGACATTCGCCAGTATCGACCGTGCAGACGCTTTTTCTTTTGTTAATTTATCTTTAAACTTCAACGAAAAATTGATCGTTTTAAATTGCGTCGTTTCGTTGACATGCACATTCACGCCTTTTGCAATATTCATCGTTTGAAACATATGGAAATCCCCTCTCTTCGTTCATAGTCTAACTATACCGAACCTTTTCAGCTAAATGCAAATAATGAAAAGCGGAAACGGCCGCTTAGCTCTGAAAGGCATAAGACAAACTGGCGAAGCGGCGCTTTTTGCCGCACAGCCAGGATGGCTTATGACCCGAGGAGCTGGCCGTTGCAGCTAGACATGAAAAGCGTAGGGGACCGTTTAGCCCCGACAAGCGCTGGAGGACTTGTGGAAATGGCCATTCAGCTTTTTAGGCAAATAAAAAAAGAGCCGTCGAAACGGCTCTTTTTTGTTTTCTCATCGCTGTCCTTTGATGTACGGAATTCCGTTCGCTTTTGGTGCATTGGCACGGCCAATGAACCCTGCTAAAGCCAGGATGGTCAGTACGTAAGGCAAAATCAGCAAGAAGACGTTTGGAATATCTTGAATATATGGAATGGATGGCCCGACAATACTCAAGGATTGGGCGAATCCGAAGAACAACGCTGCGCCCATCGCGCCAAGCGGATGCCATTTGCCGAAGATCATCGCTGCAAGCGCCATGAACCCTTGGCCGTTGATTGTCGCGTGGCCAAAGTCGCCAGAGATGGTCTGCGCATAGATGGCGCCGCCGATTCCCGCTAAAGCACCGGAAATCATAACTGCCACATATCGCATTCTCGCTACATTGATACCCATTGTATCCGCAGCCATCGGGTGTTCGCCGACAGAGCGAAGACGCAGGCCGAATGGCGTTTTGTAGATTACAAACCAGGCAAAAATCGCAACCGCGATTGCCAGGACAGATGTGTAATAAACCGAGCTGAAGAACATCGGCCCGATCACAGGGATATCAGACAAAACCGGAATATCGTTGCGCGAGAAACGTTCTGTGATAAAGTCCGTCTGACCTTTGCCAAAAATCTTTTTCACTAAGTACAACGCCAATGCGATGGCCAGTAAGTTGATGGCAACACCGGATACCGTTTGGTCTGCACGGAACGAAATCGAAGCAACCGCATGGACAAGTGATAGCAGCAAAGCCGCAACCATTGCCGCAATCAACGACAGCCAAGGTGTAGCGTTGCCGAATGTATCTGCAAAAAACAAGTTAAACAATATGCCCACAAAGGCACCAATGACCATCAAACCTTCGAGGCCGATATTGATGACACCCGATCTCTCGGAAAATACACCGCCGATAGCAACTAAAATTAGCGGAGCTGCATAAAATATCGCTGAAGGAACGATGAAATACAAAACTTCTAAGAAACTCATATTACTTCGCCTCCTTCTTCTTAGCCGCACGCAGCAGGAACAAGCGAATGACATATCCTGATGCCACAAAGAAAATAATTACGGCAATAACAATTTCAACAATTTCCAAAGGAATGCCAGCAGCGTTCGGCATATTCAGCGCTCCGTATTTCAAGGAACCGAATAGTGTGGCTCCGAAAATAACGCCAAGCGGTGTGTTCATGCCCAGCAAGGCAACGGCGATCCCATCAAATCCAATACCGGTAAATCCGGCTTTCGAAGATACGTACTCAAATGTTCCCAGTGCTTCCATTGCGCCGCCAAGACCGGCGAAAGCTCCGGAAATAACCATTGCAAGTACAATGTTTTTATTGACATTCATGCCGGCATATTGAGAGGCATTATGGTTAAAGCCGACTGCTTTTAATTCAAAGCCTAAAGTCGTTTTTTCCAAGATGAACCACATCACCCCGACCATTACTAATGCAAGGATAATTCCGTAGTGAAGACGGGAAAATTCCGTCAGGTTTTCAAAAAACTCAGAGCGCAAAGATGCACTCGCAAAAATCGATTCGGTGCGGTCTCCGCCGCCTGAAACAGTTTTAATCAACGCATTCGTCACGTGAAGCGCAATATAGTTCATCATGATTGTAACGATAACTTCGTGTACATGGAACTTCGCCTTTAATAGCCCCGGCACAAATCCCCAAAGCGCCCCCGCTACCGCTGCCGCCAAAAGAGCCAATGGCAAGTGGATGATTTTCGGCAATTCAACCGCTACGCCGACGTATGCCGCTGCAAACCAGCCGACGATCAATTGCCCTTCCACTCCGATATTGAACAGTCCGGAACGGAAGGCAAAAGCCACCGCTAACCCGGCAAGTAGATACGGCGTAATCTGCCGCAATGTTTCCCCGACGGTATATAAGTCTCCAAAAATCCCGTTCCATAAAGCAAGGTAGCCGTCGACTGGATTGTATCCACTGACCAGCATAATAATCGCTCCAACGATTAACCCTAAAATAACGGAAATGACAGGGACCAGTATATTTGTTGCTTTAGTCGACATGCTGATCCTCACCTTCTCTTTCTAATCCTTTTTTCGATCCTTCACGGACGTGATGGCCAGCCATCAACAATCCCAATTCTTGTTCAGTCGTTTCTTCCGGTTTTACGATATCGACGATTTCGCCGTCATGGATAACCGCAATGCGGTCAGACACGTTCATGACTTCATCCAATTCAAACGAAATCAATAGTACCGCTTTTCCATTGTCCCGCTGCTCGATCAGGCGGCTGTGGATAAATTCAATCGCCCCCACATCCAATCCTCGAGTCGGCAAGGCTGCAATTAACAATTCGGGATTGCGGTCCACTTCACGGCCGATAATGGCTTTTTGCTGGTTCCCGCCTGACAACGCCCGAGCCGGTTCATGAGGCCCTTGTGTGCGGACATCGTATGCGGCAATAATCTCTTTTGCTTTTTGATCAATCTTGTCGTAATCGATAATCCCGCCTTTGGAAATCGGCGCAGTGTAGTAGGTCTGCAAGGAAATGTTATGGCCAATCGGGAAATCCAGGACCAGACCGTGTTTGTGGCGATCCTGCGGAATATGCCCGACGCCGGATTCCGTCACTTTTCTCGGTTTCATATTCGTAACATCTTTTCCATGAATGGTGATGAGCCCGCTTTTCACTTTGCGGAGCCCGGTAATCGCTTCGATCAATTCCGACTGTCCATTGCCATCGATTCCCGCAATTCCGACAATTTCACCTTGGCGGACATTCAAATCGAGGCTTTTCACCATTTCAACGCCGCGGTAGTCTTCGACAACCAGCTTTTGAATGTTCAAAATAACATCTTTCGGATTTGCAGGCGTTTTAACCGTTTTAAATTCCACTTGCCGTCCAACCATCAATGAAGCCAGTTCAGCCGGACTCGTTTCAGAAGTCGTCACGGTTCCCACGCCCTGCCCTTTGCGGATAACCGTCACCCGGTCTGAGACATCCATGATTTCTTTCAATTTATGGGTAATTAAAATAATCGATTTTCCTTCGGCGATCAGGCGTTTCATGATTTGGATCAATTCGACGATTTCCTGCGGCGTCAAAGAAGCCGTCGGCTCATCGAAAATCAAAATTTCTGCGCCTCTGTACAAGGTTTTCAGGATTTCCACCCGCTGCTGCATGCCGACTGAAATGTCTTCAATGACCGCATGCGGATCAACGTTCAATCCGTATTGTTCCGACACTTCCTTTACCCGTTTTGCTGCGTCTTTTTTATTGGTGATACCGAATTTGGTCGGTTCACTTCCCAATATGATATTTTCAGTGACAGTGAAATTTTCGACCAGCATAAAGTGCTGATGCACCATGCCGATTCCTAAATCATTCGCCACGTTTGGATTTGTTATATCGACTTTCTTGCCGCGCACCCGGATTTCTCCGCCATCCGGCTGGTATAAACCGAAAAGCACATTCATCAAAGTCGACTTGCCTGCTCCGTTTTCACCCAATAATGCGTGAATTTCGCCCTTTTTCAACTGCAGGGTTATATTGTCATTCGCAACAAAATTCCCGAACACTTTGCGGATATTGAGCATTTCGATTACATGTTCCACTGTTTCCACTCCTTCGAAAACTGCTGACTTCTTATTTTTTTAATTAATACAGGAAAGGCTTTTATCGCTAAAAACCTTTCATCTATTATTAATTTTCCAAAAATAGACGAAAAAAAATCATAAAGACCGGATTCCCCGGTCTTTATGATGACCGTATCTAATGTGCTTATTTCACAGTTTCTGGTACAGTGATTTCGCCGCTGGCGATTTTCTCTTTGTACTCATCGATTTTAGCCATAACGTCTTCAGGGATTGCTCCGCGTGAATCTGCAAGGCCTACACCGTCTTCAGCCAAACCGTAAGTGATTGTTTCGCCGCCAGGGAAGTTGCCTTCTTTGGCTTTGTTTGAAATATCAATAACCGCTTTGTCTACGCCTTTAAGAACAGATGTCAATGTTACGTTCGTGTCGCCGACTTGTCCTTCGTCGTACTGGTCAGCATCTACGCCGATAACCCAAACATTCTCGTCCGGATTTGCTTCTTTGCGTTCTTTAGCTTCAGTGAACACACCGTTTCCTGTACCGCCAGCTGCGTGGAATACGATATCTGCGCCAGCAGAGTACATGCGGTTAGCTGTTGTTTTACCTAATTCTGCTTTATCAAATGCCCCTGTGTATTGAACGTCTACTACAACAGACGGGTCTGCCGCTTTAACGCCTTCAAGGAATCCTGCTTCAAAACGTTCGATAACTGGAATTTCCATCCCGCCAACAAATCCGATTTTCTTCGTTTCTGACATCAAAGCTGCTGCTACTCCTGCAAGGTAAGCTCCTTCTTGCTCTTTGAACAATACGCTTGCTACGTTTGGCGCATCAACAACTGCATCGATGATTCCGATTTGAGCTTTCGGCTGTTGTTCAGCAATTTCTTTTACCGCGCCTTCCATCAAGAATCCGATGCCAAAGACTACGTTAAAATCGCGGCGGATCAAGTTGTTCAGGTTTGTATTGTAATCAGCATCAGAAGCTGATTGCAGATAGTCAATTCCACCGTCACCTTTTTTCAGGCCGTTTTCTTCACCAAATGCTTGCAGTCCTTCCCAAGCGGATTGGTTGAATGATTTATCATCCACACCGCCGACATCTGTAACCATAGCAACCGAGAAATCGCTTTTCTCTTCGCCGCTTCCAGAATCGCCAGTTGAAGTGCCTTCCTCACTGCCGCAAGCAGCCAGCATAGTTCCTGCAGCAAGCATCATCGAAAGACCCAGACCAAATTTACGTTTTGTCAATGTAATAACCCCCAAGGTAATTTTTTCATATTAGCAGGAATTTGCCGTTTTACACACGTTTTCGAACTACATGGAAACTGAATTTATCAGCCCGGAAGTAATTCTTTGAATAAAGCACCACACGATCGTCTTCATCGTAATGGAGCTGTTTTAACTCAAGTAAAGCTGTTTCCGGATCACATTCCAAAATCGGCGACGCTTGATCATGATAGCCGACTGGATCGATAAAGGTGACCGCATACGAAATGCGGACATCCCCGGATTCCTCTATTGCAGAGAAAATGGAACTTTCCTTGCGCCCGAGAAAATCAGCCGGCAAAAAACTCGAAGGAACTTGATCGATGCAATAGACGACCGGTTCTCCGTTGGCTGTTCGGACGCGTTCAATAGTAATGACTGTCTCATCGGCTCCAAAATGAAAGCGTTTTAAATCATCCTCGGAAGGAGGAGCCTCAGAAGTGCTTAAGTAAATCACACCCGGCTCCATTCCAACTTGCCGGATCATGTCCGACACACTTGTCAATTGTTCGATGCCCGATGAAAAAACGGGCTTCGGGTTGACGAATGTACCGACGCCATGACGACGGACAATGATATTATCCTCTTCCAACAACCGCAGCGCTTCTCTCAAAGTCGCGCGGCTGACTCCCAGTGTTTTTGCCAATTCGAATTCGGAAGGCAACTTCTCTTTTTCTTTGTACAATCCGGCAGCAATATCCTGCTTCATCCGATCGATCACTTGAAGATACAGAGCACGATGATCCGATTTTATTGTCATGCGATTCACCACCAATGACAGAGATCAGACATCTGATGTAAAACATTCCTACTAATCAAAATTACTATAACACTTATTCAAAACTAAATAAATAGTCTTTTGTCGAATTTCGCGAATTTTCATTCCAAAACTTTTAGCAGGTGTAATCATATCGTCACAAAAAACGCTTGATTTTTTAATAGTCTTCCTGCTTTGGAACTAAAACCGTACGGGGCTTACTGCCCTCATAAGGACCAACTACGCCGCGCTGCTCCATTTGGTCTATGATGCGGGCAGCCCGGGAGTACCCGACGCGGAAGCGCCGCTGCAGCATGGAAACCGATGCTGTCTGCATTTCCGAAACCAATTGCACCGCTTCGTCGTAAATCTCGTCCGTGTCATCATCAATCGCCGATTCTTCCACTTCGGTCGGAATCATGTCTTCCTGGTATTGAGCTTTTTGCTGTTCAATTGCAAAATCAACCACTTTTTCCACTTCCGAGTCCGACAAGAACGCGCCTTGCACGCGCACCGGCTTCGATTTGCCGGCGCCGAGGAACAGCATGTCGCCGCGGCCCAGCAATTTCTCCGCTCCGCCCATATCGAGAATTGTCCGGGAGTCAATGGCAGATGAAACAGCAAACGCAATCCGGGACGGGATGTTCGCCTTGATGACGCCTGTGATGACGTTGACGCTTGGGCGCTGTGTAGCGATGATCAAATGGATGCCGGCAGCACGCGCCATCTGTGCCAAGCGTGTAATGGCATCTTCCACTTCATTTGAAGCGACCATCATCAAATCCGCCAATTCATCGACGATTACCACGATAAATGGCAATTTCGGATGCTTTTCCTCGTTTTCTTCATTGAAAATTCGAACATACTCATTGTAGCCTTCGATGTTCCGTGTTCCGGTATGCGAAAACAATTCGTATCTTCTTTCCATCTCTGAAACGATTTTCTTTAGTGCCTGTGCAGCTTTTCTTGGGTCTGTCACAACAGGCGCCAACAGATGCGGAATGCCGTTGTAAACATTCAGTTCAACCATTTTTGGATCGATCATCATCATTTTCACTTCATGCGGCTTCGCCCGCATGATGATGCTGGTGATGATGCCGTTGATGCACACCGATTTCCCGCTTCCCGTCGAACCGGCAACGAGCAAATGCGGCATTTTATTGAGTTCGGTCATGACGGCTTGGCCCGTTACATCCCGGCCGAGGCCAAACAGCAATTTCGATTCCGGTTTGTCGTTTTCCTCGGATTCCAGCACTTCCCGCAAACTGACAATTGCCACTTCGGAATTCGGCACTTCGATGCCGATAGCAGACTTGCCTGGAATCGGCGCTTCAATCCGGATATCCCGTGCAGCCAAAGCCAGTGCCAGGTCGTCGTGCAACGCCACGATTTTGCTGACTTTAACGCCGGTATCCGGCAGCACTTCGTATTTTGTGACCGCTGGCCCTAAATGGACTTGCGTCACTTTGGCGCGGACGCCAAAGCTTTGGAATGTTTTTTCCAGCTTTTTCGCATTTTTCTGGATTCCCGAATACTCGCCGCTTTGGTCGGAGTGCGGCGGCAATGTCAATAAATCGAGAGGCGGCAACTGATATTCTTCGTTTTCCATTTCTTCTCCGGAAGACAAAGTCACTTCGCCGGTTTCTGTGTCGACTTGCTCTACAGGAGCCGCTTCCGCTTTTTTCGGCCGGACGTTCTCTGTGAACGCTGAAATGATCGGCTCCTCCTGCTCCATCACGTGAACCGTTTCTTCTTCGTCAAATTCCAGTGCATCATCCACTTCGATCACTTGTTCAGGCTGCTCTTTCTGGCGCGGTGCCGGCAGGCGTTTTTGTTTTGGCTTGCTTGGTTTTAAGCGAGCAACAGCAGATTCCAGTGCCGGACGCAAACTCGGCACTTTTTCCGCAATATACGGGGCTGCCGTTTTGCCGGTCAAAATAATGGCGCCGATTGACAGCAAGATAAACGCTACAATCCAAGTACCCGCTGTGTCGAACAGCACATGGAACATCGCATAAAGCACTGCTCCCAACAATCCGCCGCCGCTTGCCGTATAAGTTTCCCAAAGCGATCCGGTGACTTGTGTCGAGCGCATGGTTTCCGCTATTACATTGCCTGAAGTGATTGGCAAAATCGATCCTGCCGCCCAAATCAAATGGCAGATCAATAGAATACCGGTAATGAGAAATACAGAGCTTGCCGCAATTTTCATGCGCGGTTTCGGCCATTGCCGTTTCACCATGATATGGACTGCCAACAGCAGCAAGAGAATTGGCACAAAAATCGCCAAATACCCCGTCAATAACTCAGCTGTATTCAATAATATCTTCCCGATCACTCCAAGCTGAAAAGCCATGAGGACCGCAACACCAATCAGCAGTAACCCGATCACTTCATACCCGATCATGGACATCGGCTGTTTTTTCTTTTTGGCTGCCGGCTTTTTCCGAGCAACTGTTTTCGTTTTTTTCTTTGCCTGTGCCCGTGGCATATCGATCCCTCTTTCCCTTAAAATTGAAAAAGGATTTCCACCGAGTAGTTCGGTATGGAAATCCTTTCACTTTCTGTCTCTTAGTATTCCATGATAATCGGAATAATCATCGGACGGCGTTTTGTTTGCTGGAATAAATAAGAATTCAACGTGTCCCGAATTTCCTGTTTGATATTATTCCATTCAAAAGCGTCTTTTACTACGTATTTTTCAACAATTTTGCGGACCAATTGAGTGGACTCTTCCATTAGCTGCTCGGATTCGCGGACATATACAAATCCGCGGGAAATCATTTCCGGTCCGGAAGCAATTTTCTTCTCTTTGCGGTTCAGCGTAACAACAACGATAAAGATGCCGTCCTGTGACAGGAGTTTCCGGTCGCGAAGGACAATGTTGCCGACGTCGCCGATGCCGATGCCGTCAATCAGGACATTCCCAGCCGTAACCCGGCCGCTCATGCGGACTTTCCCGCCTTTGTATTCCACAATATCCCCTTTATCCGCGATAAAGATATCAGATTTGTGCATACCGATTTGCTGAGCCAATTTGGAATGGGCAATCAGCATTTTGTATTCGCCTTGAATCGGGATGAAGTATTTCGGCTTCATCATGTTCAGCATCATTTTCAAGTCTTCCTGGCTGCCGTGTCCGGAGACGTGGACTTTTTTGCTGGAAGTCAACACATTGGCGCCGGCTTTTGCTAATTTGTTCATCGTCTGGAACATTTGGACTTCCATGCCCGGAGACGGAGTGAACGTGATCATAACCGTATCGGTGTCTTTGATTTTTACGTCTTTGTGCTGTTTGCGCACCATTTTGTCCAAAGCTTCCAAAGGTTCCCCTTGGTTGCCTGTTACAATGATGACGACTTCTTCATCGCGGTACTGTTCCAGCTCTTTAATGGAGATGACGGTTTCTTCGTCGACTGCCAAGTAGCCAAGGCGCAAGCCGACTTCGTAGCTGCTCTCCAGGCTTTTGCCTACGACTGCCACTTTTTTGCCTGTAGCTTTGGCATTATCAAATACTTGCTGGATCCGGATAAAGTTGGATGAATACAGCGATACTAGAATACGGCCTTCAGCCGCTAAAAATGCAGACAACAAGTGATCGGAAACGACCGTTTCAGGTGTTGTGTGCCCTGGGCGTTCCGCTTCAGTGGAATCGGATAACAAGATCAAAACGCCATCTTCGCCCAATTTCGCCATTTTGGCGATATCCGGCTTATAGCTTCCTTTTGCCGACTGGTCGAATTTGAATTCTCCTGTGTGGACAATTGCCCCTTCAGATGTGTGGAAGACAATTCCAAGCGCATCCGGAATGCTGTGTGTTGTATGGAAAAACGTCACATGCGTCTTATCGAAGTTCATGCGGCTTTTGTTCGTTACTTCGAAAAACTTCACATGTTTCAATGAACCCTGTTCTTTGATATGTTCTTTTGCCAAGGCAATCGTCAGCTTCGAGCCGTAGACCGGTGCCTGGATTTTTTTCAATAAGTAAGCAATGGAGCCAATCGCGTCTTCATGGCCGTGCGTCAGGAAAATCCCTTTCACCCGGTCTTTGTTTTCTTCCAGGAAAGAGATATCGGGAATGACAATGTCAATGCCCAGCATTTCATCTTCCGGGAACATCAACCCGCTGTCCACTACAAATAAATCTTCATCAATTTCAATGACGTACATCGCTTTACCGATTTCGCCGACTCCGCCAAGCGGGATTACTCTAATTAATTCGTTTTTTATTTTACTCAATATATTTCCTCCTATAATTTACCCGTACACATCCATAGACCTTATTATACGGGAATACAAGGAAACAGTCCAAAGAAAAAATAAACCGGAGCCTAGTCCGGTTTATCGTGTCGGGTTTTTTATTCGATTTTTTGTTTAGACAATGCCTTGTTCAATCATCGATTCAGCGATTTGGACCGAATTCAGTGAAGCGCCTTTGATCAAGTTATCTGATACGACCCACAGATGGAAGCCTCGTGGATTATCCAAATCCTGGCGGATCCGGCCGACAAAAACTTCATCAAGCCCTGCCGCCATCAACGGCATTGGATACACCTGGTTTGATGGGTCGTCCATCAGTTCTACACCCGGAGCTTCAGCAATGGCTTGCTTGACTTCGTCAAGGGTCGGTGCAGCTTCCAGTTCAATATAAACCGACTCCGAATGGCCCGTGACTACCGGAAGGCGCACGCATGTCGCTGCAACAGATAAAGTATCGTCGTGCATGATTTTCTTCGTTTCATTGATCATTTTCATTTCCTCGAACGTATAGCCGTTTTCGGTAAATTGATCAATTTGTGGAATCGCATTAAAAGCGATCGGGTAATGGCGTTCAGCGGACTTCACCGGCAGCACTTTCGCATCTGCATTCGGTGCGTTGTCAAAGTCTGCTGCCTGATCCTTCAATTCGTTGATGGCATTGATGCCGGCACCCGATACCGCCTGATACGTGGAAACGACAATTTTATTAAGGCCAAACTTTTCTTTCAAAGGCTGCAAAGCGCAAACCATTTGAATCGTTGAACAGTTCGGATTGGCGATGATCCCTTTGTGCTGTGCGATATCGGTTGGATTGACTTCCGGCACGACTAGCGGCACTTCTTTGTCCATCCGGAACGCGCTCGTATTGTCGATGACGACTGCCCCTCGTTTAACTGCTTCCGGCGCAAATTTCTCCGAAATGCTGCCGCCTGCGCTGAACAACGCGATGTCAATGCCTTCAAATGATTCCGGCTTTGCTTCTTGGACGGTATAGGTTTCCCCTTTAAATTCAATTTCCTGCCCCGCTGAACGGCTCGACGCCAGAAAAACTATTTGATTGATTGGAAAGTTTCTTTTCTCAAGCTGCTCTTTCATTTGTTGTCCTACTGCACCCGTTGCTCCCATAATTGCTACGTTATAATTTTTCACACAACTCTCTCCTTCAATGATGATTGGCGTAATTGTAACACAATTTAACACACTAGAGGAATGGCTTGTTTTAAAATCTTCCCTTTTGTTGCTTTTTGCCCTATTTAACATACTTTCTTAAAAAAGCTATAAAAAAAGCTTCCTTTTTCAAGGAAGCTTACTTCGAACGGATAATGGAAATCGCCGGGTCTCCTGCGAGCAATTCCATCAATGAAGTCACTTTTTCAATGGATACTTGATCGATCAAACGGAGCACTTCATCATATGGCTGATGCTTTTCCAGCAGCAATTCATTTTTCCCGTTGCGGCTCATGCGGGCACTTGTGCTTTCGAGCCCAAGCATAATATTGCCTTTCATCTGCTCTTTTGAATCGGTCACTTCTTCCAAAGTCAGGCCGTTTTTCCGCATGTCGAGCAGCGAAGAAACGATGACTTCCTGAAGTTCAGGCATTTGCTCATTGGACGTTCCGCCGTAAATAGCAAGCGCACCGTGGTCGGAATAGGCCGAGTGGTAGGAGTAAATCGAATAAGCCAATCCGCGTTCTTCCCGAATTTCCTGGAACAAACGAGACGACATGGAGCCTCCGATGATATTATTCAAAACCACAAAATTATAGATGTTTTCGTCCTTTATGGACAAGCCCGGGTACCCTAAGCAAAGATGCCCTTGTTCGGTTTCTTTATGCTTTAACGAATGTCCCGCTGTAAAGCCGGGGAACCGGTACTGCTTGTCGTGGCTTTTCCGCTGGAATGAACCAAACAGCTGCTCGATCAATTCGATCAATTGAGGCGTGATACTCCCGGCAACCGAAATCACGGTATTTTCCGGTGTGTAATGCCGTTCCATAAAGCGCTCGATTTTGTCTTTCGTAAAACTCTTCAAAGTATGGACGGTCCCCAAAATCGGAGCTCCCATGGAATGATGCGGATACATCACTTTCCATAATTGTTCATGGACGTCATCGTCCGGCATATCTTCCGTCATGCTGATTTCTTCAATGACCACTTGGCGTTCCTTGTCGATTTCAGCCGGGTCCAATTTTGAGTGGAAGAACATATCAGCCAAAACCGCGACTGCGTGCTCCGCATGCTGGTCCAGCACCTTGGCGTAATAGCAGGTATATTCCTTTGACGTGTAGGCGTTGATGTCTCCGCCGATCCGGTCGAATTCCCGCGCAATTTGTTTGGCGGTCCGGGTTTCTGTGCCTTTAAACAGCATGTGTTCGATAAAATGCGTCATGCCATTTTCTTCCGGCAGCTCATCGCGTGAACCCGCTTTTACAAATACACCTACTGCAACAGAACGAAAATGCGGAATCGATTCGGAAACAATTCGAAGCCCGTTGCTGCATACATGTGTAGTTACCAATCCATCATTCCTCCTGATACGAAAAAATTGCCAACATATGCTGGCAATTTCGTTTGCTTATTGATTTGCTTGTTCAGTTGCTTCTTTTTCTTCTTTTAACACCACTTTGCGTGAAAGGTTTACACGGCCTTGGCGGTCAATTTCGATTACTTTGACTTTGACTACATCATCCAATTTCAAGACGTCTTCCACTTCTTTTGTCCGTTCTTCCTGGATTTCGGAAATGTGGAGAAGGCCGTCTTTGCCTGGGAAGAGCTCCACAAAAGCACCGAATTTCTCAATGCGTTTTACTTTGCCTTCGTAGTATTCGCCCACTTTCGCTTCGCGGACAATGTTTTCAATCATCGCTTTCGCTTTAGCGTTCATTTCCTGGTCAACCGAAGAAATGAAGATGGTGCCGTCTTGTTCCGTGTCGATTTTAACGCCTGTTTCATCGATGATTTTGTTGATCACTTTGCCGCCAGGTCCGATAACGTCGCGAATCTTGTCCGGGTTGATCTTAACCATGATGATTTTAGGAGCAAATTTGGACAGCTGTTCCCGCGGTTCTGAAATTGTCGCAATCATTGATTCCAGGATGTGGATTCTTCCGATTTGGGCTTGCGTCAATGCTTCTTCCAGAATTTCACGCGACAATCCGTCAATCTTGATGTCCATTTGAAGAGCTGTAATGCCTTTGGCAGTACCGGCTACTTTAAAGTCCATATCGCCAAGGTGGTCTTCCATGCCTTGAATATCTGAAAGCACCGTATAGTTCTCGCCTTTTTTAACCAATCCCATCGCAATTCCGGCAACCGGTGCTTTAAGCGGAACTCCAGCGTCCATCATGGCAAGCGTTGATGCACAAATACTGGCTTGGGAAGTGGATCCGTTGGATTCCAGAACTTCTGCAACCAGGCGGATTGTGTAAGGGAATTCTTTTTCATCTGGAATAACAGCTTCAAGAGCCCGTTCACCAAGCGCACCGTGGCCGATTTCACGGCGTCCCGGTCCGCGCAGGAATCCAGTTTCCCCTACTGAGAACAACGGGAAGTTGTAATGGTGCATAAAGCGTTTTGTATCTTCGATTCCAAGGCCGTCAATAATTTGAACGTCGCCGAGTGCGCCAAGCGTACAAATGCTCATTGCCTGCGTCTGGCCGCGCGTAAACAAACCAGAGCCGTGCGTGCGGTTTAAAATGCCGACTTCAGAAGACAATGGGCGAATTTCTGAAGGTGTACGGCCATCCGGACGGACTTTTTCATCCGTGATCAAACGGCGGACTTCGTCTTTAACCATTTTATCAAGGATTTGGCCCACTTGTTTTTTCACGTCTTCATCCGCTTCAGCGTATGATTCCATGACACGGTCTTTAACAGCTGCAATCGCTTCGTTGCGCGCCATTTTTTCAGCTGTTTGCACAGCCGCATTCATATCGTCTTCAGAAAGCGCTTTGATCGCTTCTGTTAAAGTAGGATCCAATTCATACAATTGAATAGCCGTTTTTTCTTTGCCGACTTCTTCAGCAATTTGTTCCTGGAAAGCAATCAATCGCTTGATTTCTTCGTGGCCGAACATGATGGCTTCAAGAATCGCTTCTTCTGAAACTTCTTTCGCTCCAGCTTCCACCATATTGATCGCATCTTTCGTACCGGCAACGGTCAAGTTCATGGAACTTTTCTCCAGCTGGTCGTTTGTCGGGTTGATGATGTATTCGCCATCGATCATGCCGACGATCACACCGGCAATAGGGCCGCCAAATGGGATATCAGAGATCATCAATGAAAGAGATGATCCGAACATTGCCGCCATTTCAGAAGGGCAATCCTGATCGACAGACATGACCATTGAAATCACTTGGACTTCGTTGCGGAAGCCGTCAGGGAACAACGGACGGATAGGGCGGTCAATCAAACGGCTTGTCAAAGTCGCTTTTTCAGAAGGGCGGCCTTCCCGTTTAATAAAACCTCCTGGAATTTTGCCGACTGCATATAAACGCTCTTCGTAGTTCACTGTGAGCGGGAAGAAATCGGTATTTTTTGGAGTTTTAGATGCAGTAGCCGTGGACAATACTGCCGTATCGCCATAACGGATCAACGCTGCGCCATTGGCTTGTTTCGCTAATTGGCCAACTTCAACCTGCAATTCGCGGCCTGCCCAATCAAATGTATAAACTTTTTTCGTTTGCTCCATAATCGAGCTCCTCTCTCTTACACTGTTTCATCATTCTCTTTATCCCGCTTTCACGGTCAGCAGGCCTCCCGCAGGAGATCCAGTGGCCGTAAAAGCCCGATTGGATCAACTCGTAATCAGCGGGAACAAAGAAACTTCCTGCTGATTAAAGTTTCTCTTTATGTATCCAATAGTAGTGTATCAAAAAAGCATTCACTGTGCGATTGAATGTTTTAATTTTTATCCATAAAGAAAAAGCGGGACGAATCCCGCTTTTACTAATTGCTATTATCGGCGTAGGCCAAGTTTTGCGATTAACTCGCGGTAACGTTGTACATCGTTTTCGCGCAAGTATTTCAACAAGTTACGACGGCGTCCAACCATTTTGAATAGACCACGACGTGAGTGGTGATCTTTTTTATGAGTACGCAAGTGCTCATTTAAGTTGTTGATGTCTTCTGTAAGAATGGCGATTTGAATATCTGCAGACCCAGTATCTGTGTCATGCACTTTGAATTCATTGATCAATTCATTTTTACGTTCTTGAGTGATTGCCATACTGTTCCACCTCCTAATTTCTAATATCCCCTATTACTGAGCAACCGTTGGTGAATCGATTTGCCAAGCAATGGTTCGTACTTTTAGTACTTTTAAATCATAGCATAACAGCTTTTCAAAATCAACCGGTCACCTTAGTTTAAGCTTTTGAAAAACTGGATCGCTGTTTCCTTGTCTTTCTGAATCTGCGCTTTCAATTCATCAATGCCGGAGAATTTCTGCTCGTCCCGGATTCGCCGGTACCAATCCACATCCACCATTTCGCCGTAGATCGTTTTGTCGAATTCCAGAATGTAGACTTCCACCGTCTGCTTTTTCACATCCGGATTGTTGAACGTCGGTTTGTAACCTACATTGCAGACACCGTTATACTCGATTCCCTGCACCCAGATCCTTACCGCATATACGCCCCGCCCCGGCACATATGATCCGATTTCCGGTTCGACATTGGCTGTGGGAAAACCGATTGTTCTGCCCCGTTTGTCGCCGTTTACGACAGTCCCGGAAATCCGGAATGGCCGGTTCAGCAGACGGCACACTTCGCCTACATCTCCGCTTTTCAGCAAACTGCGGATCCGTGTTGAACTGATTTTCTCTGCTGCGTCGACTTGCTTATCAATCGTGGTCACACTGAATTGGCCTTGGCCGGCTTCTTCCATCACCTGCATATTGCCCTTTCCTTTGGAGCCGAATGAAAAATCAAATCCTGCAGTAACGTGCACGGCGTTCAATTCTTTAATAAACGTTTCAATAAACTGCTCCGGCGTCAGCTGGGCAAAATCAGAAGTGAAACGGACCACGAAACAAACATCCAGCCCCATGTTTTCCAAAATCTCCAGCTTCTGCTGCATCGGCGTAATGTAAAAAACCTCTTCTTTTCTTCCGCCAAGCACTAGAGACGGATGAGGATCGAATGTCATGACAGCGGATTTCACTTGGCGCTTTTCCGCTTGAGCGATCGCTTCTCCGATGACCCGCTGATGCCCTTTATGTACGCCGTCAAAAAAACCGAGCGCCAAGGAAATGGGCCCAAGCTCTTTTTCCGGTTTGATGTGGTTAGGGTAGCTTAAATGAATGATTTCCATATTACACCTCGTCGATACTCGGGATTCCGAACATTTTTTCAGGCTTCATTTTATCCGCTCGCTCAGGATGCTTTTTATAAAGCGCCAATGGCTGTCCGTTGACCGTCAATACGAGAAAATTCTCTGCCTCCAGCAATGGATGCTTATCCAGAACTTGTCCGTTCTTGATGGCAAAGATGTCTTTCTGATCAATTTCGGCAAACGGAAAATTGCTTAACCCGTAGCTCAGCGGTTTTAAAACAGAGCTGATATCTCCATTTTGAGCAAGTTCGGCCACTTCGGCAAGTGTTACGCAGTCTTTTGCCGCAAATTTCCCCGACTCGGTCCGCGTCAACTTCGACATATGTGCAGGGTAGCCGAGTGCTTCGCCGATTTGCACGGCCAAAGTCCGGATGTAGGTTCCTTTCCCGCATTGGATGCGAATCGAGAATTTCAGCTCTTTGCCGCTCCATTCTGCTTGTTCATCCAGCAGTTCAATGGAATCGATCCGGACGATGCGCTCAGGGCGTTCCACTTGAATGCCTTGGCGGGCATATTCGTACAACTTTTTCCCATTTACTTTTACTGCCGAATACATCGGCGGGATTTGCTTGATTTCACCCGTCAAACTTTCGAGTGCTTTCAGAAGATCGCTTCTATTCAGGTGCTTCTCGGACTCGTCGGCATCAACTGTTGCACCGCTTGCGTCTTCCGTTTCAGTAGAGTAGCCGATGGTCACTTCAGCTTCATAGGTCTTGCCCTGGTCTGTAATGTATTCCGCCACTTTGGTCGCCGTCCCGATGCAGATCGGCAGCACGCCGTCCACATCCGGGTCAAGCGTGCCGGTATGGCCTACTTTTTTGGTTTTTAAAATTTTTCTCAGTTTGAACACACAATCATGGGAAGTCATCCCTTTTTCTTTCCATAAAGGCAGCACACCATTCATTGCCATTTGCTTCAGCCCCTTGCTTGATATGTATAAAAAAAGCCTGCTAATCATGAAATTAGCAGGCTCCAGTTTAACCAATGCTTCGCGCCAGCCTAAAATGTCCTGGGCGAATCATTTTTTACTGGTTTTCTTTTGGTTCTTGAATGTCACGGAGTAATGAATCAATTCGATTACCGTATGCGATAGATGAATCAAATTCAAACGACAATTCCGGCGTCTTGCGCAAACGGATCCGTTGTCCGATTTCCGAACGGATAAATCCTTTTGACTTCGACAAACCGAGCAAAGTCTGTTCTTTCACTTTTTCATCACCCAACACACTGATGTAGACAGTGGCCTGCTGAAGATCGCCTGTTACTTCGACATCTGTCACCGTGACAAAGCCGATTCTTGGATCTTTCAGTTTGCGGCTGATGATTTCGCTCAGTTCTTTCTTCATCTGCTCGCCTACACGATTTGAACGCATCGTCATTGTATATTCACCTCGTTCTTACAAATATTCTTGTTGAACTTCAAGGCATTCCCAGGCGGGGTTGCTTTCCAAGTATTGCAATACTTGCGCCATTTCCTTATCCGCCATCTCTTTTGAGGAAGAAACGGTAACAAAGGCGATGCGGGTCCGTTGCCATACATTCTGGTGATCAACTTCCGCAGCTGAAACGTTGAATTTCTGTTTGGTGCGGGTCAGCATGCTTTTTAATACTGACCGTTTTTCTTTCAATGAATGCGCAACCGGAATGAAGAATTCACATTCCATGTATACGATCATTTGCGTTCGATTTCTTCCATAACGAATGCTTCAATAACATCGCCTTCTTTGATGTCATTAAAGTTTTTAATGGTAATCCCGCATTCGTATCCTTTGGCAACTTCTTTTGCATCATCTTTGAAACGTTTCAGCGTATCAAGTTCGCCTTCGAATACCACGATGCCTTCACGGATAACACGTACACCGCTGTCTCGAGTGATTTTGCCTTCCACTACGTAACTTCCGGCAATCGTGCCCACTTTAGATACTTTGAACGTGCTGCGAACTTCAGCCTGCCCAATGATTTTTTCTTCGAATTCAGGGTCCAATAACCCTTTCATTGCGAATTCAATTTCTTCGATTACTTTATAGATGATGCGGTGCAAACGAATATCGACGCCTTCTGCTTCTGCAGCGCGTTTCGCATTTACATCCGGACGGACGTTGAAACCGATAACGATTGCATTCGATGCAGCCGCTAGGGAAATATCGGATTCGGTGATGGCACCGGCTCCTGTATGAATGATTTTCACATTGACGCCTTCTACATCGATTTTCATCAATGAAGCCGCCATTGCTTCAACTGCACCTTGAACGTCAGCTTTGACAATCAGGTTCAATTCTTTCATTTCCCCTTGTTTCAACTGGTCAAACAAATTATCAAGCGTGACGCGTGTTTTTTCAGAACGCTGTACTTGAAGCGCTGAAGTTGCACGGGTTTCACCGACTTGGCGAGCTGTTTTCTCATCTTCAAATACGACAAAACGGTCACCGGCTTGCGGTACATCATTCAATCCTGTAATTTCAACAGGAGTCGACGGGCCCGCATCTTTCACACGGCGGCCAAGGTCATTGACCATCGCACGTACGCGGCCAAATGTATTTCCGACAACAATCGGATCTCCAACATGCAAAGTACCATCTTGGACAAGCAAAGTAGCTACCGAACCGCGGCCTTTATCAAGCTCGGCTTCAATAACCGTACCAATTGCCCGGCGTGCCGGGTTGGCTTTCAATTCGCCAACTTCCGATACAAGCAAGATCATTTCAAGCAAAGCGTCGATGCCTTCGCCTTTCAAAGCGGAGATCGGCACGAAAATCGTTTCGCCGCCCCAAGCTTCCGGCACAAGGCCATGTTCTGTAAGTTCCTGCATAACGCGGTCCGGATTGGCACTTGGCTTATCCATTTTGTTGACCGCAATAATGATTGGCACTTCAGCAGCTTTGGCGTGGTTGATCGCTTCTACTGTCTGCGGCATAACGCCGTCGTCAGCAGCTACAACGATAATGGCCAGATCCGTTACTTTAGCTCCGCGTGCACGCATTGTTGTAAACGCTGCGTGTCCCGGTGTATCAAGGAATGTGATCTTTTTGCCATTTTCAACTACTTGGTAAGCACCGATATGCTGCGTAATTCCGCCTGCTTCTCCAGCCGTCACTTTCGTGTTGCGAATTGAATCAAGCAAAGTCGTTTTACCATGGTCAACGTGTCCCATAATTGTAACAACAGGTGGACGCTCTTCTTGAAGTGTTTCGTCTTCCGGCTCGAAGTAGACTTCCAGGTCGGTTTTATCCACCAGGATTTCTTCTTCCACTTCCACTTCGTATTCCGCACAAATCAATTCGATTGCGTCTTTATCCAATTCTTGGTTGATAGTAGCCATTACACCAAGCATAAATAATTTTTTGATGATTTCAGACGGCTCGCGCCCTAATTTTTTTGCCAGTTCCGCTACAGTCAAAGACTCGCTGAATGTAATTTTAGCCGGCAATTCTTTCTCGCGTTTCGGCATTGGCGGCAGCGGGTTCACTGGCTGCTGCTGTCTGCCTTTGCGATTGCGGTTTTGGCCTCCGCGGCCTCCGCCGCCGCCCGGACGGTTGTTGCGCTGTCCTGGACCTGCAGTCGGTTTTGCTGCTTTAGGCGTAAAGTTCGATCCTTTTGCTCCTGCCGGACGGCTCTGGCCTTGTCCGCTGCTCTGTGGACGAGACTGGCCTTGTCCTGCTGGACGCGATTGCCCTTGTCCGCTGTTTTGGGGACGGGATTGTCCCTGTCCTGCTGGGCGTGATGACCCTTGGCCACTGTTTTGTGGACGGGACTGCCCCTGACCTGATGGACGGTTTTGTGCCTGGTGCTGTTGGCGTGCTTGTGTACGTCCTGCAGCAGGTTTTTTGTAAATGCCGTCCAATTTTGTTACAGCATTGTCTTCCAATGTCGCCATATGGTTGGCCACTTCAATATTAAGCTTTGATAACTGGTCAATAATCTCTTTGCTTGGCTTATCTACTTTTTTAGCGTATTCATGTACTCGAATTTTGGTCATCTGCTCACCCCCGGTTAATTTCTTCAAGCAAACTCGCTAGTTTTTTTGCAAACCCTTGATCGGTGATTGCTACTACTACACGCTCTGCTTTGCCTATTGCATGTCCAAGTTCAAAACGCGTTCCGAATACTTGGAGATCAACATTGTACGAATTGCATTTATCATGCACTTTCTTGCTCGTATTCTCTGATGCATCTTCTGACAATATGACCAATTTTGCATTGCCACTCCGCACTTCAGCCACTGCCATGCCTTCTCCGGAGGTCGTCATCCGGGCTCGGGTAGCCAATCCTAAAATTTGCAGGAATTTCTCTTTGGTCTTTAGTTGTTCAGTGTTCATTACTTCTTCAGCTGCTCTCTTAGGACTACGCGCGTTAATTCGTCGTAGATTTCAGCTGGAACTTTAGCTTCCAGTTGATTGTCCAAAACTTTCTTTTTTCGGGCCAATTCAATGGCGTCCTCCGACTTCGAGACGTAAGCGCCGCGGCCTGACTTTTTGCCAGTCAAATCGACAAACACTTCGCCTTCTTTTGTCCGGACTACACGGATCATTTCTTTTTTAGGATGCATCTCACCAGTAGCGACGCATTTACGTAATGGAATTTTCTTTTGCAGAGCCAACGGACATCACCTTCTCTACGTTATTCTTTTTCCTCATAAAAATCAAAATCGTCAAGCTCTTCACCGGACTCAACCAGTTCGATTGTTGAATTTTCATTTGGGTAAATCCCAAGTTCACGGGCATCCGTTTCGCTCTTGATATCGATTTTCCAGCCTGTCAGTTTCGCAGCAAGCCGTGCGTTTTGTCCGCGTTTACCGATTGCCAATGACAATTGATAATCCGGCACCACAACGGTTGTTGATTTTTCGGCTTCGTTGACTTGAACGTCCAGAACTTTTGAGGGGCTAAGCGCATTTGCGACAAAGATTACCGGTTCTTCGGACCATTCCACGATATCAATTTTCTCGCCGTTCAATTCGTTGACGATTGTCTGAACGCGTGCGCCTTTTGCTCCAACACATGAGCCGACCGGGTCAATATCGTCGCGGTGTGCAACGACCGAAATCTTCGAACGGTCTCCAGCTTCACGGGCAATCGATTTGATCTCGACGATTCCTTCGAAAATCTCCGGAACTTCGTTTTCAAACAAACGGCGAAGCAATCCAGGGTGTGTACGGGATACAAACACCTGAGGCCCGCGCGTTGTGCGCTCCACTTTTGTGATATACACTTTGATGCGGTCATGCGGCTGGTAGGATTCATTTGGCATTTGCTCAGTCTGCGGAAGCACTGCTTCCACTTTTCCAAGGCCTACATATAGATTGCGGGCATCCATGCGTTCAACGATGCCGTTGACGATATCATCGGCACGGTCCACAAATTCTTCAAAAATCAACCCGCGCTCTGCTTCGCGCACACGCTGTGTGACCACTTGCTTCGCAGTTTGGGCAGCAATGCGTCCGAAGTTCCGAGGAGTTACCTCTTCTTCAACGATGTCCGCCAGTTCGTATGCCGGATTGATTGCTTTCGCATCTTCCAGCGAAATTTGCAAACGATCGTCTTCCACTTCTTCGACGACGTCTTTGCGCGAATAGACCAGCATCGTCCCTGTATTCAAATTCAAGTCCACTCGCACGTTCTGCGCCTGGTTGAAGTTGCGTTTATAAGCTGTAACTAGCGCTGCTTCAATCGCTTCAATCAAAACATCTCTTGAAATCCCTTTTTGCTTTTCTAAAGCATCCAATGCATCCAATAACTCATTGCTCATCTTCTTATTCACTCCCATGTTCTTCAATCAAGTTTTGCAGAAAAATCAATGGCCAATCGGATAACAGCGATCTTTTTCCGTTCAATGACAATTTTCTTTCTGCGTGTTTTGATTTTAACTTCAATTTCAACTTCTTCATCGGTATAAGACAACAGGTAACCTTCGAATTCTTTTGCGTTTTCAACGGGTTCATACGTTTTAATGTAAATGAATTTCCCGAGCGCTTTTTCGAAATCTTGTTCTTTTTTCAATGGACGCTCTGCACCAGGTGAAGATACTTCCAAGAAATAATTTTGTTCAATCGGATCCAGCTTATCCAGAATCTCGCTCAGTTTTTCACTGACCAGCGCGCATTGATCGATGTCGATCGGCGCTGCCGGATTGTCTACATAGACACGCAAAAACCAGCTGCGTCCTTCTTTTAAAAATTCCACATCCACAAGCTCCAATTGGAGTTCTTCTGTGATGGGCAAAGCAAGTTGTTCAATTTGTTCGGTAATTTTGCTCATATATGCCTCCCGCGGTTTTTATCCCACTTTAACAGTCAGTAAATCCCCCAGTATTGCACGTGGGAGATTAACTGACGGTAAAAGTTTGATTGGTTGAACCCACACGCAGTGGCGGGTCAAAATATCCACTGTGTGAAGTTTCACTTTATGCCATAACAACAGAAAAGAGCGGGAAATCCCACTCTTCTGCGACAGAGCTATCAGTAAATGTTATTACAATAATACCATAATCCCCGGTGCCGTGCAACTTCCTAGAACAGTGACAGCTGATTGGCATCCGGCATGCCTTCCAAGCAGCCATGGTCATCCATGTATTCGATAATGGTTTTGGAAACGCGCCCTCGCTGCTGCAAGTCCTCTTTCGACAAGAACGTTCCTTGTTCGCGGGCAGCAACAATCGATTTGGCGGCGTTCGTTCCAAGCCCCGGAATTGCGTTAAACGGCGGAATCAGTGTTTTGCCATCAATGATGAACTGGTCAGCAGACGACTTATACAAATCGACTTTCTGGAACGAATAGCCGCGTTCCACCATTTCCAGCGCCAATTCCATAACCGTCAGCAAGTTCTTTTCTTTTGTTGAAGCTTCAAGGCCTTTGGCGTTGATCTCATCGATTTTCGCACGGATGGACTGCGAACCTTTAGCCATCGCGTTGACATCGAAATCTTCCGCACGGACCGTAAAGTACGCTGCGTAGTAAAGGATCGGGAAATGGACTTTGAAATAAGCGATGCGCACAGCCATCAGCACGTAAGCGGCGGCGTGGGCTTTCGGGAACATGTATTTGATCTTTTTGCACGATTCAATATACCAGTTCGGGACCCCTTCTTTTTTCATCGCTTCTTCCATTTCCGGAGTCAACCCTTTCCCTTTACGGACCGATTCCATGATCTTGAACGCTAGCGAAGATTCAAGGCCCTGGTAAATCAGGTAAACCATGATATCATCCCGGCATCCGATTACATCAGACAATTGGCAGGTGCCGTTTTGGATCAATTCCTGGGCATTGCTGAGCCATACATCCGTTCCGTGGGAAAGCCCGGAAATCTGGACGAGCTCTGAAAACGTCGTCGGTTTTGTTTCTTCGAGCATCTGGCGCACAAAACGCGTACCAAACTCAGGAATCCCGTATGTTCCGGTTTTGCAGCCAATCTGCTTTTCTGTTACCCCGAGCGAATCCACACCGGAAAAGATCTTCATCACTTCCGGGTCATCCGTCGGAATCGTCTTCGGATCGATGCCGGATAAATCCTGCAGCATCCGGATCACCGTTGGATCATCGTGTCCGAGGATATCGAGCTTCAATAAGTTATCGTGGATGGAATGGAAATCAAAATGCGTCGTTTTCCATTCCGAATCCTGGGCATCAGCCGGAAACTGAATCGGCGAGAAATCGTAAATATCCATATAATCCGGCACAACGATAATTCCGCCCGGATGCTGCCCTGTGCTTCGCTTAACGCCGGAACAGCCTTGGACAAGGCGGTCAATTTCCGCACCCCTGAACGCTAAATTGTGGTCATTAGCATAACCGCGGACATAGCCGTATGCCGTTTTTTCCGCTACTGTTCCGATGGTGCCGGCGCGGAACACATTGTCTTCCCCGAACAATTCCTTCGTGTAGTTGTGGGCTCTAGCCTGATAATCCCCACTGAAGTTCAAATCGATATCGGGAACTTTGTCCCCTTTAAAGCCGAGGAAGGTTTCAAACGGAATATCCTGCCCTTCTTTTTGGAAAGGAATGTCGCAATCCGGGCAGTTTTTGTCCGGCAAATCGAATCCGGATCCGACAGACCCGTCATCGAAGAACTCAGATTTTTTGCATTTCGTGCAAATATAATGCGGCGGCAATGGATTGACTTCCGTAATTTCCGTCAATGTCGCAACGAGCGAAGAACCGACCGATCCCCGCGAACCTACGAGATAGCCGTCGTCGAGCGATTTCTTCACCAGTTTATGGGAAATGAGGTAAATTACAGCGAATCCGTGGCCGATAATCGATTTCAATTCTTTTTCGATGCGGGCTTCGACGATTTCCGGCAGATCCGGACCGTAGATTTTATGGGCCATATCATAGCTCAATTCGCGTACTTCCTCGTCCGCACCTTCAATTTTCGGCGTATACAGATCATCTTTGATCGGTTTTACCGTTTCAATCATATCCGCTATCTTATTGGAGTTGGTGACCACGATTTCCTTCGCCGTCTCGGCTCCAAGAAAATCGAAAGCTTCCAGCATTTCATCGGTCGTCCGGAAATGGACTTTCGGCAATTTCTGGCGGTTCAGCGGGTTGGCCCCGCCTTGGGAACCGATCAGCACTTGCCGGAAAATGGCATCGTTTTCGTCCAGGTAATGGACGTTTCCGGTTGCCACCAGTGGCAATTCCAGTTTGCGACTGACTTTCACCAGCTTGCGCATGACGTCCTCCAAGTTCCATTCATCACGGATCAATTCTTTTTCGATCAAATGGGAATACACTTCTTTTGGATGGACTTCCAGATAATCATAGAACTTCGCCGTCTGTTCGACTTCTTCCATCGATTTTTGCATCACTGCTTCGAAAACTTCCCCTTTGTCGCAGCCCGAGCCGACAAGCAGCCCTTTTCGGTGGCGCTGCAGCAGCGAACGCGGAATACGCGGCACCCGGTAGAAATAATCGATATGCGAAGCAGAAACCAGTTTGAACAGATTCTTCAGCCCTTCATCATTTTGCGCAAGCAAGGTGCAGTGGGTAGGGCGTGAACGTTTATAAGCATCACCGGCGCCGACATAATCATTCAGCTGGTCATGGTAAAGGATGCCTTTTTCATGCGCTTCTTTCAGCAAATGCGTCAGCAAATAAGAAGTCGCTTCCGTATCGTAGATGGCCCGGTGATGCTGGGTCAATTCGATGCCGAATTTTTTAGCAAGCGTATTTAGCCGGTGGTTTTTCAATTCCGGATGAAGCATACGGGCCAGTTCCAATGTATCGATCGTAGCATGCTTCATATCGATGCCGTATTTTTTATAAGATACATATAAGAAGCCCATATCGAATGATGCGTTGTGCGCGACCATGATGTGGTCGCCTGCCCATTCATGGTACTTGCGGATGACTTCTTCCACTTCCGGCGCATTTTTCACCATGTCATCTGTGATGCCCGTCAGCTCTATGGTTGTTGCGGACAGGTCGTGATGCGGATTGGCAAAGCTTTCGAATTTATCAATGATTTGGCCGCCCTTGATTTTGACAGCGGCAAGTTCGATGATGATATCGTAAACGGCCGACAGTCCGGTCGTCTCCAAGTCAAATACGACAAATGTTTCTTCTTCAAGCAAGGCATGGCGCTCTTCGTAGGCGATCGGCACGCCGTCGTCCACTAAGTTCGCTTCCAGCCCGAATATCGCTTTGATGCCGTATTTCTTGCTGGCAGCATAAGCATCCGGGAAAGATTGCACACCGGCATGGTCGGTAATCGCAATGGCCGGATGCCCCCATTTGGCAGCTTGCGATACTAGGGAATCGACTGATGAAACGGCATCCATAGCGCTCATCGGCGTATGCAGATGCAATTCCACCCGTTTTTCTTCCGCTGTGTCTTTGCGGAGCTGTGGATTGATTTCCACCATATCCTGCGCCATCATCACCAGATCACGTACAAACGTATCGGTTTGGATGGAACCGCGTGCTTTCAGCCACATTCCTTTTTTCAGGCTGCCCATCAATTCGGCGTCTTCTTTGTCGCGTGAGAACATCTTCACTAAAATCGAATCGGTATAGTCCGTCATTTTCACGGTCAGCAACGAGCGGCCGCTCCGGAGCTCGCGGACTTCCACATCAAAGACAAAGCCTTCGATTGTCACTCTGCGTTCTTCATCAATAATCGATTTGATTTCCACAATTTTTTCATCCGGCTTGATGGCCACGCCCATCTGGAACGGACCGGATGGCACACCGTTTTCTTTGCGGTCGGTTTCCCGTTTCTTCATGTCCGCCAACGCCTTGGACGCCATTTCTATTTCTTCGATGCGGCGCTGTTCCATAAAGGCCAAATGCGCTGCTTCCTGGTCGCCTTCAGCGAGCTGGAACTCGATGGCTATACGCGGGAACCCGAATTGTTGAAACGCGCCCGACAATTTATCCGTATACTTCGATTTCAGCGCCATCATTTCATGCTCGTGGCTGCAGCATAACATCAACTTGCTGCCGTTCCATTCCGGCACTTGCGAAAGCAGCTGATCGCGAAGCGGCGGAGCCATATCCGAAAATTCTTCCACGACATAGCGCCAGTATTCCATGACCAGATCGCCATCTGCTGATTGGGCCTCACTTTCAATCGAAAGCTGGACATTCGCAATGGTCGCAAAAGTTGTATTTAGACGTTCTTTTAATAATAGAAATAATTTCAGCGGCAAAGTCTGTTTTACTTTAATCAGAAAACGCCAGGTCCGCTCTTTTTTATGGACCGTCATCCGTGTCAGTTCAGCCTCTTCGAAAAAAGGCATGTGTACATCGTCTGTTAGGTCGAGATGCTGAAGAAGTAGCTTGAATCGCATCTTTGAATCTTGCAGGTTTGTCATAACTATCCCCTTCATAAAAAATTAATTCAACTAAGAATAAAGAAAGGAAAGTACAGTTGTACTTTCCTCTCCATCATATCAGATTTGCTGATTATTTTTTAAAGAATTGCTGCAAGTGATCGAGCAATTCTTCCCGTTTCCACTCAAACGTTTCTCCCGTACGGCGGTATTTCACTTCCAAAATTCCTTCAGAAGCTTTTTTGCCGACGGTGATGCGGACCGGCAAGCCGATCAAATCAGCATCCGTGAACTTAACGCCTGCACGCTCGTTGCGGTCGTCGAGCAGGACTTCGTAGCGGTAGGATTTCAATAATTTATATAAATCTTCTCCAAGTTCGCGCTGCGTTTCGTCTTTCATGTTGACCGGCAAAATATGCACTTCATACGGTGCAATTGCGTCCGGCCAGATAAAGCCATTGTCATCCTGGAACTGTTCAGCAACAGCCGCCATCACACGTGATACACCAATGCCGTAGCAGCCCATGATATAAGGCATCGCTCTGCCCTGGTCGTTCAAGAAAGTCGCTTTCATCGGCTCGCTGTAAGTCGTGCCCAGTTTGAAAATATGGCCGACTTCGATGCCTTTGGCAAATTGGATGGTGCCTTCGCCGTCTGGAGAAGGGTCTCCCTCTTGGACAAAGCGAAGATCCGCATAAGATTCAACAGAGAAATCTTTTTCAGGGTTGACGTTGATGAAATGGAACCCATCTTCGTTCGCGCCTGTCACACCGTTGACAATCGATTGGACTGCCTGGTCCGCGTACACCTTAATCATTGATGGCAATTTCACCGGCCCCAGGGAACCAATTTCGCAGCCCAATGCCTGCTGCACTTCTTCCGGTTCAGCAAGCTCGACGATTGTTGCACCTGTTGCATGCTTCACTTTGACGTCATTGATTTCGTGGTCACCACGGGACAATACCACTACCAATTCCTCATCCGCTTTGAATACCAATGTCTTAATGCATTGTTCCGGGGTTGTGTTCAGGAAGGCTGCAACATCTACAATGGTCTTCTGGTCCGGCGTTGCCACTTTTTCAAGTTCTTTCATCGCTTCATCCGATTTTGGATACTCCATGTTCACTGCTGCCATTTCAATATTTGCAGCATAGGAAGACGTGTCAGAATAGGCAATCGTGTCTTCGCCAATTTCAGAAAGCACCATAAATTCATGGTTGTCTTTTCCGCCGATAGCTCCCGAGTCAGCAATGACGGCGCGGAAGTTTAATCCCAGGCGTGTGAAAATATTCGTATAAGCCTGCATCATATCGTTGTATGTGTCATCCAAACTTTCTTTCGTTGCATGGAACGAATACGCGTCTTTCATCAAGAATTCACGCCCGCGAAGCAAGCCGAAGCGCGGACGTTTTTCGTCGCGGAATTTCGACTGGATCTGGAAAAGGTTCAATGGCAATTTTTTGTAGGATTTGATCTCATCGCGAAGCAGGCTCGTAATGACTTCTTCATGTGTTGCTCCAAGAGCAAATTCACGGTTATTGCGGTCGGTCAGTCTCATCAATTCGTCGCCGTAAGAATACCAGCGGCCGGTTTCCTGCCAAAGTTCTGCTTGCTGCAGCGCCGGAAGGAAGACTTCCACACTGTTGACGGCTTCCATTTCTTCGCGGATCACGTTTTCCACTTTTTGCAGAACGCGTTTGCCTAAAGGCAGAAACGAATAAACACCGCTCGTATTTTGGCGGATAAATCCAGCCCGCAATAATAGCTGATGCGATTTAACATCTGCATCTGCCGGTGTTTCTCTTAATGTAGGGATAAAAGTTGCTGTTTGTTTCATTCCAAAATGCACCTCAACTGACTATTTAATTTTTTAATGCGGTTTTGCTTTTCTAAGTCTAACGCCTAGTCTTTCAAGTTTACTTCATACTTGTCGGAAATGGTAAAGCCCGCCATGGCTCCGTGCCTTCCGGCGCTTGTCGGGGCTTAGCGGGCAATTGTCTGCTGTTCAATCAAAAAAAGAATTTCTGGATATCGTTCCAGGTGACGACAATCATCAGCAGCATGAGCAGCATAATGCCGACAAAATGGACCATGCCTTCTTTTTGGCGGTCGACCGGTTTTCCACGGACGCCTTCAATGATGAAGAACATCAAGCGGCCGCCATCAAGTGCCGGAAGCGGCAATAAGTTCATGATCCCCAAGTTGATGCTCAGCATGCCTGCCCAGCTCATCAACGTGAAAATGCCGTACTTTGCAACTTCTTCAGTCGTTTTATAAATTCCTACAGGGCCGGACAATGCATCAATCGTAAATTGGCCCGTTACCAGCATTCCGAGCAAACGGAAAATTTCCTTGAACCAGAATACAGTTTGTTCAGCGCCATAAGCGAAAGAACCTAAGAAATCCTTTTCAAGCGGGCTTCGGTAAAGCACGCCGATGACGCCCACTTTTTCAGGAGATTCTTCCGACACTTCCGGTGTGATGGTGAAATCAAGCGTTTCGCCGCCGCGTTCCACTTCAAATGGCAATGGATTGCCGGCGTTGTCCTGAACAGATTCCACTAATTCATTCCATGAAGCAATGGACTTGCCATCAATTTCCTTCACCAAATCCCCATTTTGCAAACCGGCTTCAGCAGCTGGGCTGTCTTCGGTTACTTCTGTAATCACCGGTTCATTGGTCGGGATGCCTTGCATCAATCCGATTGCGGTAAAAATGAAGAACGCAAGAATAAAGTTGAACAGCGGCCCAGCCAGTATCGTCATAAAACGGTGGCCAAGGCTTTTCGAATCAAACTGGCGGTCATAAGGAGCAAGAATCGTTTCTCTGCCGTTTTCTTCAACTACAGCATCACGCGCAACTTCAATGCGGACAAATTTGTCTTCTTCGTCATATCCCTTGATGTACAGTTCTTTTTCCAGGTCCGCTTCTTCCACTTCCATCAGCAAAATGTCCGGGTACATCGCTTTCTGGTTCATGATAATTTTTGTAGCTTGTCCATCTTTATTCAACAGTACACCGATGCGGTGCCCTGCCTGCAGATGGATGGTGTCCATGTCTTCTCCGGCCATACGGACATAGCCGCCGATCGGCAATAGCCGCAGCGTATAGATGGTCTCGCCTTTCGTAATGCCCAGAATTTTCGGGCCCATCCCGATTGCAAACTCACGCACTAAGATGCCGGCACGTTTTGCAAACAGAAAATGGCCAAATTCATGAAAAAATACTAAAGCACCGAAAATAATTATAAACGCTAGTACTGTTTCCATTTAAACCCATCCTTATAAACCGTTTTCGGTTTTAATCTTTAGTTATTTTAGCATGTTTTTGACGGATTTTCTTGTTTCAGCATCTACGTATAAAATCGTTTCCAAATCCGGCGCCGAAACCACCTGGTGGCTATGCATCGCGCGTTCAATCAACTCTTCAATCTGCAAAAATGTAATTTCTTCATTTAAAAACATCGCCACAGCCTGTTCGTTGGCGGCGTTCAAAACAGTCGTCATTGTACCGCCAGCCCGGCCTGCCTCAAAAGCCATTTTCAATGCACGGAAACGGTCGTAATCCATTTCCTGAAAATGAAGTTTGCCGATTTCCGCCAAATTCAACCGTTTGGCTTCCGGACGCGGCAATCGATCCGGATAAGTGAGTGCATACTGGATCGGCACCCGCATATCCGGCGTGCCCAATTGTGCCATCACACTCGTGTCTTGGAATTCCACCATGGAATGGATAATGCTTTCACGGTGCAGCAAGACGTCGATGTCGTTGTAGTCAAAATCAAATAAAACGTGTGCTTCGATCACTTCCAGCCCTTTGTTGACCATGGTCGCCGAATCAATCGTAATTTTTGCGCCCATTGACCAATTGGGATGGTTCAATGCTTCTTTTACGGTCACGTTTTTTAAATCGTCACGGGTTGAGTCGCGGAAGCTGCCGCCGGATGCGGTTAGGATCAAGCGGCTGGCCTGTTCTCTTTTTTCTCCGTTCAAGGACTGGAACAGCGCTGAGTGCTCACTGTCGACCGGAAGGATGGTCGCTCCGTATTCTTTTGCGCTTTGCATGACCAAATGGCCGGCAGTCACCAATGTTTCTTTGTTGGCAATCGCTACCGTACGCCCCAGCTTGATCGCTTCTAAAGTCGGTTTCAGCCCGACGCTGCCAAGGACCGCGTTGACCAAAACATCCGCTTCATATGTTGCGGTTTCAATTAGGCCGGAATCGCCCGAAACGACGTGGACACCGGGAAATTCATTTCTCAAGGAAACGGCATCATCATCGTTTTGTACACATACAATTTCCGGATGGAATTCACGGATAAAGTCACGGGTTACCGCCATGTTTTTGCCGGCAGCAAATCCGGTTAATGAAAAATCTTCTGGATGTTCACGGATAATATCGGCTGTCTGCACACCGATTGAACCGGTGGCACCCAGCAAAATAATACTTTTTGCCATTTAAAAAATCCTTTCTTAGATGAAATGTAAAAAGTGCAGCAGCGGCATGACAAACAGAATGCTGTCAAAGCGGTCCAATATGCCGCCATGCCCAGGCAGGATGTTCCCTGAGTCCTTGACGTTGAAATGGCGCTTTAACGCCGATTCCACTAAATCGCCCATTTGGCCAAATATCGAAGCAACAATCGATACCGCGATGATAATCAGAATCGGTTTGTCTAAATCGACAAAGTAATTCAAGATCAAGCCGATGCCAATTGCCCATACAATGCCGCCGATAAAGCCTTCTACGGTCTTATTCGGCGAAATTTCCGGCCATAGTTTGCGTTTGCCGATTTTGCGGCCCGTAAAATACGCCCCGGAATCTGTAAACCAGACGATGAACAACGCAAAAATAATATAAGCAAGCCCATACTCGCGGGTTTCAATTGTGTAGTAAAAGCCCATTCCTAAATACAGCGTCCCAAGCACGGCAAATGCTGCATCATCAAATGTAAAGCTGTTCTTAACGACAACCGTATGTATGAGCAGCAAAATCACTGCTAAAAAAGCGAATTCCACTTTTATGTAACCGGTCCACTCATAAATTTGAGCTGCCCACTGATCCGGCAGCATAAAGGCATACAATCCAAAAAGTGAGATAAGCCCTGGAATGCTCCAAAGTGACCGGCCTTTCATTTTCAATAATTCCTGCAATCCGATTGTTCCTAATGCATACATCAAAAGAATAAATGGCGTTCCGCCGATATACACAAAAGGAATGAAAAGAGCTGCAGCAATAACTCCCGTTATGATGCGTTGTTTCAATTTGCTTCTTCCCCTTTCAATCCTCCAAATCTGCGATTTCGCTTCTGGTAATTCTCCACTGCTTCCAGCAAAGATTCTTCCCCGAAATCCGGCCACAAAGTTTCCGTAAACCACAATTCCGTGTAAGCCAATTGCCAAAGCATAAAGTTGCTTAATCGGACTTCTCCACTTGTGCGGATCAGCAAATCAGGTTCCGGCAAATCATTTGTCATCAAACCTGAAGAAATCCGGTCTTCTGTAATGTCTGCCAAATCCAGCTTTCCTGCTGCCACTTGGGCCGCGATATCTTTGACGGCATCGACGATTTCCGAACGGCTGCCGTAGTTCAGCGCAAAATTCAGCACAAGGCCTGTATTGTGCTTCGTGGCTTCCTTCGCTTTTCTGATTGCAGAAATTGTATGTGAAGGCAAATTGTGATGGTAGCCTATCATTTCAACACGGACATTTTCTTCTATCAATTCAGGCAGAAACGTGGATAAAAATTCTTCCGGCAAGCGCATGAGAAAATCGACTTCCATTTTCGGCCGTTTCCAGTTTTCTGTGGAAAACGCATAAAGGGTTAAAACTTCAACCCCTAAATGATTGGCCAGCTTTGTAATTTTTCGGACCGTTTTCATTCCTTCGTGATGGCCTGCCACTCTCGGTAAAGAACGTTTTTTGGCCCAGCGCCCGTTGCCGTCCATAATAATGGCAATATGGGCTGGAACTCCTTCTTTGGCAACTTCATATAAGCGCTCTTCGTATCCCTGCGCTGCATCTTCCAAAGCTGGATCTGCCATTCGTTTTAATAATTTATTGAACATAGTTTAATCCTCCACCTGTTACAAATCGGCATGTCTATTGCTTATCATATCAAAAAAATCGGCATTGTGCGCTTACTTTCACGATGCAAGACAATTTTTGGCATGAAAAAGCGTCCTGTAATACAGGACGCTCAGCTATAGTGAAAGTTCGGTTTAGACTTCCATTATTTCTTTTTCTTTAGTTTTAGCAACTTCGTCGATTTTGCCGATATAGGAATCCGTCAATTTTTGGACTTCATCTCCATAGCTGCGCAAATCATCTTCCGTAATTTCGCTCTTTTTCTCAAGCTTTTTGAAATCGTCGTTCGCATCGCGGCGAATGTTGCGGATCCCCACTTTTGCTTCTTCCGCTTCTTTTTTCACTTGTTTCACCAAGTCTTTGCGGCGTTCTTCTGTTAAAGCCGGAATCGCCAGGCGAATCACCGTGCCGTCGTTTGAAGGGCTTAAGCCAAGATCCGATTTCATGATTGCTTTTTCGATATCGCCCATGATCGTTTTATCGTAAGGCTGAATCACAATCAGACGAGCTTCCGGTACAGATACACCCGCCACCTGGTTGATCGGTGTAGGTGCGCCATAATAGTCAACTGTCAATTTGTTCAGGATAGAAGGGTTCGCACGTCCTGCACGGATTGAAGAAAGTTCACGTGAAAAAGCTGAAATAGCATTTTCCATTTTCGTCTTCGTTTCGTTCATCACATTTTTCGGCATTATAATGTTCTCCTCACTACTGTCCCGATTTTTTCACCGAGTACAGCCCGTTTTATATTTCCGTTTTCCATAATTGAGAATACTACGAGTGGGATGTCATTGTCCATACAAAGTGTGGAAGCAGTGGAATCCATAACTTGCAAGCCTTGCTGAATTACATCGAAGTAAGACAACTCATCGTATTTGACTGCCGAATCATCTGTTTTAGGGTCTGCAGAGTAGACGCCATCCACATTGTTCTTCGCCATCAAAATAACATCGGCTTCAATTTCAGCTGCGCGAAGTGCGGCTGTCGTATCCGTCGAGAAGTAAGGATTCCCTGTGCCTGCTGCAAAAATAACAACCCGCTTTTTCTCTAAATGGCGAATTGCTCTTCTGCGGATATACGGTTCTGCGACTTGGCGCATTTCAATTGAAGACAGGACGCGTGTTTCGACGCCTTGTTTTTCCAATGAATCTTGCAGCGCCAATGAATTCATGACTGTTGCCAGCATACCCATGTAGTCTGCAGTTGCGCGGTCCATTCCCATTTCAGATCCGACTTTGCCTCTCCAGATATTGCCGCCGCCTACAACGACTGCAACTTCTACGCCAAGTTCCACTACTTCTTTTACTTGGCTGGCGACTGTCTTGATGATTTCAGGAGATAAACCGAACCCTTGTCCGCCTGCCATCGCTTCTCCACTTAGTTTTAGTACAATGCGTTTATACTGTTGAACACTCATCGGTACCCTCCGTTACACTTTTATTGAAAAATAGGGAACACCTTTCAGTGTTCCCCAGGTTGAATCATATAAGATTAGACCTTATTTTTTGTTGACTTGGCTCATTACTTCATCAGCAAAGTTATCTTCGCGTTTTTCGATGCCTTCTCCAACTTCGTAACGGATGAATTCTTTTACAGTTCCACCAGTTGAAGCTGCGAAGTCACGTACTTTTTGGTCAGAGTTCTTAACGAATGCCTGGTCAAGCAAGCAAACGTCTTCGAAGTATTTGCCAAGGCGGCCTTCAACCATTTTAGCAACGATTTTTTCAGGTTTTCCTTCGTTAAGAGCTTGTTCAGTCAATACTTTGCGCTCGTGTTCTACTTCTTCAGCAGAAACTTCGTCGCGTGAAACGTATTTAGGGTTCAATGCAGCGATGTGCATTGCGATGTCGCGCGCTGCAGTTTCGTCTGTAGAGTTTTCAAGAACCACTAGTACGGAGATGCGTCCGCCCATGTGAAGGTATGGTCCGAAAGCGTCAGCGTCCGTTTTTGTGCGGACTTCAAAGCGGCGCAAAGTGATTTTTTCACCGATTTTAGCGATTGCGTTTGAGATGTGGTCTGCAACTGTAACACCGTTAGACATTGTTGAAGCAGTAGCTTCTTCAATCGTAGCCGGTTTTGTTTCGATCAAGTGCTCGCCCAATTCTTTAACCAAAGTTTGGAAGCCTTCGTTTTTCGCTACGAAGTCCGTTTCAGCGTTTACTTCGAAAATAACTGCGTCATTGTCTTTTACAAGGATTGAAGTAATCCCTTCAGCTGCAATGCGGTCAGCTTTTTTAGAAGCGCTTGAAAGGCCTTTTTCACGCAAGAAATCGATTGCTGCATCGATGTCGCCGTCTGTCTGAACTAGTGCTTTTTTGCAATCCATCATACCTGCGCCTGTTTTTTCGCGCAATTCTTTTACCATTTGAGCTGTAACTGCCATGATTAATTTCCTCCTTAGAATATCTGCGTTTTCTCAAAAAAAGGTGATAAGTGGGGTTGGCCGCTTATCACCTGTACTACTTGTGAATTACTCAGCAGCAACAGCTGGAGTTTCTTCGTCTTCTTCCGGTTTAGACTCAAGCAAAGCGTCTGCCATTTTACCAGTTAATAGTTTAACAGCACGGATTGCATCATCGTTTGCAGGAATTACATAATCGATTTCATCCGGATCACAGTTAGTATCAACGATACCTACGATTGGGATGTTCAATTTCATTGCTTCTGCTACAGCAATGCGTTCTTTGCGTGGGTCAACTACGAACATTACGTCCGGAAGTGAACTCATATCACGGATACCGCCAAGGAATTTAACAAGACGTTCGTGTTGTTTCTTCAATTGAACAACTTCTTTTTTCGGTAGAACTTCGAAAGTTCCATCTTCTTCCATGCGCTCGATTTGTTTCAAACGGTTCACACGTTTTTGGATTGTACCGAAGTTAGTAAGTGTTCCACCCAACCAACGTTGGTTGATGTAGTAGTTGCCAGAGCGTTCTGCTTCTTCTTTGATCGCGTCCTGAGCTTGTTTTTTCGTTCCAACGAATAGTACTTTACCGCCTTCTTCGCCCACTTGTTTCATGAAGCTGTAAGCTTCCTCCAATTTGCGAACTGTTTTTTGAAGATCGATAATGTAGATACCGTTACGCTCAACGAAAATATATTTTTTCATTTTCGGGTTCCAACGGCGAGTCTGGTGGCCAAAGTGTACCCCAGCTTCAAGCAATTGTTTCATAGAAATTACTGACATGTGTGTTTCCTCCTGATAGGTTATTTTTTCCCTCCGCATTCTTCTTCTCTGAACCGTTACTTTTAAAAAGCACCTGCGGAACAAATCGGAATGCGTGTGTATTTAACACCATTTGAAATTATACCACGGCTGTTCTCTGTTCTGCAACAAGTTTCTCTTAAAAGTTGCAAGCAAATGCCGACGCTTGTTCAAGTCTCGAATTCTGCACGCCAATATCGATAGATTAATACGGGTTTACTAGGGGCGCCTGAAAGTCTCAACCTGGATTTCGGCAGGTTAACGCTCACCAAGTGCAGGTGCAAGTTCAACTCTATGCTCAAATCTCTTGAACCGATCTTCCCGTTGCTTTTATCGAACGCAAACTAAAAAAAGGCGCCGGAATGGACCGGCGCCTTTTGGTTTTGATTAGTTCATTTTCAATTGTTCTAGTTCAGCTAGGAATTTTGTGTTCAATACTTTAATGTATGTCCCTTTCATTCCTAGAGAACGGGATTCGATAACGCCGGCACTTTCAAGTTTGCGCAATGCGTTAACGATAACTGAACGAGTGATGCCCACACGGTCAGCGATTTTTGAAGCGACCAGCAAACCTTCGTTGCCGTCCAATTCTTCAAAAATGTGTTCAATTGCTTCAAGTTCACTGTATGAAAGTGAAGAAATCGCCATTTGAACAACTGCTTTGCTGCGTGCTTCTTCTTCGATGCGGTCGCCTTTTTCGCGAAGGATTTCCATCCCTACTACTGTCGCGCCGTATTCACCCAAGATCAAATCGTCGTCTTCAAACGGCTCGTTTACACGGCCAAGAAGAAGTGTGCCTAGACGCTCTCCTCCACCAATGATCGGAACGATTGTTGTCAAACCGCCTTTGAACAAGTCACGTTCTTCCACAGGGAAGATTGTGTGTTCGCTGTTAACATCCAAGTTAGCAGATGTTTCGTGGATGTTTGAAAGGTTTTGCGTGTACTCAAGCGGGAATTGACGCTCTTCAAGCATTTTTTTCATGCGTTCGTTTTCGATTTGCTGGTTAATTGCAAATCCAAGCAATTTACCTTTGCGGCTAACTACAAAAGCGTTGCACTCGATAACTTCGCTTAATGTTTCAGCCATGTCTTTAAAGTTTACAGGTTTTCCTGCTGCTGCTTGCAGCATTGAGTTAATGCGTCTTGTTTTTTCCAATAAATTCATTTAAATGAACCTCCTACAGTTTTCAAGCACTATTTATTAAATATTCTAAAGGTTTTTACTCTTTAATGAAACTCTTTTGCCTCGAATTACAGGATAAATTGTGACAAATCTTTATTTTTCGCCACATTTTCGAGTTTTTCGTTCACATATTGGGAAGTAATGTCAATTTGTGCCGGCGAAATCTCAGATGCTTCAAAAGATAAATCCTCAAGTAAGCGTTCCAATATCGTATGGAGCCGGCGTGCTCCAATATTATCGGTATCCTGATTCACTTCATACGCAATTTCCGCGAGTCTGACAATAGACGCATCATTGAAGTGTACCACAACTCCCTCTGTTTCGAGAAGGGCTTTATACTGATTTATCAAAGAATGTTTTGGTTCTGTTAAAATTTTGACAAAATCATCGACTTCCAACTTCTGCAGTTCCACCCGGATCGGGAAACGCCCCTGCAATTCAGGAATCAAGTCTGACGGTTTTGTCATATGGAAGGCACCTGCTGCTACAAACAGCACGTAATCGGTTTTGACTGCACCGTATTTCGTAGAGACTGTTGATCCTTCGACAATCGGCAAAATATCACGCTGCACTCCTTCCCTCGAAACATCCGCTGACGAAGAACTGTTTTTGCTCGCAATCTTGTCCATTTCATCGATGAAGATAATTCCCTGCTGTTCAGAGCGCTGGATGGCTTCCATTGCAACTTCTTCATCGTCCACCATTTTTGCTGCTTCTTCAGCCGCCAAAATCCGGCGTGCTTCTTTTACTTGCAAGCGGCGCTTTTTCTTTTTCTTCGGCATCAGCGAAGACAAAGCATCCTGCATGTTTGCGCCCATTTGTTCCATTCCCGAACCTTGCAGGGCATCAAACATGGAAGGGATATTCTCGTCAACTTCCACTACGACCCATTCATCTTCCAGCTTGCCGGCTTTTAAATCTGCCGCAAGCTCTCTTCTCTTCACGCGGACTTCCACTTCAGCGGTTGTGTCCTCTTCTTCCGCTTCCATTTTTTGCCCGAAAAGAACTTCCAGCGGATTTTGGCTGTTTTGCTTTTTGCGGCGCGACGGCGCCAGCAATTTGACGATTCGTTCGTTCGCTGCAGCTTCGGCCTGTACCTTCACAGCTTCAAATTTTTCTTCTTTTACAATGCGGACAGCCGCTTCCACCAAGTCGCGCACCATAGATTCCACATCACGCCCGACATAGCCGACTTCCGTAAATTTCGTAGCTTCTACTTTTACAAAAGGTGCACCGGTCAGTTTTGCAATGCGGCGGGCAATTTCGGTTTTCCCGACGCCTGTCGGCCCGATCATCAAAATGTTTTTCGGAATTACTTCTTCGCGCAACTCCTCATCAAGCCGGCTGCGGCGGTAGCGGTTGCGCAATGCAATGGCAATGGAACGTTTCGCATCTTTTTGACCGACGATGTAGCGGTCAAGATGATCGGTAATTTGCCTTGGAGTTAAATCCTGCTGCTTATTCATTTGTCCAGCTCCTCCACAATGATTTGATGGTTGGTGTAAACACATATATCAGCAGCTGTTTCCAACGCCGCTTTCGCGATTTCTTTGGCTGTTAACTGGTCGCCCGAATACTTCTTCAACGCTCTTCCAGCAGCAAGGGCAAAATTGCCGCCGGAACCGATTGCCAAAATGCCGTCATCCGGTTCGATGACTTCCCCGGTTCCTGCCACCAGCAAAAGTTCGTCTTTGTTCATGACAATCAGCATCGCTTCCAATTGGCGCAAAATCTTATCTCCGCGCCATTGCTTGGCCAGTTCAACTGCTGCACGCTGCAAATTGCCGTTGTATTCCGTCAGTTTGCCTTCAAACATCTCGAAAAGAGTGAAAGCATCCGCAACGGATCCTGCAAATCCGGTCAGCACTTGGCCATTGTATAATTTTCGGACTTTTCGCGCGGTGTGTTTCATGACCACTGCATTGCCGAAAGTGACTTGGCCGTCCCCGGCCATGGCACATTCGCCGTTATGCTTTACTGCAAATATCGTTGTTGCATGAAATTCCTGCATATACATGTCCTCCCTAGGCTCTTGGATGTGAATTTAAATAGGTTTTTCTCAAATGCTCTTTCGTTACATGCGTATATACTTGAGTCGAGCTCAAGTGCGAATGCCCAAGCAATTCCTGTACAGTCCGCATGTCAGCTCCATTATTCAATAAATGAGTCGCAAATGTATGGCGGATCATATGGGGATAGATAGATGAGTTGACGGAAGCTTTTTTCATGCATTCGCTTAAAATATGGCGAACCCCTCTGTCTGTCAGCTGTTCGCCTCGGTTATTAACGAATAAGCCTTGATGGTCCTGCTTCTTCATCAATTTAGGACGAACTTCCTCGATATAATGTTCCAACGCATCGTGGGCAAACTGGCCATACGGGATGTACCGTTCTTTCCGCCCTTTCCCCATCACTTTCACGATCTGCATTTGCCGGTCCAGATCCTGCATGCGGATGGAGACACATTCGCTGACCCGCATGCCCGTGGCATACAGCAATTCCAGCAGTGCGGTGTTGCGGATCGACAATTTATCTTCGCCTTGCACGGACGCAAACAAAGCTTTCATTTCTTCTTCATAGAAAAATTGAGGAAGCCTTTCTTCTTTTTTCGGATGGTACAACGAACGGAACGCCGCTTCATTTAGAGCAAATTCCCGGTTGCCGTATTTGAAAAATGAACGAATTGATGAGATTTTCCGGGAAATTGTCGTGCGCGACAATTTGGCTTCATAAAGTTGAGTCACGTAATTCCGGGCATGCAAATATTCCACTTCTCGGATATCCTGCACATTTTCTTGATTCAGAAAAAGAAAAAAATCCTCCAAATCTTTCTCGTAATGGTGGACGGTGTGTTTAGAATAATTTTTTTCAAGTTGAATGTAAGCCATAAAAGATTTGAGCATTTCTTCTTTCTGCATCCAATGCACCCACCTTTTTTTGCAAATACAAAAGCCTCTAAATTATACCAACATTTAGAGGCTTTTTTCAAATTAAACAGTCACTGTATTCATATAATTGTGAATGGCAGCAAGCGCACGTTCAGCATGCTTTTCTGCACGCTCCTGCTTTGAACGGATGCGTTCGCCAAGATCTGGGAACAAACCGAAGTTCACATTCATCGGCTGGAAGTTCTTGCTGTCCGCTTCGGTAATATAGCGGGCCATGCTGCCAAGAGCCGTTTCCGCCGGAAGCACAACCTGTTCTTCGCCCAATGCCAATTTCGCTGCATTGATGCCGGCAAGCAAGCCGCTTCCTGCTGATTCCACGTATCCTTCGACGCCCGTCATTTGGCCGGCAAAGAAAATATTCGGATTTGCTTTCAGCTGGTACGTCGGCTGTAAAACGCGCGGCGAGTTGATGAACGTATTGCGGTGCATCACTCCGTAACGCACGATTTCCACGTTTTCAAGGCCCGGAATCATCCGCAGCACTTCTTTTTGCGGCCCCCATTTCAAATGCGTCTGGAAGCCGACGATGTTGTAAAGCGTACCTGCAGCGTCGTCCTGGCGCAATTGCACGACTGCATAAGGGCGTTTGCCGGTCTTCGGATCTTCAAGGCCAACCGGTTTCATTGGACCGAACGTCAAGGTCTTTTCGCCGCGCGCTGCCATGACTTCAATCGGCATACAGCCTTCAAAGTAAATTTCTTTCTCAAATTCTTTCAACGGCACCACTTCCGCTTCTACTAAAGCGGTACGGAAACGGTTGAATTCCTCTTCCGTCATCGGACAGTTCAAGTAAGCCGCTTCCCCTTTGTCGTAACGGGATTTCAAGTAAACTTTGTCCATATCAATGCTGTCTTTTTCCACAATCGGAGCCGCTGCATCGTAGAAGTACAGGTATTCTTCCCCAGTCAGTTCACGGATTTTTTCAGCCAGCGCCGGAGATGTCAGCGGACCTGTTGCAATAATGGTGATGCCTTCCGAAATTTCCGTTACTTCTTCGTTGATGACTTCAACAAGCGGATGGTTGCGGACTTTGTCGGTTACCATACCGGCAAATTCGTGGCGGTCTACTGCAAGCGCTCCTCCAGCCGGAACAGAAGCACGATCCGCAGATTCAATAATGACCGAATCCAAATGGCGCATTTCTTCTTTGATGACACCGACTGCATTGGTTAAGGAATTGGCACGCAGCGAGTTGGAGCAAACCAGTTCGGCGAATTTGTCTGTATGGTGGGCTGGCGTCTGTTTGACCGGGCGCATTTCATAAAGGCGCACGTTGATGCCCCGTTTTGCCACTTGCCAAGCTGCTTCGCTTCCTGCAAGTCCAGCTCCGATAATGTTTACGTATTTTGTCATGTTAAAACACCTCTATCAATTATTGAACTTCTTCTTTGTAATCACAGTTTGTACAGTTGATCTGCACGCCTTTTTTCACTTTCTTTTCTACAAGCAGCTGCGCACATTTCGGACATGGCCGCTCAATCGGTTTGTCCCATGACACAAAGTCACATTCCGGATAGCGTTCGCAGCCGTAGAAAATCCGGCGTTTCTTGCTTTTCCGTTCGACAATCTCGCCTTCTTTACACGTCGGGCATGTCACGCCGATGTGTTTGACGATTGCTTTTGTATTGCGGCAGTCCGGGAAATTGCTGCACGCCATGAATTTGCCATAGCGCCCTAGTTTAAAGACCATCGGTGAACCACATTGTTCACAATCTTCTCCGGCAGGCTCATCTTTGATCTGCACTTTTTCCATTTCTTCTTCTGCGACTCGGAGATCTTTTTCGAAATCCAGATAGAACAAGTCGATAATGGCACGCCAGTCAATTTCCCCATCTTCTACGCTATCGAGGTCATTTTCCATTTTCGCGGTAAACTCGATATTCAAGATATCCGGGAAAAACTCACTGACCAGACTGTGGACGATTTCTCCCAGTTCGGTCGGAATAAAGCGCTTAGCATCCAACGCCACATAGCCGCGCTTCTGGATGGTATCCAGTGTTGGCGCATACGTTGACGGACGGCCTATGCCCAGTTCTTCAAGCGTACGGACCAAACGGGCTTCTGTAAAGCGCGGAGGCGGCTGTGTGAAATGCTGCTTCGGTTCAATGGCCACCGCTCTAACCGTATCACCTTCGGCCATTTCCGGCAAAATATTGTCTTTGTCTTCCGTTTGGTCGTCAGTTCCTTCAATATAAAGCTTCATAAAGCCGGGAAACTTCACTTGTGAACCGTTGGCACGGAAAACAGCATCTCCGTTTTGGAGTTCCGCCATCACGGTGTCAAGCACAGCCGGCGACATCTGGCTGGCGACAAAGCGGTCCCAAATCAGCTTATACAATCGGTACAGGTCACGGGACAAGATGCTTTTCACCGATTCCGGCGTCCGCAGCACGCTTGTGGGGCGCACGGCTTCGTGGGCATCCTGCGACTTGGCGGACTGCTTGGCAGCGGCTGCTTTTGTGACATAATCTTCGCCGTAATTATCGACGATAAAATCAAGTGCATCTTTTTTCGCGGTATCGGAGATGCGGGTCGAATCGGTACGCATGTACGTAATCAATCCCGTTATGCCTTCTTTGCCGATTTGAATGCCTTCATACAATTGCTGAGCAAGCATCATTGTCTTTTTCGCACGGAAATTTAATTTGCGGGCTGCCTCCTGCTGGAGGGAAGAAGTTGTAAAAGAAGGGGAAGGATTTCTCTTTCTTTCTTTTTTCACAACACGGTTTACCGAAAAGTCTTTGCCTTTCATCGATGCCATTACTGCTTTTACATCGCTTTCATTTTGCAATTTGACCTTTTCGTCTGCAGTTCCATAAAATTGTGCTTCAAATTTCTTTTTCGCTTTTTCAAATTCGCCTGTAATGGACCAGTATTCTTCCGGTTCGAAGTTTTTAATCTCATTTTCCCGGTCGATGATCAAGCCGAGAGCGACCGATTGGACGCGTCCAGCCGACAGTCCTTTTTTCACTTTTTTCCAAAGCAGCGGACTGATGCTGTATCCGACCAGACGATCGAGTATCCGCCGGGCTTGCTGGGCATCAACTAAATCCATGTCAATTTTCCGCGGGTGTTTAAATGATTCTTTAATGGCGTCTTTTGTAATCTCGTTGAACACGACTCGGCATTCAGTGCTTTGGTCAACGCCGAGGGCATTGGCCAAATGCCAAGCAATTGCTTCCCCTTCGCGATCCGGGTCAGCTGCGAGAAAGACTTTCTTCGCTTTTTTCGCTTCTTTTTTTAAGTCTTGTAAAATTGGGCCTTTGCCTCTGATGGTGATATAACGGGGTTCGTAGTTATTTTCAACATCCACACCCATTTGGCTGCGGGGCAAATCCCGCAAATGCCCAAGAGATGCACGGACTTTGTACTTTTTCCCTAAATATCGTTCAATTGTTTTCGCCTTGGCAGGCGATTCAACAATTACCAAATAATCCGACATGAATATTCCTCCTCGTAGAGGTTTCTTAAAATATATAAAAGAATTACCTGTTGCAAAATGTATAACAGTTTTTAGCGGAATGCAAGGCTTTTCATTTAATGCTGCTCATTTTTTCCAATTAATTGCCTGTATTCCTCAAGAATATGGCTGCCTTTCCAGACCGGTTTTGCACCTTCAGCGATCAATTTATGCGGCCCGGCAGACAAGTCCGAAAATATATTTCCCGGTACAGCAAAAATATCTTTTCCGTGGTCCAAAGCGTGCTCCACCGTGCTCAAGGTACCGCTTTTCACTTTTGCTTCCGTCACGAGAACGCCTTGCGACAACCCGCTGATAATGCGGTTTCGCATGGGGAAATTCCAGCGCTTCGGCTGCATATAAGGCGGATATTCGGTCATGGATAAATATTTTTCTTCTATTATATTATGCAAGCCGGCATTTTCTTTCGGATACGGATGCAAAAAGCCGCTGCCTGTTACAGCGATGGTCTGACCGCCGAGCTCAATTGCCGCTGCGTGGGCCATGGCATCCGCCCCTTTAGCCAGACCGCTGATAATGACCATATTTTGTTCGATCAAAGAAGGCAGCAACGCATGGATGGCTTGCCGGGAATAGGAAGAAGCGTTCCGGGAGCCGATGACCGCTATTTTTTCGGGGGCCAGCAGCAATTCGGTCCGGCCCTTTGCATACAGGACGGCCGGCGGATCGATCAGCTCCAACAGGGATTCGGGGTAGTGTTGGTGGCGATAAGATATGGGGGTTATCTTATGTTTTGCGTAAACTTCGCAAAATGGAGTCTTTAAGGCTTTTAGGTAGGCGTTCTTCAACTGGTTTGCCTGGGCAAACTGCATTTCCAGACGGCTGGCGAGTTCAGACGGCTTTTGAGCTGCCAGCTTCTCCAGTTCCGGGTCATCGGACAGCAATCGCTGCAGCCGGTTCAGCGGTTTTGGGTAAACGTAATGCAACGCCAGCAGCCGCTGCAAGAAATCATCTTTCATCATATTCCTCCTTTTTTTAAACAAAAATAAGGCGCATCAGCAAGATGCGCCTTATCTTTTATATTAATGCGTTTTGCACTTGTCGTACAAGCCTTTTTCTCTGATTACTCGGATTAAAGTCTCGCCGATAACGGAAGGAGTTTCTGCAACTTCGATTCCAGCAGCGTTCATTGCTTTGATCTTGTCTGCAGCTGTCCCTTTACCGCCAGAAATGATCGCACCGGCATGGCCCATACGTTTTCCTTCTGGGGCAGTTTGTCCGCCGATAAAGCCGACAACCGGTTTTGTCATGTTTTCTTGGATCCATGCAGCAGCTTCTTCTTCAGCTGTTCCGCCGATTTCACCAATCATAACGACCGCATAAGTATCTTCGTCTTCGTTGAAAGCTTTCAGTACATCGATGAAGTTTGTTCCGTTAACCGGGTCTCCACCAATACCAACAGCTGTAGACTGGCCAATGCCTTCTTCAGACAATTGGTGAGTCGCTTCATACGTCAACGTACCAGAGCGGGAAACTACGCCGACATGGCCTTTTTTATGGATGTAGCCAGGCATGATGCCAATTTTACATTCGTCAGGCGTGATAACTCCTGGGCAGTTTGGTCCGACCAGGCGGGTTTTCTTGCCTTCCATGTAGCGCTTCACTTTTACCATATCCAATACCGGAATATGTTCAGTGATGCAAATTGCCATATCAAGATCAGCGTCAACCGCTTCAAGAATTGCATCTGCAGCGAAAGGAGCTGGTACATAAATTACCGATACGTTTGCTCCTGTAGCTTTCACAGCGTCTTCAACTGTATTGAATACAGGTACGCCTTCAACTTCAGTGCCGCCCTTGCCAGGTGTTACCCCAGCAACGATTTTAGTTCCGTATTCGAGCATTTGCTTTGTATGGAAAAGGGCAGTTGACCCTGTAATCCCTTGTACAAGCACTTTTGTGTCTTTGTTAATATATACACTCATTTTTGTCCCTGCCCTTCTTTAGCCTACAAGTTCTACAATCTTTTTAGCGCCATCAGCCATTGTGCCGGCTGCGACAATATCAAGACCTGATTCGTTAAGCAGTTTTTTGCCCAGTTCTACGTTTGTTCCTTCAAGGCGCACAACTAGAGGCACATTCAAGCTAACTTCTTTAGCAGCTTGGATAACGCCTTCTGCGATGATATCGCACTTCATGATACCGCCGAAAATGTTAACGAAAATTCCTTTTACATTCTTGTCAGAAAGAATGATTTTGAAAGCTTCCGTTACTTTCTCAGCAGTGGCACCGCCCCCAACGTCAAGGAAGTTAGCGGGTGTTCCGCCGTAGTAGTTGATGGTATCCATCGTTGCCATAGCAAGTCCGGCACCGTTAACCATACAGCCGATATTTCCGTCAAGGGAAATATAGCTCAAGTCATATTTTGAAGCTTCGATTTCTTTTGCATCTTCTTCGTCGTAATCGCGCATTTCCATAATGTTCTGGTGGCGGTATAAAGCGTTTGCATCGAAATTGAATTTCGCATCCAATGCTACGACTTGTCCGTCTCCAGTCACTACTAGCGGGTTGATCTCAACGATGGCAGCATCTGTATCAACGTAAGCCTGGTAAAGGCCCAGCATCAATTTAGCTGCTTTGTTGACAAGTTTCGCCGGGATGTTCATGTTGAATGCCATACGGCGGGCCTGGAAGCCAGTCAAGCCGACAACCGGGTCGATTTCTTCATAGAAAAGGCGCTCCGGATTGTTTGCGGCCACTTCCTCGATGTCCATTCCGCCTTCTTCTGAACCCATAAGAGTTACACGAGAAGTTTCGCGGTCAAGCACCAAACCTAAGTAGTATTCCTTCTGGATGTCGCTTCCCGCTTCTACGTACAAGCGTTTCACTTCTTTTCCTTCCGGACCTGTTTGATGAGTCACAAGCACTTTGCCAAGCAATTCTTTCGCAATTGTGCGCACTTCATCCAAGTTTTTCGCAAGTTTGACTCCGCCTGCTTTGCCGCGGCCACCTGCGTGGATTTGGGCTTTTACCACAACAACATCAGTACCTAGTTCTTTAGCCGCTTTCACTGCTTCTTCTGGAGAAAAAGCTACATGGCCTTCAGGAACTGCTACTCCATATTGTTTAAGGATTTGTTTTCCCTGATATTCATGGATATTCATCTGTCATCCTCCAATCAAACATCTTGTTCTTTATGTAGTGCCTTTATCATTGTATTAAAGTTGTTCCAAAATGTCCACAGTTGACGGCTATCCTGAAAAAAACTTCAGTTTATCGCACGGCTTAAGAATTTAAGTCCAGTGAAAGCGGCGGTTCGACCATTGATTTTACAGGTTCGAACGTCTTCCGGTGAATCGGGCACGGACCATTTTTCTCCAACGCACTCAAATGCTCTTTGGTTCCGTATCCGGCATGCTTGTCGAAACCGTATGCCGGATATTCCAAAGCATATGCCGCCATAATGGCGTCCCGGCCGGTTTTTGCTAAAATCGACGCGGCCGCGATGCACAGGCTTTTGGCATCCCCTTTGATAATCGATTCACATCGGATTCCCGCCTCAAGCTGCATGGCATCTGCCAGAATAATATCAGGTCTTGGGTTTAGCTGCAAAGCCGCTTGGGTCATTGAGCTTCTGGTGGCCTGATAAATGTTTTGGGCATCAATTTCTTCCGGCGGCTGGATGTGCACGGCGTAGCTGACGGCGATATCTTTGATGAGCGCCGCATACTGGTCGCGCTTGGCTTTTGACAGTTTTTTGGAATCATCCAGCCCAAGCAAAGCGGAACAATCTTCAGGCAATATTACAGCGGCCGTTACAACCGGACCTGCCAGCGGACCCCTCCCTGCTTCGTCAATGCCGCAGACAAGATCTTCCCTGTTCTCCTTAAAAGAAGCGTCGAACTCGATTTTTTGATCATGGGCGTGCTGCTGCTTGTCGCGCAGATTTTTTTTGCGCTGCCAGGCCGCCAGCGCCGCTTGGACATTTTTCCGTGGATCTTGGCGGATATCGTCCATCCACGCTTCCCAGTCAGCGGTTTCTGCCAGGCGTTCTTTGATTTCTCCAATTTTGATCATGCTTCCATCCCTTTTCTTCTGTAAAATAAAAAGGCTGGACTCAATCGCTTGAGCCAGCCTTTTCCCTCATTCTTCCTCAACAATCATTTCATCATAATAGTCAAAAGTGACACGGCCAAGGTATTGATTCCGGATATCGCGGACAATCGCTTCAGCCGTCATATCGTAATCAATTTCTCCGCCCGGCAATACAAAACTCCGTCTCTTGGCTATGATTTCAAATGCAACAGCGACATTTTCATCTACTTGTTCAATGCCGTAGCGTTCTTTCAAACGTTCCGGATAGCGTTCTTCAAGAAACTTCAAAGCGTAAATCGCCAGTTCCTGCATCTGGATGACCGAGTCTTTGATCGCTCCGGTAACAGCCAGTTTAAAGCCGGTTTCCGGATCTTCAAATTTCGGCCACAGAATGCCCGGTGTATCCAGCAGTTCGATTTCTTTGCCTACTTTGATCCATTGCTGCGCTTTTGTTACACCGGGCATATTGCCGGTTTTCGCGAGGCTTTTCTTGGAGAGGCGATTGATGAGCGTCGATTTGCCGACGTTCGGTATCCCAACGATCATGGCACGGATTGCCCGTGGTTTGATCCCTTTGGCAATCATCCGGTCCCATTTTTCCGCCAATATTTCTTTCGATGTTCTAGTTACTAATTGCAGCCCTCTTCCATCCAGGGAATTAATCGCGACTGCGCGGGTTCCTTGCTCTTCAAAATAACGAATCCACTTTTTCGTTTCAACTTCATCGGCCATATCCATCTTGTTTAAAATGATTAAACGCGGTTTTTGCTGAATCACTTGATCAATCATTGGATTTCGTGAAGATAAAGGTAACCGGGCATCCACAAGTTCGAAAATGATATCCACCAATTTCAGTTTTTCGGTAACTTCTCTTCTTGCTTTTGCCATATGCCCTGGAAACCATTGTATCGTCATAAAAACACTCCTTAGTTAACGACTCCCGCTTCCGGCATCGGCCAGAATACAAAATTGGTGCTGCCGATGACTTCATCCATCGGCACTAAGCCAATATGGCGGCTGTCTTTGCTGGCTCTGCGGTTATCGCCCATTACAAATACATAGCCTTCCGGGATCGTACTTTCATTGGTTCTTTCTTCTAATGTAAAATCTTCTGTCAACGTTCCGGTAATGCCTTGTTTATAGGCATCCAAATAAGGTTCTTCCACCGCTTCGCCGTTTATATAGAGCTGATCATTTTCGTAGGCCACGTGGTCCCCTGGCAAACCGATGATCCGCTTAATATAGTCTTTTTCTTCAGGTGCATGAAAAACGATAATATCAAACCGGTCAGGATCCCCGACGGTATAGCCGATTTTGTTAACGATCATGCGATCGCCGTGCTCAAGAGTCGGCATCATCGATTCACCGTCAACGACAATTGGCGTGAAAAAGAAAAATCGTATAATTGCAGCAAGCCCAAATGCAATCAGTAGAGCCTTAGACCATTCCCATACTTCATTTTTTTTCTTCACTTCAGGTTCCATACCGTGTTCCTCCCTAAACTTTCTCATCTAATTGTACAAGGATTCCCTCTTTTTAGCAAAGAAAAGCGGAAGCGGCCGTCTATACTTGCCCCTTCAAATCGAAGAGGCTGCAGCGTTCTCCAGGCGAGCAGCTGTGCAGCTTCCCGAAACCTTGTATACCCACCTGAAAGACTTCAATAGCGGAAATTTTAAAATGCTTGCAAGTGCCGGGAAAACAAAAAGAAAGAGGGCGCTTCCGCCCTCTTTCATTAGTGCAATCTTATCGAATTTCTTTGATGCGCGCTGCTTTACCGCGTAGGTTACGCAAGTAGTACAATTTCGCACGACGTACTTTACCACGACGAACAACATCAAGTTGTGCAATTTTTGGCGTGTGTACAGGGAATGTACGTTCAACACCAACACCATAAGAGATTTTGCGGACTGTGAATGATTCACTGATTCCGCCTCCACGGCGACCGATTACAACTCCTTCGTACATTTGAATACGTTCGCGAGTTCCCTCGACAACTTTCACGTGTACACGAACAGTGTCTCCCGGACGGAAATCTGGAAGATCCGTGCGAAGTTGTTCTTTAGTAATGTCTGCAATAATGTTTTGCATGTTTTTTCTCTCCTTCTACAGATGCTCTTGCACACATTGGCTGTTGCAGCGGAACACCGTGATCCTGTACTTCACATAAAAGTACAGACTCCATAGTATCACCAAACACTCGCTTATGCAAGAGACATTCCAATTAATTTTCTTGTTTTTTTAGTTCATTCAACAGCTTTTGCTGGCTCGCCGACAACTCGATATATTCCAACAAATCGGGACGCCGTTCGAGTGTCCGTTTCAAGGCCTGCTGTTCTCTCCACTGGTCCACTTTTGCATGGTTTCCGGATGTCAGCACAGCCGGAACCTTCCAACCTCTGAAATCGGCTGGACGGGTGTACTGAGGATGTTCAAGCAGCCCGGTCGAGAATGAGTCACGCACAGGAGAGTCCGCATTGCCAAGGACGCCTGGAAGCAGTCTGACGACGCTGTCGATGACAGTCATTGCCGCCAGTTCACCGCCGGTCAATACAAAATCGCCGATGGATATTTCATCGGTTACCAAGTGTTCCCGGATGCGTTCATCATAGCCTTCGTAATGGCCGCAGATAAACACCAGCTCTTCTTCCTGAGCAAGCTCTTCCGCTTTTTGCTGCGTGAAGCGCTCTCCCTGCGGACACATCAGGATCACGCGGGCTTTTTCGCTTTTGGCAAGGGATTCCACTGCATTGAAAATCGGTTCCGCCTTCAGCACCATGCCGGCGCCGCCGCCGAACGGATAATCGTCCACTTGGCGTTTGTTGTCAGCAAACTCACGGATGTCCGTGACATTGAGCGAGACCGCATTTTTTTCTTGCGCTTTTTTTAAAATTGACTGGTTGAAGACCCCTTCGAACATGGGTGGAAACAAAGACAAGACGTTTATCTTCATTCGTTCAACAAACCTTCCAATACTTCAATGACCACTTTCTTTTCATCCACATCGATTTCTTTCACGACGTCTTCGATATACGGAATGTAATGCTTCTTGCCGGCTTGCGGCGTAACTTCCCATACATCATTCGCGCCTGTTTCAAGAATTTCAGTGATTGTGCCAATTTCCCGGCCTTCTTCTGAAAAGACGATGCAGCCTAAAATTTCATGGTGGTAATATGCATGATCTTCCAATTCCGTCAAATCATGCTCCGCAATACGCAAATAGGAATCTTTGAATTCCACTACGTCATTGATGTTCGGATACCCTTCAAACGTCAGCAATTCGAAATTTTTATGCTGGCGGTGGCTGGCAACCGTTACCATGATCGGTTTTTTGGCATCGGGTTTAAAGAGGCCGAGTTTCATCCCGATTGCAAAGCGTTCTTCCGGGAAATCCGTACGCGATAAAACCCGAACTTCTCCTCGGATTCCGTGGGTATTAACGATTTTCCCTACATTAAACCATTCCACTCAAAAACACCCTTTCACTTTCTTTTGCAACTGGATTGCGCATTGAAACATCACTTTCACTTGTTGCATTTCCTTTTAATCTGACAAAAAAGGAAGGAACCAGGGCTCCTTCCTTTTTTGCTTAATCCACAATATCGACGTAAGTCTTTTTCTTATGATAGTTGCTTGCTGCTGAATACACGATGGAGCGGATGGCTTTCGCCACACGTCCTTGTTTCCCGATCACTTTCCCTGTATCTTCTGAATGCACGGAAAGCTTGTAGACAATACGGCTTGCATTTTCGTCAGTTTCGACTCGAACTTCATCCGGATGATCAACCAGCGGTTTCACAATGGTTTCAATCAGCTGCTTCATAAGAAAAACTCCCTTACTTGCTTAATTTTTCGTTATGGTATTTCTCCATAATGCCATTTTGAGAAAACAAGTTGCGAACAGTGTCAGATGGTTTTGCACCATCGTGAAGCCATTTCAACGCTAATTCTTCGTCGATTTTAACTTCAGCTGGAACTGTTAGCGGGTTGTAAGTACCTACTGTCTGGATTTGACGGCCGTCACGTGGTGAACGTGAATCAGCAACTACGATACGGTAAAAAGGAGATTTTTTAGCTCCCATACGTTTTAAGCGAATTTTTACTGCCATTTCTTAAAGCACCTCCGAATAGTTTCACACAAGATATTATATTAGCAAGCTTTAAATAGTTTGTAAAGTATTTTTTCTTAACACCTTAAAAATTATTTAAAAAGCGAGTCCAATCCGGGCATAGACATTTTCTTTTTGCCCTTTTGGTTCATGCCGGACATTTGTTTCATCATTTTTTTCATGTCTTCAAATTGCTTTAACAGGCGGTTAACGTCCTGAATGGATGTGCCTGATCCTTTGGCAATCCGCTTGCGGCGGTTAGAGTTGATGATTTCAGGAGTGATTTTCTCCTGTTTGGTCATCGACCGGATAATCGCTTCGACGCGGCCCATCTGGCTTTCGTCCACTTTCGCATTTTCAAGGCCTTTGATTTTATTGGCGCCCGGGAGCATTTTCAAGATTTCATCGAGCGGCCCCATTTGCTTCACTTGGGTCATTTGGTCAAGGAAATCATCAAATGTAAACGAAGAAGTCCTGAATTTCTCTTCCAGTTCCCGTGCTTTTTCTTCATCGACATTGGACTGCGCTTTTTCGATCAGCGACAGCATATCGCCCATGCCAAGAATCCGCGATGCCATGCGTTCTGGATAGAAAGCTTCCAGCGCATCCATTTTTTCGCCCATCCCGACAAATTTAATCGGTTTCTCGGTTACGGAACGGATGGAAAGCGCCGCACCGCCGCGGGTATCCCCGTCAAGCTTCGTCAAGACGACGCCCGTAATGCCCAGCGCTTCGTTAAAGCTTTGTGCAACATTGACTGCATCCTGCCCGGTCATGGCATCGACAACAAGGAAAATTTCATCCGGTTCTTTTAACGCGCGAATGTCTTTCAGTTCCTGCATCAGATTTTCATCCACATGCAAACGTCCGGCGGTATCAATTAAGACCGTATCCATATGTTCCTGTTTTGCGTATTCAATGGCTTGGCGCGCAATTTCCACCGGGGAAATATCTGTACCCTTCGAGAAAACCGGAAGAGACAATTGCTTGCCGATGGTTTCCAGCTGCTGGATCGCTGCCGGACGGTAGACATCCGCTGCCACCATTAACGGTTTGCGGTTATGTTTTTTGCGGAGCAAACTTGCGAGTTTCCCCGTAGTGGTCGTTTTCCCGGCCCCTTGCAGTCCGACCATCATGATGACAGTCGGCTGTTTAGCCGAGAATTCGATTTTGCTTTGTTCGCCGCCCATTAACGTCGTCAATTCGTCTTTAACGATCTTTACGACTTGCTGGCCAGGCGTCAAACTTTGCATGACGTCTACCCCAACTGCGCGTTCACTGACTTTTTTAACAAACTCTTTGACGACTTTTAAGTTAACATCCGCTTCGATTAATGCGAAACGGACTTCACGCATCATCTCTTTCACATCTGCTTCAGATACTTTCCCTTTGCCTTTGATGCGCTGGATCGTGCCTTGCAGGCGTTCGGATAATCCTTCAAATGCCATTGTTTCCGCCTCCTAATCCCATTCTTTCAGCTGGTCCAGCAATTCCCGGACCCGTTCTTCTGAGAATGGCTGTTTTTCAAATGACGAAACCAATTGCTGCCGTTTCTGGAATTTCTCGAAAAGCTGCAATTTCGCTTCGTATTCTTCAAGCATCGCTTCTGTCCGGCGGATATTGTCGTAAACCGCCTGGCGCGTAATGTTATAAGTTTCAGCAATTTCACCTAAGGAATGATCATCTAAATAATACAGCATCATGTAACTGCGCTGTTTTGGCGTCAGCAATTCTTGATAGAAATCAAACAAATAATTCATGCGTGTTGTCTTTTCTAACCCCATCATCGCTGTTCACCCCCACTGACTCTACTGTTTAGAATACTGAAAACCGCAAGTAGCGTCAAGTAATTTTACTTGTCTGCTTCTGCGTTTTCTGTTTCTTCTTCTTTATCCAAGCCTTCGGCAAATAAACCATACACATATTTCTGAGGGTCAAACGGCTGCAGATCATCCATCTGTTCGCCAAGGCCGACAAATTTCACAGGGATATTCAGTTTGCTGCGAATCGCCAAAACGATCCCGCCTTTTGCCGTACCGTCCAATTTTGTCAAAACAATGCCGGTTACATCCGTCGCTTCTTTAAACATTTGGGCTTGAACCAAGGCATTTTGGCCAGTTGTAGCATCCAGTGCAAGCAGCACTTCATGAGGAGCTCCCGGAATTTCGCGTGAAATGACGCGATATACTTTTTCCAGCTCGTTCATCAAGTTCACTTTGTTCTGCAAGCGCCCTGCTGTATCACAGATCAAGACATCAACGCCGCGTGATTTGGCAGCACGGACCGCGTCGTACATAACAGCTGCCGGATCGGACCCTTCGCTTTGTTTGATCACGTCAACGCCGACGCGCTGGCCCCAAATATCCAATTGTTCAATTGCGCCGGCACGGAATGTATCGCCCGCAGCCAACAGCACTGATTTCCCTTCATTTTTCAGGCGATGCGCCAATTTGGCGATGGTCGTCGTTTTGCCGACGCCGTTGACGCCGACAAATAAGATGACCGTCAAATCATCTGCGAATTTAAGTTCATTGATTTCCTCTTCACCGGCTTGGTAGATTTCCACTAATTTCTCGGAAATAACCGACTGTACCGTGGAAGTATCTTTGACGTTCTTGCGCTGCACTTCATAGCGCAGCTGATCCATCAATTCCATCACGGTATCAAATCCAACATCCGCCTGAAGCAGGATATCTTCTAATTCTTCAAAGAAATCTTCATCCACTTTGCGGTACTTCGCCACTAAATCATTGATTTTCGAAGTGAAGCCGGTGCGAGTTTTGGTTAAGCCTTCTTTATATTTTTCGGTCGACTCTTCAGCCTCCGGATTTCCTGCAAATTTATCTTTTAGCTTTTTAAAGAAACTCATGTAACCACTCCTTTTATAGTTCTTCCTGCAGTTTAACAGAAACCAATTTTGAAATCCCTGATTCCTGCATGGTGATGCCGTATAAGACGTCTGCGCCTTCCATTGTGCCTTTGCGGTGCGTAATGACGATGAATTGCGTGTCTTCGCTGAATTTCTTCAAATACTGGCTGTAGCGGACAACATTCGACTCATCAAGCGCTGCTTCCACTTCATCCAGCACACAGAACGGCACCGGACGGACTTTCAAAATCGCAAACAATAAGGCAATCGCTGTAAGAGCCCGTTCCCCGCCTGACAAGAGACTCAAATTTTGCAGTTTCTTGCCAGGAGGCTGTGCGATGATTTCGATGCCGGTCATCAGCAAATCGTCCGGATCGGTCAACACCAGATCTGCTGCACCACCGCCGAACAACTCCTTAAAGACGCGCTGGAACTGTTGCCGGATTGCATGGAACGTATCATCAAAACGGCTCGTCATTTCTTCATCCATTTCACTGATGACGGTGCGCAGCGTTTCTTTCGCTTCGTTCAAGTCGTTGCGCTGCTCCGTCAAGAAGCCGTGGCGTTCGGAAACATGTTCGAACTCTTCAATCGCTCCGATGTTGACCGGCCCTAATTCTTCGATGGATTGCTTCAACAATTTCACTTTTTTGCGGACAACCGATTCTTCATCTGCCAATTCATAGGCTTTCGCTTCTTCGAGCGTAATTTGATAGTTGGTTTCCAACTGCGCAAGGAAGCTTTGGATTTGAACTTCAACGCGCGTCGATTTCACTTCACATATGCGGATGGCTTCTACATAGCCTTTGTAAATGCGCTGCATTTCTTTCAATTGTTCTTCCAGCGCAGTCATTTCGGCATGGCGCTCCGTACGCTCCTGCCGCAATTTCTGGGTGGTTTCCTGTTCAAGCACTTTCTTTTCCGTCCATTTAGCGATTTCCTGGATAATTTCTTCATCGGAGTAGACTTTCGTTGCCTCTTCTGACTGGATCCATTGGAGCTCTTTTTGGATTTCTTCCAGTTTGCGGTCGCTTTTCAATTTCCGCTCAAGAAGTTCCGATTCGCTCCGCATCAACTGGGCAACCCGTTCTTTCATGACCGCGAGCTGGGATTTTTGGTCCGACAGCTTGCCCAGCACCAAATCGCGCGCCGATTCGTTTTGCTGTTTGAACTGCGTCAATTCCTCTATATGTTGGGAAATGGCATCCAGTTCCCCGCCGATTTCATCTAGCCGTGCAGCCGCCGCTTCTTTTCTTGATACCACCGAAGTCAAATCAAAATCCCGGTTTTTACGTTCTGCTTGGAAAAGCAGGAACCGGTCTTTCGTCGTTTTCAGTATGGCTTCAATTTCTCTTAGCGTCATGGCACGCTCGGATTCCAAGTCGCGGTATTTTTCACCTTCAGAACGAAGATTGTTTAACCGTTGTTCCTTGGCATGCACTTCGGCTTGTTCTTTTTGGACCGTTTTCTCCGCATTTAAAATCGTTTCCGCCAGTTCTTTCGATTGGGCAATCAATTGTTCAAGCTCTGCTTTGCGGGTAAAGAAAGAAGCCTGGGATTTGCTCGCTCCCCCGGTCATCGATCCGCCGGCATTGACCACATCGCCATCCAATGTGACGACGCGGTAACGATTCATTGTCAGTTTTGCAATTGCAGAAGCACCTTTCAAATCGGATGCAATGATGACGTTTCCTAACAGATTTTCAATGATCATGCCATAAGCCGCATCATAGCCAACCAATTCATATGCCATTTTGACAAATGACGGATGCTTTTCAATCGAAGCGATTGTCTGTCCAGAAATTTTTCTGGATTTCATCACGCTCATCGGCAGGAAAGTCGACCGGCCAGCGCGTTTATTGCGCAAAAACTCAATGGCTTCACGTGCATGCTGTTCCGTTTCTGTCACGATGTGCTGGCTGGCTGCACCAAGCGCCGTTTCAATCGCCTTGGCAAAGCCCTGTTCTACTTGAACGATTTCCGCGACCGCTCCGACAACCCCGTTTAATTGGCGTTTATCACGTGCAACGAGCACTTCCCGCACCCCTTGGAAAAACCCGGAAAAGTCCGCTTCCAGTTCTTGAAGCGTGTCCACGCGTGCATTTAATTGTTTCTGGGACTGATACGCCTGGAAAAGCATCGATTGCTTTTTATCAAAGGCTTCTTTCATGTCCCGGAAGGAAATTTCCGTTTCTTTGTACAAAGCCCTCTTGTCTGCAAGCAATTTTTGGATTTCATCCATTTTCTGGTCCGCTGCGGCTTTTTCCTTCTCCAGCTTAGCGATTTCCGCTGTAAAGTCTGCTTGCTGCACGGCGATCCGGCTGCTCGAAGCAGACAATTGCTGCTCCTGCAAGCCGATGTTTTTCAGCTCGTTTCTTACAGTTGCCTGCTCGTTCATCAACTCGATGTATGTCGATTTCTGGCTTTCGATATCGTTGTCGATATCAGCCGGCGTCCGGTTCAGCTGCTCTTCCAGCAATTTGATGCTTTGGCGGATGGAAAGCTGCTCCGCTTTTTGTTCTTCCAGCAAAGCGGATTGTTCGCTGTATTTCTTATCCAGAAAATCGTTTTCTGCTTTTTCCGCTTCCAGGCTGTCCTGCAATTGCTGGGCTTGGCGGTGCGCATTGCTTTTTTTCTCAGACATCAGCAATTTGCGGCCTTCCCATTTTTCGCTCTCGCTGCTGGCTTCCACAAGCTGGTTCTGCGATTTTTCAATCTGATGATCCAATTTGGACAAGGCAGCCCGTATGCCTTTAACGGCTATTTCTTTTTCATCGATCTCTGCCGCTAATTCTTTTTCTTTTTCTTCATGCGACGCCGTCTCTGAAGACAGCGCAGACAGTTCCTCTTCAAGCGCTGTCAAATCAAATGCCAGCAAAGCAATGTCTGCGTCTTTCAATTGTTCATTCATATCAATATAATCTTTTGCAGCTGAAGCCTGAATCTGCAGCGGCTCCATGCGCCCGTCCAGTTCATGCAAAATATCCAGAACCCGGTTTAAGTTTTCATCGGTTTCGTTTAATTTCACTTCGGCTTTTTTCTTGCGCTGTTTGTATTTCAGCACGCCTGCCGCTTCTTCAAAAATCGAACGGCGTTCATCTGCCTTGCTGTTGAGGATTTCATCCACCCGGCCTTGCGAGATGATGGAAAAAGCTTCTTTTCCAAGGCCCGAATCCATGAATAAATCCGTTATATCTTTCAATCGGCAGTTTTGCTTGTTTAGCAAATAAGCGCTTTCGCCACTTCGAAAAACCCTCCTCGTTACGCTGATTTCGCTGTAATCGAGAGGGACTCTGCCGTCTGTATTATCCAAAATTAAAGTTACTTCCGCAAAATTAAGGGGTTTACGCGAGTCACTGCCAGCAAAAATAACATCTTCCATTTTTGCGCCCCGCAGGGATTTTGCCGATTGTTCGCCGAGCACCCAGCGGATGGCATCTGTTACATTGCTTTTGCCGCTTCCGTTTGGCCCGACAACAGCCGTTACGCCCGGCACAAAGTCAATGCCGATCCGATCGGCAAAAGACTTGAATCCCATGACTTCTAATCGTTTCAAAAACATGTTCTAATCCTCCATTGCTTCCTGCAATTTTTGGATTGCCAGCTGTGCGGCTTGCTGTTCAGCCTCTTTTTTGGACCGGCCATTCCCGATGCCAAGTTCTTGATCAGCCAGCGATACCCGTGTGACAAAAATCCGGCTATGTGCAGGCCCTTTTTCATCAATGATTTCGTATATTAATGCGCCGTTGTTTTTTTGCTGAACCAATTCCTGCAATTGGCTCTTATAATCCATCACATGCGAAAAAGCACCGGTGCCTACTTTCGGAAACAAAACGACTTCCAAAAATTTGACCACTGGCTCCATTCCCTGATCTAAATACAAAGCCCCGATATACGACTCGAAAACGTCGGCGAGGAGTGCTGGGCGCGTACGTCCGCCCGTTTGTTCTTCGCCCTTCCCAAGCAGGATGTATTTGCCGAAATTAAGTTCATTGGCAAACAACACAAGCGACGGTTCACAAACGATGGCTGCACGCAGCTTCGTCAACTCGCCTTCGCTCATTTCAGGGTATTTTGCATACAAGAAATGGGATACCGACAACTCCAATACTGCATCCCCCAAAAATTCGAGGCGCTCGTTGTCCGTGTAATGTCTTCTTCGATGCTCATTCACATAAGATGAATGGGTAAAGGCTTGGTATAGCAGTGCAGGGTTTTTAAATTCGATATTCAGCTCTTTTTGCAGCTGTTCAAAAGCCAAGCGTGCGCTTTCTTTGATTGAACCCGGCTTTTGCGGGTTTGGTTTCTTTTTCATTGCCATTTATAATCTGCCTTCCTTTGACGTTCTTCCTTTGATTTTACCTGTTTTCAGTGGATAGTGCAAAAAGAGAATCGGCGCACAGCCGCTTTGGATAAGCGATTGTGCGCCGATTAGTGGTATTAAGTGTTGGAAACGACTAACAACGGCCGCTTCCGCTTTTCGCATTGTCCAGCTTCAGCGCCTAGACCCTCGAGGTCTTAAGCCAGTCCACCTGCACGGCACAAAACGCCGCTTCGGTGAACCGCCTTAAGCTTGTCGGGTCTTTACAGGCGCTTCCGCTTTTCGTTGATTATGCTTGTTTCTTTTCGATATATGTTACTGCGTCTCCTACTGTTGCCATACCTTCAGCGTCTTCGTCAGAGATTTCCATATCGAATTCATCTTCAAGTTCCATAACCAATTCAACTACGTCTAATGAATCTGCACCAAGGTCGCCTGTGAATGAAGCTTCAAGTTTAACTTCGCTTTCTTCCACACCTAGACGATCCACGATTACTTTAGTTACGCGCTCTAATACTGTTGCCAATGCCGTCACCTCCCCTCAAATCAGTATACAGAATTTCTTGTTACATGACCATGCCGCCGTCAAGATGAAGCGTTTGCCCTGTCATGTACGAAGCTTCATCTGAAGCTAAGAACAGTGCAGCTTTTGCCACTTCTTCGGCTTCCCCGAAACGTCCAAGAGGAATTTGGGCAAGCATGGATTTTTGAATGTCTTCGTTCAATTTGTCTGTCATGTCGGTCGTAATAAACCCGGGCGCGATGGCATTCGCCGTAATGCCGCGGCTTGCAAGTTCACGAGCCGTCGTTTTTGTCAGCCCGATGACGCCGGCTTTCGCTGCTACATAGTTCGCCTGTCCGGCATTCCCCATGACCCCGACGATCGAAGAAATATTGACAATCCGCCCTGAACGCTGCTTCATCATTTGGCGGGTAACCGCTTTTGTGCAGATAAAGACGCCTTTCAGATTGGTATTGATGACATCATCCCACTCGTCGTCTTTCATGCGCATCATCAGATTGTCGCGCGTAATCCCTGCGTTGTTTACCAGGATATCGACGGATCCAAAAGCATTCATCGCTTCGTCCACCATCGCTTTTACCGCTTCTGCATCCGATACATTGGCTTTTACTGCAATCGCTTCTCCGCCACCAGCTTGAATTTCCGCGACTACTGCTTCCGCTTTCTCCTGGCTGCCGCTGTAATTGACGACTATTTTCGCGCCGGCACCAGCCAATTTGCGGGCGATTTCCGCGCCAATTCCGCGCGATGCGCCCGTCACAATGGCTGTTTTTCCTGTTAACGTGGTCATTTTGACAGCTCCTCTACCGCTTTTTCAAAGGATTCCAAATCGAAGACCGGCAAAGTCTGCACCGACCGATCGATTTTTTTCACTAATCCGCTTAGCACTTTGCCCGGACCGACTTCTACAAACACCGTTACGCCGAGGTCGATCATTTCACGGACCGATTGCTCCCAAAGAACCGGGGAATACAATTGGCGCACCAATAGTTCCTGGAACTGGGAAGCGTGCGTTTCGCTTTTCGCCGTTACGTTGGTCACCACCGGAATCTCAGCGTCTTCCAGAAAAGCGTTGCTTAACACTTGAGCAAGATCTTGGGACGCCGGGCGCATCAATTCGGAATGGAATGGACCGCTGACATCCAAGGGAATTGCACGTTTCGCTCCGCGTTCTTTGGCGAGCGCACACGCTGCTTCGACACCTGCTTTCGTGCCCGAAATGACAATTTGCCCCGGGCAGTTCAAATTGGCGAGCTGGACGACACCGGTTGAATCCGTTACTTCATTTGTCACTTTTTCCAGCGTTTCGCTGTCCATGCCGAGAATGGCTGCCATGGCGCCTTCTCCTGCCGGCACGGCTTCGTTCATAAACAAGCCCCGTTTATGGACAATGTCGACCGCTTTCTCGAATGGCAGTACACCTGAAGCGACTAATGCACTGTATTCACCGAGGCTGTGGCCAGCCGTGTAGTCCGGTTTAATGCCTGCTCGGTTCAACCGTTCGGTGATCATTGCGCTCACAGTAAGGAGCGCAGGCTGTGCATGATATGTAAGCGTCAAATTTTCCTGCGGCCCTTCAAGCATCAATTGGGATAAATTAACGCCAAGCGCTTCATCGGCGTCATTGAAATATTGGCGGCTCTTTTCATCAGCGAGGAAAGTTTCGCCCATACCAATTGCTTGGGAACCTTGTCCTGGATAAATAAAGGCAATTTTAGTCATTTGGGTTCTCCTTTTTCAACGTACTGTAAATCGTGCCGGTTACATCATATTCGACCATGGTCCGTGTCTGGCGGATGGCGTTGAATAAGGCATTCGCATTAGAAGAGCCGTGGGCTTTGATGACTGGGGCTTTCAGCCCGAACAATCCGGCGCCTCCGTACTCGCTATAGTCCAGCATGCCTTTCAGGCCGTTCAAATCATTTTTCACTAAAAGCGCAGCCAGTTTTGTCTTCGTGGATGACATAAAGACATCTTTAATCATCGCAAAGACATTCATCGCGGTGCCTTCAATCGTTTTCAACACCATGTTTCCAGTAAAGCCGTCCGTCACAACCACATCCGCAGCACCGTTCAGCAAATCACGCGATTCCACGTTGCCGATAAAATTCACAGGCGCTTCTTTCAGCAACGGAAAAGCGGCCTTCGTCAAATCGTTGCCTTTTTTCTCTTCCGTGCCGATATTGAGTAAGCCGACTGTCGGATTTTGGATGCCCCGTACTTTTTCGGCGTAAATGCTGCCCATTACTGCATACTGCACAAGATGCTCCGGACGCGCTTCGGCGTTTGCGCCCATATCAAGCATGACAAATCCTTTGCCATCAATTGTCGGCAAGGTTGGAGCCAATGCCGGACGGTCTACACCGTCAATGCGCCCAACCACAAATAGCCCAGCTGCCATCAGTGCACCGGTATTGCCGGCAGAAACGCAAGCATCCGCACGGCCGTCTTTCACGGCTTGAGCCATCTGGACCATCGATGCCCCTTTTTTTCGGCGCACTGCGCGGACAGGATCATCCGTTGCTTCAATAATTTCCTCGCAATGGATCACATTCAGCCGCTCGTGCTGTTTTAAAAAAGGCTGCATTTTTTCCTGGTTGCCATAAAGCTGCACCGATATATCGCCAAACTCTTCCAGCGCCTTATAGACCCCTTCAATAATCTCTTTCGGGGCATTGTCGCCGCCCATTCCATCTACTGCTATAATCACTTTTCGTCACCTTCACTTTGTTCCGTCATGCGGTACATCTCAAATGTACCGATAAATACAGTCGCCAAATCCACCGATGAAACGACTTTTACGTATGCCCGGTTTTTCTCGGGATTGCGGTCGACTACCTGGGCTTTCGCCACTACCCGCTGGCCGGCTGTCACCGGACGCAGGAACTGGAGTTCCGACTTAACCGTCAGCGCCAGTTCATCGTTCATCACCGCTACAGCAAGAGAGTTTGCCTGGGCAAATAAATGGTGTCCCCGTGCAATCTGGTTGCGCTGGAAAACGTGTTCCGGTTTCACATCGAATATCGAAATGGCCCGTTCATCGAGTTCAATATCTATAATTTCACCGATGACTTCGTCAATCGGCAAAGATTTCACTTCATCTTCAAATGTTTTGACGGCCACATGTTTGATACGCTCCCGCAACTCCGGAATTCCGAGTTCCATGCGGTCAAGACGGATCGTCTGGACGCTGACATCAAACTTGGTAGACAGCTCGTCATCTGTGACAAATGGATTGTCATTGATGGACTCTGTCAACGCACGCTGCCGCTCTTTTTTTGGTTTCCTCACTCTGTCACCGCCCGCTATTAGCACTTGGTACTAATATGAGTATATAAATAACAAAAAAAGAATGCAAGGATTATCTGAATCCCGCATTCTTAATCCAGCCTTCCTGCAGCAAGCGCTCCTGATTCTTCCAGGTGCTCACGCAGGCATCTGGTTTCATCGCCTGTCCAAAATTCATCGCTGTTGACCAATGCTTCTGCGTCCCGTCTGGCAGTTTCCAGCGCCCGGTAATCATGGACAAGGTCCGCCATTTTAAATTCCGGCACACCGCTTTGCTTGCGTCCGAAGAAGTCGCCCGGTCCGCGCAGCTGCAAATCTTTCTCAGCCAAAACAAAGCCGTCATTCGTTTCCGTCATGGAAGCCATGCGTTCTTTCCCAATTTCGGTTTTCGGATCCGCCAGCAGCACACAATAAGACTGGTCGCTGCCGCGTCCAACCCGGCCCCTTAATTGATGAAGCTGGGACAACCCGAACCGCTCAGCGTCATAAATCAGCATGAACGTCGCATTCGGCACGTTGACCCCGACTTCGACAACCGTAGTGGAAACCAGAACTTCAATTTCGCCTTCGGTGAACGAACGCATCGTTTCTTCTTTTTCGTCCGAAGACAACCGTCCGTGCATCAGACCGACTGTGTGCTTGCCATGAAAATAAGTTGATAACTGCTGGAACAGATCTACCGCATTCTGGTAATCCAGTTTGTCGGATTCCTCGATCAACGGGCAGATGACATACGCCTGCCGCCCGGCAGCCAGTTCTTTTTCCATGCGGCTGACGATTTTTCCGAACATATCCTTTTTCATCCAGAATGTCTGAATTTCTTTTCGACCGACCGGCATCTCGTCAATCACGGATACATCCATTTCGCCAAAAGCGGAAATCGCCAATGTCCGCGGAATTGGGGTAGCGGTCATGAACAGGACATCCGGGTTATACCCTTTGTCTTTTAAAACCCGGCGCTGGTCCACGCCAAAACGGTGCTGTTCGTCGGTAATGACCAGCCCCAGCTTCTTGAACCGGACATCGGGTTGAATCAGGGCATGGGTACCGATCAAAATATCAATTTCGCCAGCCGCCAGCTGTTCCTGGATCAGCTGGCGCTTTTTGCCTTTAACCGATCCGGTCAGCAATGCAATATTCACCGCAAAAGGCTGGAACCATTGCGCTAGTGTATTGGCATGCTGTTCCGCCAGGATTTCAGTCGGAGCCATCAATGCCCCTTGCTGTCCGGCCGTTACAGCCGCATACAACGAAATTGCTGCGACAACCGTTTTACCGGATCCCACATCGCCCTGCAGCAGGCGGTTCATGCGGAAAGGCTCTTTTAAATCCCTGCAGATTTCATTGACCACCCGTTTTTGGGCATCGGTCAAATCGAACGGCAAGGTCTCAATAAACTGTTTTAAGCGGTCCAAGTCATAATCGATGAATGAACCGCCTTCTTCTTCACGGGTCTTTTTGCGCAAGGCCTGCATCTTTAATTGGAACATCAAAAGTTCTTCATAAACAAAGCGGCGCCTTGCCTGTTTCAGTGCTTCCCCGTTTGTCGGAAAATGGACCCATTCCAGTGCGTCTTCGATGGACGGCAAATGGTATTTGGTCCGGAACCTTTCAGGCAGGCAGTCTTCTATATCGCCTTTTGCCAGATCAAGCGCTTGCCGCATCAGTTTCCGGAAAGTTTTCTGGAAAATGCTTCCCTTCAAACTATAGACAGGTTCAAAGTCGGCTCCGTCTGTCCGCGGTCCGATGGTATGGTTGGACACCGTAATGACTTGGCGCCCGCGATCCCATTTTCCGGTCAAGGTCACTACTTCACTGATCCGCAGCTTCGCTTTTACGTAAGGCTGGTTAAAGAAAATCGCTTTGATCAAATGGCGGCCGACCATCACTTGTACAGTCGTACGCGATTTGTTTTTCCCTAAAAAAAGGACGGAAGGTTCGCTTTCGACCCTTCCCTCCACAGTCACCCGTTCATTATGCGGCGTATCTGCCAAGTCCTTCAGCTGAAAATCTTCATGGCGGTAAGGGAACGTCATAATCAAGTCATGGATCGTCTCGATTTTCATTTCCTGTAAAGTTTCAGCTGCTTGTTTTCCTACTCCTTTTAAAACGGAGACAGGATCTTTACTGCCCACTGCCAACCACGGCTCCGCCAAAGATTTTCGCTTCCAGCCATTTTCCGGTTGGAGTAGCGGCAAGTCCGCCTTTTGCCGTTTCTCTTAAAGCACTCGGCATCGATTGCCCGATTTCGTACATCGCACTGATTACTTCATCGCAAGGAATGCGGCTCGTGACGCCTGCTAAAGCCATATCAGCAGCTACAACCGAGTTGGCCGCGCCCATGGCATTTCGTTTAACACAAGGCACTTCCACGAGGCCCGCAACCGGGTCGCATACCAGGCCGAGCATATTTTTCATCGTAATCGCAAATGCTTCGGAACTTTGTTGAGGCGTTCCACCCGCCATTTCCACGATGGCTGCTGCCGCCATTGCGGCGGCTGAACCGACTTCCGCCTGGCATCCGCCGGCAGCTCCTGAAATCGAGGCATTGTTGGCAACGACAAATCCGAAAGCTCCCGCCGTAAACAAATAACGGATCATTTGCTCGCGCGTCGGGTTCAATTTATTTTTTACCGCAAACAGTGTACCCGGCACGACCCCGGCAGATCCTGCAGTCGGCGTTGCACAGATTGTTCCCATGGCAGCGTTTACTTCATTTGTCGCAACAGCTTTGCTGACCGCGTCCAACAGCAAATCTCCGGACAAGGAATTACCGGACTCCATGTATTTTTGCAGGAGCACTGCGTCGCCTCCTGTTAAACCGGAAACCGAATGTACGCCTTTTAAGCCTTTTTCAACCGCTTCCTCCATGACTGTCAAGTTGCGGTCCATCTGTTTCATGACTTCTTCACGCGGCCGGTCGGTAATCATAATCTCTTGTTCAATCATGATTTCCGAGATCAGCTTGTTTTCCTTCTCAGCGCGTTCAACCAGTTCTCTTACATTGTGAAATAATGGTTCCACTGTATAATCCCCTTTCTCAATCAGCGATCCGCGTCACTTGAGTAATGTTAGGGAGCTCAGCTAGCTCATCCATCACTTCTTTGTCGACGTTTTGATCCACTTCTATTACCATAAGCGCCATACGCCCCTTTTCCTTGCGGGAAACTTCCATATGGCCAATATTGATGTCGTATTTGTATAAGCAGTTTGCCACATTGGCAATGCATCCTGAACGGTCATCATGGACCACTAGTATCGCCGGATGTTCCCCTGATAAACGCAGCGGGAAACCGTTCAATTCCGTGATCTCGATTTTGCCTCCGCCAATGGAAATCCCCATCAGCGACATTTCCGCTTGGTCATCGCCAAGAACAATTCTTGCCGTGTTGGGATGTTCAACATGGCCTGTTTCCGGTATGAACTCAAATTCCATGCCCACTTTTTGCGCTTCTTCAAACGACGTTTTGATGCGCTCATCAAATGTATCGTAGTCAAGCAGACCTCCCACAATGGCGACGTCTGTGCTGTGTCCTTTGTATGTTTCGGCGAATGAACCGTATAAATGGATCTTTGCCCATTTTGGCTGGCGCCCGAATAAATCTCTCGCTACTCTTCCAATACGTGCCGCTCCCGCGGTGTGTGAAGAAGAGGGACCAATCATGACCGGTCCTATGATATCAAAAACAGATTTGAACTTCATTGCCCAAACCCCTTCCCTTCAGTACTTGAATCTCATTTTACATGATATTGCCACAATTAACAAAAATAAAAGGCGCATGCCGAAGCATGCGCCTTTTCCAGGCTGTCGAAAAACATTCCATTTTCTAAGCCACTTCGCTCCAAGTGGACGCTTTCCGCGGGCACGGCTTCAGCCGCTTCCTTCGCTGCGCTCCGTCCAGGGTCTTCAGCTCGTGCTGCTCCCGCAGGAGTCGCCACTTTCCGCTACATTTGAATCACTCTTTCAATAAAGAATTGTTTTTATCAGAAAGAGTAGAAGAGTAAATATGCTATTTATTCATTACTCTCCCTTGATATGGAGCAAACCAGCGGAGACGCCTGCGGGAAAGCGAGACAGCCGAGACCCCGCAAGACGCGAAGCGGCTGAGGAGGCTTGGCGCTCGCCCGCGGCAAGCGCAGCTGGGTTGCGGAATATCAGAGATATTCTAAAGGGATTTTTCTATATCTTTCTCAACAAGCTGTAAAAGGCGCATGCCGGAGCATGCGCCTTTTGTCTCTTATTCAACTGATAAAATATAAGGGTAAAGCGGCTGTTTGCCGTTGTGGATTTCGACTTCCACTTCTTCATTTAATGTTTCGATGAATCCGGCAAGTTTTTCAGCGTCTGCTTCGGTCACGTCTTCTCCGTAAAGGATCGTCACGATTTCAGCTTCTTCATCCACCAATTTTTTCACCAATTCTTCTGTTACCCGTTCCAGGCTCGTGTCAGAAATGACAATCTTGCCTTCGGAGATGCCCATAAAGTCATCTTTCTTGATTTCAACGCCGTCAATCGCTGTGTCGCGGACTGCAAATGTTACAGAACCGGTTTTCACTTGTTTTGAGGCTTGCGTCATTGTTTTGTGGTTGTCTTCGACAGTTGCTTCCGGATTGAATGCCAGTAAAGCAGCCATTCCTTGCGGCACATCTTTTGTCGGGACTACGGCCGCTTCAATTTCAAGAAGTTCTGCCGCTTGTTCTGCTGCCATGATGATGTTTTTATTGTTCGGAAGAATCAGCACGCGCTCCGCTTCGATTGATTTGACGGCATTGACAATGTCTTCCGTAGAAGGGTTCATCGTCTGGCCGCCTTCAATGACGTACGATGCGCCGATGCTGCGCAATAAGTCCGCGATGCCTTCGCCCATCGCTACGGTCACTACAGCGTAAGGATGCTTCACCGATTCTTTCGGTGCGTTTTTGTGGAAGTCTTCCCCTACAATGTCGATGTGCTGCTGGCGCATATTTTCAATTTTCATCGAAATCAAGCTGCCGTAATTTTGGCCATATGTAAGTACTTTTCCAGGCTCTTCGGAGTGGATGTGGATCTTGGCAATTTCATCATCTGAAATGACAAGCAAAGAATCGCCGTAAGCGCTCAAGTCTGTCCGGAATTCAGCTTCGTTGAATTCTTTTTTTCCTGATTCGAACTTAACCATAAATTCTGTGCAATACCCGAATTCAATATCTGCCGTATCCATAAAACCGGCGATGTTTTTATGGTGCTCTGCACTGACCAGGTCGTCCATTGTATTATGGGCATGCTTTTCTGGCAGCGCTTCCCCTTTTAATGATGCCAAGAAGCCTTCATAGACATAAACGAGCCCTTGGCCGCCGCTGTCCACTACTCCAACTTCTTTCAATACCGGAAGAAGGTCAGGTGTGCGCTCCAATGAAGCTTTGGCTTCTTCTACAACCGCTTCAAACAAAACGATAATGTCTTCTTCTGTTTTGGCCAGTTCCATGCCTTTGGCAGCTGCATCTTTCGCTACTGTCAGAATCGTTCCCTCTACCGGCTTCATAACAGCTTTATAAGCCGTTTCAACGCCGTGTTGAAGCGCTTCCGCAAGTTTCGCCGCAGACAGCTCGGATTCATTTGCAATGTATTTGCCGAATCCACGGAATAATTGAGACAAAATAACGCCAGAATTTCCGCGTGCGCCCATTAATAATCCTTTAGACAAAGCACCTGCCGTTTTGCCGACATGCTCTTGTGCATTTGCTTTTGTTTCTTTAGCACCTGATGTCATTGATAAATTCATATTCGTTCCAGTATCGCCGTCCGGCACTGGAAAAACATTCAATGCATCTACATAATCCGCGTTCTGGTACAAATGGTGAGATCCCATTTCCACCATTTCCGCGAACTGATTTCCATTTAATGACTTCATAGCCAATTCTTCCTCCTCATACTACGGGTTCGTAACTCGAACTCCCTGCACGTAAATGTTGACCGCTTTGACTGGCATGCCAAGGGTCTTCGTAATGGTATATTTTACTTTGGATTGCACTTGGTAAGCAACTTCAGAAATTTTTGTTCCATAGCTGATAATGACATACATGTCGATGATCAAGTCTTTATCTTCCTGGCGAACGATGACGCCTTTAGCAAAATTCTCTTTGCGCAAAATATCTGTTAAACCGTCTCTGATTTGATGTTTAGTAGCCATTCCTACAATTCCGTAACATTCAATGGCTGCCCCGCCTGCAATCTGAGCGATTACATCATTTGAAATATCGATTTGGCCGTATTCGTTTTTTAATTCAATCGACATTAAGAATTCCTCCTTGAGTCCTATTTCACTCTTTTCATTCTACATGAAACCATTATACCTGAAAAGGCGCTGTTTGGGTGTAAAGGCTTTTTTCTTGAAAGACATGTGAAAATTAGTTGCAATGCCTAAATGTCTATGGTAAATTATTAAAGTATGTGAAACGAAAAACGAACTGAAATTCTATTATAATTTTCAGCTTCACTTGTGAGGAGGGACTTACATGCCTAAAGTATGTGCAGTTAGTGGACGCAAAGCTCGTGCAGGAAACAACCGTTCGCACGCGATGAATTCGAGCAAACGTACATGGGGAGCAAACCTTCAAAAAGTTCGTATCCTTGTAGACGGTAAACCGAAACGTGTATGGGTTTCTGCGAGAGCATTGAAATCAGGAAAAGTTGAGCGCGTATAATCGCTCATGAATAATGCCAGGTCTGACATTTGTCGGCCTGGCATTTTTTCATGGTCAGTTAGAAAACCTGTTATGAAAGAAATAAAATAGCACGTTGATTTCATCATGCCATTAAACAAAAAAAGATTCCGGATTATTCATTCCGGAATCTTTTTTGCGTCCTTCCATAAAACAACCAGCTCGCATTTCTACTGGTCGGAACTCTCAATCACGATGCAGCTTCCGCTTGCAAAAGAAACGACGCCTTCCGTTTCCAGCTCATTGCTGATAAAACGCGTCGATCCGAACGGAATTGCTTCATTATCCACTTCGTACTTGAAATTTTTCAGATTAAAGCCCTGGACTTCCTGGGCAAAAGAGTAAAACGAGATGTAACGGTATGTCGGATCTGGCGAGATCCGGTGGACGCCGGGAGCCAAAAAACGGATGCGGTTCTGCCGGTTGACCAGCACGAAGCCGGTATCCGGAAATTTCTCCTGGTATTTGTAGATGGCTTGAAGAGCGCTCATGTAATGGTCCAAGCGGCCGCCGGTCACACCGGTCACAATAACTGTTTCGGGTGCAAAATCCATCGCTTTTTCCAAGGCCAGTTCTGTATCGGTTTCATCTTTTTCAGCTGCTGCCCGGTTCAGTTCCGGAAAAAGCGTTTCAATTCTGGCCATTTCCGCTGCCGACACCGAATCAAAGTCGCCTACCGCTGCCGCGGGCTGAATGCCCCGTTCCAGCAGCACGATGGTTCCGGCATCCACTCCAATATAAATAGCAGAAGGCCATGAAGAAAAATCGGGAAGCTCCTTCACTGGACCTCCGGCGGTCACAACGACAATCACACTACCGCCTCTTCTCCTGCCTGTTTGATTCCCTGCAAGGCTGCTGCACGGTCTTTTTGGCTATAGATGGCAGAGCCGGCGACAAACACGTTCGCTCCGGCTTTTGCACATGGCACAATTGTTTCTTCATTGATGCCGCCGTCGATTTGAATTTCGATATCCAATCCACGCTCACGGATTATCTGAGACAATTGCTCAATTTTCGGAACGACGGAATGGATGAACTTCTGTCCGCCAAATCCGGGATTGACCGTCATGAACAGAACCAAATCGATGTCTTCCAGTACATGCTGGATCGTTTCAACCGGAGTATGCGGGTTCAAGACGACTCCCGGCTTAACGCCCAATGAACGGATCAGCTGGATGGTGCGGTGAAGATGCGGGGCCGCTTCTACATGGACGGTGATGTAATCGGCGCCGGCATTAGCAAAATCTTCGATATAACGGTCGGGATTTTCAATCATCAAGTGAACGTCCAACGGAAGGTTTGTCAGCGGACGAAGCGCATCTACCACAACGGCGCCAAAAGAGATATTCGGCACAAAATGGCCGTCCATTACATCAATATGGATCCAATCCGCTCCGGCTTGTTCCACTTCCAGAACTTCCTGGCCCAATTTCGAAAAATCTGCAGCTAGTATAGATGGGGCGATTTTAATCATTTGTATACCTCGGCTTTCGGCTCATTATTTCTTCCAAAAATTTCAAATAATGCTTGTAGCGGTATTCCGGTATTTCATTGGCTTCCACGGCCGCTTTGATGGCGCATTTCGGCTCATTCAAATGCAGGCATTCCCTGAATTTGCAGCTGTTTGACCGTTCTGCCATTTCAGGGAAACAGCCTGACAATTCCTCTTTTTCAATCGTGTCGAAGTCAAAAGAACTAAAACCCGGTGTATCTGCCAGTAAGCCATTGTTCACTTCAATCAGCTCAACGTGGCGGGTCGTATGCTTGCCCCGGTTCAGCGCTTTGGAAATATCATCCGTCTTAAGCTCCAATGCAGGCAGGATCGTGTTGAGCATCGTCGATTTCCCGACACCGGACTGGCCAGCCAATACACTGATCTTCCCTTCCAATACAGGCATCAACCGTTCCTGTAAACTCGGGTCTCCTTTAAAGGTGGGAATGACTTCATAGCCGATTTTTTCATAATCCGCTATAAAGTGCTCCAATTTCCCTTTTTCGCTGTCTTTCAATAAATCCATTTTCGTCAGGCAAATCACCGGCTTGATGCCATGCTGCTCAATCGCCGTTAAAAAACGGTCGAGCAGCAGGGGATGGAAGTCCGGCTGTTTTGCGGAAAAAACAAGGATGGCCTGGTCGATATTTGAAATGGGCGGTCGCACTAATTCGTTTTTCCGTTCGTGGACAACTGTAATGGTTCCTTCTAGATCATTATCAGCTTCATAGTCCACAAAATCACCGACTAAGGGCGAAATTTGCCGGTTGCGGAAAACTCCCCGGCCTCTGCACTGGATATACCGTTCCCCGTTTTCATCCAGAACATAATAAAAACCGCTTAGCGCTTTTCTAATTTGACCTTTCGGCATGCTTGCTTTCACTCCTTTTCATTTAACATTACTCAACGCTGTCATAGGCAATGGTTTCTTCCAAAATAACAGTAGCGTCACGGACAATTCGGTACGTGGCACTGCCGCCTTCGGCAATCTGCAATTCGATTTTGCGGGATTCCGTTCCCGTAATGGTGAATTCCTCGACCGGTTCGGCCATTGTATTTTTTTGGTCCTGAATATAAATTTGCACTTTCTGCGGAGCCGCTTCTTCGCCTTCTGCCGGCGGCTCTTCCGGTTCAAATGGAATTTCCACGGTATGGATATATGTTTTGAGCGGCTGCGCCGCTTTGCCTGAAGACATAACCACTTCAATTGTGCTGCCTGCTTCCAGCTGTTTGTCTGCAGCCGGGTTCTGCGTCAAGACGGTCCCTACCGGCGCGTTCTCGGAAGCTTCTTCGCCGATGATGCGGATATTAAAGCCTGAAGACCTGGCGTATTCATTTAAATCGTCTTCTGTATACCCTATTATATTTTCAACGGTGCGCATATCTTTTCCTTTGCTGACCACAAATTCAACGTCTGTTTCAGAGACAATGACTTCTTCGCCGGCTCTCGGTTCCTGTTCTAGGATGGTTCCTTCCGGTTCATCAGAAAACTCCGCTACCTGCTCGACTGATTTGAAATTCTCGCCATCCAGCAATTCCAGCGTTTGTTCGATGTCGCGGCCGACATAATCGGCAAATTCCTTCGACTCTTTCCCGGTGCTGACAAACAATTGAATCGCTGATTCACGGTCGCGCATTTTGCCAGCTTCCGGAATGGTCCGAATCACATGGCCTTCTTCAATTTCTTCTGAGGGCCGCTGTTCCTCTTCTCCGACCACAAAGCCCATTGCCTGCAATTCTTCGACAGCTTCATCGCGTTCCATTCCGGAAATATCCGGAACAGCGACTTGCCTTGGTGCGAACATTTCAGGGAAAGCAAGTGCCGTTATCAAACCAGCAAGGATCAATAGCCCAATAATCCCGGCAATCAACGGTCCTTTTTTCTTCTTTTTCTTCGGAGATGCAGGGGATGGCGCTGTTTTGGCAGCGGCCGGTTTTAGTTCTTTCGTTTTTTCCATGCTTTCATACGTTACCCGGTCTTTGATGATTGGCATCGCTTTTGTTTCATCTGCATCAATGGGAACCGTAAACTTCGCTTCGTCCAGCCGTTCCGGCAAAAGGGCTGTGGCGATGTCTTCCTGCATTTCATCCGCTGACTGATAGCGGTGCAGCGGATTTTTGGCCGTTGCTTTCAACACAATGTTTTCAAGGCTTTGGGGCATTGAAGGTACCAGTTTCTTTAAAGAAGGCGTTTCGGTCTGCAGATGTTTTAATGCAATCGATACAGCGGATTCGCCTGAAAACGGCAATTGCCCCGTCAGCAATTCATACATGACGATGCCGAGTGAATAAATATCCGATTTCTTATTGGCGGTGCCGCCGCGTGCTTGTTCCGGCGACAAATAATGGACGGTGCCGAGAACGGAATTGGTCTGTGTATAGGAAGTCGCACTAAGGGCCATTGCAATGCCAAAATCACTGATTTTCACATTGCCTTCCTTATCCATTAAAATATTCTGCGGTTTGATGTCCCGGTGGACAATCTGGTTTTGATGCGCATGAGCGAGCGCCGATGTCAATTGAGTCATAATCTTAACCGCTTCTTCAGGGCTCACAGGTGAGTGGTCGATTATGTATTCTTTTAAAGTTTTGCCCGGCACATACTCCATCACCAAATAGTGGATGGACTCTTCTTCGCCGACATCGAATATATTGACGATATTTGGATGGGCGAGGCTCGTCGTCGACAAGGCCTCCCGCTGAAAGCGGCGCTGCAATTCTTCTTCGTTTGAAAAATCATACCTTAAAATTTTAATGGCGATGTCGCGGTCCAATATCATGTCATGTGCCAGATAGACATTTGACATTCCGCCTCCGCCAATCAATTCCAATATTTTATAGCGGCCATTTATACTTCTGCCGATCAACATGGCTATTCCTCCTCAGCCTTTGAGGAAAGAAGGACAAACGAAATATTGTCTTCTCCTCCCAGTTCATTCGCGAGTTTCACCATTTCTTCCCCTTTTTGGGAAAGCGGGATAGCAGAAAGTACGATTGCTGCGATGTCTTTTTTTGATATTTTATTGCTTAAACCATCCGAGCAAATCAACAAATAGGAAGAATTCTCCAAAGAGAAATGGAGAATTTCCCCGTCAATTTCAGGATCGGTTCCCAGCGCTTTGACAATCCAGTTTTTCTTTGGATGGTCTTCCGCTTCTTCCTCACTGATTTCCCCGCTGTCCACCAGCACATTGACGTAAGAATGGTCGCGCGTCAATTGCTCGACTGCCCCGTCAATGACGTAAGCGCGGCTATCGCCAATATGGCACATCACGCAGTCATACCGGTCAATCAGCGCGGCAATCAGTGTCGTGCCCATCCCTTTGCAGTCCGGATGGTTCAGTGCATATTCATAAACAAGCCGGTTCACGTACTGGACATTGAGCGAAAGCCAAGTTTTGCGCTGTTCTATTGTTGACAGTGCCTCTGAACTTTCTTCTGTAAAAAGCCTGCCTAATGTCGAAACGGTCAATTCGCTTGCGATATCCCCTGCGTTATGCCCGCCCATTCCATCGGCTACGATGGCCAACAAAAGGCCATCCGGCCGCCGAAGGACTGCAACGCGGTCCTCGTTTATTTTGCGTTTTCTGCCAGTATCACTTTCCATGACGTACTGAAACAAATCCCGTTCCCCCGTTCCTTGACTGTTATTGCCTGGATTTTATCCGCTTTAACGGGCTGTAGGACTCCCGCTTTTACAAGCGTGAAATCCACTGACCGTCGAAGTCCGATAGGACCCACTAATAATTAAAGGGGAATGAAAGAAAACCCCTCTGATCAAGTTTTATTTTATGCCGTAGCTTTTTTCCGGAAAGCCGAGATAAAGAATCCGTCGCCGCCGAAATCCTGCGGAAAAATCTGGACAAAGCCGGTATTCTTAAGCCCAAGAGCTTTCGGCAAGGCCACTTCGATTTTTTCCATCTCGGGATGGTCTTTGAGGAATCTCTCCGCCGTTCCCCGGTTTTCAATTGAATCAACCGTACAGGTGCTGTATACCATGATGCCATCCGGTTTTAATAACTGCGAAGCCTGGTCCAGCAGCTCCAATTGGATTTCCTGGAGACGTGCAAAATCCGCTTCTTTTTTGGTGTATTTGATGTCCGGTTTTCGCTTGATGACGCCAAGCCCGCTGCACGGCGCATCGACCAGGATGCGGTCAAATTTTTCAACGCCAAAGCGTTCAACGCTCTTTTTGCCGTCGCCGACTTCTGTTTCAATGACCGTATGGCCAAGGCGCTTCGCCGTTTCATCAATCAGTTTGATTTTGTGCTGGTGGAGATCCATCGCGAACAATTGCCCTTTGTTCTGCATTTTCTCTGCAATATGGGTCGTTTTGCCGCCCGGCGCTGCGCACATATCCAGGACTTCCATCTCTGGTCCGACTTGCAAGGCATAGGCCGGCAGCATCGAACTTTCATCCTGGATGGTGATAAAGCCTTTTTCGAAAGTCGCCGTTTTGGCCGGCTGGCCATTCGTGACAATGAGGCATTCCGGAACCAGTTCGCTTTGCACCGCTTCCAGCCCTTCCGATTCAAGCATTTCAATCACTTCTTCGGGCGTCGCCTGTACGGTATTGACGCGGACGGTCTGCGGCGGAATTTTATTGTTCTCCAATGCCATTTCGCGCGTTTTTTCCAATCCGAACTGTTCTGCCCAGCGTTTGATCATCCAAACCGGGTGGCTCGTTTCAATGGCAATCTTTTCATACGGATCGCTGATCGTGTTGAATGAGCGGACTCCGCTGCGCTGAACGGACCGAAGAACTCCGTTGACCACGGAAGCTACACCGCCATGGCCGCGCCGTTTCGCGATTTCCACGGCTTCATGGACGACCGCATGGGCCGGAATCCGGTCCAAATAAACAATCTGGTACAGCGACATGCGCAGCAATGTTTTTACCCATGGCTCGATTTTCCCTTTCAAGTACGGTTCCAAATAATAGTCAAGCGTCATTTGGTGCTGCAGTGTGCCGTAAGTGATTTCAGTCAGCAGGCCCTTGTTTTTATCTGCAATGCCGTGGCTTTGAATGGTCTGGTGCAGCAGCAGATTGCTGTATGCCTGCTTGTTTTCGACTGCCCATAGGATTGAAAAAGCGGCATCTCTTACATTGCCTTGTAATTTTTTATTTTTCATTCGAATAAATCTCCTGCCTGGATTTTAGGTCCTTTTAAATAGTCGGTGGCAGACATCCGCTTTTTGCCGGCCGGCTGCAATTCTGTAATGGCCAGAACGCCATTGCCCGTCTGGACCAGTATGGCGTCTTTCGCCAATTCGAGCACTTCGCCGGGCTTGCCGCTTTTTGCAGAGTCCCGTTCTTCGGCCCACCAGATTTTCATGTTTTGGCCTTTGTACGCAGTAAATGCCACTGGCCATGGGTGCAAGCCGCGCACCTGGTTGTAGATGGCTTCAGCTGACAATGCCCAGTCAATGCGTTCCTGTTCCCGGGAAATGTTGCGGGCATAGGTCACTTCCACTTCGTTCTGCGGAATCCGCTCATTGGTCCCGTTTATGATGGAAGGCAAAGTTTCTTTCAGCAATTCCATGCCGGCCACGCTCAATTTATCGAACATGATGCCGGTATGGTCGGTCTTGCCGATCGGCACCGTGACTTGGGAAATGATGTCCCCTGCATCGAGCCGGTCGACCATATACATAATCGTCACGCCTGTTTCAGTTTGCCCATCCATAATCGCCTGGTGGATCGGCGCGCCTCCGCGGTAGGCAGGAAGAAGAGAGGCATGGACATTGATCGCACCAAGCTTTGGCGCTTCAAGCACTTCGCTCGGCAAGATCTGGCCAAAAGCGGCCGTCACAATCAAGTCCGGAGCCAAATCAAGGACGTGCTGCAATTCTTCGGGATTTTTCAGTTTTTCGGGCTGGTAGACCGGCAGGCCAAGGCGCAGCGCCTCTTCTTTTACCGGTGTCGGCGTCATCACTTTTTTGCGCCCGACAGGCCGGTCAGGCTGGGTGACAACGGAAACGACGTCATAGCCTTCTTCTACGAGCATGCGAAGAATGGGGGCCGAAAAAGCTGGCGTCCCCATAAAAACGATCTTGGTCAAACCGATTCCTCCTCTTCTGCAGCTGCCGCTTCAGCGATCATGGCATCCAATTCTTCCTGAGTGACGTATTTCGAAATTTTGCTGGTGAACAAAATGCCGTCCAAATGGTCCATTTCGTGCAAAATTGCACGCGCTTCGTATCCTTCTGCTTCAAGTTCATACCAAGAACCGTCCCGTTCCTGGGCTTTGATCTTAATGTGATCTGGGCGTTCCACTTCACCGAAAATCCCCGGGAAGCTCAAGCAGCCTTCCACATCGGTATCGGCTCCTTCAAAAAGCGCCAATTCCGGATTGACCATTTCAATCGGATCCTGCCCTTCCCCAAAATCAACAATGGCCACGCACTGGTCCACGCCGACTTGCGGTGCGGCAATTCCGACGCCGTCATTGGCAATCATCGTTTCGTGCATGTCATCTAGCAACACGGCAAGCTTTTTATCGAATTTGGTCACTGTCAGGCATTTCTTTTCCAGAATTTCGTTCGGGTGTTTCACAATATTGAGTATAGTCATTTGGTGTCCTCTTTTCTCTACATCACGGATGTCGGGTTCATATCAATCGACAGCGTAGCGCCTTTTTTTAGCCACTCAGAGCGGTAGATTTTAATCAGCTGCTGCAGAACATCCGCAAGTTTCGGTTCTTTTTTGTATTTTATCAAACATTGATAGCGATATCTATTGTTCACACGGGCAATAAGTGACGCCGAGGGCCCGATTATAATCGTGCTGGCTGACAGCTGGGACTGCAGGTAACGGACGGATTGGTCCGCATAACCCGCAACCGTCATCAAGTCTTCATGGGTAAACTGAATGTTGACGACGTAGTAATACGGCGGATAGCCGCTTGCTCTTCGCATCGCCATTTCCTGGTCATAAAACGGTTCGTACAATTGGTCTTTTGCCAGCGTAATGGCATAGTGCTCCGGTGTATACGACTGGACATACACTTCGCCCGGCAAGATATCGCGCCCTGCCCGCCCGCTTACTTGCGTCAGCAGCTGGTAGGTTTTCTCCGCAGCCCGGAAATCCGGCAAATGCAAAGTTGTATCCGCTGACAGTACGCCGACCAAAGTAATGTTCGGGAAATCAAGCCCTTTGGCTATCATCTGGGTGCCGAGCAAAATATCCGCTTTCCCTTCCCCGAACGCCGACAAGATTTTTTCATGTGCGCCTTTGTTCCGGGTCGTATCCACATCCATCCGCAGTACGCGGGCTTCCGGGACCAATTTTGCCAGTTCTTCTTCCACTTTTTGCGTACCGGTTCCGAAAAAGCGGATGTGTTCGCTTTCGCATTCCGGGCAGATATGCGGCACCGGTTCATCGTAGCCGCAATAATGGCATTTCATCAATTCGCTTGAGCGGTGATACGTAAGTGAAATGTCACAGTTCGGGCATTGCATGACCGTTCCGCAGTCGCGGCATAAGACAAACGAAGAATAGCCCCGTTTGTTAAGGAACAACACTACTTGCTCTTTTCTCTCAAGCCGTTCACGAATTGCTTCGGCCAACGGAATCGAGAACATCGAACGGTTGCCGTTTCGCAGCTCTTCCCGCATATCGATGATCTGGACGTCCGGCAAAGGCTGGTTTTTCGCCCGTTTTTCGAGCACCAATAGTTCGTAAACGCCTTTTTGCGCCCGCGCGTATGATTCCAGCGACGGTGTGGCGCTTCCAAGTATGACCGGGCAGTTATGCTGTTCGCTGCGCCAAATGGCGACATCGCGTGCATGGTAGCGTGGAGAGTCATCCTGTTTGTAGCTCGATTCGTGCTCTTCATCCAAAATGATCAATCCCAGGTTTTGGAACGGTGCAAAAATGGCCGAACGTGCCCCGACCACCACTTTCACTTCCGCGCGCTGGATTTTCCGCCACTCGTCGTATTTCTCCCCTGCTGATAAGCCGCTATGCAGCACCGCCACCAGATCGCCGAAGCGCTCTTTAAAGCGCAGCGTCATTTGCGGCGTCAGGGAAATTTCCGGAACGAGCATAATGGCTTCTTTTCCTTCTTTCAGCACTTGGTCGATTGTCTGAAGGTAAATCTCGGTTTTGCCGCTTCCTGTGATGCCGTGAAGAAGAAAGGTTTTAGGAGTGTTCAACGACCGCTCGATGGCATTAAATGCCGTCTGCTGAGCTTCGGTAAGCTGGAGCGACTGTTTCTGTTCAATTGTCGCCTGCAGCATCGGATCGCGGTAAGATTCTTCATTACTTATAGTAGCTGCGCCTTTTTCTACCAATCCGTAGATAGTAGGCAAAGATACGCCTGCTTCTTTTTGCAGCCGGGACGATTCGATTGCCTGTCCTGCATGATTTTTCATATACGCCATCAGCTTTACTTGCTGCTTGGCGTTGGGGCGGATTTCAATGCCTTCCAGTTTCTCGAGGGAATCCGCGATATGGATCATGCGGACTTTTTTCACGGCCGTCTGCTGGGAAATATCCGTATCGGCAACGATCGTGCCCCGGTTCAATTCCTTTTTCAGCAAATCGTATACTTCAACCGCGTCCTGCGAACGCACAAACGGCCGCTTTTCAAAATAACTGCGGAGCGGTTCCGCGATGTCTTCCAGCTGGGCATTCAGCACAAAGCGTTTTTCGTATTTTGCCCGGAGTGCTGAAGGAATCATTACCTGCAGCGCATCGATTTCAAAACAAACCGTCTGGATTTTCATCCATTTGGCCATTTCCAAGAGTTCGTCATTTAAGACGGGGACGACGTCCATCAATTCATGGATTGGTTTTAAACGGGCCGGATCAAATTCGGATGTTTCTTTTATCGCCGTAATAAAGCCAAGCACTTTGCGGGGGCCGAATGGAACTTTTACGCGCATGCCAGGCTCCACCAGAACTTGCAGGTGAGCCGGGATGGCGTAGTCAAAAGGCCGGTCAATGGGATGCGCAGCAACGTCGACAATGACTTCAGCGATCATGCAAATCTTCCTTTTCCATAATCAGCCCAAGCAGCCGGCGGGCAAGTTCCAATTTTGGCATCATCTCGAATGACTGTTCAAAACCGCCTTTGCCGTATACTGTCACCCGGTTTGTATCCGATTCAAATCCAGCCTGCGCTTCACTGACATCATTGGCAATAATATAATCCGCATTTTTCCGTTCCAGCTTGTCTTTTGCATAATGGCCCACATCATTGGTTTCCGCGGCAAACCCGATCAATAGCTGATGGGTTTTGGTTTTCCCGAGATGCTGCAAAATATCGGTAGTGCGCTCCAACTCGAGCGTGGAACCGCCTGCCTGTTTCTTCATTTTTTGGCTATGGACATCAATCGGCCGGTAATCAGCCACGGCTGCTGTTTTGATGACGACATCCGCCGTTTCGTATTCCGCATTTACGGCATTCAGCATGTCTTCCGCACTTTCAACAAAAATCCGCTGGACGCCTTTTGGCACAGGAAGTGTGACAGGCCCGCTGATCAGAACAGTCTCTGCTCCCATTTCAGCTGCGGCTTCCGCCATCGCATAGCCCATTTTGCCGCTCGAGAAGTTTGTAAGAAAACGGACAGGGTCAATGCGCTCACGCGTCGGTCCAGCCGTTACCACTACTTTTCTGCCCGCCAGCAATTTCGGCCGTGCAAAATAATCCGCTACCAAGGCGGTGATTTTCTCCGGTTCTTCCAAACGGCCTTTGCCGACATAGCCGCAAGCCAGGAATCCTTCGGACGGTTCAATGAAACGGATGCCGTCGTCGTGAAGCTGTTGGATATTGCGTTTGACGGCCGGGTGGTCATACATGTGCACGTTCATCGCAGGTGCCACCCAAATCGGGGCAGTTGCCGCAAGCAGCGTCGTGGTCAGCATATCGTCGCCGATGCCGTTGGCCAATTTGCCGATGACATTGGCAGTAGCCGGCGCCACGAGGATCAAATCTGCCCAGTCGGCCAAATCGATATGCGCGATGACTGATGAGTCTTTTTCATCGAATGTATCATAATAAACATCGTTTCTGGACATGACCTGGAAGGACAGCGGCTGAACAAATTGCCGCGCAGATGCAGTCATGATCACTTTGACGGTTGCACCGGCCTGAGACAGCTTGCTGACAAGCGCAACCGCTTTGTAAACAGCAATCCCTCCGCTTACACACAATAAAATTTTACGATTCGCCAACAACGTAAACACCCTTTCTAAACAACAAACTCCCAAAGAACAAGTTTGCTCTGGGAGTCGTCTGTTGCGATTAATGGTTAAATTTCATCTTCATAAATAGCAAATTCATCTTGATGTTCCGGTCTCAATACGCCGGCAGCTACTTCTTCAAGCGCTTTTCCGACCGATTTGGCAGAAACATATTTGTCCAGCTTTTCGTCGCTGTGTTCGTGCAATTGACGGGCACGCTTGGATGCAAGAGCAACCAGCGAATACTTTGAATTGACCTGGCTTTTTAACTTATCAACGGATGGATATAACATTATACATTCTCCTTTAGCATATCAAAATATCTTTTTTCTACTCGTTCCCGTTTGCAGTGTTCAGCAATAATGATGGCATTGATGCGCTCGCATGCGTGTTCCACCAAGTCGTTTTCCACGACATAATCGTACAAATTCATCATTTCAAGCTCCTGCCTTGCAGCCTGGAGGCGGGAAGCGATGACATCATCCGATTCGGTGCCGCGGCCGACCAGCCGCTCTTCCAATTCCGATAAACTTGGCGGCGCCAGGAAGATAAACAAGCCGTCCGGAACTTTTGCGCGCACTTGCGCAGCTCCCTGGACTTCAATCTCAAGAAATACATCACGCCCCGCATCGCGCATTTTGTTGACGTATTCAAGTGGAGTGCCGTAGTAATTCCCGACAAACTCCGCCCATTCGAGCAGTTGGTCCTGTTCGATCAATTCTTCAAATTCGCTGCGCGTCTTGAAGAAATAATCCACTTCATCCACTTCGCCTTCACGCGGCGATCGCGTTGTCATGGAAATGGAGTATTCATAATTTGTATTTGGCTGCGAGAACAGCGCTTTTCTTACAGTGCCTTTGCCGACACCCGAAGGCCCTGATAATACAATCAGCAGTCCGCGTTGTTTTCTCATCTTATCCCTCATTCGTCTCGTCATCATTTTCTTCCGCACGGGCAATCACTGTTTCAGCAGATACCGCGGAAATCACCACATGGTCGCTGTCCATAATAAAAATGGACTTGGTCTTTTTTCCGCCAGTGGCATCGATCAACAGGCCTTTTCCCCGTGCTTCTTGGACCAGCCGCTTCGACGGTGCAGAATCCGGCGTCACGATTGAAACAATCCGGCTTACCGAAACGGCATTGCCGCCACCAAGAGAGATAAATTTCACCGATTTCTTCAAATCCATCACCGCCAATGCTGCTGATCTTTGTTCTTCGTTTTCTTTCTAACTGTCTTATTATATCATAATACACCGGGAAAATGATAAGATGGAACAAAACGATTTGAAAGAGGGATTTTTAATGGCATTTGATGGATTATTTACAAAAGCAATGACGCGTGAGCTTCAAGGGCTCGTGTCAGGCAGAATTTCAAAAGTTCATCAGCCCAATCAGCTAGAACTGCTGCTGCAAATTCGTGCACAAGGCAAGAACCATAAATTATTGATTTCCATTCACCCGTCCTATTCACGCATCCATTTGACGGCGATGGCGAACGTCAATCCATCGGAGCCGCCGATGTTTTGCATGCTGCTGCGCAAGCATATTGAAGGCGGCGTGATCACGGACGTCATCCAGCACGAAATGGACCGCTTGGTTATTCTGAAAATCAGAGGCAAAAATGAAATCGGCGACGATATTGAACGCGAGCTGCATGTCGAAATCATGGGGCGCCATTCGAACATCATCCTCGTCGATTCCGAACGGAATATGATCCTCGACAGCCTGAAGCATTTGCCGCCGAGCGTCAATTCGTTCCGGACGGTGCTGCCGGGGCAGCCTTATGTCTTCCCGCCTTCCCAGGAAAAGAAAGATCCTTTTTCAGCGCCTGGTGAACTGGCCGGCCTGACGGAAAAAGAATTGGTCAGCACCTTTTCAGGATTCTCGCCGCTGAATGCACGCGAACTCCATCACCGCATGGCACAAGGAGAAAACAGCCAAGAAATCGCTGAACAGTTCCTGGCCGACTTTTCAAAAGAGCAGCCGTCGGGCCATTACATTGAACTCGATGGCAAAAGTTCATTCTCGGCAACTCCATTGACGCATATCGGCGAAGCTGACATGATTTTCCCGACGCTTGGCGAACTGCTGGACCGCATGTACTATGCCAAAGCTGAGCGTGACCGCGTCAAGCAGCAAGCCGGCGACTTGGAACGCTGGCTGCAAAACGAAATCGCCAAACTGAAGCTGAAGCTGAAAAAATTGAAAAAAGAGCAGGACCAGGCAGAAAAGCGCGACCAGCTGCAATTGAACGGCGAATTGATCATGGCGAACATCCACCGCATCACAAAAGGGACGAAAGAAATCGAAGTCGACAATTACTACAACGATGAAAAAGTGACGATTGCCCTCGACCCGCGTAAAACGCCGATTGAGAACTCGCAAAAATACTATTCCCGCTACCAGAAAGCGAAAACGGCTTTAGTCAAAACACAGGAACAGATTGAAAAGACCGAAGAAGACATTGCGTATTTTGAAACGCTCATGCAGCAAGTCCAGCAAGCCGGCCTCTCCGACATCGAAGAAATCCGCGAAGAACTGGCGGAACAAGGCTTTATGAAAGCCCAGAAATCGAAGAAAAAGAAAAAACCGACCAAACCGTCTGTTGAACCGTATGTATCAAGCACCGGCGTGCCGATTTCCGTTGGCAAAAACAACAAGCAAAACGATTATGTGACGTTTAAAGTCGCTTCGAAATCCGACACCTGGCTGCACACAAAAGACATTCCCGGCTCCCACGTCATTATCCATTCCAACGATCCGGATGAAACCACAATTATGGAAGCCGCGACGATTGCGGCCTATTTCAGCAAAGCGCGCGAATCAAGTTCCGTGCCGGTCGACTATACCGAAGTCCGCCAAGTGAAAAAACCGAACGGTGCGAAACCCGGTTTTGTCATTTACTTTGAACAGAAAACCGTGTTTGTCACGCCGGATGAAGACTTGGTCATCAAATTAAAGAAATAATGAAGTTTGACGGGGAAGTCTACGGGCTTGCCCGTTTTTTCTTTAGAATACGCTCGGCAATGGTTTAAATACGCTTTCTACCCCAATTTGTTTACATAATAATAATATCTTTAAAAAGTATTAGATTGCTTGAATTCAAACTAAATGCTATCTTTTTAAAGGACTTAACTTTTAGGAGGTTGTACATAATGATGACAGTTTCTAACAAACCAAAATGGCTCCTGGCTATGGGTGCAGCATCAATGATTTTATTAGCCGGCTGCGGCAATAGCAGCGAAACAGCAGAACCTGCTGAAACCAAGACGGCTTGGGATGAAATCCAGGAACAAGGTTCCATGACGGTCGCCACATCCGGCACGCTTCTTGCAACGTCTTTCCGGGATTCTGAATCCGATGAATTGACTGGCTTTGAAGTGGAAGTCGTGCGTGAACTTGGCAAACGGCTTGACCTCGACATCGAATTCAAAGAACTGGGCTTTGATGAAATGCTGACCAGCGTCAACACCGGCCAAATTGACATTGCTGCCAATGACATTGAAATCACAGAAGACCGACTGGACAACTTCATCTTCTCGACGCCGATCAAGTATTCCTACGGAACAGCCGTTGTCCGAAAAGACGATTTATCGGGCATTAAAACTTTGGAAGATTTGAAAGGCAAAAAAGCCGCTGGCGCATCTACTTCGATTTATATGGAAATCGCCCGCAGCTACGGCGCTGAAGAAGTGACTTATGACAACGCAACAAATGAGGTTTACTTGCGCGATGTATCCATCGGGCGCACGGATGTGATTTTGAATGATTATTATTTATCCACTTTCGGGGTTGCAGCATTCCCGGAACTGAATATTACCATTCATCCGGATATTAAATATGCACCTTCTGAAGTCGGCCTTGTGATGAATAAAGACAATAAGGAACTTGCTGAAAACGTTAACAAAGTCTTGGAAGAAATGCTGCAAGACGGGACGATTTCTGAAATCTCTACTGAGTTTTTCGGTGGGGCTGACGTTTCTGTAAAACCGGATATCGAGTAAGTAATTTTGGGGGTTTTTTTATGAGTGATATCGAATGGGGGCTGCTCTTTGACCCTCAACTGGCTATAGAGTCTCTTCCATATGTATTGGAAGGCATTTGGTACACCCTGCTCATCTCCATAGTCAGCATGGTGCTTGCCTTGTTCATCGGCTTTTTCCTGGCACTCGCGCGTACGTCTAAACTTGTCGTACTTCAATGGCCGGCACGCCTGTATATCTCTTTTATGAGAGGTGTGCCAATCTTGGTCATCTTATTTTTGCTGTATTTTGCCCTGCCAGTCATCGGTATTGAATTTACCGCATTGCAGGCGGCGCTGATCGGCTTTACCATCAACTGTGCCGCTTATGTGGCCGAAGTGTTCCGTTCTTCACTTTCTTCTGTCGACAAAGGGCAATGGGAATCTTCCACTGCACTCGGCCTGACGTATTGGCAATCGATGCGGCGCATCATTTTGCCGCAGTCAGTCCGCATTGCCGTACCGCCGCTTTCAAATATCTACCTGGATTTGATCAAAGCGTCTTCCCTCGCTGCCATGATCACCGTGCCGGAAGTGTTCCAAAAAGCACGTGTTGTCGGCGCCCGTGAATACGATTTGCTGACGCTGCTGATTTTGGTGTCGCTAATTTACTGGGCGATTTGTTCTGTCATGACGGTCCTGCAGAATTATTTGGAAAAACGGTATGCGGATTATTTATAACAGATGAGAAAAGACTTCCAAAACGGAAGTCTTTTTTTATGGAATTTATGCTTTCATGGTTCGCGTACTGGAAGAATGAAATTTTGCGTTATAAAGGAGTAACTAATTTAAAAAAGCCAAGTGGCTGCTTTTTCTAGGAGCAGCTCTTGGCTTTTTCAATGCACATTCAACTTTGTTCCATGTACATGACTTCCCACAAATGGCCGTCCAGGTCCTGGAAACTCCAGCCGTACATATATTCATCGTCCATCTTGTCGTTTGACGCTTTACCGCCTGCAGCAAGCGCTTTATTGACCATTTCATCGACCGCTTCACGGCTGTCTGCTGAAATCGCTGTTATCACTTCGGTATTGCTTGTTGCGTCCGTCAGCTCTTTTTTCGTAAATGTCTTAAAAAATGGTTCCGTCAGCAGCATGACAAAAATATTTTCTCCGGCAATCATGCAAGCACCTTTTTCATCCGTCATTTCCGGATGGAATTCAAAGCCGAGGCTGTTGAAAAAGCCCTTCGATTTTTCTAAATCTTTGACCGGCAAGTTGACATAAATCTCTTTTACCTGCAAACCCATTTTGTCCCCTCCTTTCTGCTAAAATTTACTAACCTAAGTATTCGGTATAGTTTCTTTAATTCCTTCACTTATGCGTAGAAATTCTGTTCTGTTCAGGGACAGGTTTCATTACGGATTTCCCTTTATTTACAGAAAAATCCCGCCCCTTTACAGGAGACAGGATTTCAATCTGTTACTTGCTGCCGTTGAGCGAATCAACGAATCTTTTAGCTTCCAATAAGGACAATCCCAAATGTTCACGTGCCATTTTGATAGCCTCTACATCTTTTCCATTCTGCACTAATTGCCGCAGCCCCTCATTGACAGGCGGCTCCTTCAACGGTTCTCCGCTGTTGATGGCTGCAATGGTTTTCTGCATGTCAGCCAATTGTTTTTCCATCGCTTTCAAGCGGCTGTCCATCATCCCATAAACCAGATAAATTGCCGCAAAAATTGCGCCAGCTATGACGAGAATCCACGATAAATCCATTTCAAGCACCCCTTCTTGCTGAAAATACTTTGCTTACAGCAGCGCTTTGCCTTTTTGGTAAAAACGGTCCCTGTCTGCCTGAGGAACAAAAGCTCCGCCGGTTGCCCAGACAAGATGGGTGGCATTCCCTTCCTTTAAGCCGCGATCTTCCAAATAAGAAGTTTCCATTACTTGCCCCGGCCCAATCAATCCAGCAGTAGCAGAAGGTTCGACAAAAATGCCTTCTGTGTCCCCAAGCAGTGCCAGCAGCTTGAACAGTTCATCATCTTCCAAAGTGTAAATGCCGCTGACCAGCTTTTCGCTGGTTACAGAGGCAAAGCTCGATGGCCGTCCAACTGCCAGGCCGTCCGCTTCTGTCCGGTTATCAATGCCGAAGTCCTGGACGCTTACTTTGTCTTTTTCGCCGGTCAATAAGCCAATCAAGACCGCAGGTGAATGGGTCGGTTCCACGAAAAAGCAATGGACGGCATCACCGAAAACTTGCTTCAAGCCGAATGTGATGCCGCCTGGTGCACCGCCAACGCCGCATGGCAAGTAGACGAATAACGGATGGCTTGCATCGACTGTAATCTGTGCTTCTTCGAGCTGCTTTTTCAAACGGAACGCTGCCACGCTGTAGCCAAGGAACAAATGCTTTGATTTCTCATCATCGACAAAATACGCATTGGCATCCGTTTCGGTCTGTGCCCTGCCAAGCGACACCGCTTCGCTGAAATCGCCGGCACATTCGTGGACGATGGCCCCGTTTGCACGCAACAAATCTTTCTTCCACTGCTTGGCATCCGCTGACATATAAACGGAAGTCTTGAAGCCGAGCCGTGCACCGACAATTCCAATGCTGAGCCCAAGGTTTCCGGTAGATCCGACGCCGATCGAGTAATTGCTGAAAAATTGTTTGAACGCCGGTTTTGAAAACAACTCGTAACTGTCTTCTTCCTTCAGGAGCCCTTCTTTCATCGCCAATTGCTCGGCATGGTACAGCACTTCATAAACGCCGCCCCGTGCTTTGACGGATCCTGCAATCGGCAGCTCGTTGTCGCATTTCAAGTAAAGCGCCCCTTGGACTTCAGTGTGGTAATAAGCATTCAGCGCTTCCTGCATTTCCGGAATTTTGCGGACCGGTGACTCAATGATGCCGTCAGACGGCTCCGCGTCCGGAAATTCTTTGGCCAAATAAGGGGCAAACCGCTGCCATAGCAATTCTGCCTGTTCCATATCCCCCAGAGAAACCGGAAGTTCGGGAAGTTCCTCCATACCGGTTAATTTGGGATTTTGCCAAATCACCGGTTTTAAAGAGATGATGTCCTGCAATAAGGGGTATTGCTGCTTCCATTCATTGATTTTCTGCTGACTTTGCATCGATTTCATCCCTTTCGCCAAAAAATGGTCTTTGCTCCATCATACACGAAACCGATCATTTTCTCGAAAAACTGCTGATTATTTTCGAAGCTGCGAGAAGCAGAAGCCCTCCGATTGTATACATCCACCATTCGATCGAAATCACAGGACCGAATTCCGGAATCAGGATGATGGCGAGCATCATCACAGCAAACGCTCCTGCGCCGGCCAAGCCTGCTTTCACATAGCCGCCGAGCGGTTTTTTCTTCGCCTTGAACAACGTCGAGCGGATGATTTTGAAAAACAGCACCACACCGACAAAACCAATTCCCATAATAACGACCAACAAGCTGAGCAAATGGCCAAGCGATACATCGGTCTCAACCGGTTTGAACAAAGAAAGCAGCACATTGACAATCCCATAGGTCAAGCTGAACCAGCCGGCCAATCCCGCTACTTGCGAGATGGCGAATAAGGCGGAACTGCGCTTTTTCTCACGCGGCAAATTTTCAATCAGTTCATCGGCATAGGCTTTTGGATTGCTGCCAAAAACTTCAGCCGCCGACTTCCCGTATTGCTGTCCTTCGAGCAAATGGTCAAGCAAATCCATGAGCACTTCTTCACTGGCATGTTCGTCAATCCGCAGGTCGGTCCGGACATACACCAGGAAATCCTCGTAAACCGCCAAATTTTCCTCATTTAAGTCTTCCCGCTTGTTGTTGTTCTGTTCAATCAATTCATCGGTCATCCTCATTGTGTTCCACTCCTTTTCAATAATTCACTGACTGGTGCTGCAATCTGGCGCCACTCTTCTGAAATTTCTTCAAGCTCTTTTTTGCCGCTGTCGGTCAAAAAATAATACTTGCGGTTCGGCCCGGATGCGGAAGGCCGCATTTCCCCTTTGATAAAGCCGTTTTTCTGAAGCCGGAGCAATACCGGATAAATGGTGCCATCGCTGATGTCCGGCAGCCCAATCTGCTGCAGCTTCTGCGACAATTCGTAGCCATAAACCGGTTCCGCTTCTACTACCGCCATGACGCAGGCATCCAGTACCCCTTTCAATAATTGGCTTCTGCTCGCCATATGATTGTCCTCCTTTACGGTACTTGGTAAAACAAGATACCAAGGTTAAAAAATAGCTACCTTGCGTAGCCAAGTAGTTGCTTATATCGTATTTTATTTTCAGAAAATTGTCAACGGATATGTTGAGATTTTTTATTTATTGTTCGTGCGGAAGCAAATACTGTCCGCTATTCCCCACATACTGTCCGAAAATGCCCTTTTACTGTCCGCAATTAAAAAAGCCGACCCAGAGGTCAGCTTTAGAGGGTTCCGGCTTTCAAACTTTCGTGCCAATCGGCGAGCATCGGCAAATCTTCTTCTGAAATGGCTTTCATTTCCACCGCTTCTTCGACCAGCGCAGGGAAATTGGTCAGCGTATGGAATGTAAAGCCGGCGCCGGTAATCGCTTGGATCGACTGCGGCAAATCGTATGTAAAAATTGCGACGATGCCGAGCACATCAAAGCCGGCTGCTTTTAAGCCTTCTGCGGCCTGCAGGACGGAGCCGCCTTTGGAGATCAAATCTTCCACGACCACGACTTTTTTGCCGGGTTCGACTTTGCCTTCAATCATATTGCCCTGGCCGTGTTCTTTCGCTTTCGAACGGACGTAGACCATCGGCAAGTCCAGCAGATCACTGACCCAGGCAGCATGCGGAATGCCGGCGGTTGCCGTTCCTGCCACCACTTCACAGTCCGGATAGGATTCCTGGATCAACCCGGCCAATCCTTTGGCGATCTCTTTCCGAACCGCAGGGTACGACATCGTCAAGCGGTTGTCGCAGTAAATCGGGGATTTGATGCCCGATGCCCAGGTGAACGGATCTTGTGGGCGCAGTTCGACTGCACCGATATTGAGTAATTGTCTTGCGATATGCTGTTTCATCATTGGCCGCTCCATTCGTTTTTGATTTGGCGGTAGCTTGCCGCCGGATCAGGCGATTTCGTAATGGCACGTCCGACAACGATATGCGTCGAGCCCTGCACACGCGCCTTCGCGGGCGTTGCGACCCGTTTCTGGTCATCCGCTGCGCCGTCTGCCAAGCGGATGCCCGGTGTGACTTTCAAAAATTCTTCGCCGCATGCATCTTTGATGCCGCTTGCTTCCAATACCGAACAGACCACACCGTCGAGGCCAGCCCGTTTAGCCTGCTTGGCGTAATGCAGCACCGATTCTTCCAGGCTGACGTAAATAAGCTGGTCTTCGTGCATCTGGTTTTCGTCAGTCGACGTCAGTTGGGTGACCGCAATCAGCTTCGTGTCGCTGCCTGCAAGCCCTCGTTTAGCCGCCTGCATCATGTCAAAGCCGCCTGCCGCGTGGACATTCGTCAAGTCCACCCCCAATTTTGCCAAGCCTCTCATTGCCGCTTCCACCGTATTCGGGATGTCGTGCAATTTCAGGTCCAGGAAAATCTGATGGCCCATCTTTTTGATGCTGCGCACCAGTTCCGGCCCTTCCTGATAAAAAAGCTCCATGCCCACTTTGACAAAAAGCGGTTCGTCAATCTTTGACAGGAAGTCCTCTACTTGTTGTTTCGATGAAAAGTCTAAGGCGATGATGGGTTTATTCACAGACGGTGGCTCCTTCCGACAAGTTCTTCTATGGATTCATATCCGAGTTCGTGCAATCTTTCCGGCAGCTGGCCGATGATTTCCGGACAGACGAACGGATTGACAAAGTTCGCCGTTCCGACTGCTACAGCATTCGCGCCGGCTGACAGGAAGTCGATGACATCGTTGACATCTGCCACACCGCCCATTCCAATGATCGGCAAATCGGTTTGCTTACGCACTTCATACACCATGCGCAAGGCAACCGGTTTGACTGCTGGGCCAGACAAGCCGCCTGTGATATTGGCAATGACCGGGCGCCCGGTTTTGGCATCGAGGCGCATGCCAAGCAGCGTATTGATCATCGTGATGCCATCCGCGCCGCCTTCTTCCACCGCTTTGGCAATCGAGACGATATCGGTGACGTTCGGGGATAATTTGATGTAAACCGGGACCGAAGACACGTCTTTGACAGCGCGCGTCAATTCCCTTGCAATGTCTGGGTCCGTGCCAAACGTGATGCCGCCTTGCTTGACGTTCGGGCAGGAAATATTGATTTCCAGTGCATGGACATTCGGAGACTCGGAAATCGCTTTTGCCACTTCCACATAATCTTCCGTTGTGGTGCCGGCGACGTTTGCGATGATCGGCACGTCGTATTGCTCCAGACGTGGCAGTTCTTCGCCGAGCACTTTTTGAAGCCCCGGGTTCTGGAGGCCGATGGCGTTCAGCATGCCGGAAGCTGTTTCGGCAACACGCGGCGTCGGGTTTCCGAGGCGTGTTTCGACCGTCGTCGCTTTGATCATGATGGCGCCGAGCGCGGATAAATCGTAAAGCTGCGAATATTCCTTGCCGAAACCGAAGCAGCCGGAAGCCGGCATGATCGGGTTTTTCAAGTTGAGCCCTGGAAGTTGTACGTTTAAGTTTGTCATGAAATCACTACCCCCGCTGGAAATACCGGTCCATCCGAACATACTTTGATGTAATCCGTTTCACTTTTTGTTGTCCGGCAAACACAGGCGAAGCAAGCACCGATGCCGCAGCCCATGCGCTGTTCGTAGGACAGGAAGCCCTGTTTTTCCGGATACGCCCACTGCACCGCTTCAAGCATCGGCGTCGGTCCGCAGCTGTAATACGTATCAAAATCTTTCGGCAGCTCATTTAAAATATGGGTGACAAACCCCTGCGTGCCGTGAGAGCCGTCGACGGTTGCAATATGCGTATCTCCGAGTGCACGGAATTTGTCTTCATAGAACACTGCTCCTTTGCTTTCAAAGCCGAGGATATGAACCGTTTCGATGCCTTTTGCGTTCAGCTCTTTCGCCAGTTCATAAAGCGGCGGAACCCCGATGCCTCCGCCAATCAAGTAGGCTTTCTGTTTGGCTTGTTCCACCGGGAAGCCGTTGCCGAGCGGCCCGAGAATATCGACAGTATCGCCGGCTTTTTTCTCGGACAGCAAAGTGGTTCCTCTGCCTTCTGCCCGGTAGATCATGGTGAATTGATTGCTTTCAAAATCAATCGAAGCCACCGAAATCGGACGGCGCAGCAGCGGTTCAAAGCTGTCCGCTACCCGCACGTGGACAAACTGCCCCGGGGCTTTCATTTCCCCGGTCAATCCGCCTTGCACCGTCAATTCGAAAATATGATGGGCAATTTCCTGTTGGTTGGTGACAACCATTCGCTCTTGTTTGATCATACGCCAGCTCCCATTTCTTCTGCCGAGAAGGTCATCGATTCGATGACGCGCAGCATCGCTTCTGCTGTGTCGAGCGACGTCAAGCACGGCACACCGTTTTCCACCGATTCGCGGCGGATGCGGAACCCGTCCCGCTCCGGCTGTTTGCCTCGCGTCAAGGTGTTGATGACCAGCTGGGCATCGCCGTTTTGGATCACATCGATCAAGGTCTTGCCTTCTGAACCGATCTTGCCGATCGTTGTCACGCGGATGCCTGCCTGTTCCAGCGATTTTGCAGTTCCTTCGGTCGCGAGGATGTGGTAGCCGATTGCCGTGAAGCGTCTCGCCAAACCGACCGCTTCCGTTTTGTCTTTATCCGAAATCGTCATCAGCACGGAACCGTGGTCTTTGATTTCCATGCCGGCTGCTACAAGCCCTTTGTACAAGGCTTTTTCAAGCGTGGAGTCTTTCCCCATCACTTCGCCTGTCGATTTCATCTCCGGCCCAAGCGTGATGTCGACGCGGCGCAATTTCGCAAATGAGAACACCGGCACTTTCACATAGACCCCTTTTGAAAGCGGCGCAAGCCCCGGGGTGAAGCCCTGTTGCGTGATGCTGTGGCCGAGAATCGCCTTCATCGCGATATTGGCCATCGGGATGGCGGTAATCTTGCTCATGAACGGCACCGTCCGGCTCGAGCGCGGGTTCACTTCGATAACAAACACTTCGCCTTTGGAAATGACGTACTGGATGTTCAACAAGCCGACAATGTTCAAGCCTTTTGCCAGGCGGGTCGTGTAATCGACCAAAGTGTCCAGCAGTTCCTGAGAGATGTTTTGCGTCGGATAAACCGCAATCGAATCGCCCGAATGGACGCCGGCACGTTCGATATGTTCCATGATTCCGGGAATCAAGACATTTTCGCCGTCCGAAATGGCGTCGACTTCGATTTCGATTCCCGTCAAGTAACGGTCCACCAGCACCGGATGTTCCGGGCTCGCTTCCACGGCATGCTCCATGTAATGGCGCAGGTCCTTTTCGTTGTAGACGATTTCCATGGCGCGCCCTCCGAGGACGTAGGACGGGCGGACAAGTACCGGATAGCCGATGTCTGAAGCGATGACCACCGCTTCTTGCGCCGAAACCGCTGTTTTGCCGAGCGGCTGCGGAATGCCGATTTCATGCAGGGCCGCTTCGAATTTATTGCGGTTTTCCGCACGGTCCAGGTCTTCCAGAGACGTACCGAGAATTTTCACGCCGTTTTGTTCCAGCTTGTCTGCCAAATTGATGGCCGTTTGGCCGCCAAACTGCACGACCACGCCTTTTGGCTGTTCGATTTCAATGATGTGCATGACGTCTTCAACCGTCAGCGGCTCGAAGTACAATTTATCCGATATGGAGAAGTCGGTGGAAACCGTTTCCGGGTTGTTGTTGATGATGATCGCTTCGTATCCTGCTTCTTTGATGGCCCAAACAGAATGGACCGTAGCATAATCGAATTCGACGCCTTGGCCGATGCGGATCGGGCCTGACCCCAAGACGATGATGCTTTCTTTGTCGGTCCGGATCGATTCGTTTTCATCTTCGTAAGTGCCGTAGAAATACGGCGTTTCCGATTCGAATTCCGCAGCGCACGTATCAACCATTTTGTAGACTGGCATCAATTTCTGTTCTTTGCGCCAGTTGTAGACTTCCTGTGCAGTGGTTTCCCAGAGCTTGGCAATTGTGATATCCGCAAAGCCCATCCGCTTCGCTTTTTTCGCTGCCGCAAAGTCAAAGCGGTTTTCTTTCAGCACGTTCTCAAACTGGACGATATTTTCGAATTTTTTCAAGAAGAACAAGTCGATCTGGCTCCAGCTGTGGATCGTTTCGATTGCCACGCCGCGTCGAAGGGCTTCTCCGATAAAGAACAAGCGCTCATCGCCTGCACGGCAAATCCGTTTTTGGATCCATTCATCGCACATGGCGTCTGCATTTTTCAGCGCTAGGTGGAATTGCCCGGTTTCAAGCGAGCGGACGGCTTTTAGAATCGCCTCTTCAAATGAGCGGCCCATCGCCATAACTTCCCCGGTTGCTTTCATTTGCGTACCCAAGTTGCGTTTTGCGGATTCGAATTTATCGAACGGCCAGCGCGGGATTTTTGCTACTACATAATCGAGTGCAGGTTCGAACGAGGCATACGTGCGCCCTGTTACCGGGTTGATCATTTCATCAAGCGTCAAGCCGACCGCAATTTTTGCCGCGAGCTTGGCAATCGGATAGCCCGTCGCTTTCGAAGCCAACGCCGAGGATCGGCTGACGCGCGGGTTTACTTCGATGATGTAGTACTGAAAGCTGTATGGATCGAGTGCCAGCTGGACGTTGCAGCCGCCTTCGATTTTCAGTGCCCGGATGATTTTCAGTGAAACATTGCGCAGCATCTGGTATTCACGGTCCGACAAAGTCTGGCTCGGCGCTACGACAATTGAATCGCCGGTATGGATGCCGACCGGGTCGATGTTTTCCATGTTGCAGACGACAATGGCCGTGTCGTTGGCGTCGCGCATCACTTCGTATTCAATTTCTTTCATGCCGGCAATCGATTTCTCGAGCAAACACTGTGTGACGGGGCTGTATTTCAAGCCGCTTGTGACGATTTCCTGCAGTTCCTCCTGTGTGTGGCAGATGCCGCCGCCTGTTCCGCCAAGCGTGAACGCCGGACGGACAATCACCGGGAAGCCGACGCGTTCAACGAAGGTTTTCGCTTCCTCAAGATTGTGGATGATGTCTGAATCCGGAACCGGTTCGCCCAGTTCGTTCATCAAGGTGCGGAACAAGTCGCGGTCTTCCGCTTTATGGATTGCTTCCAGTTTCGTCCCCAAGATTTCGATGTTCAGTTCATCGAGAATTCCGGACTCGTCCAATTCGATGGCCATATTGAGCCCCGTCTGTCCGCCAAGCGTCGGAAGCAGCGCATCCGGACGTTCTTTCCGGAGAATGCGGCTGACAAAATCCAGCGTAATCGGTTCGATATACACTTTATCGGCGATTTCAGTATCGGTCATGATCGTTGCCGGGTTGGAGTTGATCAGAATAACGCGGTAGCCTTCTTCTTTAAGTGCCAGGCAGGCTTGTGTTCCGGCATAGTCAAATTCTGCAGCTTGTCCGATCACGATGGGACCGGATCCGATTACGAGGATGCTTTGGATATCTTGTCTTTTAGGCATATTGCTGCTCCTTTCGAGTTGCGCTCATGATGTCGATAAAACGGTCAAACAGGTAATTGGAATCTTCCGGTCCTGGCGATGATTCCGGATGGTATTGAACGGTGAATGCTGGGTAGTCCAGATGGGCCAACCCTTCGTTTGTGCCGTCATTGATGGCTCGATGCGTCACTTTCAGGCGGGTGCCTTTCAAGGTTTCTTCATCCACGGCGTAACCGTGGTTCTGAGACGTGATTTCCACTCTTCCGGTCGTCAAATCTTTTACCGGATGGTTGCCGCCACGGTGGCCGAATTTCAGTTTGAATGTCCCGGCGCCGCATGCCCGTGCAAACAACTGGTGCCCGAGGCAAATGCCGAACAGCGGCACTTGGCCAAGCAGTTCACGGACCACAGCCACGCACTCTTCGACGTCTTTCGGGTCTCCCGGTCCGTTTGACAGCATGATGCCGTCCGGCCCCCAGGCAAGAATCTCCTGTGCTGTCGTGTTGTAAGGCACGACGATTACGTCGCAGTCACGTTTGTTCAGTTCACGCAAAATGCCGTGCTTCATGCCGTAGTCGATCAGCACTACCCGTTTGCCGCGTCCCGGGCTTGGATAAGGGCGGGCTGTGGACACTTGCGCCACTTGGTTATGCGGCAATTGCGTCCCTTGCAGTTCCGCCACCACTTCCGCTACATTCACTTCTTCGCCGGCTGCCGTCAAGACGCCTTTGATGGACCCTTTCGAGCGGATCAGCCGCGTCAGTTTGCGCGTATCGATTTCTGCGATTCCTGGAATGTTTTTTGTGCGGAACAACTCATCGAGTGTGGTGTTGCAGCGGAAGTTCGATGGGTATTCCGCCATTTCCCGGACGACCATGCCTTTTACAGCCGGCTCGATCGATTCAAAATCGTCGCTGTTGATGCCATAATTGCCGATTAATGGGTAAGTCATTGTAACAATCTGTCCGCAGTAAGAAGGATCCGATAAAATTTCCTGATAGCCGGTCATGCTCGTGTTGAAAACCACTTCGCCGACTGAGGCGCTGTCGCTGCCGAATGCTGTGCCTTCAAATACTGTACCGTCCTCTAAGATCAAATAACGTTTCATTAGTTTGTCTCCTCCTGCCATACGATTTGTCCGCCGTAGATTGTCAGTGCCGGCCATCCTTTGCAGCTCCAGCCGCCGAATGGGGTATTTTTTCCTTTTGATAAAAATTCATCGGCATTGATGCCCTGTTCTTTTTCCAGGTCCAAGAGCACGAGGTCTGCTGCTTGGCCGATTTCGAGTGTGCCGTACGGCAAGCCGAATGTTTCGCTCGGTTTGACTGTCAGCCAGTCGATCAATTGCTGCAGTGTCCATTTGCCGGTTTCCACAAACTTTGTGTACAGCAGCGGAAAAGCTGTTTCAAATCCGACGATGCCAAACGGCGCTTTGTCCATGCCGTTCGCCTTTTCTTCCATGGTGTGCGGTGCATGGTCGGTGGCAATAAAGTCGAGCGTGCCGTCCATCAAGCCTTCGTGCAGCGCTTCTAAATCTTCTTTTGCCCGGAGTGGCGGGTTCATTTTCCAGTTGGCGTCGTCTCCCGGAATATCGTCTTCACTCAGCAGCAAATGGTGCGGCGTCACTTCGGCAGTCACATGCACGCCTGCCCGTTTCGCATCGCGGATGACGCGTACGGATTCTTTCGTGGAGACGTGGCAGACGTGATAATGGGCGCCTGCCGCTTCCGCGAGCAGAATGTCGCGTGCAATATGCACCGATTCCGCAATCGACGGAATGCCTTTCAAGCCAAGTTCAGCACTGCGTTTTCCTTCGTGCATAACGCCGTCGTAGATCAGGCTGTTGTCTTCACAATGGGCAACGACCGGCATGCCGATTTTGGCTGCGTCCAGCATCGTCTCAAACATCATGCCTGCCTGCTGGATGCCGACGCCGTCATCAGTGAACGCGAACGCGCCGTTGTCTTTTAACTCCTGCAAATTCGTGCGTTCTTTCCCGGCTTCCCGGATGGTGATGGAAGCATACGGCAAAACTCGGATAAGCGCATTTTTTTCAATCAAAGCGTTGACATGCTGCAGGTTTTCTTTCGTATCCGGCACCGGCCGCGTATTCGGCATCGCACAGATGGTTGTGTAGCCGCCTTTGGCAGCTGATTTCGTCCCGCTTTCGATTGTTTCTTTTTGCTCGCCGCCCGGTTCACGCAAATGCACGTGAACGTCTACAAATCCTGGTGCGATTATCCGGCCCTTGCCGTCGAGTTGGGTTTCGCCTTTGGAAGATAATTCTGTACCGATTTCTTCGATCTTCCCTTGTGCCACCCGCACATCTTTTGCGTTCATTTCTCCGTTTTCCAGTACCTTGACGTTTTTTATCAACAAATCCATTCTCAATCTCTCCCTTTCAATGCATATTCCAGTACAGCCATCCGGACAAACACGCCGTTTGCCATTTGTTTGAATATCCGTGAGCGTTCGCATTCCACTAAGCTGTCCGCAATCTCGACGCCTCTATTGATGGGTGCCGGATGCATGATGATGGCTGTATCTTTCATCTTCCGCTCGCGCTCCACCGTCAAGCCGAATTGTTTATGATAGTTTTCTTTCGAGAACAAAGCCGATACCGCGTGGCGTTCGTGCTGGACGCGCAGCATCATGACAACGTCCGTATCCGGAAGCAATTCATCTAAGTTCTGCGAGGTTTCGTAGCCGCCGCTCCATTCTTCCGGGCAGACGAACGATACTTCAGCCCCTAGCTGCTTTAAGGCAGCTGCATTCGATTTGGCAACCCGGCTATGGGCAATGTCACCGACAATGGTCACGTGGATGCCTTCAAAGCGGCCAAACTCCTGGTGGATCGTGTACAAGTCGAGCAGCGATTGCGTCGGGTGCTGACCCGAGCCGTCACCACCGTTGATGATGGCGACATTGCAGCCTTTCAGCTCTTCGTAATAAGCTTCTTCTTCGTGGCGGATGACAATGCCGTCCACTCCGATCGACTCGAAAGTTTTGACCGTGTCATACAAAGTTTCGCCTTTTTGGACACTTGAGAAGGCAGTTTCAAATGGAAGTACGGTTAGCCCCATGCGGTGTTCGGCCATTTCAAAGCTCATTTTGGTCCGTGTACTTGGCTCGTAAAACAGATTGACAATCGTTCCCGTCATGGGATGCTGTTCGCCGCGTTCGAATTCTCCTGCCCGTTTCAGCAATTTCATGATGGTCCGGTTTTTCAAGTGGTTCATTGTCAGTACGTTTGGCAAGTGAATCCCTTCCTTTCATTAAAAAACACCTTCCTGAGAGCAGGAAGGTGTGAGGAAATAAAGGCATGGTTCGCCCTTGCTTCGACCCTTTCCATGCCTCTCTGGACATTCATTAAAAGGTGATTATGCAGTTCCGTGATCAATTTCTTCTTTGTTGCGCCCTGGCAGGACGAGGTTTAACAGTACGCCGATGATGGCTGCAAGCGCCATTCCTTCGATTGAGAACGACTCGCTGAACTGGATTTTCGCTCCGCCGATTCCGATGACCAGGATGACAGAGGAGATGACCAAGTTGCGTTTATCTCCAAAGTTGATGCGGTTGTCGACCAGCATGCGCAGGCCGGATGAAGCGATAATCCCGAACAGCAGGATGGAAATGCCGCCGAGCACCGCGGTTGGTATTGTTTCAATGACTGCCATCAGTTTCCCGAAGAACGAGAAGGCGATGGCGAACACGGCTGCTCCGATGATGACGTAGACGCTGTATACCCGGGTGATGGCCAGGACGCCGATGTTTTCCCCGTAAGTCGTTTTTGGCGGTCCGCCGACGAAAGATGAAACCAATGTGCCGAGCCCGTCGCCGAGAATCGAGCGGTGAAGCCCGGGATCTTTTATGTAATTGCGTTCTACAATTTTCCCGAGCACCAGCTGGTGGCCGATGTGTTCAGAAATCGTCACGATCGCAATCGGTACCATGACGAACAGCAAGGTCGGCGTGACGGTAAAGCTGTAGTCGATGCCGGGAATCAGGAAGTCCGGCACCTGGAACCAGGTCGCTTGGGCGATCGGTGTGTAATCGATAATGCCGATTGCCGCCGAGTAGATGTAGCCTGCGATGATGCCGATCAGGATGGGCATCAAAGAAATAATATTTTTAAAGTAGATATTGCAGATGATGGCGGTAACCAGCGTGACCAGTGCGGCTGAGAAATGCTTCATGCTGTATTGGCTCACGCCGTCGACCGTGATGTTCATGGCCATATCAACCGCTGTTCCGGATAATGCCAGCCCGATAACGATGATGACCGGTCCGACCACAATGGGCGGCAGAAGCTCCATCAGCCAGCGGTAGCCGGTTTTCCAGATGATGAGTGCGACAATGGCGTAGACGAGTGACACAAACATGGCGCCGATCATCGCTGAGCCGATGCCGCCTGTTTCAGTTGCAATGGTGATTGGGACGATAAAGGCGAAAGACGAACCGAGGTACGCCGGCACTTTGAACTGGGTGATCAGGATAAAGATGATGGTCGCGATGCCGCTTGTCAGCAGTGCAATCGCCGGGCTCAAGCCGACCAGTTTCGGAACGAGAATCGTTGCGCCGAACATGGCGAACATGTGCTGAAGGCTCAATGAAATCCATTGGACCGTTTTCGGTTGATCTTGTACATCCAATACTGCTTCATTCATTGCTGCTTCTCTCCGTTTCTATTCGTGGATCGCTACACGGTCGCTGCCGTCGCTTTCTTCCATTTGCACCACAATGCGTTCGTTGCTTGACGTTGGAATGTTCTTTCCGACAAAATCCGCCCGGATCGGTAATTCCCGGTGGCCCCGGTCAACCAGCACCGCAAGCTGAATCTGCGCCGGGCGGCCAAGGTCCATCACAGCATCCATTGCCGCTCTGACCGTTCTGCCCGTGTACAGCACATCATCTACCAAAATCACTTTCTTGTCCGAAATATTGTGTTCAATATCCACTTGCTGGACAAGCGGTTCCTGATTTTTCGTTTTCACGCTCAAATCGTCGCGGTAAAGCGTAATATCCAGTTCGCCTTTTAAAATCGGCTTGCCTTCGATCTGTTCAATTTTTTCAGCGAGCCGCTTTGCAATGAAAGCTCCTCTTGTCTTGATGCCGACTAAGATGCAGTCGTCTATGCCTTTATTGCGTTCGATGATTTCGTGGGCGATTCGCGTAATGGCCCGCGTGATTGCTTTTTCATCCAAAATCCCTGCTTTTTCTACCATGGATTCCACTCCTTTTCCAAAATCGAGTAGGAGGGAGTGATTAACTCCCGACCTCTCACACCACCGTACGTACCGTTCGGTATACGGCGGTTCAATTAAGATGGATGACGCAAAGTTTCATAACGTGCGACCAGACTTTTGAGTCCTTGGGAACTCCAGTAGGAGTTTCCGAGGGCTCTGTGCAATACGGGACTTTTTGAAATTCGCCAGTAGCTCTTTCGCGAGTTGCCCCATTCATAAGCCTTCCCTTTCGGGATACTCAACCCGATGAGTTTTCTCACTTTCGTACTCGGCTTCTTCCAATCTTTCCATATGCACATGCGGAGCCTTCTTCGAATCCACGATTCGAGGTCTTT
>NZ_FNDC01000013.1 GCF_900099655.1 Planococcus glaciei
TGACGTATGAAGCACACGAAGCCCATTTGTTTTTTCAATTCATTTACGACCTCTATGACAAAGCTGCTTTCATTTTAACCTCGAACAAGGGTCCGAATGAATGGGGTAAATTCCTGGGTGATCCCACATTGACGACGGCCATCTTAGATCGCCTGCTCCACCGGAGCGAAATCATTACCTTTGGTGAAGAAACGGACAGCATCCGTATGAAATACCGAAAAACTTTGTTTCCCGAAACAAGTGGTCTGTCTTAATTGGGGAAAGTTGATCTATCTTATTTGGGGAAAATTGATCTATTCTACTTGACGGTTACACCCGTCCTAATTGGTAAAGGATGGGGTTTTAGCTGTGCTCAAAATTGAGCATGTTATAAGTATTGAACCTTTTATCGGTATTACAATTCCATTTTTAATACATCATATAAATGTATATGACAAAAGAAGAATTCATAAATAATTTTATAGGTAGAAATAAAAGGAAGAAAAGGGAATTGATTTATGTTAATCTCATATAATATGATACAAAGTACTTATACATTTCTAAATACGGGAAGAAGGAAGATTGCTGTGAAACCAATTAATATAATCTCATTAATTAATGCAAAAAGTGATTTAGAAGAACCGTTATTTATATTATATTTAAAGGAATTTGAAGCAAGTCTAAGAGATCACGAATACGAAGATTTACGTAGTCTACTTTTTACCTTAAGGAAAGAAAAACATTTTGCAGATATTTTTGAGGGGTTTTACGTTGGATTTAGAATAAATCAAATTAGTAAGGAATTTGATTTACTTCGATTTGGCGAAAAAAGCATTATCAATATTGAATTAAAACAGCAAAGTGATGAAGAGAAGATAAAAAAACAGTTACTTGAGAATAGGTACTACTTAAAATTTTTAGAAAAGGAAATTTTAAGTTACACGTATGTTTCGAGCGAGGAAAAACTTTATAAACTAAATGCTCAAGAGGAAATAGAAGAAATTGATGTTGAAACACTTAAAGAAGAATTGTGTGAACAACGGCTAGAAGAAATTGATGATATTCACAAACTTTTCGATCCAATTCGCTATTTAGTTTCACCGTTTAATCAAACTGCAGCATTTATAGAAGACGAATACTTCTTGACCGATCATCAAAAGAATATTAAAAAAGAAATTCTTACAGATTGTCATACAAGTGGGAGTAATTTCTTCTCTATCGAAGGGGCTGCAGGAACAGGAAAAACACTATTAACATATGACATTGCTAAAGAAATGAAGAATTTAGGGAAAGAAGTGCTTATTCTACATACAGCTTCTATAAATTCTGGACAACGTATACTTGAAGAAGTTTACGACTGGAATATAAGTCAGCCAAAATACATCAGGAACTTGAATTTTGATGATTATGAATTGATTATTGTAGATGAATCTCAGAGATTAACTTCATTACAAGCAGATTTGATTATTGAAAAAGTGAGAGCGACAAATAAAAATTGCATCTTTTCATTTGATCCTCGACAAACTCTTTCTGAAAAAGAGAAAAAAAGTAATGCTCTTCAAATTATTGCACAAGATGCAGAACCTAAATCGTTCACTTTAAAAAAGAAGATAAGAACTAATGCAGAACTAGCTAATTTCATTAAAAGTCTTTTTGATTTGCGTGAAATAAAAACTGACCAGAATTATTCAAATGTGACCCTTAGCTATTTATCGGAAATTAAAGACGCGAAAGAGTATTTAGAGAGTCTGACTGATCGAGGATGGAAAGTCATAAGTCCAACTCCATCTATGTATGGCATGTTCTATTATGAGTATTATAGAAGCTCTGGCAGTGAGACAGCACACGAAGTAATCGGACAAGAATATGACAATGTAGCATGTGTTATTGATTGGAATTTCTTTCACAATGAACGAGGGCAACTGGAAACTGTAGCAGAAACACAGCAAATGGTTTACCCTCCATTATATATGCTTTTGCAGATGGTTACACGAGCCCGAAAAAAATTAAACCTTGTTATCATTAAAAATCCACGTGTTTTGGAAGGTTGTCTCAAAATTCTTCAGCAGACTGAGTTCGTACGGAAGTGATGAAGGTGTTACCGCACTACACTGATAGTACAGATCCTACTCTAAAGACATTATTTATAATCATTAGTATTGTATGATATATAGAAAGTAAAAGCACAAAAAGCCCAGCCAAATTAAAGGTGGGCTTTTTTCATTTTAGCTAAGGAAGAGGTGATGCACTTGATTCTAAATAAATTAATAATATTAATATGAAATTTTCTTGCTTGATTTTTTTCTGATATGTTTAGTTTTATTCATGTAATTCATTCGTAGTATCTTATGTAAAGAATCCATAGGTTTACTTTGTATTACATTGGAAACAAATACAGAATCAATAATTTGCTCACCATTTTTTGAAAGCTCAGTATTAATTATTTTAGTTACTTCATTAATACTTCCTTCATAAGCATAAAGCTTAATTATTCTTTGTTCTAAAGTTATATCTTGATAGTCTTTAGCAAGTAAAACAAATTCTTGAAGAAAATTAATTTCTTTAATAGCTTTTTCTACAGTAGAGATATATTTCATAGATTTCCATCTCCTATCTTTCTAAGAATAAAATAATTCTATATGGAAAATTCTGAAAAGTATATAATAAAAAAACGACTAAAATATTGTTTACTTTTCAGTTTGTCTTTCAACAAAATTTATAAAGATTGATTCTCCAAGTTTTTTTAGTTTATAAAAGTAATCATTGTTAGTTATTTTGATAATTGCTTCTAATTCTCCCAAACTCTTATAAACAGAAAGTAAATCAATTTTTTCCTTAGTACCTATTTTATCAATGTTAGTAAAGAGAACTTGAGATGCATTTATAAAAATTCTATGCAAAACGTCTTCAGTTATTATTGTGCTTTCTTTTTCATTGCTTTTACTTTTTCCTTTACTCTGCAAGAATACATTCGATTCAATCTCTTCCTTAAGATAATAATAAAATGTATTATTATCTTTTGTTCTTTTAATCACAAGAACTACTGAGGCGCAAAATTCTGATGTGTCAAATATATAGAGGGAATCATAATATATAAAAAGCTCTTCTATTATAAGAAGGCTTTCTTTGTTTAAGTTTTCTTTTATAAAAGTACTTCTATTTATATAAGTTTTTAATTGCTTAGGAATCTTCAGCTTATTTAGAGTTAGTTTTAATTCTTCCATTTTTACCTCCTAAAATTTTTATCATACTCCCGAAGTTTTAAGGCGGCTTGAAATATAAATTATAGATAGTTTATCATACCGGGAACTTTTTTGAAGACTATAGTCCGTGGACTTAAATTTATATTTCTCCAATCATGAGTTAAAAAATGATTGTAGGGATATTATGAGTATTGAAGAAGCTTTTGGCCAAGTATTAAAAGAGGAAAGAATTAGAATGAAATTCTCACAAGAGGGTCTGGCCCATTCATGTGACCTAGATCGTACATATATCAGTCTGATTGAAAGAGGAAAGAGAAAGCCGACAATAAATACAGTTTTTGCTTTGGCAAAACCTCTTGAAGTTAGCCCTCATATTCTTCTAAAGAAAACCGAGGAACTACTTAGGTAGTTCCTCGGTTTTCCATTTGCAACAAACTTCATGAAGCTTAAAGTAATGGACATTAACATTTCCACCCGTCCGGAAATCCGGCGCCGTCGCCGGAAGACATCGCGGTGACAAAGCGCCTGATGGAAGCCGGCAGCATCATCGGCATTGAACTATTGGACCACATCATTATCGGGGACCATCAGTTTACTTCCTTGAATGAAAAGGGATTTATGTAGGGCTGTTACTTTCGCTTTTTATCCGCTATAATGAGAGTTATTGTATCGGCACGATCACTTTTTTTCTATAAAGAGACACCGCAATCCGCAGAGCCTACGCGCTTTGCAGACTGTTTGTTGATTGAATCGGACTTTGCGGCCATGTGCAAATCCACCTTTTCTAAAGAGGTGGTTTTATTGGCCGTTAAAGAGCGTTAAAGAAGGGGAGAATAGATGTGTTCGGAATCGGATCCAGAGATGTGGGCATCGATTTAGGTACGGCCAATACATTAGTTTTCATCAAAAATCAAGGCATCGTGCTGCGGGAACCTTCTGTAGTCGCTAAAAATACGAATACGGGCGACATCGTCGCTGTTGGGGAATACGCGCGCAATATGATCGGCCGTACGCCGGCGTCGATTGTGGCAATTCGCCCCATGAAAGACGGCGTCATTTCAGATTTTGATACGACGTCTCTCATGATCCGGCATTATTTGCAGACCGCGCTGAAGACGGCCGGCCGCTCATGGGGCAAACCGAATGTCATGATTTGTGTGCCATTTGGCATCACGTCCGTCGAAAAACGGGCCATTAAAAATGCAGCCAGGCAAGCGGGGGTGCGGGAAGCATTCACGATTGAAGAGCCGCTCGCTGCCGCTATCGGAGCAAATTTGCCGATTTGGGAACCTACCGGCAGTATGGTCGTCGATATTGGTGGCGGAACGACTGAAGTGGCCGTCATTTCGCTTGGCGGCATCGTCGCCAGCCAATCGGTCCGCATCGCTGGAGATGCGCTGGACATTGCCATTATCCACTACATTCGCAAAGCTTATAATGTAACGATCGGTGAGCGCACGGCAGAGACGATTAAATGCACAATTGGGTCTGCGCGCACTGTTACAGATGCAGAAAAAAATGTTAAAATGGAAATCCGTGGGCGCGATTTGCTGACGGGCTTTCCGAAAACGATTGAAATCAGCGCTGAAGAAATTGCCGAAGCCGTGAAAGAACCGGTGGCTTCAATAATTGATGCAGTGAAATCCACGCTTGAAACGACGCCGCCGGAACTCTCCGCGGATTTGATTGAGCGCGGCATTGTCCTGACCGGGGGCGGAGCTTTGCTCAAGAACCTGGATAAACTGATTTCAGCTGAAACGAATATGCCGGTGATTGTGGCTGAAGATCCGCTCGACTGCGTCGCAATCGGGACCGGGAAAGCGCTCGACCATATAGAAGATTTTCGATACCAGCAATCACATAAATAAGGAGGATTGCCGCAATGTTTCACTTTTTTTCAAACAAGCGGCTTATTTTGCTGCTGCTCGGCGTTATCCTGCTTGTTGCCTTAATTTCTTTTTCGCTTCGCGACCGGGACAATGTGTCGGCGCCGGAGCAAATGATCAAGGATGTCGTCGGCGCGGGCCAGATGGTATTTTCCGTGCCAGCCCAATTTATCACGGGAATGTTTGATAATATCGATTCTCTTTTGAATACATATGAAGAAAATAAGTATTTGAAATCCCGTCTAGAAGAATTTGCTAGTGTGCAGGCAGAAGTGACCGACTTGCGCTCGGAAAACACCGAGTTGAAAACGCTCGTTGATAAGGAAGCCGATTTGCGCAGCTATAACCCGATCCAGGCGCAAGTAGTGGCCCGGAATCCGGATCAATGGGAAGAAAAAATGATCATCAACAAAGGCACAGACGACGGCGTGTCAGAAAATATGGCCGTCATGACGGCGCAAGGCCTGATTGGAAAAGTGACCTTGACAACACCTAATACCGCTACGGTAGAATTGATTTCGACCCAGAACCCAAACTACCGGGTTTCCGCCATGGTCATCGGCGGCAAAAAGAATGTCTTCGGCTTGATTGAAGGCTACGATGTGGAACGGCGCGAATTGCTCCTGAAACGGATCGATGCCGACATCAAGCTTGAAAAAGGCCAGCAAGTCACTTCCAGCGGGCTCGGCGGCATTTTCCCGAAAGGCATCGTCATCGGGGAAATCACCGAAATCACCATCGATGAGTTTGGCTTGACGCAGCTTGTCTACGTAAAACCCGCTGCCGACTTTACACTGCTGAACCATGTCGTGATCGCGGACCGCGTATTGCCGGAAGTGGACGGGGAAGACAACGGCGTGATCAAGGATGATGAATCATGAAACGGTTCTGGATTCCGCTGATCGGCCTGGCCTTGTTTTTCCTGGAGCCGGTGTTCGGCATGTTTTCGCCCTTGACGATTGGCGGAGACTATTACTACGTCGTACCGCGGTTTTTGATCATGTTTTTGATTTTTGTGTCGATTTTTCACAACACAAAACGCGCAATGCTGTACGGATTATTCTTCGGGCTCTTGTATGATGTGTTCTTCATCGATATAATTGGACTATATTCGTTTTTGTATCCTGCACTTTGTGTGGCTGCAGGATACATCGTGAAAAACATCGAACGCAATTTGATCGTCGCAACAATCATCGCATTGACACTGACGGTTGTATTTGAATTTGTGCTGTACCAGTTTTTCGCATTGATTGGCTTGACGTCCATTTCAATCGGCACGTTTTTGAATATGCGCCTGCTGCCATCGATGATTGCAAACTCATTGTTTTTGATCGTTCTCGGCTGGGCATTCCGCTCGGTTATCGTCCGCCGAACGTTCGAACAGAACAAAAGCCTGACTTTGTCACGGTTTTACAATCAATAAACTTCCGCCTCTTCAAGCGGGAGACCATGGCTGGCGGAGCTTGAACGCCCGTTGGCCGAAGCTGTTTTTTATTATTATGGAAGCGCAGGTGACACATTTTTGAAGAATCTTGTCTATATCAAAGGGACGAACAAAGGGCTCGTACTGCAGCTCGACGACCAGTGTTCTTACACCGATCTGCTGAAAGAGCTGCAGGCAAAGGTGTCGGACCCTGCGCTGGAAGGCAGTGCAGAAGTACAGATTTCCCTGGGCAATCGGTATTGCACTGAGGCCCAGATCAAAGAAATTACCGAAGTGACTCAAAAAGGCACTGAATTGCAGGTCGTGGGCGTAAAAAGCGACGTCTTGACGGTTGCGGAATGCAACCAGCGGGTATTGGAACAGCAGTCGGAAACCTACGTCGGCATCGTCCGTTCAGGCCAAGTGGTCAAAGCGGACGGCGACCTTGTCGTTGTAGGCGACGTTAATCCGAACGGCCGCATCGTGGCCGGCGGCAATATCTATGTGCTCGGGCGCCTGAAAGGCATCGCGCATGCAGGCGCCAACGGCAACCGCGACGCGGTAATCGCTGCTTCGTGGCTGGAAGCGACGCATCTGCAAATTGATGATATGCTGGAAATCATGACGGATGAGCTGACAGTATTATCGGAACAACCGGAAATGGAATGCGCTTACTTACATAAGAGTGGCAGCATCATCATAGATCGTTTACAGGAATTGCGGTTCTTACGGCCGGAAATTTCAACGTTTAAAGGAGGAAGCTAATGTGGGAGAAGCTATAGTTATTACATCAGGTAAGGGAGGCGTCGGAAAGACGACGACAACCGCCAATCTCGGAACTGCATTGGCTCTTCAAGGGAAAAAGGTCTGCTTGATCGATACGGATATCGGTTTGCGCAATTTAGATGTTATTTTAGGGCTTGAAAACCGCATCATCTACGATTTGATCGATGTGCTCGAAGGACGCTGCAAAGTGCACCAGGCGCTTGTCAAAGACAAACGTTTTGATGACATGCTGTATCTTTTGCCGGCTGCGCAAACAGCTGACAAAAACGACGTCAATCCGGAACAGATGAAAGAATTGGTGACGGAACTCAAGAAAGATTATGATTTCGTCATCATCGACTGCCCGGCAGGCATCGAGCAAGGCTATAAAAATGCTGTTGCCGGCGCCGACAAGGCCATCGTCGTGACGACGCCTGAAATTTCAGCTGTCCGCGACGCTGACCGCATCATCGGCCTGTTGGAACTTGAAGAAAACATTGAGCCGCCGAAATTGATCATCAACCGCATTCGCCAGCATTTGATGAATTCCGGCGAGTCAATGGACGTCAATGAAATCACGACGCATTTGTCGATCGATCTTCTCGGCATCGTAGCCGACGAAGAATCCGTCATCTCAAGCTCGAACCGCGGCGAGCCGGTTGTCATGGATCCGACAAACCGTGCAGCCATCGGCTACCGCAACATCGCGCGCCGGATTCTTGGTGAATCGGTGCCGTTGATGACGATGGACAAGAAAAACCAAAACTTCTTCTCGAAAGTCAAATCGATTTTCGCGAAATCATAAAAGTTGTGACCCCTGCAGAGATGCGGGGGTTTTTATTTGGCCTGAAATATCTGTGGCGTTTTATGGCATTCGGAGAGCTATGAGCGTTTCGAGCGGTTCTATGATCGCTCAGAAGAGTTCTATGAGCGTTTGGCGAAGTTCTATGATCACTCGGGAGAGTTCTATGAGCATTCAGCGCAGTTCTATGATCACTCGGAAGACTTCTATGATCATTTAGGACGTTCTATGAATAGTTCACGGAATTTCCGGGTAAATAAAAGAAAGCAGCAACAAAACATTGCCGCTTACTTTCAAATATCGGTTGACGCGACCTTTGTCGCATGGTATTATTTTAATGTTATGTTTGTAGCGCACCTGTGCTACAACCGCTCGAATCAGGTTATGTAAGAATCCGCAGCAATGCAGATCACCTGAATAGGCGAGTCTTAGTCTAAGAGGAGGTGCAAGGATATGTACGCAATTATTGAAACTGGTGGTAAACAAATCAAAGTTGAAGCGGGCCAAGAGATCTACGTTGAGAAATTGAACGGAGAAGCTGGTGACGTTATCACATTTGACAAAGTTTTATTCGTAGGTGGAGAAGACGCTAAAGTTGGTGTTCCTTTCGTTGAAGGTGCTACTGTAACTGCTAAAGTTGCAAAACACGGCAAACAAAAGAAAATCACTGTCTTCAAATACAAAGCGAAAAAGAACTATCACAAAAAACAAGGTCATCGTCAGCCATACACGAAATTGACTGTCGACGCGATCAACCTGTAAGACATGATACGAGTAAACGTAAAAGAAACATCTGACCGCATTTTGTCTTTCGAAATGTCGGGCCACGCGGATTTTGCTGAACACGGGCAAGACCTCGTATGTGCTGGAGCGTCCGCTGTCTCCTTTGGAGCGGTGAATGCCATACTGGAGCTGACGAAAATCGAACCCCAAATCCAGCAGGAAAGCAGCGGCTATTTAAAAGTCGTGTTTCCCGATCGCCTTGATGAGAAGACAGAAGAGCAAGTTCAATTGCTCGTGCGTGCGATGATCGTTTCCTTAAAAACGATTGAACAAGATTATGGGCAATATATTAAAATAACCTTCACAGCTTAGGAGGTGGAACAGAATGTTAAGATTAGATCTTCAGTTTTTTGCATCCAAAAAAGGTGTAGGTTCAACGAGAAACGGACGTGACTCAGAATCTAAACGCCTTGGCGCAAAACGTGCAGACGGCCAACTCGTTTCTGGCGGCTCAATTTTATACCGTCAACGCGGTACTAAAATTTACCCTGGTGAAAACGTAGGACGCGGTGGAGACGATACACTTTTTGCTAAAGTTGACGGAATCGTACGTTTCGAACGTTACGGACGCGACAAGAAAAAAGTGAGCGTATACCCAGTAGCACAAGAAGCTTAATACAAAACGAAAAGGGCTGCGCTTGCAGCCCTTTTTCTTTTTCAGGAAATTCCCGCGGAATCTTGTTATACTGATAAAAGAAGCTAAAACGGGACGTGACTTATGAAAGAGACGAAAACGGTGGCACAATCGCTTCGGCATGCGCGCCATGACTTCTTGAATGAATTGCAATTGATCAATATGTATTTGGATCTGGGACGGCAGGAAGAGGCCCAAGCGATTATTCGCTCGCATGCCGAAGCGGCTGTGCATCTGAGCCGGTTGTCCGGCTTGAAGATGCCGATGACTGAGGAGTGGCTGCTGCTCTCGAAGTGGCAGCACCCGGAATTTCATTTTCGAGTGGAATGCCTGGCGGCAAAAGGCATTACGGAAAAAGATGCGGCGTTTTTGGCTGTGCTGGAGCAATTCGTGCACACCGTTGAGCCGAAGCTGGATCCGTATGCCGAGTACGCAGGCCTGATCCTTTTGAAAAATGAAGGCGAGTCGTTGACGATGGAATTAGCTTTGAACGGAAACTGGACGGATCTTGAGATTCCGGAAGTTTCAAATTTACACGCTGTAAAAGAGTGCGGTCCGGATGGCTTACGGGTCACGGTACGCGCACAGATGGAGGGATAATATGTTTGTCGATCACGTAAAAGTTTATGTTAGAGGTGGCGACGGCGGGGACGGTATGGTTGCGTTCCGCCGCGAAAAATATGTACCAAATGGCGGTCCTGCGGGCGGCGACGGCGGCAAAGGCGGCGACATCGTCTTTATCGTTGAAGAAGGCCTGCGCACTTTGATGGATTTCCGCTACAAGCGGATCTTTAAAGCTGACCGTGGAACACACGGTATGAGCTCCAATAAACACGGCGCGAAAGCCGAAGATACATTTATCAAAGTTCCGCCGGGCACCGTCGTTAAAGACATCGATACCGGCGAAACGATTGCCGATTTGGTGGAGCATGGCCAAACTGCAGTCATCGCAAAAGGCGGTCGCGGAGGCAGAGGAAACTCCCGTTTCGCGACGCCTGCCAACCCGGCACCGGAACTTTCTGAAAAAGGTGAACCGGGCTATGAACGCAATGTAACCTTGGAATTGAAAGTTTTGGCGGATGCCGGACTAGTCGGATTCCCGAGTGTCGGGAAATCGACGCTGTTGTCTGTTGTTTCTGCAGCAAAACCGAAAATCGCGGAATACCACTTCACGACAATCGTACCGAACCTCGGCATGGTCGAAACAGAAGACCACCGCAGCTTCGTTATGGCCGATCTTCCGGGATTGATCGAAGGCGCGCACCAAGGCGTTGGCCTCGGGCATCAGTTCCTGCGCCATATCGAACGCACACGCGTTATCGTGCACGTCATCGATATGTCTGCCATGGAAGGCCGCGATCCTTACGAGGATTACGTAACAATCAATGAAGAATTGCAGCAATACAATATGCGTTTGACAGAACGTCCGCAATTGATTGTCGCGAACAAAATGGATATGCCGGATGCAGAAGAAAATCTGGCGAAATTCCGCGAAAAATTGCCGGAAGATGCCCGCATTTTCCCAATTTCTGCGCTTAGCCGCAAAGGTTTGTCGAGCTTATTGCACGCCATCGCCGATCTATTGGAAGTTACAGAAGAATTCCCATTGATCGACGAAGAAGCGGATGAGTCAGAAAGCACAGTTCTGTACAAACACGAATCAGAGGCAGACGGCTTCGATATCACGCGCGATCCAGACGGCGCTTATGTTTTGTCGGGCTATGCCATTGAGCGTTTATTCAAAATGACCGATTTCTCAAGAGAAGACTCGATCCGCCGATTTGCCCGCCAGATGCGCGGCATGGGGATTGACGACGCGCTGCGTGAACGCGGTGCTGAAAACGGCGATACGGTCCGCCTGCTTGAGTTCGAATTCGAATTTATGGACTGATCCGGGGTTTTTCCCTGGTCGGCTTTAGTTGCACTTTATTTGGAGGGTTGAGGAATGAAGGACATATCGGAACAACGGTTTTATTTAGTGCGCGAGGACGTTTTGACCGAAGCGATGCAGAAAACGCTGGAAGTCAAACGGCTGCTGCAGCGCGACCGCATGTCGATTTTGGATGCGGTCAATAAAACCGGTTTGTCTCGCTCGGCGTTTTATAAATATCGGGATGCGGTATTTCCATTCCATTCAATCGTGCGCGAGCGGATCCTGACGGTATTCCTTCAATTGGAGGACCGTTCCGGGACGCTTGCCATGCTTCTTCATACGGTGGCGGAAGCCCGCTGCAATATCCTGACCATCCACCAGACGATTCCGATCCAGGGGCGCGCCAACGTGACGCTGTCGCTGGACGTAACGGCGATGGAGATGGATTTGGATGCTTTTCTGCAACAGCTGAAAAAACTCGATTTTGTCGAGTCGGCTGATATTGTATCAAGTGGATCATCATAAAGAGGAGTGGTTGGATGGCTGGACAAACTGCAAAAAACCGAATTTCATATTTAGGGCCGGAAGCGTCGTTTACGCATTTGGCGGCGCTCCGGGTTTTCCCGGATGGCCAGCAGGTCCCGTTTGCAACAATTCCTGAATGCATTGAAGCAGTGGCAGAAGGCAGCGTCGATTACGCTGTCGTGCCGCTGGAAAATGCACTCGAAGGATCGGTTTCGCTGACGGTCGATTACTTGTTTCATGAAGCCCAATTGTACGTGACGGCTGAAGTCCTTTCGCCGATTGGCCAGCATTTTCTGGTGCATCCGGACAATGCAGATGCCGATTCGTTCGAAGCGATTTATTCGCATCCGCAAGCATTGGCCCAGAGCCATAAATTTTTATATTATACATATAAAAACACGCCGCTCGAGCAATACAGCTCGACGTCGGCTGCTGCGAAGATGGTGTCGGAACTGCCCGAACGCCCGATTGCGGCCATTGGCAATGAATTCTCGGCGCAGAAATACGGTTTGACGATTCTGCACCGCGACATCCACGATTTCCATTTTAACCACACACGCTTTTTCGTGCTGTCCAAAACCGATCATAAACTGGAAGTTCCAGGCCATGAAGGCCAGATCAAAACGACGCTGATGATTTCGCCGCCAAAAGACGACCGCTCGGGTGTCCTGCACCAGGTGCTGTCGGTATTCGCTTGGCGCCAGCTCAACTTGAGCAAAATCGAATCGCGTCCGTTGAAGACCGGCCTCGGCAATTACTTCTTTATCATCGATGTATTGGAAGACGAAAGCGCCACGATGATGCGCGGCGCGTTCGAAGAACTGGCCGCCATCGGCTGTGAAGTGAAAACGCTCGGTTCGTACTACACGTACCGCAACCAGGCATAAAGAAATCCCCGCAGCCGAATGTGCTGCGGGGATTTTTTTGTCGAAAAATGCTGAACGCAAATAAACCTGTGCTGAACGCAAATAAAAAACTTTAAACGCAAATAAATTCTGCTGAGCGCAAATAAATCGGTGTGAACGCAAATAAAATTGAAACAAGCCGTCTCCTGGTTGGCCGTTTCGCTTTTCGCTTGCGAAAAGCATCCAATCAAAGAGGATGGCAATTGTGTTGGAGGCGAAGGAGTGTCTAGAATACGCTGAACGTACACAAATCCCGGCAAACGCACACAAAACAAAAAAACCGGAAACCGTCGACCAGTTTCCGGTTTTTTCATCATTCCTTATTCGTTATCCTCCAGCAAAAAGCCATGTTCGCGCATGGCGGCGATCGCGCTTTGCAGCATGGCGACGTTTGGGGCGGTGATGGTGTGCAGATGCGTGCCGTCTGTGAGTTCCAAGAGATAGCTAGCGCCGGTTTCGCGGACGCGCTGCATGAACGCTTCGACTTCTGCGGCGTTCGATACGTGGATGCCCGCTGTCAATTCGCCGTACACCGGATGCTCGACCGATACGTCTTTGACGGTGACGCCTGCTGCGACGAGAATTTTTAATTCGCGTTCGGTGTCTTCCGGCTGGTGGCGGCAGGCGATGCGGCGGCTGATGGTTTCCGTGCCGCGCTCCCGCATATACAGGTAGCCCTGGCTTGTCGCAATAATCGGTTCGTTGCGCGCTTTTAACAGCGTCATGTCGCTGACGATGACTTGGCGCGAGACGCCGGCGAAACTGGCCAGTTCGCCGCCGGTCAACGGTTCGCTTGAGGTTTTCAATTTTTCGAGCAAGATTTGCCGGCGCTGTTCGCCGTATAATTTTGTCATAGTAAATCCCAGCTTTCTTAAATAGTAATTCTATTTTAACACGGCTATTTTCATAGCGGGTTTATTTCGTAAAAGGGGAACAAATATGCTATAATCAATAAGTTAAATTGGAGGGCGACGTACATGTACGATTACATAAAAGGGGTTGTCACACGCGTGACCCCGGAATACTTAGTTGTTGAGCAGCAAGGGATTGGCTGGCAGATTTTTGCGCCGAACCCGTATTCGTTCGGAACAGAGGAACTGCAGGTATTTGTGCATTATCACGTTAGGGAAGATGCGCATTTATTGTTCGGTTTTCCGACACTGGAGCAGCGGGAGTTGTTCCGCAAGCTGATTTCGGTATCCGGCATCGGGCCAAAAGGGGCGCTCGCGATTTTAGCCAGCGGGCAGCCGCAGCACGTCATTGAAGCAATCGAGCGGGAAGACGAGTCGTATCTCGTGAAATTCCCGGGCGTCGGCAAGAAAACGGCGCGCCAGATGATTCTCGACTTGAAAGGCAAGCTTGCTGAATTCTTCGGAGAGCCGTTTGAAAGCGATGTGTCGCACAGTTTGTTGGCGCATGACGACGTGGAACTGGAAGAAGCGATGCTGGCACTTGGGGCACTGGGCTATTCCGAACGCGAAATCGCGAAAGTGAAGCCGAAACTGAAAGACCTGGATTTGAACACAGAAGGTTATATGAAAAAAGCATTGCAATTATTGTTGAAACAAAACTGATGAAAAGGAGGCGGACGGCATGGAAGAACGGGTAATCGGAGGCGAAGTTTCCGAATTTGATGAACGCTTTGAGCAGTCGCTGCGCCCACAGTATTTGGCGCAGTATATCGGCCAGCAAAAAGTGAAGCACAACTTGGAAATTTTCATCGAAGCGGCAAAGATGCGCGAGGAGAGCTTGGACCATGTACTTTTGTACGGGCCTCCTGGACTCGGGAAAACGACATTGGCAGCCGTCATCGCCAATGAAATGGCAGTAAATGTGAAAATGACGAGCGGACCGGCGATCGAACGCCCGGGTGATTTGGCGGCCGTTGTGTCGTCGCTTGAACCGGGAGATGTGCTCTTTATCGACGAAATCCACCGGCTGAACCGCTCGATTGAAGAAGTGCTGTATCCGGCAATGGAAGATTTTTGCCTGGATATCGTAGTCGGCAAAGGGCCCACTGCACGTTCCGTGCGGCTTGATTTGCCACCGTTTACGTTAATCGGCGCTACAACGCGCGCCGGTGCCTTGTCAGCGCCGCTGCGCGACCGCTTCGGCGTCCATGCACGATTGGATTATTACGACACCGAATCGCTGACAGACATTGTGGTGCGCAGCTCAAAGCTGTTTGAAGCGGACATTGCGCCGCAGGCAGCGGTTGAAATCGCACGCCGTTCCCGTGGGACCCCGCGTATCGCGAACCGCTTGTTGAAACGGGTGCGCGATTTTGCACAAGTGCGCGGCAATGGCACCATCACAGAAGATATGGCGTCTCAAGCACTTGAAATGCTGCAAGTCGACCCGCTCGGCCTCGACCACATCGACCATAAATTGATGATGGGCATGATCCAGCGTTTCCGCGGCGGCCCGGTCGGACTGGATACGATTGCTGCAAGCATCGGCGAAGAATCGACGACGATTGAAGACGTCTACGAGCCGTATTTGCTGCAGATCGGCTTTATCCAGCGCACGCCAAGAGGGCGCATTGTTACACCGCTCGCTTATGAGCATTTCCAGATGGAAATGCCTGAATGATTCTAAACAAAGGAAGTTTTGAAAAATGAACGTAAACGATTTTGATTTTCACTTGCCTGAAGAATTGATTGCCCAAACGCCGCTGCTTGATCGGACGTCGAGCCGGCTGTTGGTCATGAATAAAGAAACGGGTGATGTCGACCATCGCCATTTCCGCGACATTACCGATTATTTGCACGAAGGGGACACGCTGGTCCTGAACGATACGCGTGTCTTGCCGGCGCGCCTCATGGGCGTCAAGGAAGAAACCGGTGCCCATATCGAATTGCTGCTGTTGAAGCAAGTCGAAGACGATGTGTGGGAAACGCTTGTCAAGCCTGCGAAAAAAGTGAAAGTGGGCACGGTCATTTCATTTGGCGACGGGCTATTGAAAGCGGAGTGCACGGCACTTCTTGACCACGGCGGACGCCATTTTAAAATGATCTACGATGGCATTTTCTATGAGATCCTGGACCAACTTGGCGAAATGCCGCTGCCTCCATATATCCGCGAAAAGCTCGAAGACCAGGAGCGCTACCAGACCGTATTCGCAAAAGAACGGGGAAGCGCTGCGGCTCCGACTGCCGGCCTTCATTTCACCGAAGAACTGCTCGATGAAATCCGCGCAAAAGGCATCAATATCGCTTTTATTACACTGCACGTCGGACTGGGTACGTTCCGTCCGGTATCGGTCGATTCGATTGATGACCACAAAATGCACGCCGAATTCTACCGCATCACCCAGGAAACGGCAGATCTTATCAACAACACGAAAAAACAGGGCGGCCGCGTGATTTCCGTTGGCACAACGTCGACCCGTACGCTTGAATCCGTAGCGGAGAAATTCGGCGGCGAGCTGAAAGAAGACAGCGGCTGGACCGATATCTTCATTTTCCCGGGCTTTGAATTCCAAGCAATCGACGGCTTGATCACCAATTTCCACTTGCCGAAATCGACTTTGGTGATGCTGGTCAGTGCCTTGTCGAACCGCGAAAACATTTTGAACGCTTACAATGAAGCCGTGAATGAACGCTACCGTTTCTTCTCTTTCGGGGATGCGATGTTCATTGAACCACAGAAAAAGGAGACTCACCAATGACTGAAGCAGTATGGTACGAACATATTAAAACTTGCAAACAGACCGGCGCGCGTTTAGGGATTGTCCACACGCCGCACGGTTCATTTGAAACGCCGGCGTTTATGCCGGTTGGCACGCAGGCAACCGTGAAAACGATGTCGCCTGAAGAATTAAAAGCGATGGATGCCGGCATTATTTTGAGCAACACGTACCATTTGTGGCTGCGCCCAGGCAACGACGTTATCCGCGAAGCTGGCGGCCTGCACAAATTCATGAACTGGGACCGTCCGATTTTGACCGATTCCGGCGGCTTCCAGGTGTTCTCTTTGAGCGAATTCCGCAACATCAAAGAAGAAGGCGTCCATTTCCGCAACCATATGAACGGCGACAAATTGTTCTTGAGCCCGGAAAAAGCGATGGAAATCCAGAACGACCTTGGGTCCGATATCATGATGGCGTTCGACGAGTGTCCGCCTTACCCGGCTTCCCACGAATACATGAAATCAAGCGTCGAGCGCACATCTCGCTGGGCAGAGCGCTGCATGGAAGCACATGCACGCAAAAAAGACCAAGGCTTGTTCGGTATCATCCAAGGCGGCGAATACGAAGACCTGCGCAAACAAAGCGCACGCGACCTTGTATCGCTTGATTTCCCGGGATACGCGATCGGCGGCTTGTCCGTCGGCGAACCGAAAGACGTCATGAACCGCGCGCTTGAATTCACAACGCCGTTGCTGCCGACAGACAAACCGCGTTACTTGATGGGCGTCGGTTCTCCGGATTCGTTGATTGACGGAGCGATCCGCGGCGTCGATATGTTTGACTGTGTCCTGCCGACCCGCATTGCACGCAACGGCACACTGATGACAAGCACGGGACGCCTGAACATCAAAAACGCGGCATTCAAGCGCGATTTCACGCCGATCGATGAAAAATGCGACTGCTACACATGCACAAACTACACGCGTGCGTACGTCCATCACTTGATTCGTGCAGATGAAACCTTTGGAATCAGACTTACTAGTTATCATAACCTGCAATTTCTGTTAAACTTAATGAAACAGGTACGCCAAGCGATTCGTGAGGACCGCCTGGGAGATTTCCGCGAAGAATTTTTTGAAGCTTATGGTTTCAATAAGCCAAACGCTAAAAATTTCTAAAAGAAAAGAGAGAGTGAAAGGGGGAACTTGAAAAATGGATACTTTGGTAGCATTATCACCGTTAATCTTGATGTTCTTGTTAATGTGGTTTTTCATTATCCGTCCTGCACAAAAGCGTCAAAAAGCGACAGCTAACATGCAATCGGAATTGCGCCGCGGTGACCGTGTCGTAACAATCGGAGGCCTTCACGGCCAAGTAGACGCTGTGGATGACACAACGGTTTACCTGACTGTTTCAGACGGAACACGTTTGCAATTCGAGCGCCAGGCAATCGCCCGCGTCGTCGATTCAGCAAAAACAACTGTCTAAGAAATCTCGCCTTCGACCTTGAAGGCGATTTTTTTTATCTATAATGTGGACTGGACTTATTGAATTTAAGGCCGATGGTGGACTTGCTGTTTCGGTCACGGTTCACTCTGTAAGTTGAAGAAATCACTCGCCCCGGTCCGGCTAACTAATAAAAAAATTAAAAAGCAATGTTCTCAATATTCCTGCAATCGGATACAATGGAAAAGAACGGATGGAAGGAGATTTAAAATGTTAGATTTTACCGATCAATATGACATGGTGCTGCCTGCATTGGAAAGCAAAATTGCTGAATTCCATTACATGCAATACGATACCGTCACACCGGAGTCATTGTGGCAATTCTGTTTAAAGAAAAAGTGGAAGAAGAAAAATATCGAGGACATGCGGCTTCATGAAATGGTCAACGATATTATGGGGACGACCGCTTCGGAATTTGTCGCATATCATCAGGTGGAAGGGTTAAAAGGGGCAAGCTTTTTTGCAGAAGGAAATCTGGCAGAACTCGAGCAGCTCTTGCGGCCGGTTTCGAAAAAGCCTAATTCGAATTGACACCTTAAAGCGGCTGTTTCATAATGATAGTGCTGTGTTTTTCACACTGAGGAGGAATAGTTACATATGAAAGCAAGAGGTCGTTTAATCGCCTTTTTCCTTATCATCATTGTCTTGATAGGAATTATGGCTCCCACGAGTTTACCCATTGCAAAAGACATCAGATTGGGATTGGATCTGCAAGGCGGATTCGAAGTTCTCTACGAAGTAAAACCGCTTGAAGGCGGAGAGCAGAAGATTACGCCGGCAGTATTGGCGGATACTTCGGAAGCACTGGCCAGCCGGATTGACGTGCTGGGCGTAAGTGAACCGGTCATCCAGATTGAAGGGGATAACCGCATCCGCGTCCAGTTGGCCGGTGTTGAAGATCAGGCTTCAGCTCGTGAATTATTGTCCACCGAAGCGAACTTGACGTTCCGCAATGCGGAAGATGAAGTAATGCTCGACGGCAGTGATTTGAAACAAGGCGGAGCGGCAGGGACATTTGACCAAAATGGCGCGCCTGTTGTAACCCTTGAATTGAACGATCCAGGCAAATTCGCTGAAATCACCAGCGAAATTTCACAATTGCCGCCGCCAAGCAATGTTTTGGTCATTTGGCTCGATTTTGAAGAAGGCGTGGATTCATACGCTGAGGAACTCACGAAGCCGGATCCGAAATTCGTTTCCGCACCGCGTGTTTCCCAGCGCATCAATTCGCAGTCGGTTGAAATTTCCGGCGCCTTCACTGTAGAAGAAACGCAGAACCTGGCGGGGATTTTGAACGCCGGTGCATTGCCGGTCAGCCTGGAAGAAATCTATTCGACTTCTGTCGGCGCCCAGTTCGGTGCAGAGGCACTTGACCAGACGATATTGGCAGCTACAATCGGTATCGGGCTTGTATTGTTGTTCATGCTGGTCTATTACCGTTTGCCGGGATTGATTGCTGCGATTACGCTGGCCGTATTCGTGTACTTGATCTTGCTGACGTTTGAATGGATTGGCGGCGTCCTGACGCTGCCGGGTATTGCATCCATCGTACTTGGGGTCGGTATGGCAGTCGATGCCAACATCATCACTTATGAGCGGATCCGCGAAGAATTGAGGATCGGCCGCAGCGTCAAAGATTCATTCAAGGCGGGGGCAGCCAGCTCGTTCTCAGCGATTCTGGATGCCAACGTCACCACTTTGATCGCCGCAGTCGTGTTGTTCATTTTCGGGACAAGCTCCGTCAAAGGGTTTGCAACGCTGTTGATCATCTCGATTCTTGTGTCATTCCTGACAGCAATTTGGGGTTCACGACTCTTGCTTGGCCTGCTCGTCGGAAGCGGCATATTGGACGGCAAAGTCGGTTTGTTCGGACTCCGGAAATCGCTTGTCCATAAGCCGGAAGAAAACCTGGAAATCTTGGACCTTTCCACTCGCTTCGACCGCTATGACTTTGCTAAGCACCGCAATAAATTCTTCATTGCGTCGATTGCCTTGATTGTAGCCGGTATGGTTGTCATCGGCGTTTTCCGTCTGAATCTCGGCATTGACTTCTCGAGCGGTACGCGCGTCGAAATCACGGCAGATTCAGCGGTCACGAAAGAACAGATAGAAACGTTCTTAAATGAAAATGGTTATCCAACTGAAGATGTAGTTATTTCTGGCGACAACTCTAATATCGGCGTGACGCGCTATGTTGAAGAGTTTAGCCAGGAAGAAATCAATACCTTGAAAGCTGCGGCAATGGAAGAGTTCAATCACGAACCGAACATTTCTACGGTATCGCCGACAGTCGGACAGGAATTAGCGAAAAACGCCGTGTATGCTCTGGCGATTGCGTCCATCGGGATCATTCTTTACGTGGCTGTCCGCTTTGAATGGCGCATGGGTGTCGCTTCCATTGTGGCCTTGCTGCATGACGCATTCTTTATCGTTGCCGTCTTCAGCTTGCTGCGCCTGGAAGTGGATATCACCTTTATCGCCGCGGTGCTGACGATTGTCGGTTATTCGATCAACGATACCATCGTTACGTTTGACCGGATCCGTGAAAACTTGAAGCGGATGAAGAAAATCGATTCCGTGGAACAATTGGAATTGATCGTCAACAAATCGCTTCGCCAGACGCTTGGCCGTTCTGTCAACACCGTGTTGACGGTGGTGCTGGTTGTTATTGCCTTGCTGGTATGGGGAGCACCTTCCATCACCAACTTCTCGCTCGCTTTATTGATCGGCTTGGTTGCCGGTACGTATTCTTCGATTTTCATCGCAGCCCAGTTATGGCTCGTATTGAAAAAACGGGAATTGAACAAAAAAGGCCCAATCGATATCGAGAAGCTGGAAGAGAAAAACAAATGGGGTTCTGACGAGCCTGTCGTATAAAGAGAACTTCCGTTCAATGGGAGCTTCTGCCCCTTCAATTGGGATAAGTTTATAAAAGAAATGGAACAGGGTATAGAACTTATGACCTTGTTCCATTTTTTTATCTATTTTGAAGGGAGATGCACACGATGAAATTTCAAGCGCTCGCCATCATTGGGCTTATACTTGCAGTGTTGCTCGCAGTTTTTGCAGTAGCCAATGTGGAAAATGTTCCAGTCAATTATTTATTTGGGGAAGCCCAATGGCCGCTCATTCTCGTTATTCTTGTCTCCGCTCTTTTAGGATTCTTGCTCAGCGGCACCGTGGCCATCATTCGCATGTTCACTTTGCAGCGGAAAGTTAAATCGCTTCAAAAAGAAATTGCGGTGAAGGAATCGCTGATTGCCACCCAGCAAAATGAAATTGCGGAATACCAGAAAGCCGATGTCCATCCTGAAGCGATGGTCGTCACCGATGACCGCCAAACGCTTTAATCTAAACAAAAGGGCTGTCCGAGAAGTCTATTATTCGACTTATCGGACAGCCTCACTTGCTTCTAATGAATCGTAGAGGAATACAATTGCTCCTGTTTCTGCATCGCTACGCTAGCTTCGAAACATGAAAGAGCGTTGCATCGCTGCGCTAGCTTCGTCGCAAACAATTCAATCGAACTACTTTCTTCCGACTTGCTCGCCGCCTTGCGCTTCATTCCCTTTTCCGGCTTTTTTATAAGAATGTACGTGAAAAGAGAGAATAAAATAAAGCGCTCAGTGATTTTTTGCCTTCTCTCGATATGGAGCAAAACAGCGGAGACTCCCGCGGGACAGCGCCGTGCCGAAATCCACTCGGCTGTTAAGCCGAGTTAGTTCGGCGCAAGCCCGCAGGAAAGCGGAGCTGTTTTGCGGAATATTGGTGCTATCTAGAAGGAGTATTTCTATATCTTTCTCAACAAGCAAAGAAGTTGTCCCAAATTTCTTTTGGGACAACTTCTTTTTGTCTGCGCGGAAATTCTGTATAATGAACGGGTAAGGAAGTGAATGTACATGATAGAATCCAAAAAGCGATGGCGCTTGACCACTCCCGACATGGAGCGGGTGCAAGCCATTCAAACAGAATTATCCATTTCGTCCGTTTTGGCCAAAATATTAGTGACGCGGGGCATTACGACCGCTGAAGAAGCACGTGATTTCATGAACATGGACGCGCACGGAATACATAACCCGTATCTCATGAAAGATATGGACATTGCCGTCGGGCGCATCCGCCAAGCCATTGAAGAACAACAGAAAATTTTAGTGTACGGTGACTACGATGCCGATGGAGTTACGAGCACGACCGTCATGATGACGGTGCTCGAAGACCTCGGTGCTGATGTTTCCTTTAAGATCCCGAACCGCTTTAAGCATGGCTACGGGCCGAATAAAGAATTGTTCCAGGAAGCGCATGACGAAGGTGTGAACTTGATCGTCACCGTCGATAACGGCATTTCGGGCATCGACGAAGTAGAGTTTGCCAATAGCCTCGGCATGGAAGTCATTATCAGCGACCACCATGACATCGGCGAAACGATGCCAAATGCATTGGCGATTGTCCATCCGCGCCATCCGGAAGGCGATTATCCGTTCGGTGAACTGGCAGGCGTCGGTGTGGCATTCAAAATCGCCCAGGCATTGTATGAAGAAGTGCCGGATCACCTGGTGGAACTTGTGGCGATCGGCACGATTGCCGATTTGGTGCCGCTGCATGACGAAAACCGCATTCTCGTAAAAATGGGCTTGGAAGCACTGCGGGACACGCCGCGCCCAGCGATCGACGCTTTGTCGGAAGTGTCCGGCGTGAAGCAGCGCGAAATTACGGAAGAAACGATCGGCTTTATGTTCGGGCCGCGCATCAATGCAATTGGCCGCCTTCAGGATGCCGATCCGGCGGTGCAATTGTTTATGACCGATGATGCTGCGGAAGCCCGCAGCCTTGCCGGAGGACTTGATGTATTGAACAAAGAGCGCCAGGCCATCGTCAAACAGATATCAGATGAAGCAACGGGGCAGGTGGACGCCCGTTATCCGGACGGACCGCCGCATGTCATTGTGGTGGCGCAGGAAGGCTGGAACCCGGGCGTAGTCGGGATTGTGGCTTCGAAGCTAGTGGAGAAATATTACCGCCCGACAATTGTGTTGTCGCTGAATCCGGAAACCGGCAAAGCAAAAGGCTCCGCCCGCAGCATTGAAGGCTTCCATTTGTACAATGAACTGGCAGCGAACCGCGACATCCTGCCGCATTTCGGCGGGCACCCGATGGCAGCCGGCATGACGCTCGATCTGGAACATGTCGATGCGCTGCGCGAACGGTTAAATAAACAAGCGGAAACGAGTTTGACCGAAGAAGATTTGATTCCTGTTGTGGAAATTGATATTCCCGTCCGCCTGGAAGAAATCGATATCGAAACGATTGAATCGATGCGCTATTTGGCGCCTTTTGGCATGGGCTTTGCCAAGCCGAAGTTTTTCCTGGATGAAGTGAAAGTGGCGTCGATCCGAAAAATCGGTGCAGCGCAAAACCACTTGAAAATGGAACTGGCCCAAAACGCTGCGACCATTGATGCCGTCGGTTTCGGCATCGGCCCTCTCGGCGATGAATTGACGCCCGATGTGAAAATTGATGTCATCGGCGACCTTCAGATCAACGAGTGGAACGGCCGCAAAAAGCCGCAGCTGATGATTGAAGACATCCGAACGGATGAATGGCAATTGTTCGATATCCGCGGCATCCGGCAAGTATCCCGCTGGTCGAAGCTGATTCCGGAAAAAGAACAGGTTTTCCTGGCCTTTAAGCCGGAAACCGTTGCCGTGTTCCAGACGCTTCTGCAGCAGCCGATTTATACGCCTGAGACGCTGCAAGAGCTCGATGAACCGAAATTCCATTTGGTGCTTCTGGATTTGCCGGACACCGAAGAGCAATTAGCCGAAGTTTTGTCACATATTAATCCGAAACGGATCTACGCCCATTTCTATGCAAAAGAGTCGCAGTATTTCGAGCAGATCCCTACGCGGGAGCAGTTTGCGTGGCTCTTTGCATTTATTAAAAAACGCGGTTCGTTTGATTTTAAAAAGCACAGCGATGAACTTGCCAAGCACAAAGGGTGGACGCGGGAAGCATTATTTTTCATGCTTCAGGTGTTTTTTGAACTCGGTTTTGTTACACTTAACAATGGACTTACAGAGATTGCAGCAGCTACAGGCAAGCGGGATTTGTCGGAAGCGCCGATTTACAAGAAGCGCCAGCAGCAAATCGCGTTGGAACAAAAGCTTTTGTATGCATCTTATAAGGATTTAAAAGAGTGGTTTGATGCGAAAGTGTCGGCCAAGGAGGAAGAATTATGGATTTAAAGCAGTACGTAACAATTGTTGAAGACTGGCCAAAACCAGGGATCAGTTTCAAAGACATTTCGACAATTATGGATAACGGAGAAGTATATAAATACGCTACCGACCAGATTGTGGAATACGCGAAAACAGTGAATGCAGAATTGATCGTCGGCCCTGAAGCCCGCGGTTTTATCATTGGCTGCCCGGTTGCGTACGCACTGGGAATCGGCTTTGCACCTGTCCGCAAAGAAGGGAAATTGCCGCGTGAAGTGATTCGCGCTGAATATGGCCTTGAATACGGCAAAGACGTGTTGACGATGCACAAAGATGCCATCAAACCAGGCCAACGTGTATTGATCACGGATGATTTATTGGCAACGGGCGGAACAATCGGCGCAACCATCAATTTGGTGGAGCAGCTGGGCGGCATCGTCGTGGGCTGTGCATTCCTGATTGAACTGACGTATTTGGACGGCCGCAAGAACCTTGACGGCTATGACATTATGACACTTATGCAGTATTAATCTTTTCCCTCCGCCAATTGCTGGCGGGGGGAATTTTTTATAGTCCGGCGGGTATGGAAGAAAGAGGTGATGGATATGGAACTTAGCAAATACCACGATCCAGCAAAAAACAAAGAACTGCTGGCAGCGATAATGAACGATCCGCAGCCAATTGAAGAGCTGACCAACGAGACCCAGGAACTTTTCCGCCAAATCAAATCAAATGATGGCCCCATTAAACATTTCTCCTACAAAAAAACGCGCCTCGAGCTGCTCTGGTCATTTCTGGCCGAAGAGCATTCCACCGAAGATCCGCACCATTACTCCGAGCGGGTGGAAAACGGCGACGTGGTTCCGGAATGGAAGACAGAGCTGGACGAAGAATACATTAAACTGGAAAATGCCTTTACACGGCAAGTAAATGTTGAAGACTTCGGGGCAGTCGGGGACGGTATGACCGATTGCACCAAAGCATTCCGGGAAGCGTTCGGCAGCGGGCGGGTGGATGTCTATGTGCCAGCAGGGATTTACATCGTCCGGAAACTGGAACTGCCTTCCTGGACGCGGCTCCGGGGAGCAGGAAAAGGGGCCACGGTGCTGAAACTGCACAGCGCTGCGCCGAAACGCCAGCGCCTCTTGGCAAACCGGAATTTCATCCGGGGCAACCATCACATTTCCGTGGAGCGTCTGGGGCTCGATTGGAATGTCGAGCGCCTTGGCAATGTGTCAAATACGAGTGCTGGAAATAATTTTTCCAGCTGCCTGACTTATGCTCATGTTACGTATGGCTGGGTGAAAGAAGTCGCTGCGGTGAATCCGGGGCTGCACTGCTTTGACGTTTCGTCCACGTTTTACAATTACGGCGGCGATGGGCGGCGGGCAAAAGGCGGAAGCCGTTATGTCTGGCTCGACCGGGTCAATGGCTGGGGCTTCGGCGATGATGGCATTACGACCCACCACAGCGATTACATATTCATTTCCAATTCGCATTTATGCGATCCGAGCGGCCGGTCGCATAAAAAAGGCTTTTCCAATTCTAATGGCATTGAAATTGACGACGGCTCCCGCTTTGTGTGGCTGCTCAACAATTCAACGACGCGCTGTTTCGGCGGAGTGGAGATCAAAGCCCATGCGACCAGTTCCGCTGCGACGGGCGTTTTCATTTCCGGCCATTTGTCGGTCAGCGACAACCGTTCGTTCAATTTCCGCCACATCGGCCATCATGCAGCCGAAGATCCCGATTCATTATCCGCATTTAATATCGCAGCACAGCGCCTCGTAGCGGTAACGCCGGTGTTTACCGAAATGTATGCCGGTTCATCGCCGCGCGCTCTGGTCGTGTCCGGCTTCCGAAACGTGGCGATCAACCAATTCTTGTTTATCGGCGATCCGCAATATGACTACAAAGGGCATCCGGCCGTAGCCATCCAGTACAAAGCGGGAGATGTATCGCTGACGAACGGGCGCATCAGCGGCTTTAAAAAGTCGAAATCCGACCTGTATTTAGGCAGCGGCGACCGGGTGACGGTGCGCAATATCCGCTGTTTGGATTCTGCAAAACGCCCGGTAAAAGGCGGCAAAGGCAATAAAACGATTGTGGTGGAGAATGTCGGGCCAGAAACGGTTTAGCAAAAAAAGAATTTGTCGAAAACTCACGCGAAAAATGTCGAATTTGTGTATGCTGTGTTACTATTTATAATAAACTTAGGCATTCTAACAGCAATTCACTGAAAATAGCGATAAAATAACAAGTAACAGCCAATAAAGGGAGGTGCATCCAGTGAGATTGAGCGGCAAAAAAATTCTCAGTTTTGTGCATCACGAGTTCGAAGACTTGGAGTTGTGGTATCCAATCCTGCGTTTGCGGGAAGAAGGCGCGCAAGTAGACATCGCCGGCGAAGAAGCGGGCGTGAAGTACATCGGTAAATACGGTGTGCCGGCGGAATCCGATTTCTCCTACGGCGACATCAGCCCGAAAGACTACGACGCCATCCTGGTCCCAGGCGGGTGGGCGCCTGATAAGATTCGCCGGTTCCCGGAAGTGCTGAATATCGTGCAGTTCATGGACGAGCACAAATTGCCGATCGGCCAGATCTGCCATGCCGGCTGGGTGCTGATATCAGCCGGCATTTTAACAGGCAAACGGGTGACCAGTACGCCGGGCATCAAGGACGATATGGTCAATGCCGGCGCGGAATGGCTGGATGAACCTGTCGTCGTGGACGGCCATTTGGTATCGAGCCAGCGGCCGCCGGATCTGCCGGACTATATGCGTGAATTCATTAAAGTGATGGAGCAGCAATAAGAAAGCTTTACTTTTCTGTCCATTGTTTTTTATAATAGAAAGATATACTTTTCGAAAAATCAGAAGCAAGGTGGGCAATTATGGCGAAAGATCTAGTTAGGACACCTGAAGACGTATTCGAAATGGTTGCGTCTTATATGAATGCCGATCATGTTGATACGATAAAACGGGCATACCAAGTGGCGCTTGTTGCCCACGAAGGACAATTCCGGAAATCCGGTGAACCTTATATTGTCCATCCGGTTCAAGTTGCCGGCATACTGGCAGAACTGCAAATGGATCCTGCAACAGTGGCTGCAGGTTTTTTGCATGACGTCGTAGAAGATACGCCGGTCAGTCGGGAAGACATTGTCCGCGATTTTGATGAAGAAGTGGCGATGCTCGTTGACGGCGTCACCAAACTGAGCAAAATCAAGTACATGTCGAAAGAAGAGCAGCAGGCGGAAAACCACCGCAAAATGTTTGTCGCCATGGCGCAGGATATCCGCGTCATTTTGATCAAACTGGCGGACCGGCTGCACAATCTCCGGACCCTCAAATACCAGTCGGTTGAAAAGCAGCGCATGAAAGCGAACGAGACGCTGGAAATTTTTGCGCCGATTGCGCATCGCCTCGGGATCAACACGATCAAATGGGAGCTTGAAGACACAGCACTCCGTTATTTGAATCCGCAGCAGTACTACCGCATTGTCAATCTGATGAAAAAGAAACGCACAGAGCGGGAAGCCTATTTGAATAATGTCATGGATGAAATTCGCAACCAACTCGACGAGGTCGACATTAAAGCGGATCTTTTTGGGCGTCCAAAACATATTTACAGCATCTACCGCAAAATGGTGCTGCAAAACAAGCAATTCAACGAAATCTATGATTTGCTGGCGGTCCGCGTCACAGTGGAAAGCATCAAAGACTGCTACGCAGTGCTGGGCATCATCCATTCCACATGGAAGCCGATGCCGGGCCGTTTCAAAGATTACATCGCCATGCCAAAACAGAATCTTTACCAGTCGCTCCATACGACGGTCATCGGGCCGCAGGGCGATCCGCTCGAAGTGCAGATCCGGACCGAAGAAATGCACCGCATCGCGGAATACGGGGTTGCGGCGCATTGGGCTTATAAAGAAGGCCGGAAAGTCGATATGCCGAAAAACACCGTGGATTCCCGTCTGACATGGTTCCGTGAAATCCTTGATTTCCAGAACGAATCGGACAACGCGGAAGAGTTCATGGAGTCGCTGAAATACGATTTGTTTTCGGACATGGTCTACGTGTTCTCGCCAAAAGGCGATGTCATCGAGATGCCGGCAGGATCGGTGCCGATCGATTTCGCTTACCGCGTCCACTCGGAAATCGGCAACAAAACCATCGGCGCCAAAGTGAACGGCAAGATGGCGCCGCTTGATACCGAACTGAAAACCGGCGACATTGTGGAGATCTTAACGTCCAAACAGTCATTCGGCCCTAGCCGCGACTGGCTGAAAATTGCCAAGTCGACGCAGACGAAAAACAAGATCAAGCAATTCTTCAAAAAGCAATTGCGCGTCGACAATGTCCAAAAAGGCAAGGAATTGATCGAGAAGGAAATCCGGGCCCAGGAATTCCCGGTAAAAGAAGTGCTGACGAACGAGAACATCAAACGCGTCTGCGAAAAATTCAATTTCGCCGGCGAAGACGATATGTATGCAGCGGTCGGCTTCCAGGGCATCACCGCCCAGCAAGTGGTGAACCGCTTGGCCGAAAAGCAGCGCAAAAAGCGCGAGCAGGAAGAAGCCATCGAAAAAATTACGGTGGAAATGAAATCCAATGCGCCGGCGAAGCAAACCGAATCCGGCGTCATTGTGCGCGGCATCGACAATATGATGATCCGCTTGTCGCGCTGCTGCAACCCGGTGCCGGGCGACAGCATCATCGGCTTTATCACCAAAGGGCGCGGCGTTTCCGTGCACCGGGCGGATTGCCCGAATGTGCAGTCCAACCAATCCGACCGGCTGATACCGGTTGAATGGGAAAATGCCGGCGCACCGGACAAAAAAGACTACCATATCGACATCGAAGTGGAAGCCTACGACCGTACCGGGCTCATTAACGAAGTCATGCACATGGTCAGCGAAACGAAAACGACAATCACCGCTGTCAGCGGCCGGGCGAATTCGGACAAAATCGCGACCATCAATATGACGATCATGATTCCGCATATTTCGCATCTGAACCGGGTGGTCGAGCGCATCAAGCAGATTCCGGATGTCTATTCGGTGAAACGGGTTACGAACTAAGGAGGACTTATGCGAGTCATTTTACAGCGTTCCAAACGAGCAAGCGTGAAAGTGGACGGCGCGGTGACGGGAGCCATCGATTCCGGCTACGTCCTGCTCGTCGGCATCACGCATGAAGATACAGAAAAAGACGCCAAATACGTGGCGGATAAAATTGCCGGCCTGCGGTTGTTTGAAGACGAAGAAGGCAAGATGAACCATTCGATTCTGGAAAACGGCGGGGATATCCTGTCCATTTCCCAGTTCACGCTTTATGGCGATGTGAAAAAAGGGCGGCGCCCGAGCTTTATCTCGGCAGCGCGCCCCGAAGCCGCTGAACCGCTTTGGGAGTCGTTCAACGACGCCTTGCGGAATAACGGGCTGACCGTCGAAACCGGCGTGTTCGGCGCCATGATGGACGTCGAGCTCGTCAATGACGGCCCGGTGACGATATTAGTGGAATCGTAAGAAGTAGAACGGTACAGGGGGTGTTTCCTGTGCCGTTTTTTTGTTTTGGGAAGAATGGGAGATTCACTTAAGTGAGCCTAGTTGATTTTTGCAGAATCCATATTACTTGAGCTAAAACATTTCCAATTAATTTACCGCTTCGGCCGCTTTGGGCATGACTCTCGCGATGAGCCGAGAAAAGCACTCGTCTCATCGCTTCGTCTAGCCCTTGGACGCGCCGGCGCTGAAGAGGTTTTCAATAGAGAAGTGACTTTTATTTAAATAGTTTTTATAATTGATCACTTGGATATGGAGCAAAACTTCGCAGAATCCCTTACTAATCCTGGGGTAGATTGCCGCAAAGCGATTGTCTGAAGTTCTTTGACAAGTGCTTCGGAGCTGGTTTGCGGAATATCGTCGGGTTTAGACTATTGGTTCAATTTGAATTGGCCATTCTTCTAAAAATATCCATATAGCTAAATCTATACACAAAAAAACAGCACGGGAGGTTTTATTCTCCCGTGCTGTTTTCAATTATTCTTCCAATTGTGCATCAAAATAGTTGACGATGCCGGTGTACAGCCCGAGTGCCGCTTGTTCCTGGAACTTCGATGCCGTCACAATGCGTTCATCGTTGAAATTGCTCAAGTAGCCGAGTTCAATCAGGACGGCCGGCTGCTTGTTTTCACGCAGCACGAGATAATTCCCTGCCTGGACGCCGCGGTTGCGGAGCTCGATTTTGCCGGCTAAGCCCGAATTAATGGCTGCAGCGAGCGGCTCTTGGAATTCATGCAGATAATAAGACGTAAATCCGGAAACGCTGCTGTCGTCCGTCGCATCGTAGTGGAGGCTGATAAAGGCGTCCGCTCCGACTTGATGGGCCGCGGATACACGCTTGCGCAAGTCGACGTATGTATCGGATTGGCGCGTCAGCACCACGTCAGCCCCTGCCGAGCGCAAATGATGCGACAGCGTTTCAGCCGTCTGCAGCGTCAAATCTTTTTCCAAGGTTTTGCGTGCGCCGACCGTACCGCCGTCATTGCCGCCGTGGCCGGGATCGAGCACAATCGTCAAGCCGTCAAGCGTGCCTTTCTTGCGATCGGGTTTCTCTTCTTCTTCAGTCGCTTCCGCTTCGCCGCTTGTTACGACCCAAGTCGCGACATAGGCCGCAGTGCCGTCCGGCAAAGAAACTTTGTACCAGTCGCCGCTTTGTTCGGAAACTTGCAGTTTATCGCCTGCATCTGCACGGCTTACCACGCTTGAAGAAGTGGAAGGCTCGGAGCGCAGGTTGGTGCCGTTTGTAATGACGGTCACACTTTTAGCATCCGACTTTGCCGTCTCTTCGACAGCAGTTGCCGATTCATCGGACAAATGGCCGTGGAAGGCATAGACCCAGCCGGTTTTCTTTTCGGAAAGCTGAATTTCGACCCAATTGCCTTTGGTTGATTTGACTGGGAACACTTCGCCTTTAGTGACGCTGTCCAGAACTTTCGAGCTGAGGTCCGGTTTTTTGCGGACATTCAGAACATCCACCGCAATTTCAAAAGAAGCGGCTTCAGCAGTTGCCGGTGCCGGCTTTTCCGCTGTCTGTTGGGACGTGCTTATGTATTGTTTAGACACAAATCCACGTGTATTCTGGAAATCCACTTCCGCCCAGTCGCCGGCTTCGCTGATGACCGTTGCCTGGTCGCCGGCGTTCATTTGCGCGAGCACAGAAGCAGAGATGTCCGGCTGTGCACGGACGTTCAGCCGGTCGACGCTTGCCACAGCAGTGACGCCGGAAACTTCCGTATTTTCAGATGCCGTTCCGGACGTCAGCCAGGAAGCGATCCACCCTTGTTCGCCGCCAATTTCGATTTCCAGCCAATCGCCGCTTTGCGACAGCGTTTTCACCTTGTCGCCTTTGGCAAATTCGCCGATGACGCCGTAGGAAAGGCCGGGGCCGGTCCGCACATTGACGGTTTCGCCGGTAATTTCTACATCGCCGGCGGCAGCAAGTGCGGGATCGGCCGCAGGGGCCGGAGAAATTCCGGAAAACATGAATATGAATAAAATAATGGCTATAAACCACTTGCGGTTCATCTAGCACCTCCTTAAATATACACCTCTTAGTATTATGAAAAAAAAACGGCCATTTGTCAAAAAAGGTTGACAAGGTTTGGGGCAGTCCTTAAGATTAAGATTATTATACTTATATACATTTGCCGATGACAAAGAAAGTAATTGCAAGATTGGCTGAAAAGAGAGGGAAAGTCCTGGGCTGTAAACTTTCCTGCAGGGATCTGTAATGAAAAACACTTTAGAGGCTTTTTTCTGAAAGGCGCCGCATGCGCTTATTAGGAAGGAACGGAACCGGCCGTTACCCGGAATGAGAGGGTGCCGTCTTTTTGGCATCAACTAGGGTGGAACCGCGGAAGCTGATATTAAAAGCTCTCGTCCCTTGCGCAAGCAAGGGGCGGGGGCTTTTTTGTATGGAAAAATGGAGGAGTGGAAAAAATGGGCAATAACATTCAAGCACCGCGCGGCACATACGACGTGCTGCCGGACCAGTCTGCCAAATGGCAGGAAATCGAAGCGAAAATCATTGAACTGTGCAACCTTTACCAATACAAGGAAATCCGGACACCGATTTTCGAGCACACGGAATTGTTCCAGCGCGGCGTCGGCGATACGACGGATATCGTGACAAAAGAAATGTACACATTCCAGGACCGCGGCGACCGCAGTTTAACGCTTCGCCCGGAAGGCACCGCATCCGTTGTGCGTTCTTTCGTGGAAAATAAATTATTCGGCTTGCCGGACCAGCCGGTGAAATTGTTCTACACCGGACCGATGTTCCGCTACGAACGCCCGCAGGCAGGCCGCATGCGCCAATTCGTGCAATTCGGTGTGGAAGCGATCGGCTCCAAAGATCCGGCGATTGACGCAGAAGTCATTTCATTGGCGATGGAACTTTACCGTTCCGTCGGCTTGAAGCGTCTGCGCCTCGTACTGAATTCGCTTGGCGATACGGAGAGCCGCATCGCACACCGAGAAGCGTTAGTGAAACATTTTGAACCGCGCATCAACGAGTTCTGCACCGACTGCCAGACGCGCCTTGAGAAAAATCCGCTGCGCATTCTTGATTGCAAAGTGGACCGCGACCACCCGTTGATGGCAACAGCGCCGTCACTGGCTGATTACTTGAACGAAGAATCGCAGGCTTATTTCGACCAAGTGAAAATGTACTTGGACGAGCTCGGCATTGAGTATGTCATCGATCCGAATTTGGTGCGCGGCCTGGATTATTACAACCACACCGCATTTGAAATTATGAGCGATGCGGAAGGCTTCGGCGCCATTACGACGCTTTGCGGCGGCGGGCGCTACAACGGCCTGGTCGAAGACCTCGGCGGACCGGAATCGCCGGGCATCGGCTTTGCGATGAGCATCGAGCGCCTGCTTCTGGCGCTGGAAATGGAAAAAGTGGAAATCGGCCAGTCGCAGAACCTGGAAGTGTACGTGATTGCCATGGACGATGCGTCAAAGAAAAAAGCATTCGGCATCATCAAAGAGCTTCGCTCGAACGGCATTTCAGCCGACATGGACTACACGGGCCGGAAATTGAAAGCCCAGATGAAATCAGCTGACCGCAAAGGCGCGGGCTACGTCATCGTCATGGGCGAGACGGAAATGGCAAGCGGACAAGTCGCGTTGAAGGAAATGGCGACCGGCGAACAACAGACCGTTGCATTCGCAGAGATTGCCGGAACGATTACGAAAAAGAAATCATTGGAGGAATAGATATGTCGAGATCGCATTATAGTGGAGAAGTCAACGAAGCAATTATCGGACAACCCGTATCATTAAAGGGATGGGTACAAAAACGCCGTGACCTTGGCGGATTGATTTTTGTCGATGTCCGCGACCGCAGCGGCATCGTCCAAGTGGTGTTCAACCCGGAAATTTCGGAAGAAGCGACGAAAGTCGGAGAAACCTTGCGCAATGAATTTGTTGTGCATATCGAAGGCCTGGTCGTGGCGAGAGCAGAAGGCCAGATCAACCCGAATATGAAAACCGGAAAAGTCGAAGTGCAGGTCACAAACGCCAGCATCATCAATGCGGCGAAAAACCCGCCATTTGCGATTGAAGACAATACCGATGTCAATGAAGACTTGCGCTTGAAATACCGCTACTTGGATTTGCGCCGTCCGGCGATGTACGAAACGTTCAAAATGCGTTCAGACATCACGAAATCGATCCGCCGTTTCCTGGATGAAGAAGGATTCCTGGAAGTGGAAACACCGATCCTGACAAAATCGACTCCGGAAGGCGCACGCGATTATTTGGTGCCAAGCCGCGTCCACGAAGGCGAATTTTACGCGCTTCCGCAATCACCGCAATTGTTCAAGCAAATGCTGATGGTGTCCGGCTTCGATAAATATTACCAGATTGCCCGCTGCTTCCGCGATGAAGACTTGCGTGCAGACCGCCAGCCGGAATTCACGCAGATCGATATGGAAATGAGCTTCAAATCGATGGAAGAAATTCTGGAAATGAACGAGCGTTTGATGGTCCAAATGATGAGCGACGTCAAAGGCATCGACATCGAACCGAAATTCCAGCGCATGAGCTATACCGAAGCGATGGACCGTTTCGGTTCCGACAAGCCGGATGTCCGCTTTGGCCTGGAACTGGTCAACGTTTCCGATTTGGTGAAAGATTCTTCCTTCAAAGTGTTCTCCGGAGCGGTTGAGGGAGGCGGCCAGGTCAAATTGATCAACGTCAAAGGCCAGGCAGCCAACTACTCGCGCAAAGACATTGATGCACTCGGCGCATTTGCGGCAGTTTACGGTGCCAAAGGGCTTGCGTGGCTGAAAGTGGAAGAAGACGGCGTGAAAGGCCCGATTGCAAAATTCTTCGAAGGCGATGCAGCCACTGCGTTGACAGAACGTGCAGAAGCGGAAGCAGGAGACCTTCTGTTATTCGTAGCCGATTCTTCTTCGGTCGTAGCGGATGCGCTCGGCGCTTTGCGTTTGAAATTCGGCAAAGAACTTGGCCTGATCGACAATTCGCAATACAAATTCCTTTGGATCACGGACTGGCCGCTGTTTGAATACGACGAAAAAGAAGGGCGCTATTTTGCGGCTCACCACCCGTTCACGATGCCGTTTGAAGAAGACCTGGACATCTTGACGACCTCGCCGGAGAAAGTCCGCGCGCAGGCGTATGACCTTGTCTTGAACGGCTATGAGCTAGGCGGAGGCTCGCTGCGCATCTACCGCCGCGACATCCAGGAGAAAATGTTCCAGATGCTTGGGTTTACGGACGAAGAAGCCCGTGCCCAGTTCGGCTTCCTGATGGATGCGTTCGAATACGGAACGCCTCCGCACGGCGGGATTGCATTCGGCCTCGACCGTCTCGTTATGCTCCTTGCAGGGCGCACCAACTTGCGCGACACCATCGCATTCCCGAAAACAGCAAGCGCCAGCGATCTTTTGACGGATGCGCCAAGCCCGGTTTCCGAAACGCAGCTTGAAGAATTAAGCTTATCGGTCAGTATTCAGAATAATGAAAAAGTACCAGAGTAAAGTTCTTGTGCAATTAAAAAAGGTGTGCTAACATACAAGTAGTAGAGAATCCTGATGTGTTCGTTTTAAGCTATTCAGTTTTGACCCAACATTTTGTCGTCGGGAGACCAAATTTCGTCATGGCTAACATGCCTCTCAGGGGAAGTTATAAGTGATGGAGCGGTCACCCACCTGCTAGAAGCGGGTTCAAAAACGATATGCAACACAAGGACGGCACGATTGGGATTCTCCATTATTTTAACTTTTCGCCCTCCGGCAATTTGTCGGGGGGTTTTTAATTGTGTATAATTCCTAGTATATCTCTCAACTTTCAATTTGAAGGGCAGGAAAATCATGTTACATCAATTTTCACGAAACGAATTAGCCGTGGGCAAAGAAGGAATCGAATTATTGAAAAATACAACCGTTGCTGTTCTGGGCGTGGGCGGCGTGGGTTCATTTGCCGCTGAAGCGTGTGCACGCAGCGGAGTCGGCCGCATCATCCTCGTTGACAAAGACAATGTCGACATCACCAACATCAACCGCCAATTGGTGGCCAATCTTTCAACTGTCGGCCAATCCAAAGCGGAAGTGATGAAGGAGCGCATTGCCGACATCAACACGGAATGTGAAGTAATTTCTTTACATATGTTTTATACGGAAGAAACGTTTGAGGAATTCTTCAGCTACAATCCGGACTACGTCATCGACGCATCCGACACGATGATCTACAAAGTCCACTTGATGCAGGAATGCTACAAGCGCGGCGTGAAAATCATCTCGAGCATGGGCGCAGCGAACAAAACCGATCCGACGCGTTTCCGCATCGCGGACATTTCCAAAACGCATACCGATCCGCTCGCCAAAATCATCCGCAAGAAATTGCGTGAAGCGGGAATCCGCAAAGGCATTCCGGTCGTCTTTTCCGATGAAAGCCCGATTGTCATCCGCGAAGACGTCGTTGGAACCGTCGGAAAGCCGGATGCTGCCATCCGCAAAGCGAAAATGCCGCCAAGCTCCAACGCCTTCACGCCGTCTACTGTCGGCCTGATCTGCGCAAGCTGGGTCGTTAACGACATCACCCGCGAGATTCCGATTGAACGCGTCAGAAATAATTAATGGAAAGCCGGCCCTAAGATGGAGCCGGCTTTTGCGTGCCGAATTTTGCTGAGCGCGCATAAATTTTTCTAAAAGCGCATAAATTTCGCCAGACGCGCATAAATCCGTCTGAACGCGCATAAAAACGGATTGCCAAAAGAAAAGCCATCAAAAAAGCCATCAAAAAAGCCGTTTCCATGGATGGAAACGGCTGCCATTCTATTTTTTCTTTCGGAAAGACTTTAATTTCTCGTAAATGCCGGCAAATTTCTTTTCGGAGCCGGCAATGACGGGTTGATAGTAATCCGCCGACTTCACTTCTTTCGGCAAATAATCCTGGTCGACCCAGCCGCCGAATGAGCCGAGCGGCGTGTCGTGCGGATATTTGTAGCCGCCGTGGCCGAGTTCAGCGCTTCCAGCGTAATGGGTATCTTTCAGGTGCGGCGGAATGTCGCCGGTATCGCCTTTATTGATCGCCGCAATGGCTGCGTCAATGGCTTTGTATGCCGAATTGGATTTCTCCGACAGGCACATCTCCGCGACGGCTTGGGCGAGCGGAATGCGGGCTTCCGGCAAGCCGAGGCGGTCAGCCGCCTGGCAGGCAGCGAGCACATGGGCGCCGACTTGCGGGTTGGCGAGGCCGATGTCTTCGTAGGCCATGACGAGCAAACGGCGAGTCACGGCCGTCAAATCGCCGTTTTCCAGCAGATGCGCCAAATAATACATCGCCGCATTGACGTCGCTGCCGCGCACGGATTTTTGCAGCGCCGACAGCAAATTGTAGAAATGTGAGCCTTTTTTGTCGCCGAAGACGCCGACGCGTTTGATCATCTGTTCCACCATCTGATCTTCGACGATGTATTTGCCGTCGCGCTCGTCTGATGCCACCACGATGGATTCAAGCATCGTCAGCGCTTTTCGGGCATCGCCGTTGGTGCCTTCTGCAATGCGTTCAACTTGCGCAGGGGAGATTTCGATCTCATAATTTCCAAGCCCGCGCTTTTCGTCGCTCAACGCGTTTTTCAGGAGCTCGACGATGTCTTCATGCGTCAGCCGCTTTAATTGCTTGATTTCGCCGCAGCGGGAGCGGATGGCCGGGTTGACGTCGTGGAATGGGTTTTCCGTCGTTGCGCCGATCAATACAATTGCGCCGCTTTCGACATGGGGCAAGAGGGCATCCTGCTGGAGTTTATTGAAGCGGTGGATTTCGTCCAAAAACAGCAGGACTTTGCCGGTGATGCGCGATTCGGCGACCACTTCTTCGACGTCTTTTTTGCCGGAAGTTGTGGCGTTCAAGGCGATGAACGGCAGTTTCGACGTGCCGGCGATGGCGTGGGCAATCGACGTTTTGCCGATTCCGGGGTCGCCGTACAACAGCATCGACGGCACATGGCCGTTTTGGATCATTTTATACAACGCCGTATGCGGTCCGATAACATGTTTCTGGCCGACCACTTCGTCGATCGTCCGGGGACGCATACGGAAAGCTAAAGGTTCGTTCTGCAAACTAAGCACTCCTTCCGTACATTCGTTCTATCAGTATAGCGTTTCATGAAATAAAAGTCATTGCAAGTCCATTTTGCTGAGTTATGATATACTATTTTGAAGAATAATTGGAAACTGATTCAGGGGTGTAAAGATGAAAATATCAACAAAAGGCCGCTACGGCTTAACAATTATGATCGCGCTCGGCAAACAATACGGCGAAGGGCCGATTCCGCTCCGCAAAATTGCAGCGGAATACGATTTGTCCGAAGCTTATCTGGAACAGCTCGTCGGACCGCTCCGCAATTCCGGCCTTGTGAAAAGTGTGCGCGGGGCGTACGGCGGCTATATGCTGACCCGCCATCCGAAAGAAATTTCGGCAGGCGACGTGATCCGCGTATTGGAAGGGCCGATCCAGCCGGTTGAAGGCATCGAAGACGAAGCCCAGCCGCAGCGCGAGCTATGGGTGCGCATCCGGGACGCGGTCAAAAACGTCTTGGACACCACCAGTATTGAAGATTTAATGAAAACGCAGGACAACGATAACGAAAACTACATGTTTTATATATAAGGAGTCAGTCAAAATGAAACAAATTTATTTAGACCATGCGGCCACTTCCCCGATGCATCCGGAAGTGGCTGAAGTTTTTTCCCAAGCACTCGGAACCGTCTACGGCAATCCTTCAAGCATCCACGGCACCGGCCGCGTTGCGCGCAAAGCGCTGGATGAAGCGCGCCGGATCTTTGCCGGAAGCATCAACGCCAACGATCCGGAAATCGTCTTTACAAGCGGCGGGACAGAAGCCGACAATTTTGCGATTTTCGGAACGGCTGCCAAAAAGGCGGGCAAACACATCATCACGTCTACCATAGAACACCATGCCGTATTGCATGCATGCGAAAAGCTGGAAAGCGAAGGCTACGACGTAACGTATTTGCCGGTGGACGAAAATGGCTCCGTCCAAGCAGAAGACGTGAAAAATGCGCTGCGGGACGATACAATTCTAGTGACCATTATGCTAGGCAACAATGAAGTCGGAACCGTGCAGCCGATCGCGGAGATCGGGGAACTGCTAAAAGATACTGATGTGGTGTTCCACACCGACGCCGTGCAGGCGTATGGCGTATTGCCGATTGACGTTGAAGCTCTGCATGTGGATTTATTGTCCGTGTCGGCGCATAAGCTGAATGGCCCGAAAGGCATCGGCTTTTTGTATCAGCGAAAAGGCACTCAGCTTGCGCCGCTGCTATACGGCGGGGAGCAGGAACGGAAGCGCCGCGCAGGGACTGAAAACGTGCCGGCTATCATGGCATTTGCCAAAGCGGTGCAGATTTCATTGGAAACGATGGACCAGAAACAGACGGCCTACCAAGGCTATAAAGAGATTTTCAAGAACATTCTCCGGGAGGAAGGCGTCGAATTCAAGGAAAACGGCACCAACCAAATGCCGCATGTCCTGAACCTCAGCCTGCCCGGAATCGAAATTGAATCCTTTTTGGTCAATCTGGACCTAGCCGGCATTTCCGCATCAAGCGGCTCTGCCTGCACAGCCGGCTCGATCGACCCGTCGCACGTCCTGGTGGCGATGTACGGCGAACGGGCAGAAGAACTGCGGAATTCGATCCGTTTCAGTTTCGGCATCGGCCTGTCCGAAGAACAAATAACAGAAGCTGCTCAAAAGACAGCTCAAATTAGTAAGCGCCTCGCGCTAAAATGAAAAGGTGATAAACAATGACTGCAAAAGCACCACAAGATACACGTGTTGTCGTCGGCATGTCCGGAGGGGTCGACTCTTCGGTTGCCGCGTATTTATTGAAAGAACAAGGCTATGACGTCATCGGGATTTTCATGAAAAACTGGGACGATACCGACGAAAACGGCGTCTGCACCGCGACGGACGACTACGAAGACGTCATCCGCGTCTGCAACCAGATCGGCATCCCGTATTATGCCGTCAATTTTGAAAAACAGTACTGGGACAAAGTATTTACGTACTTCCTGGAAGAATACAAAGCGGGCCGTACACCGAATCCGGACGTGATGTGCAATAAAGAAATCAAATTCAAGGCATTTTTGGAGCACGCCTTGAGCCTGGGCGCAGATTATCTGGCGACCGGCCACTACGCGCAAGTCGCGCACGCTGAAAACGGCGAAACGAAAATGCTGCGCGGCAAAGACAACAACAAAGACCAGACCTATTTCCTGAATCAATTAAACCAGGACCAATTGTCGAAAGTGATGTTCCCAATCGGCCATATGGAAAAGAAACGGGTGCGCGAAATCGCACTTGAAGCAGGACTTGCTACAGCAACGAAAAAAGATTCGACGGGCATCTGCTTTATCGGCGAACGCAATTTCAAGGAATTCCTTGGCCAATATCTGCCGGCGCAGCCCGGTTCGATGGAAACGCTTGACGGCGTTAAAAAAGGTTCACATGACGGTTTGATGTATTACACCATCGGCCAGCGCCAAGGGCTTGGCATCGGCGGAGCGGGGGATCCCTGGTTCGTGATCGGCAAAGACCTCGACAAAAACATCTTATACGTCGGCCAAAACATCAACCACGATGCCTTGTTCTCTGACAGCTTGTCAGCGGTCAACTTGAGCTTTACGTCAGATACAGCGCCGACAGGCACTTTGAAATGCACCGCAAAATTCCGCTACCGCCAGGCTGATGTCGGCGTAACGGTAGACTTTAAAGGCGACGAAGCCATCGTGACATTTGATGAGCCGGTCCGTGCGATTACACCAGGGCAGGCAGTCGTTTTCTACGACGGCAAAGAATGCCTTGGCGGCGGAACAATCGACCGTGTCTTCAAAAACGGTGCACGTTTAGAATATGTAGGTTAATGGGAGAGACGAGCGATGAATTACAACGAAATCGGCATACAGGCCCTTCAAGAAGGCAACACCGAAGAAGCCATCAAAGCTTTTACTCAGGCAATTGAAGAAGAACCGAACAATCCGCTTGGCTACATCAATTTCGGCCATGTGCTGACGTCGATGGACGACGTCGAGCGGGCAGAACGCTTTTTCCAGAAAGCGATCGTCCTGGATGAAACGTCCGCCACCGCTTATTACGGACTGGCGAATCTGTATTTCAATGTTGAACGCTACGCAGAAGCATTGAAATTGTATGAAAAAGCGGTCCAGTACGGTCTGGAAGGTGCAGATGCGCATTTCATGATCGGCAAATGCTTCGAGAAGCTGGAGCAGCCGAAATTGGCGCTTCCGTATCTTCAGCGTGCCATCGAATTGGACCCGGAAGACGCTCAGGCGCGCTTAAGCTATGGCATCACGCTGGCGTCGATGGAATTGTTTGAACTGGCAGAACCGCAATTTCTGCAAGTTCTCGACCAGGACCCGAACCATTCGGATGCTCATTACAACCTCGGCGTCCTGTACGCGGTGTCAACGGACCGCGTCAACGAAGCCATGTTTCACTTGAAACAGGCGTACACGCTAGATGAACGCAATGAAATGGCGCGTTATGCGTATGATATGATCGCTACAAAACTGCAATAATTTGTGAAAGGAGACGGCATCAATGACCGGACAAATTGATTTATTCCAAGAAGAAGTGCAATTCGTGCTAGGCCGTCCTGTCGTCTCGATTTTTCACAATCCCCAAAACTTATTTTCCATCGCCAAAGTGAAAATCCAAGAAACCAACACCTCCTATCCGGAAAAAGAAATTATCGTGTCGGGCTATTTTCCGAAACTGTCGCTTGAGGAACAATACCGTTTTACGGGGGCTGTGAAAAATCATCCGAAATACGGCGTGCAGTTCCAGGTCGAAACATTCACGAAAGAAGTGCCGGAAACCGAGCAGGGCATTGTCCATTATTTATCGAGCGATATGTTCAACGGCATCGGCCGGAAAACGGCGGAAACAATCGTTAAAAAGCTCGGCAAAGACGCCATCAAAAAGATTCTGGAAGACCCGGAAGCGCTCGATGCCGTGCCGCGTTTGTCGGACGACAAAAAAGACACCATCCGTTCGACGCTGCAAATGAACTTGGGGCTGGAGCGGGTCATGATCCAATTGAACGACTGGGGATTCGGCCCGCAAGTCGGCATGCGCATTTACCAGGCGTACCGCGAAGAAACAATCGATGTGCTGACGAAAAACCCGTACCGCTTGATTGAAGAAATCGAAGGGATCGGCTTCCAGCGCGCCGATGAGCTCGGGGCGAAGCTCGGCATCACCGGCAGCCACCCGGACCGTATCAAGGCGTCGGTGCTGCATTTATTGAACCAGGCGTCCTTGTCTGAAGGGCATGTCTACCTGGATGCAAAAACGATGATTCCGATGGTGAAAGAAATGCTGGAATCGAGCCAGCAGGAAGAAATTGCGATCCCGATGATTTCCAAAGCGATGATTGAACTGAATGAAGAAGGCAAAGTGGCGGGGGAAGAAACCCGGCTTTATTTGCCGTCTTTGTATTATTCGGAACTCGGCATTGCGACCAAACTGGAAACCTTGCTGTCGTCGCAGGAAAACCGCGACCGGTTCCCGGCGTCCGAAGTGCGGAAAGCGCTCGGCGAAGCGGAAGAGCGGCTCGGCGTCAATTATGCCGAAACACAGGTCCAGGCCATTGAACAAAGCATCAACTCGTCCGTCATGATCCTGACAGGTGGCCCGGGGACCGGCAAGACGACGGTCGTCCGCGGACTGGTCGAAGTGTATGCGGAACTCCACGGCTTGTCGCTCGACCCGAAAGATTATGCCAAGAAAAAAGAGCCATTCCCGATCATTTTGGCGGCGCCGACCGGCCGTGCAGCCAAACGGCTCAGCGAATCGACGGAACTGCCGGCGATGACGATCCACCGCTTGCTCGGCTTTAACGGCCAGGAAAAAGAAGAAGAAACCGAAAAAGACATTGAAGGCCGCCTCATCATCATCGATGAAATGTCGATGGTCGATACGTGGCTCGCGCATCAATTGTTAAAAGCCATTCCGGAAGACGCCCAGATCATTTTCGTGGGTGACCAGGATCAGCTGCCGCCGGTCGGGCCGGGGCAGGTACTGCGCGACTTGTTGGAATCAAAACGCATTCCGACGGTCGAACTGACCGACATTTACCGCCAGACATCCGGCTCGTCGATCATCGAACTCGCCCACCAAATGAAAAACGGTCAGCTGCCGGCGGACATCACCGCGAAAACTGCGGACCGTTCATTTATCAAAGCGGGCGCCGACCAGATTCCGCAAGTGGTCGAAAAAGTGGTCAAGAGTGCACTCGCAAAAGGGCATTCGATCCGGGACGTCCAGGTGCTCGCGCCGATGTACAAAGGGCCGGCCGGCATCGATGCCTTAAACCGCATGATCCAGGAAATGGTCAACCCGAATACGGACGGCAAGCGAAAAGAGTTGGTGTTCGGCGACGTCACGTACCGCATCGGCGACAAGATCCTGCAGCTTGTCAACCAGCCCGAAAGCAACGTGTTCAACGGCGATATGGGCGAAGTCATCGCCATCTTGAAAGCGAAAGAAACGGTCGAGAAACAGGACCTGCTCGTCGCGTCGTTCGACGGCATCGAAGTGACATATCAGCGCTCGGATTTGAATCAGCTGACGCTCGCATACTGCTGCTCGATCCACAAATCGCAAGGTTCGGAATTCCCGACGGTCATCATGCCGGTCGTCCGCGGCTACATGAAAATGCTGCGGCGCAACCTTCTGTACACCGGCATCACGCGCAGCAAGGATTTTCTGATCCTGTGCGGCGACCCGCAAGTGTTCCGCTACGGCGTTGAACGGACCGATGATGCGCAGCGCATGACGACCTTAAAAAGCCGGTTGCAGCGATCGGCTGCTGAACCGGAAGAAGCAGAAGAAGCTCCAGTGAAAGCTTCAGCTGATGTCACAGCGGCACAAGCGCCCGCTGCTGCCCCGGCGAAAAAAGAACCGGTCGGCCCAGTGAGCCTGACTGCTGAAAATGCCCATCTGATCCATCCGCTGATCGGCATGGAAGGCGTCAAGCCGACTGATTTTATTGAAGCGTAGGAGAGCGTCCATTGCGGGCGCTTTTTTTGTAGGAAACTTTCAGCTGGAAGCATATTTCTTTTGCTGCTGTGCGTATTTTAACTTTGTCTGTGCGTATTTCTGCTGAATGGAGCGTATTTTAACCTTAACCGAGCGTATTTCAAAAATCGGAAGCGGATTCCTGGCCGGCACTTCTTTTATTAGCTCAATTTCACTAGTAGTCGCATTTTCTTCACTTCCGTCCGCACTCCCGAAATTCGCCGCTATTGACACAGCCCGTCCTTTTTCTATATAATTCAATCTATAATCAATAACCAATACGTTGATGGAGACAGTATAAAATTCGCATCCGTTTAGAAATAGGTTCCCCGGCTGAAAGAACCTTCGCCATGCAATTTTAGAAAGCTACTCCGGAGTGCAGCCAATCCCTGCCGTGAAGCCGCGTTAAGGCCCAATGAGAGACACGGAGCCATTTTGTCCGTGTAATTAGGGTGGTACCGCGAAATAAAGCCTTCGTCCCTTGCGCTTGCGCAAGAGATGAGGGCTTTTTATTATGTTGAAGGAGGAATACAGATGAAAACCATGAAGACGATGAAAGCTGCAGACATCAGAAGATTGTACATCGAATTTTTTAAAGAAAAAGGCCATGACCAGGAGCCGAGTGCTCCGCTCGTACCGTTTGAAGATCCGTCGCTATTGTGGATCAACAGCGGCGTGGCAACGCTGAAAAAATATTTTGACGGACGCGTGATTCCGGAAAACCCGAGAATCGTCAACGCACAGAAATCAATCCGGACAAACGACATCGAGAACGTCGGGAAAACGGCGCGCCACCATACATTCTTTGAAATGCTTGGGAACTTCTCGATCGGTGATTACTTCAAAAAAGAAGCGATCCACTGGGCGTGGGAATTCTTGACCGACGACCGCTGGATGGGCTTCGAGCCGGAGAAATTGTCCGTCACGATCCACCCGGAAGACGAAGAAGCATACGGCATCTGGCTGAACGAAGTCGGCGTGCCGGCTGAACGCATCATCCGCCTGGAAGGCAACTTCTGGGATATCGGCGAAGGCCCGAGCGGCCCGAACTCCGAGATCTTCTACGACCGCGGAGAAACCTACGGCAATGACCTGAACGACCCTGAATTGTACCCGGGCGGCGAAAACGACCGCTACCTGGAAGTGTGGAACTTGGTGTTCTCCCAGTTCAACCACAATCCGGACCATACGTATACGCCGCTGCCGAAGCAGAACATCGATACGGGCATGGGGCTTGAGCGCATGGCTTCGGTCGTGCAGGACGTGCCGACGAACTACGACACGGATCTGTTTATGCCGATCATCAATAAAACCGAAGAAATCTCCGGCAAAACATACGGCGAAGACGCTGAAGCGGACATGGCTTTCAAAGTCATCGCTGACCACGTCCGCACCGTTGCTTTTGCCATCGGCGACGGCGCATTGCCGTCCAATGAAGGCCGCGGCTATGTGCTGAGAAGATTGCTGCGCCGCGCTGTCCGTTTTGCGAAAAAACTGGGCATCGAAAAACCGTTCATGTTTGAACTGGTACCGGTTGTCGGCGACATCATGAAAGACTTCTACCCGGAAGTGAACGACAAACAGGACTTTATTATCCGCGTCATGAAACTTGAAGAAGAGCGGTTCCACGAAACGCTTCACGACGGACTTGCGATCTTGTCTTCAGTGGTCGAGCAGCAAAAAGCGGCCGGGCACAATGAAATCCCGGGCGAAGACGCATTCCGCCTATATGACACATACGGCTTCCCGGTTGAATTGACGGAAGAGTATGCAGAAGAAAGCGGCATGGCAATCGACCATGCAGGGTTTGAAGCGGCAATGGAAGCGCAGCGCGACCGTGCACGGAAAGCGCGCCAAAACGTCAACTCGATGCAGACGCAATCGGAAGTGCTCGGCAACATTAAAGACGACAGCGAATTTATCGGCTACAGCCTGACCGCTGCAGAAGCGACGATTATAGCCATCATCAAAGACGGCGAACTGGCTGACAGCGCGCACGAAGGCGAAGAAGTGCAAGTTATCCTGGACCGCACACCGTTTTATGCGGAAAGCGGCGGACAGATTGCCGACCGCGGTACGCTTAGCAACGACTTGGTGCAGGCTTCTGTTTTGGACGTGAAAAAAGCGCCAAACGGCCAAAACCTGCATTCGGTCCGGGTGGACACCGGCGAATTGACGAAAACGGCCGTATTTGCCCAAGTGGACTCAAGCGAACGCCGCCATACGGTAAAAAACCATACGGCAACGCACCTTCTCCACCAGGCATTAAAAGATACATTGGGCACACATGTCAATCAGGCAGGATCGTATGTCGGACCGGACCGTCTGCGTTTCGACTTTTCCCATTTCGGGCAAGTAACAAAAGAAGAGCTCGAGCAGATTGAACAAATTGTCAACGAAAAAGTGTGGAGCGGCATCGATGTGAAAACCGGCTACCACAATTTGCAGGAAGCAAAAGACATGGGCGCGATGGCATTATTCGGCGAGAAATACGGCGATGTGGTGCGCGTAGTGGAAATCGGCGGCTATTCGCTTGAACTTTGCGGCGGGGTCCATGTCGTCAATACTTCCGAAATCGGCGTCTTCAAAATTGTGTCGGAAAGCGGCATTGGTGCAGGCATCCGCCGCATTGAAGCGGTGACCGGCAAAGGCGCTTATGAGAACTTCAAAGACAGCGAACGGACGCTTGAAGAAGCAGCTGGGCTGATGAAGTCTTCTGCGAAAGATTTGGTCCAAAAAGTGCAAACCTTCCAGCAGGACATGAAAGCCTTGCAGCGCGAAAACGAATCGCTGATGGCGAAGATTTCAAATGCACAGTCTGGGGAATTGCTGAGTTCGGCACGCCAAATCGGCGATATTACGGTTCTTTCCACAAAAGTGGAAGCGAAAGACAACAACCAGCTGCGCCAGATCATGGATGACCTGAAACAGAAATTCGAAAAAGCGGTTATCGTACTTGGTGCGACAGACGGCGAAAAAGTCATGCTGATTGCCGGCGTTACAAAAGATCTGGCAGGCGGGAACTATCATGCCGGCCAAATCGTCAAACACGTAGCGGAACAGTGCGGAGGCAAAGGCGGCGGCCGTCCGGATATGGCAATGGCAGGCGCGAAGAACCCGGAAAAACTGGACGAAGCGTTGGAATCTGTTTACAACTTGCTCAAATAGGTTTAATAAATGCCGGATATCGTTTATAATAAACTTCAGACAGCGAGAGCGCTCTTCTCCTATCTAGACCCGAAAGCGAGGTGCTTGTCGTGAGCTCATTTGATCAAACTATGAAATTCAACCCGTCTGATGAATCAATGGAGCAGGAAGTGAAGCAGGTTATGCTGCAGGTCCATGCTGCGTTGGAGGAAAAAGGGTACAACCCGAACAATCAGATTGTCGGATATTTACTATCAGGTGATCCGGCTTATATTCCTCGCCACCAGGATGCACGTAATATGATCCGCAAACTTGAACGGGATGAAATTCTGGAAGAGCTTGTAAAGTTTTATATCAAAAAGAATAAAGAGGAATAAGCATGAGAATAATGGGACTGGATGTCGGGTCGAAAACAATCGGCGTCGCAATCAGCGATGCCCTTGGTTGGACGGCGCAGGGCATCGAGACAGTTAAGATCAATGAAGCTGCAGAAGATTTCGGATTTGGGCGCCTGGGCGAACTGATCAAGCAATACGAAGTCAGCCAAGTTGTGGTTGGTTATCCAAAAAACATGAACAATTCCATCGGCCCGCGTGCAGAAGCATCGGAAAAGTTTGCAGCTTTGCTTGAAGAAGCGTATGCTATACCGGTGGTGCTTTGGGATGAAAGGCTGACAACGATGGCAGCAGAAAAAATGCTGATTTCAGCGGATGTCAGCCGCAAGAACCGCAAAAAAGTAATTGACAAGATGGCTGCGGTCATGATTTTGCAAGGCTATCTTGACTTTAAAAAATGATGAGGTGACGCAAATGGAACACGGACAAGAACACATTACAGTCGTTGATGAAAACGGCAACGAGCAGCTATTTGAAGTATTATTCACATTTGACTCAGAAGAATTCGGAAAATCATATGTTTTGTATTTCCCGGTAGGCGCTGAAGAAGATGACGAAGGCGAAATCGAAATCCAAGCTTCTTCTTTCACTGAAAATGCTGACACAGACGGCAAGATTGCAGGCGGAGAACTTCGCCCGGTCGAAACGGATGCAGAGTGGGATATGATTGAAGAAATGTTGAATACGTTCCTTGACGAAGAAGAAGAGAACGAAGAACTTTAATCCACTTAGGAGAAGGACGGAATTGTACGTAGATTCCGTCTTTTTCTTTTGTCGGGAATTCGGTATACTGTTAAAGAGAAACTACAACCATTGGGTTTATGATCTCCACTGGGGGCGAGTAGTACCAAACGCGTATGTGTGGTCAGTGGTTTTCCGCTTTACCAGCGGAAAATTGCTGGCCATTCAAACGGGATAGAGGAAAAAGCTAAGGGGGGGGACCCGTGGACAAGCAATCGAAAAAAGAAATTATGTATGAACGCATGAGCGAAAAGAAAAAAGAAGTGAAAGTTGTCCGTCGGATTGTTTTTATTGTGACGGTCGTTTTGCTGCTCGTGTTGGGCATTGGCGCTTTTGCCGCATACAGCTATGTCACCGACGCACTGGAGCCGGTTGATGCGGATTCAGAAAAAGTCGTTGAAATCGAAGTTCCGATCGGCTCGAATCTCGACAGCATTTCTGCCTTGCTGGAAGAGAACGGCTTGATCAAAGATGCGCGCATCTACAAGTATTACGTGAAATTCAAAAACCAGGCTGATTTCCAGGCCGGCACTTACGGGCTTTTGCCTTCCATGACGCTCGATGAAATCACCGAGAGCCTGAAAACCGGGAAAGTCTACCGGGAACCGTTGTTCAACATCACGGTGCCGGAAGGACTGACATTGGATCAGATCGCTGAAAACGTCATTGCCAAGAAAACGAAATATAGCGCGGAGGAGTTCATGGCCAAAATGGAGGACGAAGCGTATGTTGACGAGCTGATCGTCAAATACCCGGCTTTGCTGACGGAAGAAATCAAAGGTGAAAATGTCCGTTACGCATTGGAAGGCTATTTATTCCCAGCCACTTATCCGTTTTACGAAGAAGACCCTTCGTTGGATTTGATCATCGAGAACATGATCAAGGCGACGGAGTCCAACGTGGTCCAGTACCAGGCCGTGTTGGAAGAAATGGATAAAACGCCGCATTGGCTGCTGACTTTCGCTTCGCTGTTGGAAGAAGAAGCGACAGCGGGTTCTGACCGCAATACGATCGCGAGCGTCTTCTACAACCGCATCGAAAAAGATATGCCGCTGCAGACGGATCCGACGGTCATTTATGCAATGGGTGAGCATAAGGAGCGCTTATTCAATAAAGACTACGAATTCGAGCATCCTTACAGCACCTATACAAACAAAGGGCTGCCGCCAGGGCCGATTGCCGCTGCTGGAGCATCATCAATCGCCGCTGTGCTTGACCCGGCTGACACGGAGTATTTATACTTCCTGGCAGACAAAGAAGGGAAGAACCATTTCTCTACCACCTATGAAGAACATCTTAAAAAGCGCGATGAGTACATCGGACAATAAGAAAGTCGCTGCCTGGTAAAAGCCGGCGGTTTTTCGCCGGCACATACTGGAATAAGTGGACAAAACATGACAAGAAGGAAGCGACCTCGCTTTCCTTCTTGTTTTATGTTATTATTGGTTGTAATTTTTGCGGCAGGCGAAAAGGAGCTTTAATACAATGGACCATGAACAATTGGCAAAGACATTAACTGCAGTCAAAGCGTATGCAGAAGAGCACCATGTTCCCATTATGGAAGATCAGGGCATCCGTGAATTGACCGATTTGCTGTTGCAGCAGCAGCCGGAGTCCATCCTGGAAATCGGGTCGGCAATTGGCTTTTCTGCCATTATGATGGCTTCTGAACTGGCAGGCTGCCAGATCGATACAATTGAACGGGATGACGTACGCTATGAGAAGGCTGTGGAGTTTATCGCACAATCCGGATTGGGCGGCCAAATCCGGATTTTCCATGCGGATGCACTCGAAATGGATCTGTCCCTGTTGGACCGGGAATATGATGCAATTTTCATTGATGCGGCCAAAGGGCAATACGAACGGTTTTTTGAAAAATACGAAACTTTATTGTCTGAGCAGGGCAGCATATATTGTGATAATATGTATATGCATGGACTGGCGGACCAGGAGATTTCGGAGATACCGCGCAGAAAACGCACGATGATCCGGAATTTGAAAAATTTTAAAGAACATATGCTGAATCATCCGTCTTATGACACGGCGCTTCTGCCGGTCGGAGATGGCATCATGGTCTGCAAAAAAAGAGCCAACTAAAAAACATAAGTTTGCAAGGAGCTTGGAAGAATGTCTAAAAACCGTCCGGTCGTTATCGGGATCGCAGGAGGTTCGGGCTCAGGAAAGACGAGCGTAACGAATTCCATTTATGAAGTATTCAAAGAAAACTCAGTGGTAGTGATTGAACAGGACTACTATTACAAAGACCAAAGCCATTTGGCATTTGAAGAACGTCTGGAAACAAACTATGACCATCCATTGGCATTCGATACCGATTTGCTGATTGAGCATGTCAATAAACTATTGAACCGGGAACCGATCGAAAAGCCGGTTTACAATTACGCCTTACATACACGGGCCGAAGAAACCGTTTTGATTGAACCAAAAGATGTCATCATCCTCGAAGGGATCCTGGTGCTGGAAGACGAGCGTCTCCGTGATCTGATGGACATCAAATTGTTCGTCGATACCGATGCAGACTTGCGCATTATCCGCCGCTTGCTGCGCGACATCAATGAACGCGGCCGGACGATCGATTCAGTCATTGACCAGTACTTGAACGTTGTGCGTCCGATGCATAACCAGTTTATCGAGCCGACGAAGCGCTATGCCGACGTAATCATCCCTGAAGGCGGGCAAAACGAAGTGGCAATCGACTTAATGGTTACAAAAATTAAAACAATTCTTGAATAGATTGACAATTTATAATATGATGATACGAGACTGGCGGAAGGCGGCTTGAAACCTTCTAAAGTCAGCAGTTGAAGGAGTGGGGAAAACAATGGCAAACGAAAAACAATTTCCGATGACAGCTGCAGGTAAGCTGAAGTTGGAAGAAGAACTGGAATTCCTAAAAACCGTTAAACGGAAAGAAGTCGTTGAACGGATTAAAATAGCACGCAGTTTCGGGGACCTTTCCGAGAACTCGGAATACGACTCAGCAAAAGAAGATCAGGCATTTGTAGAAGGCCGCATCTCTACGTTGGAATCGATGATCCGCAACGCAGTGATTATCAACGAAAACGAATTGAATAAAGACATCGTCCGTTTAGGGACAACTGTCACTTTCGTAGAAGTGCCGGATGGCGATGAAGAGTCTTACACCATTGTGGGTTCTGCAGAAGCGGATCCATTAGAAGGGCGCATTTCCAATGATTCGCCTATCGCGAAAAGCATGATTGGGCGCACGATTGGCGAAAATGTAAAAGTGTTGACGCCTGGCGGCGAAATGGAAATCAAAATCGTTTCAATTTCTTAATTCATACACAGCCATTCTTTATTTGAATGGCTGTTTTTTTGAAATTCATTCCATCTTAAAAGCAAAATAACACGAAATTGAAACATTTCTTTTGTCAAAACGTCAAATTTGTAATAGAGCATTATGCTAAAATAATTTGAAGAGGAGGCAAGTCGATGACAAATGAAAAAAAACCGTATCCTTCTCGTTTGGACAAAAAGAACCGGTCAAATTCCATTCTGAATTGGATGATCGGGGTGGTCTTTGCCTTGATAGTGATTACCGGAGCTTTTATCTTCCTGGACAATGGGGATGAAAGTGCCCAAGAGCCGGAATCTGTAACAATCGAAACAGATACTGAACAGCAAACGAGTGGAGAAGAAAGCAACCCAGAAGAAGATGCTGAAGCCGATGCAAAAGCGAAAGAAGAAGCTGACGCAAAAGCGGAAGAAGAAGCGAAAGCAAAAGAAGAAGCGGATAAAGCCGCAGAAGAAAAAGCAAAAGAAGAAAAGGCTGCTGAAGAAGGAAAAGTAACAGGCGGCACCATTACGCGTGAAGATTCGAGCGATCCGGTTGTTGAAGAAACAGTCATCAACACAAGCTGGGAGCCGGTCGGCACAAAACAAACCGGCAAACACGTATCGGTCTATGATAAAGGATCGGTCGACTGGAACGAAAAAATCAATGCAATTTCATATGCTACCGGTTTAAGCCAAGATAATATGTATGTTATGATGATTAAGAATGGCGGCGGCCCGCAGAAATCGATCGGTGTCGTGCAGTCCAAAGACAAATCACAAAAATATCGCGTCCATCTGGAATTTAAGGATGGCGAAGGCTGGAAACCCGTGAAAATGGATGTATTAAAAACACTGGAAGGCGCCTATTAAAAGGCGTCTTTTTTGTGCAGGAATTTGGGCAGCAAAGATTTTAGACAGGGAAAGGGCGATGGAAAATGAGAATCGGCGTTATCGGAGCGATGGAAGAAGAAGTGGAATTATTGAGAGGCAGCCTTGAAAATGCACAAGTGAGCGAAATCGCGAATTGTGAATTTACGGCAGGTACATACAAAGGGCAGGACGTTGTGCTGTTAAAGAGCGGCATCGGCAAAGTAAATGCAGCGATGTCCACAACGCTTCTTTTGCAGCAGTTTAAACCGGATGTTGTCATCAACACGGGATCTGCCGGAGGGTTTGACCAGGCGCTTGAAGTCGGCGCAATCGTCATTTCAGATGAAGTTCGCCACCACGATGTCGATGTCACGGTTTTCGGCTATGAAATGGGGCAGGTGCCGCAATTGCCGGCCGCATTCCGTTCAGATGAGCAATTGATAGACTTGGCGGTCAAAGCCGTGGAAGAGCTGGGAGAGCATCCGTACGGTGTTGGGTTGATCGCGACTGGGGATTCGTTCATGAACGACCCGGAACGTGTGGAGAAAGTCAGAGCGTTTTTCCCATCGATGAAAGCTTCTGAAATGGAAGCTGCAGCCGTCGCGCAAGTTTGCCACCAATTCAACGTGCCGTTTGTGGTGATCCGTGCGTTATCGGATATTGCCGGAAAAGAATCCAATATCTCGTTTGATGAATTTTTGCCGGTTGCTGCGAAGCATTCCACTGAGATTGTTTTAAACGTAGTAGAACGGCTGGCAGCCAAGTAAATGCAAAAAAAGCTGGAAACGTTGTAAAAAACGCTTCCAGCTTTTATCTTTATTAAACTTTTCTAAGGGTAAAAGTGCTGATCATCAATAATGAACAAATAATAAACAAAAACATATACGCGACAGGCGGGAAAACGGAAAGTCCGAAATAAGACAAAGTCACCACAGTGCCTGCAGCCGTGATGGGCAAGCCAACAAAATAGCCGTTGGATTCCGAGATGTTGAAACGCGCAAGGCGAAAAGCACCGCTTGCGATGTAGATGACAGTAAAGACCATACCGGTCACACCAAACTCAGTCAGCACCAGCTGGTAAATCAGGATTGCCGGTGCAACGCCAAAGGAAATGATGTCGCTCATTGAATCCAGCTGTTTGCCGAGTTCGGACTCCTGGTTGAATTTCCTCGCGACCATGCCGTCAAAGCGGTCCAGAAAAGCGGCAATAAAAATAAATAGTACACTATAGCTGTAAAACTCGTTGAGAGCGGCCATTAAGGACGCCCCGCCGAAAGCCATATTGCCTATTGTCAGCATGTTTGCTGCCTGAGAGCGTAGTTTTTTAATTGTGTGATCCATTCGTTCTAATATCAGCAATGGAAAACACTCCTTTTTTTTGTAAACTTCTTCAGTTCATTATACTGTGAAAGAACAAAAAATGGTAGACTATTTTAAGCAATGGAGGTGCCAGTGTGAAGAAAAAAATCTATCAACGATCGATCGAACTGACGAATGGACCGTTGACGTCAGGAATGATCCGCTCTTTCGCCCAGTCTTCTTTGAGCCGGCGGGTGATTTCAAATTATATCAAAACTTATAAAATACCGACAGCCGATATAGAAAATCCGTTGGAATCTTTTCCGACGCTGCATGATTTTTTCATCCGAACATTAAAAGCGGGAAGCCGACCGGTAGCTGACGTGCCGGTCGTATCGCCGGTGGACGGAAAAATTGAAGTTTTTGGGGATTTGCATGAAGGCATCCGTTTCCTTGTGAAAAACCAGCAATATTCGCTTGCGGATCTGCTTGGCAATGCTGCGCTTGCAGATTCCTACCAGAACGGCAAATACATTGTGCTTTATCTTTCACCAGCCGATTATCACCGGATTCACAGCCCCGCTAGCGGAAAAGTCCTCAAACAATACGTGTTGGGAAAAAAATCATATCCTGTCAATGGCGCAGGCCTGCGTTACGGCAAGGCGCCGATCAGCGGGAATTACCGCTTGATCACGGAACTGGAAACCCAATCAGCGAATCTGCTGGTTGTAAAAGTCGGGGCCATGTTTGTCAATTCCATTCAGCTGACGAACTCCCGGGAATCCTGGGAAAAAGGCGAAGAAGTGGCTTATTTCAGTTTCGGATCTACCGTAGTGCTGTTTTTTGAGGAAAACCATATCGAATTTTCTTCGAATGTCAGGGTAGGCGAGCGAATCAAGGTGGGAGAAGCACTCGCACATATGGTATAATCAATAGAATTAAGTTCGGGAAACAGGAGTGGTTACTGATGTATCAAAAATTCATACCGAGTCAATACGTAAAAAGTGTCTTTGACATCTCGCCGGAATCGCTATTGGAAAAAGGCGTCCGCGGCATCATTACCGATTTGGACAATACCCTTGTTGAATGGGACCGGCCGGACGCGACGCCGAAGCTGATCGATTGGCTAAGATCCATGAAAGAAGCAGGAATCCAGGTGATCATTGTGTCAAACAACAAAGAGCTGCGAGTGAAATCGTTTGCCGATCCGCTCGGCATTCCGTTTATTTTCCAGGCGCGCAAGCCGATGGGCCGTGCTTTCCGGAAAGCCTTGAAATTGATGAACGTGTCACGGGACCAAGTGGTGGTTATCGGGGACCAGATGATGACGGACATTTTTGGCGGAAACTTAAACAAATTGCACACCATCCTGGTTTTGCCGGTGGCGCAGTCGGATGGATTCATCACCCGGTTTAACCGCCTGCTGGAACGCCGGATCATGAAGAAGTTAAAAGAAAAAGGACAATTAACGTGGGAGGAAGAAAATTGAACGAAATGCCATCATGTATCGGATGCGGTGCCCAAATCCAGACGGAACGGCCAGGGGAACTTGGCTATGCACCCGTATCCTCATTAGAAAAAGAAGAAATCATTTGCCAGCGCTGCTTCCGCTTGAAAAATTACAACGAACTGCAGCCGGTGTCGCTGACAGACGACGACTTTTTGAAAATCCTGAACGGACTTGGAGAACGAAAAGGCCTGATTGTGAAAATCGTGGATATTTTTGATTTCAACGGCAGCTGGCTTCCAGGGCTTCACCGCTTTGTCGGATCGAACGATATTTTGCTGATCGCCAACAAAGCCGACTTATTGCCGAAATCCGTGAAACAGCACAAGCTGATCAACTGGATGAAACAGGAAGCGAAAAAACAGGGATTAAAACCCATCGATGTCTTGACTGTCAGTGCCCATAAAGGGACCGGCGTAACGGAAGCGATGGAAGCAATCGATAAATACCGCCAAGGACAAGACGTTTATGTCGTCGGTTCGACGAATGTCGGCAAATCGACGTTCATCAACCGCATTATCAAGCAGGCGACCGGCCAAGCGGATATTATCACGACTTCCCATTTCCCGGGAACCACTCTTGATATGATCGAAATCCCATTGGATGATGAAAAATCGATGTACGATACACCGGGGATTATTAACCACCACCAACTGGCGCATCATTTGCACCCGTCTGAACTGAAAATGATCATGCCGAAAAAAGAGCTGAAACCGCGGGTATTCCAGTTGAATCCGGAACAAACGCTGTTTATTGGCGGGCTTGCCCGTTTCGACTTTATCCAGGGCGACCGTTCATCGTTCACTGTCCATGTGGCGAACGACCTGCAGATCCACCGGACGAAGCTGGACAATGCGGATGCATTGTATGAGCAGCACTTGGGCGGCATGCTCGCGCCGCCGTCTGCAGAATACAAAGATGAGTTCCCTGAGTTAGTGCGCCGGGAATTCCGGGTAAAAGAAGGGAAGACGGATATCGTATTTTCTGGCCTTGGCTGGATCACGGTCCAGCACCCGAATGTGGTTGTTGCAGCTTACGCGCCTAAAGGCGTGGAAGTATTTTTACGCCCATCATTGATCTAGGGGGATTTTGATGAAGAAATGGTACGCTGTCATCGGCGATCCGATCGCCCATTCCTTATCGCCTTTTATGCACGATTTATGGTTTGAAGAGCATGGAATCGATGCAACTTATATACCCATCCACGTTCAGCCGTTTGAACTGGAAAACGCATTTCATTCCATGAAAGCTTTGGGCGTCAGCGGCTTCAATATCACCTTGCCGCATAAACAGTCCGTTATCCCGTTTTTGGACAAACTGGATGAAACAGCTGTCATCATGAATGCAGTCAACACCGTCACTTACAACGGCCGCCAGTATATCGGCTGGAATACGGACGGCGACGGTTTTGTCCGCTCGCTTTCTGCCCAGCCCATCACACGGAGTGAAAAAGTATTGGTTATCGGTGCAGGCGGCGCGGCCAGAGGCATCGCTTTTGCATTGAAGCGTGCTGATTTCACAGACGTGACGATTACGAACCGGACGTATCGCCGTGCAGTGGAGCTGGCAAATGACTGCGGCAGCTCCGCTTTGACTTTAAAAGAGGCTGAAGCGGCGCTTGGCGATTTCAGCATCATCATCCAAACGACTTCTGTCGGTTTGGCAAAAGACGAAGCGTTGCCGATCTCCCTAGAGCGCGTCAGCACCGGCTCGCTGGTTGCGGATATCATTTACAACCCGCTCGAAACGCCGTTTTTAAAAGCGGCAAAAGAAAAAAACTGCACCATATTGAACGGGGTCGGCATGTTCGTTTATCAAGGCGCCATCGCGTTTGAAAAATGGACGGGCATCCAGCCTGATACTGAAAAGATGATCCAGATCATCACTGAAAAATTAGGAGGCAATTATGTTAACAGGTAAACAAAAACGTTTTTTGCGAAGCGAAGCACATCATTTAGATCCCATCTTCCAAGTGGGCAAAGGCGGCGTCAGCGGAACGATGCTGCGCCAGATCGAAGAAGCGCTCGAAGCGCGCGAATTATTGAAAGTCAGCATTCTGCAAAACAACGATGACGACAAACACGATGTCGCCAACCAATTGGCTGAAGGCACTTCCGCGGAGCTTGTCCAATTGATCGGCCACACAGTCGTTCTTTACAAGCCATCCGTCAACAATAAACGAATCGAGCTGCCAAGAGCGAAATGAAAAAAGTCGGGATATTGGGCGGAACTTTCAATCCGCCTCATATCGGCCATTTAATCATGGCCAACGAAGCGCTTCATGCCGTCGGTTTGGATGAAGTCCGCTTTATGCCCAATTATATTGCTCCGCACAAAGAAGTCTACGGCGCCGATGCAGCCCAGCGGCTCGAAATGACCCGGCTCGCAACCCAAGGGCATGAACAATTCCGCGTAGAAGATTATGAAATCAGCCAAGGCGGCGTTTCGTATACGTTTGACACGATGAAAGCGATGATTCAGCGGGAACCGGAAACAACATTTTATTTCATTATCGGAGGCGACAGCATCGAGGGGCTGCCTACCTGGCACCGGATTGATGAACTGGCGCAGATGGTCCGCTTTATCGGAATCCGGCGTCCGGGCTATTTGCACGAAAGCGCATATCCCGTCTTGTTGATCGACTCGCCGGAACTTCATTTGTCCTCGACAATGCTCAGGGAACGCGTCGCTGCACAAGGAACCATCAAGTTTTTAGTGCCGGAAAAAGTGGAAGCTTTTATTCGAGAGGAGCGGTTATATGGACCAAAGCATGATGATTGAAAAAGTGAAGGAACGGCTGCCGGAAAATCGGTACAATCATGTCAGAGGCGTTGTGGAAACAGCTGTCGCCTTGGCGGAAAAGTTCAATGTGCCGGCAGAAAAAGCGCGGATTGCGGCAATTTTGCATGATGTGGCGAAATTTTCGGATCGGGAATGGATGAAATCGATCATCATTTCCGAAAACATGGACCCGCTGCTGCTCGAGTACCATGCCGAATTATGGCATGCTCCGGTTGGCGCCTATGTCGCCCGGACAGAGTTCGGCGTGGAAGATGAAGATGTGCTGAACGCCGTCAAATACCATACGACCGGCCGCGCCGGCATGTCGGATCTTGAAAAAATCATCTATATCGCCGACCTGGTCGAACCGAACCGCAAATTTACAGGTGTTGAAGAATTGCGTCAATTACAAGATCAGGGATTGGATGTTATGATGGAAGCCAGCATTAAACATACCATCGAGTTCCTGGTATCAAAAAATCAACCGGTGTATCCGGATTCACTGAAGTGTCATCAATACTTCGTGCAACAGAAAGGGAAAGTGAAAGAATGACTAAACAAACTTTACTACAAATGGCATACAATGCTGCCGAGGATAAAAAAGCTGAGGATATCGTCGTTTTGAACATGGAAGGCATTTCATTGCTTGCCGACTATTTCATCATTTGCAGCGGTAATTCCGATCGCCAAGTGCAGGCAATTGCCAGAGAACTGATCGACCAGTCTGAAAAAGCTGGAAACCCGGTGAAAAGCGTTGAAGGATTTGACGCGGCCCGCTGGATTTTAGTCGACCTAGGAGATGTCGTGGCTCACGTTTTCCATAAAGACGAGCGTTCGTACTACAATCTTGAGCGCCTATGGAGAGAAGCACCGACAATGGAAATATGAGGTACGGAAAATTCGCATCGGTTTATGATGAACTGATGGAAGACATCCCGTATGAAAAGTATGTGGAATGGGTTGCCGCTCATATCCAGTCCGGAAGAATTCTGGATCTGGCTTGTGGGACAGGCACCCTTTCGCAGCTTTTTAACGAAGTGGGCTTTGAGGTGACGGCGAGCGATTTGTCGGAAGAAATGCTGACAATCGCGAGCCAGCGTTTCCAGGAGGCCGGCCTGAGCATTCCGACGCTGCAGTTGTCGATGGACAATTTGGAGGGTCTGGACGGGTTTGACGCCGTGACCATTGCCATTGATTCACTCAATTATTTGGAAAAGGAAACGCAGGTGCAGCAGACTTTCAAAGAAGTGTTTGAAGCTTTGAATGCAGGCGGGCATTTTTTCTTTGACGTGCATTCCATCCATAAAGTGGATGCGGTCTATATGGACAGCCCGTTTGTTTTTGACGGAGAAGACGTCGCGTATATTTGGCATACGGAACCAGGGGACTACCCGCATAGTGTCGTCCACGACATTACGTTTTTTATCCGCCAAGGCCATTTGTTTGAACGCTTTGAGGAAACGCATGAACAGCGCACTTATGAAATCAAAGACTATACAGCGTGGCTGGAAGCAGCAGGTTTTGAAGTGGAATCGATCACCGCTGACTTTTCCGGTGAAGCGCCGGACGGGGAAAGCGAACGGATCTTTTTCCATGCGAAAAAACCATCATAGCAATGACTAGGAACTGCCCGCGATTTGCGGGCAGTTTTTTATGTCAAAATAACGATAAAAACAGCATAGACAATCCCTTTCCATTAATGTACAATTCAGACAGCTTCTATCTAATTGCTTCCTGGAGAAAAGAGGAATGCCCGCTGAAATTATCCGAACTCCAGAGCAAATTTGGCTGGCTGCTGATACCGGCCGCGGTACTTGTGCTAGTAGCATTTTATTTTTTGAACCCCCAGGAAAAACCGGAAGAAAATCTTCAGGCATCCCTTGATTTGATCCAGGCTGAACCCCCACAGCAGACGGAAACCCCCACCCAAAATCCAGCACCAACCACCTTGATGGTCGACATTAAAGGCCAAGTAGCGAAACCCGGCGTTTATGAATTGCCAGTGGATTCACGCGTGACAGATGCCCTTGACGCGGCTGGCGGCTTTTTGCCAGCGGCTGAACCAAAAGCAATCAATTTGGCGATGAAAGTCGTGGACGAAATGGTCATTTACGTGCCGGAAATCGGCGAGGAAGCGGCATTGCCGACGGCCCAGCCAGGCCCAGTGGCGGCAGGCAGCGCCAAAGAAGCGCTCGTCAACTTGAACACTGCCACAGATGTAGAGCTTATGACGCTGCCGGGGATCGGCCCTTCGAAAGCGGAAGCGATCATCGCCTACCGGACCGACAGCGGCAGCTTTCAGAAAATCGAAGACTTGAAGAATGTCACAGGCATCGGCGATAAGACGTTTGAAAAATTGAAAGACAGCATCACCGTTAACTGAAGGTGAGATGCGACCAATGAACGGTTGACGAAAATTTCCCCTCTGCTACACTTATTTTAGACTTATTAAGCAGGAGGCAATTAGATGAAGCGAATAACGTGGGACCAATTTTTCATGGCGCAAAGCCATTTATTAGCACTTAGAAGCACCTGTACGAGACTCGCGGTCGGAGCAACGATTGTCCGAGACCGGCGCATTATGGCAGGCGGCTATAACGGCTCCATTTCAGGGGGCGACCACTGCATCGACAAAGGATGTTATGTCGTGGACGGCCATTGTGTACGGACCATCCATGCGGAAATGAACGCCTTATTGCAATGCGCCAAATACGGCGTCAGCGTGAACGGGGCGGATATGTATGTCAGCCATTTCCCTTGCCTCCAATGTTCAAAATCCATTATCCAGGCAGGAATTGCCCGGCTTTATTACGCGGCAGATTATAAAAACCATGCCTATGCGATTGAATTGTTCGAACAGGCAGGAGTCGAAGTGGTGCAAGTCATATTTGACGAGCGGAAAATCGACTTTTTAAGTGCTGAAAAAGCAGGCCTCTACATGGAAATGCTGGAGACTTTGCGTGAAAAAGGCGGCACCGAAGAAGAACTGGCCCATTATACAGAACGGGTGAATGCATTATTCGGAGAAGTCGAAGTTTAAATCAGAATAGTTGGCTTTACTTGGCGATAGCGATCGTCCTGGCTACTTTGGCAGCGCATGAAACACCGGTAACCCTTGTGTTCATGGCGCTGCTTTTTTGCTGGATGGGCTGGAAAAGGGAAGCTTTGCTGCACATCGGAATCATGGCGGTCTTAACAGCCGGTTTTTTTCTGCTGCAGGAAATTCGCAGCCAGGATTCGTTTGACTATAGCGCGCCGTATACGGGAGAACTCCGATTTGACGGCGATTATTCCATTGACGGCGACGGGCTGAGAGGGTTTGCCCGGCTGGACGGGGGCACTCGTGTCTATGCCAAATACCGCATCGCAACGGCAGAAGAAAAAGCGGCTCTGGAAGAGAGTTTGTTTGAATCTTTGCTAGTTGTCGAAGGCGTATTCGAAGCGCCTTCTCCGCCGTCCCATCGGTTTTCTTTTGATATGCAAAAGTATTTGGACCATAACGGGGCCAAGCACATACTGGCTGTTGAATCGATTATAGGCGTGGAGCAGCGAGAAACGGTGATCAGTAAATTACATGGGCAGCGGCAATGGCTGAAAAAGCATATTCAACAGACGTTTCCGTCCAGTTTGGCTACAGAAGCGGAGGCGTTGCTGATCGGGGAGCAGGAAAACATGGCAAATGAAGACCGGCTCATGTACCAGACGCTTGGCATTACACATCTGTTTGCGATTTCCGGATTGCACGTCGCCATTCTTGTCGGCATTGTGTATTTTGTGCTCCTGCGGCTTAGGGTCCGGAAAGAAACCGCGCTGTTGCTGCTTCTTGGCATTTTGCCGGTGTATGCAGTCCTCGCAGGAGGTGCACCTTCCGTCCTCCGTTCGGTGTTCATGGTAAGCGCGGTGCTTTTTGTCCGCCTTTTTAACCTGCGTGTTTCGATTGCGCATATTCTGCTCGGCAGTTTTGTCTTCTTTATTTTATGGAACCCTTTCATGATGTACGACATCGGCTTTCAATTGTCATACGGGGCGACGTTTGGCATTATTTACTCCAGCCGCTTTTTGAAGGCGGACCAATCGGCTATTAAAAGCGGTCTGATTCTAACTGCGATTTCTCAAGTGACGCTGTATCCCTTGCTGCTTTTTCATTTCTACGAAATTTCCTTGTCGGCTTTCCTGGTCAACAGCCTTTTTGTGCCGCTTTACACCCTGTTTATTTTGCCGGCAAATCTCGTGCTTTTGGCGTTGACGTTTTTATTCCAGCCGGCAGCCGGATTTGTATTTGGAATATATGAACCGTTGAGGGGGATTATTGAAAAGCTCATGGTATGGCTGTCCGGGCTGCCTTATCAAATGTGGAATCCGGGAAAGCCGGAAGCGTGGATGGTCGCAGCCTTGTTTGTAAGCGTCCTGGTGTTTTACAGTTTGGCGGAGCAGGGTTTCCGCTATTGGCAGTTGCTGGTGCTGATCGTTCCGGCAGTTGTTTTCACGCTGCTGCCGTATTTTGATCCTGCATTGAAGGTGGCGTTTTTGGACGTCGGGCAAGGCGACAGTGCGGTCATTGAATTGCCTTACCGGCAAGGGGTGTATGTAATTGACAGCGGCGGGCTCCTGCGTTTTGATACGGAAGAATTCAAAAAGCGCGGCAGGCCCTATGAAGTCGGCAGGCAGATTGTGGCGCCGTATTTAAAAGGGAATGGGCTGTCGTCGGTGGATGTGCTGGTTTTGAGCCATGCCGATGCGGACCACGCCGAAGGGGCGGAAGAACTGTTTCCGCTCCTGCGCATCAAAGAACTCCATTTATCTCCCGGCTCGCAGGCGGAAGGCATTATCCGGGACATCGCGCCGTTTGCGAAAGAAGCGGCCGTGCGGTTTCCAGGAAGGGGTTCAGGATGGGCGAAAGGCGGGGCAACATTCCGCTATTTGTCGCCGGCGGACGCGGAGTATGAAGGCAACAACGATTCGCTCGTGCTGCTGGTTGAGAGCGGGGAGTACCGGGTGTTGTTTACCGGAGATTTGGAAGAAGCCGGGGAACGCGATTTGGAAGCGGCCTACGGGCGGGCGTTGTCCGGGCTGACGGTGCTGAAAGTGGGACACCACGGCAGCAAGACATCGAGCAGCCAGGCGTTTTTGGAACTGGTGGAACCGAAGCTGTCGATTTTTTCGACAGGGATTGATAACCGCTACGGGCATCCGAGTGAAGAAGTAGTTGACCGCTTTAACGCACTCGGCTTGCCGACCTTGAATACGGCTGATGCCGGCACCATCGAAATGGAAATCAAAAACGGCCAGGTGACGCTTCAAACCATGCGCTGAAATAAAAAAAAGTTCCTGCAATTAAGCGGGAACTTTTTTTTCTATTTAGCGAGCTACAAATTGCACTACTGCCGCAATAATGAAGATAGCCGCAAAAAATACGAATGATACAACAAATCCCATTCCTGCGTCGATGGCGTCATTGCGCTTCGACTGTACGTTCTGTTCAAATTCATTCATTGCTATCCCTCCTAATTCCCTCTTATTATAATTGAACGGCGTACAAAAATCTAGATTGAACTGAAGATAATCCGCTGATAATGGAAGCTGACACAGAAATGTCGAAATACCAAAACGCCTGGAAATCCGATATAGTAGAGAGAGGAGGTGCGATTCATGATCACTTCAATATGGAAAGCCATTCGAAACGGACAAATCGATCCTGTATACGTCATTACAGGGACCGAAAGTTATTTCATCGAAAAAACTTTGGATTTATTAAAAACAAAACTGACAGACGGCGAACCGGAGTTCATCAATTTTGATCTGGACGAAGTGCCGGTGGATTATGTGATAGAAGAAGCGGACACCATTCCATTTTTCAGCGACCGCAAATTGATCATTGCCAAAAACGCCTCGTTCCTAAAAGCGGCGGAACGCGGCAAAGAGAAAATCGACCACAATTTGAAGGCGCTGGAAGCCTGGCTCGAAAATCCGCCATCGAGTTCGGTCACCGTTTTTGTCGCTCCTTATGAAAAACTGGACGAGCGCAAAAAAATAACCAAACTGATCAAGCAGCATGCGGTCATGGTTGAGGCGAAGGCCCTTCAGGCCAACGACTTGGAAGTGTGGGTGCAGCACGAAGCCAAACAGTTCGGCAAGCACATTGAAAAATCATCCGCCCAGCGCTTGATTGAAATGGCGGGCACGAATTTGACGCTGTTGTCTTCTGAAATCGAGAAGATGTCGCTGTATCTCGGAGCTGAGGAAGAGATTACCGACGAACTGATCGTGCAGATGACGGCGCGGACGCTCGAGCAGGATGCATTTAAAATGCTGCAGGCTTATCTGGACGGCAATATCAGCGAAGCGCTCAGCGTCTACTATGACTTGATCCGCCAAAAAGAAGAGCCGGTCGCACTGACCGCACTCCTCGCTTCCCAGATCCGCTTTATGGTGCACGTCTATTACCTGCAGAAAAAAGGCTACCACGCGCAGCAAATATCGAAGCAATTAAAAGCGCATCCGTACCGGGTCAAGCTGCTGGTTGAAAAACGCCAGCAAATCCCGGAGCAGCGTTTGCTCGAGGTGTTGAATGACTTGGCAGAAATCGATTTGCAGCTGAAAACCCAAAGCGGCAACCGTGAACGGATCCTGGAATTCTTTTTGATGAAACGCAAGCAGGCGAGAAAAGCGGGAATGGCGCAGTAAAAGTTCCGAGTAAACCTGTCGCTTTTAAAAAAGCGGCGGGTCCAAAGGCCAAGTGGAGAAAGCAGAAGCTCTTCCAGGCTCATTGCTGGATTTTCCGGACGGCGAAACGTTCGCTTCGGCTTGTGAAAAAAGTAAAAAGGCCGATTCCCTGAGGAATCGGCCTTTTGTGTTTTACGCTTGTTTTTTCATCAAGCGAGATTTTTTGCGAGCTGCAGTGTTCTTGTGGATAAGACCTTTAGAAGCCGCTTTTTCCACTTGTTTGATTGCCGCTTTAACTGTATCGCCAGCGTTTTCTTCGTTGTTCAAAAGAGCTTGGTCAGCTTTTTTGACAGCAGAACGCATAGTCGATCTCACATGTGAGTTTTGAGCGTTTTTCGTTTCATTCGTGCGGACACGTTTGATTGCAGATTTAATGTTTGGCATGTATTTCACCTCCTAGACAATTAGGAACAGAGATGGGAATCATCTCAACTCTTTTATGTCTCTATACAACATCAGTTATTTTATCAAATCCAGGAAAAGAATGCAATAGATACATGCAAAGAAGTTTTCCTTGACAGTGAAACGTTTCCGACAGGCTTTCATTGCCGGATGGCGGTTACACTGCTATAATTCAAAGTAGTTTATTTAGGAGTGAAGAGAATGAATCATGAGGAACGATTAGCACGCCAAAGCAAAATCCGTAACTTTTCCATCATTGCGCACATTGACCACGGAAAGTCTACGCTTGCTGACCGCATATTAGAGAAAACGGAAGCTTTGACTTCCCGTGAAATGAAAGCACAATCATTGGATTCCATGGACTTGGAACGCGAACGCGGCATCACGATCAAATTGAATGCCGTTCAGCTGCACTACAAAGCAAAAGACGGGGAAACCTATATCATGCACTTGATCGACACCCCAGGGCACGTCGATTTCACATATGAAGTATCCCGCAGCCTTGCCGCTTGCGAAGGCGCCGTACTGGTCGTGGATGCAGCACAGGGAATCGAAGCCCAGACACTGGCGAACGTTTACTTGGCACTGGACAACGAATTGGAAATCCTGCCGGTCATCAATAAAATCGATTTGCCTGCCGCTGACCCGGAACGTGTCAGAGGCGAAATCGAAGACGTTATCGGACTCGATGCTTCAGAAGCCGTGCTTGCTTCAGCAAAAGCCGGCATCGGCATCGAAGAAATTCTGGAACAAGTAGTCGAAAAAGTGCCTGCGCCGACCGGAGACCCGAGCGCTCCGCTGAAAGCGTTGATTTTTGACTCGCTTTACGATCCATACCGCGGCGTTGTCGCCTATATCCGGATTATGGAAGGGACCGTGAAACCGGGAGACCGCATCAAAATGATGGCTTCCGGCAAAGAATTCGATGTGATTGAAGCGGGCGTCTTCACTCCGCATACCGCACTTCAGGAAGAATTGACAGTCGGCGATGTCGGCTTTATCACGGCAGCCATCAAAAATGTCGGCGATTCTACAGTCGGCGACACGATCACGCTTGCAAACAACCCGGCCGCTGAAGCGCTTCCCGGCTATCGCCGCTTGAACCCGATGGTGTATTGCGGATTGTATCCGATCGATACATCCAAATACAATGACCTTCGCGATGCGCTTGAAAAACTGGAACTGAATGACGCCGCGCTGCAATTCGAGCCGGAATCATCCCAGGCGCTTGGCTTCGGCTACCGCTGCGGATTCCTTGGGCTCTTGCACATGGAAATCATCCAGGAACGCATCGAACGGGAGTTCAATATTGATTTGATTACCACCGCACCAAGCGTAATCTATGATGTGCATATGACAGACGGCGAAGTGCTGAAAATCGATAACCCGGCAATGATGCCGGATGCACAGAAAATTGATAAAGTGGAAGAGCCTTATGTGAAAGCGACCGTTATGGTACCGAACGATTATGTCGGAGCCGTTATGGAAATCTGCCAGAAAAAACGCGGAAACTTCCTGACGATGGACTATATCGATGCCACACGCGTCAGCATCATCTACGAATTGCCGCTTGCGGAAATCGTCTACGATTTCTTCGATCAATTGAAATCGGGAACAAAAGGCTATGCCTCGTTTGACTACGAGTTGATCGGCTACAAAGAGTCGAGACTGGTGAAGATGGACATTCTATTGAACAGCGAACAAGTGGATGCTTTGAGCTTTATCGTGCACCGCGACTTTGCGTACGAACGCGGCAAAGTCATCGTGGATAAATTGAAGTCATTGATTCCGCGCCAGCAGTTTGAAGTGCCGATCCAGGCAGCAATCGGTCAGAAAATCGTCGCTCGCCAAACAATCAGCGCAATGCGCAAAAACGTACTTGCCAAATGTTACGGCGGAGATATCTCCCGTAAGCGTAAACTTCTTGATAAGCAAAAAGAAGGTAAGAAGCGCATGAAGCAAGTCGGTTCTGTAGAAGTGCCTCAGGAAGCATTTATGGCCATCCTGAAAATGGACGACCAATCAAAATAAACAAAGGAGGAGGCCGATTTCTTGCGCCTCCTTTTCTTATTAGAAAGAAGGAATAGCAATGGTTAAAGGATTGTATATCCATATCCCATTCTGCCACCAGATCTGTCACTACTGTGATTTCAATAAAGTATTTTTTAAAGACCAGCCTGTAGATGCCTACGTCGATTCAGTCGGAAAAGAACTGGCGCTTTGGAAACAGGAAGGCGCGCTTGACCAGCCGCTGGAGACGATTTTTCTCGGAGGCGGCACACCGACCTCGTTGACGCCGGCGCAATTACAGAAATTGCTCGGCTACATCCATCAATACGTCCCAATGGCGGACAATCTGGAATGGACGTCTGAAGCCAATCCGGATGAATTGACGAAAGAAAAAATGCAGGTGTTGTTTGACGGCGGCGTCAACCGCTTGTCGATGGGGGTTCAGTCATTTGATGAAGACCTGTTGAAGCGCCTTGGCCGCACGCACAGCAAAGGCGACGTGGAACGGGCTGTCGCCGAAGCAAAAGAAGTCGGCTTTACGAACCTCAGTTTTGATTTGATGTACGGGCTTCCTGGCCAGACGATGGCGCAGTGGGAAGACACATTGGAGCAGGCCTTCGGGTTCAATTTGCCACATTTCTCCGCCTATTCGCTGATCATCGAACCGAAAACGGTTTTCTACAATTTGATGACTAAAGGAAAACTCAATACGGTGACGGAAGACTTGGAAGCGGATATGTACGAAAAGTTAATGGCCGAAATGGAAAAGCGCGGCTTGAAGCAATACGAAATATCGAATTTTGGCCGGCCGGGCTTTGAATCGCACCATAATCTGTTGTACTGGGACAACGCGGAATACATCGGCGTCGGCGCAGGAGCCCATGGCTATGTGAACGGCATCCGCTACTCCAACCACGGGCCTTTGAAAAAATACATGGCGCCGCTTGAAGAAGGCGTCCGTCCGATTTTGAATACGCACGAAGTGCCCGTCAACGAGAAAATGGAAGAAGAAATGTTCCTTGGCTTGCGCAAAACGGCAGGCGTTTCCATCAGCGGCTTCCAGGAGAAATTCCAGCAGTCGCTGGAAGAAGTATATGGTGCAATTTTGGAAAAAGAAGTGGCGAACGAGCACCTGGAGATTGAAGACGGCCGGGTGAAACTGACGAAACAAGGCCGCTTTGTCGGCAACGAAGTATTCGAACAGTTTTTATTGAATTAAAGAAACGTCCAATGGAGTTTAGTTGAATATGCCGGCAGCGAATGCAGGCAAAACAAGGCAATGAGTCAGTTTGACTTATTTTGATAAATTCAAGCGTCTGCGTTGACAAGCTAAATGGAATTTGGTAATTTTAATGTAGTATTAGCACTCACACTCATAGAGTGCTAACAGAGGTGATGATCATGTTAACAGAACGGCAGTTGCTCATTTTAAAAGTGACAGTTGATGATTATATTCAATCAGCTCAGCCGGTAGGATCGAACCAACTATCAAAGAAATCCGAACTTCCATTTAGTCCGGCAACGATTCGTAATGAAATGGCTGATCTCGAAGGATTAGGATTTTTGGAAAAGACCCATACTTCATCGGGGCGGGTCCCTTCTCAAAAAGGGTACCGCTATTATGTTGACCATTTGCTGACGCCTCGGCCATTGCCGAAGCAGGATATCCAGCAGCTCCGGTCCATTTTTGAAGATAAAATTGCTGAAACCGAAGAAGTCATCAAGCGATCGGCTATGATTTTATCGGAGTTGACGAACTACACGGCCATCTTGCTTGGCCCGGATGTTCGGAAGCATACGGTGAAAAAATTGTCGATTGTCCCGCTGACGATGGATACGGCAGTGGCCATCATTGTCACAGATAATGGCCACGTAGAAAATCGGGTGTTCACCATTCCGGAAGGGCTGGATCCGGCGGATATTGAAAAGATGGTCAATATACTAAATGACCGCCTTGCCGGTGTCTCGCTGAACGATCTGCATCTCCGGCTGGAGCAGGAAACCCTGACAGTGTTTAAACAGCATGTCAACCGCTACGGAGAGTTGTTCTCCACATTCAGGCAGGCGGTTATTATGCCGCATGACGACAATGTATTTTTTGGCGGGAAGCTGAATATTCTCAAACAGCCTGATTTCCATGATCTTCAGAAAATCAGGGATTTGATGAATGTCATGGAAGAACACAAGCATATTCCGATGATTCTGCCGGTCGGCAGCCAAGGTCTCCATATCCGGATCGGTTCTGAAAACACGCTTTCCGCAATGGAAGATTGCAGTGTGATCACCGTTTCATACGACATTGGAGAAGAACAAACGGGTTCAATCGCCATTGTAGGTCCAAAACGCATGGATTATAAACGTGTCGTTACTTTACTGGATACGCTCAGCGGCGAATTGTCGAAAGAATTGACCCGAATGATCCGGGGTAAGTGAATAAAGGAGGAACAGATTTGTCTAAAGAAAAAAAACCTCAACAAACTGAAGAAGTGGTAAATGACGTCGAAGTGGACGAGGAGTTCCAGGCGCAAATGGACCCTGAAACGGAAGCAGCGCGAAGAGCGGCATCAGAAGAGGCATTAGCATCCTCGGATGAGCAAGCTGAAGAAACGCCTGCTGAAGAACAGGTCGATGAAGCAGCTGAACTTCGCGAACAGCTTGAAGCGGAGCAAAACAAATACCTTCGCCTGTTGGCGGACTACGACAATTTTAAGCGCCGTGCCCAAAAAGACAGACAAGACGCAGAAAAATTCCGTTCTCAATCCCTTTTGACGGATTTATTGCCGGTGCTGGATAATTTCGGCCGGGCGCTCGCTGTTGAAGCGAAAAGCGATGAAGCCGCTTCGATCCTGAAAGGGCTTCAAATGGTGCAGAACAACTTGCTTGAAGCGGTGAAACGCGAAGGCCTGGAAGAAATCGAGGCGCTTGGAAAACCTTTCGACCCGAATTTCCATCAGGCAGTTATGCAGGAAAATGACGAAAGTGCAGAGCCGGGCTCCGTGTTAATGGAACTTCAAAAAGGGTATACCCTTAAAGGCAGAGTGCTTCGTCCATCTATGGTAAAAGTTAACGAATAATTTGGTAATGGAGGAATTTAAATGAGCAAAATTATCGGTATCGACTTAGGAACAACAAACTCAGCAGTCGCAGTTTTAGAAGGCGGCGAACCAAAAATCATTCCGAATCCAGAAGGCAACCGTACAACTCCTTCTGTCGTAGCATTTAAAAACGGTGAACGCCAGGTTGGGGAAGTTGCAAAACGCCAATCGATCACAAACCCGAACACTATCCAATCCGTTAAACGTTTAATGGGAACTACGCAAACCGTTTCTGCTGAAGGCAAAGACTATACGCCGCAGGAAGTTTCTGCAATGATCCTTCAATATCTTAAAGGCTATGCCGAAGAATACTTAGGCGAAAAAGTAACAAGAGCGGTTATCACAGTTCCAGCTTACTTCAACGATGCAGAGCGCCAAGCTACAAAAGACGCTGGCCGCATCGCTGGACTTGAAGTGGAACGCATCATCAACGAGCCGACTGCAGCAGCGCTTGCATACGGTTTGGACAAAACGGAAACTGATGAAACCATCCTGGTCTATGACCTTGGCGGCGGTACATTCGACGTTTCCATCCTTGAACTTGGCGATGGCGTATTTGAAGTAAAATCTACTGCCGGCGACAACCGTCTGGGCGGAGATGACTTTGATAAAATCATCATCGATTATTTGGTGCAGGAATTCAAAAAAGACAATGGCATCGACTTGTCAAAAGACAAAATGGCGACTCAGCGCTTGAAAGATGCTGCTGAAAAAGCGAAAAAAGACCTTTCAGGTGTTTCTTCTACACAAATTTCATTGCCGTTCATCACTGCAGGAGAAGCTGGACCGCTTCACTTGGAAGTGACCATGACACGTGCGAAATTTGATGAATTGACTCATTCATTAGTAGAGCGTACGTTAGGGCCTACTCGTCAGGCACTGAAAGATGCAGGCATCTCAGCTTCAGAACTTGACCGCGTTATCTTGGTCGGCGGATCTACACGCATCCCGGCTGTCCAAGAAGCAGTGAAGAGAGAAACTGGCAAAGAGCCGCATAAAGGCGTTAACCCGGATGAAGTAGTAGCAATGGGTGCGGCAGTTCAAGGCGGCGTCTTGACTGGCGACGTAAAAGACGTTGTTCTTCTTGACGTAACACCACTATCGCTTGGCATCGAAACAATGGGCGGCGTGTTCACAAAATTGATCGAACGCAACACAACGATCCCAACTTCAAAATCGCAGGTATTCTCAACTGCTGCTGACAACCAGCCAGCTGTTGATATCCATGTTCTTCAAGGGGAGCGCCCAATGGCTGCAGCCAACAAAACGCTTGGCCGTTTCCAATTGGCGGATATTCCACCGGCGCCGCGCGGCATTCCGCAAATCGAAGTAACATTCGATATCGACAAAAACGGTATTGTCAGCGTTAAAGCGAAAGACCTTGGAACGCAAAAAGAACAAACGATCACAATCCAGTCAAACACATCGTTGACTGAAGACGAGATCGAACGCATGATCAAAGAGGCGGAAGAAAACGCTGAAGCGGATGCGAAAGTGAAAGAAGAAGTGGAAATCCGCAACGAAGCGGACCAAGCGGTCTTCCAAACAGATAAAACGATCAAAGACCTTGGCGAAGTTGTAACTGACGAAGAAAAACGCCAGGCTGAAGCAGCACGTGATGAATTGAAAGCGGCTCTAGAAGGCGACAGCATCGAAGACATCCGTGAGAAAAAAGACAAATTGAACGAAATTCTTCAAGGATTGGCAATGAAAGCCTACGAGCAAGCTGCGCAAGCACAGCAGGGCGCTGAAGGCGGACAAGCTGGCGGAGCGCCAGGCAACGATGACATCGTTGACGCTGAATACGAAGAAGTAAACGACGACAAATAAGCAGGACCCGGAAAAGTCAAAGCAAAGCAACATGCTTTGGCTTTTTCACACTTAAAAGAACATTGTGTCTGTAATTTTTTATGGTTTGCTAATAGCGGATTTATGTCTAGACTCCAGCGCCCAGATTCTAGGGTCATAAGCCACTCTGGCTGTGTGGCTGAAAATATGCCACTTCGCCAAAGCGTCTTATGCCCGTCGAATCTACATGGGCGCTTCCGCTTTTCTAAGAGTCTTTGCAACGGCAATTTAAACCGTGTACAATTACAGGTGACTGCAAGAGGGAGAGTGACATATGAACAAGCGAGATTATTATGAAGTGTTGGGTGTATCCAAGACCGCTTCAAAAGAAGAAATTAAAAAAGCTTACCGGAAATTGTCGAAACAATTCCATCCGGATATCAATAAAGCAGCAGATGCTTCCGAAAAATTCCAGGAAGTAAAAGAAGCATATGAAGTCCTGAGCGACGACCAAAAAAGAGCGCAGTACGACCAGTTCGGCCACCAGGATCCGAACCAGGGCTTTGGCGGTTTCGGCGGCGGCGCTGAAGGCTTTGGCTTTGATGATATTTTCAGTACGTTCTTCGGCGGCGGCACAAGACGGCGCGATCCGAATGCGCCGAGAAAAGGCGACGACCTTCAGTATTCCATGAACATCGACTTTATGGATGCTGTTTTCGGGAAAGAAGCAGAAGTGGAAATTCCTAAAGACGAGACGTGCGGAACTTGCCACGGTTCGGGCGCAAAACCTGGAACCAAGCCGAAAACATGTCCGCATTGTGAAGGTTCCGGCCAATTGAATGTGACGCAGGATACGCCTTTCGGGCGCATGGTCAACCGCCGTGCTTGTCACCACTGCCAAGGCACCGGCCAAATCATCGAAGAAAGATGTGCGACTTGCCGCGGCGAAGGAACGGTCCGCAAAGTCAAAACCATCAAAGTTACGGTTCCGGCAGGTGTGGATGACGGACAGCAATTGCGCGTCAGCGGCCAAGGCGGCCCGGGCGTCAACGGTGGCCCAGCCGGAGACTTGTATGTCGTATTCCGCGTAAAACCGCATAAGCAGTTTGAACGCGAAGGCGATGATATTTACCTGGATCTACCGATTACATTTGCACAAGCGGCACTTGGCGATGAAATTGAAGTGCCGACGGTTTCCGGCAAAGTGAAGCTGAAAATCCCCGCTGGCACGCAAAGCGGCGCCCGCTTCCGCTTAAAAGGGAAAGGCGTCAAGAACGTCCATGGCTACGGCACCGGAGATCAGCACATCATCATCCGCGTGAAAACGCCAACCAAATTGAACGAAAAACAAAAACAACTGCTCCGTGAATTTGCTGAGATCAGCGGAGATATTCCGGAAGAGCAAAGCAGTTCATTGTTTGATAAAATCAAGCGCACCATTAAAGGTGAGTAAAGGAGCCGGTTTTTAAAATGAAATGGTCAGAACTAGCGGTCCGTACAACAAACGAAGCGATTGAGCCCATCTCGAATATTTTGCATGAAGCAGGAGCGAGCGGTGTTGTAATTGAAGACTCGGAAGATTTGACGAAAGAACGGGAAGACCAGTTTGGGGAAATCTATTCTTTGGATCCGGAAGATTTTCCGGCTGAAGGCGTTATTGTGAAAGCATATTTGCCGGTCAACTCCTTTTTGGGGGAAACCGTCGAAGCAATCAAACTCGCCATCAGCAATCTCGTGAAATTTGATATCAATATCGGCGCCAATCTGGTGACCATCAGCGAAGTGAACGAAGAGGAATGGGCGACAGCGTGGAAGAAATACTACCACCCCGTCAAAATTTCCCAGCGCTTTACGGTGGTGCCGACTTGGGAAACATACGAACCGGTATCAAGCGACGAATTGATCATTGAACTGGACCCGGGCATGGCATTTGGCACGGGGACCCATCCGACAACAGTCATGAGCCTGCAAGCTTTGGAGAAAACCGTTAAAAAAGATCAGCGTGTCATCGATGTTGGAACCGGATCTGGAGTTCTGGCAATCGGTGCAGCGCTGCTGGGCGCAAAAGAAGTGCATGCACTTGATCTTGATGAAGTAGCGGTCCGTTCTGCACGCATCAACGTCAAATTGAATAAAGCGCAGGACAGAGTCAACGTCGTCCAGGGGAATTTGCTTGATACAATCGATGAGCCGGGGGATGTTGTGGTAGCGAATATTCTCGCGGAAATCATCATCTCCTTTACCGATGATGCGTTTCACGTAGTCAAACCGGGTGGGCATTACATCACTTCCGGCATTATTTCTGCGAAGAAAAACGATGTGAAGGAAGCGCTGGAAGCTTCCGGCTTCGTCATCGAGGACGTAATGATGATGGAAGACTGGGTAACGATCATTTCTAAAAAACCGGAATAACGGGGTGCTGTGATGCAAAGATATTTTATTGAAGGCCCAGTTCCTGAAAACCGAATAGTGACCATAACTGGCGATGATGCGAAGCACATCGCCAAAGTTATGCGCCAGGAACCCGGAGACCGGTTAATCATTGTCAGCGAAGGGAAGGCTTTTCTTTCGACGATTTTAAAAGCGGAATTTGATGTCGAGGTCGAAGTTGGAGAAGAACTTCAAACGGATGTGGAAATGCCGAAAAGAGTGGCGATTGCCTGTGGATTGCCCAAAGGCGACAAGCTGGAATTGATTGCCCAAAAGGCGACCGAACTTGGGATGCATGCACTGATCCCGTTTGCGGCAGAACGGTCCATCGTCAAATGGGATGGCTCGAAAAGCGAAAAGAAACGGGCGCGGCTGCAGAAAATTGCCAAAGAAGCGGCGGAGCAATCTCATCGGACCCACATCCCTGAAATACATAATACGCATACATTCAAACAGCTGATGGAAACGGCAAAAAGCTTTGATGCCGTCGTCGTAGCGTATGAGGAAGAAGCACGCGAACAGAGCCGGACGCGGTTTGCTGAAACCTTGAAATCATTGTATGATAAAGACTCAATCTTGTTTGTGTTCGGCCCGGAAGGCGGGATTTCTGACACGGAAGTCGCGCTCCTAAAAGAAAGCGGTGCGTTGTTCACGTCGCTTGGCCCCCGGATTTTACGAACCGAAACGGCTCCGTTATATGCATTATCTGCAATGTCCTATGAATTCGAATGAAAGAGGTGGCCACTTATGTCAACGGTAGCGTTCCATACCTTAGGCTGTAAAGTGAATCATTACGAAACAGAAGCAATCTGGCAATTGTTCAAAGAACAAGGCTACGAGCGCAGCGAGTTTGATCGTCATTCCGATGTTTATGTCATTAATACATGCACAGTAACCAATACAGGAGACAAAAAAAGCCGCCAGGTCATCCGCCGGGCTGTCCGGCAAAATCCGGATGCCGTCATTTGTGTGACAGGCTGCTACGCGCAGACTTCACCTGCAGAAATAATGGCGATTCCCGGAGTGGACATTGTCGTCGGGACGCAAGACCGCACCAAACTGCTCGGCTACATCGAGCAGTATAAAAGGGAGCGGAAACCGATCAATGCGGTCGGCAACATCATGAAAAACCGGGTGTACGAAGAATTGGACGTGCCGTCGTTCACGGACCATACGCGTGCGTCTTTGAAGATCCAGGAAGGCTGCAATAATTTTTGCACGTTCTGCATCATTCCTTGGGCACGTGGGCTCATGCGGTCCCGCGACCCGAAAGAAGTGGTCCGCCAAGCCCAGCAGCTGGTGGATGCAGGATATCAGGAAATTGTACTGACCGGCATCCATACAGGCGGCTACGGAGAAGATTTGAAAAACTACAATTTAGCTCAGCTCCTGCGCGACTTGGAAATGGAAGTCACAGGGCTGAAGCGGCTGCGCATTTCATCCATTGAAGCAAGCCAGCTGACGGATGAAGTGATTGACGTGCTGCAAAAATCCAATATCGTGGTGCGCCACCTTCACATTCCGATTCAATCCGGATCAAACACGGTGCTGAAACGGATGCGGCGGAAGTACACGATGGAATTTTTCGCTGAACGGCTGATCCAGCTGCGGAAAGCTTTGCCGGATCTTGCGATTACGTCCGACGTCATTGTCGGATTCCCTGGAGAAACGGAAGAGGAATTTATGGAGACGTATCATTTCATCAACGACCATAAATTTTCTGAACTTCACGTGTTCCCTTATTCGCAGCGCACAGGCACTCCGGCGGCGCGCATGGAAGACCAGATCGATGAAAACATTAAAAACGAACGCGTCCATCGGCTGATTGCGTTGAACGATCAATTGGCGAAAGAGTACGCTTCCCAATTTGAAGGTGAATTGCTGGAAATCATTCCGGAAGAGCGGTTCAAAGAAAATCCGGATAGCGGGTTAATGGAAGGCTATACGGATAATTATTTGAGAGTCGTGATCCCCGGTTATGAGTCGCTGATCGGCAAAATCGTCAAAGTGAAAATTACGAAAGCCGGTTATCCATACAACGAAGGGCAATTTGTCCGAGTGATGGAAGAACTGGTCGTCTAATCAATTTAAAATCAGAATGGAGTTTCCCAATATGTCAAACATTGCATCTTATATTGACCACACCTTGTTAAAAGCTGAAGCTACAAAAGAACAAATCGTCCAAATCTGCAAAGAAGCAGCACAATACAATTTTGCTTCTGTTTGCGTCAACCCTGCCTGGGTAGCGACAGCAGCAAAAGAATTGGCAGACAGCACAGTGAAAGTCTGCACCGTTATCGGTTTCCCGCTGGGCGCGTCCACTTCTGAAACAAAAGCATTTGAAACAAAAGATGCGATTGCCAAAGGAGCAGGCGAAATTGATATGGTCATCAACATCGGCGCATTGAAAAGCGGCGATACGGAATGGGTTAAAAATGATATTGCTGCAGTTGTCGAAGCGGCAAAAGGCAAAGCGATTGTCAAAGTCATCATCGAGACAAGCCTTTTGACAGACGAAGAAAAAGTGACGGCATCCCGCCTTACTAAAGAAGCAGGAGCTGATTTTGTGAAAACATCAACCGGCTTTTCAACAGGCGGCGCTACTGTGGCAGACGTTAAATTGATGCGTGAAACTGTCGGGCCGGATTTAGGCGTTAAAGCTTCAGGCGGAGTGCGCAGCCTGGAAGATCTCGAAGCAATGGTGGAAGCTGGTGCAACACGCATCGGCGCAAGCTCCGGCGTAAAAATTATGCAGGGGCTAACAGCAAGTTCTGATTATTAAGTGTTGACCTATATAGGTTTATACGTTATAATTTCTTAATATATAACACTTGTTGTTATTTGCTTCAACGTGTGTTCGGAGGGAGGGAAAAAGAGATGACAAAAACAACTGTTCGTAAAAACGAATCAATTGAAGATGCTCTTCGCCGCTTCAAACGCACTGTTTCTAAGTCCGGAACAATGCAAGAGGTAAGAAAGCGCGAGTATTATGATAAGCCAAGCGTAAAACGCAAACTGAAATCAGAAGCTGCGCGTAAACGTAAATTTTAATTGACTTTAATTTTAAATGACTTTTAAAAAATATGAACGACCAGCAAAAACCGGCTGTACGATTAATCGTACAGCCGGTTTTCTATTTCTATTTTTTTAGCCGGCACATGGCAAACAGGCGCCATCAGATTGACACACCAAGCATGCTTAGGAGAATCCTGTAAGCGCATTCTTTAAGTAACACGAAGAAATAGTCTATAATAAAAATAGCGAGAAAAATGAAACCATTGGCGTATTTGTCCGTATATACAATAGAACAGTAAAAAGAGTCCCAATCAGCGGAGCCCATGCTCAATTGATTGGAAAAGCGGGTTTAAGTGGAAGGGGCGGGTCCTATGCACAGCTTGAAAGGCTTCCTGGCATTCAGTCTTTTGTTCTTATCGTTGTTGCTGTTTTTAGATGCGGTACCTGAGGCTGCGGATGGCTCTTCCGTTTTTGCGGCGGAGAGCACGGCTTTTGGAGAAACAAAGTCGGCAAGCACGGCTCCGGTTTTGCAAAATACAGGGGCCCCTGAAACTTTCTCCAGCAAAGCGGCTGCTGTTTTGACTCATCCTTTAGTCGTGCCGGTTTTGTTGACGATAGCTGCCCTTGGGCTGCTGCTGGAGTTTTTCACGCCGGGTGTCGGCGTTCCGGGAATCATCGGCCTCATTTCACTTGTGCTGTTTTTTTACGGGCATTTTGTGGCAGGATACGCGGGATTTGGATCCATTGCTTTAGTGATCATCGGTCTCGGTTTGCTGTTTACTGAATTTCTTATTCCCGGCGGCATTTTGGGAATACTCGGCATTGCGTCGATCCTGGTCAGTGTTTTCCTGGCCGGAGGAAGTTTGATGTCTACTGCCATTTCAATTTTCATCGCATTAATCGCAGCTACAGCAGGGATGGTGATCATAGTGAAATTTTTTGGCAAACGGCCGCAATTGTTCAAACGGCTGATTTTAACGGATGCCACCGATACGGAAAGCGGCTATGTTTCAGCTGTTAACCGTCCGGAACTGATCGGGCAAATTGCCGTAACTGCTACGGCTCTTCGCCCGTCTGGAACAATCGTACTGGGGGAAGAGCGGATTGATGCCGTGTCGGAAGGCCGGTTCATCGATCCGAACAAGCAAGTGAAGATCATTAAAGTAGAAGGTTCGCGGATTGTTGTCCGTGAACTAGAAAAACAAGAGGAGGAATAAAGAATGGGAATTGAAGCAATTGGTCTTGGCGCTGCGATAATTGGTATTATCGTTGTCTTAGCGATTTTCTTTACATTCGTGCCAATCACATTATGGATTTCTGCACTAGCTGCAGGCGTCCGCATCAGCATCTTTACATTAGTCGGGATGCGCCTTCGCCGCGTAATTCCATCGCGCATCGTGAATCCGTTGATCAAGGCATCAAAAGCGGGTCTGACGGTCACTATCAACCAACTGGAAAGCCATTACTTGGCGGGCGGTAACGTCGACCGCGTCGTCAACGCATTGATTGCGGCACACCGGGCGAATATTGAATTGCCGTTTGAACGGGCAGCAGCCATTGACTTGGCAGGCCGTGACGTGCTGGAAGCGGTACAGATGTCCGTTAACCCGAAAGTGATTGAAACACCGTTTATCGCAGGTGTAGCCATGGACGGAATCGAAGTAAAAGCAAAAGCGCGTATCACGGTTCGCGCCAACATCGACCGTTTAGTCGGTGGTGCAGGGGAAGAAACGATTGTTGCCCGTGTTGGTGAAGGGATTGTCTCGACACTCGGTTCAAGCACCAGCCATAAAAAAGTTCTTGAAAACCCGGACTTGATTTCGCAAACGGTTTTAAGCAAAGGCTTGGATTCCGGTACGGCATTTGAAATCTTATCCATCGACATTGCAGACGTTGATATCGGAAAAAACATCGGTGCCGAACTTCAAACGGAGCAGGCGGAAGCGGATAAGAAAATCGCCCAGGCAAAAGCGGAAGAGCGCCGAGCTATGGCGGTAGCAAGCGAACAGGAAATGAAAGCGAAAGTTGTCGAAATGAGAGCGAAAGTTGTGGGAGCGGAAGCAGAAGTGCCGCTTGCCATGTCCGAAGCGCTTCGCAACGGCAATATGGGCGTGATGGATTACATCAATTACAAAAACGTCCAGGCGGATACCAGCATGAGAGATTCGATTGCCCGTACTGGCTCAGAAAAAGTGGATGCAAAATAACAACGGGCAGCCACAAGGGAGGTTTTTCGCATGGAAGCTCTCATATTCGGTTTAATTGTAATGGCCATCGGCGCTTTCTTTAATAACAAAAAAGGCGATGGAGATGCCAATGCACCGCAGCAGCGTAGAACGCCTGCGAGAGAAACCGGACAACGGACGTTAAAGCGGGCGGAGGATTATGCCAAGGAAATTTATGGCGACCTGCAAACCCAGATGAAACAGCAGCCGGAAAGAACCCAGCAAGTTAAACGGGCTGCCGAAAAAGCTGCTGAACGTTTGCCGGTCCAGAAAGTGCAGAGACAGGCTAAAGAAATGGCTTCGCCGGGCAGGTTGTCGGCGCATAACGCTATTCCATTAAGCCCGCAGAAAGAAAACAGCAGAGAAGATCTGCTGCCTCTTGATGCAGAAGATATGCAGCGCGGAATTATTTTAGCGGAGATTTTAATGCCGCCGAAATCAAAAAGATAATAGGCAAACCGGCCAGCGCCTGCTGGCCGGTTTTTAGTTTTCTATAACTTAATTATGTAAACAAAAATACTGTAAAATGTTTTACAACTATTCACCTTTAGTGATACAGTGAATTTATAGTAAATTCACATTCCAAGGAGCGACTACATGACAGAAAACCAACTACTTGAACTTCATGTGAAAGACCCAAATGAAGCGGTGCTGCTGCTCGGGATATCTGATAGTCACATGACCTTAATCGAAGAAGCGTTCCAAATTCAAATAATTACCCGCGGCGATGTGATCCGGCTGTCTGGTTCGGAAGAAGGCAAGCAAATCGGGAAATTGCTGATTGAACAATTATTGAAAGTGATCCGCAAAAACATCAATATCGATCAGCGCGACATCGTTTCCGCAATAGAAATGGCTAGAGCCGGCACCATTGAATATTTCGCCGAACTGTATGATGAAGAAGTGGCCCGCAATGCTAGCGGCAAAGCAATCCGTGCAAAAACAATTGGGCAGCGGCATTATATCCAGGCGGTGCGCAGCAAGGACCTCGTGTTCGGGATTGGGCCGGCAGGAACAGGCAAAACCTATCTGGCGGTTGTCATGGCAGTACAGGCACTGAAAAACGGTCAAGTCAAAAAAATCATCCTGACGCGCCCGGCGGTGGAAGCTGGCGAAAGCCTTGGATTCTTGCCCGGCGATTTAAAAGAAAAAGTGGATCCTTATCTCCGGCCTTTGTATGACGCGTTGCATGACGTGCTGGGGCTTGAACAGACCAACCGGTTGATTGAGCGCGGCACCATTGAAATCGCCCCTCTCGCCTACATGAGAGGCCGTACATTGGATGAAGCCTTTGTCATCCTGGATGAAGCGCAAAACACGACCAAAGCGCAAATGAAGATGTTCTTGACGCGCCTTGGATTTGGTTCGAAAATGATCATTACCGGCGACAAAACACAAATCGATTTGCCGCGCGGTGCTGAATCCGGGCTGATTGTAGCTGAAACGATTCTGCAGCGCGTCAACGGCATCCATATTCAATACCTGGAACGGGGCGATGTGGTTCGCCATCCGCTAGTTGCAAAAATTATCGAAGCATACGATGACCAGCCTTCTTGAGGGCTGGTTTTTTTATATCGACCTTGTGAAAAGGGAGTCCAATTTCAAATAATTTCAAGTTATCCGTGAAATCCCATTCGGTAATTGATATGATAGAAGTACTAGAGTGGGGTGTCCGGGATGAGAAAAAAAGCAGAACAACTTTACGAAAAAGCAGGATATAAACTGGTGGCCGCCATTTTGGTTGTGGCAATCGGAGCCATCATGTATGCGTTTTTATACAGTTCACTGCAAACTGACAAGTATTCCATCGAACTTTTTCAGCTTTCAGAAGAGCCGATTCGTTCGGCGAAAACGGTAGTCGATCCTTTCAAGACGGAACTGGAACGGGAACGGGCAGCTTCGGAAGTGCAGCCCAGTTACCAGTTCAATGAAGAAATCGCTGCCAATCAGGCGGCGGTAGTCGATTCGCTGTTTGGGTATATTCTGGAAGCAAAGAGCTTACCGGATAACAAAGACGGCAAACCGGTTGAAACCGATCAGATGATTGAATCGCTGCAGGAAAATATCCGGCTGATGGAAACGAGCGATAACGGCCTGAAACTGACCGATGAAATGCTTCGCGCCTTGCTGGTGCTGCCGCCGGGCAAACTGCAGGAAGTGCAGCAATTCTTAACGGGAATTGTTTTGGATACGTTGGAACACCCGATCCGCGAGGACGAAGTGGCGGCTTTCCGCAACGCAGCGGAGCAGGAAATACGAAAAGAAACAAAAATACCCGCATCCATCCTGCAGGCTGCAGTAATGATCGGCCGCGCGAGCATTATTCCCAATGAAGTGGTCAACGAGGAATTGACGAACGCACAGCTCGAACAGGCCAGAGCCAGTGTGGAACCGACGCGCATTCTGCAGGGGCAGGTTTTGGTTCAGGAAGGGCAAGTCGTTGACCGCGAAGTTTACCGCCAGCTGGAACTTGCCGGCATGACGGAAGACCAGCAGGATTACAAACCGCTCTTTGGGTTGCTGCTGTTTGTCGTGATTGCCGTGGCGGTTCTGGCGGTCATGATCCGCCAAACCGATACAACCGAGCAGAAAAAAATAACGGCGCTTCTGGTCGTTTTTTCCGTACTTGCGTTTTCAATGGCCATTATGGAAATTATTCATGTGGTAAGCGGTAATTTTGATGTGGTCATCGCATTCCTGTTTCCGACTGCGCTGGCGGGTATGATTGCCAGAATGCTATTGAATGAACGAATTGCAGTCTGTGTGACGTTTCTTACAGGGGCATTAGGGGGTATGTTGTTGCAAGAAGGCAGTGCCGCCGTAATCCGGATGGATCTTGCTTTGTATATTATATTTGGCGGCCTGATTGGCGTTTATTTGATCAAGCAGGACGACCGGCGCACCCGCTTGCTCCAGACAAGCGTTGCAGTGGCTATGGTGAATGCATTATTTGTCGGCTTTTATCTGCTCGTCGGGCAAAGCCAGTATGATTGGACCGAAATCAGTTTTTATTTTTCTGCGGCTGTCATTTCCGGCTTGTTGTCCGGTGCGCTGGCGATCGGCTTATTGCCGTTTTTTGAATCGGCTTTCGGCTTGCTGTCGACAATGAAATTGATTGAACTGTCCAATCCCAATCACCCGCTATTGAAGAAAATTCTGACCGAAACGCCCGGTACCTACCACCACAGCGTCATGGTGGCCAATCTGGCCGATGCTTCCTGTGAAGCGATCGGCGCAAACGGGCTGCTTGCCCGAGTCGGCTGCTATTACCACGATATCGGTAAGACGAAGCAGCCGCATTTCTTTATCGAAAATCAGATGCATATGCGCAATCCCCATGATTCACTGCCGCCGGAAACGAGCAGCCGCATCATTTTGGAGCACGGCACGTACGGTGCCGAACTGTTGAGAAAGCATAAGATGCCAAAGGAAATCGTCGACGTGGCGGCCCAGCACCACGGCACCAGTTTGCTGAAATTTTTCTATCATAAAGCAAAAGAACAAAATCCTGAAGTGGACGAAGCAATGTACCGCTACAGCGGGCCGAAGCCGCAGACAAAAGAAATTGCCATCATTTCAGTGGCAGACAGCGTGGAAGCGGCCGTGAGGTCCATGAAAGAACCGACATCTGAAAAAATAAAAAATTTGGTCGATGCAATTGTAGAGGATAAACTGAAAGATGGGCAATTCGAAGAATGCGATCTAACCATGAAAGAACTCAAGACAGTCAAGCACATTATGTGCGAGACGCTGAATGGCATCTTCCATTCGCGTATTGAGTATCCGAAAGAACCCACAAGACTGGAGGAATAGGTATGATGTCAATCGATTTTATGGACGAAACTGAAAGTTTAAGCGACAATGAACTGCAATTTGTGGAGAAAATTTTGCAGCATGCGGCTGACGCTGAAAACATTGGAGCTGCTGAAGTGTCCGTCACTTTTGTGACCAATGATGAAATCCAGAATATCAACAAAGAATACCGGGGCAAGGATGCGCCGACCGATGTGATTTCCTTTGCTATGGAAGAACTCGGCGAAGGGGAAGTCGAAATCGTCGGCTCCATGGAACCGCGTATGCTGGGCGATATCATCATTTCACTCGACCGCACAAAAGAACAGGCAGCGGATTACGGCCATTCATTTGAACGGGAATTGGGCTTTTTGGCTGTGCACGGTTTTTTGCATTTGCTGGGCTACGACCACATGACAAAAGAAGACGAAAAGACCATGTTCGCCAAGCAGGAAGAAATCTTGTCGTCGCTTGGAATAACCCGTGACGGTTATGAAGGCGAGTAGATTTTTCAATTCATTCAAGTTTGCCATGCAGGGAATCGGGTCTGCGTTAAAGCGGGAACAAAATATGCAGCTGCATGTCCTGGCCGCCTTTGTGGTCCTGGCTGCAGGTGTGTGGACAGGGCTCTCCAAAAGTGAATGGCTCATCGTTCTGTTGCTGATCGGCGGAATGCTGGCGCTGGAAATGATGAACTCGGCGATTGAACGGGTCGTCGACTTGGCGTCGCCGGACATCCACCCGCTTGCAAAAGAAGCGAAAGACATAGCGGCGGGCGCCGTTTTGGTATTTGCCGCTGCAAGTGCTATAATTGGTTTACTAATCTTTATCCCAAAATGGTTTTAACTAACAGAGGTGATTCGTAATGGAAAAAGAACAATTGATGACAGAATCAAAAACTGCACGTGAACGGGCATATGTGCCGTATTCAAAATTCAAGGTCGGCGCAGCGCTCTTGACTGCTGACGGCAAAGTTTACCATGGCTGCAATATTGAAAATGCGGGCTATTCAATGACAAACTGCGCAGAGCGTACGGCGATGTTCAAAGCTGTATCTGAAGGCGAACGGAACTTCACGGCACTTGCCGTGGTAGCAGACACGAAAGGCCCGGTGTCGCCGTGCGGCGCATGCCGCCAAGTGATCGCAGAATTCTGCGCGCCGAACATGCCGGTTTATTTAACAAATTTAAATGGCGACGTCCAGGAAACGACAGTCAGCGAACTGTTGCCTGGTGCGTTTTCAACGGAGGATTTAGAGTATGCAGCAGGGAAATAACGGATTTAAATCGGGCTTTATTTCGATCATCGGACGCCCAAATGTCGGCAAATCGACGTTTCTAAACCGTGTCGTCGGCCAGAAAATCGCCATCATGAGCGATAAGCCGCAGACGACGCGCAACAAAGTCCAGGGAGTCGTGACAACAAACTCCAGCCAAATGGTCTTTATCGATACACCTGGAATCAACGAGCCGCGCCATAAACTGGGCGATTTCATGCTGCGGGTAGCGAAGAACACGTTCCGCGAAGTAGATGTCTTATTGTTTGTGGCGAGCGCGGATGACCGTATCGGCAAACAGGACCGTTTTGTCCTGGATATGCTGAAAGGCATCGATGTGCCGGTCTTTTTGGTATTGAACAAAATCGACCAGGTCCATCCGGACAATTTGCCGAAAATCATCGAAGGCTACCGCAACGAATTCGATTTCAAAGAAGCGATTCCGATCTCGGCGCTGCAAGGCAATAACGTCGAGAACTTGCTGGCCAAAATTACGGAATACCTGCCGGAAGGGCCGCAGTACTACCCGGCCGACCAAATCACCGACCATCCGGAGCGCTTTATCATTTCGGAGTTGATCCGTGAAAAAGCATTGCATTTGACGCGGGAAGAAATTCCGCATTCCATCGCGGTTGTCATTGAGAAAATTGCGCCGGACAGCGAAAACAAAGACATGATCCGCGTCCAGGCAACGATCATGGTCGAACGCGATTCCCAAAAAGGCATCGTCATCGGGAAAAAAGGCGTTCTGCTGAAGGAAATCGGCTCCCGTGCACGGAAAGACATCGAAAACCTGCTTGGCTCTAAAGTGTATTTGGAGCTATGGGTCAAAGTCCAGAAGGATTGGCGCAACAAAGCAGTGCATTTGCGTGATTTCGGTTTCAGAGACGACGAATATTAAGGAGTCGGTTTCATGCTGAATCAATTAGAGGGAATTGTGATCCGGGCGCAGGCATACGGCGAGAACAACAAAATCGTCACGTTGTTCACCCGGGAAGCAGGAAAAATCACCTGCATGGCAAGAGGCGCGAAAAAGCCTTCGAGCCGCCTGGCAGCCGTGACCCAACAATTTACGCATGGCAGCTATTCGATTTTCAAAGGCAAAGGCATGGGCACGCTGCAAAGCGGAGACCCGCTGGAGTCGCTCCGGCATATCCGGGAAGACATCATGAAAACGGCTTATGCCAGCTATATCACCGAATTGATTGACCGGCTGACCGAACAGGACGAACCGCAGCCCGCCATTTACGATATGCTGTACCAGGCGCTTCATGCAATCGAAGAAGGCTACGACCCGGAAGCGATTTCGCTGTTCATTGAATGGAAGATGCTGCCGTCCGCGGGCCTCACTCCGACTTTGCACCAATGTGCAAATTGCGGCGCCACCGACGGCGAATTCGCATTTTCGTTCGAGGAACTCGGCTTCTTGTGCCATCGCTGTTTCCACATCGACCGCTACATCATCCGTTTGAGCCCGGCGCTCGTTAAGCTCATTCGTACGTTTTATTTTGTGCCGATCGAACGCGTCGGTTCGCTGAAGCTGAAAAAGGAATCAAAGTCGCTGCTGAAGGGCATTGTGCGGACGATTTACGAAGAACAGGCAGGGATACGCCTGAAATCGCGCAAATTTCTGGAACAGCTCGAACGCACACCTGAATTTTTGCCGAAAAAAGAAGAACAAGACCCGCAGCAGGATGAAATCACCTGAGCGGGTCTTTTTTGTGTGGAGAAAACGTGCTGGGAAGCGGGTACTGTCGGAAAGGTGGAGAATACTATCCGCTTGAGGCGAAATACTGTCCCAAACCGGCACCTTACTGTCCGCAGCAAAAGCGCGTGTCCCATGGACATAAAAAAATCCGGAGCACCACATGGATGCTCCGGATTGTTCATCTATTAAAACTCAATGTGTTTAGCGATATAAGCTTGCACTTCGCCGATCGGCATGCGCACTTGCTCCATAGAATCGCGGTGGCGCACAGTTACTTGGCCATCTTCCACAGAATCAAAGTCGTATGTGATGCAGAACGGAGTGCCGATTTCATCCTGGCGGCGGTAGCGTTTGCCGATGGACTGGGACTCGTCGTAATCCACCATGAAATGCTTCGCCAAATCAGCGAATACTTCCGTTGCGCCTTCAGCCAATTTCTTGGATAGTGGCAGGACAGCCGCTTTATAAGGGGCAAGCGCCGGGTGGAATTTCAAAACGGTGCGTTTGTCGTCATTTTCAAGCTCTTCCTCGTTGTAGGCATCTACTAGGAATGCCAGTGTTACGCGGTCTGCGCCAAGGGAAGGCTCGATGCAATACGGAACGTAGCGTTCGTTCGTAATCGGATCGATGTAGTTGAAGTCTTCGCCGGAATGTTCCATATGGCGCTTCAAGTCAAAGTCGGTGCGGTCTGCGATGCCCCAAAGCTCGCCCCAGCCGAATGGGAATTTGTATTCGATGTCGACTGTTGCATTGGAGTAATGGGACAATTCGTCTTCGTCGTGTTCGCGAAGGCGCATATTGTCTTCAGACATGTTCAGGTTCAACAGCCAGTTTTTGCAGAAATCGCGCCAGTAAGCGTACCATTCCAAGTCTTCACCCGGTTTGCAGAAAAATTCAAGTTCCATTTGTTCGAATTCACGCGTACGGAACGTAAAGTTCCCCGGAGTGATTTCGTTTCGGAAACTTTTGCCGATTTGTGCAATCCCGAACGGCATTTTTTTGCGCATGGAACGCTGGACGTTTTTATAGTTGACGAAAATCCCTTGCGCCGTTTCCGGACGAAGGAAGATTTCATTCGTAGAGGACTCGGTCACACCCTGGAAAGTTTTGAACATCAAGTTGAACTGGCGGATGTCGGTATAATCCTGCGCGCCGCAAGTCGGACACTTGATGTCATGTTCCTGGATCAATTCAGCCATTCTTTCGAAAGACAGGCCGTCGACGATCATTTCGATGCCTTTTGCATCGAGTGCATCTTCGATCAGTTTATCGGCGCGGTGGCGCGTTTTGCAGCTTTTGCAATCGATCATTGGATCGTTGAAGTTGCCGACGTGTCCGGATGCCACCCACGTTTTTGGATTCATCAGAATCGCCGCATCAAGGCCGACGTTGTGCACGGATTCCTGGACGAATTTTTTCCACCATGCTTTTTTGATGTTGTTTTTCAGTTCGACGCCAAGCGGGCCGTAATCCCAAGTGTTTGCCAAGCCGCCGTAGATTTCAGAGCCCGGGAAAACAAATCCTCTGTGTTTCGCTAACGATACTACATCTTCCATTGACATAAAAATTACCTCCATAAAATAAAAAATCGTACACGTCCCGGACATATAGTCCGAGGACGAGTACGTTATAACCCGCGGTTCCACCCCGATTGGCTGAAAGTTTCAGCCCTCTTAAAAGATAATGGCTCCGGAGCGCCTGTTTCCTGTCTGTGCGGGCTTCCACCATCCCCGCTCGCTTTTTGCGACAGTACTGTTTTTCTCCATCAGTGCCTGATATTCGATTCGATAAGTATTGTACCATGCTAAACTTTTCTTCGCAATATCGCGTTCATTAGTATATAATAATTAACATTGAGTATAACATATTTTGAGGCGGTGAGTCCGATCGAACTCAATAAACGGCAAGAAGAGATTTTGCGGATTGTCAAAGGCAATGGCCCGATTACGGGTGAGCAGATTGCAGACCGTCTGCATTTGACAAGAGCGACATTAAGACCTGATTTAGCCATCCTGACGATGGCCGGCTTTTTGGATGCCCGCCCGCGTGTGGGATATTTTTATTCCGGGAAAAAACCGGGGCAGGATATTTCGGATACGATGAACAACATGAAGGTGAAAGATTTTCAATCGATTCCCGTCGTTGTGCGGGAAGACGTCAGTGTTTACGACGCCATCAGCCAGATGTTTCTGGACGATGTCGGCACCTTGTTTGTCGTAGATAAGAACTCCCTTTTGACTGGGGTGTTGTCGCGCAAAGACCTGCTCAGAACCAGTCTCGGCAATCAGGATCTGGCTGCCATCCCCGTACATATCATTATGACCCGGATGCCGAATATTACTTATTGCGTGAAAAACGAATCGTTGATCCAGGCTGCGCATCGCTTGATCAATCAGCAGATTGACGCATTGCCGGTGGTCGATGAGCAGCCGGAAGGTTTTAAAGTGATTGGCCGATTGACAAAAACGAATATTACACGGGCATTTTTATCCTTGTCGGAAAGCCATGAATTGTGAGGTGCATAGTATGAAACAGCTTCGCTTGTTTATCGTCTCCGATTCAGTTGGAGAAACAGGGGAACTTGTCGCAAAGGCAGCGATCAGCCAGTATTTATATGCGGATCAAAATGCCGTCCTGAAAAGATTTCCATACATTGATTCGGTGGATCATTTGCAGGAAATCATCAAATTGGCTGCGCAGCAAAATGCCTTTATCGTGTACACCCTGGTGTCTCACGATTTGCGAAGCTATATAAAAAAAGAAACAATTAAATACAAAGTGACGGCGGTCGATTTGATGGGGCCGTTGATGGACGCTTTGGAGAGGGAATTGGGATCGGTGCCGCTTGAAGAAGCAGGCCTCGTCCGGAAACTCGATGACGACTACTTCAAGAAAGTGGAAGCCATTGAGTTTGCAGTGAAGTACGATGACGGCCGGGACCCGCGCGGCATTTTGATGGCGGATATCGTCCTTGTCGGCATTTCGCGCACTTCTAAAACTCCGTTGTCCCAATACTTGGCGCACAAACGGTTGAAAGTGGCAAACGTGCCGCTGGTGCCGGAAGTGGATCCGCCGGAAGAGCTGTTTAAAGTGGATCCATCCAAATGCTTCGGCCTTGTCATTTCGCCGGAAAAACTGAACCATATCCGGAAAGAGCGGCTGATTGCGCTCGGTTTAAGCGATGACGCGAATTACGCCCGGATCAACCGGATCCACGAAGAAATCGCGCATTTTGAAAAAGTGGTGGGGCGCATCGGCTGTGAAGTGGTGGACGTCACCAACCGGGCGGTTGAAGAAACCGCTAACCTGATTTTGAATAAACGAAATAACCGTTTTTGAAAAACCACCTGAGAGGGCGGTTTTTCTATTTTTATTTGTGGATTTTTTCACAGAAACGTTTTATAATGAAGAATTGTGGATAAATTATATTAAGGTCTATTTATTTGGCTCATCTTTTTGCTAAAAGATGAAGGAATTCACCTGAATATCTCGAATACAGTAAGTTAAGAAAAAAAGATGGTGATAGCATGTCCAATCGAGTTCCTGAAGAAGTGATTGAAAAGATTCGGTCGACAACGGATATTGTGGACATAGTCGGAGAATACGTCCAATTAACAAAAAGAGGGCGCAACTGGTTCGGGCTTTGCCCGTTTCACGGAGAAAGCACACCGTCATTTTCCGTCACTTCCGATAAGCAGATTTTTCACTGCTTCGGGTGCGGCGCCGGCGGAAACGCCATTACGTTCCTTATGGATATAGAGAATATTACGTTTCAAGAAGCATTAGCCCGTCTGGGAAGCCGGGCGGGGATTGAAGTGGAAGTGAACACCCATGCTTCTGGAGAAGCAGCAAATGCCCCTTCCAAAAGCGACAATCAGCTGATATTGATGCACGAATTTGCGGCAGACATGTACCATCATATATTGCTCAATACCGAAGAAGGCCAAGCTGCGCTGGATTACCTGGAAAACAGGGGATTCACGCGGGAGATGATTGAACGGTACCGCATCGGTTGGTCCCTGCCGGAATGGAATTATATGGCGACAGCATTGCAGCGCAAAGGATACAGCGAAGAAGAATTGATGAACAGCGGGCTGGCGATTCAGCGCGAACAGGGGAATGGCTTTTTTGACCGCTTCCGAGGCCGTGTGATGTTTCCCATTATGAACGAAAGCGGCAAAGTCATTGCCTTTTCAGGGCGGATTTTGGAAAATACGAAGACGGAAGCAAAATACATGAACAGTCCGGAATCGCCTATTTTCCAGAAAAGCCAGGTGCTGTACAATGTCCATCAGGCAAGAAGCGCCATTCGGAAAAATCGGAAAATCATCCTGTTTGAAGGATTCATGGATGTCATTGCTGCCGGAAAAGCCGGCGTCGACAATGCCCTTGCGACAATGGGCACCTCGCTGACCCCCCAGCATATCCGTGCAATGAAGCGTTTTGCCCAGGAGATCGTCATTTGCTTTGACGGTGATGATGCCGGGTGGGAAGCGGCCAAACGGGCTGCCATTGCACTCAATGAAGACAAGTTTAAAGTGGAAGTTGCTGTTCTTCCGGGAAAAATGGATCCGGACGATTATGTCCGGGAGCATGGCCAAGACGCATTTCGGGAACAAGTCATCGGCAAGCCGCACGCGTTTATCGCGTTTGCCATGATGCATGCCCGCCGACATAAGAATTTCCAGTACGAAAACGATCTTCTGCAATATGTCCAGGAAGTGCTGCAGCTCTTGGCTGGCCGTTCATCTCCAATTGAACGAGATTTGTATATCAAGCAGTTGGCCAATGAAACCAAATTGTCAGAAGAAGCGATTTTGCAGCAGTACCGCAAACTGGAGAACCGCTCGATTGAACAAAGCCGCCCGGAAAGGGTAGCCAAAACCGTAAAGCGGGAGCCGAAGCGGATCACTTCTTTTCACCGGGCCGAACGGCTGCTGTTCGCGCATGCCTTAGCCAACCGGGATGTGATGAGGAAGCTCGCTGAAGTGGAATCAGGTATGCCTTTTGTCAGTGAAGAGTTCAAGGCGCTGTATGTCCAGCTGCTCGGATTTTATGAGGAGTGGGACAAAGCGGATTTCCATAAATTCCTGGAAACGCTCCAGGACGCAGAACTCCGGAAACTGGTTATGGAAACGGCGCTTTCCGAACGCGATCCGGAGCATGTGGATGAAGAAATAGCGGATTGCATCAAGCATCTTGAAAAGCACCGGATAGAGCAGCAGATAAATTTGAAAATCCAGCAATCAAAAGAAGCGGAAAAACAGCATGATCTACAACGCGCTTTACTTCTTGCGCAAGAAGTGATTGCTTTGCGCAAATCATTGTAAGTTTATCCGGTTTTAAAAGGAGGAAGTCGTATGGCTGAGAAATCAGAACGCAAAAACAAAGTTGAAGCAAGCAATGTTTCATTAAGCACAGAAGGCCCGGAAGTAACTGTAGAAGAAGCAAAACGACAATTAATCGAAACAGGTAAGAAAACCGGTGAACTTAACTATGAGCAGATAGCCGATAAATTAGCGGTTTTTGAACTGGAATCCGATCAAGTTGAAGAGTTTATCGAACAGCTTGAAGGCCATGGCATAGAGCTTGAACGCAAATCAGACGACGAAGAACATTTGGACCGCTTGATGAAGCCGACAGAAGAAAAGTTCGACTTGAATGACTTGAGTGTACCGCCAGGCGTAAAAATCAACGACCCGGTGCGCATGTACTTGAAGGAAATCGGCCGAGTCGATCTGTTGAAAGCGGAAGAAGAAGTCCGCTTGGCGAAATTGATCGAACAAGGCGATGAAGAAGCGAAAAAACGTTTGGCTGAAGCCAACTTGCGTCTCGTTGTAAGTATTGCCAAGCGCTACGTCGGCCGCGGCATGCTGTTCCTGGATTTGATCCAGGAAGGGAACATGGGCTTAATCAAAGCCGTTGAAAAATTCGACTACTCCAAAGGATTTAAATTCAGTACGTATGCCACTTGGTGGATCCGCCAAGCGATCACCCGTGCGATTGCCGACCAGGCGCGGACCATCCGGATTCCGGTGCATATGGTTGAAACGATCAATAAATTGATTCGAGTTCAGCGCCAGCTGCTTCAGGATCTTGGCCGTGAGCCGTCGCCTGAAGAAATTGGGGAAGAAATGGACTTGCTTCCGGAAAAAGTGCGTGAAATCCTGAAAATTGCACAAGAGCCGGTATCGCTTGAAACACCGATCGGTGAAGAAGATGATTCGCATCTTGGCGATTTTATCGAGGATTCGGATGCACAGTCTCCATCCGACCACGCAGCTTACGAGTTATTGAAAGAACAGCTTGAAGACGTCTTGGATACGTTAACCGACCGTGAGGAAAATGTGCTTCGCTTGCGCTTTGGCCTTGACGATGGCCGTACACGCACACTTGAAGAAGTAGGCAAGGTATTTGGCGTAACCCGTGAACGGATCCGCCAAATCGAAGCAAAAGCGCTCCGCAAGCTTCGCCACCCGTCGCGCAGCAAGCGCTTGAAAGATTTCTTGGAATAATAATTGAAACTGCTCATGTGCTTCGTGCACATGAGCGTTTTTTATGTATTTTAGGATAACAGTTGAGTTTGTCTAAATTTTTCCTATATAATGAAAGTTGTAAGCGTATTCACAACAAAGGGGATGTAGTGAAATGAATTTCGATTTGACGCAAGAACAGCAAATGATCAAGAAGACCATCAAAGAGTTTGCCGATAAGGTAGTAGCTCCAGGAGCCGTCCATCGTGACCGCACCAATGAATTTCCAAAAGAAATCTTCAAACAGCTTTCCGACATGGGGATGATGGGATTGCCGTTTGACGAGAAGTACGGCGGAGCAGGGGCTGATACAACGAGCTTTGCGATCGTAACCGAAGAATTGAGCCGCGCCTGTGCTTCCACGGGAATTACGTATTCGGCCCATATTTCTTTGGGCGGTGCGCCGCTGAGTTTGTTTGGCACAGAAGAGCAAAAGGAAAAATACTTGGCGCCGATTTGTACAGGCGAATCGTTCGGAGCGTTCGGATTGACGGAACCCAATGCCGGGTCGGATGCCGGCGGTACGGAAACGCGTGCAGTGGAAGACGGCGATGACTGGGTCATCAACGGATCGAAAGTGTATATCACAAATGCGAGCTATGCGAAACACTTGGCGATTACGGCCATTACAGGCATGAACGACGGCAAAAAAGAAATCTCGGCAATCATTGTGCCGACGGATGCAGAAGGCTTCACCATTATCGACAATTACGAAAAAATGGGGCTCCATGCATCGAACACCACGGAATTGGTGTTGGAAAATGTACGGGTGCCAAAAGAAAACCTGCTTGGCAAGCGCGGAGAAGGCTTTAAGCAGTTCCTAGTAACTTTGGACGGCGGACGCATCGGAATCGCTGCAATGGCGGTTGGAATCGCGCAGGCGGCATTTAACCGTGCTTTGAATTATTCAAAAGAACGCAAGCAATTCGGGAAATCCCTTTCCGAATTCCAGATTACGCAATTCAAATTAGCGGATATGGCTTTGAAGATTGAATTGGCCCGCAATATGGTGTACAAAGCGGCTTGGCTGAAAGACCAGGGACGCCCGTTCACGAAAGAAGCCTCTATGGCAAAATTGTACGCTTCTGAAATTTCCATGGAAGTGGCGGATGAAGCCATCCAGATCCACGGCGGCTACGGCTACATGAAAGAGTATGAAGTGGAACGCTATATGCGCGATGCCAAATTGCTTGAAATCGGCGAAGGAACATCGGAAGTGCAGAAGATGGTCATCGCCCGCCAAATCGGCTGTTAAATTACTGAATTTGTCACAATCAAGTAAAAGTTCTCCGTTATGGCTTTTCGTTTTGCTAATAATACAGTACAATAATGAATGATACGAACACTATCATCAAGCAGAACTTATAGAGGGAGGGGTAACGGATGCAAAAAAATGCAATTGTACCTTACATCTTAATCATGGCGTTCGGTATTGGTCTGATTTTCTTCTTATCTTTAGAAGGCGCCAATAACCAAGAAGACATTGCTGCTGAACACGCAGAAGAAGGCGGAAAAGGTGAAGATGCCGCGCCAGAAGGCGATGGCGGAAGCACAGATTCTGCTGAATTCGACGCTGAAGCACAAGCACAGCAAAGCTGTGTATCTTGCCACGGTTCAAGCTATGAAGGCGGAGTAGGTCCTTCACTAGTCGCAACTGAACTTGACCAAGCAGCAATCGAAGAAATTATTGCAAATGGTAAAGGCGCAATGCCAGGTGGTCTCATCGAAGGTGAGAACATTCCAGCGATGGCTGAGTGGGTACTTTCACTCGAATAGTATTAAAAAACCCTTAGTTCATAACGAGCTAAGGGTTTTTCTTTAGCCGGGGCCTAGCCCCTCGAGTCGTTTCAGGTCAGCCAGCGATGGCAAAAAGCGCCATCACCGACCGGCCTTCCAACGCTTGTCGGGGCTGAGCAAGGCGCCTGCGCTTTTCTTATTGTCCAGCTCCGGCGCCTAGCCCCTCGAGTCGTTTCAGGTCAGCCAGCGATGGCAAAAAGCGCCATCACCGGCCAACCTTCCAACGCTCGTCGGGGCTGAGCAAGGCGCCTGCGCTTTTCTTATTGTCCAGCTGCAACGGCCAGGTTCTTGGGTCATAAGTCAACCCAGCGATGTGGCAAAGAACGCCACTTCGCTGGTTCGCCTTATGGCTGTCGAACCTAAACGGCCGTTTCCGCTTTTCTAGATTAGGAGGATTTAAAAATGAATGCTCAACAATTATCATTGCGGCTTACGCGGGTAGCGAGCCATGTGCCGACCGGGGCAATTGTGGCGGATATCGGCAGCGATCACGCCTATTTGCCGTGCTATCTCGTTTCCCAGGGACTGGCTGAACGTGCAGTTGCCGGGGAAGTGGTTAAAGGGCCTTATGAATCTGCAAAAAAACAGGTCAAGCAAGAACAATTGGAAGACAAAATTGAGGTCCGGTTGGCTAGCGGGCTCGAAGCCATCCATCCGGAAGACGGCATTACTGCTACTACCATAGCTGGAATGGGCGGTCCATTGATCGTTTCGATTCTGGACCAGGGGCTTGAAAAATTGGCGGGTGTCAGCCGCTTGATCCTTCAGCCGAATGTCCATGCCAAAGCCATCCGTGAATGGGCACAAACCCATCAATGGGCCATCGTGGAAGAAGAAATCATTAAAGAAAACAATAAAATCTATGAAATTCTCGTGCTGGAGCGCAGCAGCCAGCCGGTTGCCTACACACCAGCGCAATTGCTGATGGGGCCCGTCCTCATGAATCAGCAGACAGAAGTGTTCCAGGAAAAATGGCAAAGAGAAAGCGCACAGTGGACAAATATCATTGCCTCCATTGAATCCACTGAACAGACGCTGGAAATTGTTGATAAGAAAAACGAACTGGTGCAAAAAATAAAACTGGTAGAAGAGGTGCTGAATGGTGAAAATTCCTAATGGACAGCAAATCATCGAAGAGTTTGAAAAATGGTCACCGAAATTTCTGGCAATGGAAGGCGATCCGATTGGCTTGCATGTCGGGACACTGAACAAAAAAGTAGAACGGGTGCTGGTGACGCTGGATGTCAATGAACACGTGGTGGACGAAGCGATAGAAAAAGGAGCCGGCTTGATTATTGCCCACCATCCCCCGATTTACCGCCCGATGAAAAACCTGCAGACCGATTTTCCGCAGGGGCGCATGATCGAAAAACTGATTAAGCACGATATCGCCGTCTACGCAGCCCATACCAATCTCGATGTCGCCAAAGGCGGCGTCAACGATTTGTTGGCGGATGCGCTCGGCCTAGCCGAAACAAAAGTGCTCGTCCCTACATACGAAGCGGAACTGGTGAAAATTGCCGTGTTTGTTCCGGAAAGCCATGAAGAACAAGTGCGGGAAGCGTTAGGGAAAGCGGGAGCAGGAGCCATCGGCGATTACGAATTCTGCAGCTATACTTTATCGGGCACAGGGCGATTCCGGCCAACTGAAGCAGCAGATCCGTATATCGGCGAAGCCGGGAAGATGGAAGTAACCGCTGAATCCAAAATTGAAGTGGTGATCCGGAAATACGAAAAAGACCGGGCGATCCGTGCCATGATTGCCGCACACCCATACGAAGAAGTGGCGTATGATGTGTTTACGCTGGAGAATAAAGAAGAAGCGATGGGCCTCGGCCGGGTTGGAACTTTGCCAGCCGACATGAGCTTGGAAGAGTTTGCGGAGCTGGTCAAAGAACGGCTCGATGTGCCGGCCGCCCGCGTTGTCGGGGATTTGGCCAAAAGGGTCCGGAAAGTGGCCGTGCTTGGCGGAGACGGCAATAAATACATCCAGGCCGCAAAACGTTCGGGAGCAGATGTTTATGTAACCGGCGATTTGTATTTCCACGTCGCCCAGGATGCGGAAGCGATGGATCTGGCCGTTGTTGACCCCGGCCATCACGTAGAAAAAATCATGATCCAAGGCGTTGTCGACCACATGTCGAACCGGCAGAACTGGCAATGCGAATTCCTGCCGTCCGAAGTCGATACCGAACCGTTCCGGTTTAAGTAACACCTGTTGCATGCGGAAGATCGCAATAAACAAATAAAAAACGAGAGCCCGAACTATTATGGAATAGTGACGGTGCTCTCGTTTTTTATGTTCTCCAGGAAAAGCTGGGCTTCTTTAGGGGATTTTAAAATGATGATTTCTTTTTGCCCACGCAAGCGTTCAAGTTTATTCATCACTTCCGGCCGTTTGTCGGTCGGGTAATTCCATACCCATTTCAAAAAGTTGAAGTTGAAGCGTTCTTCGCAGCCGGTCGCCATGTCCGGCCGGGGCTGGCGGCGGTGCCGAAATGTGCGCATGATGACCCGGTACAGGCAAAGGGAACGGGGAATGTCCATGAAAATGATGCAATCGGCCGCTTTCAGCCGGATATCGAGTGTGCCGTTGTAATTGCCGTCAATGATCCACCGGTCTTTTGCGACCAATTGCTGCTGGATGAGTTGTTGCTGGTCTTTTGCAACAGCTTCCCAGTCCGGCTTCCACAAAATCGCATCCAAATGAAACACTTCAATAGACAGTTTTTCGCCAAGTTTTCTTGAAAGAGTTGATTTGCCAGAGCCTCCGGATCCAATCACAGCAATTTTTTTCATACTATCCACTCCGTATCCGAGATGTAATGTACAGAAAAACCGTGAGACTTATTTAAAAGCTCACGGTTTACTTGTCGCTAGGGGCAGGGACGGTCTTTTTCCACTTGCCTTATTTTAAACCTTATCGGATGAACGTGACAATGCTTTTATTCACTGACCGTATAAGGTTCAATGCGGTCCGAAGGTTTCGGATGCTTGATTTTTGGAAGAATTTTATTAAGCGGTACGCTCCGCGCCAAATCGTGGGTAGCTGGATCTTCCGGGTCGTACTTATCCAGGAAGTTCATCACTTCTTTGACGATCGGCGTCGGAGTTGAAGCGCCGGCTGTAATCGCCACGGTCTCAACACCATCAAGCCATGACAGGTTCAATTCGGAAAGATCCGAAATGCGGTAGGCCGGAGTTCCGGCAATGTCCTGGGATACTTGAGCCAAACGGTTCGAGTTGTTGCTCATCGGATCACCGATGACAATCAGTAAATCGGCTTCCGTGGCTTGTGTAGCAACTGCTTCCTGTCGTACTTGCGTAGCCAGGCAAATTTCTTTGTGGACTTCCGAATGCGGGTATTTTTCTTTTAGCCGCTTCATCATATCGACAACATCCCACTGGCTCATCGTTGTCTGGTTCGTAACGATGATTTTATCCGAAACAAGATCCAGCTGGTTGACGTCTTCCACCGTTTCCACTAAGTGGACCATATCGGGAGCCACGCCAATGGCGCCTTCCGGTTCTGGGTGTCCGCTTTTTCCGATATAGACGATCTGATAGCCTTCTGCTGTCTTCTCGCGGATCAAATCATGGGTTACGGTCACATCCGGGCAAGTCGCATCGATGGAAACCAAACCTTTGCGTTTCGCCAGTTCACGCACTTGCGGTGAAACACCATGTGCTGTAAAAATAACGGTGCCGGTTTCGACTTTCTCCAGAATTTCCAGACGGTTTTTGCCGTCCAGCGTAATGATGCCGTCTTCTTCGAATGCATCTGTTACGTGTTTATTGTGTACAATCATGCCTAATATATAAATAGGGCGGGGCAAAGTTTCATCCATGGCCGCATTTTTTGCAATGACCATTGCATCTACCACTCCATAGCAATACCCTCTTGGAGAAATCTTCATTACTTTCATAACCGCACTCCTTTCAAAAACATACTTTCATTATAACGGAGACGGCGCTGCTTTACAAAAGTTGCAATACGGAAAATGCAATTTCGTGCTATAATGTCAAGAGCATAAGGAGGGGATTCAATCCCATGACAAAATTTAACGAATATAATTTAAAGCCGTTTATACTTGAAGCGGTAGAAAAATTAGGATTTACAGAACCGACACCGATCCAAAAAGAAATCGTGCCTCATATATTGAAAGGCAACTCAGCAATCGGGCAATCCCATACAGGAACAGGGAAGACCCACAGCTTTATCATCCCGATTGCCGAACGCATCGATACGAGCCGCCCCGAAGTACAGGCAGTCATTTGTGCGCCGACGCGTGAACTGGGAACACAAATTTATGCCGAAATGATGAAACTTGTGGAAGGGTCCGACATTGAAGTGAAAAGCTTCATCGGCGGAACAGACAAGCAGCGGTCGATCAATAAATTGAAAACGCAGCCGCATATCGTCATCGGTACACCTGGGCGTTTAAGAGATTTGGTAAAAGAAAACGCACTTTTGGTCCACACGGGCAAAATTTTGGTAGTCGACGAAGCGGATCTTGCTTTTGATCTTGGCTTTATCGAAGAAATTGACCAAGTGGCGGGCAAAATGCAGGAGAACCTGGAAATGTACGTTTTCTCTGCAACTATTCCGGAAAAATTAAAGCCGTTCCTGAAAAAATACATGGAATCACCGGTCCATGTGAAAATCGGCGACAAACGCCCGACAGCAGATGGCCTGGATTTCTACTTGCTTCCAGCGCGCAGCAAGCGCAAAGTCGAACGCCTGAAAGAAGTAATGGGCATCATCAATCCGTATTTGTGCATCATTTTCGTCAACACAAAGACCAATGCCGATTATGTAGCCGGAGAACTTGGCAAAGCGGGCATCCGCGTCGGCCGCGTCCATGGCGATTTGGCGCCGCGTGAACGGGTGAAAATGATGAAACAGATTCGCGACTTGGAGTATCAGTACATTGTTGCAACGGATTTGGCCGCCCGCGGAATCGATATCCAAGGAGTCAGCCATGTGATCAACTACGAATTGCCGGAAGACCTGGAATTCTTTATCCACCGCGTCGGGCGTACAGCCCGTGCGGGAATGAAAGGCCTGGCCATCACGATTTTCAATCCGGAAGAAGAAGATGCGATTGTCCGCGTTGAGAAAATGGGCATTCCATTCCAGCAGAAAGACATTGTCAAAGGCGAATTTGTCGACCTGAAAAACCGCCACAGCCGGAAATCCCGCACCAGAACGCCGAATGAAGCAGATGCCAAAGCGAAGACAATGGTCCATAAACCGAAGGCCGTAAAACCGGGCTATAAAAAGAAAATGAAGTGGAAAATGGACGAAATTAAAAAAGTCGAACGCCGCAAAAACCGCAAAAAGTAAGGGGATTTTATCATGTTATTAGGATCACATGTGTCAATGAGCGGCAAGAAAATGCTGCTTGCAGCCAGTGAAGAAGCGAGTTCCTACGGAGCTACTACTTTCATGATTTATACCGGTGCGCCTCAGAACACCCGGCGCAAACCGATTGAAGAATTGAATATTGAAGCGGGGCAGGCGCATATGGCAGCGAACAATCTGTCAAATATCGTCGTCCATGCTCCGTATATCATCAATATTGCCAACAGCTTGAAGCCGGACACGTTCGCCCATGGCGTCGAATTTCTGCAAAAGGAAATCGAACGCACAGCAGCGCTCGGCGCGAAGCAGATCGTCCTTCATCCCGGCGCCCATGTCGGCGGCGGAGTGGAAGTGGGGACGGCGAAAATCATCGAAGGCCTGAACGAAGTGCTGTCCCAGGATTATCCGGTGAATATCGCGCTTGAAACCATGGCGGGCAAAGGCACGGAAATCGGCCGCAGCTTCGAGGAAATCGCCGCAATCATCAACGGCGTCACTCATAATGAGCGCTTGTCGGTCTGTTTCGACACTTGCCATACCCATGATGCCGGCTACAACATCAAAGAAGATTTCAACGGCGTCTTGGAGGAATTTGACCGCATCGTCGGCAAGGACCGGATCCAGGTGCTGCACATCAACGACAGCAAAAACGTCTGCGGTGCCGGCAAAGACCGCCACGAAAACATCGGATTCGGGGAAATCGGCTTTGAAGCGTTGAACGGCATCGTCCATCACCCGGATTTGATGCACGTTCCGAAAATCCTGGAAACACCTTACGTCGGCCTTGATGCCAAAAACAAAAAAGCGCCGTACGCATTTGAAATTGAAATGTTCAAAAACGGCATTTTCACGCCGGGCGTTATCGAAGAACTGAAAACGCCTCTTTAAGAGAGGGACAGAAAAGCCGCAGGTTCGCCTGCGGCTTCAAATTGTAGACAAAGTATAAATTAAATGAATAGGGATGTATAAACCCAACCGGGGCGGCCACTTCGCTTTCCGTGGGCTCAGCTTCAGCCTCCTCGTCGCTTTGAAAACCCGCTGCTCCTGCATCGCTGCGCTAGCTTCGTCGCAAAGACATTGGCCTCTCTGCCTTCGGCCAATGTCTTGCCTGCGGGGTCTTCAGCTTTCGCTGTCCCACAGGAGTCTTCGTGGCCGAACCGGTTGGGGCGTCTCTCTTGGATTCACAAGTGAATGGTCATCGGATTGAAGCTTAAACAGACAGCTCAAGAAGATTAGCGATACCTCTAGATAGCCTTCATGTTCAGGATTCGGAGTGGAAGCCGGCGACTCCTGCGGGATTTCGGCGCGAGCCCGTGGAACGCGTCCGGCTGAAACGGAGGATTCGCGATGCCCTGTTGTCTATTCATCCATTTCTCATATGTAAAAATTCTTTTGTCTATTAACTCAAGCCGCAGGTTCGCCTGCGGCTTTTTTATATGTAAAGGAATCTATGCTCCCTAAATTTGATATCCACAAAAATAGCAGCCCTATGATTTTCAGAAGATACCAAATTAAGCCCTATCTATTTACATTCACGTAAGACTCCTCTATAATTTCTTAATGGTTGTAAATCGTAATCATTATTAATTAGAAAAGAGGCGGCTCCATGGACGCGCCATTGATCAACATTAAAGACATCAGTTTTGAATATGAACAAACAAAAGCGCTCGAGAATATTTCGCTGAAAGTGGAAGAAGGAGATTTCCTGGCGATTCTTGGACCGAACGGCTCCGGCAAATCGACGCTCCTGAAAATCATGCTTGGCTTGATCAAACCGACGCAAGGCTCAATCGAACTGTTCGGTGTCGACGCCAAAAATTTCAAGCACCGGGAATGGGTCGGCTATGTGTCGCAGAAATCGAATTCGTTCAACTCCGGTTTTCCGGCAACGGTTGAAGAAGTGGTGGCGGGAGGGCTTGCCAAAAAGTCCGGCTTGTTCCACCGCTTGCCGAAAGACTATAAGGCACTGGTCCATCAGGCATTGGTGGCAGTCGGCATGGAATCGTTCAGCGGACGCAGCGTCAGTGAATTGTCCGGCGGCCAGCAGCAGCGCATCTTTATCGCACGAGCGCTCGTAGCCAAACCGAAAGTGCTGATCCTGGATGAGCCGACGGTCGGCATCGACCACCAAAATGTCCAATCGTTCTATAATATGCTGGCGTCGCTCAACCGGGACCAGAACATTACATTGGTCCTTGTAACGCACGACGTCGATACCGTCACGGACAAAATCACGCATGTGGCATGTCTGAACCAGACCATCCATTTCCACGGATTTAAAGATCAGCTCCATACAATGAGCGACGCCCAGCGCGAAGCATGGTATGGCCATTCTGTCCGGAAAATTCACCATATCGGAGGAGTCCATAGCCATGATTGATGCGATATTCACCTATGAATTTTTACAAAATGCGTTTGCGGCCGGCATCATCATCGGCGTCATCGCACCGCTTCTCGGCGTGTTTATCGTGGTCAGGCGCTTGTCGCTGATTGCGGATGCCTTGAGCCATGTCACGCTTGCCGGCATCGCCGGAAGCCTGTATTTGAGCCAGAGCGTGGCGGCGTTCGCTATGTTGAACCCGCTGTTTCTCGGGATTGCGGCATCGGTCGGCGGCTCCATTTTAATCGAGCGGCTGAGAAGTTTATACAAGCATTACGAAGAACTGGCGATTCCGATTATCCTATCTGCCGGCATCGGCTTCGGTGCCATTTTCATCTCGTTGGCACAAGGCTTTTCGAATGATTTGTTCGGCTACTTGTTCGGATCCGTCTCTGCAGTCAGCCGGGAAGATCTCTTTATCGTTCTCGGTATTGCCGTCGTCGTACTGCTGTTCATTTTCCTGTTTTTCAAGGAATTGTTCGTGCTGTCTTTTGACGACGAATATGCGAAAGCTTCCGGTCTGCCGGCAAAATGGATTCATTTCCTGTTCATGATTGTAACGGCGCTTGTCATTGCCGGCTCTATGCGAATCGTTGGGATTCTGTTGGTCTCGTCGCTGATGACGATACCGGTAGCTGCCGCAATGCGCATATCCAAAAGCTTCAAACAGACCATCTGGCTATCGATTTTGTTCGGGGAATTTTCCGTGATCTCAGGGCTCATCACCGCATTCTATTTCAATTTGGCACCTGGAGGCACCATTGTTGTGACATCGATTTTATTGCTGTTAATCGTCATTGGCTATAAAAAAGTTTCGGTTTCAATGAAAAAGGGGGCAGTTGCATGAACATCACGAAAGCATGGGACATTTTAAAGGAAAACGGCTATAAAGAAACGTCGAAACGCTCACAGATCCTGGAGCTGTTTGCAGAAGATGACCGCTATCTGACGGCGCGCGATTTGCTGGACGTCATGCAAAAAGATTATCCGAGCATGAGTTTCGATACCGTCTACCGCAATTTGGCTACTTTCGTTTCGCTTGGCATCTTGGAAGAAACGGAATTGTCCGGTGAACGCCATTTCCGCATGCAATGCGAAAGCGACCATCACCATCATCATTTTATCTGCATGGATTGCGGCAATGTCAAAGAAATTCCGGTGTGTCCGATGGATATGATCGGAGCGGCTCTTCCGGCATACCAGATCGCCAACCACAAATTCGAAATCTACGGCACATGTCCGGAATGCCAATAATTAACAAAGCGCAAGCAGAAATTTCTCTGCTGGCGCTTTATTAGTTGCCGGGAAATGGGGAAAGCAAATAAAACAGCGGAATCTCATGAACGAATCAAAAAAGCCATCTGCGCAAAGGCGCGGATGGCTTTCGTTCTGTTTATTTGCCGTTTAAGGCGTTTTGCAAAGCAAATTCGTTTTGTACCCATTGTTCCGCTTCGAGCCAATTGTAAACGCGGATGACGTTTTTCGGAATCGGTTCACGGTTATAAGGGGTATCAAACAATAATACCGGAATATCCAGTTCTTCTGAAATTTCTACGGCATTGTCGTGCTTGTCTTCGAAAAACAAATCTACATTGTGGCGTTTTGCAGTTTCGATCTTTTTATGAGTGCCGATCAGTTCAATATGGTCATAGGCGATCGCGTGCTCCGCAAACCAATCGAACGTGATGTCGCGCACATTTTCGCCTCGGGCAGAAATGAAATACAGTTCGTACTGGTCTTTCCATTTGTCAAGGATGTTCTTGGCGTTTTCCGAAACCGGGGAAGCGGCGTAAATCTTCGCTTCCGAGCCGCGGAACCAGTTGTAGAACTCGCCTTTCGGCAAATGGGGAAGGGCAGCAGTCAAATCGTATTCTTTGATGTCGTCGAGCGTCAATGTGCTATTGAATGCTTCATTGATATGCGGAATCAGCGAAGTCGGGGACGTCACAGTTCCGTCAATATCGATGCCAAAACGGTATCTCATAGCTTCACAACCTTATGCTTGTTGTTCAAGCGCTTCTTTTTCGGCTTTCTCAGCAGCTTGTTTGTCAAAATACTCTTGAGCAAGTTTATCGATTTCGATTTTCAGCTCGTCTACCATAGTTTCCTCAGGAACTTTGCGTACCGTTTTCCCGTGCATGAACAGCAAACCTTCGCCGCGGGCACCAGCGATGCCGATGTCTGCTTCGCGTGCTTCTCCCGGACCGTTGACTGCACAGCCAAGAACCGCTACTTTGATCGGTGCTTTAATATGGGAGATATACTCTTCCACTTCATTAGCGATGGAGATCAAATCGATTTCAATGCGGCCGCAAGTCGGGCAGGAAATCAATGTAGCAGCATTTGAAGACAAACCGAACACTTTCAACAGTTCGCGCGCCACTTTGACTTCTTCGACAGGGTCAGCGCTCAAAGAGATGCGCATGGTGTTGCCGAGGCCTTTTGCCAGCAAGGCGCCAAGGCCAGCCGAACTTTTTACGGTACCGGTGAACAGCGTGCCGGATTCTGTGATTCCTAAGTGAAGCGGGTAGTCGAATGCTTTCGAAGCTTTTTCGTAGGCTTCAATCGCCAGGCTGACGTCCGATGCTTTCATGGAAACGATGATGTCATGGAAGTCGAGGTCTTCAAGGATTTTGATATGATGAAGGGCACTTTCAACCATGCCGTCTGCAGTCGGATAGCCGTATTTCTCAAGGATTTTGCGTTCCAGTGAACCGGCGTTAACCCCGATGCGAATCGGAATGCCTTTTGCTTTCGCTGCATTCACGACGGCTTCCACTTTTTCGCGGCGGCCGATATTGCCCGGGTTGATGCGGATTTTGTCGGCGCCTTGCTCGATGGCGATCAACGCCAATTTATAATCAAAATGGATGTCTACAACAAGCGGGATATTGATGCGTTTTTTGATTTCACCGATGGCATAAGCTGCACGCTCATCCGGGCAAGCGACACGGACAATTTGGCAACCCGCTTCTTCGAGGCGCAGGATTTCCGCCACTGTCGCTTCTACATCATGTGTTTTTGTTGTCGCCATACTTTGAATGAATAATTCATTGCTTCCGCCTACAGTCAGGTCTCCGACTTTAACGGGGCGTGTTTTCGTACGGTGAATACTTTCACTCATTAAAATTCTCTCCTTTTGGGATGTCTGGTTAAATCTCCAGTTCCCCATTTCTTCAACTAGGACAAATGCTAGCTTGTTCCGTTACCTATAGCCATTTTAGCAGTGTCTTAATGGAAAAGACAAGAAGAACGGTTAGGCCGGCTTCTTTTTAGCCGGAGGCTGCTTCGGATAATAATTTGTCGCAAAATGCAGATAAATGATTGTTAGTAGGCCCAGCCCAAATGTTGCCCACATGGGAACATCGAAAAAACTGAAGGCAAACGACAAAAGTGTCGGAACGGTGACCGCGAGAGCTGTCGTGCGCCATAAATGCCGATACTCGCCTTTGCGCTTTTTCATCTGAATGAAAGCAAGGCCGATCAAGGCGAAAAGGCTGATTTTTACAAATTGATAAAGCGTGGTTGAGACGAATAAAAAGATGAAAGCAAACGGGTACAGGAGCCATTTGATGTCTTCTACAAATTCCAGCAGGCCATCCATGCTATTGCCCGTATCGCCAAGGCCCGCGGCGAGTTCGATGAAAGAAATGATGGTCATCAATAAGACCAGCACAAACACATAGCGCAGGATTTTTCCGATGCTCATAATACGGACGGCTGCCTGCTTTCGAGGTTCCATCACACTGGCTTTAAATAATTGAAATAGGTTCACAGCAATCTTCCTTTCAAGCTATAAGTGTATCGTACCACGCCTCGGCGCTCAAAATAGACTGCTTTGTTACGGGAATGTAAATTTTCGTAAAAGGTGTTTACAAGCTCTTATTAAAGTCTTCATAATAGGTTAGGTGTGAAATCGTATATTTAGGAGTTGAATGTTAATCGTGGAAACGAACTGGCAAGAAATGCTCTTTACCTTCTTTGGAGGATTAGGGATTTTCCTATTCTCAATCAAGTATATGGGGGATGCCTTGCAAAAGGCTGCGGGCGATAAACTGCGCGGCATTTTGGACCGCTTTACGACAAATCCGTTCATGGGGGTGCTCGTCGGGATTGCCGTAACCGTGCTGATCCAATCAAGTTCGGGTACGACCGTTATTGTTGTAGGCCTGGTAAGTGCAGGATTTATGACCTTGCGCCAAGCCATCGGCGTAATCATGGGGGCCAACATCGGGACAACTATTACAGCGTTCATTATAGGGTTGGACGTCGGTGCATATGCCTTGCCGATCATGGCACTTGGAGCGCTTCTGATATTCTTCTTCAAGAAAAATCAAATCCAAAATATGGGGCAAGTAATTTTTGGGTTCGGCGGCTTGTTCTTCGGGCTGGAATTGATGAGCGACGGCATGAAGCCGCTCCGTGAATCAGCGTCATTTATTGATCTCACGATTAGCTTAAGCGATATGCCGATTCTGGGTGTAGTTGTCGGAACGGTGTTTACATTGATTGTCCAAAGTTCCAGTGCAACAGTAGCCATTTTGCAGGGCCTTTATGCTGAAAACATTTTAACTTTGGGCGCTTCCTTGCCGGTTTTGTTCGGTGATAACATCGGGACGACCATTACAGCGGTTCTGGCAGCGCTGGGCGCTTCGATTGCAGCGAAACGTGCTGCAGCAGTACACGTACTCTTTAACGTGCTGGGCACCATTATTTTCATGATTTTATTGACTCCATTCACGATGTACGTGGAGTGGATTGCAGGAGTCTTAAATTTAGAGCCGAAAATGCAGATTGCATTTGCACACGGAACATTCAACGTGCTGAATACCATTATCCAGTTCCCATTGATCGGGGCCTGGGCATACCTGGTGACACGCGTTATTCCGGGGCAGGATGTAACAATCGAATTTAAACCGAAGCACCTGGATGTCAACTTTATCGAACAATCGCCTTCGATTGCACTTGGACAGGCAAAAGAAGAAGTGCTCCGCATGGGACATTTTGCGGTACAAGGGCTTCAGGAGACTTATGAATATTTGAAAACAAAGAGCAAAAAAGATGCGGAGATGGGCTACCAGCTGGAAGATGCGATCAACAACCTGGATCAGAAAATCACCGACTACTTGGTGCTGATTTCAGCAGAATCTCTTTCTGCAGCGGATTCCACGCGCCATACGATGCTGATGGAAACCGTACGCGATATCGAACGCATCGGCGACCATTTTGAAAACATCATCGAATTGATCGACTACCAGGAAAACAACCGGGTGAAAATCACGGAAGACGCGATGGCAGATTTGGCTGAAATGTTTACATTGACCATTGCAACTGTTGAGAAAGCATTGAATGCGCTGGATACGAACAGCCATGAACTGGCGAGGGAAGTAGCCGAGCAGGAAGACTTGATCGACAAAATGGAACGCAAATTCCGGAAAAAACATATTTTGCGTTTGAATGAAGGCCAGTGCTCCGCTCAGGCAGGAATTGTCTTTGTGGACATTGTCAGCAACTTGGAACGGATCGGCGACCATTCCGTGAACATCGCGGAAGCAATCCTCGGAAACCGGTCGTAACAAAAAAGTTCATACAGTACCTAACCACTCTCTTTCATCGCTTTACATTTTTTAAAATGTAAGGCACGATGAAAGAGAGTTTTTTATTTAGGAGGCTGAAAAATGGAAGTGATCGGCTGGATACTTATTGTCTTGTTTTTTATCATCGGTTTTGTCGGCCTGGTTTATCCTATCATCCCAGCGGTGCTGTTTATATTCGGCGGCTTTGTGATTTATGGGCTGTTTTTTGACTTCAGCGACTTGCCGTGGTGGTTCTGGCTGATCCAAACGCTGTTTGTCATTCTGCTGTTCGGAGCGGATGCCCTTGCCAATGCATTCGGCGTCAAGAAATTCGGCGGCTCTAAAGCCGGTTTGTGGGGAAGCACCATCGGGCTGATCATCGGCCCGTTCGTCATTCCGATTGCAGGAATCCTGGTAGGGCCGTTTTTAGGGGCCATCATCGCGGAACTGATTTTTAACCGCTCGACCCTGAAACAATCGATCCGGTCGGGCATTGGGTCGGTGGTCGGATTCATCACATCGGTCTTCACGAAAGGAATCATCCAAATCGTGATGGTCGCTTTGTTCTTTTTCCTTGTTTAATCAGCCTTTAGGCTGAATCGCTCCAAAAGCCGTGCATTTTAATTGTAAGGTTTTGAAAACTTTGTTACGCTAAGAAAGTAGAACAATAGACTCAAGGAGGAATTTGATCATGGCTTATGAATTACCAGAATTACCTTACGCGTATGACGCACTTGAACCACACATCGACAAAGAAACGATGAACATCCACCACACGAAACACCACAACACGTATGTAACGAACGTAAACGCGGCATTAGAAGGCCACGAAGACCTTGCATCAAAATCAGTTGAAGAATTGATTTCTGATTTGCAGGCAGTACCGGAAGACATCCGCACAGCAGTGCGCAACAACGGCGGCGGACACGCTAACCACTCATTGTTCTGGCAATTGCTAACGCCAAACGGCACTGGCGCACCATCAGGCGAACTTGCAGAAGCAATCGATGCAAAATTCGGCAGCTTTGACGAGTTCAAGACAAAATTCGAAAACGCAGGCAAAACACGTTTCGGTTCTGGCTGGGCTTGGCTAGTCGTTAACAACGGCGAGTTGGAAGTCACTTCAACAGCTAACCAGGATTCTCCATTGATGGACGGGCAAACGCCGATCCTTGGTGTAGACGTTTGGGAGCACGCTTACTACTTGAAATACCAAAACAAACGCCCTGACTATCTTGCAGCTTTCTGGAATGTAGTCAACTGGGAAGAAGTATCAAAACGCTTCACAGCTGCTAAATAATTATCATAAATTGAAACTTTGCACACACTTTTTCGTCTGAAAAAGTGTGTGTTTTTTTTGTTTCGATGATATACTAACAAAGTAATTTTGGCGGAAGGAGTGCAAACAATGAATACCCCTCAGAAAAGACGTATTTCGCTTGCAAGGGCGAAATTGAAATCTCATACCGTCTTTCGGATGAATGTCCTCTTTTTCTCCATTTTTCTGCTGTTTTCCGTTTTGATCCTGCGCCTCGGCTACCTTCAAATTGTCAAAGGGGAAGATTTTACCCGGGCATTGGCGAGAACCGAAGAAGTGCCAGTGAATACGAGCGTGCCTAGAGGACGGATTTTTGATAGCGAAGGCCGCGTACAGGTTGACAACAACCCTGTCAATGCGATTACATATACGAAAATGCAGACCACAAAAAGAGAAGAGATGCTGACAGTGGCATCCGAATTGGCGAAATTGATCGAAAAAGAATCCGACCGGGTAACTTTGCGTGACAAGCAGGATTTCTATATTTTGCTCCATGGCGAAGAAGCGACGGCAAAAGTGACGGATGAAGAAAGAAAAGCCATTGAAAACGAAAACATCCAGGAAAAAGAAAAACAGCGCAAGCTGGATGCGCTGATCCGTGAAAAAATCACCGAAAAAGAACTGAACAGCCTGACGGCAGATGAGCTGGAGGTTCTGGCGATTTACCGGGAAATGACGTCCGGCTATGCGTTGTCTCCTCAAATTATCAAAAATGAAGGAGTCACGGATGAAGAATTTGCCCGGGTTTCAGAGCGCTTGACCGATCCGAAGCTAAAAGGGGTCAATACCGTGACCGATTGGAAACGCGTGAAATCAAGCGAATTGACGATTCTCGGCAGTACCACTACTCCGGAAAAGGGAATTCCCGCAAGCAAACTGGATTATTACCTGGCCCGCGATTATTCGCGCAATGACCGGGTAGGCACAAGTTTCCTTGAAGAACAATACGAAGAAGTGCTGCAAGGGCAAAAATCGGTTGTCAAAAACATTACCGACGGCCGGGGCAGTGTGGTGGATACTGTCCCAGTCGATGAAGGCAAACCAGGAAAAGATCTGGTGCTGACGATTGACAGTGAAATCCAGAGCGCCATGGAAAAAATCGTTGAAGACAAATTGCTGGCATTAAAACGCGGCCCCAATTCGCAGCTAGTGAAAGACGCATACCTCGTCATGATGAATCCCCAGAATGGGGAAATCATTTCGCTGGTCGGCAAGCGCATTGGCGAAGACCGGGACGGCAAAACCGTCGTCAATGATTATGCATTCGGCGCATTCACAGCGAGCCATGAGATGGGATCGACGGTGAAAGGGGCGACTTTGCTTACGGGCTATTCGCAAGATGCCGTTGAACTGAATGAAGTCATGATCGATGAACCGTTGAAATTCGCCGGAACCGCACAAAAAAATTCGATATTCAATACGCGTCTGTTCAACCGCATTCCAATGAGCGACCTGCAGGCGATCGAGCGTTCCTCGAACGTTTATATGTTTAAAATTGCCATGCGGATTGCAGGCGCTTCGTACCAGTACAACCGCGGTTTACGGGTGCCGGAAGAAAGTTTTACCACGATGCGCAAATCCTATGCCCAATTTGGCCTCGGCGTTAAAACCGGCATTGACTTGCCGAATGAGGCTACCGGCTTTGCCGGCGGAACAAAGGATGGCGGGTCTTTGCTGAACTTGGCAATCGGACAGTATGATACGTATACACCGCTGCAATTGGCACAATACATTTCAACCATTGCGAACAATGGCTACCGGATGCAGCCGCATCTTGTGAAAGAAATCCGCCAGCCGTCTACGGATGGAACGAATCTTGGCCCGATTGAAACCACTGTCGAGCCGAAGGTCCTGAACCGCATCAATAATACCCAGGAAGAAATCAACCAGGTTAAAGAAGGAATGCGGCGTGTGTATACAGGCGCCCAAGGCTCTGCTCGAGCCTATTTCCAGGATGCCCCTTACACAGCTGCCGGCAAAACGGGAACTGCAGAAGTGACGTATTACGACAAAGACCATCCGTTGAACGGAGAATCTTCCATCAATATTGCGCATATCGGATTTGCGCCATTTGAAAATCCGGAAATTGCTTATGCGGTTGTGATTCCGTACGTGACAACAAATTATAAAAATGTGCCGAAAGCAAATAACGAAATCGCCCGTGCGGCAGCAGACAAGTATTTCGAACTGACCAAATCAAGAGTGAACGATTCAACAAGTGAAATCCTGCCGCCTTATACTGCATCTGAAGTGGAAGAAGGCACAGGAGAATAAGAAACGGAAGCCATTAGCGGCTTCCGTTTTTTCTTTGGTTTTTTGTAGTGCTTAAGTTTGCCCGATTTCTTCAATTATCGAATCGAAATCAGATTGAAAGGCCTAAGGCAGCAAATCAACGAATGAAAGATACCCAGCTTACGATTACCGAAAACATTTTTTTGATAATTGCATCTGCAATTTACAATCTCTTAACAATCGCTTTATATGTCCTCAATAATCTCTCTATATAGTAATAAGAGTAAAGCAAACAAACATTAGGAGGAACTGCACAATGAGAATCTGGAAATACGCTATGGCATCAACTATTCTTGGATCGGCTTTAGTTCTTGGAGCTTGCGGAGGAGGCGCTCAAGAAGAGACGAGCTCACAAACTGCTGGGGAAGAATCGGCACAAGTTGAAGGATCGGTCTCGGGTGATGGTTCATCTACAGTCGCTCCAATCATGGAAGGCATTGTAGAAGAATATGCGGGGGCTCAGCCAAATGTCCAAGTGACAGTCGGCGTATCAGGAACCGGCGGAGGATTTGAAAAGTTCATCCAGGGAGAAACAGCGTTCTCAAATGCATCCCGTCCTATTAAAGAAGAAGAAGCAGCCAAACTTAAAGAAGCAGGCATTGATTACACAGAATTCCAATTGGCATTTGACGGGTTGACAGTGGTTGTCAGCAAAGAAAATGACTGGGTGGAAGACTTGACTGTAGAAGACCTGAAAAAACTTTGGGTGGAAGACGGCAAAACGAAAAAATGGTCCGATATCAACCCGGAATGGCCGGATGAAGAAGTTGTATTCTACTCACCTGGAACAGACTCCGGAACATTCGATTACTTTAACGAAGTCATCCTGGAAGACGAAGACTTGGTAAGTTCTGCAACTCTATCTGAAGATGACAACGTGTTGGTGCAAGGCATCCAGGCAGATCCGAATGCCATCGGATTCTTCGGCTATGCGTATTATGTAGCGAACCAGGATACATTAAAAGCAGTGAAAATCGGCGGAATTGAACCGACAAACGAAACGATCGAATCCGGGGAATATGCACCATTGTCTCGCCCGCTCTTCACATATGCCAGCAACAAAGCACTGGCAGAAGATCCGGCAGCCTACGACTTCATGAAATACACGTTGGAAAATGCTGGGGAAATGGCAGAAGCAGTTGGCTATGTAGCACTTCCTGAAGCAGATTATGAAAAAGGCTTGGCAGATCTTGAGGCATTGAAAAAATAATACACTAGTTGAAATCTGAGGGTGAGCAGCCACTGCTTGCCTTTTGCGGTTGAAAGGGGATTCCATATGCGTCCATCTGTGCAAGAAATGATCGCGCAGTCGAAAGGTAAAAAGAACAAAAAAATCATCGAGAAAATTATACCCATCATTTTGTTTTTGATTGCGTCGGTATCCGTACTGACGACAATCGGCATCGTCGTGACATTAATTGTTGAAACCATTACATTCTTCACACGGGTACCGATTACCGACTTCCTGTTCGGCACCACTTGGCTGCCGTTCTCGAATAAAGAAGCGATGTTCGGCATTTGGCCGTTAATTATCGGCACATTAAAAGTGACGCTAATCGCTACCATCGTAGCAGTGCCAATCGGCATCGGGGCAGCGATCTATTTGAGCGAGTATGCCAGTGAAACCGTCCGCCGGATCGTCAAACCGGTGCTGGAAATTTTGGCCGGGATTCCCACCATCGTTTACGGCTTTTTTGCCTTAACGTTTGTGACGCCTGTCCTGCAAAGCTTCTTTCCGGAAATCAAAATCTTCAACGCCATTTCACCAGGGATTGTAGTAGGAATCATGATCATTCCAATGATCGCTTCTTTATCTGAAGATGCGATGAGTTCGGTGCCGAAACACATTCGTGAAGGCGCACTTGCCATGGGCTCGACAAAATTTGAAGTGGCGATGAAAGTGACATTGCCGGCGGCTTTATCCGGCATTGTGGCATCTGTCGTCCTGGCCATCTCCCGGGCAATCGGGGAAACGATGATCGTATCGCTTGCGGCTGGGTCCACGCCGAAAATGGACGGGGACTTTACCGGTTCCATCCAGACAATGACTTCCTACATTGTCCAAGTTTCCAAAGGGGATGCAGGATATGGCACGACCATTTACTACTCCATCTATGCGGTCGGATTTACGCTGTTCGTCTTCACGATGGTGATGAACATCCTCGCAAGTTACGTGTCAAAACGTTTCAGAGAGGAGTATTAAGATGAAATACATTGATCAAGAATTAGTCGTTAAACGAATGAACGGCAGAAATATAGTAAATACACTTTTTAAAGGGTTATTCCTGCTTGCCACATTGGTATCGCTGTTGTTTCTGGCGATTCTTCTCTACCGGATCGGTACACAAGGGATCAGCCACTTATCATGGGATTTTCTGAACAACTTCGCTTCCCGCTTCCCGGAAAAAGCCGGCATTAAAGCGGCGCTGGTCGGTTCGTTGTGGCTGATGGCGGTAGTTGCACCGACGTCCATCATCCTCGGTGTCGGCTCAGCCATCTATTTGGAAGAATACGCGAAAAAGAACCGGATGACTGCTTTTATCCGTACCAACATTTCCAACTTGGCAGGGGTGCCGTCAGTCGTCTTCGGTTTGCTTGGATTGACCATTTTTGTCCGTGCTTTGTCTCTTGGAAATAGTGTCCTTGCTGCTGGCTTTACGATGAGCTTGCTCATTTTGCCGGTCATCATTGTCGCTGCACAAGAAAGCATACGGGCCATTCCGGGAGAACTGCGCGACGCGTCTTACGGCATGGGTGCCACGAAATGGCAGACAATCGTCAAAGTCATTTTGCCGGCAGCCATTCCAGGGATTTTGACAGGAAGCATTCTGGCATTGTCCCGGGCTATCGGAGAGACTGCACCGTTGATCGTCATCGGGATTCCGGTAATCATTCAATTCCTGCCGTCCGGCGTCATGGATACATTTACCGCATTGCCAATGCAGATCTACGATTGGTCCAGCCGCCCGCAGCAGGAATTCCAGGTTGTGGCCGCTGCAGGAATCATCGTCTTGATGGTGGTCCTCTTATTGATGAACACCGTCGCAGCCATCATCCGGAACAAATTCCAAAAACGATATTAATCTTACTCATGCGGAAGGGGATTCATTATGACAACAGTAAGCATAGCGAAAGCAAAAAAGGGGTCCAACTTGAACAAAGTGGAAAACACCAACTCGGTTTACCTGACAAAGCAGCTGAATTTATGGTACGGGGAAAAGCACGCATTGAAGAATATCGACCTTGATATTAAAGAAAACGAAGTTACAGCGATTATCGGGCCGTCCGGCTGCGGGAAATCGACGTATATCAAAACCTTGAACCGGATGGTGGAATTGGTGCCGTCGGTCAAAACTTCGGGAGAAATTCTGTATCGGGACCGCAACATCTTTGATGCGGATTACAGCGTCGAAGAATTGCGCACACGCGTCGGAATGGTCTTCCAAAAGCCGAATCCGTTCCCGAAATCGATTTATGACAATATCGCTTACGGGCCGCGCATCCACGGCATCAAAAACAAAAAGATCCTCGATGAAATTGTTGAGAAAAGTCTGCGCGGCGCCGCTATTTGGGATGAAGTGAAAGACCGCTTGACGGAAAATGCCTACAGCATTTCCGGCGGCCAGCAGCAGCGAATCTGCATCGCACGTGCACTTGCCATCGAACCGGATGTCATTTTGATGGACGAGCCGACTTCGGCGCTTGATCCGATTTCAACATTAAAGATCGAGGAATTGGTGCAGGAACTGAAACAGGATTACAGCATCATCATTGTGACCCACAATATGCAGCAGGCAGCACGCATTTCGGACAAAACCGCTTTCTTCCTAAACGGGGAAGTCATTGAATACGACCAAACGGATGCCATTTTTTCCAACCCTTCAGACAAGCGGACGGAAGATTATATTTCAGGCCGGTTCGGCTAATAGAAGGAGGAAATTAGTATGTCGGTACGCGAAAAATTTGATTACGAACTCCAATCAGCACAGGAACAGCTGATTACATTGAGCAATATGGCAGTCGACGCGTTGACGAAAGCGGTCAATGCGCTGACAGACCATGACATAGACGCTGCCCTTGAAGTGATTGAAGACGATAAAGAGATCAATCAGCTCGAAGAAGAAATAAACGACAAAGTCATTTTGCTGATTGCCAAGCAATCTCCGGTCGCAACAGATCTCAGAAGGCTCATTGTCATCATCAAAGTGGCGACGGATATGGAGCGGGTCGGCGATTATGCCGTGAATATCGCGAAAGAAACGATTCGGATCGGCAAAGAGGAATTGCTGTCGCCTATCCATGAAATCAAGCAGATGCACGCGCTTGCTACTGCGATGCTGCGGCAAGTGATTGAAGCGTTTGTTGAAGAAGACATCGTCAAAGCGAAAGAAATTGCAGAACTGGACGACCAAGTGGACAATCTGTACGGTGTCGTGATCAATAAGCTGATGAAATCCGGCGCTGAGCACCCCGATAAATTGAGCCAGATCACGCAGTTGGCATTTATTTGCCGCTACATGGAACGTTCGGCCGACCATGCCACCAATATAGCCGAACAGCTATTTTATCTGGTGCGCGGCAGCCATTACGATTTGAACAAATAAACCCGTTCTCCGGCTTAGTTTTTTGCCGGAGAATTTTTTATGGAAAGGAAATAAAAGTTAGTCGCTAGCAGTAGACTTTGCTTTGAAATATGCTATAATAATTAAGTCGTATAGATCAACCGCTTAAATAAACAAATGATCTTTGAAAGAATTAGGAGGGATACCGATGCGTGTTAACATCACTTTAGCTTGTACAGAATGTAGCGAACGTAACTACAGCACTGTTAAAAATAAGCGCAACAACCCTGAGCGTCTTGAAATGAAAAAATATTGCTCACGTGAAAAGAAAATGACTTTACACCGTGAAACGAAGTAATTCATTGACTGCCAAAACCTTAACGGGTTTTGGCTTTTTTCTTTATAGAGGACAAAATAGGAACGAATCTTTTAAACTGAAGACACAAGCTTCAGTTGCATACATAGATTTTCACTTTAGCTTTTAACAGAAGAAAGGGGACAAGCAATTGGATAAAGCGATTCAGCGCAAGCAAGTACTAGATCACCTGAACAATATGGAGAAGGCGGAACACCAGCGGAAGTCACGTCTCATTGTCGGCCGTTTGATGGAAGATCCTGTATTCCAAAAAGCTGGAACAGTCGGCGTCACCGTATCGGCATTTCCGGAAGTCGACACCCATGAACTGATCCAGGCATGCTGGAAGGCAGGGAAAAGAGTCGCTGTCCCGAAATGCTGGCGCAAGGACCGCACGATGGACTTTTATGCCCTTACGGATTTTAATCAATTGGAAACGGTTTATATGCACTTGAAAGAACCAAAAGTGGAAGAAACGGTGCGCTTGGAAGCGGAAGCCATCGATTTGCTGGTGGTTCCGGGTGTGGTGTATACAAGAGAAGGCTACCGCATCGGTTTTGGCGGAGGCTATTATGACCGCTATTTGGCAACTTATACCGGGGCGACCCAGTCGCTGGCATTTGACGTACAGCTGGCTGACCGCATATTTGTGGAGCCCCATGACATACCAGTGGATGCGATTCATACAGAAAGCGAATCGATCGCGACAGGGAAGGTGAGCAGATGAAGACTTTATACGACGTCATGCAGCTGCTGAAGCGCTACGGCACCATTATCTATACAGGCGATCCGATTGCGGACCTTGAGCTCATGGAGGAAGAAATACGTGAGCTATACCGGCTGCAATTCATCAGTGCCAAAGAATACTCGACCGCAATACTCATTTTGCGCCAGAAAAAACGCCAATAAATGCAAAATAAATTAAAATAGGAAACTTAAAAACGTTTGAAGCGTATCAGAAGGGGTATCATTTATGTTGAGCCATTATTAATGTTATGACAATTCTGTCTACTTTCGTGAAGCTTATGTTAAGCTTTGTTGAGATTCGAACTTAAAAAGGAGGCTGCAGGGGATGTGGAAGAAAGAATGGCCGAAACATTCTGTTCTTGCGATTGCCATCATCGCTACCTGGTTAAAGACCTATCTAACCTATAAAACCAGTTTTTCGATATCGATAGACAATGTGTTGCAGGAATTCATTTTGTTCATTAATCCATTGAGCATGCTGTTGTTTGTTTACGGGATTGCGCTGTTCTTTAAAAGTGAGAAAGCCAGAAACCGTTATATCCTCGCTATTGCACTTATTTCTTCTTTTATATTATACGCAAATGTGGCTTTTTACCGCTTTTTCAGTGACTTTATCACACTCCCGGTCCTGTTTCAGACAGATAATTTCGGGGACTTGGGATCGAGCGCTTCCGAAAGCGTTTTTATTACCGACCTTATCTATTTTACAGATGTCATCCTGATCCTGCTGGCGATGAAGTTTATCCGCATCATTCCAGCTTCCAGCTTGAATCTCGCGGTTCAGCGAAAAGCGTACTTCATCATCTCGGCCGCTGTCCTGTTCTTTAATTTGGGATTGGCCGAAATGGAACGTCCGCAATTGTTGACGCGCGGCTTTGACCGGGAAATGCTCGTCAAAAACATCGGCATGTACAACTACCATTTATACGATATGTATGTGCAGTCGAAATCACAGGCGCAGCGAGCCCTTGCAAACGGCTCCGAACTGGTCGAAGTGAACAACTACATCCGCGCCAATCAGCCGGACCCGTCAAAGGATATGTTTGGCGCAGCCGAAGGGCGGAACTTGATCGTCGTGACACTGGAATCTTTGCAGTCGTTCACGATTAATGGAGAAATGGGCGGCGAACCGATTACGCCTTTCCTCAGCGAACTGACAAAAGATGAAGACACCATCTACTTCCCGAACTTTTATCATCAAACTGGACTAGGCAAAACCTCCGATTCTGAGTTCCTGGTGGAAAATTCGCTGTATCCGTTAAGCGGAGGGGCGGTTTTCTTTACGCACAGCGGCAACACCTTCAACTCGATGTCGGAAAGCCTGGGGAACAAGGGATACCATACCTCTGTCCAGCACGCCAACACAAAAAGCTTCTGGAACCGGGACATTATGTATCAGTCATTGGGGATTGACCAGTTTTTCGACATCGAGAGCTATACGATCGGCGAAGGAGACGCCGTCAACTGGGGAATGAAAGACATCCCATTCATGGAACAGTCGGTTGAACATATGGCCGATTTGCCGCAGCCTTTCTATACGCGCCTGCTTACCTTGACCAATCACCATCCTTTCTATTTGGATGAGGAAGACAAATTGATCGATGAATTTGATTCCAATTCAGGAACCGTCAACCGCTACTTCCAGACTGCCCGCTATTTGGATGAGTCCGTTAAAGTCCTGTTTGAGGAATTGAAAGAACAAGGGCTTTATGAAAATTCCGTCATAGTGATGTACGGCGACCATTACGGCATTTCTGAAAACCACAACGAAGCGATGGCGCAATATCTTGGAAAAGAAATTACGCCTTACGAATCCGCGCAGCTGCAGAAAGTTCCATTCTTTGTCCATATCCCTGGATTTGGGGAAGGCTATGTCGACGAAGAAATCGGCGGACAAATCGATATCCGGCCAACAGTGATGCATTTGCTTGGGGTTGACTCTGAACAAGACATTCAGTTTGGCGGGGATTTGTTCTCTGAAGAACATGAAGAGTTTGTCGCCTTCCGCGACGGCCGTTTCATCACCGACAAGCATGTCTATGCAGGCAATGTCTGCTACGACATCGAGACAGGCATCGAGACGGACAAAGCGGCCTGTGAACCTTCCATCGAGCCTGCAATGACCGAACTGGAGTATTCCGAGTCGATCATCAATGGAGACCTGCTGCGGTTCTATGATGAAAAGAACGGCCAATTGATTCTGTCGGAGGATGAATTGAAAAAACTCGAAAAAGAACAGCAGCGGCTTAAAGAGGATACGCAAAATTAAATCAAAAAAGGTTCCGGGATATTTTCCGGAACCTTTTTTGTTGGGCATAAAGAAAAAAACTGATGCATGGAAGCATCAGTTTTTTTAAAGATTAGTGCAGGCTTGGTGGGTAACCTTGGAAAATGATTGTCGCTACTGTGAAAGCACCGAAAATCACAAACGTACCGAAGTTAAAAAGAAATCCTAAAATTTGTTTGTTTTTAATGGTTTGCACAGAGCCTACTGCCGCTAAAATAGCAATAAGACCAAAAATAACCATAAGCAAGTTCATCTATGACACTCCCTTCAACTTTAACAGCCAGTGCCGTCGCGTTCTCTTTTATTGTAAAGAATTTGGCTAAGTTTGTCGAGCGCTAAAAATGTCATTCCGTTGAACAGTTGGAATGCTATAATTTAAATGAGGTGAACAAAATGCTGAAAATCAACCAAATGGAGCTGGGCCCCGTCCAGACGAATTGCTATATCATAGCGAACGACCAAAAAGAATGCCTGATTTTTGATCCGGGCGAAGAAAGCGGCAAGATTGTGTCTTTCCTGAAATCCAAACAATTGAAGCCGCTGGCCATCCTGTTAACCCATGCACATTTTGACCATGTTGGGGCAATCGACGACTTGCGGGAAATCTATGCCATTCCGGTCTATTTGCACCGCTTGGAAAAAGATTGGCTAAGCCGCCCGAATTTGAACGGCTCCGGCAAATACAGCATGCTTCCGGATTACCGGATGAAAGAAGCGGATGTTTTGCTGGACCAGGAAAATGTACTTGAAATCAGTTCGTTTAAAATGGACATATTCCATACACCGGGGCATTCACCGGGAAGCGTCACTTTTTCATTCGGCGATGAAGGCTTCGCGATTGTGGGCGATACCTTGTTCCGCGGCAGCATCGGCCGTACCGATTTGATCGACGGATCTGAGAAAAAATTATTGCAGTCCATCCGCGAATCCTTGCTGACGCTTCCGGAGCATATGATTCTTTACCCTGGGCACGGGCCGGAAACGACCCCTGAAATTGAAAAAGCGAGCAACCCGTTTTTGAAGGCGTAGCAAGCAAATAAAAAAGCGGCCACGAAGGCCGCTTTTTCTCAGAGAGTCGAGAAAGCCTGACATTCTTAACCATTCCACTTCAGGTGGACACTTTTCGCGGGCTCGCGCCGAGCCGCTTCGTCGCTTTGCGACTCCAGGGTCTCGACGGCTTCGCTATCCCGCTGAAAAGGCGTTGGCCGAAGCCTGCGAGGGCAAGCCTTTGCGACGAAGCTAGCGCAGCGATGCAGGAGCAGTGGTTTTTCGCCGCCTTCCGCTTCATTCTATTTTCCTGTTTCTTTACTAGAATCTACTTGAAGAGAAGGAATAAAATGAAGCACATCGTAAGTTCTTGCTTTGTCTAGATATGGAGCAAAACAGCGGAGACTCCCGCGGGACAGCGCCGTGCCGAAATCCACTCGGCTGCCAGGCCGAGTTAGTTCGGCGCAAGCCCGCAGGAAAGCGGAGCTGTTTTGCGGAATATCAGAGATAATCTAAGTGGGGATTTTTTCTATATCTTTCTCAACAAGCAAATAAAAAAGCGGCCATGAAGGCCGCTTTTTCTTTGTTTTCTAAAGTTGTTAATTAGTGTCCAGCACCAGGAACATGGATGAACGTTGAGTAGTAAGTAAAGCCGACGAAAAATACTGTCAAGTAAGCTCCAAAAACATACAAGTACATGCGTTCAGAAATATTTAAGAATCCAAGTAGTACAAAAAAGCCGGTATTAGCAACCATTATCAATGATACTTCTACCATGTCGCCTACATAAAAAAGAACTGCGAAAATCCCAGTCCACCATCCCATTAATTTAAACATCTTGTCCATGGGTAATCCCTCCTTTGCCACACTACAGTAATCTCCTGTTTATTATATAGGAAATTGAGCGAGTGTGTAAACTACGAGTTGGTCTTTCTTTGTGACAAACACGTGTATTGTTGCTTCAAGCTTAACAAAGATTCGATTTTCCGACAAGGCGTTCTGGGAAAGCACATGCCAAAAATGAGATTTGCCCCGAAAACCGGGGGTCAAATAATTATTTTTGGAAAAAGTATTCCATTTTTCGAGAAGGCTCGCTATACTATGAGGGTACAAAGCGGCGGCCTTTGTCCAATCCAAAACAGGAGGTGGCTATGCAAGAAATTGTTGAACGCCGATGTGCCAACCTGCTTCAGGATGCAGTTGAAAATGGCACAACAGACATCCACATCAAACCTGAACCGACCTGCTACACGGTTTCTTACCGCTCGTTCCAATCGCTGCGGCAAGTGGCCAAACTCCCCCTTGATCTGGGCGATCGCATGATAGCCTATTTCAAATATCTTTCCCTTTTAGATATGAGCGAAAAGCGCAAACCCCAAACCGGATCCTTTCACCTTCCCATTCAAGACCTTCCTTATTATTTCAGAATATCAACCCTGCCTTCCGTTTTGACAAAAGAAAGCATCGTCATCCGTGTGATGGCAGACAATGTCGCGGAATCGATTCATCAGCTTGCCGCTTTCCGTGATTCCGCACGCTTGCTGGAAAAACTGGCAGAAGCGCCGCAAGGGCTGATTTTGCTCACCGGTCCGACCGGCTGCGGCAAATCAACGACGCTGTATTCATTGTTGAAGCATTGCAGCGAAAAACTGAACCGCAACATCATCACGCTCGAAGATCCAGTCGAACGCAAAAACCAATCAATCCTGCAAATCCAGGTCAACGAAAAAGCGGGCCTCAGCTACGCCGCCGGGCTAAAGGCGATTCTTCGCCATGACCCCGATATCATCATGATCGGCGAAATCCGGGATGCCGATACGGCGCAAATTGCTGTACGCGCGGCGCTGACCGGACACCTGGTGTTTTCAACGATCCATGCCCGCCACTCAGTCGGGTGCTTGCATCGTCTTCGTGACTTGGGTGTTTCTTTTGAAGATATGTCACAGACGCTGATTGCCGTTTCCGCACAGCGCATCATCCCGGTGTATCCGGACATGGAAGACCCCGAGCTGTCGTACCGGGCTTTGTATGAAATTCTGCACGGAGACCGGCTGGATGAAGCACTGGAATCCGCAAAAGGCCAGAAAAGCTATTCCTTGCCGGAGCATTTGTCTTTCGGCGGACAGATCCGGGAAGGAGTGAAAATTGGTGCGATTGAAGCTTCCTATGAAATCAAACCGAATTCCTATCCGTGACCGGGAACATTTCCTGAGCCGCCTCGCAGTCTTAATGAAAGAAGGCTATTTGCTGCCGACTGCACTGACGCTGCTCTTGCCGATGCATACCCCGAAGACCGAAGAAGCTTTAACCGGCATTACGGGCATTCTGAAAGGCGGCGGCAATGCCGCAGAGATTCTAAAGTTTCTCGGCTTTAAAGATCCGGTGCTTTTTCCTGTGGAAATCGCGGAGCACCATGGCCGGCTGGCGGAATCCATTGAAAGCATTGCCAAAAGCTTCGCCCGGACAGAAGGCGTCCAAAAAAAGCTCCGCAACATTATGGTTTATCCCGTGTCGCTTCTGCTGTTTACGTCGGTGCTGTTCCTGTTTTTTCGGACCAATTACGTACCCAACTTAACGGAACTGATGGAATCCTTGCAGTCGGGTGAGGAATCGGGCGGAGTTCCGACTTATCTCTTGAATTTGCCTGATGTGTTTATTGGTATTTTCGCAGCAATCGGACTCACAACAGCTGTTTTTTGGACGTTGCTAAAAAAACAGAGGGTCCAGCGCCAAATCGGATGGCTTCTGAAATTTCCGCTGCTCCGAAAATTCATGCGGCTGTACTGGTCGCATCTATTGGCGAGAGAGCTTGGGACTTTGCTTCACAGCGGCATTTCGCTTCAGGAATCGCTTCACCTGCTCCAAAACCAGACCTACCATTCCATCATTCAATTCATGGCAAAGTCCTGCCACGAAGAAGTGATGACAGGCAATCCGCTGTCAGTGGCGCTCGGCCGCCAGCCTTTTTTCGCCATTGATATGGCTTCGTTTGTCCAGCATGGTGAAATGACCGGTTATCTTGGAAAAGAATTGATTCTCTACAGCGAAGTGCTGATGGAACGCATCGAACAGCACACCGCCCAATTGCTGCGCATCATCCAGCCGTCGTTCTTTGTCATGATTGCCATTTGCATTGTCGGTGCTTATTTGGCGATCCTATTGCCGATGTACAATCTAGTCCACACCATTTGAGGAGGAGAATTATGCGTCTATTAAAAAACCAAAAAGGATTTACATTGATTGAAATGCTTATCGTTATGCTTATTATCACGGTATTGATTGCAATTGCCATCCCGAACGTCACGAAGCAGACATCGGCTGTCGATGAAAAAGGCTGCAAAGCGTTTGTGCACATGGTGCAGGGCCAGGTGGAATCTTACCGGATGGATGAGAAAAAAGTGCCGACCATTGCTGAACTGGTGTCAGGCGGATATTTGAAAACCAATGAAACCACTTGCCCGAACGGCGATGCGGTGGAGATTTCCACTGAAGGAGTCGTGACATCAAGAGCGTCTTAAAGCAAGGAGGCTTTACTTTGCTGGAAATGCTCCTTGTGCTGGCGGTTTTAATGACCGTGGTCGGCATCGCCATCCCTTCGTACCGCACCTTTGAAACGGAACAGCAAGAAGACCGGTTTTTTGATTTGCTGCTGCGGGACATTTATTATGCCCAAAGTGAAACTTACCGCAGCAAAACATCCGTAATGGTAGTGTTTCGCGAAAATGACCGGACATACGAAGTGATTCAGAATTTCAGAAAGCTGCTGCCGGCGAGAAAACTGCCGCCCTCCGTCAGCATCCTAAAAACGAGCAATATCGACGGCGTTTATTTTACGGCAAACGGTTCAGTGACAAGTGCAGGAACGATGCGGTTTGCTACGAGTACGGGTGAACGTTCAATGGTCATCCATCTGGGAAAAGGGAGGGTGGTTTTTTCTGAATGAACACGGATATTCCTGGGCGGAAACAATGGTTAGCCTGCTGATGCTGTTTATGTTATTCGGCACCTTGCTGCCGGTGATGCAGCAATTGCAGCAGTCGCTCCATTTAAAGAAAGAACGCATGATTGCTTTTGAGACGCTCCATGAAGGCGCGAAGGAAATGCGGGGATTCAAAAACACAAGCGGGGAAAGGCGGGTCAACGGGACGGTTTACCGCTGGGAAATGGCGGAACAGCTTTGTGTGCACTACGAAAATTACCAGAAGGCTGAAAAAACGATATGCATCGAATAAAGAGGATGGATGAAAAAGGCTTCGTCTTTTTGAATTCGCTGCTGGAGCTGACGATTTTGATGATCTTTCTGCCGATCGTCGTGCTTTTTTTCGGATTTATGGTGTCATTTTCCAAAGAATCTCATGCCAAACAGATGGAATGGCAGTTATTCAGCGTAGAATTGCAAAGTTATCTGGCAGGAAGCGATTCAATCGAAATCATCGATAATGGAGTGGGAATCCGTACAATCCAACAAAGTCAGGAATTCGATATCGAACTGTATGACCATTCGGTGAGGAAACAGAAGTTTAGGCAAGGCCATGAGATTATGCTGACCGGCATCAAAAATTGCCGGTTCGGAATGAATGGCCCGAAACTTACCATCCGTGCAGAATTTTCAAACGGTGCAATAGAGGAGGCAGAATATGTGGTTACCCCTCCTTAAGTCCAATAAGGGCGCATTATATCCAGGAACACTCGTGTTTTTTCTATCGGCGCTCATCCTGCTGTCCCACGGTGTATCTGTCTATTCTGTCCAATACAAAACATATGATGGATTGGAAAATATGCATAGACATGCTACGATACAACTACTAATGGAAATTGAAAAGCAGAACACGCCGGAGCAGTAGGGGAGTCTTAGGTAGAAAGATGAAAAGAATATATTTAGTCGGATTTATGGGCTGCGGCAAAAGTGCGGTAGGAAGAAGGCTCAGTTTTCTATTGAAACTGCCTTTTTACGATATGGATAAGGAAATTGTCCGCCAGACAGGCAAAACGATCCCGGAAATCTTCGAACTGAACGGAGAAGAGTATTTCCGGAACCTCGAAACACAGTTTTTAAGAAACCACAGCCATGACAATTGCATCATTTCGACTGGCGGCGGTGTAGCGCTTCGTGCAGAAAATCGGAAAATTATGCGGGAAACCGGCTTGGTGCTATTTTTGGATGCCCCTTTTCGGGAAATTTGGCGCCGGATCCACAATGACGTGAACCGGCCGATTGTCCGCAATTCGACCCGGGAAGAAATCGAAGCTTTGTTCAAATCGCGCTACCGCCATTATAAAGCAGCTGCCCATATTACCATCCGTACAGAATTCCGTACCTTGCGGCAAATAACACAATATGCCGCCTTTCAAGTGAATCGTCTAAAAGGCGAATGATTTTATTTTTTATCATAGAATCGTTCGCCTTTTTAGACTCAACAGAAAATTGTTTGCGCTTCCGCCTTATCAATGTTAGGATATAGTCAAAGTTATACTATTCTGTATAACGGTTTGGACCAAATGATTCGATTTGGGCGGATGAGCGCACGGGGAGAGAACGCGAAAGCGTCGCCGAAGGAGCAAATAACAGCAGTTATGAATCTCTCAGGCAAAAAGACTCGTGCGGGACGCATCTCTGGAGAACGCTGCTTTGCAGCTACCAAAGAGGAAAGCCGTAAAGGTAAACTTTCAGGTTCCAGGACAGAGATTTCCCTATTTTAGGGGAATCTCTGTCCTTTTTTTGTGGAATTTGATTATCTGAGGAGGAAGATGAATGGGCGAAATGACAGGGCAATTGCAGCGTACCCCTCTTTTTGAGGCATACGCAAAGTACGGCGGAAAGACAATTGATTTTGGCGGATGGGAACTTCCGGTCCAATTTTCAAGCATCAAAGAAGAGCACGAGGCAGTAAGAACGAAAGCGGGCCTTTTTGATGTTTCGCATATGGGTGAGATCTTGGTAACGGGTTCCGGCAGCCTGGAATTTTTGCAGCGCCTGGTGACCAATGATGTTTCCAAAATCCAGGATGGGCAAGCCCAGTACACGGCAATGTGTTATGAAGACGGCGGTACAGTGGATGATTTGCTGATTTATAAAATCAGCGATGGCCATTACTTGCTGGTGGTCAATGCGTCCAATATCGAAAAAGATTTCGAATGGATGCAAAAGGCTGTATCCGGCGACGTAAAACTCGACAACCAATCGGACCAATACGGGCTATTGGCGCTCCAAGGACCGCTTGCCCAATCCGTATTGCAGCGTTTGACGGATGAAGACCTGTCGGAAATCAAAGCGTTCCGCTTCAAAACGGATGTGAAAGTCAGCAGCCATTCGGTCATTGTTTCCCGGACCGGTTATACAGGAGAAGACGGATTTGAAATTTACGCTAGCCCCGAAGCGACAGTCGCCCTTTGGGATGAAATTCTTTCAGAAGGACAGGCAGACGGCGTAGTGCCATGCGGATTGGGCGCACGGGACACATTGCGCTTTGAAGCGTGCCTGGCACTCTACGGACAGGAATTGTCGAAAGACATTACGCCGCTTGAAGCCGGCATCAACTTTGTGGTGAAATTGAAGAAAGAGTCGGATTTCATCGGAAAAGCTGCACTCGCTGAACAAAAAGAAAACGGCGTGCCGCGCAAATTGGTCGGCATCGAAATGATCGATAAAGGAATTCCACGCCACGGCTATGCGGTTTATGCAAACAGTGAAAAAATTGGGGAAGTTACAACTGGCACCCAGTCGCCAAGCTTGAAGAAAAACATCGGACTGGCTTTGGTGGCTACTGAATTTGCCGAACTTGGATTGGAACTGGAAATCGAAATCCGCAATAAACGCCTAAAAGCGAAAACAGTCGAAACACCGTTCTACAAACGATCAAAATAATCTCATTTGAAAAGGGGACAGCACTCCATGAAACATCGTTATTTACCAATGACGTCTCAAGACGAAAAAGACATGCTGGACACAATCGGAATCCAATCGATCGACGAATTGTTTGCGGATATTCCTGAAAAAGTCCGTTTTAAAGGCGAATACAATATCAAACCGGCAAAATCTGAATCTTCCCTGACAAAAGAACTGGCTCAATTGGCGGCAAAAAACGCTGATTCCAACCGCTTCGCTTCGTTCCTGGGCGCCGGCGTTTACGACCATTACAAACCAATCATTGTGGACCATGTGATTTCCCGTTCTGAATTCTATACGGCTTATACGCCGTACCAGCCGGAAATTTCGCAAGGCGAGTTGCAGGCGATTTTTGAATTCCAGACGATGATCAGCGAATTGACCGGCATGGATCTTGCCAACTCTTCCATGTATGACGGCGGAACGGCGCTTGCGGAAGCCGGCATGCTGGCTGCCGGGCATACGCGCCGCAAGAAGATTCTCGTGTCCCGTGCCGTCCACCCGGAATCGCGCGCAGTCGTTCGTTCATACGCACTCGGCCAATCCATCGAAGTGGAAGAAATTCCATTGAAAGATGGCCATACCGATGTTGAGGCGTTAAAAAATCTGATAGACGACAATGTGGCGGCTGTCATGATTCAATACCCGAACTTCTTTGGGCAAGTGGAAGACCTGGCTGTGCTTGAACCGGTCATCCATGAAGCGGGTGCGTTGTTTGTTGTATCGGCCAATCCATTGGCGCTCGGTGCTTTGACGCCTCCTGGAAAATTGGGTGCAGATATTACGGTCGGCGATGCACAGCCGTTCGGAATTGCCGAAGCATTTGGCGGACCGCACTGCGGATACTTCGCTGTGACAAAGAAATTGATGAGAAAAGTTCCTGGGCGTCTGGTCGGTGAAACGACGGATGAAGACGGGCGACGCGGTTTTGTATTGACCTTGCAAGCGCGCGAACAGCATATCCGCCGCGACAAAGCGACTTCCAATATTTGTTCGAACCAGGCATTGAACGCACTGGCTGCTTCCGTTGCCATGACAGCGCTCGGAAAAGTCGGCACGAAGCAAATGGCATTGCAAAATATCACCAAAACCTACTATATGAAACAGCAGTTGAAAAATGCCGGATTTGAAATTGCTTTTGACGGCGCCCATTTCAACGAAATTGTTGTGAAAACGAAAGTTCCTGTGAAAGAAATCAACGCCGCTTTGCTTGAAAAAGCCATCATTGGCGGATACGACCTTGGCCGCAGCTACGATGAGCTGGAAGGGCATATGCTCGTTGCAGTAACCGAACAGCGTATGAAAGAAGAAATCGATGCATTTGTGCAGGTAGTTGCTGCAGCAGTGCAGGAAATGGGGGCTACTCATGCATAAAGACAACCAACCGCTCATTTTTGAAATGACGAAAGAAGGCCGCATCGGCTACAGCCTGCCGGATCTTGAAGTTCCGGAAATCGATTTGAAAGACGTTCTGCCGGAAGGCTTGATCCGCGAAGAAGCGGCAGAGCTTCCGGAAGTGTCGGAACTCGACATCATGCGCCATTATACGGCCTTGTCAAAACGCAACCACGGCGTCGATTCCGGATTTTATCCATTGGGTTCTTGTACAATGAAATACAATCCGAAAATCAACGAAACCGTTGCCCGCTTCCCTGGGTTTGCAAATATCCATCCGCTGCAGGAAGAATCGACTGTCCAAGGCGCGATGGAATTATTGTTCGATTTGCAAGAACACTTGAAAGAAATCACAGGCATGGACGAAGTGACGCTTCAGCCGGCTGCCGGCGCTCATGGCGAGTGGACAGGGTTGATGATGATCCGCGCTTACCACGAGTCGAGAGGCGACATGAACCGCACCAAAGTCATCGTTCCGGATTCTGCACACGGCACAAACCCGGCATCGGCTACAGTAGCCGGTTTCGAAACCGTAACGGTTAAATCGAACGAACACGGCTTGGTCGATCTTGAAGACTTGAAGCGCGTAGTTGGGGAAGACACAGCGGCATTGATGCTGACCAACCCGAACACACTTGGACTGTTCGAAGAACAAATCCTGGAAATGGCTGCCATCATCCACGAAGTCGGCGGCAAATTGTACTACGACGGCGCAAACTTGAATGCCGTTATGTCAAAAGCGCGCCCTGGCGACATGGGCTTTGACGTTGTCCACTTGAACTTGCACAAAACCTTCACCGGCCCACACGGCGGCGGCGGACCGGGTTCAGGCCCTGTCGGCGTGAAAAAAGACTTGATTCCATATTTGCCGAAACCGGTATTGGTGAAATCCGGAGAAGGCTTGACATTCGATTACAACCGCCCGGAATCAATCGGACGCGTCAAACCGTTCTACGGCAACTTCGGCATCAACGTCCGTGCTTATACGTACATCCGCTCGATGGGGCCAGACGGCTTGAAGGCAGTAACCGAATACGCCGTGCTGAATGCCAACTACATGATGCGCAAACTGGCGCCTCATTTCGATTTGCCGTATGACCGCCACTGCAAACACGAGTTTGTGTTAAGCGGACGCCGCCAGAAAAAACTGGGCGTGCGCACGCTGGATATGGCGAAACGCCTGCTTGACTTCGGCTACCATCCGCCAACGATTTACTTCCCGTTGAACGTGGAAGAAGGCATGATGATCGAGCCGACCGAAACAGAATCGAAAGAAACGCTTGATGCGTTCATTGATGCAATGATCCAGATTGCGAAAGAAGTGGAAGAAAATCCGGAAATCGTCCAGAATGCTCCACACACAACTGTAATCAAACGCTTGGATGAAACGCAGGCGGCCCGCAAGCCGGTTCTGCGCTACACGAAAGCCGAATAAATTCAAAAGCCCGCTTGAAAGGACGAACCTTTCAAGCGGGCTTTTTTCTGTTCCGTGGCATTAGAAACCGATCGTCGATTCCGGATCTTCCCAGTCATTGCGCTCGGTGCGTTTGTTCTGCTTCTGAAGCTCCTGTATGCGCTTGGCATAGCCGGAGTCGCCGTCGTAATGCCAATTGAGGGCAGAACTCATATACAGCTCGTTCAGCTGCGAAATGGACAAGCCTTTTGTCAATTTCGCCATGTCATCGATTTCATCTTCCGAGAAAATCGATTTGATGTCGAGTTTACGCAAATATTGTTTGCGCAGTTTTTTATCAGGCGATGGAATCTCATAAGCCCTGTCAAAGCGTCCAGCGCGGTTGATGAGCGCCGGGTCGATGCGTTCCGGATAGTTGGTCGTGCCGATAATGAACAAGCCTTCGCGCGATTGGGTGCCGTCGAGGGTGTTCAGGAAAACCGAGCGGGTGAACTCCGGCATCGAATCGATGTCTTCGATCACGAGAATGGCCGGAGCGAGCCTGGAGACGATCCCGAACACTTCCTGGACGGTGTAGCTGTTCGTATACTCTGTGATCTGCCAGTAGACGACAGGCGCTTCTGTAGAGCCGGTGATGGATTTTACGAGCGTCGTCTTGCCGTTGCCCGGAGAGCCGTACAACAGGATGCCGCGCTTGAACGGCACGCCATATTCTTTGAAGAACTGGCCGCCGTCGCGGAAAAACTCATCAATCGAACGGAAAATGTCCTGTTTCACACCGGCTTCAAGCATGACATCGTCGCGCGAGACAATCGCCATCTCTCCGTAATTGCGCCGCTTCACGCCTTCTTCGGTGTCGACCAGAAATGTGATATTGTTCATCAATGCCTGGCGCAGCATTTCGTTCAGGTCTTCAAGGAAGCGGAACGCGCCTTCGATGGATTTGGCGTAGCATTGGAATTCCGGCCAGCTATTGTCGGCCGTCGTATAAAACGGCAATTGCGTCAATGCGACTTCGTGGGCAGGAAAATAAATCAGCCGGTTGTCAAACGTCTCCTGGATTTTCAAATTGCCGCTGTGCAGATCATCCGGCACATTGCCGATTTTGCCCATCGGACGCGCCTCGTAAACATACGACAAAGTTTCATAGGCCAGCTGGCCGTTTTCCATCATATCGAGAAGATAGGTATGGAGCTGCGTAATCGTTTCCGCAATGTCGATGTGCATCCACGCACCCGCCGAACGTTCGTTGAGCTGGGAGAAAATCCGGCCGGATACAGCTGCGATATCCGCATAATGCGGCAAAGTTTCACGTATTGCGTGGTCGTGTGGAAATAAAATCTTCGGTTTTGTCATGGTTTCCCTCTTTTCTAAAGAATCGAATCGCCTGTTTGGGTAGAAAAAAAGTCTTTCCGGTTTGGAAAGACTTTATGGGTGCATCATTTGGATTTGACTTTGCCGGTCCATTGCTTGAAACCGCCTTGCAGTTGATACAATTGGTTGTAGCCTTTTTTCTTCAGGAATAATGCAACCCGGCCGCTGCGTGCACCGTTCTGGTCATACAAGTAGACCGGTTTGTCAGAACGGATTTCTTTGTAGCGCTGGCGCAATTGGGATTGAGGGATGTTGCGCGCGCCCAGGATGTGCCCGCCGGCAAATTCTTTCGGTTCGCGTACATCGATCAGCTGAGCTTTGCGGTAGCCTTCGATAAATTGTTCTTGTGTAAGATTTGTGACAGCTTTTTTAATTCGGAAATAGGAAATCAGTCCGAAGATGATCGCTATCAGCAGAACGCCTAAGATGATATACAGAAAATCCAATGTTCTTGCCCCTTTCTATTCTCCTTTTATTATAAAAGAAGGAGTGACGGTTATTCAATGCCAATGTTACACTAATTAATGGATTTAGGAGGCGATCTTGTGAAATTTGCAGATTGGTATTTCATAAACTCGGGGCAAAACAGCCCCGCATTTAATATGGCCATGGATGAAGCGCTATTGGACTGGCACAGCGAAGGGCTGATTCCGCCGGTGATCCGGTTCTACGGATGGAACCCGGCTACGTTGTCGATCGGTTATTTTCAGCGCGTGGAAAAAGAAATTGACATGGACCAGGTTTCAGCGCTCGGGCTCGGTTTTGTCCGCCGCCCGACCGGTGGAAGGGGAGTGCTTCATGAGCATGAACTGACCTACAGCGTCATCGTGTCGGAAGATTATCCGGAAATGCCGGAGACGGTGACCGAAGCGTACCGCGTCATCAGCGGAGGGCTGCTGCAGGGCTTCCGGAACCTCGGGCTGGATGCTTATTTTTCAGTACCCGATACGGATGAAAAACGGGCTGATTTAAAAAAGCCGAAAAGTGCGGTCTGCTTTGATGCGCCAAGCTGGTATGAAATGGTCGTCGAAGGGAAAAAAGTGGCGGGAAGCGCACAGACCCGGCAAAAAGGGGTCATTTTGCAGCACGGGGCCATCCTATTGGACTTGGATGCTGAAAAATTGCTGTCTGTGTTTAAATTTTCGAGCCCTGAATCCGAAGAGGCCATGCGCCGTAAAATTCCGGAAAAAGCGGTGGCGATCAATTCGCTCCGGGAACGTCCTGCAACGATTGAAGAATGCGTCGATGCTTTTAAAGCCGGCTTTGAAGAGGCATTATCGATTCATCTCCATCCTTACATATTGAATGAAGAACAGCTTGCATATATTAAATCCATTGAAGAAAAAAAGTACGGCAGCGATGTATGGAATTTTCGGAATTAAGGAGTCTTTTGGCTCATTTTGAATTCTGGGTCCAATGAAAAAGCTTGCTGCAAGTGGATTTTCAATTGGAAATAATTCCAGCGCAAAATTTTGTTATTCCAAAGAGTTTCAACATCTAGTATCATGGGAAATGTAGTAATACTATATATAGTGTTCGACTCCATATAATACGAAGGAGGAATTGTCAAATGGTTTCTGTTACACAAACTCAATACACATTAGATCCACATTCTTTGAACACCGACATTCAAGCGTTTCCGCAAGTACATGCGATTACTCCTGATATGAAAATTACGCATAAAGGGGTATCCCGCCTCGTCATGATCGACCGCTATTCTTTCAAAGATACGGAGAAAAAGACGCTTAAAGCCGGCGACTTCGTCGTCTTGACCGTCAAAGAAGATCCGAAATTCCCGGCTCGCGGCCTTGGCTATATCGTCTCGATCGATAAAGCCGCAAACACTGCAAAAATCTGGATTGAAGAAGATTACCGCAGTGCGATCGACAAAGAAAGCGAACAGGAAAGCGGCATCGTCAACCGTACGTTGGATGTCATTGAAAAACCGCTCGAAGTCTATTACGAGCAAATCGCAAAACGCAACGCGACAGGTCTCGCATCTGTTGAAACGACACCGGAAAAACGCCAGGAATGGTTTGAGAAATTCTACCAGCAATTGGTCGGATTGAAATTCATTCCAGCAGGGCGCGTTCTTTACGGAGCAGGAGCAGATACAGACGTAACGTATTTCAACTGCTACGTAATGCCGTTTGTGGCGGATTCACGCGAAGGCATTTCCGATCACCGCAAACAAGTAATGGAAATCATGTCTCGAGGCGGCGGTGTCGGAACAAACGGTTCTACGCTGCGTCCGCGCAACACACTGGCACGGGGCGTCAACGGAAAATCTTCGGGTTCGGTTTCATGGCTCGACGACATTGCAAAATTGACTCACTTGGTCGAGCAAGGCGGTTCACGCCGAGGCGCCCAAATGATCATGCTTGCCGACTGGCACCCGGATATTGCGGAATTCATCATTTCAAAAATGCAGAATCCCCGCATCCTGCGTTTCCTGATCGAGAACTCGGAAGATGAAACGATCAAAAAACTTGCGCACAATAAATTGAAATTCAAGCCGCTGACAGAACAGGAAGAAGCCATGTACCAAGGCATCCTGAACTACCGGGCGATTCCAGGAATGGGCGGATTCAACGAAAAAATCATGCGCGATGCCGAAACGAAGCTGCGCGATGGCGGCACGTATTCTGTCCATAACGAAGAATTCCTGACGGGCGCCAATATTTCCGTGACTTTGACGGATGATTTCATGAAAGCGGTGGAAGAAGATGCAGATTTCGATTTGCGCTTCCCGGCTGTTGAATCTTATTCGAAAGAAGAAATGGCCATCTACAACGAACAATGGCATGAAGTGGGCGATGTCCGCGAATGGGAAAGATTGGGCCATAAAGTCCGCACTTACCGTACGATGAAAGCGCGCGAATTGTGGAATTTGATTAATGTTTGTGCGACCTACTCAGCAGAACCCGGCATTTTCTTCATCGACAATGCCAACGAAAAAACAAACGCGAAAGCATACGGCCAAAAAGTTGTTGCCACAAACCCTTGCGGTGAGCAGCCACTTGCGCCTTATTCCGTTTGTAACCTGGCAGCAGTCAACTTGGCGCAATTTGCCGACCCGTCAACTAAGCAAGTGGATTTTGAAGCATTGAAAGAAACAGTGCGCGTCGGCGTCCGCATGCAGGACAATGTGATTGACGCGACTCCTTACTTCCTTGAAGAAAACCGTGTGCAGGCTTTAGGTGAGCGCCGCGTCGGACTTGGGGTTATGGGCCTTGCAGATCTGCTCATTTACTGCGACAAAGAATACGGTTCGCCAGAAGGCAACGAATTGGTCGATGAAATCTTTAAAACCATCGCTGTGGCAGCTTACGAGCAGTCGACAGAATTGGCAGTGGAACGCGGAAGCTTCCCGTTCCTAGTCGGCAATACCGACGAAGAAACAGCAGCACTTCGGAAAGCATTCACGGAAACCGGCTTTATGCAAGGCATGCCGGAAGAAGTTCGCCAGGGGATCCTGGAAAACGGCATCCGCAACTCGCATTTATTGACAGTGGCTCCGACTGGGTCAACCGGCACGATGGTTGGCGTATCGACAGGCCTTGAGCCTTATTATTCCTTCACATACTACCGCAGCGGTCGTCTCGGCAAATTCATCGAAGTGAAAGCCGACATCGTGCGCGAGTACTTGAAAAATAATCCGGAAGCGGATGAAGAAAACTTGCCAAAAGCTTTTGTCACTTCAATGGACTTGGCTCCTGAAGCGCATGCGGATGTGCAGTGCATTATCCAGCGCTGGATCGATTCATCCATTTCGAAAACGGTTAACGCACCGCGCGGCTATACAGTCGAGCAAGTGCAAGGCGTTTACGAGCGCTTGTACAAAGGCGGAGCAAAAGGCGGCACGGTTTATGTCGACGGCAGCCGTGATTCACAGGTATTGACGCTGAAAGCGGAAGAAAACACGTTCGAAGAAAGCCATCCGGAAGAAGTCAAAGGGAAACGCCCAATCGTCCTTATTGATACCATTCAAGATCTGCGTTCAACGAATGTCACCATCGGTTCTGAAGTGGGCAACACATGCCCGGTCTGCCGCAAAGGGACAGTTGAAGAAATGGGCGGCTGCAACACTTGCACCAACTGCAACGCTCAACTGAAATGCGGATTATAATATTTCTCCAATCACGCGACGGCTTCGGCCGCCGCGTTTTTTCAGTGTGCCCGGCATGGGCGTAATCTATAGGGTGCAAGTCCCGAACGGTGAAGGCAGAAGTAACCGTTAGCCAAGCGCAAGGGTGTCCACGGCGACGTGGAATCTGAAGGAAGCGGGCGGCAAACCTCCGGTCTGAGGAACACGAACTTCATACAAGGCTATGTGCGATTGGGTGAGTCTGCTGAACAAGGCAAAGCCCTTTCTGCCGAAGGTCGCATGCAGTAAATGAAGCAGATAGGTGGAGGGAAAGATTGCGTTCTTACCCGGGGAGGTCTGGTTGAAACGCCAAGTACCCTTGGTAACCTGCCCAGTGAT
>NZ_FNDC01000014.1 GCF_900099655.1 Planococcus glaciei
GAATCGTGGATTCGAAGAAGGCTCCGCATGTGCATATGGAAAGATTGGAAGAAGCCGAGTACGAAAGTGAGAAAACTCATCGGGTTGAGTATCCCGAAAGGGAAGGCTTATGAATGGGGCAACTCGCGAAAGAGCTACTGGCGAATTTCAAAAAGTCCCGTATTGCACAGAGCCCTCGGAAACTCCTACTGGAGTTCCCAAGGACTCAAAAGTCTGGTCGCACGTTATGAAACTTTGCGTCATCCATCTTAATTGAACCGCCGTATACCGAACGGTACGTACGGTGGTGTGAGAGGTCGGGAGTTAATCACTCCCTCCTACTCGATTTCGGTCTTTTCAAACAAGTCCTGCAGAATATAATAGGATTGTTTCAGGCGTTCTTCTTTTTTAGGAAGGTCCCATTTTTTCCATGAATAGTTGGCTTCTTGTCCTTCAGGGAAGTACCCGGCAAGCTTGCCGTTGGAATCTGTCAGCGTAGCAGCGGCTTTTATGCCTTCAACTTTCATCGAAGCTTCGATTCCATCTTTCCACATATCTCCGGCAAACTCACGTTGGCTTGGGTCTTTGGCATTCAACAGCATCCATGGAATACGGATTTCCAGAATGCCGGTTTCTTCTGAATAGTACCAGTCGCTTAGTGAATTGTACATATCGGAATCAGGGTTCCCATTGCCGTATTGCATAACTCCAGTTTCATAGGCAGAGAAGGGAAGAATTTCCCCTGTATCGGGACGAACATTTTCTTTGTTGAGTGCCAAACGAATCGGATGAAACTCTTTTGAAATGTCTTTATTGGATTCTGGAATCATTTTCAAACGTTCCGCATAATCATAGTAGAACGAATCGTAGTCGCCTGCCACTAGGAGCTGTGCATCCTCTTTTCCATTTATCTTCAAATGGAAATCGGCATTAAACTTCTTATCCGGTGCAGTTTCAACCGGTATGCCTTTGCCGTCTCGAAGATTGAAGTATAGGTTGAAGCCTTCTTTTTTCAACCAGTCCTTTTGGTCTTCGTTGAATTCAGCTTTGATGTACAAATACCGTTCATCATGGTCCATTGCAAGCGACTTCAATGATTCTTTTCCGTCTTTCAATAAATTCTTACCTGGTGTCCACTCATCTTTGCCATCCACTTTCACTTTGAGCGTATCAAAGCTGAGAAGGCCAAATTGCTGCTCGTTCGTCTGGGCATTCGACCAGAATGGACGGCGGTCGGGATTGTCATAATCCATTGTATTCCATGTGCGTTTGAACCATTCGTCTTGCCAAGTGAAGACGAGGCCGCCAAGCATATCCTCATTTAAAATGTCTTCATACAGGCGTTTCGCAATTTCGCCTTGCTGCTGTTCGGAAATAAACCCTTGGTTCCAGCCGAACGGGTTTTCATGTGTCTTGCCTCGGGAAGCAGGAACACCAAATTCGGCTATCAGTATCGGCATTTCATGGGAATCATTCAAATCCTTTAAATATCCGGCATAGTTATTACGTTCGCCTCGATGGTCAATAAATTCTGTGTATTTTTCCTCGAGGTTCAAAAAATCAGGATAATACGGATAGACATGATAAGATGCAAACATGCCGACTTTTTGAATCGCATCTTTTGATTTGATGTGATTTGGATCTACAGATGCAAGGTCTTCATCATCACTCGGTTCCGCCGGCTGTTCTAAGTTATCGGTTGTGACCCAGTTGGTGAAGCTCAGTGGACGCATGCTCTCATAATTGCCCATTTCATAATCGCTTAAGTAATCCAGCTGCATGGCGAGCCAGTGCTCCATCGGATTGGCTCCATCTGTCATGACGTACTTGCCATCGTAATCGCCCAGTTCGGGATGCAGCCGGTTCATCTCATCGACCATATCGGGGAACCACTCAATGCCGATAACCCAGCCAATCACGTAAGGGGATATGTCTGCCTTATACGTTCCGGCTGCATGGCCCGGTTTTTCTTCAACTGTTGCGTTGCCGTGGACAACATCCACAATTTTTTTCATTTCATTCTGGAAGTTTTGAGTGATATCCTTATCAAATGCATCCAGCTTTTCCACAAGCGGTTCTTCGTCCACCCAGACCCCGTGGTAAAGATAAAGAGGAGTTTCTGCTTTTTCGTTATAGCTCTTTAAGGCCTCATAAAATGCTGGCGGGTGAAGTGTGTAAACGCGGATGGCGTTGGCGTTCATTTCGCCGATCTGTTCGAACCAGCGGTCGTATTCTTCTCGGGTAATGGCAGCTTCTCCGGGGAATGTTCCGGGTTTTGCCATTCCCATATTGACGCCTTTGACCGTAAATGGCTGCCATTTATTGTCCTGATACACCTCAAACGTTTGGCCGTTGATCCGGGAAGGATAGCTGATGCCGTCTTGTTCCGCCTGAACAACTGCTGCAGGTTCTTTTTTTGCTGTACTTTGTTTTTGTTCCGTCTTTGCCAAAATGCTTTCCATCATCGGTGCATACGTTTTCCAATAAAAAGCAGTGTCGGAATCTGCATCATTAGAGGAAAGTAGGGACTTGATTTTTGCAAAACCGCTGTATTGATAAATACTTGGAATCTCTCCAATGTCCACAAAATCTCCGGCGAACAAGTAGATAGCTGAATCATTTTTCTTCAGCTGCAAAATTGCCGGGAATTGTGAAGGAATGCCATGCTCATCCAAAATAGCCGATCCTGAATCAGTTAAGTCCCATTCATAGTCAGCCAAAACGTTTTCGCTGGCTGCTGGCTCACTGATATCAAACCAATATTTGAATGCGGGAGAATCGTTTAACGAAAATAGATCCTGGCCTTTGTCGTTAAATGCCAGTTTTATCCCTTCTGGTCCCACAGCGCCTTGTTCTTCGGAAAGAACAACAATTTCTTCGGTTTTATCATTGACGAGTATAAAGCCGGGACCCTTATAATCCCATTTTTCTCCGGAGTTCTCAAAACGGGAAATGACCCATTCCGGCACTTCTTCTCCAGTCCCGCTTAACTCGCCGAAATACCGGCCGCTCCAGCCTGTCGAGTCGACGCCGAGAAATTCGGTCATATCTTTTCGTACGGCTTCATCCGTCGGAGAGGCAAAGGAATTAAACTCGATCACAAGGTCAGAGCCATTATCAGCAACTTGATTTTTGATTGTAGTCCATTCTTCCATCTGCATTCCGCCATATAAGAGAGAAGGCGCTGCTTCTTCTTGTGAATCATTCCATGGCAAGTTGTCTTCATAAACGCCGTACGTATCGGCCACGTATACTAAGTCTGTGCCTTCAAGCGAATCGGGCATTTCACGGATGCCGTACGTTTTTTCAGTTTCATCCGGAACAAAACCGTAGTAATCGCTGTCTTTTTTATAGCTTGTGCCATCGGCCTTCTCGTACTGGAAATGATTAAGAAGCCAGGTCAAGCCGTGGTGCTCGCGGTAATCTTCGTTCGGCACCGTTTTATCAATAATCGCTACTTGGAGCTGATCTTTGCTTTGCAGGTTCCAGAGAACAATGGGCAAAGCCAATAGAATAACAATCACACTAATTGTGGAAATGATTTTTTTCATGTTAAAACTCCTTTTTCATCTTCTATTAAATAGAAAACCTTGGAATATTATATCTTATCTAATGATAAAATGCGTATAAAAATAGGTATTTTGTTAATAAAATTTAGAAAAAATTTACTTATGGCAGATTTAAAGCTATTAGACTTTTTTAACCTCAAGTCTGCCAGCTTGTATGCTACTCAACCAGTCCAATACGTACTCGGTAAGAACAAGGAGGGGAAAATCGTGAGGAATTTAATCGATCATGCAATCGGGTTTGCGGCCTTCAAGCACACGGGGCAGGTCAGAAAAGGGACAAGTATCCCGTATATCAGCCATCCATTTGCAGTGGGCATGATGCTGCAGCAAGCAGGCGAATCAGAGGAAGTGGTCGCTGCCGGCATTCTCCACGATACGCTTGAAGACACAGCGGCAACAGAGGAGGAGATAAGAGCGGTTTTTGGAGAACAGGTGCTGCTTTTGGTAAAAGCAGCTTCGGAGCCGGATAAATCGCGGCCCTGGGAAGATCGGAAGCGTCATACGGTGTCAAAGCTGGCTGCCCGCTCGCGGGAAGAGCTTGCCATTATAGTTGCGGACAAACTGCACAATCTGCGTTCCATCCGCTTGGATTTCGAGGAAACTGGAGAGGAAGTGTGGAACCGCTTTAACCGGGGCAAGGAACAACAAGAATGGTATTACCGGGGAATTGTGAATGCACTTGTAAGCCGGCACGAGGAATTGGCGATGGCAGAAGAACTGAAAGAGGAAGTGGCACGGGTTTTTGGGAACCAGTAAAAAATGGAGTGAGGGAAATTTTCCTCACTCCATTTTGGTTTATCTAGGGATGGTCAATACTTGCCCGACGCGGATGATGTACGGGCTCGGTATTTTATTGGCGGCTGCAATTTTGGCGACAGTTGTGTTATAGCGCTTTGCAATACCGTAAAGCGTATCGCCCGATTTCACCGTGTATTTAATCACGGCTGCAGGAGGCGGAACGGCTTTGCCCGGAATCGTCAGCACTTGTCCGACGCGGATGATGTACGGACTCGGTATTTTATTGGCTGCGGCAATTGCAGCGACAGTCGTGTTGTACTTTTTCGCAATGCTGTAAAGTGTATCACCTGCTTTAACGGTGTATTTCACACCGCTGGCAGGCGGCGGAGAAGACGTTGGCAATTTCAGCAATTGCGAAACGGTCACAAAAGTGTAGCCTTTTGCTTTCAGCTTTGTGATCATGCCTTGAAGAGCTCCAGGCGTTCCGGATGCACCGGCTCCGGTATGCATCAAGACAATGGTGCCGGGCACGACGTTGCCCAGCACTTTGTTGGTAATGGAAGCGGAAGATACGCCTTTCCAGTCGAGTGTGTCAATGTTCCATTGAATCGTATGCGTGTACCCGGCATTGCCGACAGCTGCCAGAACTTTTGCGTTGCTTGCTCCAAAAGGCGCGCGGAACAGCGGCTTGGTCGTTTTGCCGGTGATGCCTTTGATCGTGCTTTCTGTTTTATCAAGTTCGGCTTTCATCTGGGCAGCAGTCAATTTTGTAAAATCCGGATGCGAATAAGAATGGTTAGCGATTTGGTGGCCTTGTGCGGCAATGTTCTTGATCGACTGAGGATGATTTTTGGCTCCCGAACCGGTCAGGAAGAAGGTCGCTTTTACTTTGTTGGCGGATAAGGTTTGGAGAATTTTGTTGATATTGGTTCCGTCGGATCCGTCATCAAACGTCAACGCAATCACTTTGCTCGTTGTAGCGCCTTTCGTGACGTACTTAGAATTGGCTGCTTCAGTTTGCGGTGAAAAAGAAAACATGGAAAATAAAACGAGTAAAATGACAGCGGCAACTTTAAATAACTTGTTACTCACTCGACTCACCCCTTTTTCTTTACCCAGCATCAAAAACTAGGTATGTATACAGCTGGAAAAGGTGAGAGATATTGCCTACATATGTTACTTATATTAGAATATTCTGATATTTTATGATTCGATTATATCATGGAAACTTATAAATAAATAGTTTTCTTTTGTCGAAATGATAAGAATATAATCGGAAACTCGGCGCGTTAGCATAACAATTATATTCCAGAAACGATTTACAAAAAAATAGAAAAGGAGTAAGATTTCTTTAAATTCAGAAAAATTAGCCGAGGGGAGAGGAAGAGTGATGGCTGCTAAAGAGAATCAGCCTCTGAGTGAAACCGGATATAAGCAGGAGTTGAAACGGGCACTAACGTTTTGGGATTTGATGATCTACGGATTGGTCTTTATGGTGCCGATTGCACCATTCGGTATTTACGGCATCATTGCCCAAGGCTCGAACGGCATGGTCGCATTGGCGTATTTAATCGGTATGGTTGCCATGATTTTTACGGCGCTCAGTTATGCCACAATGTCTGAGGCTTTTCCGATTGCCGGCTCTGTCTATTCCTATGCACAGCGCGGCATTAACGATGCAGCGGGGTTTCTCGCCGGCTGGCTTATTCTGCTCGATTATATTTTTGTGCCGGCACTGCTTTACCTGGTCAGTGCGGCGGCGCTCCATGACATCGTTCCGGAAATTCCGCTGCTCGTTTGGCTCGTTTTCTTTATCGGAATCAATACCGTGATCAATGTCATCGGCATTGAATTTACGGCGAAGGCCAATAAAATCATCATTGTGCTTGAGTTGATTGTATTGGCCATTTTTGTAGGGGTCGGCATCTATGCAGTTGCCCAAGGCGTTAACGGTGCTGAATTTACGTACAAACCGCTTTATGATGCCGATCAATTCAGTTTGGGGCTTGTCATGGGAGCGGTATCGATTGCTGTCTTAAGCTTTTTGGGATTTGATGCAATTGCCACACTTGCGGAAGAATCAAAAGGGGGAAGAAAAGCGGTCGGCAATGCCATTATTGTGTCTTTGCTCGTAGTCGGCGTGCTCTTCATCATCCAGACTTGGGTAGCTGCACTAATCTGGCCGGATTATACGACATTCGAAAATGCCGATGTGGCATTCTACCAGATTGCGGAAGTAGCGGGAGGCGCTTGGCTTAAATGGCTGACTATTATTGCCACAGCGGTAGCCTGGGGAATCGCCGATGCCCTTGTTGCCCAAGCAGCAATATCGCGTGTGCTATACAGCATGGCCCGTGACCGGAAACTGCCGAAACTGCTCGCAAAGGTACATCCGAAATTCCAGACGCCTTATATTAGCACCATCATCGTAGCCATCATTTCATTGATTGTAACAAGCTTTTTCGCAAACCGTATTGGCGAGTTGGCCTCCGTCATCAATTTCGGGGCTTTGACTGCTTTTCTTTTTCTCCACGTGTCAGTCATCATCTACTTTATCGGCAAAAAGAAAAGCAAAAACTATTTCAAGCATTTAGTTTTGCCGCTGGTCGGGTTTATTATCATTGCTTACGTCTGGTGGAACTTGGATGCCTTGTCGAAACAGCTTGGGTTTATCTGGCTGGCAATCGGAATCGTCTACTTGCTGTTTTTGAAAGGGACGAAACGGGATACGAAGTTGAATTTGGAGGAGTAAATTGAGTGTGAATCATTCGTTAGCTTCATGCCTTGCTCAGAAGGAAAAATAGAGAAAATAGCCCGACATTCACCGGGCTATTTTTGATGAAATGAAATGGCTGGAAGCTGTTTTGCTGTAAATATTTGTGCTATTCTTTTTTCATAAGCAAAACACTGAACCGCAGAGGAGTTGAGAGGATGGCGGAACATACAGAAGGCCTCGATGAACTGGATTTAAAAATCTTGTCGTTTCTGCAGGATGATGGGCGGATGACCTTTAAGGAGATTGCCTCAAGGGTTGGTGTTGCCGAGAGAACGATCCGCCTGCGTGTTTCCAATTTGCGTGAAAACGGCACCTTGTCAATTGTCGGTGTCGTAAGCCCCATGAAAATCGGCTTGAATGTTATTGCCGCCATCCAAATTGCCGCATCCCAAGATCAATTGGAGCAATGTGCAAAGGAATTAGCCGAGTTGGATGAAGTGCGGTTCGTGGCGTTGATTACAGGCGAATATCATATTTTATCGGAAGTCTGCGTGGAGTCTAATGAAGCATTAAGTGACTTTATCGAGCAGAAATTAAACAAAGTGACAGGCATTGAGCGCATGAACGTTATCGTGGAATTAAAGATTTTGAAAAACAAATTTAATTTTATTCGGGAGAATTGAGGAAACAGGGCCTGCACTTTGTTGAAAGTGCAGGTTTTTGTTTATTTGGAAAATTCGGTTGTTTGAAGTTTTTTCATTAGGTATAGTGAAGTGGGAATAGGAAAAATTAATGTAAAACAATAATGGTGACTTTTTAATAGGGTTAGTTCTATAAGCGTTACTTTTAATGGAGGTATTTTATGAAAGGCTTATTGAAAGAGTTAACCAAAATTGTGGGCATGCGGGTATTAAGAAGACGTGAGGAATACCGAATGAAGCTATTTTAAGGAGGAGATTTTGTGGTTAGGGAATTAGTGGATAAAAGTAAACTTGTTGCGACGTTTTCAATTGTAGGCGCTGACCCGGAGACAGGCGAAGTCGGCGTGGCGGTGCAATCAAAGTTTTTGGCAGTCGGCTCGGTCGTGCCTTGGGCAAAAGCCAATGTTGGCGCGGTAGCAACGCAGTCCTGGGCAAATACGGCTTATGGACCTGAGGGGCTGGCGCTATTGGAACAAGGCATGGCGCCGGAAGAAGTGGTTGCGAAATTGGTAAGCGGCGATCCCGGCAGAAATTTGCGCCAGGTGGCCGTCATCAATGCAAAAGGCGAAGCAAGCGCATTTACCGGAGAAGAATGCTACGATTGGGCAGGCCATAAAGTCGGCAAGCATCACTCCGCACAGGGCAATATTCTGGTCAGTGAAGAAACAGTCACTGCCATGAGCGAGACGTTTGAAAAAACGGAAGGACCGCTTGCCGAACGGCTGCTGAAAGCACTGGAAGCAGCGCAGCATGCAGGCGGAGACAGCCGGGGCAAACAATCGGCAGCTCTTTATGTATTGCAGGAAGGGGCGGGGTACGGCGGCTATAATGACGTCAAAGTCGATCTTCGCGTCGATGACCATCCGGAGCCGATCGAGGAGCTTCAGCGCTTATACGAACTGCATAAACTGTACGGCATGCCGTCTGAAGCATTTGTTGATATCGAAGGAGCGGTATTCGAAGAAATCAAGCAGCAGCTTGTGAAGCTGGAATTGCTAGAGCGTGCAGATCAGCCGGAATACGAAGGCGAGGTTCAGGAAGCATTGAAGACCTTCGCTTTGCGCGAGAACTTCGATGACCGCTGGACAGAAGAACGAAAAATTGATGATAAAGTGCTGGAATTTTTACGGCAGCAATGACAGAAGAGCCCGGACTGAAGAAATTCTTCAGTCCGGGCTCTTTTATCGTTAGAAGCATAATTTTAAGTTTGCCGAGCGTATTTTAACCTTTACAGAGCGTATTTCATTCGCAACCGAGCATATTTTAACCATAACCGAGCGTATTCTCAGAAAGTCATGCTCCATCATAAAAAAACCGCTCCAGCCAAAACGGCTGGAGCGGCTCCTAATTAATTCACTTGTTTCTTACGGAATTTCGCTACCACTTCATAGACGATCGGCACAATCACCAATGTCAATAAAGTCGAGCTGGTCAATCCGCCGATTACCGTGATGCCGAGGCCTTTGGAAATCAATCCGCCGCCTTCTGCTCCGATTGCAAGCGGAATGAGCGCGCCGATTGTCGCTAAAGCCGTCATCAAGATCGGACGCAGACGGGTCGAACCTGCTTCAAGCAAGGCTTCGCGAGTGGTATAGCCTTCTTTTTCTTTATGGATGACACGGTCAACCAGGACGATTGCATTCGTCACCACAATCCCGATCAGCATCAAGACACCGATCAATGCATTGACGCTCAACGCTTCTCCTGAAATCCACAAGGCAACGAGTACACCGATTACCGTGAACGGCAAGGAGAACAGGATGGCGAATGGTGCCAGAGCGCCGCCGAATGTCACGACGAGCACAAAGTAGACGATGGCGATTGCGGCCAGCATAGCCAATCCCAGTTGAGTAAAGGACTCATTGATCTGTTCGGTGACGCCGCCGTGGTCAATCGACACGCCGCTTGGCAAGTCCAAATCGTCCACTTTCGCGTCGATATCCGCTGTGATTTCAGCGGCATTATTGCCTGTTACATCGGCAGTCAATGATGCAAACATCTGTCCGTCACGGCGGTCGATTGTATCCGGCGATTTGCCTTCTTCAACCGTCATGACGTCTCCGATGGCAACCGTTGTCCCAAGGGCAGTCGGAATTTCGACGTCTGTCACGTCTCCGATAGCTGCATAATCTTTTTGCGCCACTTCTACGTACACGTTAATATCCTTGTTTTCATGCTTGACGGTAGTCAGCACCGGCGCTTCGCCTGTGCCGCTTAACGCCATGCCGATTTGTGCTGCTGTTAAGCCGGCAGCCCCGAGTTTTTCCTGGTCGGCAACCAAGGTGTATTGGTCATATGCTTCAGTCAGGCTGGATTCGACTTTTTCAAGCCCATCGTTTTCTTCCATCAGCGGCTGGATTTGGTCGATCGCCGTTTGGATATCTTCGATGCTGTCGCCGTACACGAAGGTTTCAATGCCGCTTGAACCGGTGGCTGAGAAGTCGAGTGCTGCCCATTCACCAGTTCCGGTCTGGCCGTTCAATTCTTCGATGAGTTTATCGCCTTCAGTGCTGAAGTTTTCAAATTCATCGTCGTATTCAATAAAGAACAGGGCCGAGTTGCTCCCTCCGCCAAACGCAGCCATCGGGCTGTCCCCGCCAAGGGAGTACTGATAAGTCGTGACGCCGTCGCGGCCGTCGATCAACGACTCAGCGTCCAGTGCGATCTGTTCTACATTTTCAAGGGTTTGCCCTGGTTCCGGGCTGTATGTCGCCATAACCATTTTCTGTTCTTCTTCCGGCAGGAATGAGACGCCGATAACCGGTACGAGGAACAAACTCGCAACCAGTAAAACAGTTGCACCGCCGAAAGTGACGATTTTATGGTTCAACGTCCATTCCAGAATGCGGCGGTAACCGTTCGCCAATTTTCCTGGCTTGTGTTCTTTTTGTTTGGAGTTAGCTGCATCCAGATTCTGCAGCTGCTTGCCATACATCGAGTGGGCCATCATCGGTACGATGGTAACCGCAACGAGCAGGGAAGCGGATAAGGCAAATACCACTGCTAGGGCGAATGGCAGGAACAATTCGCCGATTTGTCCGTCGACAAGTGCCAGCGGCAAGAATACGGCAATCGTTACGACCGTAGAAGAGAAAATCGGGATGAACATTTCGCGTGTCGCTTCCCGGATCAATTCTTTGCCGCGCAGTCTTTCGCCCGGCAGAGCCATGCGGCGGTAAATATTTTCAATAACAACGATCGAGTCATCGATGACGCGTCCAATTGCGACCGTCAAGGCGCCGAGCGTCATGATGTTTAAGGTGATATCCATTTGGTTCAATAGGAAAATCGCCATCAGCAGCGACAACGGAATTGAAATAATGGAAATGATCGTTGTTTTGAAGCTGCGCAGGAAGATCAGGATAATCACTACGGCAAAAAGGATGCCGAAGAGTGCTTTGCTGAGCATCGTTTCAACGGATTGCTCAATCGGCTCTGCTTGGTCAAAAGTGGTCGCAACGTTCAACCCATAGTCTTTTTCAAGATCTGACGCTATGTCTTTGACGGCGTTCGCCACTTCAACCGTGTTGGCTTCAGGCGATTTCACGACCTGGATGCCGATCGATTCTTCTCCGTTGGTGCGGGAAATCGATTCGGCTTCGCTCACAACTTCAATATCGGCCAATTCGCTGAGCGCCACTGTCGGCACTTGGGTTACAGGAGGGACTGCGGCGGCAGCCGGGTTCTGGCCCTGGCTCATGTCGGGAGCAGCAGGCGGAACCTGTCCTTGTTCGGCTCCAGCGGCAGCTGTTGGATCTTGCCCAGTTGGCATTTCAGTTGGTGCTCCGCCAGCCGCTTGCTGCGGCACAGCTGGAATCTGCAACGCTTTTAAATCGTCAACCGTTGTAACATTGCCATCGATGACGAGGTTTTTCAATTCGCCGTCAAAGTTTGTTAAGCCGAGCGGGAATGACAAATTCGATCCCTGGATCAATTGCTGGATTGTGTCAGGGGTCATTCCGTATTGGGCCATTTTTTCTTCATTGAAAGTCATCGTCACTTTTTGGACGCGCTGTCCGGAAATCTGCGCATCAGATAAGCCCTCGACGCCTTCAAGTTGAGGCAATACATTCTCTTCCACGGTTGTGGTCAGTTCCTCCAACGATTTTCCCGGTTCACTGATGCTGAGCGTCAGAATCGGAAAGGCGTCTAAGCTGAGGCGGGATACTTCCGGCTCGCTTGCGCCTTCCGGCAATGACAGTTCAGAAAGTGCGGTTTCCACTTGGCGGGCTGCTTCGTCCATGTCCGTTTCGAATGTGTATTGGACTTGGATCGTTGCCGCATTTGCCAGGGACGAAGAAGTGACCAGTTCCACGCCGTTCATATTCTGGATGCGCTGTTCCATTGGAATCGTCAATTCTTCGACAATTTCGTCCGGTGCTGCTCCCGGATATGGAGCGATGACCGTTAAGGCAGGCAAAGTGATGCTTGGGATTGATTCTTGCTTCATCGTCAATCCGGAATACAAACCTGCAATGACAACCATTAAGGTTAAAATCCAGATGGCGAATTTATTGTTCAGGGAAAAATCAATGATTTTTTTCAAGTCGGATGCTCCTTTATAAGAATTTCTTTAAGTGAAGAAGTTCTTTTTCTATTTGTGGTTCTTGCGATAAATACAGCCATAAGGCTTCGATCAGGAATTGCTGCGGCGTGTCCTTGGCCGTCTCTTCTCTCAGAAGCTGCAGCGTAGAAAGCAATTTGTCTTTATTTGGCGCAGACATCCGGATTTTTTCTTCGACGTTCAGAAAATTTTCTTCAAGCGGGCTGAGCGGTGATGGCAAATCTGTCAAAACAGGCTCCATTTCTCCCAACTGGCTGACAATGGCATCTATGCTTGATGCAATAAAACCGGCCAGTTTTTTGGCATCCACTTGCCTGTCCAGAAAAATCAGATTGAAGAAATATTCCCGCTTGATGCCTTCCAGGATGGTGACCAGATCATAAATGAACGGCTGGGCTTTCTCGCCGTAAGCTTCCAGCAGGTTGTTCTTATGTACAGTCAGCTGAGAAGAGCGCAGTTCATAAAACAGTTTTTCCAATTGAGCATTGCTGTCTTTCGGAAAATCTTTAAAAACCATTAAAAAGAATTCCTTGTTGGTCACTGTACGTTCGATTTCCATTTCTAATTTCCGGATAAAAATTTGCTTTTCATCTAATCCTTCTTCCAAATAAGGGGAAGAGAGATCCGCATTCAATTCTTCGTTATAGCGCGACAGGATGTCCATAAAGAGAGTCTCTTTGGAATCAAAATGTTTATAGAATGCTCCTTTTGAAATCCCTCCGGCTTGGGCAATTTCCTGCACCGAAGTTTGATGAAATCCTTTTAAAGAGAAAAAGTGAATCGCGTGATTCATCAATTCCTTTTTTTTGTCCAAAAAATCCCTCCTTGTAACCGGTTGGTCAGGAACAGTGACCGGTTGGTCAGTACTATCAGAATATAGTTTTCGGCAAAGCGCTGTCAATTTATCCCGCTCCAGATTATTTGTCAATATTGTGGCAGGCATTTTTCTTTTTTCATGGAATACATAAAGGAAGAGGAAGTTTTTCTGCAGGAGAAAGGATGGGTAGAATGAGGTATGAGTACATCAACGAACCTACGGTTGAATTGCGGACCGAACAGCCTTATGTAGCAATTCCAATCCAAGTGACACTGAAGGATTGGGCGCAGACGACAGTTTTGCTCCCGGAAATATACGATTGGCTGAATAAAAAAGACATTGAACCGTCTGGTGAGCCATTTTACCGGTACTGGTGCATTGGAAGTGAGGATGCCGAATTCAGCCTGGAAGTCGGTGTGCCGATTGAGCGGATGGTGGCAGGAGATGAGCGGGTGATCGCCAGTTTTATCCCGGGCGGGTCGTATGCAATTGCTGTCCATCAAGGCCATCCGGATCAGTTGGAAATTTCACTGAAGCAATTGGAAGAATGGACGAAAAAAGAAGAACTGGATATTGATAAACGCTGGGAAGCGGATGACGAAATATGGAATGGGCGCTTTGAATATTACTTGACTGATCCTGAGCTTGAGCCGGATCTGCATAAATGGCAAATTGAAATTGCATTTCTGCTGATGCAGGATGACGCTGCCTGATAAGAAAGACACCTCTCTCTGAATTGGATGCGCGGGCCAATTCACAATGAGGTGCCTTTTTTGTTGAGCAGGCATGATTCCTGGACTATGTATTGTGCCTGTCCCGGATTTTCATATAATAATAAAGCATTTCGTACATGCGAGAGCGTTGTTTTTCCATTGTATGGATGGAGACATCCAGTTCGACAGACACCTTATGTTGTTCAAAGATGATGCGGGTCCGGGTGGGAGACAGAAACTCCGTCCGGTAATCATGATTGAAGATCCATGCGCATTCCGGATGTGTTGGTGATTTTATCGGGAATGCCGCTACACCGTCCGTTGAAATAAGGATGGGTGTCTTTTTGTGCTGTTTCAAGTTGTGTCGATTTGCTTTTACCCGGCCATCATAGGTGGAGGCATAAAGCATACAGGCATGATCAAGCAGTTGCAAAGCGGGGAGCTGTGAATAGAACTCTCCGTGCTTTGTGACTACTTTTGTTTTGCGCTCTGTTTCAAATGAAGACATCAAGAATAAGGTGGATCGATTAATAAAATTCTCTTCGTATTTCCCCAACAAAAACTCCCCTTTCAGTATACTAGAAAATAATACCACTGGGTATGTAAGGAATCAACATAATTTTCTGAAAAAAGGATTATTATTTACATTTATATGAATCAAACGTAATGTATAAGACGCACTAAAAGAGATTTTTATATATCTATTGGCACGTATGGTGATTGGAAGAACTTCTGCTCTTTTAATATGCTGTCGTTACCCGGGAATAACAGGAACGTTCAGAAGGAAAAAGAAGTGAAGAATTTCGACGAAGCGTTGGTTCAATATTCACCCATGATTTCAGCCATTATCCGGAAACTTCATATTTACCGTGATTACGATGCTTTTCGGCAAGTTGGCAGAATAGCACTTTGGCAAGCGTGCCAGCGGTTTGATGAATCCAAAGGGAATTTTACGCCGTTTGCTTTTCGCAGCATTCAGGGTGCCATGCTTGATGAATTAAAAAAAGAATCCCGATTTTCCAGCCGTTTTGCGGTAACTGAAAACGAAGCGTTTGAATGGATCAGCGATGACCGCATTGAAGAAGGATTGCCGGAATGGCTGGATGCCCGAATGATTTCAGAAACGGAATATGCCTTGCTCGACGATTTGTTTGTAAAAGGGAAAAGCCTTAATGATTTGGCTGTATCGTCAGGGCTTTCGCTGGCAGGGATGAAAAAGCGCCGAGAACGGGTATTGAAAAAAGTAAAAGCAAATATGGCAAGCGGCACAATTAAGCAAAATAGCCACTAAATCGGTATGGGGAGTGGTACAGAGCTTTTTATGGCGGTATAATGAACTTCTTATAACTTGAAAGAAGGGAGGAGACACCGTGTTTCAAATGATGACGGGGATGATCAACAATATCTTTTTTATCATCTTTCCGATAGTTTTATATCAAATGTTTGCACCGGCAGGCAAACGAAACTTTTTTGTCAGCCATCGCGTAACGTTGACCGTGTTGTTCTCTGTTTCCATCCTTCTTTGCATGTTTTTTCCGTATCAGTTTTTGACCGATGACTATATATTTGATCTGCGGCAAGTACCGATGATTGTCGGAGCCCTTTACGGAGGGCCTCTTGTAAGTGCGATTCTTTTTATCGTTTCAGCATTGGGCCGCATGGTGATAGGCGGGGATGGTATGTACATCGCCATACTGAATCAGCTGCTCCTTGCAATGGGTGTGCCATTGCTGCGCCCTTTCTACATGCGCATCAATCGTGCAGGAAAAGTAGGATTTGTCTTCTTTATCACTTTTTTATCGTTTTTCTTTAATTTGATAGCCGGCTATTTTTTATTTGGCGACCCCATTCACGATTTGATTGATATTTGGCTGTTGCTGATGCTGAACCAAGGAGCAATTACTGCACTCGCTGCCTTGTTGATCGAGCATATTTTGCGTCAGGAGTATATGCTGAACTCGTTAATGAAGCATGAGAAACTTGAAACCGTCAGCCATTTTGCAGCTTCCGTTTCCCATGAACTCAGAAATCCGCTTCAGAGTGTGAAGGGGTTTCTGCAGCTGATGCAGGAGCAAGAGTACAGCCGGGAAAAGCGGCTGGAATTTCAAGGGACGATGCTGGAGGAAATAGAAGCGGCAGACCAATTAATTAATGATTACCTGTTATTTGCCAAACCCGTCCAAAAACAGTTGGAAGTTTTGAAGGTGGAGTCCGAGGTGGAGCAAGTCCTTAAAATCATGAAACCTTATGCGCATTGGGGAAAGGTGGAAATTCGCCTGGCTGAATTTCATGGAAGTGCCAAGATTCTGGCTGACAAGCAAAAACTTCATCAGGCATTGATCAATATTATACGCAATGGCATTGAAGCGATGCCGGACGGGGGAACTTTGGATGTTGCCATCAAAGAAAGGAAAAACGAAGTTTCAATTAAAGTGAACGACGCTGGAAACGGTATGACAAAAGAAGAAATCCAGCGCCTCGGCGAACCGTACTTTTCAACCAAATCAAAAGGCACCGGCCTAGGCATGATGGTAACTTACAGCATCATCCGCCAAATGGGCGGGGAGATCCAGGTAAGTTCAGAAAAAGGAAAAGGCACTTCGTTCACGTTGAGCTTTCCATTAGTTTGATAAATAACAAAACGGCTGCCAAAAAGGCAGCCGTTTTGTTTTATTTTTGCGCCAACTGTTTTACAAAAGGCAGGACCGCCTGTTCTTTCAATTTTGCTTCGAACATAATATCTGCATCCGTATCGCCGAGCAGCAAAAGGAGTTCGTTAAAGTCGGCTTCCGATACCAGTTCATGGTGGCGCAGGTCGGTGAAGCCTTCCTTGCCTGTGCTGATATGGATTTTGGGTATGCCGAAGCCTTCCCAAGTCGCTAAAATCTCGGCAAAGTCTACAGGCTTCCCATCATTGTTGCAATTATGGTGATGAATATCAAAGCAGACCGGAACGCCGCACATTTTGCTGACATCGAGTACGTCGCGGACCGTAAATGTTTTATCGTCATTTTCGAGCCGCAGCCGCCGTTTGATGCTGTTGGAGAGGTTCAGGTAATTTTCTGCAAAGCGGGCTTTTGCGCTTTCCTTGTCTCCGTATGCTCCGCCGGTGTGCAAAATCAAGTCGTTTCCACCGAGCAGCTGGATCAGCCGGTCGTGGTATTCCAGATCTTCAATGGATTTTTTAACCACTTCCGGTTTTGGTGAATTGAGTACCGTGTATTGTCCCGGGTGCATGGAAACGCGCATTTGTGATGCTTCGACCAATAAACGGATTTGTTCTGCAATGGCCAGGAAGTCCGGGTCTTCCCACCAGATCCAGTCGTTGACGGGGTGGGTCGATAATGGAATCATCGAACTTGAAGCCCGGTAGAAAAAAATATTGTTTTCTATATTCCATTGAATTATTTCCAAGGTTGTCTGCATATTCTTTAAAGTCAATTCTTTGATTTTTGCTGTACCTTCCGCTTCAACCGTAGCAAGGCGCAAAGTTCTAAAAACGGTTTTCAGCTCAGTGTTCATGCATGCATAGCCTAGTCTCATATTCTTCAACTCCTTAAGGAGTCTATACCCCTTTTGGGGAAGGGTTAGCGGTCGATTTTCATAAAAAGTGCAGGAAGTTTTAAAGAAGATAAGCGCCGGACAGCTGATGTATAATGGAAAACAACAAGTACCGGGAGGGATGACTTTGAGAGCGGAAGTTATAAAAGCAGAATCAGGCTACAAAGCGACATTTGTGCGCAAGTTTGCCCAAGACCAAGAAAAAGTGTGGGCCATGTTAACAGAGAATCCGAAACTTCAGCAATGGTTTTCGGAATTGACGATTGAGGACCTTCGAAAAGGCGGCAATATCAAGTTCAATATGGGGAATGGGAAGTATGAGAATATAGCCATTCTCGATTACGAAGAAGGCCAAAAGCTTGCGTTTGAATGGGGAGAGGACCAGGTCCACTTTGAACTGACACCCGACCACGGGGGGACACGGCTTGAACTGGTGGAAACCATCAGTAAAATTGTTCCCCATACAGCAAAAGATTTGGCCGGATGGCACGTCTGCCTGGATGTTATTGAAGCGCTTCTTGAAGGAACAGAAATTGCCCGCGAAGAAGAATGGAACAAGGAATATCCGGAATACCAGCGCTTGCTGGAAAGCATGTCGGTGTCGTTTGAATAACGCTAGGAGTGCTTTGACAGCTGCTGGAAACCAAAGACAAAAGCAAGCTGCCAAGATATTTACAGACAATTTTATCATGTGAATTAAAGCCATTCGCAAAGCGAATGGCTTTTCTGAACCCTTATTCGACATCAAACTCAAATACATTCTGCTCTTTGAATTCGCCTTTGTCGTAAATCCTTTCAGCAAACGTCACATGGTTGTCGTAGTCAATGAGGACTACCGTCGCTGAACGGGTTCCGTATTCAGGGGTTTTGATGAACATCGAAGACAGCATCCGTTCGAATTCAAGGCCGACTCCGGTCTGGGGCAATGTAGAATCGGGCGCCTGTTCGCTGTCAGCCAGAAAGCGGAATAAGTCTTCTGGATCGACACGGTCTTGTTCGGATAAGTACCGTTCCAAATAGTTTTTGCCTTTAATAACTTTTGGCCAAGGGGTATCGAGCAAGTGGTTGCTGAGTCCGTGAAGGCCGGGTTCGACTTCGGCCAGACGGTTTTCAATGTTATTGTAATAATACAAGTGATCCGCATCGCCTGCGATAATATTAAACCCTGTATAATCTTCGGGGTTAAGGGATTCCAGAAACTGCTGAGCTTCGATGCCGGCCGATAAAAAATCCCGGACGATGGCGCCGCGCGAGATTTTATTAACTTCCGGCAAAGACGGATCACGGAAATTGGTCAGGGCAGCAAACCGGCCATTTTTTGCGACCCCCAGCCATGTTCCCATTTGCATCAGGTCACGGCCGGCGAGTATGCCAGGTTCGTCTTCCCAAAACTGGGCAGGTGCAGTGGGGCGCTGGTAAAATTCATCCCGGTTGGCTGCTACAACCAATTTGTATTTCGGATGGTCCTTGTATTGAAAATTAATCAAGCACATGAATGCCACCTCTTTTTAATTTCATTATATAGAAGGAATGCATGCCTTAACAGAAAGAGAACTTTGGAAAAGAAATTCGCTTTACTGCTGTCCATAACATTAAAAAATCAGCAAATTATATTATATATATTTCCTTTTAAAAGGAAAATAAGTGTATATTATTTACTATAGTGATTATGTGATGAAAATAAAAGTTGAAAATAGATTGTGGATGGTTAAATCACCATGTATTTTCGTTAAAACAACAGGAGGCAGTTAGTATGAACGCAGATTTTGAGGCTATTCCTTTTGCCCAAATAGTGATGGATGGAATACAAGAAATGGTGTTTATTGTGAAAATAGGTAATATGTCCTCTATCACTTACGAGTTCATTAGCAAAACAGCGATGGAAAATACAGGGTTGGATGAAAGCGCATTGGGGAAAACGCTGCGTGAAGTACATGGTGAGAAAAAAGCGGCTCATTTAGAAACGCTTTATGCCGAAGCTTTAGAGAGCCGGGAAGCTGTTTGGTTTAAAGACGATTATTACACAGCTGGCGGAGAAAAGCGCTGGTCTTCCACACGAATGACCGCTATTGTAAATGAAGCGAAGAAATATACGTATGTTGTCAGCGTCGTAAAAGATATTACAAAAGAAAAGATGGAAGAAGCCGAAAAAAACAAAGCCTGGAAGCAGCTCGAAGAAGGGACTTCGCGGTACCGTTCCCTATTTGAAAAGAACGGGGATGCCATTTTTACCGTCGACACGGCAGGGCGAATCCGAACTGGCAACCTTGCTGTTGAAAAAATAAGCGGGTATAAAATGAGTGATTTGATTGGAACGGATTTAGCAGATTACCTGGCTGTTGATAACCGGGTCCAGGTGGCCGATTATTTGGAGAAGGCACGGAGTGATGCGCCGGACGATTTCCGCATTCATTTGGTGCATGTGTCGGGCAAGCAAATCGGCTGTTTGATGAAAATGATTGCAATTAAGATCAACGGACAAACTACCGGCTATTATGCAATTTTGAAAGACATGACTGAACTGGATAAATTGGCGAGCAAGTATGCCGGCAGTGAAGAACGGTTCCGCATTATTGCCGAAAATGCCCAAGACGTAATCGTCCTGCTCAATGAATTAGGCGAATGCCTATATGTTTCACCTTCGTGCAAGACGGTTTACGGCTTTCTTCCGGATGAAGCAATCCGCATGCGGCTCTTTTCGTTTATCCATCCGAATGATTTGGCAAGGCTGGAAGCGGAATTCGAACAGTCGGTATCAAGCGGAAAGGCGTGTAAAGTACGATTGCGCGTCCTTCATCAAACGAAAGGCTGGATTTGGTCGGAATTGCACGGCACTCCCGTTTTTGATGATCAAAATCAATTTATCCACAAAGTCCTCATTTTGCGGGATGTTACCCAGCAAAGGCAGCGGGAAAGAGAACTTGAGTATTTTGCCTATCATGATTCTTTGACAGGTCTCCCCAACCGGCGAATGCTTTCGGAGCGGCTGACTGCAGAAATAGATGCTGGAACCGTTTTTGCCCTTATGGTTCTGGATATGGACGATTTCAAAAAAATCAATGACGAGTGGGGCCATGAAACCGGGGATGCTGTTATTCTGGAATTCAGCAAACGATTGTCTAATGCGATCGGCAAATCGGATATCGCTGTACGCTTAGGGGGAGATGAGTTCGTTATTCTGCTATTCGATGCCGATACTGAAGAAAAAGTTCGAGCGGCCGCTGATAAAATCCATGAAGCATTGGAACACCCATGGCTTGTTAAAGGGATAAATTTAAAGGTGGCAGCAAGTATGGGCGTTGCGCTAGCGCCATTTCAAGGAGTCGACGCTTCTAATCTTTTTAAAAATGCAGACCGTGCATTATATGAAGTGAAAAAATCCGGAAAAAATTATCTTAAAATTGATGGACCGAATGTGAAAGTACCATGGTGAAGAACCGATGGAACCGAAATCCATTCGGCTGTCTTTTGCACCGGAACGGTTTGCTTTTTTGTTAAGCTCTTTCGATGGTTGCTATAATGGCAATAGATAGCTCAGATAAGGAGGACTGTCGTAATGAAGAAAATCAACATAGGCTTTATTTCGCCATATGATGCGATGGTTCCAGTATTAGAGGAACTGAAGAAGGGACAGAACGATTTACTGATTACTGCCGTGACAGGGAACCTGGAAAAAGGGGTTGCCTTGGCAAAAGAACTGGAACAGCAGGGGATGGATGTGCTAATCAGCCGAGGCGGAACAGCAAAATTAATACGGGATGCTGTGATGCTGCCGGTCATCGATGTCCATATGTCCGGATACGATTTGCTGCGGTCCATCATGCTTGCCAGCGGACATCTTGGGGAGAAAAAGGCACTCGTCGGTTTTTCGAATATCACTATTGGAGCTGCTTCCATCGTCAGCTTGCTTGAAATTGATCTGAAAGTGGTAACCTTGGCAGAAGCTTCGGATGTAGAGCCTATATTAAGCGCGCTGAAAGCTGAAGGATACACCCGAATTCTTGGCGATGTCGTAACGGTCAACGCAGCCCAACAGCTTGGAATGAACGGGCTTTTGATCCAATCGGGGCGCGAGTCGATTCTCCAATCGCTTGAAGAAGCGCGGCGGCTGCATAAAACCCAGCAGAAAAACCAACAGTTGCTGCGAATATTTGAACATTTGCTGGCCGAACGGGAACAGGATTTTTTTGTGGCAATAGAAACCGGAAAAGTTTTATATGAAAACTGGAGTTCTATTGAACGCCTGCCGTTGACTTCAAATGAAATCAACGCCCTTATCCAGCAAGTAAATGATTCAGATCTACCGGTGTTGAAAATTTTCACCGAAGTGGAACGCCCCTTCAGTATTCGGGCAACTTCATGGCAAGACCGAAGCTCCACTCTTTTTTCTTTCTTCTTCAAGCGGTTGTCCGCTTCCACCCATGAATTGAATGGAGGGCTGGCCGAGAAAATTCACCAGCTTCCTCCATTGGCAGCAGAAAGTACCGCCATGAAGAACATCCGGCACTTGCTTGAAGAGCCGTTTCTGGCAACAGCGCCTATTGTTTTGGAAGGAGCACCGGGGAGCGGGAAGGAAACATTGGCCCGTTATGTGCATGCCTACCACCAGAAACAGGGGTATTTTGCTGTTCTGCCGATTGAAGAGTTGAAAAAATCATTTAGCGAGCTGCATGCATTGAAGGTAACCACTTTACTGGTGACAATCTCCAATGCCCCTCTTAGCGATTTTGCCCGGGAAATAAAAGAGCAATTAGCTGTTCTGGCTGCCCAAAATACCCAAGTCATCTTGGCTGCAGAAGAAATGCCGCAGAATCTAATCGATTCTCTAGGCATGCAAGAAGCAGTGCGGATTACACTGCCAAGTTTAACGGACCGGCAAGGCGATCTCGAACTGTTGGTTCATCAATTTCTTACGGAATTTCACCAGACACTAGGCACCCGGCCGATTAAAGTCCGTGATGATGCTATGGAGGAATTGAAAAAGAACCATTGGAATGGCGATGTCAACGAGCTGAAGGCTTATATCAAGAAGCTGGCTTTGGCAGAAAAAGAATATGTCATCGAAAAAGGCACCGTGTTGAAAAATCCGTCAGCTGCTCAATCTCAGCAGAAGTCCAAAGAGCTGTTCTTTGAAGGGGCAACAACATTAAAAGAAATAGAGCGGAAAATAATAGAGCAGGTGCTGCACGAAGAAGGTTTCAATCAAACCAAAGCAGCTAAACGCTTAGGCATAAATCGGGCCACTTTATGGCGCAAACTTAAAGAATAAGTTTGCGCTGTTTCTTTGCATTGAAGTGTTGCAATATTAAACTATTTATTGTTTTTAACTAAAAAACAAAATATATCGTCGCTTTTTTATACAGAATTTTTTATAGTGTTATTGAAAGCGTTTTCTTATTAAAAAATTCAATCAATTCAATTTCAAAGGAAAAGAGGGAAAGAAAATGAAAATCAAAAAGACCTTGGAACGCATTCCTGGAGGAATGATGGTTGTCCCGTTGCTTTTGGCTGCGACAATCAATACCTTAGCACCGGATTTGTTAAGAATCGGCGGATTTACAGAAGCTTTGTTTGTCGATAGCGCCAATGCACTCATCGCGCTATTCCTGCTCTGCACCGGAGCGCAGATCAATGTAAAAATGTTCGGCGTGTCATTGGCGAAAGGTGCAACCTTATTGACAACAAAATGGGTTGTAGGAGCGGCAGTCGGCCTGATTGCCTACATGTTTGCGGGCGAGAATGGCTTGTGGCTCGGGATTGCTCCGATTGCAGTTATCGCCGCAATGACGAACAGCAATGGCGGCTTATACATGGCATTGGTCGGCCAGTACGGCGGAAAAGACGACCGGGCAGCTTATTCATTGCTGGCATTAAATGACGGACCGTTTTTAACGATGGTAGCATTGGTTATTTTCGGGACGATGGGATTTGTTGAAGGGCTGTTTTCGCCGATTACGTTTATCGCGGTGTTGCTGCCCATCATTATTGGTATGATTTTAGGGAATTTGGATGAAGACATGCGTTCATTCCTCGATCAGGGGAGCGCTATGCTCATTCCGTTCTTTGCTTTTGCACTTGGGATGGGCATTGATTTTCAAGCCATCATCGAAGGCGGACTTGGCGGAATTGCTCTTGGATTAATGACGGTTTTCATCACGGGAACAGCAGGATATATGATTTTCAAAGCGCTAAAATGGAATCCGATTGTGGGCGCTGCAGAAGGATCGACTGCCGGGAATGCAGTAGCGACGCCGGCAGCCATTGCAGCTGCCAACGCCAGTTTTGTCTCAATGGTGGATATCGCAACGGTGCAAGTGGCCGCTTCAACTGTTACAACAGCAATTCTGCTGCCTTTGTACATTGCGTTTTTAGTAAAACGGTTAGAACGAAAAGGATTTATGTTTGATAATGGAGCCTTGATCAAAAAAGGTGCTTGAAGGAGTGCGGACAATGACAGCTCAAATTGGCATCATTTCAGATGATTTTACAGGAGCGAATGACAGCGGCGTCAGGCTTGCGCAGAAAGGCTTGAAGTCAAAAGTCATCCTTGCGGAAACGGGCGAACTGGAGCATAAAGGGAATTCTGGAATAGACGTATGGATTGTCGATACCGACAGCCGGGCTATGGGAGCGGAAGATGCTTACCAAGCCGTTTGGCAGGAAGTAACCCGTTTAAAAAAGCGGGGTGTGAAAAAGTTTTATAAAAAAGTGGATTCAACGATGCGAGGCAGCGTAGCAGCAGAATTGAAAGCGGTGCAGGAGGCGGCAGCAATGGATATTCTTTTCATTGCGCCGGCTTTCCTGGATATGGGTAGGACTGTCGAAAACGGAATTTTATACGTCAATGGAATTCCGGTTGCGGAAACCGAATTTGGCCAGGATCCGAAAACACCGGTCCGGCACAGCTACATCCCCGATTTATTGGCTGCTGGCCAGATGAAAACAGCGGTTTTGACTCGCAGCCTTTTATGGTCGGGGAGCCCGGAAACATGGGTGCGTGAACAAGTCGAATCAGGCGTGCGCTGGATTGTCTGCGATGCAGCAGAAGAAGCCGATTTCAGCAAATTGGCAGCGCTCGGTTCCAATTTGGACTTGGCCGTCGGTTGGGCAGGATCTGCTGGACTGATCCAACATTTATATAACGAACACTCCAAAAGCAGCACTCCTTTGCAGTCGCTTCAAAGACCTGCAGAAAAAGTATTGGTGGTATCGGGGAGCCTGTCTTCCAAAACCTTGGAACAGCTGCAGAAATTGAAAACGAGAACGGCAACAAAAGTAATTGAAATCAATCCGCTCCAATTGCTGAAGGACCCGGCACAGGCGGCAGCAGAACTTTCAGTTTTGACGGAAGCCGGCAGCTGGGACAGTGCGGTACTCTACGTCGCCGGCACAAAAGAGAACCGGGAAAAGGTTCGTGTATGGGCCGCGGATAATGGATGGACACCAAACCGGACAGGCAAAGGCATCTCGGAAGGGCTCGGGCATCTGGTACAGGCGGCGTTGGGAGCGGCCGATATTGATGCGCTCATTATGACAGGCGGCGATACGGCAAAAGACATTTGCGGCACCCTTGGCATTCTGGATATGGAATTGCTTTTTGAAGTGGAACCGGGCATGCCGCTTGGTATGGTAACATGGAGTGGCAAAGAAATGATGGCGATTACAAAAGCTGGCGGTTTCGGCAGCCCCGATTCGTTGGTTAACGCTGTGGATTATTTAAAAGGAGCTGGACTGCATGCAAACAATTAAACCGATTATCGGAATTACGATGGGAGACGCAGCAGGCGTCGGTCCGGAAATTATACTGAAGAGCTTTGAACATGACCTTGTGCACGAATCAAGCCGGGCGTTTGTCATTGGCGATGCGTCCATACTGGAACGGGCAAAAGGGTTTACAGGAAGCACGAAATCCATCAACCGCATCAGCCATCCTTCGGAAGCGAAATTTGAAAGGGAAACCATCGATTGCCTGGATTTAAATTTGCTTTCTGAAGATTTGCCGGTTGGCCAAGTGTCGCCGGAAGCGGGAAACGCGGCTTTTCAATACCTGGCCAAAGCGATCAGCCTGGCAAATGCGAAGGAAATTGATGCCATTTGTACAGCGCCATTGAATAAAGAAGCCCTTCAAAAAGGCGGCCACATGTATCCCGGCCATACGGAAATTTTGGCCGAGTTGACCGGCACCAAAGATTTCTCGATGATGCTGTCTGCGCCGAATTTAAAAGTGATTCATGTAACGACGCATGTCGGCATTATAGATGCCATCAACATGATAACACCGGAACGGGTCCTGCACGTTATCCAATTGGCCCATGACACCTTGACGAAAGCGGGGATCGAAAACCCGAAAATCGCCGTGTGCGGAATCAACCCGCATGCAGGGGAAAACGGTTTGTTCGGGTACGGCGAAGAAGAAGAAAAAGTGATTCCGGCGGTAGAAAAAGCGAAAGCGGCAGGCATTGACGTCCAAGGGCCGCTGCCTGCAGATACGCTGTTTTTCCGTACGGTCCGCGGAGATTTTGATATTGTTGTTGCGATGTACCATGACCAGGGCCATGCACCTGTTAAAGTGCTGGGGCTTGAAGCGGGGGTTAACATCACCGTCGGCCTGCCGATTATCCGGACCAGCGTCGATCACGGAACTGCATTCGATATTGCCGGAACCGGCAAGGCAGACGAAAAAAGTTTAGTGGAGGCGCTTCGCCAGGCGGTAGAGCTGGCGCCAAAAAAATAGCAGGATTCCACCCGTTTATGCTTGCTGCATAGGCGGTTTTTTTATGAACTTTTATTAGAAAATTCAGTATTTACAAATATTTGAAAGGCTATATAATGAAATTCAAAGGCTGGAAATTTTGATATAAGAGACAACGCGCTTTTCTCTGGCCAAAAGACAACAGGAAGGTGGTAGAGGTAATGATTGAAAATGCTTTTTATTCACCGGAAAAGCACGGCCCATATAAACTTTTCAATTTGGGGAATTTTGAGTTGGAAGAGGGAGGCATTATTCCCGACTGCAAACTGGCTTATGCAACACATGGAAAATTGAACGAGAAAAAAGACAATGTCATTATTGTGCCAACGTGGTTTTCAGGGACGAGCAAAGATTACGAATCTTACATAGGAAAAGGCAGAGCGCTCGATCCGGATGAATATTTCATCATTGTCATTAACCAGATTGGCAATGGATTATCGAGTTCCCCCCATAATAGCCTGCCGCCCGTCAGCATGCAAAGTTTTCCGAAAGTGCGGATCGGCGATGATGTACGGGCACAGCACCGGCTGGTGACGGAATTATTTAGCGTACAGGAAGTGGCGCTTGTAGTCGGCGGTTCGATGGGGGCACAGCAAACGTATGAATGGGCAGTCCGGTATCCGGAAATGGTCAAACGAGCAGCACCGATTGCGGGCACCGCTAAAAACACCATCCACGATTTTTTGTTCACCCAGACTTTGATCGACGCAATCACTTCTGATCCAGGCTGGAACCTTGGGGAATACCGGTCAAACGCGGAAGTCGCGGATGGGCTGAAACGCCATGCGGATATTTGGGCGGTCATGGGGTTTTGTCCGGAGTTTTTCAACCAGGAGAAATGGGGCTTGTTCGGGGTGGAGTCTGCTGAAGAACTGGTTGAAGGATTTCTCGAGCCTTTCTTTCAGATGATGGATCCGAATGCGCTGCTCGCCATGGCGTGGAAATGGCAGCGCGGCGATGTCAGCCGGTTGGCAGACGGCAATTTAGCGGAAGCGCTTGGGCGCATCCAAGCTAAAGTATTTGTCATGCCGATTGATACAGACATGTTCTTCCCGCCCACTGATTGCGAGCGGGAACAGCAAATGATTCCAAACAGTGAGTTGAAAGTCATCCGCAGCCTCGCCGGCCACTTTGGCTTGTTCGGCGGAGAAGGGCCCAGCTACCATGGCCAAATCGACGAACACCTGAAAGCATTGCTGGCAGTACCGGTATCGGAAAGAATCGTCGAACAATGAAAAGCTATTGAATACAAAAAAAGCCATCCACTGCAGCAGTGGTTGGCTTCAGACTGTAGACAAAGTATAAATGAAATGAATAGAAATGCATAAAACCAACCGGACCGGCCACTTCGCTTTCCGTGGGCTCAGCTTCAGCCTCCTCGTCGCTCTGCTCCTGCGGGGTCTTCAGCTTTCGCTGGTCCCACAGGAGTCTCCGTGGCCGGACCGGTTGGGCGTGTCACTTTCATTTAAAAGTGAACAATCATCAAATCGAAGCTTAACCATCTAGTTGTAGAAGAAAAGCGACACCTTTGGGTAGGCTCCACGTTAAGGAGCCAAAGTGAAAGCCGGCGACTCCGGCGGGATAGCGAAGTGCCGAAATCCACTCGGGACGCAAGTTCCGAGTTAGTTCGGCGCGAGCCCGCGGAATGCGTCCGGCTGTAACGGAGGATCCGGGATTATCTCTCCACTCGGATATTTATTCAGCTAGCATGTGTAAAAATTCTTTTGTCTCCAAGCAAAAGCCAGCCACTGCACGTTGCAGCGGCTGGCTTTCCACTATTTCAATCCCAAATGCCCCTTGAGTTCTGCTTTGACAACAGATAATTCCTCTTGGTCCATCATATAATACCAAATTCCTCCGATGGTTTCGCCGTAGCCTTTTTCAAAAACAAGCTGTTCGACATCGGTTGAAGCGCTGCGGTAATTTTTTTGGATGTCGATCATCTCGCTGAACTCCATATTGGTTTTGACATTGTTGCCTAAAGCATCAAAAATTTTCGGATAGTTGAAGAGGGTCGTGGCGGAAACGGCTTCCGACATAATGCTTTGGATAACTTGTTTTTGCCGGTCCTGCCGGCCGAAGTCGCCGTTGGGATCCTGTTTTCGCATCTGCACAAAGTCCAAAGCCTGGTCGCCGGTTAAGGTCAATTCCCCTTTTTTGAAGTCATCAAAGGCAAAGGCGTTGTCGACGGTAATGCCGTCCAAAGCATCAATGACGTCTTTAAATCCTTCCATATTCAGTTGCACCACATAATCAATAGGGATATCCAGCAGCTTTTCCGTCGTATCAAGCGACATATCAATTCCGCCGAAGGCGTAGGCGTGGTTGATTTTATCCAATTTATCAAGTCCGACGATTTCTGTGTACGTATCCCGCGGTATGCTGACCATTTTAGTGGAATTGTCAGTCGGATTGATGGTCAAAACAATCATCGTATCAGAACGACCACGGTCATCTTCGCGTTCGTCAACGCCCAGCAGGAGAACGGAAATGGGATTCTTTTCTTCCAGCACTACTTTTTCTTCTCGCATCGGGGAGGCCTCTCTTGCAATGGGTTGATGGATTTCATCCAGTGTATTGGAAGCTTTGGGGAAAAGAATCACCAAATATACGACCCCGGCAAGAAAGAGAAATGCCATCGAACGGGTGACCCAACGGCTTTTTTTTCTGGCTCTTCGGCCGCCGCTTTGTTTGGACATGTTTTTCACCTCTTTCAGGGCATCGAATGCCCTAATTTGGAATATAAGACAAAGGACATCATCTATTTCTTTTTTATAGCTTAATTGGTTTAATCTAATAGGTCAATAGTTTTAATTGAATTTTCAGAAAGAAATAAGTTTTCATTTTATGTGAGAAATGGTATGATTCTTATAAATCAAACAACCTAATTTAAAGACATAATATGTAAGCAATAAGATTCAAATTTTCTGAATAATGGATTTAATGATAGTATTTAAGGATACATAAGGTAATTTTATTTTTTTATGTGGCGACGGAAAGCAAAAGCGATTTTTAAAGAACAGAGGTGTTTCTATATGTCTTCAACTTATCAGAATATATCTTGGGCGATAAAATTCCTCTTTGTCTTTTGGGTTTTATTGATGCTGGCAGGCAGCGGAAATGAGCCGCTGCATCCCATTGAAAGTGAACAGATTCTGGAGTTGAGCGATTCACAGACTCATTTGGAAATAGAAAATGGTTTGTATATTTTCGAAGACGATCAAGGGGATTTCACCATTGAAGACATGACCCGCCCTATTATGGACATGCAATTCATGCCGAATATTGAAGGGACATTAAATAAAGGCTTTACGGAGACTGTTTACTGGCTTCGTTTCCAAGTGCAGAACGCATCGCCTGATAAAACCTGGCTGCTTGAAGTTGCCGCTCCATCCTTGAGCAGCGCAACTTTGTACTCTCCGGCTGACAACGGGGTTTATACAGCGAAAGAACTTGGAAGGAACAGCGATCTGAAGGAACGGGAAGTTTACCACCGGAACCTGGTCTACACTTTGGAACTGGAAGAAGGAGCGGTAAAAACCTATTATATGCGCGTTGAATCAGAAGGGCCGCTTCAAATTCCGGTATCTATCTGGGAGGTAAAACGGTTTGAGGAAAAGGCCCGGACAACCACAGTGTTTATTGGAATTGTCAGCGGGATTCTGTTTGTTGTGTTGCTCTACCATTTCGCGCAGTTTATAAAAGTCCGCCAACTGAGTTATTTGTATTTCGTGTTCTTGGCATTTTCATTCATTTTTACTTTTACTTCAATGGCCGGGTTGACGCTGACATTTATATGGCCGGATCTGCTGTGGCTTAATGAGCAGTTTTTATTGCTGCTTGCCGGCATCTCCAATATCTTTGTGCTCCTGTTTACCGAAAACTTTCTGGATGTGCGCCGCCATTTGACGAGAGCCAAGCGCATATTCCAACTGTTGAGCATCGCCAGTTTAACTGGAATTGCCCTGCTGCTTTTTTCAAATGAGGGTGCGCGCTGGCTTATCCCGGCATTACTCATCGGCAGTCTGGCATTTATCTTTTCCATGGCCATCTTCAGTGTGCAAAAAGGAATTGTCTATTCCCGTTATTTTGCCGCTGCCGCCTTCTTACTGTTTTTTGGAACGGCCATTTCATTTTTGACCCTTGCAGGAAATATTCCTTTTACCGGAAGGTCGCATCATGCAGGGTATATCACAATATGCCTCGGCGTTTTATTGATAGCGTTGGCATTGGCTGATAAAGCTGCTGTAAAAAGGCAGGAGAAATACGAACTGGAAAGAAAAGCGATTGAACGGCAACGGCTTGCAATGGAATCGTTAAAACATGCGAATGAACGGAAAGATGAGCTGCTGGCTGTGACTTCCCATAATCTGCGGACGCCTTTATACGGCATGATCGGCATTGCGGAATCCTTGCAGGAAATGTCGGCGGGCAGAATTTCCCCGGCGATGTCCCATCAACTGGGCACCATCATTTCCAGTGGGAAAAAACTGGCGCATATGATCAACGATATTCTTGATTTTTCAAAGCTCAAACAAAACACGCTGGATATCCATGTTGAACCGGTCCAATTAGCCGATACGGCAGAAACGGTCATCACGTTGTGTGCGCCGCTTGTCAAAGATAAACAAGTCGCCTTGTATCATACCATTTCCGAAAATTTGCCTCTTGTCATTGCTGATCCGGACCGGGTGCAGCAAGTCCTTTTCAACTTGATCGGCAATGCCGTGAAATATACGCAAACCGGAGAAATAGTCGTCTCCGCTCAAAAAACAGGAAAACAAATTAAAATTTCTGTACGCGATACCGGCAAAGGGATACAAGAAGACAAGATTTCTTCGCTTTTTGAACCTTATCGCCCGGAAGATGCCGATGATGGCGAAGCCCGGGGTGTGGGAATCGGTTTGAATATATCCAAACGGCTCGTTGAACTGCAGGGCGGCTGGGTGGAAGTTGAGTCGAAAGTGGGGACCGGTTCCATCTTCAGTTTTACGCTCCCGATCTACGTAAAAGAAGAATTGGAAGAACCGGAACCGAACGAGAATCTGGTTGTAGAAGAAATGTCATCGCAAGAATTGGCACATACCATGGCTCAGCGCAGATTCGACCGAAAACAGATACGGATTCTGGTAGTTGACCCGGAAGGCGTAAACCGCCAGATGGTAACCTATCAGCTGATGCGTGAAGGCTATGAAGTGGCTGGAGTGACCAGCGGGGAAGATGCATTGCAGCTGCTTGAAGAACGGCCCATTGATATGGTGATATTGGAATGGGAATTGGCGGATATGTCCGGAGACGAACTCAGCCGAAGCATCCGGAAAAAGTTCACATTAACAGAATTGCCGATCCTGATGCTGTCGAAAGAGGAAGGCCTGGAGCATAAAACCAATGCGTTTACTGCTGGGGCAAATGACTATTTGGTGAAACCGTGCGACAAAGAAGAGTTTATGGCACGGGTCGAGACACTGGCCAATTTAAGAAGCCTGACTCAGGAAATCACCAATATCAATTATTTCCTGGAGCGCAATATTAAAGAACGGACAATGGCGCTCGAAATCACCAATATGAACTTGGTGACGGTCAACGATGAAATTCAGGAAATCGAAAAATCCCGCAATGAGATGCTTTCCACGATTTCCCATGAACTCGGCACACCGATTACGCTGATCCATAGCTACATCCAAGCTGTAAAAGAGAGTTTGATTGATGAAAAAAATCCAAGGTATTTGGATATGATCCACAATAAACTGCTGTTGCTGGAACGGCTGACCGAAGACTTGGTTGAGCTTTCGAAATACAAATCCGGCAACATGACTTTGCGCTTTGAACAAGTGAAATTAGGAGACTGGCTCCAGCGCCTCGTTCTGGGCATGGAGTATGATGTAACGCAAAGTGGACGCATTTTTGAGCATCAAAAAGGAAAGCATGAGCCTTGGCAGGACAAAATGGCAATGTCTATCGATGTGGACCGGATTGATCAAGTATTCTCCAATGTTTTGTGGAATGCTGTCAAACATACATCATCCATCGATGGGAAAATTACGGTGTCTGCTGAAGTATTCACCCACGATAAAGAAGACACGGTGCTGGATCTGGAAGAGTTTGACGGTGAAGTCATCATAAAAGTGGCGGATACCGGAAGCGGAATCGACAAAGATGTGCTGCCGCATATATTTGACCGCTTCTTCAAAATGGATGCTTCGGCTACGTACAAAGGCAGCGGCCTTGGGCTCGCCATCGCAAAAGAAATCATTCTTTCGCATAAAGGAGAGATTTGGGCAGAAAGCGAAGTGGGCAAAGGAAGTGTATTCTACATCGCGTTGCCTTTAAATTTCTGAGACCTGTAAGGAGGGGATATTATGAGTGAAGCAACGGTGCTCGTTGTAGAGGATGAAGAAGGAATCCGTGAGTTGATCCGGCTGTTTTTAATTAAAAAAGGCTACAAGGTGATTGATGCTGAAGACGGATATGAAGCCATGGATAAGCTTGCCAAAGAAAATCCGGACTTGATTTTGCTGGATATTGAAATGCCGGGAATCAATGGCCTGGAAGTATGCGAACAAATCCGGATGCAGACAAAAATGCCTATTCTTTTTGTCAGTTACCGCAAAGAGCTTTCGTATAAAATACAAGGGCTTGAAGCTGGAGGCGACGATTACATTACAAAACCGTTCGATTTCAATGAGCTGGAAGCGCGCATCCGGGCGATATTAAGAAGAAACGGCTGGACCAATGGAGAAGAAGAGAAGCTCTCCATCCTGCAGTACAACAATATTAAAATTCATATTGATGCACGGGAGCTGTATATCGACGACAAGCCGGTCCACCTTTACCATAAAGAATTCCAGCTGCTTCTGCTGCTTGCCCAGACGCCGAACCGGGTTTGGACCGCTGAACAATTGTATGACCGCATTTGGGGCTATTATTCGGAAGGGGACATCCAGACGGTAAAAGTCCATATCAGCAATTTGCGGCGCAAAGTAGAGAAGGATCCAGCCAACCCTTTGCATATCCGTACCGTCAGAGGGTTTGGTTATAAATTTGCAACAGAGTAAAATGGCCCACTTATCATACCCCTATCTTTTGTCTCTAAGACAAAAGATAGGGGTATTTATTTTTTTATTCAAAAATATTTTAATAATTAAAACTATTTAACTTCTTTTTAACCTTGTCTATTTAGTATTAGGTCAAATGATTGAGATTAATAAAGGAGGAACAGAACATGGTTGAGAATAATTTCAAAATGTCTGACGAACAGCACTTGAGCAATCTGGATAAACAAACAGTGTTTAAACGGCCGGCAGAAGTAGGCGCTGTCAGTTCAGACAGCACATCCATAGGGCTTCACGAAAATATCGCTGGCTCGCTGGCTTATCTGCTCGGTTTTTTCACGGGCTTCGTTCTTCTCTTGATTGAAAGAGAAAATCGATTTGTCCGGTTCCACGCAATTCAATCGATTTATTTATCAATCGCCTTTTTAACTGTCTTTACCGTCATGGGCATGCTGCCTCTGGTAGGTTGGCTGTCCGGTGTCATCCTGTCGCCGATCGGCTTGGTGCTTTGGATCATTCTCATGCTGAACGCCTATAACGGCAAGTATTCGAAAATTGCCTATATCGGGGAAATTGCAGAAAAGCAAGCGCATTAAAAGCAGTTCAAAAACAATTAGAAACAGAGGTGTAAGGCATGGAAAGTACGTTCAATGTCAAAGAATTTTTAATCGCTTTACGTAAACGGCTGCCGCTGATCATCATTGTGACTTTGTTATTTGTCGCATTGAGCGGAATTGTCAGCTACACAATGATGAAGCCGATTTATCAGGCATCCACACAAATTTTAGTGAACCAAAAAATCACCAACCCGCTCCAGTCCAACGATTTGAATATCGATGCCAATATCCAATTGGTTGAAACGTATAACATCATCATCAAGAGCCCCGCCATTCTATCGGAAGTAATCGAAGAACTGGAATTGAAAGAATCCGTTTCAGACCTGGATAAGAGCATTACCGTATCAAGTGAAGAAAATGCACAAATCCTTACGCTGGAAGTGGAAGATGCTTCGATGGAACGCGCGGTGCTGATCGCCAATACGACGGCTTCCGTTTTCCAGGCAAAAATCAAATCCTTGATGAATGTCGATAATGTCAACATCCTGGCACCGGCAATCGTGCCGGTAGATCCTAAACCGGTCAAGCCGGATCCGCTGTTCAATATGGCCATCGGTGCAATCATCGGCTTTATGCTGGGGACGGGCCTTGCCATCCTGGTTGACCAAATGAATACGACAATCCGGAAAGAAGAAGATATTGAAGAAATCACAGGGCTTCAAGTGCTCGGAATTGTCAGCAATGTGCCAGGCAGCAAGGAATACACACGAACAACCAATATTAACGAAAAGAAGGAGTTGATAGCTGATGTGGACGCAGAAAAAATCAAAGGGGTCAGCAACCCGAAAATTGGTGGGTCATACTAAGCCCCAAGCATTGGTGAACGAGCAGTACCGTACTATCCGGACAAATATCAATTTTTCATTGCCGGGCGATGACACGAAAACCATTTTGTTCACATCGGCTGCAAAAGAAGAAGGAAAATCAACCACTTCCTGCAATATGGCCATTGTTTTTGCAGAAGCAGGAAAAAGAGTGCTGCTGGTCGATGCCGATATGAGGCGGCCGACCTTGCACCATTCGTTCCAGCTCAGCAATAAGATCGGCTTGTCCAATTTGCTTTTGAAAAAAGGCCGATTGCAGGACTGTGTGAAAAGAAGCGGCGTCGTAGGGTTGGATTTGCTGCTATGCGGCCAGATTCCTCCAAATCCGGCAGAGCTGCTCAGTTCTCCCGCGCTCGACGACTTACTGGAAGAAATGAAAGCGCGGTATGACTTGATCATCATTGATTCTCCGCCTCTATTGGCAGTCACCGATTCGAAAATATTGGCCAATAAGTGCGATGCCACTGTTTTGGTAGTGAATACAGGCAAAACAGAAAAAGACAGCGTCAAAAAAGCGAGAGATGCCCTTGTTACTTCAAAAGCATTTATCCTCGGCGTTGTAATGAACAATTATGAGCTGACAAAAGAAAATTATTATTACCATAACTACAACAGCTAAAGCTTTTTAAAATGAAAGATGAGATGGGGTAATTCAATTGACGATAAAGAAAAGGTTCATTTCATTATTCTTCATTGACTCACTGATCCTTCTTTCCTCCATCTATGCCTGTTATTTGTTTTTGTATCCGTATGCGAGCGTGCTGTCCAATGAAATGCTTTTCATCAGTACGGTCACGCTTTTCATCGCATACCATTCGTTTGCCTGGCATTTCGGTTTATACCGCAAAGTCTGGTCTTATGCATCTGTCGACGAACTGAAATCAATTGTTGTGGCTGTGTCGTTGACTATATTTGTAGCGATGATCATGCAGTATGCATATTCAAGCCAGCTGTATATCAGGACTTTGATGCTTTCGTGGATGCTGCTGGTTTTCTTTATCGGAGCTTCCCGGATTTCCTTGAGAATCCTTCAGGAAGGCAAGATCAAGAAAAAAGCGATACTGACCAGCCGCACGATGGTAGTAGGGGCAGGACAGGGAGGCAGAATGATTGCAAGGCATATGAAGCAAAATCCGGAATGGGGAAGAAATCCAGTGATCTTTGCAGATGATGATAAAACGCAATGGGGGCTTGAAATCAATGGGATTGAGGTCGTGGGGTCTCTTGAACGGATTCCGGAATTTGTAGCCGACCACAAAATTGATCAGATTGTCATTGCAATTCCATCCCTTTCGAAAAAAGAGATGGCTGAGTTGACGAAAATGTGCATCGACACCGGCGCCAAAACACAAACGCTGCCGCGCATCGAAGATTTAATGACCGGGAAAATTAAGGTCAGCGACATCCGGGATGTGAAAATTGAAGACTTGCTTGGGCGCGAGGAAGTAAAGCTGGATATGGCAGCAATCGAAGAACAAGTCCAAGGGAAAACGGTGATGGTAACCGGTGCCGGCGGCTCGATCGGCTCAGAAATTTGCCGGCAGATTTCCAACTTCAACCCGTCGCGCCTTTTGCTGTTGGGCCATGGGGAAAACTCCATTTACACGATCGACATGGAGCTTCGCAGAAAAGTGCCGAAAACGACAGAAATCATTCCCATTATTGCAGATGTCCAGGACCGCGAACGCATTTTCCAGGCAGTCAACCAGTTCCGGCCGGATATGATTTATCATGCCGCTGCCCATAAGCACGTTCCGCTGATGGAAGCGAATCCGCTGGAAGCGGTGAAAAACAATGTGTTCGGCACAAAGAACATTGCGGAAGCTGCAGACAAATACGGAGTTGGCAGCTTCGTTATGATTTCGACCGATAAAGCGGTCAATCCGCCGAATATCATGGGGGCGACCAAACGTTTTGCAGAAATGATCGTGCAGAACCTGGCAATCAACAGCAAAACCACTTTCTCAGCGGTGCGTTTCGGAAATGTACTTGGATCTCGTGGAAGTGTAGTGCCGCTGTTTAAGGAACAAATTGCAAAAGGCGGCCCGATTACGATAACCGACCCTGAAATGACCCGTTACTTCATGACCATTCCTGAAGCGTCGCGCTTGGTGATCCAAGCAGGCCTCCTGGCTTCGGGAGGAGAAGTATTCGTTCTGGATATGGGGGAACCCGTCAAGATTGTCGATCTTGCGCGCAACTTGATCAAGTTGTCCGGCTACGAAGAAAACGAAATCAAAATTCAATTTACAGGCATGCGGCCAGGCGAAAAATTGTATGAAGAACTGCTCGATGCCAGTGAAATTCAGGAAGAAAAGATTTTCCCGAAAATTTATATCGGCAAATCCACTCCGATCGGCCAGGTAGAGATGCTGAAGGTCATCAAACAGCTTCCTGAGATGGATGCCGAAGAAACGAAGGAAGTTTTGCTGAAGCTGGCAAACCGCAAGCGCCCGGAACCGGAGTGGCAGGACGGTTGGAAAGTGGAGGCAAAAGGCGAATATGCTTAATAGCCATTTAGCAGAAAACACGGCCCGGCCAATCATCAACATTTAAAGGAGGAAGTGCGAATGCGTGATTTTACAATGAAAATATACGACAATTCGCCGATTTACTTCCAAAACCTTTTAACAAGCATTGAGGGATATATTGAAACCAAAAAGAAATACGGTCATTTATATTTTAAGTTTCTAAAAAAACTTGGCCAGCGCGACTACACAGATCAAGCGTATGAAAAGGAGTACCAGCAGCAGGAAATGCAGAAATTGATCAAGCATGCATATGACGAAAGCCCATTTTACCGGGATCTGTATAAAAACATCGATCTTGCCACGATTCAAAGTGTCGAAGATCTGAAGAAATTGCCGATTTTGGAGAAAGAAGTGGTCAGAAATCATATTGAGTCGATGTATACAATTTCTGAAAAGTCGGCTTTGGTTGCCTATACCCTTGATTCGGCTGGCATCCCTCTGAAAATCTTGTTTACAAAGGAAGATGTGCAAAAACACATGGCGTTTCTCGATTTTTTCAAAAAGCAGCATGGCGTCATTAATTTGGAAATGAAGCGGGCCACTTTCAGCTCGGACCGCTTCATTCCAAAACGGCAGCAGAAAAAAGTTTTTTGGCGGGACAATTACTCTATTAAACAGCGCCTTTATTCCTCGTATTACTGCATTGAACCGAATGCAAAGGAATTTGTGAATAACCTGGATAGCTATAAACCGGACTTTATTGACGGTGTGCCTTCCGCCATTTATGAAGTAGCAAAGTACATCAACCGGAATAATATCATTTTATCTTTTAAGCCAATTGCCATTTTCTCAACAGCTGAAACACTTTCTCCAGCTTACCGGAAGGAAATCGAAGAGGCATTTGATTGTCCGCTTCGCTATCATTATGCCTCCCTGGAAGGAGCACCTTTTATAACCGAATGTATAAAAGGGAAACTCCATTACAACTTAAGCTCCGGCGTAATTGAAACAACCGAAGACCAGGAAATGATCATCACCTGTTTCAATACGTACGGCACGCCGTTGATCCGCTATAACCTAGGAGAACGGATTGAACTGCTGCAAGATGAAAAACTATGCGAATGCGGCAATTCCCATCCGGTGTTAAAGGAACTGAAAAGCAAGAAAGATGACTATCTCCAATCGAAGAGCAAAGGGAAGTTCACCGCTCTCTATATGTCGATGGCCAGCAGCAAATTTTCGGGCAGCATCCGAAAGATACAGTTTATCCAAAATTCCCGTGACGTGATCGATGTGATGGTCGAAGCGGCAGAAGGATACACCAACGCCGTTACGGCAAACATTCATGAAGAGATGGAATACATCTTCGGCAAAGACATGCGATTCAATATCCGGATTGTTGAAGAAATTCCGCCCCACGCCAATAACAAATTCAAATTGATCATCAATAATGTGAACTGAAAAATGTGAAATCATTAAAGGAGTGGACGCAGGTTAATGGGACATTTGAACAGGAACTGCCTACCGAATCAAACTATCATTCCCTTGGTGAATTTGGATGATATGCCGGACAGAAAGGAGTTGACGAAATGATGAAGATCCTTCCAATCGAGCAGAACAAGCAAACCAGCATCTTTATATCTTCTGTGGAAAAGAAAGAAAGAGTCTTTTTGTCTTCTCCCCATATGACGGGAAATGAAATGAAATATATCCATGAAGCATTTGAAACCAATTGGATAGCACCCATTGGGCCGAATGTGGACAAGTTCGAAGAAGAATTGGCGGCTTATGTCGGAACAACGGGCGGTGCAGCCCTGAGCTCCGGAACAGCGGCGATTCACTTAGCGCTTCGCCTGTTGGACATCGGCTCGGGAGACCGGGTATTTTGTTCAAGCTTAACCTTTGTGGCAAGCGCGAATCCGATTCTTTACACCGGAGCAGAACCGGTTTTCATCGATTCCGAAGAAGAGACATGGAATATGTCTCCGATTGCCTTGCGCAAAGCGTTTGCCGCTGCGGATAAAGAAGGGCATTTGCCAAAAGCGGTCATCGTCGTTAATTTATACGGACAAAGTGCAAAAATGGATGAATTGATGGCGATTTGCGACGAATACAATGTGCCGGTGATTGAAGATGCAGCTGAATCTTTAGGTTCGTTGTATAAAGGAAGAAAAAGCGGGACAATCGGAGAATTCGGCATTTACTCTTTTAACGGCAATAAAATCATCACCGCTTCGAGCGGAGGCATGCTGGTTGCCAATGATTTGAATGCGCTGGAAAAAGCGCGTTTCCTCGGATCCCAGGCAAAAGATCCGGCTCCTTACTACAAACACCATGAAGTGGGCTACAATTACCGCATGAGCAATGTCCTTGCCGGAATCGGGCGTGCGCAGTTAGAGGCTATCGATGACCGCGTCAAAGCGAGACGGAAAGTGTACGAGCGCTACGCAGAAGGCTTTAAAGACATTCCGGCAATCCGTTTCCAGCCTGAACTTGAAGAAACGTATTCCAACCGCTGGCTAAGTGTATTCACTTTGGATCCGGAGCTGACTTCATTGACGCCGGAAATCATCAAAAGTGCGCTTGAAGCCGAAAGCATCGAATCCCGCAATGTCTGGAACCCGCTGCACCAGCAGGAACTTTTCAAAGGCACCCAGTTCTTTGCCCACGGCGACGGAGAAGCAGTCAGCGATAACATATTCCGTCACGGATTATGCCTCCCTTCCGGATCGAATATGACGGTCTATCAGCAAATGCGCGTGATTGACGTGGTCAAGGGACTGTTTTTACAACATTAAAAGTTAAGCAAAAGCCTGTCTTAATGATAGGCTTTTTTGTTTTGAGCCCAGAAAGCCACTCCAGTCCAGATTTAATGCTAGAATTATAAAAGTATTTTAGTGATATATAATTAAATGCATGTGAGGATGAAGAGAATGGCGGATAAATTGAAGAAGATTTCGATAGGGAATTATATTCCGGGATTGTTGATTTGCTTAGTAGTCATGCTCGCGGGAATTTATGGGGCTGATTTGATTGGGATTTTGCTATTGGCTGCCGGTATTTTGCCGGAAGGAAGTGCCAGTCCAATTTCCGGGATTTTTGTGGCCATCTTGATCGGGATTGTGATACGCAATACAGTCGGCTTGCCGGATCTTTTTTCAAAAGGCATCAGTTTTGCTGTGAAATACGCGCTTCGTGCCGGCATCATTTTGCTTGGCCTGCGCTTAAGCTTGACGGAAGCCTTGAAGTTGGGAGCCTGGGGGCTGCCGCTGATTGTCGCCTGTATTTCAGTCGGACTTTTTGTCACATTATTTTTTACCAGCAAACTAAATCAGTCCAACCGGCTTGGCACTTTGATCGCTACGGGCACTGGCATCTGCGGAGTCACGGCCATCATGGCTACAGCGCCTGTAATTAAAGCGAAAGAAAATGAAATTTCTTACGCGGTGGCAAACATCACGATATTCGGTTTATTGGGAATGCTTTTTTACCCTTACCTCGCCCACGCCTTTTTTGCAGACGAGCCGATCAAAGCCGGATTATTCTTAGGAACAGCCATCCACGACACGGCGCAAGTGACAGGCGCAGCTCTTATATACGATCAAATGTATGAATCGGATACGGTTGTGGATGTGGCAACGATCACCAAACTGACCCGCAATTTATTTATCATTGTCGTCATTCCGTTTGTGTCTTATCTGTTTTTTAGAAACGGCAATAAAAACGGCCAGAAAACAGCATTGCCGAAATGGTACAAACTGTTTCCACTCTTCATTTTAGGCTTCTTGTTTCTGTCTTTAGTCCGGACTATTGGAGATGCTACTGTATCTTCGACCGGGCAGGCGTTTAGCTTATTCACTCCGGATGCCTGGGAAAACTTCTATAGCTTTTGGAGCTCGTTCGGCTCGACGTATATGTTGGGCCTTGCCATGGCCGGAGTCGGGCTTGGAACGAACTTGAAAATTTTCAAAGGCCTTGGCATCAAACCGTTTTACATCGGATTGATCGCTGCGGTGTCAGTTGGCAGCGTCAGCTTGCTGCTCATTTCCTTATTTGGCGATTTGATCAATGTGTAAGAAAAGGAGTTGTCCCAAAAGCGATTTGGGACAACTCCTTTTTTATTAGCTTCTTTGGGGAAATTTGTACCCTGTAACCAATAGGCCGTCCGTCCGTCTACTGATTAAAAAGGGGGAGCTTTCCATGTTCAACGTGAAATTATTTGTTGTGATTCTTTTAACAGCCTATTTTTAAGTGCTTGCCAAACCCAAGGTGCCCAAACACAGGAAGTTTCAAAGGAGGATCCTCCATTCAGCGATAGTATAACTAGTATAGAAATTTATGGTTTTCAAAACGGCGAATTGGTTTCCAAAATTGAAGATAAAAAGTTTATCAAAAAACTGATTGGTGAACTAAATGAGGCTGAAACAGCTTATACCGGGACAATGGACTTTGAGGACCCTGATTACCGATTGCGTTTTCAACAAGATGAAAAGACGGTTTTTCAATTAGGTTACTTTAAAGAAATGATGGAATTAGGGGTCAATGGGCATTATCTTGATTATGAAAATGAGTATTTGTATGAAGGGGAGCTTAAACTGCGGGTTGAGTGAGTGGATGTTGAAACAGGTTTAGAAACAAACCAAGAGTTACACCTTCAGCCTTACAAGGGTATAATGGATGACAAAGAAAAGGGAGGAATGGGAAAATGGCTGATGGAAGCGATTCTTTAAAAAGCGTTGAGGATTTGATTGAGGAACGAAAAGAGGAATATTTGGAGACGCTTTATTCCTTTCTCCGCATCGAAAGCGTCAGTGCCGAAAACCGAGGGATTGATGAGGCATGTTCGATGCTGAAAGAGTTGATGGAAAGTATAGGGATTGAAACGAAAATTCTGCCATCTGCCGGGAATCCCTTTGTTTATGGGGAAATCATCCGCGACCCGTCAGCTTTTACGTTATTGATTTATGGCCATTATGACGTTCAGCCGGCTGATCCTGTTGAAGAATGGCTGTCGCCTCCTTTTGAACCGACTGTACGCGACGGGAAGATCTACTGCCGCGGCGTCGGAGACAATAAAGGGCAATTGATGGCCCAGCTTCTGGCGATTAAAAGTTATCAGGATGCTATAGGGGAGCTGCCGATTAATATCAAATTCCTGTTTGAAGGGGAAGAAGAGGTCAGCAGTCCGAACCTTTCGGCATTTGTAGCGGAAAATAAAGAGCTGCTGACAGCCGATCTGGTTTACACATCAGATGGTCCGAAGCATGACAGCGGTGCCCCGCTGGTTCTGTTAGGCGTCCGGGGCATTACATATATCGAGATGACGGCTAAAGGCGCTGATTGGGATAACCATTCCGGCAACAAAGGGAACATTGTGCCAAATCCCGCCTGGAACATCATCGATTTGCTGAATACGATGCGCGATTCAGAAGGCCGCATCTTAATCGATGGCTTTTATGATGGGATCCGCCCGATTACAGAAAAAGAAGAAGCGCTCATCCGCAGTTTGCCGTTTGACCGTGAAAACATCGGAGAACAAGTCGGCTACGCCGATTTCAATATGGAAAAAGAAGAGTATTACCGGAAGCTGACACTGGAACCGACGTTTAACATTGCCGGATTTACCAGCGGCTACGGCGGGGAAGGTTCCAAGACAATCATTCCATCTACAGCCGTCTTGAAAATGGATATCCGGCTGGTAGTCGACCAGGACCCGGATGACATCTTCCGGAAAATCGAGGCGCATGTAAAAAAACATGCACCGGACATTGAATTGAAAAATTTGGGCGGCATGAAGCCTTCCCGGACTTCTGCTGATCTTGAAATCGTCGATGTAGTAAAAACGGCGGTCCGTGCAGCATTCAGGCAGGAACCGGTTATGCAGCCAAGCATGGGCGGCAGCCTGCCTGATTATGTCTGGACCGATGTGCTAAAGACGCCGTCGGTCATTGTTCCATATGCCAACTTTGATGAAGCCAACCATTCGCCTAATGAAAAAATGGGCATTGCTGATTTTACTGATGGCATCAAATGTACGTGCCATGTTATTGATGCCATCGGGAAAATGCCTTTCTGATTATGCGCTCTACAGAAAAAGACAAGGCAGCCTCTCTTGCTTTTCAAGGTGTTAAACCTTTTGAAGAGCGGGTATAGGGTAGGAGAGATTAAAGGAGGCGGCCTGTATGGAACTAGTGGCAGAACGGGACTTGTTAAAAGACGATTACGGCAATTTTTATATGATCTCCAATGCAAGCGAAGACAGTTTGACCGTGGTAAATGCAGCTTTATACTATGCTTTCAATGAAACGCTGGATGAGGCCCTCGTCGCTAAAGTAAGGAATCAATATCCGAACGAAATCGCCTGCGGCAAGTATTTCGCTGACTTGGTGGAAGCGCATATTGAAAAACTCGAAAAAGGCGAAGTGCCGGGCGGCATTTATTCGATTGACGAGGCGAAGCAGCATTACAGTTTACACATCAAGCCCATTTATGGCGATTCATTTAATGCATAAAAAAGCCGTGCCGGAAGAATATTCTTCCGGCACGGCTTTTCAGTCTTTATGGACCTACAGGTTCCAGTGCTTCGGATGCCTCAGACAGGACAACGCCGGATAAATCCTTGACGATGATTTTTGGCTGTTGGCCCTCATAATAAGCGGAATGGAGATAAGCGGTCCGCACCTCCGTATCGATGAAAGGTGCTGCCATCAAGTTATCGAGTGATTCTCCATCACTATTATCCAATGTAATGATAATCTCATCGGAATCTTTTTTGATTCCGGCAACTTTCTTCGTGCCTTTTGCATCTTCAGCAGCTATTTCCGATAAAAAAAGATCAAAGTCTTCCTGTGTTAAATGGATAGTTTCCCATTCTTGCAGGCTGATTTCCTCAAAAGGCTGATCCAATAGTTCAAGATTCGCACTGCTTTGTGCTGTTTGTGAATCCATCGCCGTTTTTTCTTCTATGTCGTTTGAACAGCCGGCCAGCCAAAAGCTGCAGATAATCCCGGCTACTAATAATTTTTTCTTCATAATTTCCCTCGCTTAATTTACAATGTTAAAAATAAATTTTACCAATAAAATCCTGAATCTGCCAACTTATTTGTGGATATTTTGTAACGCTGGCCCAAAAAGCACGTCTAATGCAAAAAGGAGAAATTTAGATGAAACGCTTCTGGGTATCTTCACTAATTGTTTTGCTGTTGTCAGCTTGTGGTTCAGAACCTGTTATGCCGGAAGTTGGAACACCTGAGCCTGAAACGGAAATTCCGGAGAAGGTGGATCAAGCCGCCGGAAGCAGCACGGAAGCAACGGATTCAGAAGAAAAGCAGAAGGATCTTTACGCTTATTTTATGGAAGATGGAACGATTGCCAAGTATAAAGGAGAAGGCAATGAATATGCTGCTCTGACATTGCGGACAACTTATTTGCCGGAAGGTCATATTGCCGTTTACGAGGATAATGGAGGAACGGTCACTTTGCGGGTTTACCGGCTTGGAGGTAACCGGGCAGAACTGGTGAAAGAAGAGTCGGAGTTTTATGAAGAATACACACCAACGGCAGAAGAGCTGCAGGCGCTGAAGCCGATTTCCCTTTATTATCAATTGCCGATTGCAGTGGGGGATGTAGTCAAAGGTATGGCTGTCATCCAAACCGATGCGCAAGTGGAAACGCCATACCGTAACTTTGACGGAGCAATTTTGCTGGAACAGACTGGCGAAGACGGCGCGTTGCTCCGCTCATACTTCGTTAAAGAATTTGGTGAAGTAAAACGGGAGTTCCGGATGACGGAAGGCGAGGAAGAATATATTGTAACTTCAAGTTTGGAGTCAATCGAGTGATTGGAGAAAACACCCATGCCATGAAGCAAGGGTGTTTTTGCAATTTTATGGAATAAATTGATGCCAACGATATCCAATTAGTGTATTCTAGAGTTCGAGATTAGCGAAAAGGGTTGAGAGAGATGAAACATACAGTAACGGCAAAAGATGTAGCGAAATTAGCAGGCGTGTCTCAGTCATCGGTATCGCGAGTGTTTTTTGAAGGAGCCAAAGTATCGGAGAAGACCCGGACAAAAATCATAGCTGCTGCGGAAGAACTTGGTTATCGCCCGAACGAATTTGCCCGCAGTTTGATCACCAACCGGACGAAAATCATTGGCATTGTCATGAAAGGCGTCCATAATCCGTTTTATCCTCAAGTATTAAAACAATTTGCAGCAGCATTTAAGAAAAAGGGATACAGCATCTTATTCGTCCATACGAATAATGATGAGATCGAGGCGGAAGATGTGGAAACATTGCTGAATTATAATGTCGCAGGGGTCATCATCACAGACGCGGTTATGGCGTTAACTGTAGGAGAAGAATTTAAGAAAAATAAGATTCCCGTAGTATTCTTCAACCGCAAATTGAATTCTGACGAATTTTATTCGGTCAGCTGCAATAACCTAGATGCCGGACGTAAAGTGGCGGAATATTTCTTTGATAAAGGAGTATCGGAAATGGCTTATATTGCCGGGGATGCAGATACATCGACAAGCAGGGATCGGCAAAAGGGGTTTCAGGAAGTTTTGAAACAGAAAAAAGCGCGCTATCGCCATTACTCTTCTGATTACACGTATAACGGCGGTTTTAAAACAGCCATGCATATGGTTGCAGAAGGAGATCTGCCTTCAGCGATCTTTGTAGCGAATGATATTATGGCGCTTGGCGTATTGGATGCATTAAAGGCAAATTCCATTGGAGTGCCTGGCCAAACGAAAGTCATCGGTTTTGACAATATTGAAATGGCGGCCTGGCCGGCATACCAATTGACTACTTGGGAACAGCCAATCGACAAAATGGTTCATGCTACAGTAGCTTATTTATTGGAAGAAATTGCGGAATATACAGGCGCTGCTGAAACACTTGAGGTGGATGGACGATTAATCGAGCGGGCAACTACATAATAGATATTGACTTTTTAGACAATTTGAAATATCCTTCTAAATGTAAGCGTTTTTGCATACGTATTCAATAAAAGAAACCGGAGGGATTCATATGGCAAGAGTATATAAAGCGGGGAAATCACAAGAAGAAGTAATCGCCAATGACGCAAAAGTATCGCAAATTGTGGCGGATGCTTTAAAAGATGTTGAAGAAAGAGGCGATCAAGCGGTCCGTGAACTGTCGGAGAAATTTGATAAATGGGCTCCTGATGCTTTCCGTTTAACTGCTGAACAGGTAAATGAAATCGTTTCCAAAGTTCCCGAAGAAGTGATTGAAGATATCAAGTTTGCCCAAAAGAACATCCGTGCTTTCGCGGAAGCACAGTTGGCTTCACTGAACGATGTAGAAGTGGAGCATATTCCAGGCGTTATTCTGGGCCATAAAAATATTCCAGTTAACAGTGTAGGCTGCTATATTCCCGGCGGACGGTATCCGATGGTTGCCTCTGCACATATGAGCGTGCTGACTGCTAAAGTTGCGGGGGTTAAGCGGGTAATCGCTTGCACGCCGCCGATTAACGGCGAGATTCCGAATGCGACCATCGCGGCAATGTCTCTGGCAGGCGCAGATGAAATCTACTTGCTTGGCGGCATCCAGGCGATGGGCGCGATGGCGATCGGCACTGAGACGATCGAAGCGGTCGATATGATCGTCGGCCCAGGAAACGCATTTGTAGCGGAAGCAAAACGCCAGCTTTACGGAAGAGTTGGAATCGACTTGTTTGCCGGACCTACAGAAACATTAGTAGTGGCAGATCACACAGCGGATGCTGAAATGATTGCAACAGACCTTCTTGGACAAGGCGAGCATGGCCCGACTTCACCTGGTGCGCTGATTACAACTTCTGAACAATTGGCGGAAGAAACAGTAAAAGAAATTGAACGCCAGCTCGAAGTCTTGCCGACTGCCGACGTTGCACGCGTATCTTGGGAAGATTACGGCCAAATTCTGATTGTCGATTCGATTGAAGAGGCACGCATTGAAGCGGACCGATTAGCATTCGAGCATGTGGAAATCCTGACGGAAAACCCGGACTATTTCCTAGAAAATATGACAAACTACGGCTGCCTATTCTTAGGGCCGGAAACGAATGTGGCGTACGGAGACAAAGTGATCGGGACGAACCACACCTTGCCGACAAAAGGGGCAGCACGCTACACCGGTGGCCTGTGGGTTGGCAAGTTCATTAAGACCGTGACGTACCAGAAAGTGACGACTCCGGAAGCAAGTGCTTATATCGGGGAGTATGCTGCACGCCTTTGCCAATTGGAAAATTTCGCAGGACATGCAGAACAGGCGCTTCTTCGCGTCAAACGCTACGGCAAAAAGTAAAGACTCGTTTTTCGGCGGAAGTAGATGCTTCCGCTGTTTCACTATCTTATAGCAAGATAAGGACTTTATTTGCATACTATTACACAAGGATGATGGAGGAAATTTCATGATAGGCATGATTGGATTGTTTGGTGGTCTGGCGTTATTGATTTATTTAACGATGAGAGGCATGAATTTGCTCATTGCGGCACCGATTACGGCTTTATTGGTCGCGCTTTTTAATGGGTTGCCTGTATTTCCGCAGCTGGCTCCCGAAGGGGCTGCCAACTTCTTAACAAATTACATGACCGGCTTTACCGGATTTATCGCTTCCTGGTATTTGATGTTCCTGACCGGGGCGATTTTCGGAAAAGTGATGGAGGACAGCGGCGCAGCAGACAGTGTGTCCAAATGGATTGTCAGCAAAATCGGCATGAAGCGTGCGGCTTTGGCTGTCGTTATTGCCTGTGCCGTATTGACTTACGGCGGCGTCAGTTTGTTCGTTGTCGCTTTTTCTGTATATCCGATGGCGCTTAGTTTGTTCAAACAAGCGGATTTGCCGCGCAGATTTATCCCGGCGGCGCTTGCCTTCGGTTCAACAACTTTTACCATGACTTCAGCAGGTTCACCGGAAATCCAAAACTGGATTCCAATTGAATTTCTGGGCACTACTCCGTATGCCGGTTGGGAAGTCAGTGCAATTGTTGCCGTCTTTATGATGATTTTCGGATACTGGTGGCTGAAGAAAATGATCAACAAGGCGGTATCAAAAGGCGAGCATTTCGTTGCACGGAAAACCGATCCATCTTCTGAAGCACGCAACGAATTGCCGAATCCACTGCTCAGCATGATCCCGTTATTGGTCGTATTGATTATTTCATTTATTTTCCACGATTCTCTAGGGACTTCGGCTTTAATTATTGCTTTAAGCGGCGGTATTCTGGCGACCTACTTGATCAACAGAAAGTATTTCCAAAATATTGGCCAGGCTTTCGGCGAAGGTGCTTTGGGTGCGGTCATTGCGATTGCCAATACCGCTGCAGTCGTCGGATTTGGCGGAGTGGTCAGAGCCACACCGGCATTTGAGACAGCAGTAGGCGTCATGACGGGCATTCCGGGAAGCCCATTAATCGGTGGAGCCCTGGCAGTTGCCATTATTGCCGGTTTGACCGGATCGTCTTCCGGTGGCCAAGCAATTGCTTTGCCGCTATTAGCGCCGCATTATTTGGATATGGGCGTCAACGCAGAAGCCTTGCACCGAACTGTGGCCATTTCATCCGGGTCCTTGGATTCTTTGCCGCAGGGGGGATATGTTGTGACAACAATCCGGTCAATAGCCGGAGAAACGCATAAAGATGCTTATCCTGCATTTGGAGCATTGACAGTAGTTGTGCCATTTATCGGAGCTGCATTGGCGGTCATCTTATTCTCACTTGGCCTTGGCATTTAACAGAAAAATACCCAGCAAACTATTCGTTTATTAGTTTGTTGGGTATAGTTCGTTTATACATATTAGAAAAAGAGGTGCAAACTATGGAAAAGATTTCGATTCTCGGATGCGGCACAATGGGGCATTCCATTGCATTGTCAGCTGCTTGGGCAGGACAGACGGTTAAAGTGTATGGCATCAATGACAAGGACCTTGAAAATGCAGCAAAAGGGCTGCGCAGCAAACTCAAAGTCATGGCAGAAAACGGCTTGTTTGATGAAACAGAAGCCGGCGGGATCAAAGAACGTATCCATTTTTCCACATCGCTTGTGGAAGTGGTGGAAGGGGCTACTTTCATCATCGAAGTAATTCCGGAAGTGCTCGAATTAAAGAAAAAGATGTACAAAAAACTGGAAGGCATGGTGGGGGAGGAAGTGGTCATTGCGAGCAATACTTCAGGCTTTAAGCCAAGTTTGCTGGCAGAAGAGATGGACCATCCGAACCGCTTTGTCGTGACGCATTTTTGGAATCCCGGCCATTTGATTCCGTTAGTGGAAGTAGTGAAAGGCGAACGGACAGATGAAACGACTGTCGAACGTGCGATGAATGTGCTAACGGAGATGAACAAAAAGCCGATTCTGTTGAACAAGGAATTGCCGGGCTTTATCGGCAATCGGCTTCAATATGCATTGTTCCGGGAAGCGCAGGATTTGCTCGATTCAGGGGTCGCGACGAAAGAAGATATTGATGCTGCCGTGACTTACAGCATCGGACGCCGCCTGCCCATAACGGGTCCTTTAATGACAGCCGACATGGGTGGATTGGATGTTTTCTCAGCTATTTCGAATTATTTATTTGAAGATCTCTCGAAAGCCGAACGGTCCGGCGAAGTCCTAACGAAACTGGTAGAAGAAAAGAAACTCGGAGATAAAAGCGGCGAAGGATTCTATAAATGGGATCCGGAGATTTCAGAGAAAATAAATGCAGAACGGGAGCAGACGCTCATTTATTTCCTGAAAAATGACATGGCACTTAACGGGGAGGATGGCAAATGAATGGCTACTTTTCCGAACTGGAAAACAAAACGGTCATTGTGACAGGCGGCAGCAAGGGAATCGGCAAAGACATCGCTTTGACTTTTGCCAAACTGAATGCCAATGTCGTAATTTCTGGACGCAACAAAGATGTCCTGCAAGAAACGCTGGAGGAGCTGCAGTCGTTCAACAAACAGTGCACGGCAATATCCGGAGACTTAAGCGATATTCAAGAAGTGAGGCGCCTGATCGATACAGCTGCTGACGAATTTGGCACGATTGATGTACTGGTCAACAATGCAGGCGTTAATATTGCGAAGCCGGCCATGGAAGTGACGGAAGAAGACTGGGATACCGTCCTCGATTTGAATTTAAAATCGGCCTTTTTTGCCAGCCAAGCGGCTGCAAAGTATATGCTCGAACAGAACAGTGGACGCATCATCAACATCGCTTCCCAAATGGCGTTTGTCGGATTTGCTAAACGTGCCGCTTACTGCTCCAGCAAAGGCGGCCTAGTGCAAATGACAAAAGCGCTTGCTGTAGAATGGGCGAAAAATGGGATCCGTGTCAATGGTGTTGCCCCGACATTTATTGAAACCGAACTGACGGCCAAAATGTTTGAAGATGAAGAATTCAAAAAAGAAGTGAATAGCCGGATTCTTTTGGATGGCCTATCCCAGCCAAAGGATATTTCAGGAGCTGTCCTTTACTTGGCTTCAGACTTGGCAAACTTTGTAACAGGCGAAACGATTAAAGTGGATGGCGGCTGGACCGCAATTTGACGGGAGGAAATTGAATGGAAGGGAAAGTGTTATTCATCACGGGAGCCGCACGCGGCATCGGCTTTGATATTGCCAAAGCCTTTTCGAAGGCAGGTGCTAAAGTCGTCGTTTCGGATTTGGCGCAAGAAGCAGTGGATGCAGCCGCCAAGCAATTGCCTGGGGAAGCGGTGGGCATCGTCTGCGACGTGACAAAAGAAGAAGAGATTAAACGTGCAATTGATTTCACAGTTGAAACCTATGGAAGCCTTGACTACCTCGTGAACAATGCCGGCATGCAGCATGTCTCGCTCCTTGAAGATTTTCCGACAGAGAAATTTGAACTGCTGGTTAAAATCATGCTGACGGCGCCGTTTATCGCAACGAAGCATGCATTGCCGCATATGCGAAAACAAGGGTTTGGCCGCATCATCAATATGGCATCGATCAATGGCGTAATCGGGTTTGCCGGAAAAGCGGCTTATAATTCTGCCAAGCACGGCGTCATTGGATTAACAAAAGTGGCGGCGCTTGAAACGGCAGCACAAGGCATTACGGTAAACGCCATCTGCCCGGGATACGTCGATACTCAGCTGGTGCGCAATCAATTCGCGGATTTGGCAAAAACACGCAAGATTGAGTTGGAACAGGTTTTGGAGGAAGTGCTGTATCCGCTCGTACCGCAAAAGCGTTTGCTGGACGTCAATGAAATCACGGATTTGGCACTTTATATTGCCAGCGATTCTGCCCGCGGAATGACAGGACAAGCGATCATTTTAGATGGGGGCTATACGGCCCAGTAATCGCAGTAGGAAGGAAGCGGCTAGGAAAGCGCTTCCTTTTTTGTCTTCTCGGCCAAAAGGCTGAATTGTCGGAGCAAACGACGAAAAGGGGTTTTATTTTTCAGAATAGTCTTTATAATAAACCATTATGACAAAGGGAGATGAGGCAATGTCGAACCTGAAGAACGATTCTTTGCAGTTGCATCGGAAACATCAAGGGAAGTTGGAAGTCCGGTCCAAAGTGGCGGTGAAAAACGAACGGGATTTAAGCCTTGCCTATTCTCCTGGAGTGGCGGAACCATGCAGGGAAATAGCTGAAGACCGCGGCAAAGTATATGACTATACGATGAAAGGCAATACAGTGGCGGTCATCACGGATGGTACTGCGGTTCTTGGGCTGGGCAATATCGGCCCTGAAGCGGCATTGCCTGTAATGGAAGGGAAAGCATTATTGTTCAAAGAATTTGCGGGTGTCGACGCGTTTCCGATTTGTTTGAACACGACGGATGCTGAAACCATCATTCAAACGGTCAAATTGCTTGAACCTGGCTTTGGCGGCGTCAACTTGGAGGATATTTCGGCGCCGACTTGCTTTGTTGTAGAAGACCGTTTGAAAGAGGAAATGGGCATTCCGGTTTTCCATGATGACCAGCATGGGACGGCAATTGTGACATTGGCTGGTTTGGCCAATGCCTTGAAATTGGTCGGAAAAGAGATTGCTGATACAAAAATCGTGGTTAACGGCGCAGGTGCAGCCGGTATAGCCGTCGTGAAGCTTTTAAGGAAGTTTGGCTGCAGCCAGCTCGTGATGTGCGATACAAAAGGCGCTATTTTTGAAGGCCGGACATACGGCATGAATCCATACAAGGAAAAAGTGGCGGAAAACACCAACCCGGACCGTTTGGAAGGCTTGCTGGGCGACGTTATCCATGGTGCAGATGTCTTTATCGGCGTTTCAGCGGAAGGGGCGCTGACGCAGGAGATGATCCGGACAATGGCAAAAGATCCAGTCATTTTTGCAATGGCCAATCCAAATCCTGAAATCCTGCCGCATTTGGCGAAAGAAGCGGGCGCGCGCATTGTCGGGACCGGGCGTTCCGATTTTCCGAACCAGGTCAATAATGTGCTGGCCTTTCCCGGAATCTTCAGAGGGGCTTTGGATGTTCAAGCAAGCCAAATCAATGATGCGATGAAAATTGCGGCCGTGGAAGCCATCGCCGGCCTGATCGAGGAGCATGAACTTCATGACGATTATGTGATACCGGCTCCTTTCGACCTGCGTGTAGCACCGGCTGTAGCTGCGGCTGTTGCGAAGGCCGCAATCGAGACGGGCGTTGCCAATTACGCATATTTGCCGCAAAACACACTGGATGGCGTTCCTGCTGTTTTCGGCAAAGAACATATATAATAGAAGAAAAGCGGCCTATCCTTTTGGATTGGCCGCTTTTTAACATCGATTTTGAAGAGTCAAAGAAGCTTTGCAGGCCTATAGAAGCGATGGTGCGTTTCCGGTTTGCTGCCGAACTTTTTGCAATGCCTGTTCCAAGTCTTCCAATAAATCGTCGGTGTGTTCCAACCCGACAGACAAGCGCAGCAGGCCATCGGTTATGCCGCGTTTGTCGCGTTCTTCTTTTGGCATAGAAGAATGGGACATGGTTGCAGGATACGACAAGATCGATTCGACTGCCCCTAAACTGACGGCAAATATCGGAATCTGCAAACTTTCCACAAATGTTCGGGCCGCCTCCTTGTCAGCTAGCCGGAAAGACAAGACAGCTCCGGCACCTGTTGCTTGGCGTTCATGGATCGGGTATCCCGGATGGAAGCGGAATCCCGGATAATAAACTTCTTCAATGGCCGGGTGGCTATGCAAGTAATCGGCAATAATGCGCGCCGAAGCGGAAGATTGCTTAAGACGTGCCCCAAGTGTCTTGATGCCTTGGATTAGCGTATAAGCATCCTGGGCGCCTAAAACAGAACCGAAGGTATTTTGGATAAAACCAAGGCGGGTGCCGAGCTCTGCATCTTTGGTTACGGCAAGGCCGGCAATGATGTCGCTATGTCCGGACAGAAACTTCGTCGCACTGTGTAGGACCAGGTCCGCTCCAAGGTCCAGCGGATTTTGGAAAAGCGGCGTCATAAAAGTATTGTCGACAAATGTCAGGCAGTCATTCGCTTTTGCCAGTTTAGCAGCGATTTCAATATCGGTGATGTTCATCACCGGATTGGAAGGTGTCTCAAGGTAAATGACTTTAGTGTTCGGGCGAATCGCTTCCGCCATTTCGCTCAAGTCCGTCATATTGACGAATGTATAATCAATCTGGAATTTGTTCAAAACTTCTGTAACGAACCGGTAAGTCCCGCCGTAGACGTCTTTAGAGACGAGCACGTGGTCACCTGTTGACAGCAGCATAAAAGCCGATGAAATTGCGGCCATGCCGGAAGAAAAGGCGAATCCGCGTGTGCCATTTTCCAGTTTGGCAATGGTTTCTTCCAGTTTTAAACGCGTCGGATTTCCGGAGCGGCTATAGTCGAAAGGGCCGAATTCATCAAAGCTTTCCTGATGATAAGTCGAAGATAAATAGAGGGGAACGTTGACTGCCCCGGTTTCACGGTCTACGCCGGTGGCATGAATAAATTGCGTTTCCAATTTTTGAGTTGTCATGTTTATCATCCTTTCATATAAAAAAACAGGGGCTTTCTTCAGAAAAGAAGAAAGCCCCTGTTTTGGGAATATCATCTTCTCATCTGCTAGGCTGCTGCCTATTGGAATTAGCACCGTTGCCGTTAGGCTGGTTGCTGAGACATCGCAGGGCCAAATCCCTCCGTCTCTCTTGATAAGAAATAAATTATGAAGTTATGTCTAATTCGATAATTGTAAGTCTAGAGCATTTTAGATAGAAGTGCAAGGGAAAAATTGAAATAGTCTAAATACAGCCGCTTGAAGTATGAAAGAAGCGAAAGGGCATTTCTTTTAATTCGAATAGCGAAAGGTTATAATTAGCATTAACTATTTTTTATAAAAGGGGAATATGGATGTATATTGTGACTTCAACTGTAGAAGTACCGATGGAAAAAACACAGGATCTGATTGAAATATATCAAAATCGTTCCCGCCGGGTAGACCAGGCAGAAGGCTTTCAGCAGTTTCGCTTGATCCAGAACACCAAAAAATTAAATGAATTGACCGTGCACATGGAATGGCAGTCAAAAGAGTCTTATTTAAAATGGGTTCGCAGCAGCGAGTTTAAAGAAATTCATGAACTCGAAAAGAACTACCCTGACAAGGACCTGGCAGGAATTGCTCCGAAAGTCCGCCAGTATGAAGTGGTGGCCGAATGAACAAAGCCATTAAAGACCAAATTGCACTGGAAACGGCCAAGAGCATTTATGAAGCTTACCCCAATTTGTGGGAGCGATTCGGCGAGCGGGGATTTCAGCATACAGAAAAAGACAACCATCACCATCTGGACCATTTGGAAACAGCTTATGAATTAGAAGACATGCAAGTTTTCCTTGATTATAGCCGCTGGCTCGAGACGGTGCTGAACAGCCGCAATGTGGAAACTGCACTTATTATCGATAATTTTGAAAGGCTTATCGACATTCTACCGGGGAAAACGGGAAAGCAGGAAGAGTGCTTTATGCTCGCCTGCCTGAATGAAGCGAATGCCTTACTTACTAAACCGTAGCAAAAGGAGGTTGATCCGATGATTCAACCCATTCAATTAGCGGATTTGTTTTTGGAAGGCGAGGATATGAAAGCGTTGCGCCACATCCGTTTCTTCCTCGATCAGCACAGCCGCAAAGAATTATTCGACCATTTGCTGACACCGGCAATGTATCATATTGGCTCCTTATGGGAAAACAATGAAATAACAGTAGCGGATGAGCATTTAGCGACAGCCATATGTGATTTTGTTGTATCCGCCGTGGATAATCGTGAAATGGCAGAAAAAGGCCTGGAAAGAAAAGTGATGGTTCTTGGTCCCGAAGGGGAAGACCATTACATCGGCCTGAAAATGGTCTCCAGCCTTTTTCGCGACCATGGCTGGTCGGTGAAATACATGGGCCCGAACCTTCCGTTGCCGCATGCTTTGGAAGCTGCGGAAAAATGGCAGCCCGATGTCGTCGCTTTATCGGCGGCACTTGTTTACAGGCTGCCTGTTTTAAAAACTTATGCACAAGCGTTTTTGGCATTGCCGTCAAAACCTGCTGTTTTGATTGGCGGACGGGCGGTCAATGTTTCCAATGTGAACTCTTTGAGAAGCACAGGTGCGATGGTTATACAAGATTTAAGCCAGTTGGAACTCTGGCTGAAGACGGGAGAGAAGCCGCGCAATGACTACGACATCTCAATTTAATGGATTGCCGCTCCCGGCATATACACTGGATCGCCAGCTGGTCATCATCGAAGGCTCAGCAGAAGCGATTGAGCTATTTGGCGACTGCCGGATTTTCACCGATATTGTCGATGAAGAAAGCCTGAAAAAAGCAAAAACCCTCTTAAGTTCCGAAGTTCTTCAACCAAAATTTGAGCTTAACTTTATTTCCCGAAAAGGCGAGTTGTTTTTGGCCGATGTTTACGGGAAACGGAGTGATTCAGGAAGCCTTTCGCTCGTTGTTGTGCCTAAGGACAATCAATTGGAGCGTGTGGCAAACCAACTGGCCAAACTGCGCGAAAGGCTCCGGGAGACGGATTATGATTTGTTCCAGGAAAAAGAACGCACGGTCGAATTGCTTCAAAGGGTGCGCGAATTGTCTGCACCGTATATTCAATTAGATGCAAACCGTCTGCTGGTGCCGCTGTTCGGCGATTTGACCGAAGAGCAGGTACAGGCATTCTCCCCGCGCCTGTTGGCGAACATTTACGAAACCCGGGCAGAAACCGTAATTTTTGATTTAACTGCGATGGGAAAAATTACAGACGGCGGCCTTCAGCAGTTGGCCGATTTGCTGCAATCGTTGACCATTATGGGGACAGCCAGCATTTTTACAGGCGTCAAACCGGAACATGCCAAGCACCTGCATCAGATGCAGGCGAAGCTGCCGATGCGTTTTCTTTCTTCGCTGCAACAAGTCTTGTCGTCCAACCGGTGGACAAGCTAAAGCTGACTCTTTTAAAAGAGCCGGCTTTTTTCTTTGCCCGAAAGCATGAGCGGGAAAGATGTAATGATTTGGCAAAATCGATACAATATGTAGGGTAAGGAGTGAAGAACAATGCACATAAAAAAGTTTAAAGATATTCCTCTATCTGTTTTGGATTTAGCACCGATCAACGAAGGCAGCAACGCCGGAGAGACGTTCCGCCGCAGCGTCGAGCTGGCCCAGCAGGTTGAAAAGTGGGGGTTCAACCGCTACTGGCTTGCTGAACACCACAATATGCCGGGAATCGGCAGTTCCGCGACTTCGGTATTGATCGGCCACATTGCAGGGGCGACTGAACGAATCCGTGTCGGCTCAGGCGGGATCATGCTGCCGAACCATGCACCGCTCGTCATTGCGGAACAGTTCGGAACGCTCGAAGCGATTTATCCAGGCCGTATCGACTTAGGGCTTGGACGTGCTCCCGGCAGCGACCAGGCGACCGCTTATGCGCTCCGCCGCACCTTGCAAAGCAGCGGAGATGATTTTCCGCAGCAAGTGTCCGAGCTGGAGAATTACTTTTCCAATAAACCGGTCGGCCGCGTTCGTTCGTATCCGGGCACAGGCCTTCGGGTGCCGCTTTGGCTTTTGGGATCCAGCGGCTTTAGTGCCCAGCTGTCGGCCATCAAGGGGTTGCCGTTTTCCTTTGCGAGCCATTTCGCGCCGGACTTTACGATGCAGGCGCTGCAATTATACCACCAGAATTTCAAGCCTTCTGCCGCACTGAAAGAGCCGTATGCCATGGTTGGAGTGAATGTCATTGCAGCGGATACCCAGGAACGCGCAGAATGGCTGGCGACATCCGGCCAGCAGCAAATGTTCAACTTGATGCGGGGCATGCCAACTGAGTTCACGCCGCCGATCGACAATTTGGATGAAGCCTGGACGGACCGGGAAATCGCCATTTTCAAAGAAAAGCTGGATACGGAATCGATGATTGTCGGCACGCCTGATGTAGTGCGCGAAAAATTGAGTGCCTTTATCAATAAAACCCGTGCCAACGAAGTGATCATCAACTCCCAGGTTTTCCACCAGGAAGACCGGCTCCGCTCTTATGAGATTGTTGCCGAAATGATGGAATGAAAAAATCCCCTTCAAGATTTTGCTTGAAGGGGATTTTTGTTCAGCAAACGGCCTCCCTGGAAACAGGGAGTGTCAGCCCTATGGTTTACTGGAGATTTTGCGCTTTTTTCTCTTCGTCTTTCACTTCTTCGGGGATATCATCGTCTTCCAAAAACGAAAATACGGGTGATCCTTCGCCAATCATGTCCAGTGATGCAAAAAAATCGTCGTCAAACTGCCGGCGTTCAACTTCCTGCGGGTCCACACGTCTGCGGTCCATGATTAAAACCTCCTTATTTGATTTGTTGGACATGTGCAATTGAAGAGAGGACACTGCTCTACACCTTCATTATACTGATTATTCTGTTTATATCAAAAGGAATGAATTATAAAAAATGCCCGCTAAAAAATAGCGGGCATTCGTTGTTATTTTGCAGTCGCTTTGGCATTCAATATCATTGATTCAAAGAAAAGGGAAGGGGCCGTTTGATTCCATTCAGCCGAGACGGCATCTTGTGTCCGTTCGTCGATGACATCGTAAGCCATTTCTGTGCGAAGGTCCTCTGTCAATGGGATTTTGACAAGCGGGCCTTTAGGCGTCAGCCAGTTCAGCTGCTCACGGCGGTTTTGCAGTGCATGGGAAATCCACTTGTCCTCATCTGCTTCAGAAGCAAAGAACGGTTCTGGAGACAGCATAAACCAGGTCTGCATCTCATGCTTAGGCGGCAGCCAGAAGCTCTTCGCCAGTTGTCCTTCTTCCAAAGTCAGGCTGGGAATCTCATGGCGCAGTTCATTGACCGCTTCTCCGTTGCCCAGTTTAATCGGCCTGGAGACGTATAAATTGCCCTGCAAAATTTCGTCTTCACCCGTGGTTATAGTTCCATACGGATTGGTCGTAGGATCAGCCCCGTAAGTATCGTCCTGGGCTTGCTGCACCGGCTCGAGGTTCCATGACTTCACTTTCGCCTCTTCCAGATTTTTCGTATTCAGAGAAACGGCAAACGGCATCCAGCCGGTATTCGTTACTTCTTCAAATACGATTTTCACTTCGTTTTCAAGTGTTCTTTCTACCAAAGTATAAGAACCGAGCGATAAACCGAAAAGCGTAATTTCATATGTGTGTGTTACATCCGGGCCTTCTTCAGTTTCTTTGGCATCCGATAACGTGAAGAAAGTGGGCTTTTCAATTGCCAAAGCGATGCCGCCTTGAGAATAAACTTCTGTTTCGTTTTTCAAAAACATCATGCCGGTAAATAAAATAAGCGCCATGAAAAATACTACGCCAATTAAAATAACGATCTTTCTAAACAAATAATTCACCTCATATAGTTTTAGCTCTTTTGATTATATCACGCGCTTTACCGTGGATGAGGGAAGAGATATGAGCATCGGATGAACAAAAGGGGGAGTTGCCCATAAATATGGGGGAGCCGCTCGTAAAAAGAAGAAAGCCGCTCGCAACTCAATCGAAGTTGCTCGAATCGCAAACCAAGCTGCCCGTAAATAAAAAAAGCGCCACAAGGGCGCTCGTTCACAATACTTTTTCTAGAAAATCGCGTGCCCGTTCGGTTTGCGGGCTATTGAAAAACGCTGCTGGCTGGCCTTCTTCGACCAGGACGCCGTGGTCAAGGAAAATCACCCGGTCTGCGACTTCACGCGCAAAGCCCATTTCGTGGGTGACGACGGCCATCGTCATGCCGGATTTCGCCAGGTCTTTCATGACATCGAGCACTTCTTTCACCATTTCAGGATCCAGGGCGGAAGTGGGTTCGTCAAACAGCATCAAGTCAGGTTCCATGGCAAGCGCCCGTGCAATCGCGACCCGCTGCTTCTGGCCGCCGGACAGACTGCTTGGATAAGCTTTTTCTTTTTCAGCGAGGCCGACGCGCTTCAGCAAAAGCCGTGCTTTTTCCTGAGCGGTTTCTTTTTTCTCGCCTTTTACTTTCATCGGGGCATAAGTCAGGTTCTCGAGAACCGTCAAATGCGGAAACAGGTGAAAATGCTGGAACACCATGCCGATATGCTGGCGGATTTTTTGGACGTCCTTTTTGGGGCCGGTCAAATCCTGCCCGTTCACTACGACGGTTCCGTACGTCGGAATTTCAAGCATATTCAAGCAGCGGAGAAACGTTGACTTCCCGGATCCCGAAGGGCCGATAATGGAAACCACTTCGCCTTTTTTTATTTCAGTGGTGATGTCTTTCAATACTTCGTTGGTGCCGAATTTTTTATAAAGATGTTCCACTTTAATCACTTTGTTTCAGCCTCCGTTCAAACATTCTGCCAATGACCGTGAGTCCCATGACAAGGCACCAGTAGATCAATCCGACAAATAGGAGCGGTTCGAAATTGCGGAACAAATCGGAACCGACCACTTGCGCTCGGCGCATCAAATCCAGGTAGCCGATGGTTGAAACGATGGCGGATTCCTTGGTCAGGGTAATAAATTCGTTCATCAAAGCAGGCAGGATGTTTTTCAGCGCCTGCGGCAGGATGATGTCGGTCATCATCGCGCGGTAAGGAACACCAAGTGCCTGAGCGGCTTCCATCTGCCCTTTGTCGACAGCCTGTATGCCGGCACGGATGATTTCAGAAATATATGCTGAGGAATTCAATCCAAACGCAAGAATGGCGGATAAAAATGGCGAGATGTCATATCCGGTCAGCTGTGGGATGGAATAATAGATGATCATCAATTGTAAAATCAGCGGCGTGCCCCGGAAGATTGACGTGTACGCATCCGCAAACCAGCGCAGCGGTTTGATGGAACCGATTTTAAACAATGCCAGGACGGTCCCGAGAATGGAACCTAAGATGATTGCGAAAAATACGAATTTTAAGGTGACCCAAATCCCTTCCAACATGAAAGGAATATAAGGCACGATTTGTGAAAAGTCCAAGTTCATTTTATCCAACTCTTTTCTGATTAAGAAGATGATCCCACTTTTACTGGAGACAGGAGGTCGCGGTCAAAGTGGGATGGATTAGTGTCTCTTTATTCTTCAATTTTCCATTTCTTTTTCAGTTCATCCATTTCTCCGCTTTCTTCCATTTCAGCGATGACGCCGTTTACGTCTTCCACAAGGTCACTGCCTTTCGGGAACGCGACTGCCATGCCGGGTGAAGCTGTTGTTGGATCGTCAAATGCGTCTAAGTCCTGGGCTTCGATATAGCCTTTGGCAACTTGTTTATCCATATAGGCAGCATCAATGCGGTTCGATAGGATTTCCTGGATCAATGCACCGGAATCATCCAAGGCTTTCAATTCGAATTTGATATCGCCTTCTTTCAGAATGGCATTGGCGCCTTCTTCCTGGATGGTGCCAAGCTGGACGCCGACCACTTTGCCTTCCAAATCTTCAAGCGTTTTGATGTCAGAACCTTTAGCTGTCAGGAACATTTCGCCTGAATGGTTATATTCAGTTGAGAAGTCGACGTTCTTTTTGCGTTCTTCCGTAGCGGACATGCCGGCAATGACCATATCCACGCGGTCATTCTGCAAAGCACCGATCAGCCCATCAAATTTCATGTCGGTAATATTCAGTTCATAGCCCAGTTCGTCTGCAATATGGTTGGCTAAATCGATATCAAAACCGACGATTTCGCCTTCGGTATTGCGTGATTCAAATGGAGGGAATTCTGCAGACGTTCCCATATCCAATACTTTTGCTTCTTCGGATGAGCCGGAATTTCCTGACTCGGATGTATCACTGCCACACGCACCAAGCAGCAAAGCTGCGGATGCAAAAACTGCAAACATGGTATGTTGCTTTTTCATTTATAGTTCCTCCTAGTAAATTCTCTATTGGATATTTATTCGACTAAATGAATTTTAACAAATAACGAAATAAAAAGAAAGTTTTTTTATAAAGTAAAATGAATAAATATGTATTTTAATTATTCTGTATTTTCCTGTATAATTGGGAAGATTGGAGGGATGCGGAAATGAAAACATTATTGCTAACCGGATTTGAGCCGTTTCTTGATTTTACGGTCAATCCGACAATGAAGATTGTCGAAGAGTTGAACGGAGCAGAAGTGGGCGGCTACAAAATTATTGGCAAAGTAATGCCAGTGGATTTTCATGCTTCGGGAAATCAATTGCTTGGATTTATAGAAGAAACGGCACCGGACGCGGTGATCTCTTTAGGCCTGGCGGCTGGGCGCTATAAAATGACGCCGGAACGCATTGCCATCAATTTCAAAGACGGACTGGTGGATAACGAGGGCCATCAGCCGGTGGATGAACCCATCAGGGAAGCAGGGGAGCCGGCTTATCTTTCGACACTTCCTGTCCGGAAAATGGTGGACCGGTTGATCGAAAGTGGGCTGCCGGCAGAAATCTCGAATACAGCCGGTGCTTATTTATGCAATAACGTTATGTATGAAGGCCTTCATTATGCGAGCAAGCACAAGCCAGATCTGCCTTCCGGTTTTATACATATCCCGGCCTCCCATGAACTTGCGATTCAGCATGGAAGGATTCCGAGCTGGTCTCACCAGAACTTGGCAGCGGGTATCCGGATTTGCATCGAAGTGTTGGGCGAACAATAAGAAAGGAGTTGTCCCAAAAGTAATTTGGGACAACTCCTTTGCGACGAAGCTAGCGCAGCGATGCAACGCTCTTTCATGTTTCGAAGCTAGCGCAGCGATGCAGAAACAGGAGCAATAGTACTCCCCAACGCTTTATTAGAAGCAGGGGGCTGTCCAATAAGTCTATTATTCGACTTATTCGACTTATTGGACAGCCCCTTTTTTGTCTACACATTTTAAACGCATATCCTTGCGCACACAATTTTTAAAGGATTTCCCAGTTCCGTTCTTTCGCCACATTCCGCAGGCTTGGTTCCGGCTGGACGGCTACAGGATGGCCGACCAGTTCTAGAACCGGCAAATCGGAAAGGCTGTCGCCGTAAGCATAGCTGTTCGGCCAGTCAATGTCCTGGCCGGATAAGGCTTCCTTGATTTTTTCCATTTTAAGCGGCCCTTGGATATGTGAAATTTTCGCTTTCAGGTCAAGGATGTTGCCGGCATAAGGAATTTCGGTGCCGATGATGGTCCCGATGGGCAGTTTTTCTGTCACTGCATGAAGCAGCGGAGTAAATGCACCGGACACGAGCATGACGTAATCGTTGTCGTGGACATGCTGTTTCAAGCGTTCAACAACCGTCGGATTGAAATCTCCATGCATTTTATCGGCAATTTCGCTGAAATACGTTTCCAATTCCGGTTTTGTGAAACTTTCAAGTGCGGCCAAGTAAGCTTGGACCGACTGTTCCCGCATTTTTTTCACGGAGACCAGCTTCAGCTTGGAACCGATATAAGGGGGCATGATGGCCCGGTAAAACTGGCGGTACCGTTTGCTGTGCACAGGATGGGTTTTTAAATGCTCCATCATCAATTGAAAAGTTTCTTTTGAATATAAAGTTCCGTCAAAGTCAAAAATGGCGACGCGCATAGAAATCACTCCGGTTTTAGGATTTTTCTGATAGTCCAATCATAACGGAAAGAGCAGGCAGCTTCTAGTGGCAGTCACTGTTCCTGAACAGAAACCTTATGTTTATGCGTCTTCGGGCGCAGGGTATAGAAAGAAAAACAGATACTGGGAGGTTTTTTGGATGGCAGTACAGCGAATTATGGTCGGCTATGTGGAACTAACAGAAGCAGAATCGGAAGAACTTTTTCAGGAAGTGAAAAAAGACAAGGAAGTGGAGAGCTATGATGCGCTTCAAGCCTTGATGGAAGATTTTGACTCGCGAATCATCGAACCGGAAACAAAGCCTTTAAAAGAACTGTTGGATGAAGAAGCGCCGACAGAAGAAGCAAATGCCGGAACCCGCTATATAGAAATCTTCAATAAGCTGGAGGAAGATTCGCGCTACCGGATCAAATCATCCAAACAAGATTGAAGATTCACCGATAGATAAAACCAGTTGCAGCCAAGCAACTGGTTTTTTGTGTGAGTGGGCTATTAATTTAAAATGGCCGATTTTCATTTTTTTCTAAGATCTGCACAAAGCCCCGTGTGCCGTCAACCCGGATCCGGTCCCCGTCCTGTATCAATTCTGTAGCGCCCGCCACACCGACAACTGCCGGAATTCCGTATTCACGGGCTACTACAGAACCATGCGTCATCATGCCGCCAACTTCTGTCACCAGTCCGGCTGCCGAAGTGAAGAGCGGCGTCCAACCGGGATCGGTATAGGGGGCAATCAAAATATCGCCGGCATTTAACCGCGCATTTTCCGAACGCAGAATCACCCGTGCAATGCCGGTCACCGTACCGGATGAAACCGGAGTTCCCATCAGGGCGTCTTTCGGGCCTGAACCGGTTCGGGGTGTTCCTTCGATGATTTCTCCGTCGCTTGTCATGACGCGCGGCGTTTTTAATTTGGCGTTTGCTTCATGCTGCTGTTTTCTTGATTCGATTGCTTCTCGCATGTCTCCAGAAAGCTGTCCATCCAGCAAGGCAATCAGCTCTTCTGCAGAAAGGAAAAACACATCTTGGACTGTGAGAAGCTTGCCTTTATCAACCAAGGTTTGGGCTTCTTCCAAAATGGCGAGTTTGTATAAATACATCCCTTTCACGAGCGCAAATTTATGGTGTTCGCGCATGCCCAGCAAATTCCGGTACAGCTGAATGAGCCGGCGGATGCAGCGTTTTTCAATTCCGTTGAAATGCCGGAGAATTTCTTGTTCTGCTGCTTCCGCTTCCTGCTTGCCTTGTTTAAATCTTTGGCGGTGCTCTCCGTGCCGCATTGTCCGGAGGTTGCTGGAAATGGAAGGGAGGAGCTGCGCCGGATCTTCGTGCCAGCGCGGCTTGGCAATGTCAATTTCCCCGATGCAACGCGCCCCGTACTGCAGAAGAAAACGGTTTAGTCGCTGTTGAAATTCAAAGCCGCCTGAAACATCCTGGAGTCCATTGTAAAACGTTTCATGGCGGGCCGTTTCTAAATAGGTCGCCAGTTCAGGCTTGTCCCGTGCAAAGTCTGCCAAGTCGCCAAGCTGCAAGCCCATTTCGGTGGTGACATTGCCGGGAAGCGATTTATACAGTTTGCTGAGCAGCACCGCGCTTTGTTTGCCGCCAAACTTCTGGTTCAGCTTCTTGGTGAGTGCGCCTGAAGCAAGCATGCCCGTAATTACATACGGAATGATTTTGGACAATACTTCCGGGAACATTCGCTCCATACCTTGCTGGATGAAACGGATACGCTCGGCACCTGAAATTTGCTGCAACTTCAGTTCAACAGAATGAACGTATTGATTGATAAATTCGGTCGCTTTGCCGTTTGCTTTGGATGGGTCCTTCCACCAGAAGTTGGCCGCCACTTTAAAAGCGACGGGAATTGCCATCGGCGCAATTCGCCGGATTCTTAAGGCCACCGTTTTTTTTGGTATATTGACTTGCTGAAATTCGGGCCGGTTGATGGCTTCTGCCAGAGCCGATGCCAACAGTTCATCCATGCCGCCCATCAATTTTAAAAAACGCTTTCGGAGAGGCGGCAGGGACAACACCCCGGTGAAGTCAGCGAACGCCCGTCCGCCGGCTTCACGCAGCACCCGCTTTTCCGGCGCTGCAGTGCCTTTATTAATAAAACCGGTAACATTGCTCAAAAGAGAGAGGGAGAGAGGCTGCATGGGATCGGTCATCATTTGGATGTAGCCGAAATTGAGAAAGACATGAAACTGTTCATCATCGGTAACGGGCAAGGGATAAAGAGAGGTGATGGGGCGGCTTTGCAAGATCATGAATTCACCGTTGACCAGTCCCCACTCGATGTCTTGTTCAGCTTCGTAATGATTCTCAATCTGCCGGCCGATTTCAGCCAGTTTGAGAATTTTGTGGTTAGGCAGCGCCTGAATTTCCTGAAATGCCTCAGGAATGGTTTTCGTTATGGTGCCGCCATCCGGAAGCGCATATATCGCCAATTCCTTTTTGGCAATTTGTTTGCGGATGATTTGATTGTCACGGACTTGGTATAAGTCGGCTGAAACAAGGCCCGATACTAACGCTTCGCCTAAGCCGAAACTGGCATCAATGGAAATCGTATGGCGATGCCCGGTGATCGGGTCGGCAGTAAACAGGATTCCGGAGACTTCCGGGAACACCATTTCCTGGACAACGACAGCCAAAAAGACCGTGCGGTGGCCAAAACCGTTTTTTAACCGATAGGAAATCGCACGGTCCGTAAAGAGGGAAGCCCAGCAGCGCTGAACGGCAGAAAGTAGCTCTTTTTCCCCGACGATATTTAAAAAGGTCTCCTGCTGGCCGGCAAAAGATGCGCCTGGCAAGTCTTCGGCTGTGGCACTTGAGCGGACCGCGTAGGGACGATTTTTCCCGGCCGTTTGCCAGGCGTCTAGGATAGCCATTTCGATATCTTTCGGCATCGGAAGAGCTGTCAGATGGTCCCGGATTTGGCCGGCTAACAAGCGGAGCTGCTCCAAGTCTTCCGGCGGGAGCTGTTCTAGACGTGTAAACAGCTCTTCCATCTCGGTGCTTGATCCAATCAGCATGCGATAAGCGGAAGTGGTAATGCAAAATCCCTGCGGAACAGGAAATCCTGCTCCTGCCAGTTCCCCGAGATTTGCCCCTTTTCCGCCCACCAGCGGCAAATGGGTCCGATTGGTTTCATTGAAGTGCAATACGTAAGGTTCCATTTTCTTCGCCTCCGAGATTGCTTTGTTGCCTCCATTATAGTCCCGTAGAGCAGGGGGTTAAAGGTGTATTTAAAATTAAAAATGAGATACAGGATGGTTTCCGGTTAGTTGGATAGGTGTTTTTAAGGGAGGCAACCGCGCTATGATCCGTGAATTTTTTCTTTTGGGGCAAATACTGTCTGCGCGAGCCCGAATACTGTCCGCACACAACCAAATACTGTCCTGCGCCGAAAAACGCCATAAAAAAGAAGCCAAGCAGCATGTGCTTGGCTTCTTCCGGTAAACTCCTTATTCCTCTTTTTGTCCGATGCAGCGTTCGCATTCGTAGATGATGGATTCGCGTTGTTCCTTGATTTCGCATCCGCATTCCCGGCATTCTTTCTTTGAGCGTGCCTCAAAAGTTTTCAACGTTTTCATAGTGATCTCCTCCAGTAAGTTAGTTTAGTTTTTCATAGCCTGGCAAGGTCAAGAATTCCGCAAAATCACTTTGCAACGTGAGGTCTGTAAACAGCTCGCGGGCTTCCGCGTAGTGTCCGGAAAGATAAATGGAGTCTCCAACAGTTTCTTTAATCTTCTCGGCTTCTTCTTCAAGAATTTCGTGGAATAAGGCAACGGTGATGTCGCGTCCGTCTTCAAGTTTTCCTTTCGGATGGCGGATCCACTGCCACACTTGCGAGCGGGAGATTTCGGCTGTTGCCGCGTCTTCCATCAAGTTGTTGATCGGTGCTGCTCCGTTTCCGGAGAGCCAGGAAGCGATGTACTGGATGCCGACGGAAATATTGGAGCGCAGCCCTTCCTCGGTGATGGAGCCTTTTGGCACTTCGACCAAATCTTCGGCTGTGACGCTGACGTCTTCGCGTTTCCGGTGGATCTGGTTCGGCGTCGGCATCAATTCGTCGAATTGTTCCATCGCCACTGCCACCATTCCAGGGTGGGCAACCCATGTGCCATCGTGCCCGTCTGTCGCTTCGCGGCGTTTGTCTTCGGCTACTTTCCGGAATGCAGCATCGTTTGCTTCCGGATTTCCTTTGATCGGAATTTGCGCGGCCATGCCGCCGAGCGCCGGAGCGTTCCGTTTGTGGCAAGTCTGGATGCATAACTGGGTGTATGCCCGCATAAACGGAACAGTCATTGTCACTTGCGAGCGGTCCGGGAACAAGTATTCCGGCCGGTTCCGCATCCGTTTGATGACGCTGAAGATGTAATCCCAGCGGCCGCAGTTGAGGCCGGCCGAGTGGTCGCGCAGTTCATAAAGAATTTCATCCATTTCAAATGCTGCAAGAATCGTCTCGATCAGTACGGTGGCGCGGATGGTGCCTTGCGGGATTCCGAGTTCGCTCTGAGCAAAAACGAAGACATCATTCCAGAGCCGCGCTTCCAAATGGCTCTCCATTTTCGGCAAATAGAAGTAAGGTCCGGTACCGCGGTCAATCAATTCCTGTGCATTGTGGAAAAAGTAAAGCCCAAAATCCACCAGGCTGCCGGAAGCCGGCTTGCCGTCAATTTCAATATTCTTCTCAAGCAGATGCCAGCCGCGGGGACGGACCATCAATACGGCGGTTTGCTCATTCAAGGTGTATTTCTTGCCGGTGCCGGGTGCTTCAAATGATATCTCGCGTCTGACAGCATCCCGCAAATTGATCTGTCCGTCAATGACGTTGAACCAGTTCGGAGCAGTTGCATCTTCCAGATCCGCCATAAACATTTTGGCGCCGGAATTCAAAGCGTTGATCAGCATTTTCCGGTTGGTCGGGCCGGTGATTTCCACCCGCCGGTCTTGCATATCCTCCGGCAGGGGGGCAATCGTCCAGTCGCTTTCCCGGATGTGCTCTGTTTCAGGCAGGAAATCCAAAGGATTTCCGCCGTCGATTTCTTTTTGGCGCACTTGGCGCTGTTCCAATAAAGCAATCCGCTGCTTATCAAAATTGACATGAAGCTTTTCGATAAACGCCATTGCCTCCGGCGTCAGAATCGTTTCCATGTGGGATGTGACTTCATTTTTAATTAAGACATTCGACTTTGTGATCAATCAAATCATCCTTTCATTTCACCGGTTGGAATTGGGCCGTTTCCGTCGAGCCTTTCATCGCAGTAGTTGAGCTTGTACCGCCGGAGATGATCTGCGATACTTCGTCGAAATATCCGGTACCGACTTCACGCTGGTGGCGCGTTGCCGTGTAGCCTTTTGACTCGCTTTCAAATTCAGCCTGCTGCAATTTCGAATAAGCCGCCATGCCATGGTCTTTGTAGTCGTGCGCCAGTTCAAACATGCTGTGGTTCAGTGCATGGAATCCGGCAAGCGTGACGAATTGGAATTTGTACCCCATCTTGCCAAGCTCGATTTGGTATTTTGCAATGGTTTCTTCGTCCAATTTTGCTTTCCAGTTGAAAGAAGGTGAACAGTTGTATGCCAAAAGCTTGCCTGGGAATTTCTCATGGATGGCATCCGCAAACTGCTGCGCTTCTTCCAGATTCGGATGGGACGTTTCACACCAGACCAAATCTGCATAAGGAGCGTATGCCAACCCGCGTGCAATCGCTTGGTCAATGCCGGCATTTGTACGGTAGAAACCTTCAGGCGTCCGTTCGCCGGTGATGAACGGATGGTCAACCGGATCGATGTCGCTTGTGATCAAATCGGCTGCGTCTGCATCGGTGCGGGCAATCAGCACTGTCGGAACGCCCAGTACGTCGGATGCAAGCCTTGCGGAAATTAAATTCCGGACTGCGTTTTGAGTAGGCTGCAATACTTTGCCGCCTAAATGGCCGCATTTTTTCTCGGAAGCCAATTGGTCTTCAAAGTGGACGCCGGCAGCACCGGCTTCAATCATGGATTTCATCAATTCAAATACGTTGAGCGGTCCACCGAATCCAGCTTCTGCATCCGCGACAATCGGTGCGAACCAGTCAAAGCCTTCGTTGCCTTCCACGTTATCGATCTGGTCTGCACGCTGCAATGCCTGGTTGATCTTTTTCACTACGTTCGGCACCGAGTCGACGGGGTATAAACTTTGGTCAGGATACATTTGGCCTGCCGAGTTGGCATCGGCTGCTACTTGCCAGCCGCTCAAGTAAATGGCCTGCAAGCCTGCTTTTACTTGTTGTACGGCCTGGTTGCCGGTCAGTGCGCCTAATGCGTTTACGAAATCTCTTTCATGGATGGAGCGGAATAAACGGTCAGCTCCGCGTTTAGCGAGCGTGTATTCAATTTGAACCGAACCACGGAGTTTGACGACATCTTCCGCTGTATACGGACGAACAATTCCGTTCCACCGGCTGTCTTCTGCCCAGCTCTTTCTCAATTCTTCAATTTGTTGTTGTTTGGTAACCATCAAATCCATCCCTTCGAATAAAAAAATTTTTTAAACTGTGTTAATACAGTTCGTCTTGATGTATATTAATATATAACAGAATATTGTGACTGTCCTGAAAGTTGGATGAAATCAGATATTTAGGGATGAAAGAAGAGATTTCACGACAAACACACTTGAAAGGGGAATCGGGTATGGAGAAAGGTGTATTAGAACAGGTAGGGTTCATTATGGGGGACTGGATTCCGAAAGAAGCATCGATCGCTGTGGCAGTTGGACGAAGCTATGTATATTGCAAGGCAGGGATCCAAGAGTCGCACATTCGAGTGGGGGATGAAGTGGCTGACGGAAGCGTGGCGGATTGTACATATAAAGAAGGCAAGCGCTTGGAGATGCTGGTGGAAGATGAAGTTTCCGGAATTGCTTATGTCGGTGTGGGCTATCCGGTGCGAATTTCCGGTCAAGCAGGCGTTTTAGTTGTGATGCTGCCTCCGGATTATCGGCAGCGCCCTAAACAGCCGCTCCGTTTTTTGACAGGGAAGTTTGAAGATACGTGGCGTCCAGTGCCGATTTCCGATGTGTCGCATATTGAAAGCAGCCAAAAGAAAACTTGGTTTTACGCTGATGAAGAAGCCTACTGTTCCATCCACACACTAAAAACTTTGAAAGACCAATTACCCGATACGTTCTTGCCCATTCATCGTTCGTATATTGTCAACATTCCTTTTATCCAGGAAATCTCACGGGATTTTTCATCCAACTTTGTTTTGACATTGAAAGACGGCGCGGTTTTGCCGGTCAGCCAAAACTACACGGCATTGGTGCGTGAACGGCTGGGATTCTAGTATAGAAGATTTCCTTGAAAAACGATTATTTCCACTAAGTGAGGGTAAAGTCCACTATCTGAAAAGGAGCTGATACTATATGTCAAATGAACAATTCTATCATTTCGAAGATGATCGATCGATTCCGAACAACCCGAGGCTGCCATTGATTGTTTATCCCGGTGCATTCAAAGAAAATCCGGAATCCATTGAAGGGGCATTCAACAAGAACGGCTGGACTAACAGCTGGGTTGATGGCGTTTTTGATTATCATCACTACCACAGCAATACACATGAAGTGCTGGGTGTGCGTTCCGGATCTGCGACGATCCAGTTTGGCGGAGAGCAAGGAAAGGCATTGCAAGTTTCTGCCGGGGACGTGGCGGTTCTGCCAGCCGGCACCGGACATAAATTATTGGAAAGCACGGATGATTTTAAAGTGGTGGGTGCGTATCCAAACGGTGCGGAGCCTGATAAGAAGCTGGGCAAGCCGGAGGAGCGGCCAGATGTCCTGGAAGCGATACTGGACGCCCCGCTGCCTGAGAAAGATCCGGTTTACGGAAACGATGGCCCGCTTTTGACAAATTGGACTTAACAATAAAGAAATCCCCCAGCCAATAAACGGCTGGGGGATTTTTTGTTCACTCAGTAATATAAGGACAGGTTAGACAACCAGAGAAGGAACAAAGAATTCATTATATAACTCCTTTAAAATTTTGGTTTCGTCTTCTTTCAAGACTCCAAAGACAAGGCTGACTTCGGAAGATCCTTGGTTGATCATTTCAATATTGGCGCCGGTTCTGGCGATGGCATCTGTTGCCCGGGCAGCAAGTCCAGTCGTATATTTCATCCCTTCACCGACCAGCACAACCATCGAGAAGTTGCTGATGAAATGCACGTCGTCTACTTCGAGTTCAGTTTGTACACGGTCGACGATGCGGCTTTCTTTCTCAGGCGTCAATTGATGGCTCCGAATAATGACGGAGAGGTTGTCGATGCCGGAAGGAATATGTTCGTAGGAAACGTGTTCATCTTCCAAAATCTGCAGCAGTTTCCGGCCAAAGCCGATTTCGCGGTTCATCAAATATTTGCTGACATACAGTGTAGAAAACCCGCTGTCGGCTGATATACCGGTCACTGGCAGACGCGAGTAGTCGCGTTCTGCGACGATCATCGTACCCGTAGACTGCGGATTATTGGTATTTTTGATGCATACCGGAACGGATTCTTTAAATGCGGGCATCAGGGCTTCATCGTGCAAGACGGCAAATCCCGCGTAGGACAGTTCCCGCATTTCCCGGTAGGTCATTTTCTCGATTTCAACCGGATTTTCCACAACTCTCGGATTGGCCGCGAACACACAATCGACGTCCGTAAAATTCTCGTATAGCTCAGCTTTCACGGCGGCAGATAAGATGGATCCGGTGATGTCTGAGCCGCCGCGGTCAAAAGTCCGCAATGTTCCGTCATTTGTGTAGCCAAAAAATCCGGGGAAGATGCTGATGGATTGCTGATTAGCCAAATTGGACAAATTGTTATATGATTCTGGCAATGCCTGCACCCGTTTCGGCGGGTCAGTGACAACCAGACCGGCTTGTTTCGGATTGATGTATTCCGCGGGCATTCCTATAGAAGAAAAATAAGCGGCAATCAGCTTGGCTGAATTGTCTTCGCCGCTGGCTTTGATTTGGTCAAAAAATAAAGATGGGTCATCCTTGCTGAAAGCGAGCCGGTAAGAAAGATCGGCTGCAATGATGGAAACAATTTCACTGTCGAGCCCGAGCTCTTCTGCAATCGAAGCGTAGCGGCCGACTACATGGCTTAACGCGCCGGCAGTATCTTCTCCCGATAAAGCGCTTGTCGCTAACCGGATCAGGAGATCCGTGACTTTGACATCGCCGTCAAACCGTTTACCAGGAGCTGATACAACAATGATTTTCCTTGCCGGATCCGCTTTGACAATATTAGCGACTTTTTGGATTTGTTCAGCACTTGCTACAGATGTTCCGCCGAATTTACACACTTTCATCTTTATCAAGTCCAATCTTTAGAGAATTGAGGGTTGTTTTCCATTTAATATAATACTATAATGTCCATATGGTAAAAACAACTGTATTTTTACAGTGTACACAGCGTAGGAGGAATCGTCAATGAAAAATGAAATTTCAATCGGATTATTAGGCCTCGGAACTGTTGGCAGCGGGGTCGCTAAAATTTTGCAGCAACATCAACAAGATCTGCACCATAAGCTGGGCGTTCAAGTGTCCATCAAAAAAGTTTTAGTCCGCAACAATAATAAAGAACGTTTGTCGATTCTGGATCCAAACGTTTTTACAACCGATATAGACGAAATATTGAACGATTCTTCTCTCGATATCATTGTAGAAGTGATGGGCGGCATGGGTGAAGCGAAGCGTGCGATTGAAGAAGCGCTGAAAGCCGGCAAGCAAGTTGTGACCGCGAACAAAGACGTCATGGCTCAATACGGTCATGACTTATTGAAACTGGCGGATGAACAAAAATGCGACTTGTTCTATGAAGCAAGCGTTGCAGGGGGCATCCCGATTATCCGTACATTAGAAGACGGCTTAGCATCAGACCGCATTTCCAGTTTGATGGGGATTGTCAACGGCACAACCAACTTCATCCTGACAAAAATGAAAAAAGAAAACATGAGCTATGAAAAAGCTCTTGCGGAAGCGACAAGACTCGGCTATGCAGAAGCTGACCCGTCAGCGGACGTGGATGGCCTGGATGCAGCACGCAAAATGGTCATTTTGTCATCGTTGGCATTTTCAACAGAAGTCCATATCGATGATGTGCTTGTTCGGGGAATGAGCGAAATCCAGGACGGCGATTTGGAAATGGCGAATAATTTCGGTTATACAATGAAGATGGTCGGTTCTTCCAAAAAAGACGAAGACGGCATTGAAGTGGCAGTAGAACCGATTTTCCTTGCGAATTCGCATCCACTCGCTTCGGTCAATAATGAATTCAATGCAGTATACATATACGGTGATGCAGTAGGGGAAACAATGCTGTACGGCCCGGGAGCCGGTTCGCTGCCGACTGCAACTTCAGTCGTTTCGGATATTATTGCGGCATGCCGGAACTTGCTGCTTGAAGTCAACGGCAAGCGGGTCCATTCAGCCCAACATGAACGGGTGATCAAACCGGAAAGCAGCCGGTTCGCAAAATATTTCCATCGCCTGCTTGTTAAAGACGAAGTCGGTGTCCTGTCAAAATTGACGGCGATCTACAGTAAACACGGCGCCAGCCTCCAATCAGTCATGCAGCACCCGGCTGCACAGGAGGGGCAGGCGGAACTGGTGTTTTTGACTCATCAAATTTCACGCCAGCAGCATTTGGATGTATTAAACGATTTAGCAGGAACGGCTAGCGTCATCAGCCATTACCGCATCGAAGGGGAGGAAACAGCATGAGATGGCCAGGATTGATCGAACAGTATAAAGAGTGGTTGCCGGTAACCGAGGCAACACCAGCTTTAACGCTTCAAGAAGGCAATACACCGCTTGTCCATTTGGAGAAATTATCCAAGCAATGGGGAATTGAACTCTACGTGAAACTGGAAGGGGCAAACCCGACCGGCTCTTTTAAAGACCGCGGCATGGTCATGGCGGTTGCCAAAGCGAAAGAAGAAGGAAAGTCGGTTCTGGTTTGTGCTTCTACAGGAAATACGTCGGCGTCCGCTGCCGCATACGGTGCAAGAGCAGGCATGCGCACCATCGTCGTCATTCCGGAAGGCCGCATCGCCCTTGGGAAATTGGCGCAGGCCAAAATGTACGGCGCAGAAATCCTGGAGATCAAAGGCAATTTCGACGAAGCGCTCCGCATGGTCCGTGAAGTCGGGCAGGAGGCAGGCATTGCTCTTGTCAACTCGGTAAATCCGTACCGTCTGGAAGGGCAGAAAACGATTGCGTTTGAAGTGATTGATCAGCTCGACCGTGTGCCGGATATTTTTGCATTGCCAGTTGGCAATGCCGGGAATATCTCTGCTTCTTGGAAAGGGTTTAGCGAATATGCCAATAAAACCGGCGCGAAACGCCCTGAACTACTTGGTGTCCAGGCAGCTGGCGCAGCGCCGATTGTCAACAACCAAGTCGTCGAAAATCCGGAAACGGTGGCAACTGCCATCCGCATCGGCAATCCGGCAAGCTGGGACTTGGCGTTGAATGCCTTGGCTGAATCAAACGGCACCATCCTGGCGGCGACAGATGAAGAAATTCTCGAAGCTTATCAATTGCTGGCGTCGACTGAAGGGATATTTGCAGAACCTGCCTCATGCGCTTCCATTGCCGGCATCAAAAAGCAAGTGGAAAGCGGCAGCCTTCAAAAAGGATCGACAGTTGTAGCCGTATTGACGGGCAACGGGTTAAAAGATCCGGAAACCGCAATTTCAGTGAACGAACATAAAGCGCAATTGGTGCCGGAAGATATGGAGCGCTTCTGGGAGGATTTGAAGAAAGGAGTCAAGGCATGAAATGGAAAGACTTTACGGTAACCGTGCCGGCGTCGACAGCCAACTTAGGCCCAGGATTTGATTCGATCGGACTGGCACTGGACCTGCACTTATCCATCCATGTTTCGCAGGCTTCCGAGTGGACAGTCCGCTACAATGAGGAAGGTTATCAGCATCTGTCCGGTTCTTCGGATAATCTAATCATCGCGGCGGCTAAGAAAACGGCAGCGGCATACGGGCACGAGCTGCCGCCGGCTAAACTTGAAATCGATACAGATATCCCGCTTAGCCGTGGGCTTGGAAGCAGTGCGTCCGCAATTGCCGGCGGCATTGAAATAGCAGACCGGCTGCTTGGCTTGAACATGCTCTTGAAAGAAAAAGTGGAGATCGGCACGGAGATGGAAGGCCATCCGGATAATATTTCCGCTTCGCTTTTAGGCGGCTTGACGATTTCCTATGCGGACGGGGAAGAATTGTCCATCGTCCATGTACCGGAAGTGGAAATCGGTGTCTTGATCCTGGTTCCCCCGACAGAATTTCTGACGACGGAATCCCGAGGGCTGCTTCCAGAAGATGTGCTGCATAAGACTGCTGTACGCGGCAGCATGGCAGCGAATGTCCTGTCCGCTGCGCTTGCGACAGGTGATTGGAATACAGCGGGGCGCATGATGGAACGGGACGAATTCCACGAGCCGTTCCGAAAAAGCAGATTCCCGGACTTTGATATCATCCGCCAAGCATGCCGGGACCATGGTGCCTATGGCTCTGCCATCAGCGGCGCCGGCCCCTCTCTTTTTATTGCTGCTGAAAAAGGCAAAGAAGAGGAGATCCGCAAAATGCTGAGTGAGCGTTTTCCGCATTACGACTGCCTCCTGACCAAACCATCTACGGCAGGAATAAAAGCCGTCCAAACCGTACAATAGCACGAAAAAAAGCGGTCCGAGAAACTCGGACCGCTTTTTTGCTGGTTACAATTTGATGGAAATGTATTTCGTTTCGAGGAAAGCATCGAGTCCTTCTTGTCCGCCTTCGCGTCCGATGCCGCTTTCTTTCATGCCGCCGAATGGCGCCTGGGCAGTCGAAGGAGCGCCGTCATTCCAGCCGACAATGCCGTATTCCAGATTTTCCGCGATATAAGTTCCGCGGGTCAGGCTGTCGGTAAAGAAGTAGGCAGCCAGTCCGAAACGGGTATCATTCGCCAGGCGCACCGCTTCTTCATCGGTATCAAAGGCCATGATCGGCGCAACCGGGCCGAATGTTTCCTCATTCATGACAAGCATATCCTGTGTGGCATTGATCAAGACTGTCGGGTTGTAGAAGTAGGCGCCGTTTTCAGCCCTTCCGTCGCCTCCAACCAGTACTTTTGCCCCTTTATCCACTGCATCCTGCACGTGGCGCGCTGATTTTTCATAGCCGTCCTGGTCGACAAGCGGGCCGATCTGAACGCCTTCATCCATTCCGTTGCCGACTTTCAGCTTCGCTGTAGCTTCCTGCAGGCGCTGCGAGAATTCTTCTACAATGGAGCGCTGGACGTAAATCCGGTTGCCGCATACACAAGTTTGTCCTGCATTGCGGAATTTCGAAGCCATAACGCCTTCAACCGCCAAGTCCATATTGGCATCTTCACAGACGATGATCGGTGCATGGCCGCCAAGTTCAAGCGATAAATTGAGCATGGAATCCGCGCTTTGCTTCATCAATTCCTTGCCGATTTCGGTGGATCCGGTAAAAGTCAGTTTCCGGACCGCCGGGTGGCTCGTAAAGACACGGCCGATTTTTCCGGCGCTGCCTGTCACCAGGTTGATGACGCCTTTCGGGAATCCGGCTTCTTCTGCCAATTCGTACATGCGTACGGCGGTGAGCGGCGTCAACTTGGCCGGTTTTGCAACAAACGTACAGCCAGCTGCAAGTGCAGGCGCCATTTTTCTGGCCATCATGGCTGCCGGGAAATTCCATGGCGTAATAGATACGACCACTCCGACCGGCTGTTTCAACACTTGGATGCGTTTGCCTTCTTTCGATGCCGGAATGAGGCGCCCGTTGGAGCGTTTCGCTTCTTCGGCGAACCAGGAAATAAAGGAAGCGGAATATTCGATTTCACCGACGGCTTCCGCCAAAGGTTTGCCCATTTCCTTTGTCATGATTTCCGCTACTTCCTGTTTGTTTTCCAACAACAGGTCGTGCCATTTCATCAATAGCGAAGCGCGTTCATAAACGGTGGTTTTTGACCAGGACTTGAAAGCTTCTGCGGCAGCATCTACAGCTGCAGTAGCTTCAGCTTCACCGCCGTTTGGAACCGTACCGAATTTCTCGCCCGTTGCCGGGTTCATGACATCGATGACGCCGTCTCCTGCTGTTGACCATTCACCGTTAATATAGTTTTTGCCTTCCATTTATCGTTCCTCCTTAAATTTTCTATCCTTATCCTAACCTGTTACCTCTATACGCTTAACAATAAACCTGCAAAAGTATATCGCAGTAAAAACGGAAAGAATAAGTTATTTTACTGAATTTATTATTTTGATGCAAAATGCAACGAAAAAGAGCGTGAGACTAAATGGAAAAGACCGAAATCCACTGATTTTATTATCATTTCAAAATAGTCGTTAAATTCTATTTAATAAGCTCGTATTTTGTGCTAATATTGCAACAACACTTTAACTTATTGAAGCATATGAAAGTTGAAGGAATTAGTTAGAGGAAAAGGAGGATGTAGGATGGCACAGATGTTGGCATTGACGATTTTGGTATTTATCTTATTTATCGGCGAAGTTGTATCGATTCGCACAAAAGCTTGGATTCCTTCGATTTTTATAAGTGGGGTATTATTCTTGCTTGGATATTGGACATTCTTCCCGCCGGATATTGTGGCGATCGCCGGAGTGCCGCCAGCTGTCGTAACGATGCTGATTTTCCTGTTGATTACGAATATGGGAACGCTGTTGTCCCTTCAGGAACTGAAAGCGCAGTGGAAGACGATTTTAATTGCTTTAGCGGGGATTTTAGGAATCACTGCCGCTCTTTTCAGTATCGGCATGCTGTTATTTGATTTTCAAACTGTGATTGTAGCGATTCCGCCATTAGTCGGTGGAGTGGTTTCCGCTTTGATCATGTCTGAAGGTGCCCAAGCCGCAGGGCTTCCGACGCTGGCTGTTTTTGCCATCGTAATCTACGTGATGCAAGGCTTTGCGGGCTATCCATTGACTTCGATCATGCTGAAGCGTGAAGGCCGTTCGCTTCTGCAGAAATACCGGAACAACGAGTTGACGGAACGGGTATTGGTAACAGAACAAAAAGGCACACCGACACAAGAAGTGAAAGAGCCAAAAATGTTCGCGAAAATGCCGGATAAGTACAATACGGATTTCTTTAAGTTTTTCCGTCTGGCGCTGGTCGGGTACTTGGCTTACCTTGTATCCGATGTGACGGCCCCTTATGTAGAAATCAGCCCGTATGTCTTATGTTTGTTCTTTGGTGTAGTGGCACGAAGCATCGGCTTCCTGGAACGCCATCCGCTGCAAAAAGCAAACGGTTTTGGTTTTGCCATCCTGGGCTTATTGCTATTCGTGTTTGATGGATTGAAAAATGCGACGCCAAGCATGATGCTTGAAATCATTTATCCGTTGGTCGCTTGTATCGCGCTTGGGGTTGCCGGAATGTACATTTTCTCTTTCATCGTCGGCAAGCTGCTGAAAGTCAGCAAAGAAATGGCGTTTGCCGTTTCACTGACTGCGCTTTACGGATTCCCTGCAGATTACATCATTACAGTCGAAGTAATCAATTCATTGACAAAAGATGAAAAAGAGCGGGATGTCCTGACGAGCCACATGCTGCCGCCAATGCTTGTGGCAGGATTTATCACCGTAACCATCGTTTCCGTCATTTTAGCGGGGATTTTCGTTGGGTTCCTGTAAGAAAAGCTGATAGCCAACCAGATTTACATGAGGAGGATCAAGTACATGATTAACGAAACCATCAAGAATGCCATCCAGGAAAACAGTGAAGAAATGGTTGCCATCCGGCGCAAACTGCACAGTGAGCCGGAACTGTCCTGGGAAGAGTATGAAACATCGCAATTTGTATTTAATTACCTGACAGAGCTTGGGATTGAATGCCGAAAAACGGAACCTACAGGTGTAATCGGAATGCTGAAAGGCGGTAAAGAAGGAAAAACCGTCGCGCTCCGGGCTGATATGGATGCTTTGTCGGTAGAAGAGCTGAACGTCGATTTGCCATATAAGTCGGTTACGTCTGGCAAAATGCATGCTTGTGGCCATGATGCCCATACATCGATGCTGCTGGCTGCCGCTAAAGCTTTAGTTGGCGTTAAAGACCAACTGCCCGGTTCGGTCCGCTTTATCTTTCAGCCGGCAGAAGAAGTGGCGACTGGCGCCAAAGCAATGGTGGAACAAGGAGCTGTAGAAGGTGTCGACGATGTATTCGGCATCCACATCTGGTCTCAAATTCCGTCGCATAGTGTGGCATGCAATCCAGGGCCTTCGTTTGCATCGGCTGACATTTTCAAAGTGCATTTTAAAGGCCGGGGAGGCCATGGTGCGATTCCGCAAAACTCGATTGATGCAGCAATCATTGCTTCGTCATTCGTCATGAACGTTCAGTCTGTAGTGTCCCGGACGATTGATCCGCAGCAGCCGGCAGTTGTAACGGTTGGCAAGATGGTCGTCGGTACCCGTTTTAACATCATTGCCGAAAATGCTGAAATTGAAGGCACTGTCCGTTGTTTCGATGCTGAAACCCGTGACCATATTGAAAAGCAGCTAAAAGTTTATGCGGACAATACGGCGGAAATTTTTGGCGGCACCGCAACCGTTGAATACATCAGAGGAACGCAAGCGGTTATCAATGGTGAAGAAAGTTCAGAACTGGTGCGGCAAGTGGCGGCTGAAGCATTTGGCGAAAACGTAGTCTACGATGAAAAACCGACCATGGGCGGAGAAGATTTTTCCTTCTATTTGGATGAAGTCCCTGGCAGTTTTGCACTCGTGGGCAGCGGCAACGCTGAAAAAGATACGCAATGGGCTCATCACCACGGAAAATTCAATGTGGATGAAGAAGCAATGGCTACCGGCGCCGAGCTGTACGCGCAATACGCCTGGGCATATTTAAATAAATAAGGTTTCTAACAAAATTTCCTGGATGTTTTCTATATGTGATTGCAATATGGCGATGTCCGGCAATGGACTTCGCCATATTGAATTTAACCGATTGGAGGGCTTTAACAATGGCAATACATAACCCGGTATTTGAAGAACTGATGAAAGACTATGACAGCGCCTTATCCCATTCTGGAGTTAGCGGAGAGCGTCTTGCCCGCCGGCTGTTCGAGTTGTCGCAGATTGGGTTTACACAAGTGGGAGGAGTTAAGCGCCCCGGGTTTTCACAGGAAGAAAAAACAGCAAAAGAACTGGTGAAAAAATGGATGCAAAAAGCAGGACTACAAGTTGCAGAAGACGGTGCAGGAAACGTCAGAGCCTGGTTGCCAGGAAAGAACCCGGGTGCAAAAGCAATCGCTTCGGGTTCCCATGTGGACAGTGTGCCGAATGGCGGGAATTTCGATGGTCCCTTAGGCGTCTTATCGGCTCTTGAAGTCGCAGAATCGTGGAAAGACACCGGGTATACACCTGAAAAACCATATGAAGTAATTATTTTTACCGATGAGGAAGGTTCCCGTTTTAATAGCGGTTTAAGCGGAAGCCGGGCCATGGCAGGAGAAATAAGCGAAGAAGAAATGCTGCAGCTGCGCGATTTTGATGGTAAGGGCCTTGAACAGGTGCTGCAGGATTACGGCAGCTCGCTTCAAGCTTTTAAAGAAGCAAAACGGGATCTTACGGAACTGGAACTTTTTGTGGAAGTGCACATTGAACAAGGGAAAAAGCTGGAACGGGACAATCAGCCTGTTGGAATTGTCAGCGGCATTGCCGGTCTGGCCTGGTTAAAGGCGGAATTTATTGGGGAAGCGGGGCATGCCGGCAATACGCCAATGGCCGGCAGACGCGATCCGCTCGTAGCGGCGGCTGAATTCATTCAGAAGGTTTCCGGATTTCCTGAACAAGTCAGTGAAACGGCAGTGGCGACTGTGGGAAAAATGGAAGTATTCCCAAACGGCGCTAACGTGATTCCAGAGCGCGTGGAACTGAATGTGGATATACGGGATATCCAGGAGCAGACTCGTGACCGCTTGGTGGACCTGATTGCAAGTGAGGCTAAGAGGATTGCTGACAGCAGAGGTATAAAGGTGAATCTTCATGAAAATACAAAAATCCAGCCCATTCCCATAGCTGAAAACCTAAAGGGCAAGCTAGCAGATTCCTTAACGAATTTTGGGATTTCCCCGACGTATATTCCAAGCGGTGCAGGGCATGATGCCATGGTTCTCGGGCGGCATATACCAGTGGCCATGCTATTTGTCAGAAGCAAGGAAGGCATCAGCCACAATCCGAAAGAATGGTCCTCACTGAATGATTGTGTGGCCGGTGTACATGTGTTGAAAGACTTTATTGAAAAAGCGATGAACGAATAAAATCCAAAGTTCAAGCCCATTCCTTGAAGGATGGGCTTTTCATGTCTTTACAACAAAAAAATGAAGTTTTTACGATAAATTTACATATGAGTGAATAATCAGTAAAATTAAGGGTATATATGTAAATAAGGAAAACAAAAAAGTAAAGATATAGGAGGCGATAGTATGGTATCTACAAGAAGCCAGTTATCTGAAACACAGCCATTTATGGATCACGAATTGATAAAAGAAAGCCGCGTGTGTTTTATGAATGAACCCGATCGAATTGCGGAAACAGGAGAAAGATTTATTAAATACTTTTTAAGAAACTCTACTCCGGAAGGGGTACTCTTTAAAACAATTAAAGAAATTACAATGGAAATGAACATACCGCACCAGACTTTATCACGGGTGCTGAAAAATCTGGAAAGCCATGAAATCATCTACCGAAGAAATGGAATCATCGGTTTATGGAAGAATTAGCAGAAAGCATCACTTCGAAAAGAAGTGATGTTTTTTTTTTTGGTTTTTTTCGCAAAACAGGGTTTGAGGGCATTTTATCCTACTTTAGCCTTGGAATCGATAAAACAAAGGGTTTTAAGAGTCTAATTGCTTAGTATTAACAAATAATTTTTTATTTATTTACATAAAAGTGTAGATAGGACTAAGAAAGTATGATATAAATGAACTACAATTATCTGAATTTTAAGAAACCTGTTATTTAATAAGGCAATGTGCTTAAAAGGAGGAATATTCTGTGGGCCAAAAAATGCTGATTTTCAGTATCATGAAAAATTTGAGAAAACGGCTGAAACTCATTTTGGGAATCACGTTTCTATCTGTAGGAATGGTATGGTTCTTATTTCAGTTTGTATTAATGCCGGAGTACAAAGCGACCAGCCAAATTTTAGTTGAACAATTGACAAGCATTACTCCGCAAGCGGATATGCCTTTGGCAGAACAAGATCCCCAAGTGGCCGATACGTACAGCATTGCTTTGCGAAGCCCGGAAGTTTTAGGGAAAGTTATAAAAAAAATGGACCTTAAAATGAACATTAACGAACTGCATGAAAAAATCACTGTTTCTGAAGCTATCGATTCACAAATATTGAATATTACGGTTACAAGCTTTGATAAAAAAGAAGCAGTGCAGATTGCCAATGCAGTAGCTTTAACGTTTAAAGAAGAAGTTCCCAATATGATGCAAACAAAAAATGTATCAGTTATTCCAACCGTCACCGACGAAGTCCCCGCTTCTCCTTTTGAAAACAGTCTGGTTTTCAGTTTGGGGCTGGCTGGAGCGTTCGGATTCATCATTGGAACTCTTATTGCATTCATATTGGAAATGATGGATACGCTCTTTAAATCCGGACGCAGGGAAAATAAAGACGCGGCGACTAAGCTGCAAACGGTTTTTAAATAATCTTGAACTGAAGAAACAGGGGTGAAGTACATGTATGAGGTTATTGCCATACACGATCATATGCGCTGGCAAAAAATTCTCGACTTTTTTCAAGTCACAGATATTTATTACACGAGCCAATACTTTCTAAGCGCTATGAAATTAGACCCCGGTGAATCTTTAATGTTTTATTATGCCGATGACGAGGGAGAAGTGGTCTATCCTTTCATCAAGCGAAAGATAGAAAATGGCGATCCGGGATATTTTGACCTTACCACGCCATTTGGCTATGGCGGCCCTTTGCTCAAAGCTAAGGCTAATGCAGCAAAACTTGCCGCTAATTTCATCATTGAATTTGCTTCCTTTTGCGAAAAAGAGAAGATAATTGCTGAATTTATCCGTTTCCATCCCCTTATGGACAATGCGCATTTTTTCGAGAATCATGTAAAGCTATTGCCTTTATATGAAACGTACACGATTCAATTGGAACAACCCGGCGGCGTAAAAGAAGAGCTGCTGGATTTCGAGAAAGACGGAATCATCATTAAAAAGTTGGGTACGGTCCGCCACATGTTTGAATTTCTTGTTTTATACTATTCGGCAGTGCGGAGAAGAGAAGAAGCGGATAGTTATTATTTTTTTACGAATGATTATTTCGAGTCACTTATCAGTTCACTTGGACCGAATCTGCATCTCTTTGGAGCGTATAGCGGCAACAAGCTGGTTTCAGCGTGTTATGTATTGACAATGGGAGATACAATTTATCACCATTTGGATGGATGCCTGGAAGAAGCTGAAGATTCTGATGCTATGAAAGCGTTGTTATTGAAAGTAGCGCAATGGGGACGTGATAATGGCTACGCTCTTTTCCATCTAGGAGCAGATTACAAAGGGGAAGAAAGAAAAAATTCGGAACTAAAAAAAGGCGTAGCCAATCTAGAGCCTTCCACCTTTTATATATGTGAAAAAATTCATAACACCTCAACTTATAAGAAGTTAATCTCTGTAGAAGAAATTGATGTCATCAAAAGATATCGAAACGTTTAACAGTGATCTATGCATGGCGGTGATGAAACAGCCACTTCAGGAGGAGGAATAGCTATGAGATATTTGCAATATAAGGGAGTCATTGAACGCGAATATAAGAAATCGCTGAAAAAAATTATGTATGAATTGTGTGTGGAACAAGGCTTGAGTGCATCTCAAGGGGCAAAAAAACTAGGAGTTGCCAAAGAATTGTTTGTTTACTGGAGACATCACTATCGTTATGAGCGAAAGCAATTGTTATTTGATCAAACTGTAAAAGAAGTGGACAAATTAGAAGAAGTTTATGCAGAAGATGCAAAGTCGATCCAATTGAACAAAACTTTCCTTCATAAAAACGACAAGTCACTTAGTGGTTTGGAAGAGCTGGTTGACCATATGATTGATTATTATAAAATGGTTCATTACAATAGTAAGGGCTTGGCGCTTGAAGCTGCAAAACTTCCGCTGTACGAATTCAGCCGAGGGGTTGTAGACCGTTATCGCCAAGGGGATTTACTGGCGGAAGCTAAGGGGCACAGCAAAATTACCGAATAAATAATGGATGAGTCAGGTGAATCGGCAATGCAGGCGTTTACGGAAAAGGCACTTCAAACAATTAAAAGCATCCCGAGCGGAAAAGTGATGACGTATGGACAAATCGCCGCCTGTTCCGGCAGTCCGAGAGGAGCAAGGCAAGTTGCAAGGCTGCTGCATAGTATGAGCGGCAAACACCAGCTGCCCTGGCACCGAGTCGTCAATTCACAGGGGCAAATTGTTATTCGGGATGAAGAAGCCCGTTATGTACAGCAGGCATTTCTTGAAGGAGAAGGGGTAGAAGTGGATCGGCGCGGGAAAATCGACTTGAAACGGTATCAGTTCAATCCGTCTGAAATTCTATAAAATGCCTTTCAAAATCTCTTTATTTTAGTTAAAGAATTGGCCGACGCCTTTCAAGGTAGTTTCTTTGGGAAGAAAGTATCTTGAAAGCCGTTATGCATTGTTGCGTTTAAGCTAGTAGCCTCTTTTTTTTGCAGCGTTTACTTTCTGAATGGATTGGGTATATAAAACTGGTATGTTTTTAAAACGAAAAGAGGAATTTAAATATATGAAGAATTCACTTAAACCAGTCATTGGGATTACCGCGCGTGTCGAGAAAGATCAAACGTATACACTTGACCCGGTCTATGGAAAAGCTATCTTGCAGTCAGGCGGATTACCGCTGATTGTTCCGAATGTGGATGAAGAAGACATTCCGGCCCTCTGTGAACGTTTAGATGGGCTTATTGTTACAGGCGGCGGCGATATTAACCCGACCCTTTACGGTGAAGAGCCGCATATTCGTTTAGGGGCAGTTTATCCTGGGGGAGACCAGTATGAAAAAGAGTTGATCTTGAATTTTCTAAAACTGGATAAACCATTTATTGGAATGTGCCGTGGTTTGCAAATGTTGAATATTTCATTGGGCGGTACAAATTACCAGGATCTTGAAGCTCAATTTGAGGGCACGCTATACCAGCACAAGCAATTAGCAATGCGGACTCACCGCACGCATTCAGTCGAACTTGAAGATGGCAGCCAATTGCTTGAAATTATGAAAGAAAAGAATTTCCATGTTAACTCTTTCCATCATCAAGGAGTTAAGGATGTTTCAAGTGAACTGCGAGTAGCTGCACGTGCGGCAGATGGCTTGGTTGAAGCGCTTGAAAGTGATAAGCATCAGTTTGTCATGGGCATCCAATGGCATCCGGAAGAATTTGCCGTTCAAGGTGATGAGGCTTCAAAAAGGTTATTTGACCGCTTTGTCAAAGAGTGTGCAAAAGACAATGGCCAAAATCAATAAATGTAAAAAAACGCCTCTCTGAGGTGTTTTTTTTCTGTCTTTTTTCAAAAAGTAAAGCACGAGCTAATTTGTTTCACCCTACTTCCAGAAACGCGTTAATTTTATAAAAAAGAAGGGTATGAAAGCATAAAACGAATTTAGGAGAGGATTGTATGAATCGTATATTTGGCATCATTGTACTGATTGGTGTGCCGTTAACCGTCATCGGTTCGTTCCTGCATTGGCCTAGCGTAGCCATGTTTATCATTTGTTCGATAAGTGTAGTCGCTTTATCAAGTTTTATGGGGCGGGCTACGGAAAGTTTGGCTATTGTCAGCGGTCCCCGCATCGGTGGCCTTCTGAACGCTACTTTCGGAAACGCAGTAGAACTCATTATCTCCATTTTTGCGCTGAAAGCGGGTCTGATTGGCGTAGTGCTTGCCTCCCTTACCGGATCAGTATTAGGCAATTTGCTGCTGGTCGGCGGCCTTTCCTTTTTCTTGGGAGGCATCAAGTTCAAAAGACAAAAATTCAGTATCCATGATGCTTCGCACAACTCCGGATTATTGATTTTTGCAGTAGTGGTCGCTTTTGTTATTCCTGAAATTTTTTCGGCGACCATGAACGAAACGGAAACGATCCAATTAAGTGTGGGCATTTCCATTATCATGATTTTGCTGTATTTAGCCGGGTTGTTTTTTAAATTGGTTACTCATCGCGGGGTCTATGCCCATGCCGATCCGGAAACGGGCTCTGAACATGAAGAGCCGGAATGGACAAAGCGCAAAGCCATTATCGTTTTGTTTGCAGCTACTTTGATCGTGGCCTATGTCTCGGAAAATTTAGTCCATACATTTGAAGAAGTGGGCCAGCAGTTTGGGTGGTCTGAATTGTTTATCGGGGTTATCATTGTTGCCATTGTAGGGAATGCGGCAGAGCATGCTTCAGCGCTGATTATGGCAATGAAAAACAAAATGGATGTTGCAGTGGAAATTGCCATTGGCTCCACTTTGCAAATTGCCATGTTTGTCGCCCCTGTTCTTGTATTGATTTCCCTATTTATGCCCACTCAGATGCCTCTGGTCTTTACAATATCGGAGCTAGTGGCGATGATTACTGCGGTATTTTTAGCCATTAATGTAATGAATGATGGAGAATCCAACTGGTTTGAAGGGTTAACGCTATTGGCGGCTTATCTGATTATGGGAATTGGATTTTATTTATTGTAAAAGCATAAGACTTTTTACATATCTATTATTGCTTAACCCAAATCATGATAAACTGAAGATATCAAAAAAAGGGTGGTGGTTTTCATCGGAACAGTATTTTTAAACAACAAGTATGCCGTACAGTTCATTGAACAAGACGAAGTTGCCGCAGTACAGGATTTTATCGCAGCGACGCATCGAAAGATTCACGAAAAGACGGGAGCCGGAGCTGAATATCTGGGCTGGCTCGAATGGGCCTCAAATTTCGATCAAAATGAACTGGCGCGAATAGAGGAAACTGCGCAAAAGCTTCGGGCGAAATCAGATGTATTGATCGTTATTGGCATCGGCGGCTCTTATTTGGGTGCAAAAGCGGTACAGGATCTTCTTCAACCGTCTTTCGGGTTGAATGAAATGGATGTTATTTATGCAGGCCAAAACTTAAGCGGCCGTTATCTGGAAGAACTTTTAGCTTATATCGAAGGAAAAGAAGTAACATTGAATGTTATTTCGAAATCGGGCACCACTACGGAACCGGCAATCGCATTCCGGGTGCTGCGTGCCTGGATGCAGGAGAAATACGGTGAACAAGCGGCCGATCGGATTATTGCGACTACCGACAAAACGGAAGGTGCACTTCGCAAATCGGTTGAAAAGAGCGGCTATACCTCGTTCGAGATTCCTTCTGATATCGGCGGCCGTTATTCGGTTCTGACAGCTGTGGGCTTATTGCCTTTGGCCGTAGCGGGAGTAGATATCCGGAAATTGGTTGAAGGTGCAGCACAAGCAGAAAAAGAACTGGCATCACCAAATGTTTTTGAAAACGATGCTTATCTTTATGCAGCTTATCGCCAAATTTTAAATGCGAGAGGCCATTCCATTGAAGTGATGGCGAGCTTTGAACCCGCAATGGCTGGTTTAAATGAATGGTGGAAACAATTATTCGGTGAAAGTGAAGGCAAACAAGGGAAAGGCATTTTCCCGGCATCTGTTATTTACTCAACGGATTTGCATAGTTTGGGGCAATACCTTCAAAATGGCCGCCGGACGTTATTTGAAACAATGATCAGTTTTACAGCAGATGAACACGAAAGCAAAATTCCATATGATGAAGAAGATGGAGACGGCTTAAATTACTTGGCTGATAAAACAATGCATGAAGTCAATCAGCAAGCGATGAACGCAACCGCATTAGCGCATGTTGAAGGAGGAGTTCCAGTCCTTACGCTCGAAGTGGAGCGAATGGATGCTTTCCATACAGGCTACTTGCTCTATTTCTTCATGAAGGCTTGTGCAATGAGCGCTTACTTATCCGGGGTGAATCCATTTGACCAGCCCGGTGTGGAACTGTACAAACAGAATATGTTCGAATTGCTTGGCAAACCAGGCTATGAAAAAAAGAATAACTAAAAAACAGCAGCTGCTCCGAGGAGCGGCTGCTGTTTTTCGAGTTAAGCTTTAGAGTTCTCTTTTACGGACCAAGGTTCAGGAACACGGAAACCATTGGCAACTTCAGTTCCAACAGACCAAGGCTCAGGGACACGCCAGTTGGCAACTTCGGTTCCAACAGACCAAGGCTCAGGGACGCGCCAGTTGGCAACTTCGGTTCCAACAGACCAAGGCTCAGGGACGCGCCAGTTGGCGACTTCGGTTCCAACGGACCAAGGTTCAGGGACTCGGAATCCATTTGCTAGATCCTCATTTTCAGTAGTTGCATTTCCTAAAGAAAGACTAGTTAAAGCAAGTATCGCGGTAAAAAGTAAACCAGTACTCTTTTTCATCTACCTTCACTCCTCAGCTTTTTCTTATTAAATTTTTGTAAGCTCTTTGAGAGTTTCTGTAATATTCTGCAGATTTTTCATAAAGGGCTTGTTTGTAGTATACATTACCCAGCTGACTATAAAAATATCCCAGTTCATAAAAGTTTTTGTGAGTCTCTAAACTTGGAATTAAATAAAACAGTGTTAAGTCTTCGAACTCTTTAAAGTTATTGTTTAATAAGTGAATTAAACACATAAATTGTATATAAGATTCTTTAAAGGCCTGGTTAGTAGGGGAATCTAAATTTAAGTTTTTAGATTTTATGAGTGTAACACCTTTTTCTCCCCATTTTTTTGCTGACTCCATATTATCTAGTTCTAAATCTGACATAATAATTACGCAATAACTTAATAGACTATCAGCGATATATTCAGGAGGAATGAAAGTTAAAGCAGTTTCCATATGTTCTTTTGCTAATTCATACTGCTGATTAAGGAAATAGTTATAGCCGAGGTTATATTCCGTAGTAAACTTTAAAATCTCAATCTCAAGTTTTCGTCCAATTGTCGAAGCATTTTGGTAGTGTTCTATAGATATCTTATAATTGCCTAATCTATTATGAGTAATTCCCATATTGATATGGCATTCAACGATTCTCTTAGGAATGAATTCTTGTTGATAAATTTTGAGAGCCATTTCTGTATATTGAAAAGCTAATTCTGTTTCCCAACATTGTGTAGCTGTAATTCCGATAGAATAGAACAAGTCTCCTTTTTCTGAAGAACTAGAGCCGTTAGGAGCTATTTTTTCGGCCATTTGATATGTTTTTAGTGCTGTTTCAAAATCATTTAAAATGTAATGATAATTCCCTTTATACTTATGAAACAGATAAAACTGCTCCTGGTTCATAAATTCCTTAAAGCGATCCATTTCCTTCAACTTTTCTTCTGCACTGTCCAAATCTCCTGTAATAATAAAATAGCGGATTTGCTGGATGTTGTACTCTAACTCAATATCCTCGTTTACAAACAACAAGGGATGGTCATGGATATCGGCATACTGTTCCATGATTTTTCCTTTGTTTTGTGGATGGAGCAATGAAGTTTTGAAGTTTTTGACCAATACTTGGCCAATCGGATTTTCTTTAGGTGCCAAAGAAATTTCAAGCTTTTTGCATAATGCTTCTAGATCACGCAAAGCCGGTTCTTTAAGGCCCGACTCTATTTTTTTTAATTCTCTCGATGAGAGAATCCCTGAAGCGGTTTCTTCTAGGCTGATTCTTTTTTTCAGCCGGTGGTATTTGAGGCGCAAACCTGTATTCATTGATTCTCTCCTTTCCATTTGAATGGGCATTATATCGGTCATCCATGTAGGAGAGTTCTTTTCCAACTTCGCAGCGGTTTCTGAGAAATAGAAAGTTGAAAGATTGTTAAGTACTATAATATCCGCCTCCACAACTTGTGATTTAACGTAACTCATCTGTAATCCTCATGATAGCACCAATATTCGAAATATACTGCCTTTTTAAGTCCTATTTTATAAATAAAAATATAAGGTAAATTATACCTAGAAGGGAAATAATTATAATGTAAAAGCATTTAGTGAAAAATTTGATTGCTTCTTTTCCACAACTGATCAGTTACTATAGAAGCTGTTTTATTTAAAAGGCCGGCATTAGCAACTACTGAAAGCTAATGTAAGTTTAAAGCTTCTTTGATATAGGGTAAAGATAGAAAAATACTTTAATCCTTGGAGGTTAGCACATGGGCTATGAAAAAAAAGTACTTGCAGTCGTCTACGCAGAAAATGATTTATTAAATAAAATCAGCGATTTAAAGCAGCAAGGGTATGATGAAAGTGAAATTCATGTCATGGCAAAAGATATGGATCAGTTTGATCGAATTGAACATCAGACAGATGTCGAAACCGAAGACGCCGGTTCGTTCAAAGAAAAATTTAAAGGCATTTTCTCCGGCAGCGATAATGGAGGCGGAGTGAAGTCATTGGATCTTTCAGATGAAGAAACGAAGCGGTATTCCGATGAAATCGACAAAGGCGGCATTCTTCTCTATGTCCATGGCGGCCGTAAAGGCATTGATGAAGTAATCGAAGAAAGCCATTTCCGGGATCGGGATGGCAACCCGGTTCAAGCTTCAACAAACGAATATGTAAATTCGGTAGATAATACATTTGATGATCCTCAAGACCGATTTGATCGGGGAGAATCCTTTCAGCATGATCCGCTGTTAATGAAAGAGGAAAACCACATTTCCTTTACCACTCAGCCGGAGCATGACAAAAAGAAATAAATATAATGCTTTAAAGAAAACAGTAATGTATTTTTAATAAAAAAACAAGAAACCTTTGCCAATTTATCCAGGCAAAGGTTTCTTTATGGACATTCAGCTTGCAAATAAACATCTGACGTCTTGGGAAGAATCCGATTGAATGGTAATACATAGTTGAAAGGAACTTCTTTGGATCTGAAATGAGAGGTTTCAGCTTTCCGAGGCTAAGGGTAGACATATATTAAATCGATTAACAGGAGGCTGAAAAGATGAATTCAAGAAATCGAGATTTTATATTAGTATACAGTCAAGAAGAAATGCTGAGCAAAGTGGAAGAATTGAAAATGCGAGGCTACCGGGAAAGCGATATTCATGTATTGGTAGATGACGATTCGGTACTTGGTGCAGTTGATGACCGCCATGAACTGCAGACTCATGAAACCGGATCTATTGGAAACAAATTCAAAACTTTCTTTACGGGCAAAGACTCCGTTCGGGAAGAGCTAAAACAAATGGATCTGGAACAGCGCGATATTGACCTGTACCAGGAAAGTCTTGAAAATGGGGCAATCTTGCTTTATACAGAAAGCGGTTCATCGAGAGAACAGGACAATTATTCTTCGTTTGGCGACGATACCCGCACAGTCGACAGCGATGAAGCAAAACGCAATACTGCAATGGCGCCTTTTGGACGCGATATCGAGCGGGATGACCGGAGACATCGGGATGAAAAAATCCACGATAAAGACGTAGTTGGCACTGATCTTGGAACGACAGGCATCCGTTCCGATGAAATCTATACAACAGAAACTTCTCGTGAAGAGCAATATGGCCATCCTAGCAATGGTGGTAAAGCTCAGGATTCCCGATTAAAAGGAGACAGCATCCACCCGACGACCGGCAATAGAACTGCTGACGAAAGCAATCCAGAAGAAAAACTGATGGAACACGAGCCGGGTCTAGGAGCCGATACGGGGCAGGACATCATCAATTCTGACGATGGGGTCCACAGAAGACAGGATGATCAATCTCCAGGAGTAGATCCCAACTTGGGACCGGCGCCATTTGGGCGTGACTCCGAAGAAGAGCATTTACTGGCGGATCGCGACGACAATTTTGAGGAACCGCGAAACCCGAGAGATGGAAGATCGCTTCATGATGAAGCAGATAAAAAACCGGGCACTCCACCGACGCCTAAGTTATTTTAAACGAAAAACAGCCTCCATTGCGGAGGCTGTTTTTAATTGTTGCGCTTGTCCAGTCGTGCAATTACGATGCCGATCAATGTTCCGGCGATGGCCGGTACAATCCAGCCAATTCCTTGTGCGTGCAAAGGAAGGAATTGAAATGCCCGATCAATGCCGTTAAAGGAAATCCCCGCAGAACGGAGGCCGTCAAATATACTGATGATTGCAGTTAAGGAAAGAGCAAGTGCATAAACGTAAGGCTTCCGGTCAAAACTGTGGTCAAAGAACGACAAGACAACAAGAACGATGGCTATTGGATAAATTGCCAATAGGACCGGGAGGGAAATAGCAATTAGCTGAGTCAACCCGGCATTGGCTATAATCGTACTGAAGCCGGCGTAAATGAACACATAAGTTAAGTAAGAAAGCCGCGGGAAAATTTTATGTGAAAACTGAGCGGTAGCAGCCACTAAGCCGATGGAAGTGCTTAGGCATGCAAAAAGAATGGCGGCGGCAATAATAAGGCCGCCCATTTCACCGTACAAAACACGTGATGCCATGGCGATGATGTCTCCGCCGTTGTCTTGCAAGCCGACGGCATCGACGCTGGTTACACCTATGTAACTCAAAGACAAGTACACTAGCCCTAATCCTGCAGCAGCAATAAAGCCGGCAAAAGCAGTCGTTTTAAGGATGCTGTTTTTGTCTTCGACTCCTTTTGAGCGAATGGCTTCGATAATGACAATGCCGAAAACAAGGGCAGCAATCGCGTCCATCGTTAAGTAACCTTGCAGAAAGCTTTCAAAAAAAGCATCTGTTTTATAATTTCCGATAGGTTTATTAATTTCGCCCATGGGAGTAAGCAAGCTTTTCACTGCCAATAATCCGATCACCAGAATTAATATAGGCGTCAATATTTTACCAATGCGGTCAACGAGCTTGGATGGGTTTATAGAAAATAAAACGGTAATGGTAAAAAATATAATAGTAAAAATAAATAACGACCAAAATGACGAGTTGGCAGTTGAAGAAAGGAAAGGCGCTATTCCGATTTCAAATGATACGGTTGCTGTACGAGGTATCCCGAAAAACGGACCAATTGCTAAATAAACGATAGAAGTAAAAATAATGCCAAATACGGGATGGACCCGGCCTGCAATCGTTTGTAGATCTCCGCCGGCTTTTGCAATCGCCAAAATGCCCAGAAGCGGAAGTCCGACCCCCGTCAATAAAAAACCGATAATAGCAGGCACAATATTGTCGCCTGCCAATTGGCCAAGGTAGGGAGGGAAAATGATATTGCCGGCTCCTAGGAAAAGTGCAAAAAGCATCAACCCTACCGTGATGGATTCACTCAAAGAAAGCGTTCTCTTTTGCATCGTAATACTCCTTTTTAAATCAATATGCGCAAGAACATATTATACCTGATATCCTGAATTTTAGAAAACTTTAATTAAAACAAAAAAATCCGGCTGCTAGTGCAGCTGGATTCTTCCTTCATAAATTACTTATTATCCTTTTTTAAATCGCCGATCTTGTCTTGAAGATCGCCTTTCGCTTTATCCATTTTGCCTTCTGCCTGTTTTTTATGGTCTCCAGTAGCATTGCCGACTTGATCTTTCATTTCGCCTTTGCCTTTGTTTACTGCGCCTTTTAACTTATCAGACATACTTTCGCTGTTGCTCATCCAAAAACCTCCTGTTTTAATGTCTTACTATCTGTATAGCCGTTAGGAAGAAAGTTAAACATCCGGAAAGATCGCAAAACCTTCCGGAATAGTGCCGGAAGGTTTCGGAAGTAAATTATATAAGTGCGGCTAGAGTGTCTTTTGCAGCATCCTGTACGCTGCTGCAAAAATCCTGTTCTGCTAATCGCTTTAAAGTAGTCAGTGGGGTATGCGGATTTTCCGCTACGCCTTTTCGCACTTCAAAATGCTGGTCCATAGACAAGTCAACAAGTAATCCTACACAAGTGATAGATTTAGCCAAAGTTGCGCGTTTTTCGTACTGCATTTTTAAAACAGCAGCTTCATCCCATGGCGTCCATTCAGTCAATCTTGCATAAAATTCCAGATTGCCATTCATTTTGGTTTACACCCCTAAACTAGAATTGTTTTAATATTCAATCTATAGTTATATTATAACACTTTTTTAAGATTTTCATAGGAATATGTATGTTATTAAGTCAGACAGTCCAAATATTTTTTATTTATATTCATTCCATTAAATTACCGGCAAGAACAAGAAAGCCTCATGCCATTTTTTAATGTTGCGGCTTTTATGCTTAAATTCATTTTGAAATGATTTTAACCTTATCTAAGCTGTCAGAAAAAAGGCAAGGAAGGTTAAAATAATATTTGCACTAGGATAAGGCGGGTTTTGATTGAAGGGCAGTACACGGAGATTAGAAAGCTGTGAAGTGGGAATACTTAGAAAAAGAGCATGAAATCATTTGGCGGGCAATCGTTTTAAAACGGTTGCAACCTTTCAAGTCCGAACTGCGTCTTATGCTGTAACGGGAAATTTTCATACAAATGTATGCTTTTTTTGGCGAGCATGCTATTATTATCATGGATATATTTATAGACTTAAAAGTCATAAGGAGGAAAGACATGCTTTACCTAACTTTGGTTATAGCATTTATTGCTTCAATAGTTCTGACTCCGATTGTTAAACGGTTGGCGTTTCGGATAGGAGCGGTTGACCGTCCCAATTATCGAAAAGTTCATGCGAGAATTATGCCGCGTTTAGGCGGTTTAGCCATATTCGGTTCTTTTATAATCGGCTACTTTATCTTCTTGCCCGAAGAATCAATTTCCAATGCTGTAGAACCGGCGTTTATCCCGATCTCAACAGCGATTTTGATTGGGGCATTGCTTATTACGGCTACCGGATTTTTAGATGACATGTATGAAATAACAGCTAAATCTAAATTGCTTGGGCAATTTATTGCTGCTGCGATTGTTGTAATCGGCGGAGGGCTGGAAATTTCCTACATCAATTTGCCATTTGGCGGCGAATTGGATTTTGGTTACTTCAGTATTCCGTTGACCATTATCTGGATTATCGGAATTACCAATGCCATTAATTTGATTGATGGACTTGATGGTTTGGCAGCAGGCGTATCGACAATCGCTTTAGTCACTTTGGCTATTATGGCCTTTATTATGGGAGACCCTTTTGTACTGGCTTCAGCGGCAATACTTGCTGCAAGTTCTTTAGGATTCTTATTTTATAATTTCCATCCGGCCAAAATATTCATGGGCGACACTGGAGCTTTGTTCTTAGGATTTATGATTTCGGTGCTCGCTCTCATGGGTTTCAAAAACGTAACCGTGGTAGCGTTGATCATTCCGATCATTATGCTGGGCGTTCCAATCTCGGATACGTTTTTTGCTATCGTCCGGAGAGTGCGTGAGAAACAGTCGATATCAGCAGCTGACAAATCACACTTGCATCATTGCCTGTTGAACATTGGGTTTTCACATCGCCAGACCGTCCTGATTATTTACGGAATAGCGGCTTTGTTCGGGCTTGCAGCACTGTTGTTCTCCCAAGCAACACTATGGGGTGGAATTTTGCTTATCAGTGTAATGCTCGTTGCAATTGAATTGTTTGTGGAAGTGGTGGGCTTAGCAGGGAAGAATTACCGTCCGCTCATCAATTTTGTGAAGTTTTTTGGAAAATAAAAGGATCGAACGAAAAGCGTACTGCTTAACGTTCGATCCTTTTATTTTTGCGCACAATAAAAACCGCAGCAGCACTGCGGTTTATTCAGTTTCATTTTCATCTGGTGTTAAATCGGCAATGTCTGTTTCACTGCTGTCTGACAATGTAGAAGTATCAGGCTGCAGCCCTAAATGGCTTTTCAGAATGTCCTGCACTTCTGTTAATGATTCATCATCAAGCTGCCAATAATAAACGCCGGTGCTCATATCATCGTAGCCATCCAACGTCAATGTATCTACATCCGGTTTGCCGCCTTTAGCATAATTGAAAAATGACTGCATGTCTTTAAAAGTCAAATCGGTTTTCATATTATCGCCGATTGCTTCGATTACATTATCGTATTTAGAAAAAGAAGAAGCAGACAATATTTTGTTCATGATGCTTTCAATGATCATCTGCTGCCGTTTTCCGCGCTCGATATCGTTATCATAATGGCGGGTTCTGGCAAGTGCTAGTGCTTCGCTGCCATTCAAAGTCTGATAGCCCTGCTCCAAAACAATTGCATCTTTTTTATCGAATTCATCCTGTTCCTTTAAATCATACGGAACATTCACTTCAATGCCATCAAGTGCGTCCACTACATCGATAAATGCATCGAAATTCATCCGGACATAATAATCGACGGGAACATTTAAGAGTTCTTCAACACTTTCAATTGCTGAACTCGGGCCATTAAAGGCATAAGCGTGTGTAATTTTATCTTCATGTCCTGCATCGGGAATGTAGGTATACGTATCACGAGGAATACTCACTAATTTAATCGATTTATCCGCATTGTTTAAAGTAGCAAGAACCAATGCGTCCGATCTGATATTGTCCGTGTCTTGATCTCGTTTTTCACTATCATCTACACCGATGAATAAAATAGACACATTATCGTGCAGCGGTTCTACTTGTTCATCCCGCAAATCAGACATTTCACGGTCGCCCGCTGTTTCAAACGACCGGTCGGCCGCCAACTCTGCTTTTTTCAATAAATAGATTCCAAAAGCCGAGCCGCAAATAAGTACCGAAACAATCATTATAGCAGCAATTTTAATGGCCAACCTTCTCGACTTGGTTTTCCGGTGTTTTTTACGATTCATGGTTATAGCTCCTCTATTTCGGAATGGGCTAACCGAATAGTCAATTGGCTTCATCCAAACTTTCAAATGTATAAGTGAATTTTGTAGGACTTTCGTACATAGTTACTTTGGTTCTGTCTATTATACAGTGAGACAGGAAATCCGTAAATGAAAATGATTAACCGATTTTAAATTCCAGAAATTCGCTTTCCAAGCTCTCAATCCTAGCTTGCCCATTCGTCATTTCGTTGATCCAGCCGGTAAAATCATCTTTTTTATCTCTTGGTACATAGATCAGTAGCGCGACTCCGTCCATATACTGAATGTCTTTTAAGGGGTAGTCAGAATTCCGGACTTCGTTTTCCATTTTCCCGAGCCAGTTGTAATCGATTATTACCTTCATTAAAAAATGAAGCCTGCGTTCAACCACGCCCGATGCTGCAATTGCTTCTGTCGTCGCTTTGCCGTATGCCCGGATTAAGCCGCCGCCTCCCAGTTTAATGCCGCCAAAATAGCGGGTAACAACAACAACTGTATCTTTTAATCCTTGTTTTTTTAAAACTTCCAACATAGGAAAACCGGCAGTGCCGCTTGGTTCACCGTCATCATTCGCTTTTTGGATCGAATCGTGTTTTCCTATTAAATAGGCAGAGCAATTATGATTGGCGGAGCGGTGTTTTGCTTTAATCGATTCGATAAATTCCAAAGCCTCTTTTTCAGTTTCAGCCCGCTTCGCATAGCCGATAAAACGTGATTTTTGTATAATAATTTCACATTCTGTTAATTCGCCGATAGTTTTGTAATTTTCTCGCATTTTGACTCCCCCTAGTGTAGAATGTAATCAGACAATTTGTAATGTGTTTTTAATACGCCGTTGCTTACAAAGTGGTATACTTGTGTAAGCTGTAACAGGCATAAAGGTGCAAGGAAATTTCCTAAATACACAGTTAAGTATAGCTAAGGCGGGTTTAAAATGGCTAAAAAATTCGATGTTAAAGCCTTAAATTCCATTTTTGATGATGTGCTTGAAAAAATGGAAAGTTCTAAGCAGGATATTTTTGTCATCAGTGAAAAAAGTCGCCAAAGTTATGAAGATATGAAAGATGAACTTGAAGATGTGCGAACGAATATTACCCGGGTAATCAAAACCGGGGATTCTTTGGAAGAAAAGACCCGGGCGGCCCGCAGGCGCCTTGCTGAAGTATCTAAGTCTTTTAATTCATTCTCCGAAAGCCAGGTGAGGCAGGCCTACGAACAGGCTAATGAACTTCAAGTTCAATTGTCGGTTAACCGGTCGGAAGAAAAACAGTACCGCCAAAAAAGGGATCGGCTGCAGCGCAGGCTGCAGGCATTGCTTCAGACGATTGAACGGGCCGAGCATCTGGTCAACCGATTGAATATCACCATCAATTATTTGGGTTCTGACCACCATGAGATTGGCGAAGCGATTGACAGCGTGAAGCTAAAGCAAGATTATAGCCTTCGGATTATTGAAGCGCAAGAAGAAGAGCGTAAACGGCTGTCCCGCGAAATTCATGACGGGCCCGCCCAAATGATGGCAAATGTACTGCTGCGCTCAGACTTGATCGAAAGAACTTACCGGGAAAAAGGACCGGAACCGGCTTTTAAGGAAATATCTTCGTTGAAAGAAATGGTCCGGGATGCACTTACTGAAGTCAGAAGAATTATTTACGACTTGCGTCCGATGGCGCTTGATGATCTGGGCCTTGTGCCGACGCTGAAAAAATACCTGGAAACAATCGAAGATTACAACCAGGGAACTCGGCTGCTGTTTCATACAAGCGGAAAAGAAGTCAGGCTGCCTGGAAATTACGAAACGTCGATTTTCAGATTGGTGCAGGAAGCCGTTTCCAATGCCATCCGGCATGGAAAAGCTTCATCCATAGAAGTGAAAGTGGAATGGCTAAAAGACCATGTTACCCTGGTAGTGAAAGACAACGGCTCAGGGTTCGACCAAAGCATTGTAAAGAACCAATCATTCGGCTTGATCGGAATGAAAGAACGCATTGATTTAGTAGACGGCGATTTTTACATAAACTCATCTCTGGGGAACGGAACAGTGTTGATGTTTCAAATCCCGTTGAAAACAGATGGATAAGATAAGGTATTTGAGGAGGACGACATAATGACGAAAATTATTATTATCGATGATCACCAGCTATTCCGCGAAGGGGTAAAACGAATTCTTGACTTTGAAGATTCGTTCGAAGTTGTCGCAGAAGGCGGAGACGGCACAGAAGTGACGAAATTATATGAAGAGCACCGCCCCGATGTGGTATTAATGGATATTAACATGCCGCAGAAAAATGGCGTAGAAGCAACGGGTGAATTAATGGAGAAGTACCCGGATGCAAAAGTCATTATGCTGTCAATCCATGATGATGAATCGTATGTTACCCATGCTTTGAAAACTGGAGCGCTTGGCTACATGTTAAAAGAAATGGACGCAGAAGCGATCATCCAAGCCATCAAAGTCGTGGCAAAAGGCGGCTCGTACCTGCATCCGAAAGTGACCCGCAATCTGGTAATGGAGTTCCGCAGATTAAGCGAACGCGAAAACAAGGGATCGTTCCACCAAACGGAAATCCGCCGCCCTTACCATTTGCTGACAAAACGTGAAAGCGAAGTCCTTCAATTATTGACGGATGGCCAAAGCAACCGGGTAATCGGAGAAACATTGTTCATCTCTGAAAAAACGGTTAAAAACCATGTTTCCAGCATTTTACAAAAAATGCAAGTGAATGACCGCACCCAAGCGGTTGTCACAGCGATTAAAAACGGCTGGGTGGAAGTAAGATGAGTAAATCACTCTAAAAAAGGCTTGCAGCTTGCTGCAAGCCTTTTTTGATGAAAAGAATTCGACACAGTTTCTTCATTGTATTTAATGAAGCCCTATGTCAAAATGAACCGCAGGAGGTATGCGTAATGAAAAAAATAATGATTGTTCTAGCCCTATTGCTTATGCTGGCTGCATGTTCGAATTCAGACGATGCAACTGGAAACCAGAATACAGCGGATGATGGGAATTCAGCGAATGAAAATAATGCGGTTGACCATGGCATCGAAGATAAGGAAGTCGGCTTCACCTTGGGAGACGATGGGAAAGTTATAGAAGCGGAAGTACCTGCAGAAGAGGGGGCTGCCATTCTAGCGGCTTACCAGGAATATATTGATGCTTTTAATGCGGAAGACTTGGAGCGGTACATGAACGTCATTTCGGAAAATCCTGAAGGCTTTGACCGGGAAGAAGACCGAAAAGCATTGGAAGAAACTTTTGCAGCTTATGATACAACTTACAAAACGAGCGATGAAACCATCGTGAAGTATGAAGAAAATAGAGCTGAAGTATATGCGACAAACATTGTGACTGTGAAAGATCCGAATTCCGAGAAAGCCACTGAGCAATCGGGACGCCAAGTGGTCGTCTTTCAAAAAGAGGGAAATGAATGGCGTGTCAGCAGCTTGCACTTTATCGGCAACCAATGAAAACCCTCCTAGTCCTGGAGCTGGCCTAAGCTTAAAAGGTTAGGTTGAAAAAATGCATGGAGAGAAACTTTCTGGGAATTTTTCCAGGAAGTTTTTTTATATGTCTATTGAGTTTTCTTTTTGGTAAACTGGCAATGGAGGCTGATTTAATATGAAAACAGCAATTGTAACGGATAGCACAGCGTATTTGCCGGAAGAACTCCGGAAAGAAAAAAACATCCACATGATTCCGCTTCAAGTGACTTTTAAGAACGAATCTTTTGCAGAAGAGGAAAATTTGCATGTAGATGAATTTTATAAAAAAGCAAAAGAAGAATTTCCGAAAACCTCACAGCCGCCACTTGGAGAATTCGTAAATTTATACACGGAATTGGCGCAGGAGCATGACGAAATAGTTTCAATCCATTTATCAAGCGGCATTAGTGGGACTTTCCAAGGTTCGCAGCAGGCCAATGAACTGGTGGAAGAAGCAAGTGTGCACAGCTTTGATTCGGAAGTTTCGTGTTACATGCAAGGATTCTATGCTCTGAGAGCTGCAGATATGGCAAAAGCGGGAGCGGATGCTGCCACCATCATGGATGAGCTCCAGAAGATGAAAAAAAACATGCGCTCTTATTTCATGGTTGAAGATTTAAAGCATTTAAGCAGAGGCGGAAGGCTATCCAATGCCCAAGCTATCGTCGGCGGAATGCTTCAAATTAAACCGCTTTTGCATTTTGAAAACAAAATGATTGTTCCGTTTGAAAAAATCCGGACTAGAAAAAAAGCGATGAACCGCATTGCGGGCATGCTTCAAGAAGATGCAGCGTCCGGAGCCGCCATCGAAGCCGCTATTATCCATGCAAATCGGCCGGAAGAAGCAAAAAAATGGCGGGAAGAACTTGAAGTTTTATGTCCCAACGTCGATTTCACAATTTCGTATTTTGGACCAGTTATCGGTACACATTTAGGAGAAGGGTCGATGGGTTTGGGTTGGGTAAAGAAATAACCAATCCAGGCCTCCGGCTTCTCGGAAGGAAGATGCAGATGAAAGAATTGGAGGAATTTTTGACCGGCCGAATTTGGCTGCTGAATTTCACCCCTTTTTCAAAAGACTTGATTGATGAATACATTTCCGGCGGCTTGATTGCTGTCAGCAAAGGCATTGGAAAAGACCGTGTTTGTGCCCGTTGCCTGGAAAACTCCCCACAAAAAATCATTTCATTTTACTGCTCCAAATGTGAAGAAGCGTGTTATTACTGCCGGCATTGCATCAACATGGGCCGCATCAGTTCCTGCACAGAGCTCATAACTTGGAAGCACCCAACCCAACCTCCTCAGAAAAATCATTCATTCGCCTGGACAGGCACCCTTACCAACCTTCAAGAACGTGCATCCATCAAAGTTTCAAAGAGCCTGGAACAAAATCATTCCCATCTCGTATACGCCGTATGTGGAGCCGGAAAAACAGAATTATTGTTTGTGCCTATTTTTAAAGCGCTGCAAAAAGGGCTTCGTGTGTGCATTGCCGCTCCGCGGACGGATGTCGTACTGGAATTGTCGCCCCGCATTAAAAATGCCTTTCCCGATACAAGGATCCATACTTTATATGGCGGAGCTCCATACGAAGAGGGATTCGCAGACATTGTCATTGCCACCACCCATCAGCTTTATCGTTTTCAGGATGCGTTCGATGTGATGATTATCGACGAAGCGGATGCATTTCCATATTCATATGATGCATCCCTCGAAAGGGCGGTTATAAAAGCGAAAAAAGAAACGGCACCAGTCGTTTATGTTTCGGCCACTCCTTCGGAACGGCTGCTGAAAAAGGTTCCCGAACGCTCCGAAATCTTCAGGCGTTTTCACGGGCAAGATTTGCCTGTACCAAGCTTTAAGCCGCTCTGGAACTATAAAAAAAGCTTGTTGAAAAACAAAATCCCTAAAAAATTAGCCGACTGGGTAACAGACAAGATAAGAAAAAAAGAACCTTTTTTGTTGTTTTTGCCAACCATTGAACTGATTGACCATAGCATTGCGCTTTTTCAGAAATTAGATCCAAGCATTGAAGCAGTGCACTCCCAAGATCCACAGCGAAAAGAAAAAGTGATGAAGCTGCGCAATGGCGAAGTTGCAGGTTTGTTGACTTCAACCATTCTGGAGCGTGGAATCACCATTCCGAACGTCCAAGTGGCTGTAGTCGGAGCAGACGACCGGATATTTGATGCTTCGGCCCTGATTCAAATTGCTGGGCGAGCAGGAAGGTCGAGTGAGCAGCCAGGAGGGGATGTAGTGTTTTTTCACAATGGCATTGCAAGAGAAATGGATAAAGCCAGAAATCGGATTATTTCCTACAATGCGAGGAGCCGATCATGAAATGCTTGCTCTGTGATTCAACTATTGTCTACAGCCCGACATGGCAAGGACTCTTATTACGGAACCGGGAAGAACCAGTGTGCAAAAAGTGCAAAGCGGAATTCGCTGAAATCAAAGAGCCGAGGTGCGGAATTTGTGGACTGCCTGGAAGCACATTATGTACAGACTGCAGCTATTGGGAAACTACAGAATACCGGGGATGTATCGATGCAGGCATAGGCTTATATCAGTACAATGAAGCTATGAAGACTTTCTTGCATCGCTACAAATTTTTGCAGGACGTCGAGCTCTCAAGAGTATTTGCTGAAGAGGTGAAGCGGTCACTACGAAAACCAAGAGGCGTAGTTGTACCTATCCCGATGCATGCAAGCAAATTAATGGAACGGACCTTTCCGCAAGTAGACCGGCTGCTGGATGCTGCGGAAATAAATTATCGGCATTTCCTTATTAAAAGCAACTCCACACAAGGCACCAAGACCAAAAAAGAACGAATGGCTGTTGAAAATTTATTTGCTTGGAACGGTGAAGCCGTGCCGAAGAAAATTCTCTTAATCGATGATCTTTATACGACCGGAACAACATTGCGCCAGGCTGCAAAAACCTTGAAAGATGCTGGAGCAGAGGAAATACGCATATGGACATTGATTCGGGGCTAGCCCAAAAGTTTACTATGATAAGGAGAGCGGTCCCATGTTTCCCAATCGAATGGAAAGTTATCGCCACAGTTTTGGAAAACCGCCTGAAATCCGTATGGAAATTCAGCGGGAAAATGAAGTTCAACGCCGAATCTTTGGTTTGCTTCTGGATGTTTCCCCAGGAGGAGCCAAAATTTTTTCTGAATATGAATTGCCCTTAGGGACAGTGGCTGTTAAGTTCTTTTTCAAAATCAATCACGAGAATATTGCTGCTAGTGGAGAATTGGTGTGGAAGGCTGCAATTCCAAATGGTTGGATTTACGGAGTGAAGTGGTTTGCAGATCCGGTGAAGGAAATGCTGATTGCAGAAGAAATTAAAGCTGGAATATCCATTAGTTAAAGCCTGCCGGACTTGGCAGGCTTTTCTCTTATTCAAACGGTCCTCCGGCATTTGCCTAGAACTGACCAAGAGCTTCCGCTTTTCTGGTGTCCAGCTGCAATGGCCAGATTCTCGGGTCATAAGTCAACCCGGCTGTGCGGTTGAAAACACACCGCTTCGCCGGTTCGCCTTATGCCTTTCGAATCAAAACGGCCATTTCCGCATTTCTTGTCCAGCTGCAGCGCCTAGCCCCTCGAGTCGCTTCGGCTTTGAAGCCATGGCTGAAAAGCGCCATGGCTTTCAAAGCCGAAGCGCTTGTCGGGGCTGGACAGGCGCTTTCGCTTTTCTAGTGTCCAGCTGCAATGGCCAGATTCTCGGGTCATAAGTCAAACCGGCTGTGCGGTTGAAAACACACCGCTTCGCCGGTTCGCCTTATGCCTTTCGAATCTATACGGCCATTTCCGCATTTCTAGTGCTCATAAATCATTTTTTTGGTCATGCCGCCGTCGATGTTTATGCATTCGCCTGTGATAAATGAATTCCTCGGGTCGCATAGAAACAGGCAAGCCCGTGCGATGTCATCGCCTTTGCCGACTCGGCCGCTCCAATGCTGGGAGTGGTCAATGTCGCGCAATTCCTCAGAACCGGTATGGATCCAACCAGGTGCAATGGCATTGACCCGTATGCCTTTTTCGCTTAATGTGGCAGCGAGTGAATGGGTCAAAGCATAAATGCCGCCTTTTGAAGCCGAGTACGTTTCGGTATTCGGCTCTGACATAAATGCACGGGTAGAAGCCATATTGACAATTGCCCGGATGTCTTCAGACATATATCTGGCTGCCTCCCGGCTGCAGATAAAGACGCTTTTTAAATTGGTGTTAAGAATGCGGTCCCATTCTTGTTCGTCGACTTCCCAAATCGATTTGAATTCTGATAATCCGGCATTGTTAATGAGAATATGAATAGCGCCGTAGTCTTTATGGATGCCGGAAAAAACTTGGATGACTTCTTCGAAATTCCCGACGTCGCATTTCCGGTACTCCACGCCTTCAATGTCCACTTTCTCAATATCCAGTCCAATGACGCGTGCTCCTTCGTTTTTAAAGTGTTGGGCGATGCTGCGTCCGATGCCTTGTGCCGCACCGGTGACAATAACTGTTTTATGGGTTAACATTTTCTTCATCTCCTTGTCACTTTCTTTACCTGAATTTCATAAACTCAAAACTTTTAGCGTTTTAAGCAGGAGAGATAAGGGAAGATATAGAAATGTAATAGCAGGTACAAAAGAAGGAGGAGTTAGTATGCTACAATTTAATATCAAAGGCGATAACATTGAAGTAACTCCCGCAATCCGTGAGTTTATCGAAAAGAAAGTCGATAAAATCGAACGGTACTTTCCAGAAGGAACGAACGCAACCGCAATGGTCAATTTAAAGGCGATTAACCATAGCCAAACAAAAGTGGAAGTAACGATTCCTATGAAAAATCTTGTTTTGCGTGCGGAAGAACGACATGATGAATTATATGCAGCAGTCGATTTGATCGTTGGGAAACTGGAACGGCAAATCCGTAAATATAAAACGAAGATCAACCGGAAATTCCGTGATCGTGAAGGCATTGGAATGGCGTTTGCCGCAGTAGACCAAGTGCCAAATCCTGCTTACGATACTGGGGATGCCGATGATGAATATAGTGAAGATGATGACATCAAAATCGTGCGCACCAAGCAATTCGATTTGAAGCCGATGGATGAAGAAGAAGCGGTACTGCAAATGAATATGCTTGGGCATAATTTCTTTGTTTTTACCGATGCAGAATCGAACGGCACCAACATCGTTTACAAACGAAAAGACGGTTCATACGGCCTGATTGAAACCAGCGTAGAATAATCCAAAGCCTCTCTTAATCGAGAGGCTTTTCTTTTGCCTGAAAATCATACATAATTAAGGAAACGATTCATCTGCCTAAACGAATGCCTTGGCTAAGCGGGCTCTTGAATTTCCAAAGGGGCTGCAAAGCTTTCCAAAGGCGGCAAAAAGAGAGGGAAATGCAGGCGTGCAAAGCTTCTCTTTATTTGCACCGTGTTACCAGCAATGTTAAAATGAATAATGAGAATTTTTGCCATGGATTGAAAAGCAGTTGTTGCAGGATTCAAAAAGACTTAGAGCTAAAATAAATAGCAAAAGCGATTCAAAAGCTGTTAAAAGGCTTTTGGACACTACGCAGGGAGCGGTTATACATGCTTGGAGTATTAAATAAGGTATTTGACCCGAATAAACGGGATTTAAAAAGATTAGAAAAAACAGCTGATGGAGTGGAAGCGCTGGCTGCTGAATACGCTGCGCTTTCAGATGATGCGTTAAAAGCAAGAACGCAGCAATTTGTAGAGCGGCACGCTAACGGTGAATCATTGGATGATTTGCTGCCGGAAGCTTTTGCTACAATCCGGGAAGCTTCGAAACGTGTTCTTGGGATGTATCCTTTCCGCGTACAGATCATGGGGGCTGCCGCTTTGCACGAAGGCAATATCTCTGAGATGAAGACTGGTGAAGGGAAAACCTTAACTTCTACAATGGCCGTATACTTAAACGCCATTTCGAAAAAAGGCGTCCATGTCGTGACGGTCAACGAATACTTGGCAAGCCGCGACGCAACTGAAATGGGCCAACTGTTTGAATGGCTTGGCCTCACAGTCGGATTGAACTTAAACAGCTTGTCTAAAGAAGAAAAACGCGAAGCGTATGTTGCCGATATTACGTACAGCACAAACAATGAACTCGGATTCGATTATTTGCGCGACAATATGGTGCTGTACAAAGAAGAAATGGTTCAGCGTCCGCTGAATTTTGCCGTTATCGATGAAGTCGACTCGATTTTAATCGATGAAGCCCGAACACCTCTTATCATTTCAGGGCAAGCAGCAAAAGCAGCCCAGCTTTATGTGCAGGCTAATGCCTTTGCGCGTCTGTTGATGAAAGATGTGGATTATGCGTACGATGAAACAACTAAAGGCGTCGTGCTGACGGAAGATGGCATTGAAAAAGTCGAAAAAGCGTTCGGCATCGACAATCTGTTCGATATCAAACACGTTCGCCTAAATCATGCAATCAACCAATCGTTAAAAGCGCATGTAACGATGCACAAAGACGTGGATTATGTGGTGCAGGATGAAGAAGTTATCATCGTTGACCAGTTTACTGGCCGCTTGATGAAAGGCCGCCGCTATTCGGACGGGCTTCACCAGGCAATCGAAGCGAAAGAAGGCCTAGAGGTCCAAAACGAGTCGATGACAATGGCGACGATTACGTTCCAGAATTTCTTCCGGATGTACGAAAAGCTTTCCGGCATGACCGGTACAGCAAAAACGGAAGAAGAAGAGTTCCGGAATATTTACAATATGAATGTTATTGCCATTCCGACAAACAAACCGATCATCCGTGATGACCGGGTAGATTTGATTTATGCTTCCATTGCCGGAAAGTACAAAGCGGTGGCCGATGATATTGCCGAGCGCCATAGCAAAGGGCAGCCGGTTTTAGTCGGTACGGTTGCAATTGAGACATCTGAAATCATTTCCGATTACTTGTCTAAAAAAGGTATCAAGCATTCCGTATTGAACGCAAAAAATCATGCCCATGAAGCTGAAATCATTTTGAATGCCGGCCAAAAAGGCGCAGTTACAATCGCGACAAACATGGCAGGGCGCGGAACTGACATCAAGCTTGGCGAAGGTGTCGTGGAAGCCGGCGGTTTGGCAGTATTGGGTACAGAACGCCATGAATCCCGCCGGATTGACAATCAGCTCCGCGGACGTTCAGGGCGCCAGGGAGACCCCGGCGTTACACAATTCTATCTATCTCTTGAAGATGATTTAATGCGCCGTTTCGGATCGGATTCGATGCGTGCGATGATGGGGAAACTCGGCATGGACGATTCGCAGCCATTGCAGTCTAAAATGGTGACGCGTTCGGTCGAATCCGCACAAAAACGCGTGGAAGGCAATAACTTTGATGCCCGGAAACGCTTATTGCAATATGATGACGTACTGCGCCAGCAGCGTGAAATCATTTACAAAGAGCGTATGGAAGTTCTGGAGACAGACAATATGCGTGCGTTAGTGGAAAATATGATTAACGGTTCAATCGAACGCATGGTTTATTCCCATACTTCTGAGGAAAAACCCGAAGATTGGCATTTGAAAACACTTGTGGATGTCATCGGAGCGAACCTGCTTCCTGAAGATGCAATTTCCCTGGCAGATCTTGAAGGGAAAACGCAGGAAGAATTAATCGATTTCATCAAAGCAGAAGCGGTTAAACGCTATGATGAAAAAGAACAGGAAATGACGCCGGACCGCATGCGCGAGTTTGAGAAAGTTGTTTTGCTGCGTTCAATCGATACAAAATGGATTGACCATATCGATGCCATGGATCAGCTTCGCCAAGGTGTTCACTTGCGTGCATATGCACAAAATGATCCGCTTCGCGAATACCAGAATGAAGGATTTGCGATGTTTGAAGACATGGTCCAGGCTATTGAAGACGATGTTGCCAAATATGCCATGAAAGCGGAAATCCGCAATAACTTGGAACGCGAAGAAGTGGCGAAAGGCCAGGCTGTCAATCCGAAAGAGGATGGTCCGGCTCCGAAAAAGAAAAAAGAGCCTGTCCGCAAAGAAATGACAGTGGGCCGCAACGACCCTTGCCCTTGCGGCAGCGGCAAAAAATTCAAAAACTGCCACGGCGTAACTGCAAAGGTTTAAGGGCCGGCAGCAGCTGAACAGATAGGAAACACAAAGACCGAAGAGCATACTGCTCTTCGGTGTTATTTTGAGGAGGAAACATATCATGATGGAATTAGCAGACATCCGCAACGAGCTCGACAAATCAGCCAGTAAGCTGGCGGACTTTAGGGGGTCTCTTTGACTTAGAAAACAAAGAGGCACGGATTCAGGAACTGGACGAAATGATGCTTGACCCAACATTCTGGAACGACCAGGATTCGGCGCAAACGGTTATCAGTGAATTGAACGGCTTAAAAGAAATCGTCAATACGTATCACCGTTTTATGGAGACGCAGGAAAACTTGGAAATGACCCTGGAATTGCTCCGTGAAGAAAACGACGAAGAATTGCACGAAGAAATCGATTCTGAGATGAAAACTTTTATGTCGGAGCTTAGCGACTACGAACTTACCATGCTGCTTAGCGAGCCATATGATAAAAACAATGCGATTTTGGAACTGCATCCTGGAGCCGGCGGAACCGAGTCGCAGGATTGGTGTTCCATGCTTTTGCGCATGTACACACGCTGGGCTGAAAAGCGCGGATTCAAAGTGGAAACATTGGATTACCTTGCCGGAGACGAAGCGGGCGTGAAATCAGTGACACTTGGCATCAAAGGCCATAATGCATATGGATATTTAAAGGCGGAAAAAGGGGTTCATCGCCTCGTGCGCATTTCACCGTTCGATTCTTCAGGGCGCCGCCATACCTCATTCGTTTCGTGTGAAGTTATGCCGGAATTTACCGGAGAAATTGAAATTGACATCCGCACGGAAGATTTGAAAATTGATACCTACCGGGCAAGCGGCGCCGGCGGGCAGCACATCAATACAACAGACTCCGCTGTCCGCATTACCCACCTTCCGACGGGAGCTGTGGTAACATGCCAGCAGGAACGTTCGCAAATCAAAAACCGTGAAAAAGCGATGCAAATGCTGAAAGCGAAATTGTATGCGCTGAAAATTCAAGAGCAGGAAGCCCAGCTTCTTGAAATCCGTGGTGAGCAAAAAGAGATTGGCTGGGGAAGCCAGATCCGTTCATATGTTTTCCATCCTTATTCAATGGTTAAAGACCACCGCACCAATTATGAAACAGGCAACTTGCAGGCTGTGATGGACGGCGATATTGATGGCTTTATCAACTCGCTGCTCCGTTCAAAAATGCAATAAAGACTTCTTTTAAGCAAAAACCTGAGCCAGGCCCTACTTGGTTTCACTTTACAGAAGTGCAAAAGCTGTGCCATTTGTCGAAACATCGGCAAGTGGCACAGCTTTTCGCTTTATTCAGATGAAGTTCACAACTCTTTGGCCGTCTGTTATACTCTGACAGGATTCAAGTGAACATTCGAAGGAAAGAGGAATTAGATGATGAACAAAAGAAAACAGCGCAACCGGCAAGAGCCGCATCCCTATCTCAACTTAGTAGCGGATTACATCAGCATTCTCATTGGATCGGCCATTGTGGCAATCGCATTTAACGTGTTTTTATTGCCGAACGAAGTAGCTTCCGGCGGCGTCAGCGGAATCAGTACGATTTTAAAAGGCTTGTTTGGGTGGACGCCGGCTTTCGTCCAATGGGCTTTTAATATCCCTTTGTTTATCGCAGGCATCATATTGCTCGGCAAGAACTTCGGGATTAAGACAGCTGTCGGCACCATCTTTTTGCCGTTTGTGGTTTACCTGACCGCCAACTGGGAACCCTGGACGCTCAACCCGCTTCTCGGCGCCATATTCGGCGGCATTGGAGTCGGGACCGGCATCGGCATTGTATTCAGAGGGCAAGCTTCGACCGGTGGGACAGATCTCGCTGCCCAGATCATTACGAAATACACCGGCTTTACTTTAGGGACGAGTGTAGCATTGATTGACGGCATGATTGTTCTTGCCGCCGCCATTGTCTTTGATATTGAAAAAGGTTTGTATGCATTGATCGGCTTGTATTTGACGACCAAAACGATTGATCTGGTACAAGTTGGCTTTGGCCGTTCAAAATTGATTTACATCATCACCAATAAACAGGTCGAAATGCGTGATGCGATTTATGAGGAAATCGACCGCGGCGTCACAAAATTGACCGCGACCGGCGGATATACTGAAACCGAAAAGCCGATTATTATGGTGGTGGTCCACCAAACTGAGTTCACCCGTCTAAAGCAATTGGTCAAAACCGTAGACTCTTCGGCGTTTGTAATTGTTTCGGATGCAGCGGAAGTATTAGGGGAAGGTTTTAAAAGGGCGTAACTTTGGTATACTTTACTATGTATCAAAAATAGGTGAGGAGGGACCATACGTGAAAAAGCAATTAATGGCGTTATTGTTCGGTTCTGCATTAGTACTGGGCGCATGTGGAGGCGGCGGAGACGAAGCAGCAGAACCGCCTGCAGATTCACCTGATAGCAGCGGATCAGAAACTTCAATCGATCCTGAGCAGGTTGTTCAGCAAAACTGTATTTCCTGCCATGGTGAAAATCTGGAAGGTGCGGGCAACTTCCCAGCTTTGAATGATGTTGGTTCTCGTTTGTCTGAAGAGGAAATCAGAGGCGTTATTGACAACGGCCAGGGAGCTATGCCGCCCGATATAATTGAAGGTGAAGAGGCAGATGCTGTAGCAAAATGGTTGTCAGAGAAAAAGTAAACCGGCTAATTTAGCCGGTTTTTTTATTGCTTTTTTGCTTTTTAAGCATCCATTTACAATATGAATTAGTCTAAAATACCTTATTTTTAACAAATAGAAGAAACGGCAAAAACTTTATGCCTGTATAACATTATATTTCATCAACACCACTCAATTGATACATAAATGTAATAAAAAAATAGGTTTAGGATGTTATAATGAGCATGCCGGAATTTTTGAAGATGAATATCAGCTTAGGGAAACTCAATTAATATAGGTGGTTATTAAATGATTCAAATGAAGAATGTCTACAAAAAATATCCGAATGGCATCGTTGCTCTCAACGGAATGAACGTTGAAATCGAGCAAGGCGAATTCGTATATGTAGTAGGTCCGAGTGGAGCAGGGAAGTCGACTTTCATCAAAATGATGTATCGCGAAGAACGTCCGACCTCAGGCCAAATGCTAGTGGACGGCATTGATATTGCTACATTAAAAAACAAAAAAGTACCGTTGCTTCGCCGGCAAATCGGTGTAGTATTCCAAGATTTCAAATTGCTGCCGAGACTAAATGTCTATGAAAACGTAGCATTTGCTCTTGAAGTTATTGAAGAATCTCCTTCCAAAATCCGTGAGCGCGTTATGAAGGTGCTCGATATGGTGGGATTGAAGCATAAAGCAAGAATGTTCCCGACGGAGTTGTCGGGTGGAGAACAGCAACGGGTATCAATTGCCCGCTCAATCGTCAACCGTCCGAAAGTGGTCATTGCCGATGAGCCAACGGGGAACTTGGATCCTGAAACGTCGCTGGATATTATGAATCTGTTTGAACAAATCAACGCAAGCGGAACAACCATTTTAATGGCAACACATAACCGGGAGATTGTTAATACGTTGAGACATCGGGTTATTGCCATTGAAGGCGGATTAATTGTACGTGATGTGGCCGGAGGTGACTACGGCTATGAAGCCTAGAACATTAGCGCGCCATTTTCGTGAAAGTTTAAAGAGTTTAGGGCGCAACGGCTGGATGACATTTGCATCCGTCAGTGCTGTAACGGTGACATTGCTGCTTGTCGGCGTGTTCGTAATGATCATGATGAACTTGAACAAAGTGGCCGAGGATTTAGAAAATGATGTTGAAATCAAAGTTTTTGTTTCTCTCGAAGCGGATGAAACAGGAACTAAGCATATAGAAAGAATTATTACGGATATGCCAGGGGTTGAATCAGTCGATTTTTCCACTAAAGAAGAAGAGTTAACAGACTTGGTCCTTGATTTTGGGGACGAGCTGAGCTTATTCGAACAAAGCAATCCCTTGTTCGATGTTTTTTATGTGAAAGCGAGTGACCCACAGCAAACAGAGAACGTTGCTGCGGAAATAGCGAAAATCGGAAATATTCAAGATGTGGAATATGGAGAAGGCAAAATTCAAAAGCTGTTCGAGTTTTTGAATACAGGCCGGAATGTAGGATTGGTTTTAATCCTTGCATTGCTGTTTACGGCGATGTTCCTTATTTCAAACACAATCCGTATCACGATTGTAGCGAGACGGCGTGAAATCGAAATCATGAAATTAGTGGGCGCGACAAACTGGTTTGTCCGCATTCCATTTATATTGGAAGGCATGTGGCTCGGCTTATTGGGTTCCATCATTCCAATCGGTTTAGTTGCTGCATTGTATTATAATATTACTGAATTTACTCAGCCGAAATTAAGCGGCGAACTTGTCCAGATACTGGATTTCACTCCACTTGTTTACCAAGTGAGTGCATTGATCTTAGTAATGGGTGTCTTCATCGGTATTTGGGGCAGCTTTATGTCCATCCGGAAATTCTTGCGCGTTTAAGATCGCTGAGAACAGACAACAAGAATCCAAAACACAGAACTAGAGATAGATAAGAACGTAAATCCGAAAGGGGAACACGAACTTGACGTCGAAGCCAAAGTCGAAATGGATGTTGACTGGTTTATCTTCTGTATTAGCATTGTCGGTTTTAGTACCGACTGCTAGTGCAGATAAGCTAAGTGAACTTGAACAAAAAAAGCAGGAAGCACAACAGCAACAAAGTGAATTGAATTCCGGCATTAGCCAGAAAAACAACGAAATGGCTGAAAATCAATCCACTCTAGAAAAAATCATGGCGCAAATCAACGAACTGAATGCAAAAATCGATGAAACAAAAGCGAAAATTGCAAGTGTTGAAGGCGATATTGAACAAACAAAAGGTGAAATAGAAGAATTGCGGGCTTCGATTGAAGAACTGCAGCGCAAAATTGATGAAAGAACCGCTTTGCTCCAGGAACGCGCACGTGCGATTCAATTGAGCGGCGGATCTGTTGATTACATAGATGTATTGCTAGGAGCAAACAGCTTTGTTGATTTTATCGACCGTTTTTCAGCAGTTAATACATTGATCGATGCAGACCGTGAAATCATGCGCGAACAAGCCGCAGACAAAGAGCTTCTTGCAAAGCAAAAAGCCGAAGTGGAAACCAAATTGGCAGAGCAGGAAAATCGCCGCGCCGAGCTTGGAAAGCTGAAAGCTTCCCTTGATAGCCAGAAAGCGCAGCAAGCTGGCCTTGTTAAAGACCTTCAGGCGGAACAAAACCGTTTAGCCTCTGAAAAGGCGAATATGGTCCAACAGCGCGAAGAAGCAATTGACGTAACTGCTCAATTGGAACAGCAAATTATGGCTGAACAAGAACGTTTGGCTGAACTCGCACGCAAAGCGGAAGAAGAACGCCAGCGCAAACTGGCAGCTGAAAGAGCGGCACAGGAAAAAGCCGCTGCAGAAGCAGCGGCACGCCAAGCGGTTGAAGAAAGAGCAGCAGCAGAAGCTGCAGCAGCAAGTGCAAAAGCAAAAGCTTCAGCATCGTCCAGCTCTTCAGCAGCTTCAGTACCGGCACCAGCGCCTAAACAGGCTTCCACTTACTCAGCTCCTGCTGTTAAGCAAGTAGTGAGTTCAAACTTTATCCGTCCGACTTCCGGACGGTATACATCGAAATTTGGCTGGCGTGATATAGGCGCCGGACAGGAATTCCACCAAGGCGTGGACATCGCCAATAGCGTCGGAACAAACGTTATGGCAGCCGCAGGCGGATTTGTGTCTTATGCCGGTTCAATGGGCGGATATGGGAATGTTGTCATTCTTACCCACTCCATCAACGGACAGACACATGCAACGGTTTACGCTCACTTGAGCTCAATCGGTGTAGGAGTCGGGCAATCGGTAACTCAAGGGCAAAGCGTCGGCAAGATGGGGAACACAGGCCGTTCATTCGGATCCCACCTTCATTTTGAAATTCATGTAGGCCCATGGAATGGCGGGCGTACAAACGCAGTCAACCCTGCCAACTATATTTCTCTATAAAACAAATCTCAATCAGCGGAGGATTCATCTTCCGCTGACCGCTAAAGCGGGATTATCTTTTCAGCCGGCATCGCTTATGATGCCGGCTGTTTTTTGTTCGGATCAACAAGAACCACTTTCACATAAAAGCCATGATTAAATCTCTGCAGCAGTGGCATAATGATTGTGTTTTATCGTATGATGAAGGATGAACGAGGTGAATGAGGGATGTCGAAAAAGTGGATTGGCTTGCTGGTGATTGCTGCAATGATCAGCATTGTCGTAGCCGGCATTGTGAAAAATAACATTGAAAATACAACTGAATTTGATAATATTGCTTTAGGCAGCGATGTTGATTTTTTGGCCACGAAGGAAGGATTGGCCAAAGGGGAAGTAGCTCCCGATTTTGAACTGACCACTTTGGATGGCAAAGCGGTAAAACTTTCCGACTACCAAGGGAAGAAAGTGATTTTAAATTTCTGGGCCACTTGGTGCCCGCCTTGCCGGGCGGAAATGCCGCATATGCAAAAGTACTTTGAAGAGCAGGCAGGCCAGGAGAATGTAGAAATCCTGGCTGTCAATTTGACGACTGAAGACCGGGGCCTTGATAAAGTCGAAGCGTTTGTAAGCGAGTACGGGCTGACATTTCCGATTCCAATGGACAAAGAAGGCGAAATCGGATCTGTCTATCAGACAGTGACGATTCCGACCAGTTATATCCTTGACACGGATGGCCGGGTACAAAACAAAATTGTCGGGCCGATGAATGAAACAATGATCGAAGAACTGATTGCAAATATCGATTAAGGGGCTGGAGCAATGGATATGATGGAAACGAAAACGGTGCACACTGCTAAAGCAGGAGAACGGGCAATTCATCCAAAAGTTATGCCGCTGTATCAAACTTCTGCTTTTTCGTTCTCTTCACTCGAAGAGCTTGAAGGGTATTATGAAGGCAACGGGACGTATCTTTATTCCCGTACGGCCAATCCGAATACCGATGCCCTAGGAGAAACGGTGGCGAATCTGGAAGGGGCACCAAAAGGCGTTGCCGCTTCATCCGGCATGTCTGCAATCCTCGCTGGCATTTTGGCAGTCGTGCAAGCGGGCGATCATGTCCTTGCTGCCCAGGATGTCTACGGGGGGACTTTTCATTTGCTGAAAGAAGAGCTGGTCCGGTTAGGCATTGGCGTCCATTTTGCTGATTTCTCCAATATCAGTGAAATTGAAAAGAACTTAATTGATTTTCCGGAAGTAAAGCTCTTATTCGGCGAATCCATCACCAATCCGTTTTTGCGTGTAGAAGATATTGAAGTTCTGGTCCAGCTTAAAAAGCGTTATGGCGTTAAAGTGATGATCGACAATACGTTCGCAACGCCTTATGCCGTTCGCCCTTTCGAATTGGGAGCTGACCTTGTCGCCCATAGCGCCACGAAGTATTTGGGCGGGCATAGTGATGTGACAGCCGGCGTTCTTGCCGGAGACAAGGAGCTGATTGCCCTTGCTGCAAACCGAATCGTTAACATGGGGATGAACCTTAGCCCGTTTGAAGCTTGGCTGGCGCTGCGCGGCATAAAAACCCTGGCGCTCCGCATGAAAGCCCAAACGGCCAATGCCCAGGCAATTGCAGAATTCCTGAAAGACAAAGCACAAGTCTGGTACCCTGGAAAAGGGGCCATTGTGACATTTGCTCTACCCGAATCTGTGGATGTTTCCAAGTTTTTCTCATCGCTCGGCTGGATCCAGATTGTGCCTACTTTGGCAGGCGTCGAAACGACCGTCTCCTATCCTTACGGAACGTCCCACCGTGCATTATCGGAAGAAGAAAAAGAAAAAATCGGCGTTACTCGCCAAGTAGTCCGGCTGTCAGCTGGCATAGAAGGAACAGAAGATATTTTGGCGCAGCTGGGTGCAGCTTTCAAATAACTTAAAAAGAAGTGCAGGAGCCTTCAGTTGTTTGGTACAATGAATTGAAGCTTAGTTGCAAGTGATAGGATGGTGTAAAGAAAAGTGATAATGGATCTACTGCTAGACATAGGAAGAATTTTTGTTAACCCGCTTTTATACATAGCGCTGATTGCGGCTATTATGTTAGGATATTTCCGCGTAAAGCGGGAGAGGAAAATATTTCGTACCCGGATCGTTTGGGGTTGGACTGAATTTTCCGGATTTCTGAAAGACGGCTTGAAGTATGCCGTCATTTTTTCAGTCATTTTTGCGGGTGCCGGATTGGTGTTGCCGCTGGAATGGCTGGCTGCTTTAAGCATCATCAGCATCATAATGGTCATATCGGGATTTTATTCCGCGGGGTCGTTTATCTACTTAGCGGCTGCTGCGATAGGCCTCGTAGGGCTATTTGATGCAAATGGCTGGTCGCTGAATCTTGGATTCACCGATTTTAATGGCTATGCGATTGCCATGGAATGGTTATTGCCCGTGGCACTTTTAGCAGGTGCTTTAGTGATTGCAGAAGGATTGCTGATCAGCAAAACCGGAGCCGCTTCAGCTTCTCCGCAACTCGAGAAATCTTCCCGGGGATTGAAAGCGGCAGTTTACGGTTCCAAGCGCCTTTGGTTGATTCCGCTGCTGCTTGTTGTACCGGGTTCTCTAATAGAAGAAGCAGCGCCTTATTGGCCGCAGCTTCCAATTGGAGAAAGTTCGTTTTCGTTTATTCTTTTCCCGTTTGTGTTCGGTTTCCAAAACCGTGCCCGGAAAACTTTGCCTGTCTACTTGTTTCCTCAGATTGGCAAAATGACTTGGCAGCTGGGCATCGGCATCGTGCTGTTGGCCTTGCTGGGCTTATTATGGGCTCCAATGGCTATCGTTGCGTTAGTGCTTGGCGTTATTGGCCGCATTGCCATCACCGTCTACTTTGAACAGAAAGAGCGGCATGGCAAGCATGCAGTTACGCCAAAAGCGGAAGGCGTCATGATTGTCGATGTGCTGCCGGACTCACCCGCCCATAAAATGGGCTTGCAGCGCGGAGAAGTCATCCGAAAAGTGAATGGCTTGGCTGTTTCGAACGAAACGGAATTGTACCAAGCGATTCAAGTGAATGCGGCACACTGCCGTTTGGAAGTGCTTGACCATAACGATGAATTGAGGCTCCGCCAGCACGTCATATTCCGGCACGATCATCACCGATTAGGGCTGATTGTTGTCAATTGAGGAGTTTAAGTGATGGAATCGATGTTCACGAAGTTTTTACTGTCGCTGCTGCTGCCGGGGTTGTTTGTCGTGTTGTTCACGAGAGTAACATTTAACCACGTCGTGGGATTGGTTTTGACCGTGGCGCTGATTGCAGCGGCCGTTTATGCAGGATACACAAATACATGGTTTTTATATATCGTAAACGCCGCCTCCCTGACTATCGGGTTCTGGTATGCTACGAATATGTATAAACGCTCAAAAAAAGCCGAAACTCATGAAAATGAGTGACGGCTTTTTTATTTTACATAAAGAACAGGCTGTAGCATGCCAAGACGGCAATGGAACCCAACACGACAATCATCACGTTGGCGCCGGCAAAAGCAATGCCAAATGCGGCAACAGCACCGACAACTCCGAACCAGATATTTCCTTCCTGTATAAAGAAAATGGCAGGGAAGATGAGTGCCCCAAGAACCGCGTAAGGGATGTTGCGGAGAACATTTTGGACAGAAGCCGGAAGCTCCCGCCCTTCTAAAAAAGTAAGTGGAATGGCACGCGGAATATAAGTGACAACAGCCATTCCAAGAATCATCCACCAAAACCAAGCTCCCATTTAAGACTTCCTCTCTTTCGGTGAAATCAGTTCAACAAATACAGCAGAAGCCAGAGTGGCCACCAAGATGGCCCAGCCCGTCGAAAGCCATTCTGTAAAATAGAAAAAGGCATGGGTAAGGCCGGCGATTGCAGCGAGACTTACCACTTTTCGGTTTCTGCGCATGGACGGAACAAGCAGACCGACGAACATGGCATACAAAGCAATGGACATGGAGGCCTGGAGAAACTGAGGCAAGTTGGCGCCAATCATATGCCCAACTGCGGTAAAGACGACCCAACTGCTATAAGAGATGAGAATAACACCCGCAGCAAAACTTGTTTTCAGCCGGCCGCCTTGTTGCGTGGCCAATACGGAAAATGATTCGTCTGTGATGCCGAACGCGTAGAGGGCTTTTTTCCATCGGGCATCTGGCTGCATCTTCTCGTTCAATGCCGCCGTCATTAAGAAGTGCCGGATATTGACCACAAAAGTATTCAAGACGATCAGAATCGGCGCAACGCCTGCGGCAATCAACGACAATGATATGTATTGTGCAGCTCCGGCAAAAACAAAAATACTCATGGCCGTTGCTTCAATCAAGGAAAGGCCGGTCGTCTTGGCAAGCAAGCCAAATGTTAAAGCTATCGGAAAATAACCGATGGCGATACTGCTGCCGGCTTTTACTCCAGCAGAAAAACCCCGACTATCCATCTGTTTCGCTCCTTCTTCATATGTATTACTCATTTTCCAAATGTGGAGAAAGAGTGTAAAGTAATTAATATAGCATATCACAATATTAACTGATTTTTGAAGACAGATTTTCTGGATCATTTAAATGCCCAAAAATAAAAAGTGTGCAATCTCCCCGTTGCTGAAATTTGCCCAACAGGCACCGTGCAATGAGGAAATAAAAAATCTACGTATTCAAAGGATGAAGTGCATGTCTGATTTTTTCACAATGGAAAACATAATTGAGTTGACTCAATCTTACCGGGCATTCGGTCCGTTGATCGGTTTTCTCTTGCCTTTTATTGAAGCCTTTCTGCCGTTTCTTCCTTTGTTTGTTTTTGTGTTTGCCAATGCAACGGCATATGGCTTATGGATCGGCTTTCTTTTATCCTGGGGCGGTTCAGTGCTCGGGGCTTATGCGGTTTTCCTGGTGGTCCGGAAATACGGCCGCGCCCGATTCATGAATTTTATGACGAAACACCAAAAAGTGGAAAAGCTGATCTTGTGGGTGGAGCGAAACGGCTTTGGGCCGCTGTTCCTGCTTCTTTGTTTTCCGTTCACGCCATCAGCACTGGTCAATGTGGTAGCGGGCTTATCGAATATCAGCAGGCATTATTATTTGCTGACGGTCATGGCTGGAAAATTGGTTATGGTGTTTATGATTTCTTACGTAGGATACGATATCCGGGCTTTATTCACCCAGCCTGTCCGCACAGCGATTGTGGTAGTGGTCATCATTTTGCTCTACGTCATCGGAAAAATTCTGGAAAAAAGGCTCAACAAGCGAGTGGAAGCTGACTTCCGCCGGGCAAGCGAAGAATACAGAAAAGAGAAGCTGTAACAGGGCACCGGAATTGGTAAACAGCACCTTATTCATATATAATAAGAACAAACGTTCTATTAGAAGGGAAGTGGCGTTGTGTCATTGCGAATTATCTATGGACGAGCCGGATCTGGAAAAAGCCGGTTTATCCAGGAAGAAATTGCTGCGGAATTAAAACGCAGCCGAGACGGAAACCCGCTGTTTTTAATTGTGCCGGACCAGATGTCATTTTCTACAGAGTACCGTTTATCGTCGGCTTATGGGATGAGCGGGATGATTCGTGCTCAGGCTGTAACGTTCAAGCGCCTTGCTTGGCGTGTGCTGCAGGAAGTAGGGGGCATCAGCCGGAAAGAAGTGGATACGTTCGGCTACCGCATGCTGATCCGCAGTTTGCTGGAAGAGCACAGGGAAGATTTCCAATTGTTCCGCCGGGCAGCTGGAAAAAGAGGGTTTACTGACCAGATTGAACAATTGGTCAAAGAGTTCGCCCGCTATTGTGTCGATTGCGGAGAATTGACAACAATCCGGTCGTCCCTGGCTTCTGCTGGAGCTCCGCGGACGCTTTTGGACAAAGCGGCAGATTTGGAACTGATATTGAAAGAAATTGAGAACCGCCTAGGAAAGGTCTTTGTGGATTCCGAAGGGCATTTGGCGCTGTTATCCGAGAAAATCAAGTTTTCAGAGACGGTTAAATCTGCTGAAATTTATATTGATGGATTTTTCGCTTTTACCGCACGCGAGTACGAAATCATATTTGAACTGATGAAATATGCGAAGAACGTTACCATCGTTCTTCCGATGGACAATCAAACAGACCCCAACGACGAACAGGCTATTTTTTATCAGTCGGCCAATACCGGCGCACGGTTAACGGAACAGGCGCGCCAAAAGGGCATAGAGGTCGACCATCCGGTATACATGGACGAACAGTGGCGTTTCAACAAAGTGGAACTTGCGCACCTTGAAGAACATTTCGATGTTTACCCGCTGGTTGCTTCACAGTCAAGCGGTGCCATCTCTTTGGTGGAAGCTTCCAACCGAAGAGCGGAAGTGCACGCAATGGCGCGTTCCATCCGCCGGCAAATCCAGGAAGGGATGCGCTATAAAGACATCGCCATCTTGTACCGGCAGCCGGAAGCATATGATGAATTGATCAATACCATTTTCCCTCAATACGACATTCCGTATTTTATCAGCCAGAAAAAGTCGATGCTGCACCATCCATTAATTGAATTCAGCCGTTCTGTGCTGGAAGCCTTGTCTTCGAATTATTCCTATGAACCGGTATTCCGGGCAGTCAAAACGGATTTGTTTTTCCCAGAGGGCAGTGTTTCAAAATGGCGGGAACGCAGTGATCTACTTGAGAATTTCGTCATCGCCAACGGCATTTACGGCGAACGCTGGTTTGAGGAGAAGCGCTGGTTTTATAAGAAATACAGAGGACTGGAATTCCATACAGGCATCCAAACCGATGAGGAACTGGCTGCCCAAATGGAATTGCATGCTGTCCGCGATTTGATCCGTGAGCCGCTGTCCGGGCTGAAGGAAAAATTGACAGCTTGCTCGACAGGAAGAGAATTTGCGGAAGCCCTGTATTTATTCGTTGAACACATGCATGTTTACGAAAAGCTGCAGGCCCTGAAAGAACGCGAAGAATCCGAACACAGGCTGCTAGCAGCCACTGAACACGAACAGGCATGGACGCAGTGGGTGGAAGTGCTGGACCAGTTTGTGCTGATGTTCGGCGATAAGGAAATCGATCTTGCAACCGCCGCTAAGATTTTGGATGAAGGGTTTGAAACGCTGGAGTTTTCCCGTATTCCCCCTTCACTGGATCAAATCACGGTTTCAAAAATCGATTTGGCCCGGCTGATGGACATCAAGTCGGTATTTGTCATCGGCGTCAATGACGGCGTTCTGCCGCAGCGCGTGGAGCAGGAAGGCTTGCTGACGGATGCCGAACGGGAATGGTTTGCAAAAATCGGCATTGAACTGGCTCCCACTTCGAAAATGCGGTTGATGGACGAAACCTATACCGCTTACCGTACGTTTACAGCATCATCTGATTTGCTGACGGTTTCTTATCCGATTGCTGATGAGGAAGGGAAGGCCCTATTGCCTTCACTGTATATCCAAAAAATCCAGGACATGTTCGGGCTGGAACGGATTCCAGCTGTGATTGACCCGGAAGAACTGAAAGACGTTTCCCCTTTGCCTTATATTTCGCACCCGCGGGCGAGCCTCGCTTATTTGACGTCGCAGCTGCGCGGCGGCGAATTGTCGGCTGAATGGCGCGCTGTGCTGTCTTATTACCGGGAAGATCCGTTTTGGGCTTCTGTTGTCGAGCGGATTGTCAAACCGATCAAGGCCAATGTGGCGGATCCGCTGCGGGAAGAAATTGCAGAGCCGCTGTATGGCCTGCCGGTCTCATCGAGCGTCTCCCGGGTTGAAACGTATTTCAGCTGCCCATTTGCCCAGTATGTGGCATACGGTCTAAGGCTTGAAGAGCGGGACCAATACAAATTGGCGGCGCCGGCTATGGGGGATTTATTCCATGCCGCAGTCAAATGGATTTCAGATGAAGTGAGCCGCCTTGGGGTCTCCTGGTCTTCTCTAAGCAAAAAACAATGCCAGGAATTGGCCAAAGAGGCGATTCAGCAGTTGTCGCCTTATTTTGTCAATTATATTTTAATCAGTTCTCACCGATACCGCTATATTCAGCATAAATTAGAAGGAATTATCCGCCAAACTGCGTTTATGCTCAGCCGCCATGCCAAAGTATCCGGTTTTGCGCCAGTTGCGCTGGACGTCGGATTTGGCGGTTCTGAAGCCATTCCGCCGCTTGATATTGCCTTGAAGCGCGGCCGCCAAATGAATGTGCGTGGTCGCATTGACCGCATCGACTCCACGGAAATCAACGGCAAGCCGTATATCCGCATCGTCGATTACAAATCATCGAAGCAAGGTCTCGACCTTGGGGATGTTTACCACGGCCTGTCGCTGCAGACCTTCACTTATTTGGATGTGGCTTTAGCCAATTCAGACCGCTGGCTCGGCACGCAGGCAGAACCGGCGGGCGTGCTGTATTTCCATATGCACAACCCGATGCTGAAGTTGACAAAACTGATGACGGCAGAAGAAATTGAAGAAGAAGTCGCCAAGTCGTTCAAAATGAACGGGCTGATTGTGGAAGATCCCGAAGTTGTACGTGCGATGGACAGTGACATTGAAGGCTATTCCAATGTTATTCCGGTGCGCATGAATAAAAAAGGCGAGATTTCAACATCCCAGTCCCGGACGGTCCAAAAAGGCGATATGGAAATGATCCGCCATTTTGTCCGCAACAAGCACCAAAAAGCCGGCAACGGCATCTTGGACGGCGATACCGAAATCACGCCTTACAAAGTGAAGGAAGATACACCGTGCCAGTTTTGTTCCTACCGTTCCATCTGCCAGTTCGATCCGTCAGATCCGGAACAAACTTACCGCAAATTGCCGGATTTAAGCGCTGATAAAGCAATAGAATTGATTCGAAAGGAGACTGCAGACGATGATTCCGATAAAACCGACTGATGCCACATGGACAGATGAACAATGGCAAGCCATTTGGGCTAAGGGGCAGGATATGCTCGTTTCTGCAGCAGCCGGATCCGGCAAGACGGCCGTGCTGATCAACCGGATGATTGAAAAAGTGCTGGATGAAAATGAGCCGGTCTCCGTGGATGAGCTGCTTGTCGTGACATTCACGAACGCATCCGCCGCAGAAATGCGCCATCGCATGTTTACTGCTCTGGAAAAAGCGGTAGCGGAAAACCCCGATTCCCAACATTTGCGGAAACAAATGCGGCTTATCAATAAAGCGCAGATTTCCACGCTGCATTCGTTTTGCCTGCAGGTAGTTAAGCAATACGCATACTTGCTGGAAATCGACCCGGGTTTCCGCATCGCCAATGAAACCGAAGCAGCATTGCTTCGGGATGATGTATTGGAAGCGGTCCTGGAGTCCGCTTATGAAGGAGAGCACGCTGAAGCCGTCTACCGCCTTGCGGACAGTTTTACATCCGACCGCAACGACCAGGCGATGGAAGTGCTCTTAAGCAAGCTGTATGACTATTCACGGGTGCATCCGGAGCCTGACCGCTGGCTGGAACAAGTGCCGGCGCTATATGCAGTTCCTGCCGGTGCAACGGTCGATGATTTGCCGTTTATCGCCGGTTTAAAGATGACCATCCGCCACGCGCTTGAAGAAGCGCTCAATTTGGCGGATGAAGGAAATCAGCTGGCGCTCTATCCTGAAGGCCCGGTTCTGTTAAGCGAAACATTTGAAATGGATATGGACTTGATCCGTACGGCACTGGATGCCCTGGAGGAATCATGGGACAGCCTTTATAATTTCTCGAAAGCGTTCGCTTGGCCGAAAGCGGCCACCATCCGCAAAGATTCGTGCGACGCTGAACTTGCAGAAGAAGCAAAAGCGAAGCGCAGTGACGTGAAAAAAATCGTCAATGGCGTGATGGACGCTTATTTCGTCCGGTCTCCCAAACGGCTGCTCGATGAAATGCGCGAGATGGCTCCGTTGATGAAAACCTTGGTGGAGCTGACGAAAGTCTTTGCGGCACAATACAAAGCATTGAAAATTGACCGTGCATTGGTCGATTTCTCCGATTTGGAGCATTATGCCCTGGAAATTTTAAGTGACGAAAGCAAGCCGTCCCCAATTGCACTTGATTACCAAAAGCAGTTTAAAGAAGTGCTGGTGGATGAATACCAGGACACCAATATGCTTCAGGAAACCATTCTGAATCTGGTGAAGTCCGGCGGCGAAGCGGACGGCAATCTCTTCATGGTAGGCGACGTCAAGCAGTCGATCTACCGCTTCCGCCTTGCTGAACCGATGCTGTTTCTTGGCAAATACAGCCGGTTTACGAAAGATGCCGACGGGACAGGCCTGCGGGTCGACTTGAATGCCAATTTCAGAAGCCGGCGGGAAGTGTTGGATGGCACCAATTACATTTTTGCGCAGATTATGGGCGAGCGCGTCGGAGAAATCACTTACGATGAAGCCGCCGCACTGAAAAACAAGGCGCCTTATCCGGATCAGGATGTTCCGGTGGAATTGACCTTGATCCATGAGCCGGAAAGCGATGAAGAGCCGGAAGAAGACTTGGCGAAATCCCAGTGGGAAGCCCGCTATATTGCAAAGAAAATCCGCGAATTGATGGAAAAAGAGATCCATGTCTACGATCCATGGAAACAGCAGCAGCGTCCATTGGAATACAGTGACATTGTCGTCCTGATGCGTTCGATGACCTGGTCAGGCGATTTTGTGGATGAGTTTAAAGCGGCCGGCATTCCGCTGTATGCCGAATTGACTGGCGGCTATTTTGATGCACTGGAAGTCATGATCATGCTGAATACGCTGCGCGTGATTGACAATCCGTATCAGGACATCCCGCTAGTTTCCGTGCTCCGGGCGCCGTTCATCGGATTGAAAGAAAATGAATTGGCGGAAATCCGGTTGGCGGCTCCGCAAGCATCGTTTTACGATGCCGTTAAAACCTTTATTCAGGGAGGGTCGGGCATCGATCCGGCTGCTGCGGAAAAACTGCGCCGCTTTATGCTTCATTTGGAAGACTGGCGCAACTTGGCGCGGCGGGGGTCGCTTGCTGAGCTGATCTGGCAGGTGTATTTGGATACGAATTACTACGAAATGGCCGGAGCGATGTCGAACGGCAAGCAGCGGCAAGCGAATTTGCGCACGCTGCATGACCGGGCATTGGAATACGAAAAAACATCGTTCCGTGGATTGTTCCGCTTCCTGCGCTTTATCGACCGGATGCGGGAGCGCGGAGATGATCTTGGGACAGCCAAGTCGTTGAGTGAAAAAGAAAATGTGGTCCGGTTGATGACGGTCCATAAGTCAAAAGGGCTGGAATTTCCGGTTGTTTTTTTTGCCGGCGCCGGCCGCATGTTCAATGAAATGGATTTCCATAAACCTTATTTATTCGACCAGGACTATGGGCTTGCCGTAAAAGCCGTCAATCCCGATACCCGCCTCGAATACACATCGCTGCCGTTTTTGGCGGTCAAAGAAATGAAGCAGCTGCAGATGAAGGCGGAAGAAATGCGCGTCTTGTATGTGGCCATGACCCGGGCAAAAGAGCGGCTTTATTTGACAGCGTCTGTCAAAGAGATTGACCGGCTGTTCGGTAAGTGGAAAGTGAATTCGAAAGAAACCTTGCTGCCGGATTACGTCCGTTCCCGTGCCAAAGGCTATCTGGATTGGATCGGCCCGGCAATTGCCCGTCATCCGGATGCTGCAGAGGCCCTGCAGGCAAACGGCAGTTCACTTCCGCATTCATCCCGCTTCCACATCAATATTGTTGAATCGGCTTCTTTATTGCCGGCACTCCTTGACGTGGATGAGCTGCTGCGGCCGGATGCACAAGACAAAGACTTTACGGAAGAAATAGCACGACGATTTGATTTCCGTTATCCTTATCAATATGCGGTCGAAAAAAGATCAAAGCAGTCTGTATCCGAAATGAAGCGCATCCAGATGCTTCAGCGGATGGATGAGCCAGAATCGTTTATTCAAGCAGCTGCACCGGTTCGGCGGACGCTTGTCCACCGGCCGGACTTTATGCAGGATAAACGGTTGTCTGCGGCAGACGTGGGAACGGCTGTCCACGCTGTCATGCAGCACATCCCATTGACTAAAAAAATGGGGGCTGCAGAAATAGCGGAATTTGTCGAGACGCTTGTCGGCATGGAAATTTTATCGCCCGAAGAAGGAAAAGCAGTCAAGGTTAACGAAATTGAGCAGTTTTATGGAACCGAATTGGCTTCCCGCTTAGCCAATGCCAAAAACGTAAGGCGTGAAGTTCCATTTACTTATGCCAAAAAAGACATCGACGGAGACCACCAGATCATTCAGGGGATTGTCGATTGCCTGTTTGAGGAAGAAGACGGCTGGGTCCTGCTCGATTACAAAACGGACAGCATTTACCAAATGGCCGATATTGCGGGGGAAATGGCTGCCAGATACAATGTCCAGCTGGCAATTTATCAGGAAGCTGTAGAAGAAATTTTGCAGATCTCAATTAAAGAGCGACTGTTGTACCTGTTTGCGGCAAAGCAAACAGTGAAAATTTAGGAGGGTTTTTGTGAAGTTACAGCCCGTAGCATTAAACGAACGCGTCTATGCAATCGATTTGATGAGAGGATTTGCTCTTTTGGGCATCCTGCTCATCAATATGCTGACGTTCCACTCGCCATTTTCTTATATCGATCCCTACAAGTGGTTTAATGGCGCATGGGATACAGAAGTATTCAGCGTGCTTGATATTTTTGTCCAGGCTAGCTTTTATCCGTTATTTTCTATGTTATTCGGGTATGGTTTAGCAATGCAGTTCATGAAAGCGCAGAAATACCAGCGGCCCTTTATGCCAATTGCTGTAAAGCGGCTGCTGATTCTTCTGGCTTTTGGCATCATTCATGCATTTTTAATCTGGTATGGTGATATTTTGATCACCTATGCCATTACCGGATTTTTCCTGCTTGGTTTTATCCGCTTGAAGCCCGCTTGGCTTTTAGGGCTGGCAGCGGCGATTTACGTTATTCCGCAAATCTTTTTGCTAAGCCTCATGTTCGTAGCAGTATCCATTGACCCGAACATCTACACAGGCATGCAGGAAGTGCAAAGCTCACTGGCGGCGTATCCTTCAGGGACGTTTGCAGAAATTTTCAGCCAGCGTTTTGACGATTGGATGCACAGCAACAACCCAGCGAGTTATTTTTATTTAATCATTACAATCCTGCCTTTTTTAATGGCAGGTGCGGCGGCTGCAAAGATGCAATTGATTGAACGTGCTGCCCATTACCGCAAATTATGGATCAGCCTCGCAGTTGGCGGGCTTGTCCTTGGCCTGTTATTGAAGTCCACACCGCTGTTGATTGATAACAACTATGCATTCCAATACCTGCAGGACATTTTCGGCGGTCCGCTTGTCGCAATCGGCTATGCGGCTTTGATTGCATTGATGGCGCAGAGCCTCAGCTTCCGGAAATTTCTGAGTCCGTTGGCCAAGGCCGGGCGCATGTCGCTGACCACTTATATCGGCCAGTCGCTTATTGCGACGCTCATTTTTTATTCGTATGGCTTTGGGCTTTACGGACAAGTGGATGTTTTGACAGGCACATGGATTGCGCTCGGAATTTTTGCTATCCAGGTGATTTTTGCGGAATTGTGGCTGTCGAAGTTCGGTCAGGGCCCTTTGGAATATCTTTCAAGGCGATTGACTTACGGAAGAAATTTAGAAAAAAGCAACAATTCAAAACGATGAATGTGTATAATGAATGGAATCATAGAAAAGGAGTGTTTGACGAATGAAGCTGTTATCTTTTCGATTTGAAGAAGAAGAACGTTTTGGACCAAAAGTGAAAAAAGAGGAAGCTGTATGGGACGTTTTAGCCGTTCAGCAAGAACTGCAAATTTTGCCATCTTTCCCATCCAGACTGATTGAAGGAATACCTCAGGGAATGGAATTTGTAGAACAAATCCGCAAATTGACGGAAGCAGCTGCCAAGTCCGATAACCCTGAGCAATTCAAACGCTCTTTTTCAAATATCGAATGGCTAGCACCTATATCACGAACACCAAAAAACATTATCTGCATTGGCAAAAACTATGCAGACCATGCGAAAGAAATGGGAGCGGAAGCGCCTGTTGATTTAGTGGTCTTTACGAAAACACCGCAGACCATTGCAGCCGATGAGCAAACCGTTTCAGTCCACAGCGATGTAACGGATTCATACGACTACGAAGGCGAACTGGCTGTCGTAATCGGCAAAAAAGGCAAATCGATTCCGAAGCAGATGGCTTACGACTATGTTTTTGGGTATACAATCGCCAACGACTTGACTGCACGCGATCTTCAAAGCAAGCACCAACAGTACTTTTTAGGGAAAAGCTTGGAAGGCTCTTGCCCAATGGGACCTTACCTGGTAACAAAAGATGAAATTCCGGAAGCACAGGATTTGTCGATTGTGACGAAAGTGAACGATGAAGTGCGCCAAAACGGCAACACAGGAAATATGATTCGCCGCGTGGATGATTTGGTAGCGGAAGTTTCCAAGTACATTACGCTTGAACCGGGCGATGTTATTTTAACCGGAACACCTGCTGGCGTAGGCAAAGGCTTCAACCCGCCGAAATTCCTGAAAGCCGGCGACACCGTGAAAGTTTCAATCGAATCGATTGGAACACTCGTCACACATTTGTCATAACGGCAAACATGTCATTTAGTCCTCCAATTGTGCTAAACTGGAAAAGACTAAATTGAATGAGGTGACGTTTTGGACTTTTTAATTGATTCTACGCATGTACACATTACGACATGGGTCATTGGAATTGTGCTGTTTTTAGTAGCAGCTTTCATGAACCCGGCAAGCAAAGGGCGCAAAATTGTGCATATGGTAGCGCGCTTATTCTACATTTTAATCCTGATCTCCGGATTGGCATTGTTCATCGAATATTCTTCATCGGATGCGATGATGTACGGCTTGAAATTCCTTTTCGGCTTAGTGACAATCGGAATGATGGAAATGGTCTTGGTTCGTTCGAAAAAACAAAAACCGGTTACAATGTTCTGGGCGCTGTTCGCAGTTTCTCTGTTTGTTACATTGTTCATCGGTTTCATGTTGCCGATCGGACTGGACTTGTTCTAAGAAACAGGCGCTTAAGCGCCTGTTTTTTTTATGAATGCAATAGCATTCATTTCTGACTTTAAGAAGAACGATACGTTTTTGAAACTTTGTCGATGGCTTAGTTTTCAGGCAATTAGCCTTGTTATATCGTTGCAGCCATGCATTTTCCTCAGGATATTCACAGTTTAGACGAATGTGCGGACGGTTGCGGCGCTTTCACGAATTATACATAGCAGTACCCAAGCGATTTTGTTAAAATAAACCGGGTGGAACGGAATAAATAAGCCTCATTGAAGGAGGATTTTGGATTGAAAGCAAAATGGATTGGGAGCGTCTTGATCGGAATGCTGGCACTTGGCATGGTGCAGCCGGCTGCAGCTGAAGAAACAAAGACGATTGAAGACGAAATTATATATGATGTATTGGTGGACCGGTATTTTAATAAATCGATCCAAAACGATTATGACGTGAATGCACAGGATCCAGCTGATTTCAGCGGCGGCGATTTTGCCGGTGTGGTGGACCAGGTGCTTTATGTCAAAGAAATGGGCTTTACGGTATTGTCCATTGGACCCGTTTTTTCATCCGCTACATACGATGGCAAACAAGTGCTGGATTACAATGAACTTGAGCGCCATTTTGGAACAAAAAAAGAATTTAAAACGCTTCTTGAAGAAGTGCATGACCAAGACATCAAAGTGATGGTGGATGTGCCGACACAGAACCTCAGCAAAGACCATACATGGGCAGTGGAAAATCCGGAATGGTTTGAAGAAAATGAAGACGGCACCTTGGCGCTCGATACAGCAAATTCAGACGTACAGGAAGCCTTGATTGAAACTTTCAGTAAATTCGTGCAGGAATATGAAGTGGATGGCTTAAAACTTCAGAATGCAGATCAATTGGATACCGGTTTCATCAAAGATTTTTCTAAAGCGATTAAAGAGATCCGCAGTATTTACTTGATCAATGATGTGGAAATGGAGCCGGTTGAAGGATTGGATGCGGTCGTTTTGCCGGGGGCAGAAGAGGCTTTGCGGAACTCGTACAAGCAATTTGACCAGGGTTCTTCTGATGTGCCAGCTGTCATGGAGGAGAGCGCGGGCCATTTGATCCGCGTTGACTCGCTGCTAGGATCACGGTTTACAGCGGATATCGTGGCAGAAAGAGGATTCCCGCCGACGCGCTGGCGTTTAATGGCTACGCAATTGCTGACAATGCCTGGCATTCCAATTGTGCAATACGGGACAGAAACCGCAATGAACGGAGAAGCCTTGCCGGAGTCGCATCAAATTTTGAACATGGCAGTCGATGAAGAATTGATTGATCACATCACCAATTTGACGACACTGCGCAATTCTTCTGCAGCACTCCGTACCGGTGACACAGAAGTTCTGCATGAAGAAGATGGCTGGCTCGTCTACAAGCGCTTCAATGATGAAGAGTCGTGGATTGTTGCGATTAACAACACTTCTTCCACGCAAAGCGTCACCCTTCCAGCAGATATAGTTGGCAGCGATAAAGAGCTGCAGGGACTGTTTGAAAGCGACCGGGTGCGCCAGGAAGCAAATGGAGAATACCGGATTTCCTTGGAACGAGAATTGGCGGAGACCTATCACGTGACGGACGAAACCGGCTTTAACAAAGCGTATATCGCAGCACTTGCCGTATTGTATATCGTCTTCATGATTTTCCTTTGGGTGGTCTGGAGAAAAGGCAAACAACGGAAAGCGGACGAAGCTGCGAAAAATAAAGAATAAGAGCAAAAGAACCAGCACCTGGAAAAGGTGCTGGTTCTTTTTCGGTGTGCCCGGCATGGGCGTAATCTATAGGGTGCAAGTCCCGAACGGTGAAGGCAGAAGTAACCGTTAGCCAAGCGCAAGGGTGTCCACGGCGACGTGGAATCTGAAGGAAGCGGGCGGCAAACCTCCGGTCTGAGGAACACGAACTTCATACAAGGCTATGTGCGATTGGGTGAGTCTGCTGAACAAGGCAAAGCCCTTTCTGCCGAAGGTCGCATGCAGTAAATGAAGCAGATAGGTGGAGGGAAAGATTGCGTTCTTACCCGGGGAGGTCTGGTTGAAACGCCAAGTACCCTTGGTAACCTGCCCAGTGATGGGCAGCTGAACAACCAGAAGTCAGCAGAAGCCA
>NZ_FNDC01000011.1 GCF_900099655.1 Planococcus glaciei
CAATCGGAAACCATCGTTCCCCATTTTTCTTCGTACATCATGCCTTTTTTCGGTTTGATGATCGAAGATGGGAGTTCACTTTCATCGCCATACTTTTTGGCCGTCCGCCAGTTAATTTGAAGGGTATTCGCAATTCGATCGATGCTCAACCCTTTTTCATTTCGTAAGTGTTTGATACAATTGATATCGGACATTGTAAGCATTCCTTTCTAACCTCCACCTGTTATGAGTTCGCACTTTAACAGTAGAGGTTGACTTGGGCGGCTTGCAAGTCCATTTTTATTTGCATGAATTTCTCATGCAGAACTCTGTACAAATTCGTTGCAAAGTTCTGTACTTCTATTTTGCATTACACAAGTTTCAATAGTTTGATACATTCTAAGCCATTATCTATTTAACATAACATAAGTGGTAAAATTTTCAAATGAAATAATTGGCCGGAAAAGGCACTCGAAAAAAGTTTTTATTTGAGAGATGGGAATGTAACTTAATAGCAAGTAAGTTACATTCAGTACCTTGATTCCATTGTTTTCATCAGAAAACCATACCGAACTGGTTTTTTTAGAAAAAAAGATACTTTCCAAATCATTGTTTTGTAAAGCTTTAGAGATTGAATCTTAAAAAGATCTAGGTTTACATATCAGCAAGTTATCGGTAGTAGTAATCATGCTAATAGAACAATCTAAAGAAGAGCGGGGCTTATTTAACCCGGCTCTTCTTTGGATTGTAAGAAAAACGTTGCAGTTAAGAAAAACCACCTTCCTTAAATTCCTGAAAAACTTTCATTTTTTCAAATGGAAAGGAACGGTGGTGACAATAACGTTTTTCCGGTACAGCAGGGTGGTGCGAATCAGCAAGCCGGATTGGTTGTGCAGAAAGTTGTGCCAGCCTTTTTTCGGGATGAATTGCGGAATGAGGACGGTCACCTGGTAATTGGCTTCTTTGGCTTTCCGTTCCACTGAATCCACAAACCGATTCAAGGGGATGGAGATGCTTCGGTAGGGCGAGAAAAGCGTAACCAATCGGACATCCGGATGCCACTTCGCCCATTTTTCTTCAATTTTTTTCTCATCCTCCCGCTCAAAGGGAATGTAGACGGCGATAATCTGATCGGCTGAAAGCGAACGGGCATAGGTGATGGAGTGTTCGACGACCTGTGTGATGCCAGCAATCGGGATGATGAAGACATTGCCTTCGATGGGTACTGCAGTCGCTTTGTCTTGAATCCGCAATTGGTCTGCGACGGCATCGTAATGCTTCTTGATGCGGTAGAACAGAAAAATGATGGCGGGCAGAAAAACCAGCACGGGCCAGACCTGTGTGAATTTCGTTAAAAAGAACACCACGGTCACCGTCAAGCTGATCAAGGCCCCCGTTGCGTTAATGAATAGCTTCGTTTGCCAGCCTTTCGGCTTTTCCCGGAGCCATTTCACAATCATGCCGCTCTGTGACAGGGTAAAGGGAATGAAAACACCTACGGCATACAACGGAATCAATTGTTCGGTATGGCCGTTGAATGCCACAATCAACAAGATAGAGGCGAATCCCAAAATGACGATGCCATTGGAATAGCCCAATCGGTCACCCCGAACTGTAAACATCCGCGGGATGAATTTGTCTTTCGCCAAGTTGACAGCCAGCAGCGGGAAGGCAGAATAGCCGGTATTGGCTGCCAGGATCAAAATCAATGCGGTGGTACCCTGCACGAAGTAGTACAGGACGTTCCGGCCGAACGTTTCCTCTGCAATTAGGGACACGACCGTCGCTTCTGCTTGGGGCACGATGCCGTAGTAATATGCCAGAAAGACGATGCCTGAAAACATGGTGGCTAACAGAATGCCCATGGCTGTCAGCGTTTTCGCGGCGTTGGAGGAAGCCGGTTCCTTGAAGTTTGGGATGGCATTGGAAATCGCTTCGATGCCTGTTAAAGCGGAACTGCCGGAGGCAAAAGCCCGCAGCAGCAAGAACAAGCTAATGCCAGCGATCGGCGTGCCAACCGGCGTATGTAGATCCGAAGAAACTGTGCCTGTCAGGATATTGAATAAGCCAACACCGATTAAGAGAAACAAAGCCAGTACAAACAGGTAAACAGGATAGGCCAAAATCGAAGCAGATTCGGTTACTCCCCGCAGATTCAATAGCGTCAGAAGGATAACGAATGTCACCGCGATGGCCACATTGTGATCGTGCAAGGCCGGAAACGCAGAGGTGATGGCATCGGTGCCGGCCGACACACTGACGGCAACCGTGAGAATGTAATCCACCAGTAACGAGCCTCCCGCCAGCAATCCGGGATTGATGCCAAGATTTTCTTTCGAGACCACATAAGCGCCTCCGCCGTGCGGATAGGCATAGATGATCTGACGATAAGACAAGATGAGCGCCGTCAGCAGGAACAAGACCGCACAGGCAATGGGAAGCGAATACCAAAACGCGGCGGTACTTACCGTAATTAATACAATGAGGATTTGTTCCGGACCATAGGCGACGGAAGAAAGGGCGTCTGAAGAAAGAATCGCCAATGCCTTCTTTTTGTTGAGTTTCTGTTCTCCTAGCTGATCCGATTTTAATGGACGGCCAATCAACAGCTGTTTAAGAAAATTGAACATGGACTCCACCATCCCTAAAGTACGGCTTTTGATAAATCTAGCATAGTCCGATTTCCTTAAAATGCAAGCGAAATGAAGTTAACCGATTCACTAAAAAAACGCATTTTAACCACTATTCATTTACACTAAAAACATTGACATCCTTCAAGAATCAGCGTAATTTAGATTTGTCCAAAATATAAAAACCTACCTTTTAATCGCTGAATCAATTTGAACGGGGGACCCACAATCGATGAAATTCGTTTTCATCCGGGGTGAATCTTACTTGGTAAGAAGGGATACTCTCCATCCCTAATCCGGCAGCTAACCCCGTAAGCGTTACTTTGTAAGTTGAGAGAAGGGCCATAGGCAACGCCTAAGACCAGTCTATTTGTGCTGGTCTTTTTATTATGCAAATTTATCCGGGAAAGAGGAAGAAGGATGGAAAAACAATTTGTGGTCATCGGATTGGGGCGGTTTGGCAGCAGTGTCTGCCAGGAACTGTATGCGCTAGGGCACGAAATACTGGCAATGGACCGGAATGAGGAACGGGTGATCGCCATGTCGGATTACGCGACCCATACCGTCATTACCAACGGGACCGACGAGCGCGATCTGAAGGCCCTCGGCGTGCGGAATTTCGAGCACGCGATTGTCGCATTCAGCAATGATTTGCAGGCGAGCGTCCTGTGTACGCTCATGCTCAAGGAAATGGGAGTGCCCCATGTGTGGGTCAAAGCAGCCAATCAGCAGCATCAACTGATCTTGGAGAAAGTCGGCGCCGATCGCGTCATCCAGCCCGAAAAGGAAATGGGGGTTCGCATCGCGCATCATCTCGATTCCGACAAGGTGGTCGATTACATTGACTTATCCAACGACTACAGCATCGTTGAGTTGATCGCATCGTCCGCCATATCCGGGAAAACCTTGGTGCAACTGGATATCCGGGCCAAATACAATTGCACGGTATTGGGCATCAAACGGTTTGATGAGGTCAATATTGCGCCGTTGCCGGATGATGAAATCGTAAAAGGGGATATCCTGATCATGATGGGCCACAAGAAGGATTTGAAGAAATTCGAAGACAAAGGGCTTTAAGATCTTGCACTGCTTCCTGCACTTCCAATGTGACGAGCGAAACCTGTTCGTTCAACAACAGATTTACGATATATTTCTAAAAAAATGACCGAATTCATTTTTCAGACTAAGAGGTGTACACAATGAAGTTGATAAAAAAGAAAGGGAAATCCATCTCGCCTCCTTTCTTAATTGCCGGAAGTTTTCTGTTCCTGATCCTTCTTGGCACACTGTTACTAAAACTGCCGATTGCTACGACCGTTCCAATTACTTGGGCAGATGCGTTGTTTACGGCGACTTCTGCCACGACAGTGACCGGTTTAAGCGTCTTTGATCCCGGCACTACACTGACGGCATTCGGAGAAGTCGTGTTGCTGGTGTTGATCCAGTTTGGCGGCATCGGATTGATGACCTTTGCAACCGCCTTGCTGTTGTTATTCCGCAAGCGAATCGGGCTGCAGAATCGCCTGTACCTGCAAGAGTCTTTTTCCCAGAACTCCGTAGGCGGCATCATCCGGCTGGTAAGAACCATCCTGGCTTTTGTGGCCATTGTTGAAACGATAGGGATTTTGGCGCTTACGCTGTACTGGCTTCCTGACTATGGCTTCGAAGAAGCGTTGAACCTGAGCATCTTTCATGTTATTTCGGCCTTCAACAATGCCGGGTTCTCTTTGTTTCCAGACAATTTGATGAGCTTTGCAGGGGATCCGTTTGTGACGCTCCTCTTATCCAGCCTTTTTATCCTAGGGGGATTGGGGTTCACTGTCGTCATGGACATCTATCAAAAGAAATCGTTCCGCCAGTGGTCGCTACATACCAAATTGATGATTATAGGCACGGGCGTAATGAATCTGCTGGCAACATTGACCGTCTTGGTTCTGGAATACGGCAATCCGCAAACCATCGGGAACTTTTCTTTGTGGGATAAACTCACTGCCGCCTATTTTATGGGTGTCACTCCACGAACTGCAGGGTTTAACGTCGTGGACTACGGAGTCATGGAAGACCCAACGCTATTGTTTACCATGGCTTTAATGTTCATCGGTGCCGGAACGGCTTCGACGGCTTCCGGCATTAAGCTCAGCACGTTCATTGTGGTGGTGCTTGCCTCGATCGCTTTTTTGCAGACACGCAAAGAGCCGAATATTTTTGGCCGGTCCATCCGGCTGGAAGCCATCATCCGTTCACTAGCTGTCACGACCATCAGCATGCTTCTGGTGCTGTTGTTTATGTTCCTGTTGATGTCAGTAGAGAAGATCCCGTTCCTGCCACTGGCATTTGAAGTGGTTTCGGCATTTGGAACAGTTGGCTTGTCGATGGGAATTACCGCTGATTTGAGCAGCGTAGGCGAAGTGCTTCTTTGCATGGTGATGTTCATTGGGCGCATTGGACCATTGACCCTTTTCCTGATTTTGCTGAAACCGAAAAAAGAACATTACCGCTATCCGTACGATCAAGTGTATACCGGATGAATCAGTGGGTGTATGGGCGTTAGCCGATACATCCTTCTGTTTCGACTGGTAACTATTTATAGTTAAGAGGACTGATAAATATGTTTATCAGTTTACATATCATGCGGGTATCAGTAGCTTTTTAAGAATGCCCCTAAAATTAGAAAGGAAGTACTAGTAATGCCAAATATAAAGACTGACAGATTGACGTTAATTACTTTTACTATTGATATGATGAAAGCAGCCATTTCAAATAAAGAGCATTTGGAAAAAATAACGACTTATCGAGTTGCCGATCAATATCCGTCGGAAATGTATAAAGAAATACTTCCTTATAAAGTGCAACGGTTCAGCCAATATCCTGACGAAAATGACTGGGAGGGAATCATCATACACACTAAAGATCATACCATCATAGGCGACATGGGCATCAGAAGTAGTACTGAAGATCCAAAAGAGCTAGAGTTGGGTTATAGCATCGTTCCCCGCTACCAGGGGTATGGATATGCGACCGAAATGGCAAAAGCGATGGTGAAGTGCGGGCTGGAACAGCCTGGTATAGAGAGGATTATAGCGGGGTGTGATAACGATAACTTTGCTTCGATTCGAGTATTAGAAAAAGCTGGGTTAAAACGGTTTGAAGAAAAAGAGAATAAAATTCACTGGTCTACGTAAAGGGAATTAATTGCTAAAAATTCTAGTTTACATATGAGGGATTATCAGAAGTAGTAATTACTTTAATAGCAACATACAAAGGGGGGAGAGCACTTCTAATCAGCAATGCTTTTCCCCTTTTGTCTGCAAAAGTATACTTTTATGAATGGTATTATTTCCAAAATTAACTAGCTATTTCTTTTGTCGCTACGTATATTTAAAGAAATAGCCTTACTATACAAGTGAGGGGTATGGGATCAACAAGAAGGTATTAAGGAGATAGATATTAAAATGAAACGCAATAACAATTTAAAAGATCCTTCAAAAAGATATATAGATTTAGTAAATGAAGGTTATCCTTCACTTGGATTATTTCCGAAGAAGAAAAGATTGAGAGCGATAGAGTTCTTTAAAAGTAAACTAAATGAAGAAGAGTTTGTGATAGAAGAATTGGCTAGTGGCTTTATCTTAATCGGTTATTTATATCAGGAAATTAAAGACTATGAAAATGCTTCATTTTATTTTGATAAAGGCTACAGCTTGGGAAAAGATATTTTATTTTCTTACGATTCTGGTTTGAAAAAAACACTAAAAACTTATTTAAAAGCGAACCGAAAAGATTTATATGATTATTGGCGCGCAGATTTCTTAAAACGAGGTCAGTACGATAAAAAGTTTAATAGATTGTTGAACTCATAATTACTAACACTAATCGAATGTAATGATGCTGACTATAATGGCAAGTAAATTATAGCAATAGTTTTTAAGCAACTGCAGAACGCTCTGGAGGAAATGAAGAAAGCTTAGTCATATTGTAAATGGAAATTTCAAGATAAAGACTAGGGTTTGAATGTAACTTAAGTGCAGTTAATGAAGTTATAACTATCAAAATGTACAGGAATAAACAGAAAACAAGTATTTCCTATATTGTAGGGAGGAAACCATGATGAAGAAAAATAAAAGAAATATATTAGGAAATTTATCAATAATTGCAGCCATAGCGAGTATGATTTTCTTCTTTTTACCTATAGACGATGAAATAGATGCAATGATCATTGGTTTAATTTCGTTATTAGGGATAGGGTTTGCTTTAGGATCTAAAGAAATATGGTATGTCCTTATTGGCACTCTATCAAATATTGCAATGTTCGGCATGGCATATCTTTTATTAATTGGGACAGAATTTAGTTAGCTCCAATGTAGAAACTCAGACCGATAAAATCATGGGAAGTGCGTTCATATTAGAAGCCGCGAGTTTTGAAGAAGCAATCCGAGTGGCTTCTCTACATCCGACTGTGCAGGTAAGTTTAGCAGAACAGCTGGGATGGGAAATAGAGATCCGCGCAATCGACTCCTTCGACATGAAAGAATAGAGGGTTTACAGCTGCAATCCCTTAATTCTTTCATGTTTACTATGTTTTACAAGTAGAATACGCGTCTGCTATGAGGTATGAAGATTTGTTGCATACAATAGGCGAATACTCCGATGTTTATGTTGTGGGCAAAGGCTTTAAATGAACCTATGTGATTCCTTATGAAGAAGATTGGAGTCCACACTTTTATAGAAAAATCCAAGGGGATTTAAAAGATTGTATTAAATTGACGTTAAGAAGAGAGTATCCCGTTAAAAAGGCTTATAGAAAATTTAGTTTACATTTCCTGAGTTATTGGTGGAGAAGAAGCTTGCATCAGAGCCTCTTCTTTTTTTGTTCTAAAAAGTATACTTCTCAATATCCTTATTTCCCGATTTATTGTTAGCGCTAATTTCAGCTATTTTATGGTGGGAATTATTGTTAATATTGATGTACCAAGAATTTAATATTTCTTTTAAGATCTGCTGGTTAATCTATTTCAACAAAAAGTTAATGTCTCATGAGAAGGTACTTGATCGATAGGCACCTTCGCTTTTTTATTTTGAAGGAAAAGGATTATTAAGGAGATGTTCAATTGATTTTAGAGACAGAAAGATTTGAGGTTACTTCAGAAACAGAAAGACTAATCATACGACCGCTAAAAAAACAGGATTATCAAGAATGGCTAAGGGGATTTGAACAGCGAGCTCATTCCCAAAACCGGCATGACCAAGGAAAAATAGATATGAGCGAATATACACAGGACTGGTTTGAAGACTTGGTGAATAAACACCAGAAATTGGCCATAAACGACACGGCACACGTTTTTGGCATTTTCCGAAAAGAAGATGGAAAGCACTTAGGAATGGTTGATTTTTCTACCTTGGCTAGAAGCAGCTTTCAATGGGGAAGACTCGGTTATACCATTCACAATCAATACTGGAAAAAAGGATATGGCAAAGAAGCTGTAAAAGAAGCGTTGCATTTGGCTTTTACACAACTTGGATTTCATCGCATAGAAGCACATATCAATCTGGATAATCTTCCGTCCATGAAATTGGCAGAGAGCGCCGGGATGAAATTTGAATGTAAAAGGGAAGGGTTTCTCTTTGAGAACGGAGAGTGGACGGATCATTTGGTTTACTTTGCGAATCGGAAGGGGTAACTTCCTCTCCTGCTACGAGAGTAGACAGTCATCATTCAGTAGATGCAGTTTATAGCTGAAAGATTGGTAATGAATTTGGGAAATCGATGAATCAATGTATTGTTATTTTTTGATAGGAGTGGTTGGAGATTAGTGAAAAAAATAGTTCGGTTAAAGTAATCCCTCGCCTTATCCATATGGAAACTTTTCTTAAAGCATTAGCCTCACATCCAGAAACCAGCAGAAAAGATTTATTCCTAGAAATATTTAATCTTACAGAAGAGGAATTAGAAACGATATCATTCTTCGGCATACTTAATTTAGAGAGTTAGATAGGAATACTTGAAACGCAATTAAATATGTTGCAGAACCTTGCTTATGAAGACTTTATAAAGGATGAATTAACGCTTCTCCAAAAAGAATTCCCTGTTTCAAAAGCGATTGAATTTGAGTTGTTCATTCTTGATGAACAGGATCAATTTGTCAGAGAAAAGCTTGGAGGTGTTTCAGCATTCACTGACTGGAGTGGCAAGATATTTTTCGCAGTGCTTCCTGACGCTCAAGTTCGTTCAACCCTAAGATCAGTCATTAACCACGAATATCATCATCATTGGCGAACACATGCCTTAAATATCACCGAACAGAATCAAACATTAATGGACCGATTGATACTAGAAGGTTTAGCAGAACATTTTGTAAGAATCAGATTGGGCGATGTCTATATTGGTCCTTATAAAGATGCACTAACCGAAGAGCAAGCCAAAGATTTATGGGAAAGTACATACAAATCATGTCGCAACGAACTAGGTGAAAGAACCAACGTCTACATGTTCGGAAGCAAAGAAGAAAACTTGCCTTTCTGGGGCGGTTATTCCCTTGGATATTATTTAGTGAAATGGTATTTAGAGAAAAACGAAGGCAGCTCTATTGAATACATGACATCCTTGTCTAGTGAAAAATTTTCATTTTAAGCTTTAACTTCTGCACATTTAAATTCCTAAAAAACGCAAGAACAGAAATTGCGAGAAAAAATGGTACAATCAAAATTCTGCTCGATCAGGTTTTTAAGCTCGGTTTCCAAAAGGATGCAGGTTTATATAGCAGCACTTATCGGAAGGGAGGAAGCTAGCAGAGCTTTTTCCCTCCTTTTTATCCAGAAACGCGTATTTTTACGAACGTTACTTCTTAAAAAAATTCTTGCTATTTGTTATGGGAATTGAAAAAATGGCAGAATGCTTTGTTTTGAGAGCTTTCCTATCTTTGTCCTTCTATATGGATAAATATCGAAATGATTAATCATCAGTTGAAAAAGGGGCTGCTTTAGCACCGGCTTTAAATAATAAGGGGATAAGTGCCAATAAAGTCATTCCTACAATCAATGTAGCGAGTATTAACTCTTTCCAGATAATCAAATCTTCTACAAACATGTGATGAATAATCAAGGAATTTATTGGAATGTTAAGCAATAAGCCCGTAAGAAGCCCGGGTGCATATTTTTTCATCAGTATAGTTGCCATAAGATGGGGGAAGATAGCGTTCAAAATCATGGACCCTAAAAAGCCGATAAAAATCCATTTAGTTAAGGTTAATTCTGGTCTATAGACATAACCAAAGGCCGATAAATAAGCAAAAGCAGTTATAACAATAACCGCAAAATGAAATTCACTTGTGGTAACTGACTTTTGAAATTTGGAAGGTTGTTGAGACCATTTAGGCAGCCAAATTGCCTCTTCAATATTATGCAATGTAATAGCAAAACAAAAGAATAATGCGAGATACTCCATTTATCTGTTCCTCCTTTACGCAGCAGTGTACAAGATTTGTTCAATGAGGCCTTAACAATAAAATAAGTAATATTAAACCAACTCTATCATGTTACTTACCAAAAGCTACAATCTACTTATTAGATTCAAGTTTGCATATGAGGGATTATCGATAGAGGAGAAGAGCAATCTTCTTCTCTTTTTATCTAAAGAAGTGAAATTTTCCAAACGATTTTCTGTATGATTTAATATCGACAAAAAGAACCGAAAAAGTTCTTTTGCTTAGTCCTTATTTTATTATGCCCTTAAATCTTGCTCGTTTATAAATATTTATTTTTAATGAACTATCTATATTAAGGTCAATAGATAATTTGCCGTTCACATGTTTGCTGTATTTAACTAAGAATGCCTGCAATACTTTATCAGATGCAGATTAACGATTTCATTTGAGATGATTGCAACTACTTCGGAAAAATATTTGTTGGTAAGGATACATTGTTTCTGGTTTTTAAACGAAGATATAATTCTATGGGATAAAAATCTTTAAGAAGAAGTGAGCGCATACACTTCCTAAGATTATCTGGAAAGAGGATTAGGGATAAGAAAAAGATAATACTCAATACAGATGCATGATAAACTGTGGATAAATCAGACAAACAACGAGCAACCGTTAATGAATGAGGTGATAAAGTGAAGCTGTTTCGTAGAGGAAGAAACGAAAAGCCTGAACAGGATGAAAAAAATAACGAGATGAAAAAACTGACACGGGCTTCGCTTGAAAAACTTATGCTCCAGGCAGACAAAGAGATTGTTTTCTTATGCGTCGGATCGGATCTGGCCATTGTCGATTCAGTAGGGCCGTTAACTGGAACCTTGTTAGAAGAAAACAATCTTCCATATCGTGTATACGGCACCCTGAAAGCTCCGGTTCATGCACTGAATTTGGAAACTACCTTAAAGGAAATCCATCAGGGGCTTGGTGAGCATTTGCTAATTGTATTGGATGCCTGTATCGGCCAAGAAGAAGAAATCGGACAGGTCTTTCTGAAAACCGGTCCCCTATATCCAGGAAAAGCGATAGGTAACCCATTGCCTCCAGTTGGGGATTTTCATTTAATCGCCGTTGTAAATTGCCATGATCGAGACACATATGAGCATTATTTAACGGATACAAGACTTTTTACGATTTATGATATGGCGAAAAGAACATCAGAACTTATCCTCACCGCTGCTCGGAGCATTCAGGAAAAGCAGTTTAAAACCGATTAGGCTGTTTGTTGTGCAACGTCAAATCCTTGAGGTGTTCAGACGCTTTGATGAGAAAGTCAGGTTCACCAAAACTGCCCGATTTAAGACAATAAGCATGTATCTGCCAACAGCGAGTCCTGAAGGTACGCCGGTTGCAATTCTTTCTAAAATGAAGTTCCGCTGGATGACCGATTTTCTACTAACCGACTCGAAGCATCTCCCACGGCATTTACCAGTTTCTTTAAGTCCTCTTTATTGCTCGCTTGAACAGTGATATCAGTTAAAAGAAAGGAAACCATTTTGCTGATGGTCAATGGATCAATTTGCCGCGCTTCGCCAATCTGTATTGTCTGCAGAACTGCATCGGGATTGTTGTCGGTCATACCAACACGTCGCTGTTGCTTTTCAGCTTATTCAAAACTTCTACGCTATAATGAGTTTGAGGAATTGCTGAGGTAACCCAATTACTATTAGAAAAGAGCCAGAAAAATGACCGGAATAAATAAGATTCCTTTACAAACCAAAATATTAGGGCTGATCAGTGCACTGGTCTTTTTTATCGTGATTCTTCTCGCTGGCATATTTGCTTATCTGGAATCCATTGATACAAGAGCGCAAGTGGAACAATTGGCTTTGCAAACGGCAAAGACGATTGCTCTCATGCCCGAACTCCGGGAAGGCATTGAACAGAAAGATATAGATAGCCGTTTCCGGCCAATTGCCGAGCAAGTAAAAGACCAGGTCAATGCGGTGGATATCGTGATTGAGAATCGTGAAGAAATCATTTATTCACATGTGGACTCCACATTGATAAGCCAAAAGAGCATGGATCCCGCCAATTACCAAACATTGATTTTTGGGGGATCAAATAATTTTGAAGTGGCACGGAAGCAAGGTTCCGTGTTGACTGGAAAAGTTCCGGTTATTGCAGATTACGGCGAATATACGCAAATCATTGGAACGGTTTCCGTCGAATTTTTGGAACGGGATATTTACCAGAGCATTACTGAACGCATTAAAATGATTGGCCTTGCCTCATTGGCCGTGGTTCTGCTCGGGATCATTGGCGGAGTTTTATTAGCCAAAAGTATCAGAAACGATACGCTGGGACTTGAACCGCATGAAATTGCTTCGCTATATCGTGAAAGGAATGCCATTCTTTTATCCGTTAAAGAAGGAATTATAGCGATCGATGGAAAGGGATTCATCACCTTAATTAATCATTCTGCAAAATCCATGCTGAATCTGGATTCGGAAAACCTTCTCGGCCAGCCTATCAAGCATTTTCTGCATCATATAAAAATAGATGATGTACTGCGGACAGAAAAAGCGGTTACCAATGCCGAGGTTCCGATTAATGAAAAAACATTTATCTTTAATATCATTCCAATTATTGAAAACGGGACAGTGGCAGGAGCAGTTTCAAGTTTCCGGGATAAAACGGAATTGAAAAGTCTGATGAATACCATCACAGAAGTTCGCGAATATTCAGATGGCCTACGTGCACAAACACACGAGTACGCCAATAAATTATTTTTATTATCCGGGTTGTTGCAGCTGGATCGGCATCAGGAAGCTTTGGAATTTATTCAAAAAGAGTCTGTTATCCATCAGCAACAAAACCAGGTCCTTTTCAATCAAATTCACGATACACACGTCCAGGCTGTTTTGTTGGGAAAAATCAGCAAGGCATCTGAAAAGAAAATACTTTTTGAAATCGATGCCGAAAGTTATGTAGATCCGTTTCCAGTTCATATAGAGGCAGCGGATATTGCCATTATTATCGGCAATCTGCTCGACAATGCATTTGATGCGGTGGAGCATCAACTAGAGAAAAAAGTAGCTTTTTCAATTACTGGCGTAGGCAGCGAGATTATAATAGAAGTAACAGACAATGGAAAAGGAATCTCAAGCGAAGCACTAACGTCTTTGTTTACGTTGGGGTACTCCTCTAAGGGAGACAAAAGGGGATACGGTTTGTTCAATGTGAAACGTATTGTCGAATCATTAGGTGGGACGGTTGAAGTAAACAACGTGCGGGAAGGAAGAACTATTTTTACCGTCTATCTTCCTAAAAAACGAGAGGGTCAGCAAGGAGCGAAAATGAATGATTAAGGTTGTTATAGCAGAAGATGATTTTCGGATTGCTCAAGTACAGGAGCAGTTTTTGCAAAAGGTAACAGATGTGGAATTGGTAGGGAAAGCATTAAATGCAAAAGAAACGTTGGAACTTTTAAGTAAGCATGAAGTGGATCTGCTGCTGCTCGACATTTATATGCCGGATGAATTAGGTACGGAGTTATTGCCAAAAATCAGAGAAAACCATCCGCTGGTTGATATTATTATGGTGACGGCTGCAACGGAAAGAATGATGCTTGAGAAGGCGGTCAAATATGGCGTTTTTAACTACCTATTAAAGCCGGTGACTATGAAAAAATTTGTTGAGACGATTGAGGATTACAAAAGAAAGAAAAAATTGCTCAGCGCTGCAGAAGACGTGGATCAAATAATGATTGACCGATACTTTGGAAGTATGAATCAATCGGCCGCTATACAAAAAGATCTTCCTACAGGTGTCGATCGCCATACATTGGACAAAGTGAAAGATGTAGTGAAAAAGCTTAAAGGTGTTTCAATCGATGAAATGAGCGAAGAATTGGGGGTATCCCGGACAACTGCCAGAAGGTATTTGGAGTATCTCGTATTGATAGACGTCTGTGTAGCAAAACACGATTATGGCATTGTCGGAAGGCCTCAGAGAAAGTATTACCTTTTAGAATAAGGAACTGGAATTTATTTTTTCAAATTAATGAGGGATAAACATTGAGAAGAAAACACATAATAATTTCCGCTCTTTTTGCTATCTTATTGGCTGGATGTTCACAAGAAGAACCGGATATCAGCCTGGATGAAGTTACGCTTGTGGCTGGTTCGATTGGCGGAGGATGGGACATAACAGCGCAGATGATACGAGACAGTTTACTCAGTGAAAACTTGATTGACGGAGAAATTCAAGTCGTTAATCATCTCGGAGCAGGAGGAGAATTAGGCTGGAAATACACGCAGCAGCAAAAAGGGCCAGTATTAGCCGTCAATTCAAGCTTGCTCATTACAAATCATTTATTAGGGCAAAGCCAGTTGACCTATAAAGATTTTACACCACTCGCCATTTTGGCGACAGAATGGGAAGTGGTGGTTGTATCGAAGGATTCAAGCATAAAAAGTGCAAATAGCTTAATAGAGAATCTGAAAGATGCACCGCAGAATTTTAAAATCGGCGTTTCGCCAAGACTTGGGAATGACGATCAACTGTCATTCGTGTTGGCGAGCGAACAAGCTGGAGCAAAGCCGGAAGAACTTGACTTTCATATCTACGAAAATAGTGCCCAAGTAGTGGAAGCGTTGTTGGAAAAGCAGATAGACGTTGCGTCGATGACCTTATCGGAAGCAAAGAAATATTACGATCTGGACCAAGTAAAAATACTTGTGATTTCATCTGATGAAAGATTAAAAGAACTTCCGGAAATCCCCACATGGACGGAAGAAGGCATTGAAGTTGTTTTTGAACATTGGCGAGGCATTATGGGGCCGCCGAATATGGCAAAAGATGAAATTCAGTTTTGGGATGAGACATTTGGGGAAATGGTGCAAACAGAAGAATGGCAACAAACCATCGAACAGTATATGTGGAAAGATTTTTATATGAATAGCAGTGAAACAACAGAGTTTTTGGAAGAGCAAAGTAAGATGTATGAAGAATTGATGAAGGGCAGCGGCAAATAAGACAGCTTCTCACAAAGTTATAGAAGGAATAGTTGCAATGAAATAAAGCTTTGCAGCGGCTCTTGCCTCTTTTATAGCTAAAGTGATTAGAAACTTACTCCCGGCCGTATCTACAAATAATTTTCATGTCGAAATCAGCCTATTACTAAGGGCTTCAGTTTAAGGCATTAATACGCCTTAAGCTGAAGCCTTTTTGTGTTATTTTTTTACATTAAATCAGCTGGAATTTCAAGCTCTCAGGTATGATTCAACGCACTTTAATGTTTTGCTAACGCCATTGAATAAAAACGCGAATACTCCGACGATGGTTTTTATGTACGAAAAGAATTCAAAGGATTTAAATGACAAAAATTTGTAAACGTTTACATAGAGAATTCCATCCTCTATATTTATAAACAATATCTAATTGGCGAATTATTTCACAAGTTTAATGACTGACAATTTCGAAAAAATTTAAGGGGGAATAAATATGTTAGCTCTTTTGGGTTATTCAATGATCGCTGTATTTATGTTTTTGATCATCACAAAACGGATGTCTGCATTGGTTGCGCTGGTAACTATACCGACGTTGTTCGCTTTGCTTGGAGGTTTTGGTGCTGGGCTTGGCGATATGATGATGGAAGGGATCAAGCAAGTTGCTCCAACCGGGGTTATGTTGATGTTCGCTATACTTTACTTTGGCATTATGATTGACGCAGGCTTGTTCGATCCACTTGTCTCAAAAATTTTAGCGATTGTTAAGGGAGATCCATTGAAAATTGTTTTAGGGACGGCTATCCTGGCGATGCTTGTAGCACTTGATGGCGATGGCACCACTACTTATATGATCACCGTATCAGCCATGCTGCCGCTTTATAAGCGGATTGGCATGAACCCGCTAGTATTGACTTGTGTCGCGATGCTTTCATTCGGCGTCATGAACATGATGCCTTGGGGCGGACCGACAGCAAGAGCAGTAGCGGCACTGCAGCTGGATATGGCAGATGTATTTACGCCGCTCATCCCTGTAATGGCAGCCGGGATCTTATGGACTTTGTTTACGGCATTTGTCCTTGGAAGAAAAGAGCGGAAAAGATTGGGCGTTGCTGAGATTCAATATTCTGTGAAAGAGACACTTGCGTTAAGTGAAGTAAGCGCAGCCGCTATTCCGAATGACACGAAACGGCCAAAGTTGATATGGATAAATCTTATTTTGACCATTGCCTTGATAGTCTGTTTGGTTGCTTCTGTCTTGCCGTTGGCTACGCTGTTCATGATTGCTTTTGTCATCGCGCTGATGATCAACTACCCAAACCTGGATGATCAGAAGAAAAGAATTTCCAGCCATGCAGGAAATGTCCTTGCCGTTGTGGGATTGGTTTTTGCTTCTGGTATTTTTACAGGGATTTTATCTGGAACAGAAATGGTCGATGCGATGGCTAACAGTTTAGTAGCAGTGATTCCGGAATCGCTAGGCTCGTATTTTGCTGTTATTACCGCTGTCACCAGTATTCCATTCACTTACTTTATGGCAAATGATCCTTATTATTTCGGCGTACTGCCAATTTTAGCTGAAACGGCAGCAGCTTATGGCGTGGATCCGGTTGAAATTGCACGTGCATCCTTATTGGGCCAGCCAATCCATGCGATGAGCCCCTTGATGGCTTCTGCTTACTTGCTTGTCGGTATGGCGGGTGTGGAGTTCGGAGACCATCAAAAATTCATTTTTAAATGGGCGTTGGGGTCATGCTTTGTAATGATTTTCTTTTCGATTGCTATCGGCGTCATTACGTTATAAGCTCCCATACTAGAGAATGTCTCTGTAGAAAATATCAAGATACTCATCAGCTTCTGCGTTTGAATACATGCATCTCCCGGCCGATGAACTGGACTCGAAATGATAGACACTTTTAAAAGTGGCTCCATTTCGAGTTTTTTCTGTTTCTTAAGCATCGGTATACTATATTCGTCTGGTTGGCAGGAATATTTTTATAGGAGACAGTTTGTCTAATCAAGTACAACACTTCATCCATGAATACTTCGCCGTTCGCCGCTTCAGTCATTTCCGTGTCCGTTCATTGATCAGCCGTAGAGCCTCGTTTAATTCACTTTCATTGACGGTGGCGACACAGGCATTGCTCCTTCCGCCGCATTAAACCTGGACCAACCCTTCATGAAAGATGTCCATGAAGTGCATAAAGCGGCACCAAAAGCGACAATCTTCGCTGTTCGCATGGAAGTGGTCAACCACTGGAACCTCTCAAGTGCAGATTTGAAAAGATTTGCGGAAGAAAAAGGCATGGCTTCGAATGTAGTTATTCCAAATGATGGCGATTGCTATTATTATTAGCGGTAATTTCAGCTATTTTATGGTGGGAATTATTGTTAATATTGATGTACCAAGAATTTAATATTTCTTTTAAGATCTGCTGATTGATCTATTTCAACAAAAGGTTAATGTCTCATGAGAAGGTACTTAATCGATAGTCACCTAGCATCAAAAGATTGGAAAAAGCGCCGAAAAATGTTCAAGAACTATTGGACCCAGCCGTTCCTCTCCAATCTGTAAATAAGGATGGGGAAATGACCTATATCATTTATCAGGCAACAGATGAGGTAACTGCTTCTCTTGAAAAACAAGGAGATAAATTGAACGTGAAATTGAAAGCCATGCCCAAAGAGGATGGCGAAATTGAACAACATGTATTTAAGTTGAAAGTAGACAAGGATACGGAAATGATTGACATACTCATAAATGGTAAATCAACTCCCATTGCTATAATCACTGGTTCATAAAAACTTAGTTTTTGAAAGAATAAAATTTTACATTCTGGTAGTTATGTTGCATTCAGTTACTTGTATTATCTAAATTAAATTCAAAGAACTTCAACAAAAAAGGCGGCCTAACTCTAGTATGGAAAAAGCTCTGCAGCATGACCACTATGTTCAAGTAGCCATTTACTTATAAGTTTTAGGCAGTCAGGAGGCCCTAATGAACAAGAACGAATTTATGGAAGAGTTAAAGGAGATTGTTGAAGATCCATTGTTTATTGGAAATTCGATTGAGGATCTTACTGACGAAGCGGCGGAAAACACTTGGTCTATTTCGATGGGACAGGAGTTGGCAAATGATTTTACTATGGAAGAACTGGTTTCATTCTTTACCCAAGTTCAAACCAATAGAAAAGAGCAGATCGTCCATACTAGTGACCATCCCATGATTTTTTATGCATGGTTTGACTGGCAGACATCAAGCCTCAGATTCAGCTTGATGTCTGCATTTCAAGAAAAGTTGCCGTTTGGCAGCAAGTATAAAACGATTGCAAGTATAGAACCCATCATCGTTGAATTTCTACAATTTCAGTTTCACGATGGCTTCCCTTTTACCGAGATTCACGATGAGGTTCCTACCGAGACGGAAGAGAAAGAAAAAGTGAATGAACCGTTCAATGTTTATGTAGTAATACTTTCTAATGATAGAGAAACTTTGTAACTTGGCTCAATCTGAATGCAACTCATTGCTAATTAAATTGCATTCAAAATAGGGGAAAGCGACATCAAATTTCCTGAAATCGAAACATGAAGGAGATCTGGTTTTTGTCGTAAAAGGCTAAAACACAAGTAATTATGAAAGGAGAAAATCATGCTAGACGTTCATTTTAATGACTGGAGAAAAAATCGTACCCCGGAAGACAAAAAACGAAAGCACGAAATGAATATTTTTGAATTGATTTTTTCTAGGAAGGCTACAGAATTGGGACTGACCATAGAGGGGCATGAGTTGATCAATATTTTTTGTGTAGGAAATGAACGAAGTCCCTATTCTCTAAGCAAACGGACAGAAATTATGGAGATTGAAGTGAAGGTGCCTTATAATTTTCTGGAATTTCTTTGCTTGGAATCCACTGAAGCGAAATTCAAGGAATTTAAGCGCTTGATTCATTTATATGTAGTGCCAGTTTTACTGGAATATTCCCCTTTACCAAAGGATGTCATTTTGGAACTAGTGGACCGTTCACTTAATCAAATTCCGAATCAAAATTACGAAGCCGTGTTTTTAGCAGGAAAAACTCCGAAAAAGAGTCCTAGCCGGAAAAGAGTAGCGTTATTAAAAGGTGTGCATCGCGTCGAAGGGTTTCAATTGTATTGTGAAGTTTATGATGCAAGAGGGATGCGAATTGTAAACAAGCTTTTGGTGGAAGAGATAGGAGAACCAAATGCCTATTCCAGATTTTTAGGGAAACTGAAATGGCAAAGCGAATCGTTGATCGTTGTCAAATCTCCATACAGCAGCTGGCAGGCTACTATCGAAATTTAGACTATTTAATAAACCCTGTAAAAACGTTTTTTTAGTTTTGGATGTAATTTATTGGGAATTAAGTTACATTCAATCAAATACTCAAGGTAGGTGGTGAAGCCTTGTGATGGATTGGCAATGGCCGGAAGTGGATGCTTTAGAAAGTCAGGAAAAGTGGAATGAAGCAAAATCGTTCTTACTAAAGAACTGGCAGCAAGATCCGACTGACGTAAAAGTGACCATTCGACTGGGGTTCTTTTGTTGGTATCTCTTAGTCGAAGAGGTGCCTCTAGGAGTCGGAAATGTAGACTTGGATGAGTTAGCGACCATATTAATCCAAGCTACGAATTTTGGATTAGCTAATTTGAAGGATCATGAAGAGTTCCTTTGGATTTTCGGCTATATGATTTCACTATTTCCGTATTACTTTGGTGATTATGAAGATTGGGAAGAAAAAGGTAAATTGATGTTGAGACGTGCTCATGAACTATGCCCAGACGAGCCCGTGTATCAGTATTCTTACATAAGTTCCCTCACTTCCGATGATGTAGAGCTGAAGAACGGATTTCAACAATTAAAAACTGTGCTTGAAGACAGGTTTCAAGGAAAAGGGTTATTGTCCGAGTACTTCACAAGTATATGGCAAAACTGGCAAGGGATTTGAACCAGTCAAAAAGTTCACATCTAAAGAAGATATATGGAATTCGGATGGTTTTCTTGCATTCATATTCAAATTACTTGGTTATTATCAATTCTAATACTTTATTATGTTGACGCTGAAAGTGAGGAGAATTCTAAATGCGCGAGAAAAAAATCCGTGGGATTAAACGGAAGACGGAAAATATGGTCGGCCGGATCGAAGAAAACACACTGGCGTTCCCAACAGAATACTACAACGGCAACTGGCATATGCACTTACCGGTTGGCCAAGGTTTTATCAGCTCCGGTAAAACTCCGCGGAAGGTCAAGCGATTGTGCATGCAGACGTTAGTGGATCGAGCAGAATATCTAAAAGGGCTGCAGCCGCATAATGAAGAAAGATATCGGGTTGCTGTCTTATTTACCTTGCCCAGTCTATGGAATTCGCAAATTATCATCTTCAAAGGGGAAGATGATTTTAAAGATTTCTTTAACAGGGATAGCGATTATTATAAGTGGATTCCTCTCACAGATAACGGAAACATTCAAACTGACTGGAAGTTAACTATTCCGGACGATTTAGACATATCCGGTTTTAAAGAAGTTATTGATGACGAGGATGGTTATTATGAAAGTGAAATTTGGTTATAGGAGACATTAAATGACGAGCTTTTTAATGTAACATGATGCGAATTAAGTTACATTCAATAGAGCTTAAATTAGTAAGGGTAAATAAGAGAAATAGGATGGGAGGGAATCAACATGAAGAAGGAGATGGAAGAACTGATTGTGAAATCGTTCTTCGAAAAAAACGTTCAAGAAAGAGTGCTCCACGAATTGTTTACACCAAAGAAAAGGGATCATGCTTTAAATCGGCTTTGCCACGAATATCAGAGGATGTTGAAGGGGAAATACATGATCGAAATTCCACCTCCTAATTCGGATCCAGATGACATTTATGAGCTACTCATGAAAAACGGAGCTGAAAAGATGTGCTATTCCCTGTCTCACAGTGAAAAGGTAGATGGAAAAGAACTGCCTCTTCAAGAAGTTTTGGAACATGCTGTAGGCTTTGGTTTTCCGTCTATCATTTCGTGTATTCCGGGTGAATTAGCCTACTTTGAAGCGGAACAAGCAAATGGATCTCCACCCAGATTTATCTTAAAGCGTCCTAAAATGAATTGAAATGATAGCCTACAATCTTTCCGAGAAGCTAACCAGTCCTACTTGGGAAATCTTTTTTTCTTAGAAGAGTTGTAAGTGGCAAATGCAACAAATAAGAGAACCGCAATCCTTCCGTATGTCATTGCGGGCCTTAAAGGAACAATTCCAGTAATAGAAGCAAATAAACTTGATTGGAGTTGAGACAAATAGAAAGTTATTTTTAGAATATGACGCTAGGAAGATTTAAAGCGGGGGGAAGAAGTACCGTATACATCATGCAGGAATGAATTAGGCAGCAAAGCTTTATAGAGAGGGGGAGTTATATGCCGAAGATTGATAATATGCTGGCAATTATATGGATGCTTCGTTCGGGTGAAAAAATTACTGCAAAACAAATTTCAGAAAAGCTAGAGATGAATATAAGGACAGTTTATCGTTACATTGATACAATTTCAACAAGTGGCGTACCGATCATTTCAGAACCAGGTCATAACGGTGGCTACACTTTAATGAACAATTTTATTGAAGCACCACTTTTTTTTGATTTTGAGGAGCAAACTTCCCTAATCCATGCGGCAGTTTTTGCAGAAGAAGCTGGATATTATGGCGGTGAAGCACTAAATAGGGCCATTTCAAAACTTAGTAATTACTCAAATCAAGAGCAGAAAACAAAGGTAAACCAAAATTTAACCAGCCTTGAAGTAATCAATCGATCAAGTCCATTCTCTATAGAACCTTTTTTAAAAGAGCTGGAACAGGCCGTAGCTGACGGGTACTCAGTTAAAATTCGCTACCAGAAAAGCGGCGAAAAGCAATCAAATGATAGATTAGTCGATCCATACAGAATTCTTTATTGGAACAATAAGTGGTATGTCATTGGATTTTGTCATCTTAGGAATGAGATTCGTAGTTTTAGAGTAAATCGAATTGAAAGACTAATGCTAACCCAAAATGAGTTTAATCAGCCAGAAAAGTTTTCAGCGCATGACTTTTTTTTAGAAAATCTTCTTCCAGCCATAGAAGGTAAGAAGGGGATGACTTCTTTGGTTGTTCAGGGACATAAAACTGTATTAGATGATTTCTGCCAACATTGGTTTTTAGGACATTATTTACAGCAACGGACTTCAACTCAAGCAGTTTTTCTTCTGGAAAAAGATGTGATCCATACATATGTGCCTTATTTACTTTTACCGTATAATCAATCGATTAAGGTCATTGAACCAACAAGTCTTAAGAAACGACTGGTTGAAGTTCTGGCGGAACTAATAAAATTTCATGAAATATGATGACTTCCCTGACGCTAGATGTCAGGGAAGTTATTTTATACTAGCTCTATTAATTGGAATTGGAGTGATATGGAATGCTAACAAAAAAAGCTTTTCTCTATGTATTTGATACAATGTCGGACTGGGAGTATGGATATTTAATTGCTGAACTAAACTCGGGAAGATATTTTAAAAAAGATATAGCTCCTTTAAAAGTAATTACTGTAGGAGCCAATAAAGAAATAATAACGACGATGGGAGGGGTGGGCATTAAGCCAGATATTTCACTTAATGAATGTATTCTTGGAAGTAAAGATCTTTTAATTTTACCAGGAGGAACGACGTGGAATGAAGAGATTCATCAACCTGTCTTGGAAAGAGTCGGCGAAGCATTAAAGCAGGGCACTATTGTGGCCGCAATTTGCGGTGCAATCGAAGGCCTTGCGAATTTAGGATATTTAGATGTTAGAAAGCATACAAGTAACAACTTAGAGTATACCAAAATGGTATGTCCTAATTATAAAGGAGAAGAGTTCTATGAAGCGGAATCTGCGGTATCAGATGCAAATTTAGTTACTTCCTCTGGAATAGCTCCACTGGAATTTGCGGTGGAAGTGCTGGAAAAATTAGATGTTTTTGCAAAAGATGCATTGCGTTCTTGGTACAGCCTGAATAAGGCCCATCAATCCGAAGACTTCTTCCAATTAATGAATTCAATAAAAAAATAAATAAAGCAGCTGGAAAGCTCAATTCACTATTATGATTTGCAAGAAAGCTAGGTTTTATTTTTTAAATTCCTTATCGGTGTAAATTCACATTTAATTGATGCGCTCTCTGTTCTATCTTTAGTAATGAAAAATTCTAGTCAAAAAATACTGGATGACAAAGCAAATTCCAGTCAGTCACAAGTTTATATCTCTTCACTTATTGGTAGATGATATTTGAATGGCCAAGATAAGAAAAGCAGAGGAGTCACTCTCTTTTTAAGAGCAGTCCTCCGCTTTTGTAATCCCTTTATTTAATAAACCGACTCATTATCCAGGTTTTTTATCCGTTCTTTTTACGGAAATGGCGTTGGACAATGGCGGGATACCAAATGTTAAGGGCAAAATAATTAATTTAGCAAATAGAAAAAGATCTCAAATCGGCGGCTGAAAAGGAAGATGTGCAGCCACAGCAAGTATTCGTCTGGCGTCGGTAATTCCGTAAAATGGAAAATGAGGACCACTGCGATTTCGATATTTTTGATCCAGATTGAATTAATAAAGAGAACAGAAAGGTTATTAATCAACTGAACCCCAAATATAATTATTTCTTAAAGTGTATACCATGTGAGAGTCCGTTCAGTGGACGACCTTTTTCTTTATTGCATCAAATCGTTCATTTATATTGAAAAAATCTGAGCACAGACAGCGCCTTGTTATAAATGTTTCTCTTTACCGAAAAGGAGAATATTTTTCTCGATTTTAGTTCCAAATCAGATTCTAGCAGCAAATTTTTTTCGTACATGCCTAATCATAATTATTTCATCTGATCATTTTGAAAAGAATGATTTAAGAAGGAAATAAGCGTAAGAAAAGTTGCGAGGAGCTTTTAAGGGTAGAGGCTTTGGCAATTTTCTTTGTGCACTCGTACAGTGAGCTCGAACAGTGTGAAAGTCGGATTTTTAGTGGATGCTTCAAATAAGTCAGATGGATGCTCTTTAATTCTTTTAAAAACTTTGGTTAGTAAAACTTCGCTTTGATCTTTATCGCCTGTTAATTTATATGCAATGTTAAATAGGAAGTATTCATACTTGTTGTAGAAAGCCTCGAATGATGCTTTATCTTTAACCATATGGATAGTCCTTAATTCTTGGTTAGTAGTCATTCTCACGCTCCGTTGGGGTACTAATTAACTATCTATACCTTTACTTTTTAATTCATAAACGTGTAATTTTTTTACATTTATAAGGGAGTAAAAGCTCTATAAAGTTAATGAAAATATTGAACCATTTTTTAAAAAAGAATTACGAAAAATGGTATTAAATGTTCAGATGCGTCTTGAATATACTGGATGAATGAACCAATCCACACCGATATTATCGAATATGGATTTATTTTATTTGTAAGTAGGAATTTTCTTTTATAAAAGAGAACTTAAGGATAGAACAGAAAGGAAGAGAAAAAGAGAGGAAAAGAATATATCCTTTTAAAAGAAGAGCAATTGCCCAATGCATAGGACAGTCTTAAACAGCTAGCAATTCATTTGTCAAGAGAAATAAGGAAGGAGGCACAGCAATATGAAACTGGTACAAAAAGAATATAGAGGAAGTGAAATAGACGTCTATTTCACGCCGGCTCTTTGCATCCATGCTGCTGAATGTGTCAAAGGACTTCCGTTGGTTTTTGACACAACACGGCGGCCTTGGGTAGATCCGCAGCAAGGGAGTTTGGAAGCGATAGCTCAAGTAATTGAACGTTGTCCAAGTGGAGCACTTCAGTACGGACGAAAGGATGGAGGGCCAAATGAACAACCGGATGCACCGGCTACCATTGTTCCCACCGTATCCCAGCAATTAATTATGCGAGGAAATCTTCAGATAAGCCAGGTGGAGGATGACATAAAAACTTATCGCGCTGTACTTTGTGGATGCGGGCAATCAAATAATGTCCCCTTCTGCGATAAAAGCTCGAACTGTAAGGGAGAGAAAAGTTGATGGAAATCAAATCAGGAGAAAACAAATTTTATATTGGTGATGATATTAAGAATACGGATGCTGAAGTTCATTATGTTCCGGCTGGCGCTACTCGAATTATTGTTGACCATACACATGTTGGAGAGCAGCTTCGAGGCCAGGGTGTAGGCGAGCAATTAGTGGAGACCGTGATTGGTTATGCAAGGGAAAACAACTTGATGATTGTGCCCCTTTGTCCTTTTGCGAAGCATCAATTTGAAATACATCCCGAATATGCAGATGTTTTAGCCAAGTAACCACGAACTCCGTTTTTTTCAAATCACTTCTTTTATAGCAATAGATGAGACGAGTTTTGAACTAAATACAGGTCTTAGCTAGAGGCTAAACGGATAGCGATTCGTTTAGCCATTTGATTTAGTTTAAAACCAGTGCGACAAGTGATTAATCACTAAAGCGGATTGAAAAAGAGTAATTGGAGTGATAGTAAATGATTCATAAACGCGTGTTATGGTTGGAACTGTTTTTTGATTTGATTTTTGTTGCGGCTATAGCAAAAGCTACTCATGTATTGCTGCATTTGGAAAATGGAATAATTCCAGGGGAATACTTATTCAAATTTGTTTTAATTTTCATCCCGATCTGGTGGTCATGGGTAGGCCAGACACTTTATACGAACCGCTTTGGGGAAGACCGGCTGTCCCATCGTCTATTCATGATTCTTCAGATGTTTTTTATGGTTGTACTGACAGCTAGCCTGTCCCCTGATTTTGACAATTACTATATCCCATTTCTCATCGGTTATATTGGTGTACGCATGGTAACCGCTCTTCAATATATCTATACACTCCGATCCTTGAAAGGGCCTAGCCGTGCTGTGGCTAAACACCTGGGGTTCGGCTTTCTCATCGGAATTTTCATTTCGCTTTTATCCGTCTTTTTCGATTCTTGGCTAAGGTATTTCATCTTGTATTTGGGAATTATAATCGATCTCTTTATTCCAATCTTGAACAGAAAGCATTTGGAAAAAGTGCCGGTCAATACGCCGCATCTTTTGGAACGATTCGGGTTATTGACCATCATTTTGTTTGGAGAATCAATCGTCAGCCTTGTTGCCATATTCGAAACGGAAGCATTTTTATGGAGTGAAGTGATCCTTATTTTCCTTGCATTTTTAGTAATCATCGCCATGTGGTGGCAATATTTCGACAACCTTGAAAAGAAAATCGATAAAGAGGCTGTCACTTCTGGACAAGTCATCATTTATGGGCATTTATTCACTCTAATGTCTTTAAGCTTGTTTGCTGCAGTCATTCAGATGAGCTATCTATACGAAGTAGAACCGGTTTTTTTATTGGTTTTGACGTTTAGTACTGCTTTTGTATATTTCTCAGCAACGACAGCTGTGTTCCATAAGTACCGTAGGCCAGAACATCGTTTACAAGTCTGGCATCTGCTTTTGTTTCTCGCTATTTTAATTTCTTTCCTGATTTTCAATTTGCTCGTCTCAGTTTCTGTATTAGTCCTTTTAACGGAACTGCTGATCTTTTTCATTGTTTATACAGTCTTTACGACCAAATAAGAGCATTTGAATTATTGTACACACTCTATAAATTTTAGCAGAAGACAAATTTTAAACTTTTACAGGATAGTAAATAAAAATAGGATGAATCATAATGGCATCTGCACAATAATCAGTAGCCACTTGTTTATAAAGGAAAGGGAGAGGTTGTTCGATGCACCTCTCCTTTCTTTTTGCCCTTTAAAGAGTCTTATACGAACGGTTTTATTGCCACATCTGGCTAATTCTTTCTTCTTAATAGGTGCGTATTCTAAAAATTTAATATCTCCGGACAGGAACGATTGAATGAAGATGGAATACATGGCTACTTCCTAAGGCGCTCCAAATTTACTGGGTGATTGAGCAAAAGCATTATTCGGTTATTAGTAATTCAAGGAGAAATACAAAAAACTCCTTAGAGTTAATTGAGCCCAAATGAGAATTAGGAGTATTACATATCAAGAGGTTTTCAGCAACAATTTAAATACAGAGGGGAAAAGATGGCTGCTACAGCACATCTTTTCTCCTTTTTGTCTAGAAAAGTGTATTTTTATTCAAACGGCTGTTAATTAAAATTTTGCCTTTGTAAAGGGCGGATGGAAATTTAGATTTGAATAATCTTGCACACTTCCGCTAATTCCTTCCCCTCGCTCAACAGGCCCAAAAACTTGTTTAATGACGTTGCTACGTACTTATCTTTCCGATTCTTCTTGGCACCAGCATTATAGCGGAGCAGAATGATGCCGAGTCCAGCGGATATACATTCGAGTTTTACTTCTTTCGACTGCGCCAGGTAAGTCACTTTTATAATGTCTTTAGTTTGTGATTCAGTACTTATTAAGTAATCAAGAAATTTTGTTTAAAAATTTTAAAATTTAGATTGTTTTTAATGTATTGTTAAATTATAATACAAGACATAACAATTAGAGTTTTTGAGGAAGGGGGCTCAATTCAAATCTAACCTAATTTCAGATTCCATAGGTTAAAAAAGATGAGAGAACAAATCCGTTTGCCTTCGATAATATAATGGTTGATCTAGTCTCAATGCAGATAACTTGCGAGAAACTCGATGACTACTAATTGATGGAGAAGGCTACAGCTATGCCCATTTATCTTTGGATGAGGGCGTCCAAGATTGGCGAGGGTACTTAATGAGTCTTCAACATTACGGACATAAAGGACTTGTACTTTAGAAGTAATGGGGTCTGCTTATTATCAAGATCCTCAAGCGGCAATTATGAAATCCCTGAAAAAGATAAAAGAAATGAAAATCTAATCATTCGATTTGGAGGAACTCGTATGAACAATGGTGCGTTGACAAGAAAGCTAGGTTTTTGGGCAGCTTTAGCAATTGCAGTTGGAACGACAATAGGTTCAGGTATTTTTGTTTCATCAGGAGATGTTGCCCGGGCTGCTGGAACACCTTCGCTGGCGATTCTTGCTTGGATTATAGGGGGATTGATTGCTATCCCACAAGTTATGGTATTAGCAGAACTATCAACTGCCTACCCGCAAAATGGAAGCGGTTACGTTTACTTGAACAAAGCTGGATGGCGCCCTTTAGGCTTTCTGTATGGCTGGGCAACGTTTTGGGCTTTAGATCCTCCGTCCATTGCAATCATGGCATTGGCGCTTGTTTCTTACATAGCGACGTTTCTGCCGTTCTTTGATGGCTTGCCAGGGAAATTGCTGGGTATTGCGATCATTTTGATTATCACTTCTATTCACTATCGAAGTGTTAAAGAAGGCGGGTTATTCCAGGTTATTATTACAGCCGTTAAGATTATTCCCTTCTTAATTGTGATTGGTTTAGGATTGATGTACATGAATCCAGGGAATTTCTCATATACCCCACCTTCAGGCTCAGGTCCAACAAGCTTGATTGGAGGAATATCGGCAACTACTTGGGCATACACAGGAATGGCAGCCATTTGCTTTATGGCAGGGGAATTTAAAAATCCGGGCAAGGTTTTACCACGTGCCCTTATCGGTTCTATTTTGATAGTGATGTCTTTGTATACGTTGCTTGCGGTTTGTGTCATCGGCTTAATGCCATTTGAAAACCTACTCGCATCTAATGCAGCCTTATCAGACGCTGTAAAGTTCATACCAGGATTATCTGATATTGCTTCATCGTTTGTGGCGGTTACCGCCATTATTGTCATTTTAGGCTCTTTAAGTTCATGTATTATGTTCCAGCCACGTCTTGAATATGCGATGGCAAAAGATGGCTTATTCTTTCAGCGCTTTGCGAAAGTTCATCCGAAGTATGAAACACCGAGCTTTTCAATCGTAGTACAAGTTACGTATGCTTGCATTCTGGTCATGTTCAGCAACCTGACTGCTTTGCTGGGATATTTCACGCTTATTCAATTGCTCATCAATATCATGGATTTTGCTGCAGTCTACAAGTGCCGCAAACGAGGTGATTATAAGCCGGTTTATCGTATGCCAATGTGGAGAGTCACTACTATGCTCGCTATTCTAGGCGCAGCATGGCTTGCTTGGGGCACATTTACTTGGGCACCAATTGAAGGCATGATTGCCGCATTGATTGTAGTTGCGACAGGACTTCCTGTGTATTACTACTGGGAAAAGAAATATGGTGGCAGAAAGAGCGAAGAAGCAATGGGTTGGGACCTTAAAACTGAGAAAGTCAGTCCTGCTGAACAAAAATAGAAACTATTTGTTTAATTTGTTATATTAATTTATAATACAAGACATAACAAATAAAAAATGGAAGGAAGATGAAATTGCTGAAATACGATGAAGAACTATTTTTGAAACTGGTGGAAAAAGAAGGACTAGCTTATAGAGGGAAAATCGAAGAAATTGTAGACGAGATTTGCGAAAAAGGTTACAGCAACATTTTCCTTATTGGTGCAGGTGGAACTATCGCGATGATGTACCCTTATGAATATATTTTGAAAGCCAATTCAACAATTGAAGTGCAAGCACAAATAGCGGCGGAATTTATGGCGATGAACAATAGACGCTTCAGCGAAGACTCTGTTTGCATTTTCACATCTGTCTCTGGAACAACGGAAGAAACAGTGGCAGCAGCTAAATTCTGCCGGGAAAAAGGAGCAACAACGATCGCCTTAGTGGCAGAACCGTATACTCCGCTTACTCATGCAGTCGACCACTGCATTACGACTGGATCTGAAACGCATTCTTTTGATACCTTCTTCATGCTGTTACACATGGTCGTATTCCGTTTTATGCACAACAAAGGCGAATTTCCACAATACAAGAAATTCACAGAGGAAGTTGCACTGTTGCCAAAAGCGATCTTAAGCGCGGTGAAGGCATTTGATGTGAAAGCAGAAGAGTTTGCTATTAAGCATAAAGATACGGATTATCACATGATGGTCGGTTCCGGAAACTTATGGGGCAATACTTACTCTTACGCAATGTGCATTCTGGAAGAAATGCAATGGATCCATGCCAAGTCGATTCACGCAGCCGAATTCTTCCACGGTACACTTGAACTGGTTCTGGAAGACACCAGTGTTATTTTGCTGAAAGGCGAAGATGAAACAAGACCGTTGATGGATCGTGTTGAAAGATTTGCTGAAAAGATTACAAAACAACTTACTGTTATTGATACGAAAGATTTTGAAATGGAAGGAATAAGTGATGAATTCAGAAGCCACTTCTCTGTCAACATCAACTGGGCATTGTTAAGCCGCATCAGTGTATATTTGGAGCGCGAAAGAAATCACCCATTGACTCTTAGAAGATATTACCGACAAATGGCATATTAACAAGCTGATGGGCGCTACTTTGTAGTGCCCATTCCTTAATATCAGAGAAAGTAGGGAGAAAGATGAAAATTGTGACGCTCGGGGACAATTGCATGGATGTTTACCAAGTGAATGATCAGGCATATCCTGGAGGAAACCCAGTGAATGCGGCGGTATATTTAAAAGAGTTAGGCGCTGAAGTCGCTTATATCGGTTGGATAGGTTCTGATTCATACGGAGAATTGATGAGAGAGAAGATCCAGGGAAAAGGCGTAGATACTACTCATCTTTCAACAAAAAAAGGGAAAACGGCAGTTACGCAAGTCGAGTTACATGGAAACGACCGTTATTTCGGTGAATACGATGAAGGAGTTATGGCTAACTTCTGCTTAACAGAGGAAGAAGTGGAGTTTGTAGGAACGCACCAGCTTGTACACTCAGGGATTTGGGGACATGCTGAAGACAAGTACCCGCTGTTCAAAGAAACGGGGATTCTTACGTCCTTTGATTTTTCCGATCAACTAGGTCATGGATTGGTAAAAAGTCTTTCGCCATTTGTAGATTATTCATTTTTCTCTTATACAAAAGATGATGACTATATTCGCCAATTTTTGAAGGAAGTTAAAAATTGGGGGTCGCAAATTGCTGTGGCTACATTAGGCGAGAATGGTTCCCTTGCTTATGATGGAGAACGTTTCTATCGGAGCGAGACAGTGGAAACAAAAATAGTAGATACAATGGGAGCAGGGGATTCATTTATAGCAGGTTTTCTTTTCGGAACCTTAAAGGGACTTTCAATTGATGAATGTATGGAATTGGGATCAAATACTGCTGCCAAAACAATCGGCTATTTCGGAGCGTGGTGACGGGGATTGGAAATCTATGTATAATAGAGACTAAACAATCTATTGATGGATAAGGATGAGTTAGTATGAATTTAAATCCTTCAACCCCCCAGCCGTTATACATGCAGATTAGGCAAATGTTGAAGAATGATATTCAGCAAGGAAAATATCAGCCAGATGAACAAATTCCAACGGAAGCTGAACTATGTGATATCTATAATGTTAGCCGAATCACAATTCGAAAAGCTATTGAGGAATTGGTGAAAGAAGGAACTTTAACACGTGTTCCGCGTAGAGGTACTTTTGTTACAACTAATAAATTCCATAACGAATTATTATCTGTAAGCGGTTTCTCGGAGTTTAGCCATCAGTTAGGCATGATTCCGAACTCACGTATTTTAAGAAGCGAAGTTATACCAGCATCCGAGGAAGTTGCAGGTCATCTTTTAATTGACGTGGGAAGTCCAGTTTTAGAGCTGGAGCGACTCATGTACGTAAATGATCATCCTCTTTTTTATGATATTGCTCATTTTCCTTTAATTCGTTTTCCCGATTTAGAAAAGAAAATTGCAATGGACGAATCCACGTACAAAACCCTGTCCAAGGAGTATCAAACAGAAATTATTAGTAATGATAAAATCATCGATGTCATTGGTGCCACAACAGATTATGCAAAATTGTTGGAATGTGATGTTGGTGCAAACTTGTTTAGGATTTTAAAAATTGCTTTTGATGCAAATGACGAACCTGTTCATCTTTCTACTTTTATGTGCGAAACAAATAAGGTGAATCTAACAATTCATCGAGCAAAGTAAAGACATTCAGAAATAATGAAGGGCAATCTTTAGGTGAAACTCCAGCTGCACTGTTCGGGTCAGTCGAGGAGAACCGCTTGGGTGGGAAATAGAAATCCACGAGATCGACTCCTTCGACATGAAAGACTAAAGGGATTGCCTCTGCAATCCCTTTAGTCTTTCTCGGTATTTCAGCATCTGTTTTATTTTAGTTTAAAAAATCCTTTTCTCGTTTTAAAATCATTAGTCAAAGAAAGGGGAAGCAGAACACAGCTTCCTCAACATTGTCTTGCTGAATTTAATTAAGTCGAAGTTGAATTCATTCGTAAGTATAGTTAAAGAAATTGGTTATTACAATAACTGAATGAAGGGAGATATATGATTTCTGCGCTCGGCAATTGTAAGAAAAAAAGTTAAAGCATGGAATATATCTAATCTTTAAAACGATCCTTAATAGATGGACGAAAAATTAGAGTACCTATTATTACTTATAGAAAGACAGCAGGCTTAACACAGGCCGCTTTTTATTCTGGTTATTAATTAATGTGCTACCTATAAAAATTACTGAGATAAGAATAACTAGTTAGTCTGCTAATTAATTGTTGACAGCTAAATTTCGTGGTGATATATTTAGTGGGCTAAACATTATGGCTAGTGGAGGGAAATCTATGAAAGTCTCTGTAGATTGTGATATCCGTGAGTCTTTAGATAAAGTATCATCTAAAATGCGCCGGGACTATAGTGAAAGCTTAAGAGAACTTAATCTTTACGTTGGACAGGACAATTTGCTTGCCCGTTTATGGGCAGGGGATGGAATCACGCAAATGCAATTATGCGATCATTTGAAATGCGAGCCGCCGACAGTCACCAATATGGTTAAATCGCTGGAGCAAAACGGATTTATACTCCGCAAGCGCGATGGACAAGATGGCAGGGTTATGCGGATATATCTAACTGACAGAGGAAAAGAGTTAGAAGGTCCGGTTGATTTTAAATGGAAACAGCAGCAAGAGAAATTGCTGAATGGCATTTCATCGGAAGAACGCTTAGTTCTAAGAGATTTAATGAAGCGGATGGAGAGAAATTTGTTTTAAGTTCTCTCTAACTATTTACTTAGCAGGCTAAGTATTGGTAGATGAAACTAAGTTTCTTAGGATCTTTAATTTCGAGGTTAGTACAAATTAATTGTTTAGCAAGCTAATTAAATGGAGAGAGACATACTTTTTTTAAAGTTGGGAGGAAAATTATGAAGCTCGAGGAGAGCATACTTATATGCATAAAAGAACGTCCCGGAATAAGCGCAAAAAAGATTATTAGTTGTATAGACTCAAAAACAATCAATTTATCACCCGTGGAAGAATACAGTTCGGAAGGTTCTATCTATAAGCATTTGCGGACATTGAAAAGAAATGGAAGTGTTCATAATCGAGGGGACCGTTGGTACAGGATGAATTCCTTCAACTAGAATATGAACCAGCATTCTTCTCAGCCTCTGATAAACCTTTTCCCAAAAGTATTTTTCATTTAGAAAATGTACGGTTCATAAAATGAAAAATGTTGAGTGGCATAGAAATTAATTCTAAAAACTATATTGAGCAAAAGAGTCGTTAGCAAGTTTTACTCTAGAGAAAAAAGTGAACGCGATAATTCTATGCAGGCACAAGTAAAGGATTAGAGCCTATCAAAAATAAAGGAGATTACCAAGATGGCAAAACAAAAAGAAATGCAATTAGCATTACAAATGGTATCCGGCTACGGGGGCGAATTCAGCGCTTGGCGAATGCCGGGTACCGATCCAGCAGCCTATACCAATATGGACAGTTACGTGGAACGAGCGAAATTAGCGGAAAAAGGGAAGTTCCAGATGATCTTCATTGCGGATACGCCGGCGTTGCCAAATGATTTAGGAGCCCAAACTCCTATGTTTCCGATGGATCCGATGCTTGCGCTGCTGTCCGTAGCGAGGGAAACGGAAAAAATCGGCCTTGTTGCCACCCTCTCCACGACATTCAATTACCCTTACAATTTGGCGCGGCAGTTTAAAGCGCTGGATGTGATAAGCCACGGACGCGTCGGATGGAATGCAGTGACCACATCCGATCCGTCCGCGGCATCAAATTTTGGTGCGCAGCCGTTAAGCCGCAAAGAACGCTATGCCATGGCTCATGAATCGATTCAAATCGTGCAAGCATTATGGGGGAGCTGGGAAGAAGATGCCTGGACGCTGGATACAAAAGGCGGAAAGTTTGCCGACATGGCCAAAATACAGCCGGTCAATCTTAAAGGCCATTATTATGCATCTCGTGGTCCATTGCCGATTCCTCCTTCCGAACAAGGACAGCCAGTGATTTTCCAAGCCGGCGGTGGTTACGAAGGGCTGGACTTGGCTGGAAGATATGCGTCCGGTGTCTATGCGAACCCTTATGACATCGCTTCTGCCCATGAACATCGGCAAGCGCTTCGGGAGAGTGCAGTCCGTTTTGGGAGAAATCCGGATGACATCAAAATGTATGCCGGTTTTATGTTCTCCATCGGGGCGACGGAAGAAGAAGGGTTGGAACGGCGAAGAAAACTAATGAGTTTTAATCCTGAGGAGATTCCAAGCCGGGTCAGTTATCTTGGAGCCATGGTGGGGTTACGGCTATCGGTACATACAGTAGATATCGACCAGCCTTTACCGGAGGATTGGCTGGAACGTGCCTATGCTAGTCCACAGGATCCCCGTTCCCCTAGAGCTTTGGAACTGCTGAAGCAAGGGCTTTCCATTCGCGACGTTCTGGCGCATGGCGTCATCAATTACCATCCGGTTGTTGCCGGTACTGCAGTACAGGTAGCAGATTTTCTGGAAGAATGGTTTTTGGCAGGCGCGACGGATGGGTTTTCGGTTGTTCCGGATATTGCCTATGATGGTGTAGCCGATTTTGTGGAGCAGGTGGTTCCGATTTTGCAGGAACGCGGGCTTTTCCACAAAGAGTATGAAGGAAAAACGCTACGCGAAAACATGGGCGTACCTTATCAGTACGGGAGTGCTGAGACTAAGTAATCTGTAGAAAAGAAGATTCTGATGAATGACACATGTCAATTGCTTCAAACTTGAATAAACAAGGCTTTGCAAAAAAATAAACCATTATTAAGTTAATGAGGTTACTGGGAGAGAACAAATGAAAAAACAATACAATACAAAAGCGATTTTGGCATCGCTGCTCATCGTCGGGTTTGTCGGCATGTTCAGTGAGACCGCCTTAAACATCGCCATGGTGAATTTAATGGACGTGTTCCAAATTTCGGCGGCAACCGCACAGTGGCTGACGACCGGATTTTTGTTGACACTGGGAATTTTGATGCCGATCAGTGGCTTGCTGCTGCAAATGTTTACCACGAGACAGCTGTTCATTGGTGCGCTCATTAGCTTGATTACAGGGACATTAATTGCGGCACTAGCGGTCAATTTTGAGATGCTGATGGTGGCACGGGTGCTGCAGGCAATGGGTATGGGCTTATTGCTGCCACTCATGTTTAACACCATTCTGGTCATCTACCCACCTGAAAAACGAGGAGCGGCTATGGGATTTGTTGGCCTTGTCATTATGTTCGCGCCGGCAACCGGCCCGACCATTGGCGGTTTATTGATCGAATACTTAACATGGCATTACATTTTCTGGTTCTCACTGCCATTCCTGGTTATTGGGCTCTTGATTGGGCTGAAGTATTTGGAAAATGTGACTGAAGTGACAAAACCACGGATCGATTTGTTTTCAGTCCTACTGTCTACCATCGGTTTTGGGGGAGTGGTCTTTGGCTTCAGCAAGGCCGGTGAAGGAGAGGCGGGATGGGGCAGTATGGTCGTAATCACGTCTATCCTCATTGGGCTGATTGCTTTGTTCTTCTTCGTGCTGCGTCAGAACTCGATGAAAGATCCGATGCTGGACCTGAGGGTTTTCAAATTTCCGATGTACGTCGTTGGATTGCTTCTGGTGATGATGAGTATGTTGATTATTATGTCGAGCATGATCATTCTGCCGATGTTCCTACAGACAGGTGCCGGATTGTCTGTCTTTATTGCCGGGCTCATGCTATTGCCTGGGAGTGCGTTGAATGGATTGCTTTCCCCATTTATCGGCCGGTTATTTGATAAATATGGACCGAAATGGCTTGTCATTCCAGGACTCATTCTTGTTACAACGATGTTATGGTTTTTCACCACGCTCACTACAGCTTCATCGGTGGCATTTATCGTAGCCCTGCATATCGGGTTGATGGTTGGGATCGCGATGATCTGGATGCCATCCCAAACGAATGGGTTGAATCAGTTGCCGCCTGAATTATATCCGCATGGTACGGCAGTCATGAATACACTCCAGCAAGTGATCGGGGCAGTCGGGACGGCGGTAGCCGTCAGTATTTTGACAGGCGGTATGGAAAATTATCTGCATCACTCTGCATCACCGACAAAACCGGCAGAAATGGCCAATGCGATGGCTTCAGGTTTGCAAAACGTCTTTTTGTTTACTGTAATAATCGCTATTTTTGGCCTGATCATGGGATTCTTTATTCGCCGGGTAGTCGTGCGGCGGGAAATGATCAATTCGCCGCATTGATCGATTAGACATATTAAGAAACTCTAGTAAAAGAAACACAGGTACAATGTGGCGTGGCAGCAGAAGTACTTAACTGAATGGACTACCCAAAAAAGAAGACCCGCAGCTTAAATAATAGTTGCGGGTCTTCTTTTTCATGTTCACCCTTCTAACGAGTGGAAGATTCTTAAGTTTGCTTAATATTTAGCACCCTTTGGCTTCGGTCTTACTAAAAAATATTGATGCAACGAATACTAGGGATTTTTTGAATTAGGAATTATAGGTCTCCCGGTTAATTCTTACAATATCTTCATGTGTCATTCCAGCTGAGAACTTCTCCATTACTTTATCCCGCTGGATGGGTGCTTTTTCTTTATCGGCCTTTTTCAAGGCTTCGACTAGTTCTTCTTTTGTCAGTTCGGTACAGTAGGCAGGAGTTCCAGGCTGCTCTCTCCAAGAATCACTTAACGAACCGCCATCTACTGCATCGAAGCCAAGCTCATTCACTACGTCGATCATTACTTGTTTTTGTGATGGGTTATCCCCGGCAATTGCCATGGCAATACGGCCTTCCGTGCCATCAGGAGTCCCTTTATTTTCTAACGTATACGCTAACAGATTGTTGAATGCTTTAATAATGGGCCGTCCTAATTGATTTGAAACCCAAACACTTTCAACCATTCCATTTTCAATTTCCTTAATCTGATTGTCTCTAAAAGGATAATAGTTGGACGTGTCTGCAATGATGACGTCCTCCCCAACTTGATCGATGATGGGACGGATGCTCGGCATGACATGAAGAGGGAGGGAGAGTAGAAGAACGTCAATGTTGTTGATAACCTCTTCGACAGCTACAGGTGTTCCTGCAATGTCCTTGCCATCCAGGTGTTCAATATTCCGGGCATCAGCAATTTTAACCTCGTGCCCATTTTTAACTAATTTTTTTGAGATGCTTGCCCCTATTGGTCCCGCTCCTATGATTCCAAACTTCATTTTTCTTCCTCCTAGATTATTATTTTACCTACTACTTATCATGTTGGATTAAAACAAGTGAACTGACACTTAGACACCAAATATAGTTAGTAGGCTAAATAAATTGTAACATAGAATATTACTGAAAAGAAATGCAGACGTTTCAGTGAAATTTATAACTTCGGGAAATTATTTTGATTTATAAGAAATGAGAGTAGATCGTCCATTTACAAAATACCAATTCGATGTACATCCGAAATATGAAGGTGTACTAACCAAGCGACCATGGTTAAACCAGACAATTTATAATTACTCAGAATCTATGAGCTTTTAAATGAACTGGCCCAAAACATAAAAATGGTGTAAACCTATCGCAGGACATGTGTACGGTAAAGTACAGTGCTCATTATCTGCATCGAGTTGCAGGGAAGGATAGACGATTCACCTGCTGTCCGAGATTAACTTTCATTTAATAAAAAATGCACTCCATTGCCGGATTGATGCCTGGCAATAGAGTGCAGTCCTTAAAGGAGTCTTTGAAATTGAACTTCATTCATATAAGCGGGGTGTATTAATGAATGCAGCAAATAGAAATCAATAAACTTCTGTGAGTTCAGTATCTGAATAAACGGAAACCTGGACAATCGCTTTCCCCTCAGCAATGTTTTTGACAAAATGAGGTACACAGGCATTCCAGCTGAAAGAATCTCCCGCTTCAGCTACGATGGAATCTTCTCCTTGTTCAGCAAGGATTTTTCCTTCAAGGACCAGATGGGATTCCAAGCCTTCATGTGCATTGCTTTCTCCGGTAGACGCACCAGGAGGAAATTCGACAATCATCATCCGCAAACCTCCGATAGAAGATAAGTGCTCCACCTTCAAACTGTTGTACTTGGAGTAATTTCGCTCGTCTTTTCTTACAACCCGCATATGCTCCTGTTTTTCCAATAGCAAATAGGGTAGCGGCACCCCCAAGTAGTTTGAAATGGTTTGCAGCGTACTGATGGAAGGAGAGCTGTTGTTATTTTCGATGTTGCTGACAAAGCCTTTTGACAAACCGGTTTCTTCGCACATCTGCGCAATCGTGATCTGCTTGCGGTTGCGTATGCTCCGGATTTTCGATCCAATGTCCATTTTTTTCTTCACCTCATATGTTTCATTATAGAGAACTTATTTCTATTTTAGCAAACAAATTGTTGACAATCTAGCAGAAGGTTGTTATCTTATAAGAAATAAAGATTCTTATTAGAAAACAAAGAGCCGGGTGGCTATTTTTTTCTGCCTGTAAGTTTAGTAATAAGAATAATTTATCTCTTGAAGAATTCAAAGGGAAATAATAAAGAGAAAGGATGTTCAAAATGAATGCACCTTTGGCTTTTGAACTGAAAAAGCCCCATAATGCAGATCCGGATAGAACTTATCCCGCACTTTTTGTCATGCACGGTATGGGCAGCAATGAAAAAGACATGCTGAATTTGGTGAGTGGACTGGAAGATCATTTTTACATTTTCAGCATACGCGGCCCAATTGAACGTCCACCTGGATATGCTTTTTTTACAATTGAGCGATTGGGAAAACCCCATCAAGAAGTGTTTCAGGCAGCTGTCGATAAAGTTTCGGATTTTATCAGCTGGGCTGAAAGTGAATATCCGCTGGATGCAAGCCGGATTTACTTGCTTGGGTTTAGCCAGGGAGCCATTCTTTCAATGGCAATAGGATTGTCTTTGGGAAGCCGCATCCGGGGCATTGTTGCTTTGAGTGGGTACATTCCGGAGTTTGTAAAAACCGAGTTTCAGCAAAGTTCAATGGAAGGGCTGTCGCTGTTCATCTCGCATGGAGAACAAGACCAGGCTTTGCCTTTTGAATGGGGACAAACAAGCCGGAATTATTTCCATGATTTAGGGGCGGATGTGACGTTCAAGAACTATCCGTCAGCACATACTGTATCGCTGCAGAATTATAAGGATTTTGAAAAGTGGCTGCTGGATTCACTGGCATGACCCAAATAGTTAATAGAGGAGGAAATTATTATGACAAATAAAGTAGAAGCAAGTACCGTATTGTTGCGTGTTGTATTGGGAGTCAGTTTCTTTATCCACGGATTGGTGAAATTTCAAGGAGGGATCGGCAATACAGCAGGATGGTTCGACAGCATCGGCATCCCTGGTTCTTTGGCATATGCCGTGGCTTTAATTGAAATGATAGGCGGATTTGCATTGATCATTGGACTGGGTACACGCATCGTCTCGGCATTGTTGGCAGTGGTGATGCTAGGCGCAATTTTCACCGCAAAATTGCCGGCGGGATTCTTGGGCGACGGTGTGGGAGCAGGATATGAACTGGACATTGCTTTCATGGCAATCGCTATTTTCCTTGCAGTGAACGGCAGCAGAATGCTGGCAGTAGATGGCATCATTTCAAAAACAAAGCAACACAAACAGGAAACTAGCCAGTCAGTTTAATGGCTATAAAAGGAAAGGCATTTCCGGTTACCGTATAGGTAGCTTGGAAATGCCTTTTCTTTTGAAATTTTTGAATTTACGAATAGATCAACAGATAAAATCAATCTCGTTAATACATTCATGTGACTTCAATAATGGATAAATATGCTAAAGTGAAAAAAGGTAACATATAGCTAAAGGAGAATAAAAAATTTGAAGAAATTTTATGTGGCATCAAGCTTTAAAAATATTGAAGCCGTTCGTTATGTATCGAATCATTTAGAGAATAAAGGATATCTTCATACATATGATTGGACAAAAAATAGAAAAATCGTGGAAGGCAAGACAACTTCATTAAAAGTTTTAATGGAAATCGGACAGCAAGAAATAAAAGCAGTGGGCGAATCAGATTTTGTTGTCATCTTATTGCCAGGAGGAAAAGGAACCCATATTGAATTAGGGATTGCATTGGGACAGAAAAAGAAGGTTTTTCTCTACTCCAAAGACGGTTCCATCAACAATATTGAAAAAACAAGCACATTCTATCATTTGCCAGAAGTCGAAAAATGTTATGGAACTTTAGAGGAATTAGTGAATAAAATAGCTGCTTCAGAAAATTTAACCAGCAGATTTTAATTGCTGATGCATAAACATCAAAAGGATTATAACGCTCTGCGAAGGATTTGTTCATTTACATACCCTATCTAAATGAACAGAATAACCGTCTTTAAGGTACTATTAAACGAAGAATTAAAGGGAGAAGAATAAAAAAACACTTTGAATTGGCTAAAGGAGAAATTTTCAGGTTTACGTGAGTACTAAATAACGGTTACTGTTTGAAAAAAACGTGAGTGGGTGGAAGATGGGAATCAGAAGCAAAGTTAAAGATTTTATAGACAGCCAGTACAGATTGCCGAAAGGACTAATAGGAGCTTACATTGGTGAAAAAATGGTAGCACAGCATAAACCGGAAACGTTGTGGACGATTGAATTGTTGGGCATACAACCGGGAGAAAAGGTTCTGGGGCTGGGATGTGGTTCCGGTTATGCGATAAAACTCATATTAGAAACAAATAAGGAGATTGAAGTAGTAGGAGTGGATTTGTCTCCAGTGATGATTCGTTCAGCGGCCATTCGAAATAAGAAAGCAGTACAGAAAGAAAAAGCGAAATTGCGGCTAGGAAATGTGAAAAGTCTGGATTTCAAAGATAAACAATACGAAAAGCTATATAGCATCCATACCCTCTATTTTTGGGAGGATTTATCTGCCGCCGTAAAAGAAATTTTTAGGGTTTTAAAACCTGGCGGAGCTTGCGTCTTAACGCTTTCCAACGGCAAGGACAACGAAGAGTGGGATGAAATCAATCGCATGATCGAACATCAATTAATGCCCCTTATGAAGGAAACGGGATTTGCCGGAACAGAGTTGCTTAAAGGACCCAATTCAAGGGGATTCCATACGGCAGCAGTAACCGGCAAAAAGAAACTTTAGCCCCTCACTGGGGTTAGGTTCTTAATCGCCGCTTTCTGTCTTATCATTTGCCAACTCTTCTATAAAATCGTATGCAATTGCTTCCGTTTCTGCTTTGTAGAAAAACCCCTGGTATTTTACCGTGTCGCTTGAATGGATGGCCAGATCTTCCATTACCTCTCCTTCATTATCTAAAAAGATCGTTCTGTAACTAAATTCCTTCACTCCGATTGAAGGGACTCCTTTTTGAAAAGTGATGTTGTTCAAATTGTCGACAAGGTACCGGATGTCGCTTTCTTCCGTGATTTCTATTAATTTTATCGAATTTCCATTCAAAATTTCTATTTCAGCTATTTGGGCGGATTCTAAATCTAAAATTTTATTGGGTAGATAAGTCCATGCAAAAAGCAGGAGTAATAAAAGTGGAACCGCGATGAAAAGGCGTTCCATCCACCTTATTGTCTTCATAGTAGATGCCTCCTTACAGCATAGTGGCCTTTACAGATTTGTTTAGTATAATCAAGCAATCCGAAAGCATTGGCAATGATTGCACGGCTCCCCTTATACATAGCTTTCAAAGTTGGCCAAAGTAGTTCCAATGCGCGGCGAAAAGCATGGTACAGTTGTGAATCGCTGGATCGGCCCATCCCATTCATCTTTACGGATTTCTGCGTAGTTTCCCTGGGTATACGAAGAAATGACTTGGCGCCAAAATCTTTGTGCAGGAAGGTTGGTCTCCAACTCCGCAACTTCCCAGTTTCCAGGATATAAATCGAACAAGTAGCATGCTGCTCGTTTCCCGATGCCTTCTTTGCGGTATTTTTTAAGGATAAAGAATTCATTGATTTTGAAGTAGGATGAACGATGCAACCCCTCCAAAGCAATCTCTCTCACTAAGGCAAAACCCGCAAGTTTTCCGTCAGCTTTTATAAAAAATGGAAAGTGCCCCGGAACTGTCCAATAATAGTCCAGATACTTGTATCCATAAACCCCGTCTTCGTTTACATCTTCAGATTCAAATTCCGAAAAATCGTATTGATATAACTCCAGCAAGCTTTGCATAGCATCTCTTTGGGCCAACGTGGCCTGTATGATTTCAATTTTCATCATTCATCCTCCGTTCGTTCTGGTTAGCAGGTTTTTATATTTATGAAAAACCGTTCCAATCCTTTAACTTAAAACGACTTTACCGGAAACAAATGAAATCTAGATGAAAATTGAGTTGGAAAAATTTTTCTGATAAGAAAAATTACCGATTGAATGCCGTTTGCATTGATTTATAGTGAAAGTAAGGCTGGTGATTTAACTAGCAAATCAAAAATATAATAGGGTTTGAAATAAAGAAGGATTGCTAAAGAAGAAGCTTTTCTTAATCAGAGGAGGCAGGGTGAGGGCACCACAAGGACTGCTTGAATACCGGACAACCCAGGTAAAAGTAGCGGCTATCTTTGTTCAGGCAATTTGCAGGGTTAACTCATGGATTTAAAGTTAATATTTAGGGAATAATTTGAGAAATTGAATGAAAGATTTAGGAAGGAGGAGTTTTTTGTTTTCTAAAGTGAAATTCATTGCTTCAACAGCTATTTTGACTGGGCTTGTTCTTTTTCTTGCAAAAGTTGATGAAACCTTCAATATATACAATGCACCATTCATATTAATTATCGCGGGCTTGATTTTGTTGATAATTTCATCGCTGGCTACTAATAAAGAAAAAAGCTTGTTATGTAGAATTGGCTTGCATAGATTCGAGCAAGTGGGGCGAGATAACGAAGCGGCATTGTTTGTCTACAGGTGCAAACGATGTGGACAGGAAAAGAGCGTAATAAAAGCATTTTAATCGGATGGATTTTATTTGAGAACAAATTTTAAAAGCTATGTATTTCTTTTTAATTCCAATGCTACACAGCAATTAAGTTCTGTTCATTTACTTGTAATGACGAGTTTTCTAAAGAAAATATAGCGGCAGCCGAAACCGTACCCCAAGGTTATATGATGGGACTTTTCTGCCTTCAAGAGCCATCCCATAAAAATTGAAACTTATTAGAAGAGATGACAGAAAGATGAACTTAGAACATGAATTTTGCTTAGTACCTAAAACAGTGAATTATTTTGAACGGATAATGAGCGGGGAAAAAGATTCTGATACGATTGGCTCCGTAGCCATTCCAGACGACTTGATTCAATACATTATGGATTCGTTGAACTGGATTCCAAGTAAGAATCCAGCCAAATCGATGACAAGAGAAGAAAAAGGAATAAATTATCATGGAATCACCCTTTTTGATCAAACATCGGCAGCTGTTATGAAAAATGTTTTTGCCGCTTGGCACACTTTGTTTACAAATTCTCCTGAAAAACTGGAGCTGACGGGAGAATTTTTGGTTTCTTCCCGAAAAAATATATTGGGTGAATATGAACGTTTAGTTTTCAACAGGAATGACGTTCTTGATTTACTCGAAAGATTACTTTCTATGATTGACAGATTGGAAGAAGAGAACCTCTTTCTTTATCATTTGGGAATATGAATTAGAGTGTAACTTATTGGTATTTATTTCTCATTCATTATTTAACTTAAAAACTAGTCAGGAGAGATAAATTTGCACCCGACATTCCTAGGAGTCATCCTTTTTTCTTTATTGATTTCTTCTCTAATAAGTTATGTATTGGCAAAAACAACAGCAAACAAATGGACAAGAATTTTGGCAGTTTTTTGCATAAATGCACTTATCCTTTCGATAGCTTCAGCTTATCTTTACAAAATGGATGTTCAAACTTTTCATAAACAGACAGAAGGTTTGTTTGAATCATTAGGCATTGGGACCCTGCTATTTTTCATTCCAATAAATACGTTTGTAAATCTTCTTATTATGGAGTTCTTTATAAATAAAAGAAATCATTTAGCTGATGGGCGCTCAAACTGAAAGTTACATTGCAGTTAAATTCGAAGAGCAACAAGAAATTTTGAGATAGACTGTTGCATTCGATAGCCTACTCATCGGATTTTGATATAGGGGAAGAGAGGGAGATCAAGTTCTTCTCTTCCTCTTTTAGCTTCCAAGAAAATGTTCATCAAAATATTTCTTTCGAATAATAATGAAACTATTTCTGGAAATCCTGCGTCTATGGGGTGTTCAGGAAAGGGCGGTGCGTTCTGTGTCGAGGGACTTTGCAGAAAAAAGGTTAAATGAAGAACAACTAAAGCAAGTGATGAATTTGTACGGAGAATACTTGATCCGTTTAGCTTTTTTATATGTAAAGGACTGGGCAGTAGCTGAAGACATCGTACAGGAAGTTTTTATCGCTTATTATCGGAAATCGAATCAATTTGAAGAACGTTCCTCCCTTAAAACCTATCTTTCTAAAATCGCCATCAACAAATGCCACGATCATCTCAGGAGCTGGAAAAACAAACGTTCCTACTTAACAGAGGCGATGGGCCAGTTGGTTTCCCGGGCTCAAACCCCTGAAGAAGCATTTGATCAGCATTCGGCACAAGCTGTTCTAATGAGGAACGTATTGGAGCTGCCAATCAAGTATCGGGAAGTTGTCCTGCTCTACTATTACCAGGAGTTCACCACTAAAGAAATCAGCCGCCTGTTGAGTTGTTCGGAAAATACCGTGAAAACGCGGTTGAGAAGAGCAAAGGTTCTGTTGAAGGACAAGATAGATTCACAAGAATGGGAGGGGCTGCTTGATGAACAAATTTAAGCGGGATATGGATAAGTTTATCGGAGAAAGTCCCCACTTCAATGAAGCTTCGAAAGAGAAAATCTTATTGAGAATAAATGAAGAGAACAGACCGAGAAAATTAATTGGGAGAGGGTTCAACACTTTGAAAATTGCCGCTATTTTTACCGTTCTTTTAGCGGTTGTCGGATCTTTTCTTGTTGCTGCCCTTACCGAAAACGGAGAAGAGCTGCAGACTTCTCTCTCTCAACAACTGACAATGCCGGTTAAAAACTTTTCAGCTGTAAGCGAAAACTGGAAAGTAACCTATAGCCAAACGGAAGTCGAAGATGGCGTACGGTCAGCGTTTTTGACCGTCGAATATGCAGGGGAAGGATCGAAGCCGCAAGAAGCCTCTTATCAGTTTTTCTATAAAAAGGATCAAGAGTCGTTTGGAGGTTCTGTTACATTAAATGAAGATAGCAGTTACGCCAATGTTGATTTTGGGACGTGCACGACCTGCATCCTTTATACGGATCAGGATGAAATCCCAGGAACAATCGAGTGGGCAGGCCAACAGGAAAACCTGGTGCTGAAAAAAACCGATGAATCCAAATGGCAGGAAAGCCCTTTGTTTGAATCAGGGCCTTATACTATGATTGGCGAAGTGGGTAGAGCCGGTTTTATTTACGATGGCAGTGAAGTGTCTCGCTTCTATGAAAATAAAACACAAAAGTACATGTGGCATTTCTGGGGAAGCCAAGCAGAATTGACTGGTACGTTTAAAGTGCTCGGCGTCCATGAGAACAGCCCTGAAGAAATTGTGGTGGTTCCGGAAACAGAAACACGCCCTAGCCCGAATAACGGTGCGGACCACCACATCCCCACAATGATGGAATTGCCTGAAAAGGGCATGTGGAAGTTAACAGCGGTTTTCAATGATAAAGTCATCGGCACGGTATATGTAGAAGTGCATGAGAAGTAATTTAGAGAGCAATGACATCCGCATGAATGCTATAAAATTAAATGAATAAACACAATATATTAGTAACAATCGAAAGACAGGAAATTCGCTTATGAATTTCTTGTCTTTTTAGTTTGTTAAAGTTCGCTTATAAAAGAGGAGCCCTTTATTCATCGCATCCTTTGGAAACTTTTGTAAATCTATATCGTTATTAAAGAGTAGATAAATTTTCGTTCCATTGAATTTGATTTTAAAAGAAGGTCTCGACTAAACCTTAAATCTTTAAATAAATCTTCCTTAAAAATAAAAAGAGAATGGAGGCGTAATGATGTGGTTCATATTCGGACTTTTTGCAATAGCAGCCACTTGTTTAAATCTTTATCTGTATGCAATAGGCAAAGATTATAAATTGGCAATGGCAATTGGATTAGCATTTACCGCCCTAACAGTCGTTTCAGATTACAGTATGGTGTCCAATTGGGTAAAGGCGGAAGATTGGTCTGCTTTGATGGACGTAGTGCCTATCATGGCAGCAGCGTTATGGGTTTTGACCATCATATCGATTTTGCTAAATATAGCTCCTGTACTTTTAGAGAGAATAAGTAAAAAGTAATTCCGCCATTGAGTACAAACCATGATAATGAGGATGATAAAAAGGCTTAAACCAATCAGTTATTGGAAATTGCAGTTTTCTGGTGATTTTTCACGGAGGAATGGCAAATGGAGAGTGGATGCTTTCGTATGAAGTGGAACTTGGGAGCGTCACGCTGCAGATGAAGAGGGTACTATCCCACCCTATGACATGCTGACATCGGAAGAATGAAATTGTATCACTGCAATTTAATGATGCTGGACCTATGATGTTATTAAAAGAAAAAGTAATGGGGCCAGTATACAAGGTGAAATATTTATCCCCTGTTCTTAGTTACATAACAAATGCTAAATCGAAATCCAATCAAACTGATAAGGAGTTGCATTATGGCAAATTTAATGTTGGCATTCTTCCTTGTAGTTTTAATATCCCTGAATGTTCTTTTCTTCAGCTTGTCTAAAAAAGAAAAACTAGGTTTGATGGTTTCAGGTTTGATTTTAGTAATGCTTTCCCCTTTAGTAAACTTTACAATGAGCGCTTTGCTTCTTTTCTTTTATGACTGGAGTTCAGGAGGAACTGGGGAAGGAGCGGGTTACGGAGGAGCAATCTTAGCACTATTAACATTTGTTAATGGCCTGCTCCTTTTATTGATTGGATTCAATAGATGGCTTTTTGCAGTTATTAAAAAGAATTGAAACAGTAAATTTATTTAGGGATAAATTGTTTAGTGAAATTTCATATATTCATATATCATCACTTGTATTAAGGCAAGAAACGGCAAATATGCCTTATTTGGCTGACACGAATGCAGAAGTTCACCGGATTTACGTCAGCCTATTTTTGTTTTCATGCTTTCGTTAAAATTGTCTAAGCTAACTTCTGAAGCACACCAGTACAATAAGACTTATAATGAAATTAAGTATTCGATACATCACTTAAAGTACATATAAAAAATGCTTACTAAAGGAGCTGTCTAAATTGGTTGAAAAAAGAGAGACAGAAATAAAACGCTCTTCAAAAGCAGAAGATATTCTACTTCAGATCAATAGTAAAACGAAGCTGGGCGATTTGCGGAAAAACGCGAAAGACATTAAAAAAGACCACGAACTCGCTATGGAACTTTGGTCAACCGGAGAGTTTTTACCCAGGTTACTGGCTATCTTAATTATGGACAAAAAACTGCTTTCACAAGATGTTCTTAATCAGCTTGATCAAGATATGCAGACGCACACTATTGAGGAGCGAAATAACTTGATGGATTGGTTAATGGCTAATCAGCTCATGAAAGATAAGAAAAACATTGCCTTGATGGAGTCCTGGAGGAATAGTCCTTCTGCTCTCCAAAGGCGAGCTTTCTGGTATTATCAAGGGCGATTGAGATGGACTGGCCAAACGCCGCCTGACAACACCGCAGACTTGCTCGCTGCAATAGAAGCGGATATTGCGCAGGAAGAACCGGAAGTTCAATGGGCGATGAATTTCACCGCGGGCTGGATAGGCATTTATGATGAAAAGTATCGTGCACGCTGTATGAAAATTGGGGAGAAAACGGGTCTTTACAAAGATGAAATGGTATCCAAAGGATGTACGCCAAACTATTTGCCGGAGTTCATTTCAATCGAAGTTAATAAACGAAGCAATAATTAGTTGCCTTTAAAAAGTTTAGAACAAAGGAAAATTATACTTTTCCTCATACCATCTCTTTGATGTAAAAGAATAAAGGATATGAAAAATGGAAACTTGTAGAACAACAAGTTTCCATTTATATTGAATTCAATCAGTTTAAAGGATAGCGGCTTTTTGTTGCAAGAAAGCTTCGGTTGATGTTACTTCGGCGTACATGCCTTGAAGTGCACCGACAAACGCATAATGGACCTGTTCCGCTGAAACGACTTTGTCCTGGTAAGTCAACTCGCGAGTCGCACAGGCATCTTCGATCAAGGTTGTTTCGTAGCCCAAATCTACAGCGGCACGCACGGTTGCGTCGATGCACATATGTGTCATCATGCCCGCCACTACAAGCTTCGTTATTCCTTTTTCTTTTAATTGGCTTTCCAAATCGGTTTGCAAAAAGCTGTTCGCGAAATGCTTGATGATGATGCTTTCGTGTTCCATAGGCTGAACCGCTTCATGTATTTCAGCGCCTTCTGTATCCGGAAGAAAGAAGCCCATTGCGGGATCGCTTGCTACGTGCTGAACATGGAAAATGTTTTCTTTCTGATTTTTTCTGAACCAGTCAAGAACTTTCGCTGCATTGGCAGCTGCTCCTTCAGGATTGCTTAATTCCATCTTGCCGTTTGGAAAATAGTCTTTTTGAATATCGACAATAATCAAAGCTGTACTCATTTTTCCACCTCATTTATAATTTTTCCTACACGTTCATGATATACAGCTTCCACATAATTAGCGATAGGCTGATGAAGCGTTTTTGCATCATATCATTTCACCATGAAAGGAATCAACTATGGAACTAAACAATATTGATTTTCAGATCCTTCGCCTGCTGTCGGAGAATTCCCGTATCCAATGGAAAGACTTAGGCGAACAAATCCACATGACGGGTCAGGCAGTAGGCAATCGCATTAAGAAACTGGAAGACAGCGGCGTCATTAAAGCGTATTCGCTGATTGTCGATGAGATGAAGCTGGGGTTTTCATATACGGCATTTGTCATCATTTATATGAAAACAACGAATCACGAGCAGTTCACCGATTTTCTTGGGGAGCGGCAAGAAGTAATGGAAGCGCACCGGGTGTCGGGAGAAGGCTGTTATCATTTGAAAATAAAAGTGGCTTCCCAAGATCAGTTAAACCTGCTCTTGAATGCGATTCTAAATTACGGAAATTATACTTTGTACCTTTCCATAAAAGAAATTAAACAACGGCGTTCGTTCATTGACACCGTATGACTCACAGATTTTTATACAAAATAAAGGATTTTACCAATCCTAGCTTCGATTAAATAAAGAAAAAGGCTGGAATTCTTGATAAAACAAGAATTTCAGCCTTTTTCTTTTTCAGGACCTCTTCAATATTTGTATTGTTCAGTTGCTGGCGGTGTCGAGAAGTTTGAGGAGGAGGTATGTTTTCATTTCGCTTGATTGAATTCTCCCCATTTGCACATCTCTTGAATAATTGGCCAGAGGGTTTTCCCTTTCTGCGTGAGGCTGTATTCAACCTTTGGAGGAATCTGCGGGTATTCCTCGCGATGAACTAGCCCATCACTTTCCATTTCCTTCAATGTTGAACTAAGCGTCCGATAAGTGATTTTGCCAATCATGCGCTGAAGTTCGTTATAGCGCACGGCATTGTTGTTCGATAGACAGTAAATAATCAGCAGTTTCCATTTTCCATTGATGATGGAAAGTGTATAGCCAAAGAAGGTTTCCTGGTTGTCAGCTACATTAATTTTGGATGTTTTCATGTTCACACTATCCTTTCTGATAGTATATGCGAAAAAAGTGCATACTTGTTTGCGGATTTGTACTCACTATATAATACATTTAACTTCGAGTAAAGAGTTGCAGCATTTTTAATCGCGAAATTTCAAGCAGGTTACATCTTGCGAGTTCTTTAACATTCAACGGCGCCGAAAAAGGAATTAAATCGAAGTTCTAACTAAACCGTGGAACCCTGTAAGGAGGATAAGAAATGAGTTGATGCAATACCACTTAGCTTCTATAGACACATTACTGAAAAATGGAAGAAGCTGATGCCATGGCGGCAGAAGCATCGACGCCTAATACCAAGCCGTCAACCGGAACAAAAAAGACTATTACAACTTAGAAATGAGGATTTATCAAAATGATGAAATTCAAAAAAATGTCTGTCCTGACTATGACAATGCTCCTGGCTAGCAGCCTATTAACAGCTTGTGGAACCCCTCAGAACACCCAGTCGGATGTTGAAGGCAAGGGTTCTCAGCAACAAGAGCAGGAAATGACTGTCCAGCAAATACGAAATGCTACTGTGACAGTGGAATACAGCGGACAGAAGTTCCTGATTGACCCTATGTTTTCCAAAAAGGGTGAATTTGAATCTTTTGGTCCTGCCGAGCGAAATGATCGAAATCCAATCGTTGAATTGCCGATGCCCGTTGATGAGATTCTTGATGGTGTAGATGCGGTCATCGTAACCCATACACATGAGGATCATTTTGATCAAGCAGCAATTGAACAGCTGCCTAAAGACATGAAGCTGTTTATGCAAGATGAAGCAGATGCTGAATTAGCCAAAAAATCAGGATTCACGAATATCGAAATCATGGAAGAAGGAGTGGATACAAACTTTAATGGTGTTGAAATTACGGAAGTGGATGGCCGTCACGGGTATGGAGAAATGGCAAAGGCAATGGGGAATGTGATGGGAATCATCTTCCAACATCCAGATGAAAAAACTTTGTATTTAGCGGGTGACACTGTCTGGTATGAAAAAGTGCAAGAGAACATCGATGCTTATAAACCCGAAGTTATTATTCTTAATGGCGGCCAAAACCAATTTCTAGAAGGCGGCCCCCTTATTATGGGCAAAGAAGACGTCTATGAAGTATACAAGGCTGCACCGGAAGCTGCCGTCATTGTTAGCCATATGGAAGCAGTAAACCATTGGGGATTGTCTAGAGAAGAATTAAAGAAATTCATCAACGAAAAAGGAATTGAGTCTAATGTATTTGTGCCGGATGATGGAGAATCCTACTTGTATTAACAGGAAAAATGGAGTAAAGGAGCCTTTTAGACAACAAGGTGAAGACAGCCACAGTGGCAACATAGTGATGCAAACAAAAAATTTAGAGGTGAAAAGATGAAGAAATTTGATGTATCCGTGTTATCCGTTGCTCCATTAAGACAAGGAGAAACCATGAAACAAGGAATTGATTCTGCGGTATCGTTAGCGAAAGCGGTCGACAAGATGGACTATAAACGAATTTGGTTTGCTGAACACCATAACCACGATGCCTATGCCAGTGCTGCTACCGTATCAATCGTGCAGCACATATTGGCCAATACAGAAAACATTCGGGTAGGTTCGGGAGGCATCATGTTGCCGAACCATTCTCCGGTAGTCGTAGCAGAACAATTTGGAACCCTTGAAACCTTGTATCCAGACCGGGTAGATTTAGCGTTGGGCCGGGCGCCGGGAACGGATCAAAAAACTGCTGACGTGATTCGGCGTTCGAATCATAATGGCGTGTTTTTCTTTGAACGGGAAGTCCGGGATATCTTGCGTTATTTGGGGGATGAAGAAGGCCAAGGAGAGGTGCGTGCTTTTCCTGGCCTCGGGACCCATGTTCCGGTCCTGATTTTAGGCTCCTCAACGGGTTCGGCTAAAATTGCTGCGAATCTAGGTCTGCCTTATGCATTTGGAGCACAATTTTCTCCCGAAGTTATGGAGGAAGCGCTCGCGATTTACCGGGAAAATTTCCGGCCGTCTGCTTATTTACAAGAGCCTTATGTGATTGCTGCCATCAATGTGATTGCAGCAGATTCAATGGAAGAGGCAGCTTTTATTGCCGCCAGTCATTTGCAGGTGTATATCGATATTTATACAAATAACTTAAGCCAGCTTATCCCGCCGACCAAGGACTTTCTTGAGTCGTTGTCTCAAGATGAATTGGAAATACTTCACCACCGGCTTGGATATACGATCATGGGCGATGAAGAAACGATCCGCAGCGAAGTGATCAACTTCCAACAGGCCTACCAGGTGGATGAAATCATAGCCATATCCAATATCTATGAACTTGAAAAGGAAATTCGTTCCTATGAAATTTTCAAGCAGGTTAGCGAAGCCTTATTTGAATAGAAGGCAATATTCCGAGACGTTATCTTTATAGAAGTGTTTACTCGAATAATTGCAATGTAATGGAGGAAGATCGCTGCTGAATCAGCACAGATCTTCCTCTCTTTGGTTTTCCAAAACTAAATTCTTTCATTTCACCTTTATTCTGAAATGCTTGATTTTTGCCGCTGCAAAAAATAGCATTTTTATTAGGACATGCAGAAGTCAAAGTAGGAGTGGTAAAGTAAGTTCAACAAGATGAAAGAGGTGAACCGAACTATGGACGGATGTGTATGGCCGCAAAACAGTGAACTTATGCAAGCCTATCACGATGAGGAATGGTGCAGACCCACTAGGGACGACCGATATATTTTCGAGATGTTAACGTTGGAGGGGGCCCAAGCCGGTTTATCTTGGAGTATTGTTTTAGCAAAGCGCAATGCTTATCAAACTGCTTTTCATCAGTTTGACATCACATTTTGCGCCGGATTGAATGATACAGATTTAGAAGAGATAAAAGAGAATTATCAAGTCATCAAGCATTTTTCAAAGCTTCAATCGATTCGCACCAATGCGCAGGCAGTCTTAAAGATTCAAAAAGAATACGGGAGTTTTGCTGACTTCTTATGGAGTTTTGTCGATCATAAACCGATTGTGAATAGTTGGGAGACTGATGCGCAGATGCCTGGGCAATCTCCTTTATCTCTCCTGGTCAGTAAAGATCTTAAGAAGAGAGGCTTTAAATTTGTAGGACCGGTTACCACTTATTCCTTTCTGCAGGCCATCGGTATCGTGGATGATCATATGAAAACCTGTAAGTTTCATACTTCAAATAGATAGACGGAAAAATTGGTACGGAACTTAAACTAACAACCGACAGATCAGCAGCAAAGGAATTAGAGGATTCTCAAACCATGAACCAATAGAGCAATCGGATTCTAATAATCAAATTATACTTTGTTTTTTAGCCTCAGCTCTTATCTGCACAGAAAGACGTCAGAAATTAAATTAATCAATATTCAGTAAAGGGCATCCTGCAAAGCAGTTGATGTCTTTTTTGCTCGTATAATAATTTCTGGTGATAGTTTGACTGTATTGTCGAATAGCTTCCTAGTCGGGTGAGGTTTACCATTATTCGGTTTCATCGCCTTTTGTCTGTCTATTCATCATGTTGAAAGAATTCTCTCAAGTGGGAAAAACATAGTAGCAGCAATTTATTTTTTAGAAATTCTCTCAACACCTTTACATACTATAGGGGGGTATAGTATATTGTTCTTGTAAAGTTGTTAGAGTATCTGAAAGCACCTAGATGGTCCATAACAGAGTTTGTCAGGGTAAAGAAGTTGGCAAAAATTTTTGCACCCTCATATACCCCTTACATGTATATCGTAGTTTAATTTTCTTGCTGCTTTGAAAATTTGCTGAAAGGAATATAGAAACAACTATTGTTTCGGCCAAATAAACAAATATTATACATGGTGGATACCAACTCGATCGACAGCAATCACGTGAAAACCAAAATAGGTCACTGAAAGTGAACTTTCTGTAGACTAACTGGAAACTAGAAGGAGATGTACTTATGGCTACACAAACACAAACGATTCAACAACCAGATCCAAAACGCTGGAAAGCATTAGCTCTTTTGTGCTTTGCAAACTTTCTTGTGATGATGGACTCGGCGATCGTCCAAATTGCTTTGCCTTCCATTAAAGAGACACTCGGGTATAGCCAGGAAAGCCTGCAATGGGTGATGAGTGCCTTTCTTCTTTTCTTTGGCGGATTCCTGCTGCTTGGCGGCCGCTTAGCGGATTTATTCGGCAACCGGCGCATTTTTAATCTAGGCGTTATTATTTTAATCATATCTTCGTTATTTGCTGGTCTTGCTTGGAGTGAAACAAGCCTGAACGTAGCACGAGGCGCCCAAGGATTGGCCTCTGCTTTCATCGCACCAGCGGCATTGTCGTTAATCATGCTGCTGTTTTCTGCCAACCCGAAAGAGATGGGAAAAGCCCTGGCTTTCTGGGGACTTTCCGGGGCTGCCGGCGGCGCACTGGGCATCGTGCTCGGCGGTGTGATTACAGAAGTGTTCGGATGGCGCTGGACGCTACTGATTTATGTACCGCTCAGTTTCATCGTGCTAATCTTGTCACCCAAGCTTTTGCAAAAGAGCGTACGTAGAGCAGCCGGCCGCGTCGATTATCTTGGAGCGGTGTTAGTGACTGTTTCGCTTATGCTGATTGTTTATGGAATCGTCATGGCGGAACAAAGCGGCTGGCAGTCGTTCAACACCTTATCGTCTTTGTCAGTCGGCGGCGTCCTATTCCTTGTTTTCCTGTTGGTTCAAGCCAAGAAAAAAGAGCCGTTGGTGCCGTTAAGTATTTTCAAGTCGCCTAACCTGACCATCGGGAATATTTCTGTATTCCTGATTGCGGCATCGTGGTTCCCATTGATCTATATTTTGGTGCTGTACTTGCAGCAAGTCTTGCAGCTTTCACCGCTCGGCGGAGCGATGGCCTTATTGCCGATGCCGATCTTGATGGCCATCTTCATGATTGCGGTAGCGGAAAAACTGATGGCCAAATTGGGCATCAAGAAAACAATGATTGTTGGGTTTATCATTCTCGGAATCGGGTCCATCCTGTTTTCTCAAACAGCAACAATCGAAGGGGATTACTGGACGAACGTCTTACTCGCGTCGCTATTGGCAGCACTGGGCAACGCCTTAGCATATCTGCCGGCAACCACAGCATCTGTGGCAGCAGTTGAATCGGAAAGATCGGGGCTGGCATCTGGTCTGTACAACACGTTTTATCAGATTGGGTCTGCTATCGGATTGGCCGCCATGGTAGCGATTGCCGGCGTGGCGACCGCTTCAAGCGGTTCCGCTGATCCAATCGAGGCATTGAATGCAGGGTTTCAGCAAGCATTCTTCTGGTCTGGAATCGTAGCATTTGCCGGTGCAATCCTGTCGTTTATATTTGTACGTAGACCTGAGTTCGCACAAATTCCTGCAGAGGAATAGGTAGTAAAAAATTACTTTAAAAAATATGTAAATGGATTAGTATACGAATCAGTTGCTTTGACATACAAAAAAAATTTAAGTAAGATACGGGTAGAGGGTATATGTATACGGGAAGATAATAATGAAAGAAACGATGAAACCAACAGTCCAACTAGATCAACTTTGAGAGAAAAAATCTGAGGAGGAATACGGATGAACAAAACATTGAAAGTAAAAGGGGTGTCTTGTGGACATTGTGTAAATGCGGTTGAATCGAGCGTGGGCCAACTTCATGGCGTCTTATCGGTAAAAGCGGACCTTGATAAATGGGAAGTAGCAGTTGCATTTGACAATAATAGAACGTCATTAACTGAAATTCAGGAAACAATTGAAGAACAAGGATATGAAGTTGTATAAGAGTGCTAATTAGCACTCTTTGTTTTTAAAATAATTATACCCACAGGGCGTATAGAGTGGAGGCGTACTTAATGGCTAAAAATGAAAAAGACCATACCCATCATCAGCACGAACAGGTAGATCATAGTAAGCTGGATCACTCCAAACATGTTGGGCATGCCTATCATGAAGCACAAGTGGAAGAAGGCGTTCATGGCCACAGCAATCCATCACAGAACCATGATCATCCTACTCATTCCGATCACAGCGGGCATAATCATGGACATGATCATCATGGGAACTTCAAAGAAATTTTCCTGAAGTCGCTGCCAGTGGGCATCGTTATTCTGTTATTGTCACCGATGATGGATTTTCGGCTTCCATTTCAATTCACTTTCACTTACTCGGATATTGTAGTCGCTGTATTAGCAACGATTTTATTGGTTTATGGCGGGAGACCCTTCTTTCAGGGTGCAGTAAGCGAATTCAAGCAGAAAGCCCCAGGCATGATGGCCCTTATCTCTTTAGGGCTATCCGTTTCCTATCTGTATAGTATTTATGCAGTGCTGGCCCGCTATGTAACCGGCCAACACATTATGGATTTCTTCTTTGAATTTTCCTCATTGCTCTTGATCATGCTCCTGGGCCACTGGATTGAAATGAAAGCTGTCGGCGAAGCAGGAGACGCACAAAAATCACTCGCTGAATTGGTGCCGAAAGATGCACATGTGGTTTTGGTAGACGATTCGATCGAGACACGCCCAGTCGCCGAGTTGAAAGTGGGAGATCTTGTGCGAGTGCAGGCTGGAGAAAACGTTCCTGCGGATGGCATCATCAAGCGAGGAGCCTCTCGCATCAATGAGGCATTGCTGACAGGAGAATCCAAACCCGTTGAAAAAGGGGCCGGAGATAAGGTGATCGGCGGTTCCACGAACGGTGAAGGCATCTTGTATCTTGAAGTGCAGGAAACGGGTGACCAGTCGTTCATTTCTCAAGTCCAAACCTTGATTGGCCAAGCTCAAAATCAGCCTTCGAGAGCTGAAAACTTGGCCCATAAAGTAGCCGGCTGGCTATTCTATATCGCCATTGCGGCAGCCGTCATCGCGTTTGGAGTTTGGCTGTATATAGCGGATTTCCAAACTGCCATTCTCTTTACGGTCACGACGCTGGTTATCGCTTGTCCGCATGCTCTCGGCCTTGCCATTCCTTTAGTGATTGCACGAAGCACCAGCCTGGGTGCAAGCCGCGGGTTATTAGTGAAAGACCGTGAAGCATTGGAATTGGCAAATAAGGCCGATGTGATGATCCTGGATAAAACCGGTACGTTGACTACCGGGGAATTCAAAGTATTGAACATGGAAACGCTGGTTAGCCAATATAACAAAGCTGATATCACAGCCTTTATGGCAGGGATTGAAGGCGGATCAAGTCACCCGATCGCCCAATCGATTGTTCATTACGCTGAGGAGCAAGGGATTCAGCCTGTCCGCTTCGATAAGATAGATATCGTGCCCGGTGCAGGTGTGGAAGGGAACGCCAATGGACGCAACTACAAAGTGATCAGCCAAAAGGCGCTCGGAAAAGCCGTTGCGGTGGATGTTCCAAAAGGAGCCACATTAAGCATACTGGTTGAAGATGGGAAACCGATTGGTACGGTCGCATTAGGTGATGAATTAAAGGAAACGAGTAAAACGCTGATCCGGGCATTGAAGCAGAACGGTATTCAACCGATTATGGCTACTGGCGACAATGAAACGGCCGCCCAGGGCGTGGCGGAGGAACTGGGCATTGAATACAAAGCCAATCAATCCCCGCAGGATAAATACAATTTGGTCGAATCTCTGAAAAGCAAAGGGCAAACCGTGATCATGGTCGGCGATGGCGTCAACGATGCTCCATCTCTTGCGATGGCAGACGTTGGTGTCGCAGTCGGAGCCGGCACTCAAGTCGCTATCGATTCCGCAGATGTGATTTTGACGCAGTCGGATCCAGGAGACATCGAATCATTTATCGAATTGGCCAATAAAACAACCGGTAAAATGAAACAAAACCTCGTTTGGGGAGCCGGCTATAACTTTATTGCCATTCCTATAGCTGCCGGCGTTTTAGCTTCCATTGGGATTACGTTAGCGCCTGCAGCAGGAGCGGTCCTGATGTCCGTCTCAACTGTCATTGTGGCGATCAATGCGATGGCCTTAAAACTTAAGAATTAGGTCGGTTTAATAGCCTGCTAGAGAAAAGGTGCCTCCAAAAAGTTGATTTATGATAACTTTGGAGGCACCTTTTTTTATTGGCTGCAGTCAAAAATGGGTTTAAAGATATTATTTTCAACGCTTCAATACTTCAGTTTTAATTCAAATGCATTGACATATCGAATTAAATCGATATAAGATGCATACATGGACAATTTAAATGCATTAGATATTTTCAAAGCTTTATCAAACGAAACCCGTCTGAATATTTTAAAGTGGCTGCGGGAACCAGAGAAGAATTTTCCAGCGCAGCAAGCGCATTTGCCAAAGGAGGTAAGCATTGAAGGCGGCGTTTGCGTAGGAGATATTCAAGAAAAGGTGAACCTTTCTCAGTCAACCGTTTCCCATTACTTGTCGCTCATGCAGAAAGCAGGTTTGCTTGAAGCGGTGCGTTACGGGCAGTGGACATATTACCGACGGAACGAAGTGACATTGGCGAAAATCGCACAGTTCATCAACGAAGAAATTTAAGGCAGTAGCATGCCTTTTTTTACTTGTTACATCGAGATTTTTAGATATATCTATATTCGTAAAGACATGCTTGGAGTAGGAATGAAAGAATTCATTCATATGTACAAGGAAATTAAGAATTAGGAGTGAATTTTTTCATGACCAAAGTTTTAGAAAAAGGTTTGTTAACAACAAAACAGAAAGTATTGGCTTTTACACTGACGCTTTTAACGTTTGTCATGGGGACGAGTGAATTTGTAATTGTCGGCCTGTTGACCGAAGTTTCGTCCGATTTGAACATCAGTTTAGCCGTCGCGGGTACCTTGGTATCGGGCTTTGCCATCGCTTACGCAATTGGAACGCCCGTCCTGACAGCGTATGTCAGCCGATTTCCCAAATATCCATTAATGCTATCGTTGATTTCTTTATTCATTGTCGGGAATATTATCAGCGCATTGTCCGGCTCTTATGAACTGTTGATTTTTTCAAGAGTCATTACGGCGGTTGTCAGCGGTGTTTTGGTAGCTCTGTCGATGAGCATCGCCAGCGATATCATGCCGGAAAGTAAGAGAGGCTCCATCATCGCATTGATTTTTGCCGGGTTCACAATCTCCAATGTCATTGGCGTGCCTTTAGGGACACTCATTGGCCAGCTCGGCAACTGGCAATTGACTTTCTGGTTCACTACGTTTTTAGGCATAGTCAGTTTGGTCTTGAGCATTTTTATCCTGCCGAGAAAACTGAAAGTGCAAAAAGCGTCAGCGAAAGAACAGCTGGGGTTGCTGACAAACCCGCGGATGATTCTGGCTTTCTTTATCCCGACATTTTCAATTGCGGGAACCTATACTATCTACACATACATCACACCGATCTTAGAAGAAGGATTGGGAATTTCTACAAGCTATGTGAGTATGATCTTACTGGCCTACGGAGCATTTTCAATCTTGAGTAATGTATTGGCAGGAAAAATCGCCAGCCACAACGGTGTAAGCAAGCTGCGCTATGTGTTTATTGTCCAAGCTGTTATATTAGGTTCCTTATATTTTACAATGGAATCCACTATTGCTGGTTTAGTCAGTTTAATGTTGATGGCAGTGATGATTTATGCCATGAACGCGACAATACAATTGTATTTGATGAACTTGGCGACTGTATATTTTCCAGCAGCTAAAGATTTTGCTTCTTCCCTAACGCCAGTAGCCGTTAATATTGGGATTGCATTAGGTGCAACACTGGGAGGATATGTAGTAGCAAATGGCGGTTACGTCCACCTCTCCTGGGCTGGCGGCGCTTGCGCGCTGATCGCTTCTGGCCTGGCATATGCCAGCTACCGTATGGACCGAAAACAAGTTTTATCAAGTTCGAAAGCGTATGAGGGAGCTGATTACTAAAAAATATTGAACACCTTGCAAAAAGCAGGGTGTTTTTTTATTATCAGTATTGAATCATATTTGAATGGATTAGATGAATCAAGATATTTAGTAAATCTGCAAAAAAACAACAGATGATCAGATTCTGATATCCGGTAAGAAGGAATTAAACGTAGATGCCTTGAATTTTAAAACATCCAGAAGCCTTATGATGGTCGAAGCAGAAAAAAACGGGGAACTGTCCGATTAGGGAAAAGAATACGAATTTGTTTTATTTCGATTCATTAAGCCTAGCTCCACTCAATAGCTGAAAACTCAATAGAAATTGAACTTATGTTAAAGCGTATGGTTATCCAATGAAAAATTTTGAGAATGGGGTGGGGTTATGAAATTTCTGCTTACATCTGCAGGCGTGACGAACAAAAGTATCCATACTGCACTGATTGAATTGTTAGGAAAGCCGATAGCGGAATCCAACGCCTTGTGCATTCCGACAGCGATGTATGGCCATCCTTGGGTCGGGCCTGGCATCAATGCATGGGAGTTTATCAGCGGGAAGTCTGAAAACCCCATGGTTGATTTAGGTTGGAGATCTGTCGGTGTGCTGGAACTCACAGCACTTCCAAGCATTGGCAAAGATCGCTGGGTACCACTAGTCCAGGAGACGGACGTTCTGCTGGTGGCGGGCGGCGATGCCCTGTATCTGGCTTATTGGATGAAGCAATCAGGGTTGGCAGAACTTTTGCCGTCGCTAAACGCAGTTTATGTAGGAATGAGTGCAGGCAGCATGGTTCTGGCTCCTCAAATTGGAGAAGACTTCGTAGGATGGATTCCGCCAATCGAGAGTGATGAAGTGCTGAACTTGGTTGACTTTGCGGTGTTTCCGCATTTGGAGAATGAAACGCTGCCTGAAAACACCTTGGCTGCCGCAGAGCGATGGGCCGCAGGCTTGAAAGGAACGGCATATGCGATTGATGATCAAACCGCCATCAAAGTGGTCGACGGATCAGTTGAAGTTGTAAGTGAAGGGCGATGGAAGTTATTTCGGTAATGATTATGCGGATGATCTAATATCGGAGTAATGGAAGCAGAATTTAAGTGAACTAGCGCGTGATATTAACTTAAGAATTATGAAACGCTTAAAATTCTTCTGACATGGAGGGGGGGTGGTGATTTTAGAAATTTATGCATGCCGCCGACACTACTTTACTGAATTAGGGCACCCGAAAATTAAGTTCTTAAACTTAATTTTCGGGTGCCTTTTTAAAATGGATGTTATGAAATAAATGCTTGGCATTGTTTAAACCAAAATTCTTAAACAGGCGAGTTCCTGATTAAGAATTGGCTTTTGCATGGTCTTTTGTTCGGACTACTAAAACATCGCATCGGCTTTCGCGGACGATGTGTTCTGAGACACTGCCAATGATAAACCGTTGAATGGCATTCAAGCCGGTGGCTCCGCAAATGATAAGATCCGCATTTACTTGTTTGGTTATTTCTCCGGCTATTAAATATTTTGGAGAACCAACGGCCAGGATGACGTTAACATCCGGGATGTCCGTTTGTTCCGCTTCTTTTTTGTATTTGGCTAATAGCTCTTTTCCAAGCTTGAAAGCATGTTCTTCTAGAGAAGGGTCATAGACTTCGACTCCGGTGAATGGCCGGCTTTCCACTACATGGACAATATTCAATTTCGCGTTGTTGCGCCGTGCAATTTCAATTGACTTTTTGAATGCCCATTCTGCTTCACGGGAACCATCAACTGCTAGCAAAAGATGTTGGTATTCCAATGCCATATCCATCCCCCCGATTTTTCGATTATTGATTTAATTCTCCAGCACCCCGATAAGTCCTGCTGAAATCGGTTAAATCTGCCCGTCCGCTTCGGAGATTAACCCAAACCAGCATCTTTAAAAGAACGTTAGGAAAACCATCAATCCGGCTAAATTAAAGGTTTTGAAACGCATGGCCGACAGTAAATTCCTTACTTGCGTGTCCTAAACTCATCTTGAAGCAATAGACAATCCCTGGTGATATAATAAATTGAATATATAGATAAATAGGGAGGGATTGCAGTGTCTCTTTTAGAAACTTTAAGAGCAAACGCCGGAATAGGGAATGCCAAAATCGGACTTCATATCTTAAACGCCAAAGTGAGACAAGGAGATATGGTTTCAGGGCAAGTGTATGTAATTGGAGGCGAAGCGGAGCAAAAAATAGATGAAGTAACAATTTCAGTCATGACAACTGTTTCGGTGAACGATGGCGAACGGAAAGTTATGCAAGACGCAGAAATCCAGAACTGCAGCCTGACAAATTCCTTTCGGATTTTGCCGAAAGAAGAAAAAACGATGCCGTTTTCACTAAAGCTGTCTCCTGAAACCCCTCTGACTATCCATAAAGTGGATGTTAGGCTGAAAACAGCGTTAAAAACGGAGAGGGAGAAAGAGGAAATCGATGAGCATGACATCCATGTCGTGGGAACTGAAGCGGCAGAAAAGATTTTGACTGCTCTGCATGAATTGGATTTTCCGCTAAAAAAGGCAGCGAATATCAGAAGCAATCTGACCCATAGCGGCGTTGTTCAGGAACTTGAGTTTTACCCCAGCCACAAATTCGAGCGGCATTTCACTGTCCTGCAATTGGCTCTCATTTCGGATAGTGTAGGAACCACGGCCTATATCAAGCTAGTTCGTGAAGGGAAAAACCAGAAACATTTACTTGGCCATAAAACGAAGGGAACTGAATCGAAAACACTGCTTCATTACCGTTATGGCAATGTGCCTGATAAGAAAGAGATCTATCAACAACTCCTTCATCTTCTGGCAAGCAAATCGTAAATAAGTAGTTCAATATATGAAATACAAGCAAATAACTTGCTAGAAGCTCCGGGAAAAGCTGCCGAGTCAACCAACAGAAAAACCTCCTTTTTCAAGGAGGTCAGTTTGTTTTAGCGGCATGAATTCTTTTGTGCAGAGCTTCAGCTGCTTCATCGACAGTCGTATAGTATTCAATGTGCTGATTTTCACTGGAAGTCACTTCAAGGATGAACGTGTCTTTAAGGCATTTTACGGTCAGTGTCTCTTCCGCCCCAATCGAGAAGGAATGGCTGATGGTCGAAGTATTAAAATTGCATGAAATCTGCAAAAGATTCTTGATGTGTTCCAACTTCATGATAATCGCGCTCTTTCCTTCTTTGACATAGGTCGTCCATTATTTTTAATACGCTCAAGCCTGTCTATAAAGGTTTTACCCGATTTCTTATTTCTTAATCGAAAAAACCCCTGAATTGTCAGGAGCTTTTGCTCATATCGTAAGAACTTAAAAATGAAATGATGTATTGTGCTGTTTCCTCAGTCGAATCGTTTTGGACAATTTCTTGGGTAAACGAATGAGTAATCTCAAATGTAGTCGTATTTGGCAAACAGCGGACAGACAAGCTTTGACCGTCTTCCGCGGTAAAGACCTGATTGATCTTCACCGTATTGTATTCACACATTGTTTCTAAAAAAACTTTTACGCTATCGTATTTCATAGAGAGTGTCTCCTTTCCTGCTATGGAAAGTGACTAAGAAAAGTCTGAAAGAATCCATTAGTGCTAGAGAATAAGTATAGCACGGGAAAATGGGAAATCCTACCGAACGCCCTTATGGCCTGTAGCGCACTGGATTTAACTTTTAATAATCTCAAATAGGGAGCGCCGGCTATAATGGTTGTGTGTTTCCAAAGCTTTTTCATTTCTATAGTATTCGCGGCGTTTCGCCAAAAGAAGGTGGTTCATGATGGCAATTAAAACCGATCAGTCCGTTCAAACTTATATCGACTCACCGGAAAAACTGAAAAAATTATACCGCCGGGTCATTTTTATCGCCAGCCTGTCCCAGATTTTTGGCGGGGCCGGATTGGCAGCAGGAATTACGGTAGGGGCTTTATTGGCGCAGCAAATGCTCGGTACGGCTGCTTATGCCGGAATGCCGATCGCCTTGTTTACACTGGGGTCAGCTGCTGCAGCTGTTCTTGTCGGTCGGCTTTCTCAACGCTATGGCCGACGCCGCGGCTTAACCACAGGTTTTATGCTCGGAGGAATTGGCGGGCTGGGGGTGGTGCTTGCTGCAATCCTAAATAGCCTTCCACTATTAGTAATATCGATGCTCATTTACGGGGCTGGAACGGCGACTAACCTGCAAACACGTTATGCTGGAACAGATTTGGCCGCTAAGAACCAGCGGGCGAAAGCGATCAGCATCATCATGGTATCCGCTGCATTCGGAGCGTTTGCCGGTCCGAATCTGGTCGGGATAATGGGCGAGTTTGCTTTATCAATTGGAATTCCGGCACTTTCGGGACCGTTTCTGTTATCGGGGACAGCGTTTCTGTTGGCGGGGCTGGTGATTTTCCTGTGGCTTCGCCCGGATCCGTTTTTAATTGCCAAAGCAATAGAGGATTACCGCAAAGAGCATAAACAACAAAACGTTTCAGAGGATACGCCTCAAGCCTACAGCAAAAAAGGGGTGGCAGCCGGGGCTGCTATTATGGTACTGACACAGATGATCATGATTGCGATTATGACGATGACACCTGTACATATGGGGCATTTCGGCCATGATCTTGGAGACGTCGGACTGGTGATCGGCATCCATATCGGAGCCATGTATCTGCCTTCGTTGTTTACAGGCATCTTAGTCGATAAATTCGGAGCCACTGCCATGTCTGTGGCAGCAGGTGCCACACTCACAATAGCCAGTGTTTTAGCGGCATTAGCGCCGGGAGAATCTTTGATCTCGATTATTTTGGCACTGGCTTTGCTTGGCATTGGCTGGAACATCGGGTTGATCAGCGGAACGACGAAAGTGGTCGATTCTACGGTTTCAGATAACCGAGCCAAAATCCAAGGGAACGTGGATGTCTTGATCGCTTTATCGGGAGCTTCTGGAGGGGTATTATCGGGCATGATAGTGGCTGGATGGAGCTATACTGTCTTGTCTTTGAGCGGGGGAGTGCTGGCGCTGATTTTAATTCCCATCATGCTTTGGACAAGCCGCAGCAAAAGTTCATCGCGTGCGGCTTAAGCAATAGAAAAAGACATTCATGGCAAGTGGATTAATCACTTACTGAATGTCTTTTGTTTAAGTAAATGCCTTATTTCACAATTCCGATAGCAAAGCCGTCATAGCCTTTGCTGCCGACTGTTTGAAGGGCAGTGCCGTCGATCAATGCCTCATCCGCCATCAAGTCCATGAATTCCCGCACCGCTTTTCCGGTAGGGTCTTCCGGGTCGAGTACGCGCCCGCTTCGTACCACATTATCGGCAATGATAACGGTGCCAGGTCGTGAAAGTTCCAGTGCCCATTTAAAATATTCAGGATAGCTCGGTTTGTCCGCATCAATGAAAATCAAGTCGAAAGCTGGCCATCCCTTGGATTTCAAAGTCGGCAATGTATCAAGGGCTGCTCCTTCGATGACTTCGATTTTATCGGACAATCCCGCGCGTTGGATGTTTTCGCGGGCCACTTTGGCGTGGGCGTTTTTGTATTCAAGTGTCACAATGCGTCCATCTTCCGGCAAGCCGCGCCCCATCCAAATGCTGCTGTAGCCGCCAAGTGTACCGATTTCCAAAACGTTTTTGGCGTTCGCCATTTTCACCATCAGGCTCAGGAACTTGCCATGATTCGCTGAAACATCGATTCCCGGCAATCCGGAATCAGCATTATTTTGCTGCACGGCTTTCATGACCGGATCTGTGTTGTGAAGCTTATCTGTAAAATAATCGTCTACGTCGTTCCACATTTGCTCTTTCATTAAAAGACCTCCTGATTTTCAAGATGCTGTTAAAGTTTGCGCCAGCTTAAGCTATAAAGAGCTTAGTTTTCTTGAACTGCCGTTTTAACTGCCTTTACTTCGTATTTGGCCACTTCCACATTAAGGATATGCGCCGGTTTGGGTTTGTTCAGGTTCGCTTTATGGCCGGCGATATGGACATCGCTTTTCTCCCATTGCTTCCAATGCGCTTCGGATTCCCATGTCACGAGGATCAGCACTTCTTCTTCGCCGCGTCTCACTTTTTTCTGTAAAACCTTCATATCAACAAAGCCTTCTTGCTTTTCAAGAATTCCGGGTTTGCTGAAGCGCTCAAGCACCAAGTGGGAATTTCCTTCAGTGATGGTCATTTTACGGGATTGGATAAACATATTTTAATCTCCATTCATTTTATAATTTTGAACTTGCTTTCGATACATTCTCTGCGATTTCTTTAAACTTACTCGCCATGGACAGTTTCGCCGGGTTTGTCTTCGGATGCGGAAGAACTTTCATGCATTTCGTCTTCATGGATTTCAAACAGCTGCGTAAATTCAGCGATCACCATATCAACCGCTTTCAGTTCACCGACCAGAACCGGATGGATCGTCTGCAATTCCGGCGTTTCCAGCTGCTGTTTTAACGTATGCCGGCGGGTGTTCATGCGGGCCAGAAATTCAAGGGCTCTGCCGCGCCTGAACGTTTTGGCGCCGCCGCGTTCTTTGCGCCGGTGTCCGCCTCTGCCGCGACGGAATTCCTCCCGACTTAGGTCATCAGATCTGGTTGGTTTTGTGTCTTCGGGTTCTTTCATTGCTTTTACCTCCAAACGTATGCATTTCATTATCCGTTCTTTATTGTATACATTTGTATACAAAGTGTCAAACTATTAACGAGCAACCTTGTAAGGACATTAATAAACTGAAATAGAAAGTATATTAAACAAAAATTAAGAAGTCGTTCACAAAAGTACTTCACATGATTGACTTACATTAAATGCCATCAATAATGCTATGATGAAAAAGAATGAATTTATCCATTTTTTATATGTCGAAGGAGGATAATTATGTCCACAGAATCCATGATTTCGTTAAGCAGTTCGTCATTCCTTCATTTGCGGCTCGGTAAAGAATGGATAGGGGAGAAAACGGCCTGGCTCGCCATCATCGGTTTCGGGACAATCATTTTCAATCAAATTTTTGTGAACTTAGTTATCGCCGGTTTGCATTCTTATGCCTAAACGAAGTTAGAGCCCTGGGAGAACGATTTGTTCTCTCAGGGCTGTTTAGGTTCTAAAAATCTACGGAAAGCTAAACGGTGGAACGCGTTTTATGGGATAATAAGGAAAATATACATCAGCTTCAAACAATAGCCGCTTCATCCATAAAATGAAAGGAACAGGGTTCATGGCATTGAAAAATATACTGGCAGCTGGGTCACTCCTTTTTCTTTTAATAGGCTGTTCGGCTGGGATAATAAAAACAAACGGAAGTACAGAAGAAACGCAGGCAGAGTTTCCGCCGTCGATGGCAGGAATGGTCCGCATTGACGGCGAGCTGCACGACCTGAAAGAAGGCAACCTCCGGTGGGAAAGGAAAAGCGGCACCGGAACGGAAGTTGCGATGACGGATGCTGCTTCACCGCCTCAATTAGCTGAAGAAGTAGTTGCGATACAAGCAAGCCCAAACGCCGTGATTGAATTGGAGATAGAGAGAGATCCAGAAATTTCCGTCTATCATTGGAGTGAAAACAGGAGAGAGGAGAAAATAGAGTTAACCGACCATCAATTCCAGGTTCCTGTTAGCGGAGGCCGCTATATTTATGAAGTGCTCGCAACTTGGGAAGGCGGAGAAGTGTCCTATACGTTTGTCATCGAAGTGGAGTAGTTTTTGGAGAGATGTAAATATATCCTATAGATGGAACTTATTATCTTTTATTTCTTAAGGATGATTAAAGCAATACGGAAGGAGAAAGACGTATGTCATTTAAAAAAATTGTCCTGTTGATTGGCGCGTTTGTTGTATTTATACTGGCGGCGCTCATCAGCTGGTACGAAGGCGGGCAATTGCGCGACGAACCGGGGGAATGGCGGTATACCGCCGTGTTCTCTAATTGGGCAAATGAAGGCTTCACAAATGCAGACAATCTGTGGGTTCTTGATCATTTTGTCTATGCCGCAAAGTTTGAGCCCCTTTTTCCGCTAGTGATGGCGATATCGTTCTATTTTGTTTTGTTCCAGCTGACTTTCTGGTTATTAAGAGGAAGAAGAACCGTAAGAAATGCGATATTATTGCTCATAGCGAGCATTTCTTTCCTAACATGCTATGCTTTATTTGATTCGCCGACCATTGGCTTTCAGCTGTTTGCTTTCCTATTCGGGATTACAGGGGCATTCTCCGTATTTGGGATGATTGCGGTAAAATCCGGAAGATACAGTGAAGCGAAAGGCTTTTGAAAAGGAAAATTTTCGTGACAGGAAGCTTTTCCTATTTATATGAATCAAAAGAGACAGCCGATTGACAAACGGCTGTCTCTTTTTGTATATCTCTTTTATTCCTGCACAGTTCGCCATAAAAGAACTCTTCCTTTATAAGCAATCAAGCTGACTGCTGCTAGTAAGATACCCGACAAGACAAAGACTCCGCGGATGCCAAATGCATCTGCCAAAACACCCATCATAAGGGAGGCGACGCCAAAGGTTCCGGTGCCGATTGCGCCGAGCGTTGTGAACACCATTGGCAATTGGTTTTTCGGTACGCTTGTCTGGACCACGGTCTGCTGCGGAATGTTTTTGATCTGTCCGAAAACACCGACCAAAAAAGACAATAGCAATGCTAGCAGCGGCAGGCTGTTTAGCCCGAAGAGAATAGTGGCAAGACTGCTTGAGACAGCACCTAGGAAAATGAACTGGCTGAGCTTTTGCTCGATCCGGTCCGAAAAGCGCAGACAGAAAAGGCTGCCTGCGATCAATCCGAGAAAGAAAGAACCATTTATGAAGCCCCACCATTGTTCACCGGCCGACAAAGCATCGCTGACAAAAACATAAAGAATTGCGGCGATCCAAACAGTGCCGGCAACGGTTTCCAAAACATCCATCCAGGCAATCCGTTTTAGCACGGGTGAAGCGGAAACGGTCTGCCAGCCCTGTGTGATCTGCTGCCGCTTGCTTTGCTCCTTGGAAGGCGTAATGTGAACGGACTCCAACCCGCATAAAAGAAGGCTCGACAAGAAAAACAAAGCCGCAGTCAGCCAAACCAAATCGTTTGCTGAGAGCCAAATCAACAGTGAGCTGCTAACAAACCACATGGCGGTTTGGATCGACTGGGTAATAGTTTCAGTGATGCCATTCGCTTTTAACAGCTGTTCACTCTTCACGTAATGCTGGAGGAGTGTTTGAGTCACAGGGTTGGCACAGCCGTCCAGCAAGGCAACTATACTGATGACTGGAAATAGCACATAGTAGTTGGAAAGAAAGAGTTGCGGCAATAAAGATGCTAGCAAAATCAGCAAGGCGGTTTTGCCCATCTGCGAGCCAGTTAGCAGCCATTTCAAATTAAAGCGCTGCATCAGCAGTGGCGTCAATGTGTTCGACAGAAACATCGATGCGGTAATGGTAAATGGTACAAAAGCGGCAGCAGTGGCCGATCCGGTCAATTCAAAAATTAGGTAAATCACACTGACGATGTACAAGACGTCGCCAATATTCGCAAGCGACTGCCCGGTCAACAGCAAATTGAAATTTCGATTCAGTTTCATAATTGTATTCCCCCGTGAATTCAATTCGTAATTGTTATGAATGAATGGGGCTATTTAAATTGGACTACAGGTCATATCGAATGCCCCTTTCAGCTGTCGGACGGTTCCCCGGGGGGAAAGGGGGGCGTCCTGGATTTTGGTTAGCTCCATTATACGTTAAATATACATAAAATAAATGGGATTGAAAGAAGAAAATGGAAAGTGGCGCAAGACAACTCTCATTTATTTAATGACTAAAAATAGATAATCCAACTAGTCGCTTTAAATATATTGAAGCACATCAGTTGCACTTAATTTACTTTCAAGTTATTCTAAGTACAAGAAATATACCCCTAGGGGTTTAATTTGGCGAAGGAGATTTTCATGAAGACATTTTGGAATTCGCTATGACCAGCGCAGCGGTTAGCATTTCTGGCAGGAATTGCGTTTTTTGTTTTTATAGTCGTCACCAAATAAAAGTTAATACAAACGGCCAAATGATTCATTGGCTGATAAGAGGGAACAATACTTAGGAATAAGCAATTAACAAGAGAGGGGTTTTCATTATGTTCAATTACACAGTAGAAACGGAAAAAGGCAGAGACGAAGCGGTTCAAGCACTCGCAGAAAACTTGCAGGCAGAAAAGTTCGGGATTCTTTGGAATTTTGATTTGACAGCAAAACTTCAGGAAAAAGGCACAGATTTTGATACTCCGTTCACCATTCTCGAAGTCTGCAACCCTCAGGAAGCAAACCGGGTGCTGTCAGAAGACTTGATGGTCGGATACTTCCTGCCATGTAAAATTGTAGTCTACGAAGAAGAGGGAACGACGAAAATCGGCATGCCAAAACCAAGCGCTTTGATTGATATGGTGCAAAATGAGTCAATCAAACAAATCGCTTTGGATATTGAAGAAAGATTGATTGGCTGTATTGATAAATCTGTTTAAAAAGACAAGCTGAAGCCAAAATAGAGGCAAATAGCTAAAGAAGATGGAACAATTCCTGATGTTTAAATGTGCATAGGCGAAAAATTAGGGATTGTTCCTCCTATATAAAGAAAAGCAATATAGTTGAAATTATACCCAAAGGGGTATATGATATGATTATCAAAAGCTTATAAACTTTTTAAAGGAGAGACAAACCAATGGAATACGATAAACAAGTCCAAAACCGGCTAAAACGGATTGAAGGCCAGGTGAAAGGCGTCCTGCGGATGGTCGAAGAAAACGACGATTGCCGCGATGTAGTTACTCAGCTGTCTGCAGTTCGAAGTGCAGTGGATCGCGCAATCGGCGTCATTGTCAGTGAAAACCTGGAACAGTGTGTCCGTGAAAGCCTTGAAAAAGGGGAAAGCACCGATCAGCTTGTAAAAGATGCAGTGAGTCTTCTGGTCAAAAGCCGCTGAGAAAATTCGTCAATCATGTGTTGACGAATTTCTTCTCGGATGGTAATATACCCCATAGGGTATTAAGTTAAAGTGTGCGAACCTTTTTTATTTATAAATTTATATACCCCTATGGGTAAATGGAGCGGAGGAAACAAGACAGTGGAACAAACAAAATCAACAAACATTATTTTATTCAGCGGGGATTACGACAAAGCGATGGCAGCTTATATCATCGCAAATGGGGCGGCGGCCTACGACCACAAAGTGACCATCTTCCATACATTTTGGGGATTGAATGCACTTCGGAAAGACAATCCGCCTGCCGTAAAGAAAGGTTTTCTTGAACGGCAATTTGCCAGAATGATGCCGCGGGGCGCAGACAAGATGGGCTTGTCCAATATGAATATGGGCGGCATGGGACCCAAAATGATCAAACAGGTCATTGGCAAACACAATGCGATGACGATGCCGCAACTGATTGAAATGGCGCAGGAACAGGACATCAATTTGGTGGCATGTACAATGACGATGGATCTTCTCGGACTGCAGCAGGAAGAATTGCTTGATGATGTAACATACGCTGGAGTAGCGGCCTATTTGGCAGATGCAGAAGACGGCAACGTGAATTTATTCATTTAACGAAAAGAGGGGAACTATGGATACTTGGTTAATGATTTTAATCGGTGCTGTTATTGTCTTTATCGGTTACCGCGCGATCGCACCAGCAAAAGGCGGAAAATCCATTTCGACGGATGAACTGAAGCCAGAACTTAAGAAAATCGGCAAACAATTTATTGATGTAAGAACACCAGCAGAGTTCAAAGCAGGGCACATCAAGGAATTCAAGAATATCCCGCTCAATGAATTGCCAAATCGCCTGAATGAACTGAACGCAGAGCAAGACATTTACCTGATCTGCCAGAGCGGTATGCGAAGCAGCAGAGCAGCAGACTTATTAAAGAAAAATGGTTTTGAACAAGTCGTTAATGTAAGAGGCGGCATGAACAATTATCGTCCATAAGCTGAAGGAGGAAAAACAATGAACCGAATGACCACACAAGAAGTACAAGCACATATTAAAAACAATAAAGACGCATCAATTATCGATGTGCGCGAAACAGAAGAAGTAAAGGCAAGAAAGATTCCCGGCGCAGTTAATATCCCTTTAGGGCTTATCGAGTTCCGTTTGCAGGATATCGACAAATCTAAAGAACACATCCTAGTTTGCCGATCCGGCAACCGCAGCGGCATGGCAACAAATATCCTGGAAAGCCGCGGCTATAACGTCATCAATATGGATGGCGGCATGCTGGACTGGGACGGACCGACTGAGTAAGTAAAAATTTTTTAACTGAAAATATACCCCACTGGGTACTAGGAGGATTATTACATGATTAAAACAGACCAAATTCTTGATGCAAAAGGGCTTGCATGCCCGATGCCGATTGTACGCACAAAAAAAGCGATGAAAGACTTGGAACCCGGACAAGTGATTGAAGTGCAGGCGACCGACAAGGGTTCGCTGGCCGATATGAAAGCTTGGGCGAAGAGCAGCGGCAACCAATACCTCGGTTCTTCCGAAGAAGGCAATGTGCTGAAGCATTATTTGCGCAAAGCTGATCAAACAGAAGAAAAAGAGGAAGTTCAGTTTCCTCACACCGTGACGAACGCAGAATTGCAGGGACAACTGGGCCGTGGCGATGTCCTTTTGCTCGACGTCCGCGAACCGGCGGAATATGCATTTGGCCACATTGAAGGTGCAGTTTCCATTCCGCTTGGCGAACTGGAAACCCGTGTACAGGAATTGGATGCAGAAAAAGAAGTCTTTGTTATTTGCCGGACAGGCAACCGCAGCGATTTGGCAGCGAAACAATTGGCGGAAAAAGGCTTTGGCCGCGTGAAGAATGCCGTAGAGGGCATGAGCCAATGGGCCGGCGAAACGAAACAAAGCAATAGCTAAGCAATCTTACAATTTAATTTAACTGGAGGAATACAAAATGGCAGGAAAAACAGCAATCATTGCATCAAACGGATCGTTATTCGATGCTTACAAAGTCTATAATATCGCAACAGCAGCAGCGGCCAGTGATCACGAAGTGGCCATCTTCTTCACATTCGAAGGATTGAACCTGATCAACAAAGAAGCATATGAGCAGTTGGCGCTTCCGGAAGGGAAGGAACAGATGGCTGAAGGGTTACGGGCAGCGAATGTACCGACCATTCCGGAATTGGCCGAAATGGCGCAAGAACTTGAGGTAAAATTCATCGGCTGCCAAATGACGATGGACTTGTTCGGACTAGAAAAAGACGCATTCATCGACGGCATTGACGTCGGCGGAGCTGTCACGTTCCTGGACTTTGCAAAAGACGCAGACGTCACCTTAACGTTTTAATCCAAAAAAATTTACGCGATAAAATACACTAGGGGGTATTTGTATGACTGTAAAAGCATTGACTGCAAAACAAGTAGCAAGAAAAGTAATCGACAACGAACCATTGTTCATCCTGGATGTGCGCAACGGCGACGCATTCGCCGACTGGAAAATTGAAGGTGGCAACATCCAATATTTGAACACACCTTATTTTGAGTTATTGGACGGAGTCGAAGAAGTGGTTTCAGAGCTTCCAAAAGACAGAGACATCCTTGTGGTTTGTGCATAAGAAGGATCTTCTGTCATGGTAGCCGAAATGCTGGATGAAGAAGGCGTCGACGCGGCGTATCTTGAAGGCGGCATGAAAGCCTGGAGCGAACATTTGGAACCAGTGAAAGTCGGCGATTTGAAAAACGGCGGCGAATTATACCAATTCGTCCGTATCGGAAAAGGCTGCTTGTCGTATATGGCCATCTCCGGAGGCGAAGCTGCGATCATCGATGCCACTCGCATGACCGATATCTTCTTGGATTTCGCGCAGGAAAAAGGGGCAACGATCAAGCACGTATTCGATACACATTTGCATGCTGACCATATTTCAGGAGGCCGCACAATTGCAGAAGCGACTGGCGCAACCTATTACTTGCCGCCGGCAGATGCAGAAGAAGTGGTATTCGACTATGCAGAATTGGTCAATGGTTTGGAAGTCGCGATTGGCGATGCAAAAATCGAAATCGAAGCCTTGTACTCACCCGGGCATACCATCGGTTCGACATCGTTCATCGTGGACGACCAATACTTGATGACAGGTGACATTCTGTTCATCGATTCCATCGGACGCCCTGACCTTGCCGGCCTTGCGGAAGACTGGGTAGGCGACCTGCGTGAATCGCTTTACAGCCGCTACGCAGAATTGGCTGACGAGCTGATCGTTTTGCCGGCTCACTTCATGATCATGGAAGAGCTGAACGCAGACGGCAGCGTTGCGAAAAGATTAGGCGACCTGTTCAAAGAAAACCATGGCTTGAATATTGAAGACGAGCAGGAGTTCCGCGATATGGTCACGAAAAACCTGCCGCCGCAGCCGAACGCATACCAAGATATCCGCCAGACGAACATGGGGAAAATCACACCGGACGATGAAGTGCAGCGCGAAATGGAAATCGGACCGAACCGCTGTGCAGTCCGTTAATTCTAAATCAAAAATTCAACTAAAAAAGCAGAAACTCAAAGGAGCGAATACGATGAACGCAGATAAAGTATTAGACGCAAAAGGCTTGGCTTGTCCAATGCCGATCGTCAAAACAAGAAAAGAAATGAAAGACATGGAGTCTGGCCAAGTGTTGGAAATCCTGGCAACCGATAAAGGCGCAAAAGCGGACATGACGGCTTGGGCAAAATCGGGAGGCCATGAATTGCTGGACATTCAAGAAGAAGGCGGCGTCCTGAAATTCTGGATCAAGAAAGGCTGAAAGCAGTAGAAAGGGTATCGCTGTGATACCCTTTTCTCTTTTGGAAAGGGTGACAAAGAATGAGTTTTGATTTTATTATCGTCATATTCCTGATCGGCTTTATCGGTTCTTTCATCTCCGGTATGGTCGGCATCGGCGGCTCGATCATCAAATACCCGATGCTTCTCTACATACCGGTGATGTTGGGTTATTCCGCATTCAGTGCCCATGAAGTCTCCGGCATTAGTGCCATCCAAGTGTTTTTTGCGACAATTGCCGGGGTTTGGGCATACCGCGGCAGCGGGTATTTGAACAAAACGCTAATTGCCTATATGGGCGGAGCCATTTTACTCGGGAGTTTCATCGGAGGCTACGGTTCGACGCTAATGTCTGAGCAGGCCATCAATGTCGTATACGCCGTTTTGGCCACGATAGCGGTCATCATGATGTTCCTTCCGAAAAAAGGAGTCGATGATATCCCGCTCGATCAGGTCACGTTCAATAAATGGCTGGCAGCCGCATTGGCCTTTATCGTGGGGATTGCAGCGGGAGTCGTTGGAGCGGCGGGCGCCTTTATCCTGGTGCCCATTATGCTGGTGGTCCTGAAGATTCCGACCCGCATGACCATTGCGACATCGCTTGCCATTACGTTCATTTCGTCCATCGGTTCGACCGTGGGGAAAATTGCAACAGACCAGATTCTCTATGGCCCTGCGGCAGTGATGATTGTTGCGAGTCTCTTGGCAGCACCGCTTGGCGCAAAGCTAGGCCAGAAAATGAATACAAAGTATTTGCAATGGATACTGGCACTCTTGATCCTTGGAACAGCGATTAAAATTTGGGCGGATATTTTGTAATTGGACAGAGGGTTATTGAAAAGGAGACAGCACATGGCTGTCTCCTTTTTATATTAGATTACGGTTTGCACTGTGTTTCTTCTTCGACAAATCCAGAAGGATAAACCACTTGGCCTGATTGTTCATAGTCGGCCGATGATTCGCCTGCATAGATGATTTCGTCGCCCTCATCTGCTTGTTTATACATGTCACGGGCTAATTGGATCAACTCTTCTTCTGTTTGCGGAACCGGCACATCGGGTTCATCGATCTCTAAAATTGTCGTCTGTCTAATCACAAATTGGGTTCCTTCCGAATTTGTTACAGTCTCATATGGAGTTAAATCGTTTTCATCACAAATTATCTGATCTTTTTTTAATTGGCTGTTGGAAACTACTGCAGAACCTTTATATATAATCGGATAAAGAGCAGCCGATATAAACAAAATAAATGCCCATCTAAGCAATCTTTTCAAGCCATCTCCTCCATTTCTCCTTGAAAAATAGAAACGCTGCGAACCCATTAAACACCCGACTTATTAACTATGATCGTACCATTTATATGGATGGGATGACGAGAATTCTAAAAAAATATATTAGTCCCAAACTTTCTCGGTTAATCAAGAAAGTTTTTTCATAACTATTGTTATATTGAAAATAGTAATGGAAAGTCATAGTTAGTAGAATGAACTTTGAATGCGGCCAGATTAAATCTTACATAGGCCAAATAACCTTGCCTGTACTGGTTAGATATATGCTTTTAATATTTTTCGAAACAATCATTCATGAATTATATTGACAATGAAAGCTCAGAAAACTATAGTTACAATAGTGAAATTGATAATCATTATCAATGAGAAAAGAGAGGAATTACTAAATCATGAATAAGCATAGAAAATTTTTAGCGGTGGCAATAAGTTTAGCGATAGCCATTATACTAGGAGGCTGTTCGGACGATAAAGCCGAATCTGCTAATGGGGCTTCAGCGGACAACTCCATCACAATCTCCTGGCCAAGAGATATCGGCACGATGAATCCGCACGTTTATAATCCATCGCAGCTATTGGCCCAATCGATGATTTATGAACCGCTGGTCAGCTATAAAGAAGGCGGCGAAATCCAACCGCATTTGGCAGAGTCTTGGACGGTTTCCGAGGATGGGTTAGAATACACTTTTAAGATTCGTGAAAACGTTAAGTTTACTGATGGCTCGGCGCTCACAGCGGCTGTAGTCAAAAAGAACTTCGATGCGGTCATGAAAAATTCAAGTTCCCACAGTTGGCTTGGCGTAATCAATGTTTTGGAAAAGACCGAAGCAGTTGACGATCGGACTTTTAAAATGGTGCTAAAAGAGCCGTATTATCCGGCACTTCAGGACCTGGCTGTTGTTCGGCCGGTGCGATTCCTGGGCGAAGCAGGATTTCCGGAAGACGGCGACACATCTAAAGGCATCACCGAGCCTGTCGGTACAGGTCCATGGATGCTGAAGGACTATAAGAAAGACGAATATGCGGTGTTCACCCGCAATCCCGATTACTGGGGAGAAAGCCCACAGCTTGAAGAAGTCAAAATCAAAATTATCCCCGATGCTGAAACCCGGGTTCTGGCATTTGAAAAAGGCGATTTGGATTTGATATACGGCGAAGGCGTCATCAGCATGGATTCCTTTAATCAGTTGAAAGAATCGGGTGAATACCAAACCGCTCTTTCTGAACCAGTCGGAACAAGAAGCTTGCTGTTAAATACAACAAATGAAAAATTGGCAGATTTGCGGGTGCGGAAAGCTCTCCAGCACGGTTTCAACAAACAGGCGATGGTCGAAGGTGTCACATTAGGATTGGAAGAAAAAGCGGACAATATCTTATCGACAAATTTCCCGTATACCGATATTGAAGTGGAACCGTTTGACTACGATGTGAAAAAAGCTGCAGATTACCTGGATGAAGCAGGCTGGAAGCTGCCTTCCGGAAAAGCAGTCCGTGAAAAGGACGGCCAGCCCCTCGAATTGGAATTAATCTACGACAAGACCGATCCAATTCAAAAAGCGATGGCCGAAACACTGCAGGCCGAATGGTCAGCAATCGGCATTAAGCTGAATATTAGCGGGCTTGAATTGACCACTCAAATCGAACGCCGGAAAGCCGGAGATTTTGATGTCGATTTCTGGTACAACTACGGAGCGCCTTACGATCCGCATTCGTTTATTAATGTTGTAGCAGAAAAAGGATGGGGCGTTGCAGAAGCCCATTCGAACTTGCCGATGAAATCGGATTTGGATAAGCAGATAAAAGAAACGCTGGGGTCTACGGATGAGGCGAAGCGCCAGCAATTATACGGTTCGATTCTTGGAACCTTACAGGAACAATCTGTTTTTGTACCCATTTCCTATATTAAAAAGTCGGTCATTTACCAAAACGGTGTGGAAGAATTTATCTTCCCGGCAAACCGGGATGAACACCCTTTCAACGAAATGAAAATCAGCAAGTAACAGCGGGGAGGACAAGTCATGGCAACCTATATTTCAAAACGGCTCCTTGCTGTCATCCCCATCGTTCTCTTTGCCATTTTTCTGATGTTCTTACTCATCCGCCTTTCGCCGGTTGATCCTGCAGAAGCGTATCTTTCCGCAGCCCATATTCACCCAACGGATGAAATTCTGGCCGAAAAAAGGCACGAATTCGGTTTGGATCAGCCCTTGTGGATGCAGTATGTCCAAACGGTCAAAGGAATTGTCCTACTGGATTTTGGCAATTCGTTTGTAACGAATACTCCTGTTTGGCAGGAGATTTCAGCAAGAATGCCAGCAACCATCCAGCTCGCCCTCAGCAGTATACTGTTGGCTATTGCCATCAGCATCCCGCTCGGCTTTTTTTCAGCGGTATACAAAAACGGGGCAATCGATCATTTTAGCAGGCTGCTTTCTTTTTTAGGCGCTTCCATCCCCCAGTTTTGGCTGGGCTACCTGTTGATTTTTCTCTTTTCCGTCAAGCTGGATTTGTTCCCGGTGGAAGGGAAAGGGACCTGGCAGCATTTTGTACTGCCCAGTCTGACTTTGTCCCTGGCATTGATTGCTGTCTACACCCGCTTGCTTCGGGCCAGTGTACTGGAAGAGCTGGAGCAGCAGTATGTTTTATATGCGCGGACGCGGGGCATCAAAGAAAAAGCCATTATGGGCAAACACGTCTTAAAAATCGCGATTGCTCCTATGATGACGGGGCTTGGCATGAACCTTGGAAAACTTTTGACCGGTACGATTATCATCGAACAAGTTTTTTCATGGCCGGGATTCGGCCGATATTTTGTAGAAGCCATATTTAACCGGGACATTCCTGTTATTCAATGCTACGTGATGTTGGCCGTTTGCTTATTTGTCATATGCAACTTGATTGTGGATATTGTGCAAATGTACATGGATCCACGCATTTCATTGAAGGGAAGGGCTCAGTTTTGATTTCTAGCATACGAATCGCAAGAAAGAGCCAGGCGGCCATTCTCATTGGCTCTGCCACACTGGCCGCATTCTTCCTGATTGCTATTTTAGCTCCGTGGATCGCGCCGAATGATCCCATCCAGGTGAACCTGGTGCTTAAATTGTCGCCTCCTTCTTTCGACTACCCTTTGGGAACGGATCATTTAGGGCGCTGCAACCTGTCTCGGCTTTTATACGGCGCGCGCGTCTCGTTAGGTTTCGCTTCTTTAATTTTTGTGGCTGCTTTAGGTTTCGGTTTGGTGATTGGCACAATTGCTGGATACAAAGGCGGCGTAATTGATGCTGTATTGATGAGATTTTGCGAAGGCGTTATGGCGTTTCCGAATCTTGTGCTTGTTCTTGGCATCGTCGGATTGCTCGGCCCCGGGCTTTGGCAGGTGGTGATGGCGCTGATGATGGTTCAATGGGTATATTACGCAAGAATGATCCGCAATATGATTGTCGGTTTGAAAGAACAAAATTTCATACTGGCTGCCCGCATCAGCGGATCTTCCACAGGGAAAATAATCAGGCGCCACATGATTCCAAATGTGCTTCCGCCGGTTCTGGTGATGGGCACACTTGAAATGGGATGGGCTATCATGGATCTGTCGGCACTGTCATTTCTCGGGCTCGGCGTCCAACCTCCGACTGCCGAATGGGGTGCCATGATTCTGGAAGGCAAAAACTTCATCCGCAGCCAGCCTGAATTGATGCTCTACCCGGGGATCATGATACTGCTCGTTGTGATTTCTTTTAATGTATTAGGTGAAGCTTTATCAGAGAAGTACGGCATTAAAAAACGGTAGTAGAGAGGGATGATTGGATGGACAAACAGCATTATGTACTGCAGGCGAAAGGCGTAGACATCTCAGTAAACTCAGCTCAGGGAAGGCTGCCCCTTGTTCATGACCTGCATTTGGACTTGAAGCCTGGAAAAGTGCTGGGACTTGTAGGAGAAAGCGGGAGCGGCAAGACCATTACGTGTATGGCGCTGCTACAGCTGTTAAATCCAAAAACCATACAAATAGGCGGAAGCATCCAGCTCAATGGCCGTGAACTGAATGGGTTGAAGCCTAAAGAAATGCGCAACGTTCTCGGGAAGGAAATCGGCTACATTATGCAGAATCCCATGAATGCTTTTACTCCCGTGTATACAATCGGCAGCCAATTTGTAGAAACGATCCGCGCGCATACACCTCTTACAAAAAAACAGGCGATTGAATTGGCGGTTTCGTCTATGGCCGCAATGGATTTGCAGGAACCCGAGAAATTAATGCGGATGTACCCTTTTCAGCTGAGCGGCGGAATGCTGCAGCGGGTCATGATCGCGATTTCGATGTGCCTGCGTCCATCTGTGCTGATTGCGGATGAACCGACAACTGCACTTGACGTTACAAGCCAAATGCAGGTTCTTTCAGAACTGGACCGGCTTCGAAAAGAGTGCGGCACTTCGATCTTGTTGATATCACACGATTTGGGCGTTATTTCAGCTCTTGCTGACGATGTCGCAGTGATGCAAAAAGGACGGATTGTTGAAAAAGCGGAAGCCTTCCAATTGTTCGATCAGCCGCAGCATCCCTACACGAAAAAATTGCTGCAGGCCAGACCTATGTTGCCGATGGAATACGAACGTGAAAAGCTGGTCATTTAAACTAAATGGCCAATAAAGTGAGATGAGGGACACGATGAATTTACTTGAAGTGGTAGGCGTGACGCATACATATGGCTCGTTCCGTTCTTTTCGCCGTAAAGAAAAAGCGGCGACTGCCCTTTCCGATATATCCCTTTCTATCGGAGAAGGTATGTGCCTGGGGCTTCTCGGAACAAGCGGAGCCGGAAAAAGTACATTAGGGAAAGTGATCTTGGGTGTCGAAAAACCGACAAAAGGAACGGTCCTATTCCAAGGCCAAGATCTCTACACAATGGGGGCTGCCGCCCGAAAGCATTTTCGCAGAGACCTGCAAGTCGTTTTCCAGGACAGTTTTTCATCGGTGAATCCTAGAATGACGGCGGAAAAAATTATAAGTGAGCCACTGGAAAACTATGAGAGACTTTCTCCATCGGAACTGAAAAGGAATGTGGCGCAATTATTGGAAGTTGTCGGATTGCATGCGGATGACATGACAAAATATCCGATGCAATTCAGCGGCGGACAGCTTCAGCGGATCAACATTGCGAGAGCAATTGCCCTAAAGCCGAAAATGATCGTTTTGGATGAACCCGTCAGCAGTCTCGATATGGTCACTCAGACACATATCTTAACTTTATTGAACGAGTTAAAAGCTGAGTATGGCCTTTCATATTTGTTTATTACACACGACATCAGAGCAGCATACTCGGTTTCTGATGCACTTGCAGTAATGGATAAGGGAAGAGTGGTCGAAATGGTTCAAGACAAGGATGAAATCTTTTCTTCACAGCAGCCTGTGGTGAAGAAATTGGTGTCTTCCATTCTTCCTGAACATCCACGAAACCGGACGCTATTAAATGGGGACGTGTTTGTATAATCAAGACGGGCTGATCCAAGCCCATAAAGTAATTTGGTCAATGAAGTAGAACGCACATTGAAGGATGCAGCGCTGCGAAAAGAAGACATAGCCAATAAGCCGCCGAAGAGAAACGATGTATGTTTCTCCTTGGCGGTTTTTGTGTTAACTTGGGGTAGGAAATAAAAGGAATTATTGGTAATCTAAAATAGTGTGGATTTCCATTAAAAAGAAGTTTTATCGAATAGAACTTAATTGGCCGTTTTTAGTGCAAAAAGGAGGAACTCATGAAGCCGCGTTTGGAACTTTCAATCATTTATTTTTTTGTATTAGGCTCAGGTGCCATATCTACTATGGATTTTATAAGCCAACCGGCAAAGTCTGTATTTTTGGAAACTGCAATGGCCGTCCTAATCTCTATGGGAATCATGTATATCTATAAATATTTCCAAAAAGCTTCTGAAAGCAAGTAAGAGAGATGCATATATAATTTTGGATTTGAAGGAGGGATGCTGAAATGGAAAGGTTCGAGATGAGTTTTAAGAACAAGCGGGTGCGGATCTGGTTTTCGGTGATTTTGCCAATAACTGTATTGGCGATTCTTTTAACCATTTTTCTTCCTACTGAGATGCAAATAGTTCCGACACTGCTCTTAATGGCCACGTTAGTCGTCTACTATGCCTGGGTTTTTATGAGCCAAAGGAAGAATAAAGGCTGAGCAAGTAAACGGAGCATTCTTGCATTATGCCACGGTGAAGTCAGTTTCTTCAGAAGAAGTTTTTCAATATGTTAAAGGGATAATAAAAGGAAAGCTTCCTTCTTTAATTGCCTTCTACAATGGCCGTTACTAGCTTGAGGTGAACAGTGATGAAGTGGTGATCATTGCTAAAAAGAAAGAAGACATAAATGTGTTCTAGAAATTTCTGCTGAAAGGATAAAACCCATGAAAAATTATCTGTTATATCGTACCGCACTCATCATCCTATTTACGGCAGTCCTTATTTATGACCTAATGACAAAAGGTTTTATCTTAACTTTAAGTGCAGCCATCCTGTGTACCGTCCTATTAATGGCGATGGATAAGAAAATGAAGAGCTTAAACAAGGCAGCGAAGCATTCTTAAATGAAGGCAAATGGGGAATTGGGGAGGAACTGCAATGGCTGATCCAAGAAAAATCTGGCATGGTGCAGCAGCGCTTGTTATGCAAGAACACAAGCTCTTGATGGTGAAAGCGAAAGAATCCGGCAAATGGAGCATTCCGTCTGGCGGAATTGAAAAAGGAGAGTCGCCTGAACAGGCATGCGTGCGGGAAGTTTGGGAAGAAACCGGCTGCACAGTAAAAGTGCACGGGTCCATACATACGAAGAAAATAGTCATTAAAGGCTACGACGTCACCACTTCATATTTCCACTGCAAATTGGTGGAAGGGTAGATAGCGTATCATGATCCGGACGATGCCATTGAAGAAATTGCCTGGAAAACGGAAAGAGATCTGCTGCATCTGGATCTTGAATACCCCGAAGATCTGGAACTCCTGCTATCCCATTTAAACCGCAGGGCTATAGAAATGTGACCTGTTGAAGAACCAGGCACGCGAGAATTATGTATCCTTATCCATACAACGAGCCGCTTTTATCAAAGCGGCTCGAATTTGTATTTTAGGAATGATGTATTTCAGAAGTTTTATACCTTTCTGTTCAGCATGCGCAGCCCGTTCAAAATAACCAGAATCGTGCTGCCTTCATGGCCGATCACACCATAAGGAATAGTGATCGATTGCATAAAATTCAGGAATACCAGAACAATAATGACGCCCACTGAAAAGTACATATTCTGCTTGACGATTTTCTCCATTTTCCGGGCCAAGCGGATGGAGTACGCAATGCGTGATAAATCGTTTTTCATCAAGATGACATCGGCCGTTTCCAGTGCCACGTCCGTGCCTTCGCCCATTGCAATGCCGGTCGTGGCAGTTGCCAGTGCAGGCGCATCGTTAATGCCGTCGCCGGTCATGGCCACAAATTCATAGTCGGTGATCAGTTTCTTCAGTTCTTTCACTTTGTCGCCCGGCATACAGCCACCGACATAGGCATCCACGCCGCTTTCTTCCGCAATGGCTTTGGCTGTTTTCTCGTTGTCGCCCGTCAGCATGATGCAGAAATTGCCGGCTTTCTGCAATTCGTGGATGGTGCTCTTCGTGTTGTCCCGGATGGTGTCTTTCAAGGCAATTGCCGCGGCTATGCCTTGGCTGTCCCGGACAAATGTGACGGTTTTGCCTTCGTTTGCCAATCGGGTCAATAAACCGCCATGGAAAGCTTCGGCTTCATCCTCTCCGGCAAATGCCGGTTTGCCGATTTTGATTTCTTCCCCTTGAATGATCGATTTCAACCCGTTTCCGGGGACATCCGTTATTTGAAGATTAGCCAGCGGTTCGATCTTTTGGGATGTGATGTATTCCGTAATGGCTTTGGCCAGCGGGTGGTTGGACTGCTTTTCAATTCCTGCAATTTTCTCCATTATTGCTGTAGAATCAAGCCCTTCCCGCAAGACGAAATCCGTGACTTGCGGCTTGCCGCGGGTAAGTGTACCGGTCTTGTCAAAGGCGATGGCACGAACAGCACTCAAGTTCTCCAAATGGACGCCGCCTTTAAAAATGATGCCGCTTTTGGCGCCATTGGATATGGCAGCCAAAGTCGCTGGCATGATGGATGCCACGAGCGCACAGGGAGAAGCCACAACGAGCAGGAGAATCGCCCGGTAAAAAGTGGTGTTCCAGTCCCAGTTGAACAGATAGTGCGGAAGGAAAAGCATCAGCGCAAAGACCGCCAGCACAACGTTGACATAGTTTCCTTCAAAACGTTCGACGAATTGTTGGGAAGGCGGTTTCTCGCTTTGGGCCGATTGCACGAGATCGATAATCTTTTGCACCAGCGTTTCAGAATTCGGCTTTGTCATTTCCATTGTGATGGCGCCGCTTAAATTGACCGTCGAAGCAAATAAATAATCAGGAACGTCTTTGGACACAGGAATCGATTCGCCGCTGATGGTCGATTCATCAACGACAGTATGACCCTTTACTAACTTGCCATCGGCCGGTATGCGTTCGCCCGGCTTCACGATCAGCTTGTCGCCGGGCTTTAGTGTGGAAATGCCGACGCGGGTTGTTTCGTTCCCTTTCAACAGCCAGGCTTCTTCCGGCTGGATTTTCATCAACGCAGACAATTCCTGCCGGCTCTTATTTACGGTGTAAGTCTCCAGCGCGCCGCTCAGTGAGAAAATGAAAATCAGGATGGCGCCTTCCGTCCAGTAGCCGATGATGGAGGCTCCGATGGCAGCCAAAACCATCAATAACTCGACATTGGGTTTTCGGTCTTCCAAGGTTTTTTTCAGCCCATACTTTGCCTTGGCATAACCTCCGATTCCAAAAGCAAGCAGATAAGTAAAAATGGACAGGCTTGCCACTCCCGAAGTTTCTAAGAGATAGGCGATGATAATCAATATTCCGGATAAAATGGCCGCAATCAATTCGATATGAGTTCTCCAGTTTCGCATGCAGCACTTCCTCGGTTAAGACGTCTTTTATAAGAGTTTTTTTATGCTCATTCTAAGAAGTGGTATTTAAAGTGAATATTCTGATTATAATGCTGATTCCATCTTACTATGAATGCATGAAAAAGATAAGGAGGACTTTAAAGGAAGGGGGACAAATATTTCCAGATTCCATCGGAGCTAAAGGATACATTTGACGAATGGGTAACGATGGAGGCGAGGAATGCAAGCCGCAATTAATTTTATCAACAAAAAACACCGAAGCTGCCGGTTCGGCGGCTTCAGTGTTTCCCGGTTGCTGTTCTATTCAAAGCCGAAACTGCTTAGTTAAGCATAGAAGAATCGGTTGAGTTGGTAGTGGTTGTAGTTGTTTTGCTGTTATCGCCCTCTTTAGAGCTTGATACTTTTTCTTTCACTTGATTTGTAGCGTCAGCCGCTTTTTCTTTTGCCTGCGAAGCGAGTTCAGTGGCTTTTTCTTTTACTTGGGCGATTTTTCCGCTGCCGTCGCTAGAAGAATTGCTGCTGGCCAATTTATCTTTTACAGTTACTTGCAATTCCTTGCCGCTTTTTGGTGCCATTAGAAGGGCAAGGGTAGATCCGATTGCTGCTCCGCTTAAAAGACCTGCGAAGAATCCGCCGCCGGATTTGCCTTTTGCCGCATTCGGCTGGCCGCTGATTTTTCCGGCCCGCTGAAGGCGTTCTTCTACTTCAGCCACAATTTCTTTCACGGAACTGCCGCTTACTTCTACAAGCGAGCCTTCAAAGCTAAGGTAATCATAGCTGTCTGAGTTGCGGACAACGATTACGTCATAGCGGATTGCGTCCGTTTTCTGATTGACCATATCGGCCTGATACCCTTTTTTCTGCAAAGCTTTTTGAATGTCTGTAAATGGATGTTCTACTGCGATTCTTGGCATATTATCTACCTGCTTTCTATTAGAGTCATGCCTGTCTTTTTCCCTCTTTCACCCCGTTCTTAAACATAAGGCGTATTTTAAGGTGGAAAGGCGTTCAAAAGTGGGGAATCGGTGAGGTGAAAAGCTATAACTGAGTAAACAAATAAGAATTGTAAAATTAGTTGTTGACTCTCCGTTGTTTTAATATTATGATTATTTTAACTTCATACATCTTATCCAGAGAAGCCGAGGGACTGGCCCGTTGACGCTTCAGCAACCTCTGACATTTGTCAGAAAGGTGCTACTTCCAGCAAGGATTTTATTCTTGGGAGATAAGAGCGGGACGGTAGTGAAACTTAGCCTTCTTTTCTCTTTCTGGGAAAAGAAGGCTATTTATTTTTGTTAAAACAATGCAACCAAAGGAGAGGGACATTATGACACGCAAACGGATTTATTTGAACGCTTTTGACATGAACTGCGCCGGCCATCAATCGCCGGGGCTCTGGACGCATCCGGAAGACCAGTCGCATCAATACAAAGACAGCGAATACTGGATCGAACTTGCAAAACTATTGGAGAAAGGAAAGTTTGACGCCATTTTCATCGCCGATGTCCTCGGTACATATGATGTCTACAACGGTTCAAGAGACGCTGCCGTCCGGCAGGGAGCCCAGTCGCCGGTCAATGATCCTCTGCTTGTCGTGCCGCTCATGTCAGCCGTGACGAAACATTTGGGCTTCGGCGTCACTGCTTCAGTCACGCATGAACATCCTTACACCTTTGCCCGCCGGATTTCAACGCTCGACCATTTGACGAAAGGCCGCGTCGGCTGGAATATCGTCACTTCCTATTTAAAAAGTGCTGCGTTGAATATCGGCAAAGAAGATCAGGTCAAGCACGACAAACGCTATGATATTGCCGATGAGTATTTGGAAGTTTGCTATAAGTTATGGGAAGCCAGCTGGGAAGATGATGCGGTCATTCTGGACAAAGTGAATGGCATTTACGCGGACCCCGATAAGGTGCATGATATCAATCATATAGGAAAACACTATAAAGTGCCGGGTGCCCATTTAACGGAACCGTCGAAACAACGGACGCCGGTGCTTTATCAGGCAGGCGCATCCAAAAAAGGCGTGGCGTTTGCCGGAAAACACGCGGAATGCGTCTTTATCGGCCCGCCGAATATCGATATTGCCAAGCAGACGATCACCAAAATCCGTACGGAAGTGGCAAACGCCGGACGTGACCAAGAGGAAGTCAAAATTCTATCCTTGCTTACACCGATTGTTGGCAAGACGGAAGAAGAAGCCCTTGCCAAATACGAAGATTACAAGAGCCACATCAGCCATGAAGGGGCACTGGCTTTATTCGGTGGATGGACGGGCGTCGATTTGTCCGGCTACGCACCGGAGCAGCCGCTTGAATACATTGAAAACGATGCGATCCAATCCGCATTGGAGAATTTCACAAAAATACTGCCGGGCAGAAAACCGACCGTCAACGACATTAAGGAATATGTCGGCATCGGCGGACTTGGGCCATTTACGGTTGGCTCTCCAGAACAGGTAGCGGATACTTTGGAACAATGGGTTGATGAAGCGGGCGTCGACGGCTTTAACATTGCCTATGCAATCACCCCGGGAACTTTTGCTGATTTTATCGAACTGGTCGTGCCCATCCTGCAGGAACGCGGCCTTGTCCAAAAAGAATACCAGGGCAGTTCTTTGCGGGATGCCTTATTCGAAAAAGGAGACCATTTATTGCCGGCTCACACAGGCAAACAGTACATGCGGGTTCCAGCCTCGGTTGACAGCTAAATTCGCTTGCGAAAAAGGAGGGGGAAAAGCCTGGTATTCAGCTTTTCCTCTCGTTTTGTTTGTATCTATTCCCACGCGTTCATGGCTGATTTTGATACGTCTCGTTGATTTGATGGATAACCATGTGGAGCTGAAGTAAGTGCGGTCTTTATTCCAACACCCCCCCATTAGCGAAGCGGCAATCAACGTGAGAAAACCCCTCATAATTTGCTTGTGAGGGGTTTTCTTAGCGTTTATTTATAAAGCGTTCAGAATCAGTCCGATTGAAGAATAAATAATGACCGTAGAAAAAATCGTCATCATATGGATCAGGGAAAACAGGAACATTTTATTCGCCCATACTTCAATTGTCATGCTGCGGGAGCCAAACAAGCTCAATCCCAGCCAAATCAAGCCAAGAATCAGTGACATCAAAGTCAAGCCGAGGCTCAAAGGCAGGAACAAAAAGCTGGAGAGTACCAGCAGCACCAAGTAGATATTGCTTTGGATGTAAGTGCGTCTCGCGCTTTTGACAACGGGAAGCATCGGAATGCTTGCCGCTGCGTAATCTTCTTTTTTGCGGATGGCAATGGCGTAAAAATGGGGCATTTGCCAGATCACCATGATCAAAAATAATGCCCAGCATGCCGGATGCCAGATGTCAGGAGCCACGGCAGCCCAGCCGATCAAGGGAGGGATGGCTCCGGAAATGCTGCCGACTTCGGTATTCCAGATAGTATGGCGCTTGGTCCACATGGTATAAGGAATGACGTAGAAAAAGACCCCCAGAAATCCGAGGAACGCCGCCAAGGGGGAGGCAACATACAATAACCCCAGCCCAATCAGCAATAACAGGACCGCCACTATGGCCACCCGTTTAATTGAAATGGTTCCGGTCACCGTGGGGCGAACTTTCGTGCGGGCCATCAAGGCGTCAATGTCGCGGTCGTATATGTTGTTGAACGCACCGGACGCTGCAATGATCGCTGCAGTTCCTGTGAATGCCAGTAAGATGTTCACAATGTTATCGGTAAAGCTGTATTGATATGTGTACAACGCGAGCATCAATCCAGCGATCATCGGTATCAGATTCGACTTGATGATTCCGGTTTTGACGACTTGGGCCCATAATGTTTTCTTTGATTGTTTTGTCATTTAATCTCTAGCCTCTTTCATATCCACGAAGGCCACTGTAACTCAGATGATTGTTCGGATTCTTTAAATCTCATATGTGCACAATCAATTTCACGCAGTTCAGTAAGACGTCGTTCATACTCTTGCTTTCTGTATCCAACAACTAAGTATACATGAAATAACGGTTTAAGTTGGTTAAAACATATCGACAATTTCTAAAGAAGGCGTTCACTTTACTTTCTTTACTGTTGCAATGATTATTTTTACACAAAAAAGCAGCGAAATTAATTCGCTGCTTCTTGCTGTACTTGCTTCGGTGTTTTCCAGGCAAATGTCAAAGCAATGCCGATGGCAAGCGTGACTGTTGCAAAATAGAATGGATAGTTCAAGTCGATATCGAACAGGATGCCTCCGATAATTGGGCCAATAATGTTCCCGATGCTTGTAAACATCGAGTTCATGCCGCCGACAAACCCTTGTTCATTTCCGGCAATCCTGGACAGATACGTCGTAACCGCAGGCCGCATCAAGTCGAAACCGACAAAGACCACCATGGTGACGAGCAAAATTGCCCAGTAGCTGGTCACATACGTCAAGATCAGGACAAGAGCGGTCGAGACGATCAAACTGTAGCGGATCAAACGGATCTCGCCCCACCAACGCGTAAAACGGTCGAAAAAGCCGACTTGCACGATGACTCCGACAATCGCACCTAGTGAAATGACGATGGCGATATCCTGCGGCGTAAAGCCGAATTTGTGGTCCACAAACAAAGCGAACAGCGACTCGAAAGATGCAAGCCCGAATGAGGAAATGAGGATGACCATAAAGGCGATAAAATACATGGGTGAAAAAATGCGGCCGAATCCCGTTTTCTGTTCACCGTATAAATTCTCTTCCTGTTTTTGGCGTTCCGGTTCTTTCAGCAGCAAGAGCGATAAGAACATCGCAAACAGCCCGAAGCCTGCGGCGAAGAAAAAGGGAAGGCGTGTGCCGATTTCTGCCAGGAACCCGCCGATTCCAGGTCCGATGATAAAACCGGTTGAAATCGCTGCTGACATGTAACCCAGTGCTTTAGGGCGCGTTTTGAGCGTCGTGATGTCTGCAATATACGCGGTAACAGCCGGCATGATAAAAGCCGCACTGACGCCGCCAAGCAGGCGGGACACGAACAGCACTTCAACCGATTGCCCGAGGCCGAATAACAATTCGGACATACTGAATACGAATAATCCCAATACAATTAAAGGTTTACGGCCGTACTTGTCCACGGCGCGTCCGGCAAGCGGGGAAACGACCAGCTGCGCCAGCGCAAAAGCGGATACCATGTAGCCGACAACCGTTCCTGAAATATTCAATTCGTTCATAATGGTCGGGGTTACCGGGATGACCAAGCCAATTCCTAAAAATGCGATAAATAAATTCAACAGCAAAATAGATAAAACCAATTTGTAATTCTTCATAAATAAACCTCTTTTACATTTTTTCAATTACTAAAACAAAGCTTTATGCGCGGACCAGGCCGCGCCAAAAAATCGGCCACACCGCTTCATACCGCTTCAAGTATGCAGCTTCGCCGCTGTACACCAATTCCGTGATCGTCCCTTCAATGACGGTGATAAACGCCAAAGCACAGCTGGAGAAGTCGTCGGAGTAAAGGATGTTTTCACGGCGTTCGCGTTCTCTCATGACGCGGGTAAAGTGCCGGTGCATGCTGTCGAACAGAGGATTGATCAACTCGCCAATCTCGTTCTCGAGGCGGGCAGGAGGGAAGTACATCGTCCGGAGGATAAACTTCATATGGTCGTTGCCTTCTAAGTCCTGGATAAACCAGTTAAAATAACCGCGCAGCAAATTTTCGAGCGGCTCTTCTTTCATTTGTTTAAAATAGCACCCCAAATGACTTCTTTCCCTTTCCAAAGCATAGGTTAATGCGGACAAAAACAACTCATCCTTGCCGGCATAATGGGCGTAAATCGAAGGTTTTTTGATGCCTACCGCTTCAGCAATCTTGCCAAGAGAAGCGCCTTCGTACCCTTCGTTGGCAAACTGGACAAGCGCTATTTGCAGAATTTCCTTTTTCATTTGTTCACCTTCCTAACGGTCGTTAGTCTACTATCGCATAATAGAAATCAAAGGTCAAAAGATTGAGCAGGACTTCCAGCAATAATATTTATAAGGTCTTAATCACCTAAATTTTTGTAATAATGAAACTCTCTGGCAGAGACGACGTATACTAGAAAAAGGGGCGTGGGAATATGAGACATAGGCACATTCATAAAAAACTGCTTTTCATTTTACTAGTTATGTTATTTGCAACAGGAATGTTGGTTGGCTGTTCCCGAACGGGAGCGGAAAAAACAAATGAACAAGTGATCCAAAAGGTACTCGAGCTCCAGTTCTCAGGGCCGGATGAAGAATTCATGGATGCCATCTGGAACCCAGAGTACAAAAAAGTAGTAGACGGAAAAGAAGAAAACGAGGTCTTTGACCGGTTCGTTCAAGAAGCATATGGCGATTATTTCACTGAAAGCGAACTTGACACCTTTGTCAGAGCATTTGGCACACAGTATCCAAGCACTGCACATTCTAATGGCTATAAATTAGATTTAAAAAACGTCTCTATAGAGCAGACTGAACAAGCTACGAACCGCTACGAGTTTATTGCACAAGTCGGTTATCAGAAAGACGGAGGCAAAGAGGAAACAGCAAAAGTGGAAGGCGCCATTTTCTTCTCGACAAAAGAAGAAGGGAAAATTGGGCGTTTCCAATACAGTAAGGACGAAAGTTTAATAGAAAGTTTAAGCCGGTAATAAGTCGGCATAAAAGGCTGGCAATCATAAAGCAGCATGTGGCAATGTAGCTTCAAAGGGGGGGAGAATAATGACAGAAAAAGATTCCGGCGTTTCTATTCTCTATTTATTTTTTGGTACGCTCGGCATGATAATGGTGGCGCTTGCAGGATTAAATATGATTCAAGCGGAAGATAGTACTACACGGGTAATGATGATTTTGATTGGGATTATCGTTGTTGTAAATTATGTTTATTATTTGGAACGGAAAGCGGGAATGAGCAATAAGGCCATCTGGGGGCAGTCCGGTGTTCTTATTGCCTCCATTATTGGATATGCTTTTTGGGTTCTCTAATGAATAGAAAACCAAGGAGGGGCGAAACAGTGGAGATAGCTAAAATAATGAGCGATGTAAGTTTCTTTTTCGGGCTTTTTCTCTGCTTTATGGGATTCATCCATGTTTTAGGATTTTCCAATCACGAGATTTTACGTCTTTCAGTTTTCTTCGGATTTCTATTTATCGGGCTAGGGGGTTTGCTAAGTAACTTTGCGGAACCCAAAACAGGGCAGTTAAAAGGGAGGGAGGAAAACAATTGAAGGACTATCTGCCAGGCGCCTTCATCTCGCTGCTGCTCTTTTTTGTATTGATGTATGTAGACCAGACAGTTTACCGGAATGTTATGCCATTAAACGCAATCATCATGTTATTGGCGCTACATGTCATTTTCTTTAAATATTTGCTGACGGAAAAACGTATCCTGCCTTATATTTTGTTGCTGATCCTCCTGGTTCCCGCCGTTTACTTCTCGCTCCCTGCATTAACGTATGACGAAGCCGAACAAAAGGTTCTCAGCAGCTATAATTTGGCAGAAGTGGATTCGATGCTCGTGCCGCTTGATAAGAATTCCTGGAATCCCTTTACGGCAAGATCGGCGCATTTGTTTACCGGAAAGTCCGGATCTGAAGAAATTACTTTGCTGGTGAATACGATGACGGGCGAAATTTTGCCGAGTACGTTGCCATATTAACAAAAGCTTTTCAGATAATGTGATAACTTCCGGCGTTTTCTTCTATAATGGAAGTATAAACATTAATTATTTGGCAATTAACTTTTAAGAACGGAGGGAGTTCAACATGAAAAATATTAAATATTTGGATTTACTGGCGCAAAAATATGACAGTGAGGAAAAAGTAGCCACTGAAATCATCAATCTTGAAGCCATTCTGGACCTCCCTAAAGGCACAGAGCATTTTGTCAGCGACTTGCACGGCGAATACCAGGCATTCCAGCACGTGCTGCGCAACGGCTCCGGAAATGTAAAGGTAAAAATACGCGACCTTTTTAAAGATGAGATGCAGGAAAAGGAACTGAACGAATTTGCAACTTTGGTTTATTACCCTGAAGAAAAATTGCAAATGATCAAAAGCCATTTCAGCACCAAAAAGGAATTGCACGAATGGTACATAGAAGTCATAGAACGGATGTTAAAGCTGATTTCCTACGCTTCTTCAAAATACACCCGTTCCAAAATACGCAAGGCTTTGCCGAAGCAGTTTGTCTTTATCATTGAAGAACTGTTGTATAAAACAGATGAGTTCACGAATAAAAAAGACTATTACGGGAAAATGCTGGAACAGATCATTTCCTTGGGCCAAGCGGATAAGCTAATCATCGGGCTAGCCTACACGACGCAGCGATTGGTTGTGGACCATCTTCATGTGGTCGGCGATATTTACGACCGGGGACCGGATCCGCATAAAATCGTGGATACGCTGATTGATTATCATTCGGTCGATATCCAATGGGGGAACCATGACGTTCTTTGGCTGGGGGCATTTGCCGGCTCGAAGGTCTGCCTGGCAAATATCATCCGGATCTGTGCGCGCTACAACAATTTGGACATCATCGAAGATGTCTACGGCATCAATTTGCGCCCGCTTTTAAACCTGGCGGAGAAATACTACGACGACAATCCTGCTTTTCGCCCGAAGCGAATTTCCGGTGAGAAATTGACCGAACAGGAACAGCTGCAAATCACCAAAATTCACCAGGCCATTTCAATCATCCAATTCAAACTGGAAAGCCCGATCATCAAACGGCGCCCGTGCTTTGCGATGGAAGACCGCTTGCTGCTCGAGAAAGTGGATTATGAAGCGAACACTGCCACGTTGCACGGCATAACTTATAATCTGGAAAATACGTGTTTTAGTACGGTCAATCCGAATCAGCCGGATGAATTGCTGGAAGAAGAACAGCAAGTCATGGACAAATTAATAGTGGCGGTCCAGCACTCCGAGAAACTCGCTCGCCACATGAATTTCATCATGAAAAAAGGCAGCCTTTACTTGAAGTACAACGGCAACTTATTGATCCATGGCTGTATTCCGCTGGATGAGGACGGCAATATGGAAGGCATGGAGATTGAAGGCAAAAATTATTCAGGGCGTGAGCTCTTGGATATTTTTGAGCATTACTTGCGCTATGCGTTCGCGCATCCGGAAGAAACGGATGATTTCGCGACCGATATGGTGTGGTATTTGTGGACCGGCGAGTATTCATCGCTGTTCGGAAAACGGGAAATGACCACATTCGAACGCTATTTCATCAAAGAAAAAGAAACGCATAAAGAACGAAAAAACCCTTATTATTATTTGCGTGAAGACGAGGATGTATGCCGGAAAATGCTCGAGGAATTCGACTTGAACCCGGATCAGGGCCGCATCATCAATGGCCATACGCCGGTCAAGGAAATTGACGGGGAAAACCCGATCAAAGCGAATGGCAAGATGATCGTCATCGACGGCGGATTCTCCAAAGCCTACCAGTCGACTACGGGCATTGCCGGCTATACGCTGTTGTACAATTCCTACGGCATGCAGATTGTCGCCCACCAGCTGTTCAATTCCAAAGACGAAGTATTGAGCAATGAAACCGATGTATTATCGGTCAAACGCTTGGTCGATGAAGAACTGGAAAGAAAAAAAGTCCGGGAAACCAATATCGGCGAACAACTAATCCAGGAAATTTCCATTTTAAACAGCCTGCGGGAATACCGCTACATGAAATAGCAGCTAGAAAAACAAAAAACGGAAGCCGCAGAGATAGAAATCTATCTTGGGGCTTCCGCTTTTTAATTGCCTGCAATTATTTTTCTGAAACTTGCAGGTTGTGGAATTTCATCGCATGGGCTATTTTGCTGTACACTTCGATTTCACCGAAATTGATGCCTAACTGGATGGCCGTTTGGGCAATTACCGGGCTGATGCCCGCAATCGCTGTTTTTACGCCAATGATTTTCAGGCCTTCGATCAGCTGGAAAATTTGATGGGCTACCATGGTATCGATGATCGGAACGCCAGACAAATCAATGAATAAGCGCTCGGTGGAATTGTTATGGCATTGCTGCAATACTTTTTCAAACATGATTTGCGCACGGTACGTATTGATTTCGCCGACCAACGGAAGCAAGCCGATGTCTTTGGTCAACAGGATGACTGGCGCACTCATTTCAAGAATCATTTCCTGTTGCGCATTTAACCGGTTTTCTGCGGCTTTGGTATTTTGAACAGTAAATTCCAATATGATTTTATTAATCGTATTAACGACTGCTTTGTTCCACTCGTTGACTTGTGCAGGGGAGATATTTTCTTTCTGCGTCGCTGCAAATTCTTCAATGTACTGCAAATACTGCTCCTGTGTTCTGAAAAATTCTTTTAAAACGGACTCAAGCGGTGTGGTTAAATGGCCCTCGTCTTTTGCGACCCGCTCTATCCAATCTTCAAACTCTTTTATGCAATCAACTTCGTCTTTTGTAAACATCGAGCAAAAAACTTCATGAAACTCGTAATTTTGCTGCTTCATTTTTTCGATTGTTTCCGGATTGTTTGAGGAGTAGATGCCTCCGGCTTTTTTATCAAGGGTTTGATACCATTCTTCCGTCATTACTTTATTTCTTTCACATAAAAAGTCGTGAAGTTTGTCATTTTTTAATGTCAGTTGTTCGTTCGGCATGATGTCTTGCTCCTTATTTAGCTAGAGTTGCTTGGCTTCATGTACTTATGATAAATGAAAACTAGCATTTGTGCACTTCTTACTGCACGATTTTTAATAAGATTTACTTTTATTAGTAAAACTAGAAGCAGCCTTGCCAAGAATTCCTTTTAGGCGTCTTATAGCAGGAGCGCCTGTTTAGCTGGATTTAATGCAGCTGCACTTGAAGGTATGTGGAAAATGCACTGATTTTCCGATAAAAATAGGACCCCGAACTGCTGAAGGATTTCTTCGACGGTTCGGGGTTCTGATTCGATTAAAGGAGATAACTGATCAACAAGCCGGCAGACAACAGGAAACCAAAAATAGTGTTGGTCATTGCCGTTGATTTCATGGCCAATTTCATAAACTGCGGTTCGGCTGCACCTTGCCGGAACCCTTGGATAGCCGACATCGGTTTTTTCAAGCTCAGGAATACCACTAATGCCCATGGGCTGATATAGCCCATTACCACAATGGCGACGATCCAAAGATATGCTACTGCAAAGGCGATTGCCAATCCAGTAACGGCTTTGTCTCTGCCCAGCATAATCGGCAGCGTTTTTCTGCCGCCTTTCGTGTCTTCCACGATATCCCGGATATTGTTCGACATGTTGATGGCGCCGACCAAGATGCCGACGGGGATGGAGATCAATAAACTTTCAAGGGTGATAAATCCGGTTTGGATGAAGAACGCGATCAAGATGAAGCCGGTCCCCATCGCAAGGCCGGAAAACAATTCGCCAAAGGGTGTGTAGGCGATTGGCAGCGGGCCGCCTGTATACAAAAATCCGATGGCCATGCCGGCAAACCCGATAACTACTAGCCACCAGCTGCTGTTCATGCAGATATACAATCCGATAAATGCAGCAAACACATACAAAGAGACGGCTACGCTTAAAACATTTTTCGGTTTCAGTCCGTGGCGGACAATCCCGCCGCCGATGCCGACCGAATCCGCTGTATCCAAACCACGTTTAAAATCGTAGTATTCGTTGAACAAATTCGTCGCAATCTGCAATGCCAAACACGCAACCATCATCGCAATAAATAGGAGCCAATCAATTTCCGTTACATAAAGGGCCGCTACTGTTCCCAAAATGACGGGCGCAAATGTCGCCGTCAACGTATGTGGGCGCGTCATTTTCCACATCAATTTGGCGGGACTGATTTCCATAGTGTTTTCGATCATCTTTTCTTTTCTCCCTGCATAATTTAATCGTCAATGCTGACTAAAGCATCTGCCTGTTTCTTCTTTACAATTAAATATTATAGCAAATAAACGCCCTTTTTTTAATCTTTACTGATTATTAAAACGTGAAGATCTTTAGAGTTTGCGGCTCTTCATGGCGAAATTGCCATTTTTCGAAGAAATCCTTTAGTAGATCAAACTTCCAAACAAGGAAAAGGACTTGGGAAGACGTATATTCCATCTTCTATAAATTGCGAGTTTATTTACACTTCCAGTAGAATGGAAAGAAGAAAGGAAGTGTCCGATTATGGAAATGAAGATTTTCATCGTGGAAGACGATGCGGCCATATTCCAGTCATTGAAAGAAGGGCTGGAAAAGTGGGGCATGCAAGTAGTAGGTCCAGACAATTTCCAGGAAGTGCTTAGCACTTTCCTGAAAGAACAGCCGCAACTTGTCATCATGGATATTCAGTTGCCGGTTTATGACGGGTTTTACTGGTGCCGGGAAATCCGGGCTGTTTCCAAAGTGCCGATTATTTTCCTGTCTTCCCGCGATCACCCGATGGATATGGTGATGGCGATGCAGATGGGCGCAGATGATTATGTCCAGAAGCCTTTTAATTCAGATGTTTTGATGGCAAAAATCCAGGCGACTTTGCGCCGCGTTTATTCCTATGGGGAAGAAGCGTCGACGGATGTGATCGAATGGAACGGCGCGGTGATCGATTTGAAACGCGGCATGATCCGGATGGGAGACACCGAAGCGGAATTGACGAAAAACGAGTTTTTCATTTTGACCGTATTGGTTGAATCAAAAGACAAAATCGTTTCTCGTGATGAACTGATCCGCAAGCTGTGGGATGATGAACGTTTTGTCAACGACAATACATTGACGGTCAATGTCACAAGGCTTCGGCAGAAACTGGCTGAACTGGGCTTGGAAAATGCTATCATGACGAAAAAAGGGCTGGGCTATTTGGCGGTTACTTTGTAGAACGGAGGGGTTTTTTGTTTTTCGCGTATTTAAAGGATATGAAAAGCTGGCTCTTCTTTTTCCTGTTGTCGCTTTTGGCAGCCGATCTTCTGCTTTTGCTGGATCCGGGAATTGTGGTGAAAATTTCATCCTTGGTGTATCTCAATGTATTGATCCTGATTGCTTTTTCCATCTTTGTATTTTGGCGTTGCCGAAAAGAAACGGTCTATATGCGGCGATTGGTAAAACTGGTAGGCGAGGCCGATTCCGATTGGCATGAAGCTTTGCCTGAAAGCGAGTTTGCACGGGACGAAACGGTGAATGAGCTTTTGAAAGATGCAGGAATGGCTTTTTCAAAACGATTGAGTGAGGTCCGAAGCCGTACCGTCGTGCAAGGAGAATATACGGCTGCCTGGGTCCATGAAGTAAAAGCGCCCCTTACAGCGATGAAGCTATTGATTGATGCCAACCAGGACATTTCGGTAATGCGCCGAATCGATGCCGAATGGCTGCGCGTGTTCTTATTGGTGGACCAGCAATTATACATATCGCGATTGCCAACACTTGAACAGGATTATGTGCTCGAATCGGTGCCGTTAAAAAGTCTGGTGGCAGCAGAAGTCCGGGAATTGATGTCCTGGTGCAGGGAAAAGAACATTGCTTTGGAATTGGACGGATTAGATAGGATCGTCTTAACAGACCTGAAGTGGAGCCGTTTTGTTTTCCGGCAAGTATTGACGAATGCGGTGAAGTACAGTCCGGTGGACGGGACCATCACCGTGGAAGCACGTGTGGAAAACACCGGCCAAACCATTTTATCGGTGAAGGATGAAGGGCCCGGCATACCGGATCATGAAATGCCGCGCATTTTCGATAAAGGTTTTACTGGAGGCGCCGGCCGTATTCAAAATGCGGCAACAGGGCTGGGGCTGTATTTGGCTAAAACGGTAGCAGGAAAAATGGGCATCGCTTTATCGGCGTTCTCTGAAGAAAATCAAGGAACAAAAGTCGAAATGGCCTTCCCGCTGGAAAATGAATTTGAACGCATCCGTAAGTGACAATATTGTCACTTAAGGCTCCCTGTTTGTCATGTGAATCAAACGACCTGCAAATCATAAGGCAGTAAGATAAGGATATAAGTAAACAGGGAGGCAATTGTATGACAATGTTGAAAAATACCAAAATCGATACCACTCAAAAAGCGAAACAAACCGTGCTGCATGCACAGAATGTCCGCAAGTCTTTCGGCTCGCGGGGCAATGTCCAGCAAGTTCTGAAAGGCATCGATTTGCATGTGGAAGAAGGCGAATTTGTCGGAATCATGGGGCCATCGGGTGCGGGCAAAACCACGCTTTTGAATGTGCTGGCTACCATTGACCGTGCCACAGAAGGCACGATTTTAATCAGCGGGTCAGACATCTCACGCATGAAAGACGCGAAATTGTCCGCATTCCGGCGCGACCAGCTTGGATTCATCTTCCAGGATTATAATTTGCTCGATACCTTGACCGTAAAAGAAAATATTTTGCTGCCGATATCGCTTGGCAAAATGAAGAAAAAAGAAGCCGAAGCGGAGTTTCAGTCGATTTCATCCATATTAGGCATTACGGAACTGGCAGACAAATACCCGCACGAAATTTCCGGCGGCCAAAAACAGCGGACTTCTGCTGCGCGCGCACTGATCAATAAACCGTCAATGGTGTTCGCGGATGAGCCAACCGGTGCACTCGACTCCAAGTCGGCTTCCTCGCTTCTCGGCACATTGGCCGACGTCAATCAAAAACGCGAAGTCACGATTATGATGGTCACCCATGACCCGCTCGCTTCCAGCTACTGCAGCCGTGTCGTCTTTTTGAAAGATGGACATATTTATTCTGAGCTTTATAAAGGAAGTAAATCAAGACAAGCCTTCTTCCAGGAAATTATGAATGTCCAGGCTGTGCTCGGGGGTGACAGCGTTGACACTCTTTGATCTGGTCATCCGCAGCATGCGGAAAAATATCAAGCATTATTACTTGTACTTTTTCGCCCTTATTTTAAGTGTGGTCTTGTATTTTGTGTTTGCCACCTTGCAATACGATTCGGCCATTCTGGAGCTAAGCGGAACAAATATGGGCACCGCTTTCCAGGCAGCCGGGATTCTCCTGTTGTTTATCGCTGGCATTTTCGTGGTTTACGCCAATTCGATTTTCTTGAAAAGACGAAGCCGTGAAATCGGGCTTTATCAATTGATTGGGTTAACAAAACGGGTAGTGGCCAGGCTGCTGATTGTCGAAAACATTCTTCTCGGCATCGGGGCTTTAATTATCGGAATTGCTGTTGGGCTGCTCGTTTCCCGGGTGTTCCTGCTGCTGTTGATGAAGCTGATCGGCTATGAATCATTTATCGAAGTGAGTTTTTCGGTGGCTGCTGTGGTGCAGACAATCGTTGTATTTATCGGCATTTTCGCATTGACCACGGTTCAAATGATTGTCATGGTTTTTCGCAATACGCTGCTTTCTTTGTTCAACTCGGACAAAGCAGGCGAACATCCGAAAAAGCCGAAGACGGGCGTCTCTGCTGCATTTGGCTTACTTGGTCTTCTATTAATCGGCTTCGGATATTGGTTTTCGGGCCGCATGCTGAACGAGCTGTTTTTCTTTAACATTTTGATTGTATTGGCTACGGTCATTGCAGGAACTTATCTGTTGTTTCGCGTCACCATCAGCTGGCTGTTATTCAAAGTTAGAAGCCGCAAAGAAGGCCATCTCGGCTTATTGAACAGCTTGTCGTTGGCGCCGCTCATGCACCGGTTAAAAGGAAACGCCAATTCACTGACGGTCATTACGATTCTGTCGGCGATGACGCTGACAATGGTCGCTTTTTCATACGCGATGTACTATGAAACCGAACGGGAAACCGATATCCGGATGCCGTTTGATTTCATGTTTGACAACAATGAGGCACAAACAAATGAAATTATGGGCGAGATGGACCAAAAAGGGATTGGCTACCAGCACGGCAAGGTGGACATGCTGGTGGTGCCGACCATGTTCGAACAAGGTGTTTTCCCAGGGGAAAGTTTTGAACGGCCGACGGCAATTATCAGTGATAAGCAGCTGCAAGCAGCGGGTATCGATATCGTGGCTCCGAAAGATGGATCAGCCAGCTATCATGATGCATCTTCACTTTCCATGTTCGCAGATTCTGTCGATTTGCCAATTAAAATAGAAATCCAAGACGAAGACCGCACGACCGTCGAGATCACAGAGATGGGCGAACGCAATGTCATCAATTGGTCTCTCTTTTATGGCCAGCTCGTGGTCAGTGACGAGACTTATCAGTCACTGAAAAACAAATTGTCTGGAATGGAAGGCGCAAAGATAGAATACATCGACGGCTTTCACATTTTAGAGGAGAAAGACCAAAAAACCGCATCGGCCATTTTCCAGCAGCCGAAATACACTTCAAGTGGACCGCATGTGGATTATTATTCTTCTTACGAAGAATCGGTTCAGGACAATGGGTTGATGATTTTTATAGCCGGTTTCCTGGGGCTGGTGTTCCTGATTTCAACAGGAAGCATCTTGTATTTCAAGCAAATGACTGAAGCCGAACAGGAAAAGAAAAGCTATGCAACCCTGCGCCAACTTGGGTTTACAGGCAAGGAAATCATGAAGGGCATTATCCGCAAGCAAGTGTTTGTCTTTGGCTTGCCGCTTGCCATTGGTCTGCTGCACTCCGTCTTTGCGATGAAAGCTGCATCTTTCTTCTTCCAGTCGGATATCCTGATGCCGGCAACTCTGGCAATGGGGGTATATACACTGATCTATACGGCGTTTGCATTTTTGACAATCGGCTATTACCGCAAAACGGTAAATGCTGCTCTATAATATAAAGCACGAAAAGGACCTTTCCTTTCGTGCTTTTTTTATTCCATTATCATTTTTTAATGTAATAATTAAGGAATTGGGTATAGAGAAATAGAAGGCACCTTATCACCAAGGTGATTAATAGCAATAAAACTGGAAAGGGAGCGATGTTGATGAAAGCAAAATTGAATTGGAACGGCGGAATGGCGTTTAGCGGAGAAACGGAATCGGGGCACCACGTGCTATTGGATGCCGGCGAAGAAAATGGCGGAGCCAATAAAGGCCCGCGTCCGACAGAAGTGCTTTTGAATGCGGCGGCTGTCTGCACCGGAATGGACATTGTCATGATCCTGGAGAAAATGCGCTTGACCATTGACGGGTTCCATATTGAAATTGACGGTACGCGCGCTGAAAATCATCCGAGACGCTTCACTGAAATCACGATCACCTATCATATCGACGGCGAGCTCCCGGAAGACAAGGTGGTTCGGGCCATCAAATTATCGCGGGATACGTATTGTACTGTTGTCAATTCCCTCAATGCTTCTATACACTATGATTATGTGTTGAATGGAGATGCCCCGAAAACTATAAGTTAAATGGATGGACACAGGAAGGAACACAGAATGAGAAAGAGTTTTTTGAGACAGGAGAAATGGGAAATACTGCTTTTTGCAGTAGTAATGGCCGCTGGATATATTTCAAGCGTCATTTTGATCGGCGGGCCGGTTACGTATTCCGGTCCGGCAGGATGCGTAACCGGATTCCTTCTGTATCAGGCGTGGAAATATAGACGCTTTAAAAAAGAATGGAAATTGAAGGAGCAGCCAAACTTTTCAAATGATCCCTTTTATTTATAATTTTTTTCAATAAATATCCCACAGCTTGATTGGCTGCGGGAAAAGGAAAGCAACTGCTTTTTCTGCCAGCCTGTCGAAGGCTGGCTTTTCAGCGTTTATTCTACCAAATCGTTTAGAAAGACACCTATTACGCTTACAATAGCAAAAATCAACAATCCGATTAACAAGATCATTTTCATGGAAATGAATCATGTGAAAAGCCCCTTCATATGTATCTGCAGTCGTTTTAATATCATTTATTGAAAGCGTGAGAAGGAGCAGGGGAATTCAGGAATTAGTGGAATAGGAAAACCCCGAATCGCTTCACTTTTAAAAAGTGGCACCGATTCGGGGTTTTCCTTATTCGATATTAGTTTCCAAGAAATGATTCTTCGAAGTACGTTAACAGTGTCTCCAATGTAATCGGATCGCTGTACGTAGACGCTTTTGTATTGATTTCAAACACTTGGCCGTTTTTAACGGCGGGGATGTTTTTCCACAGTTCGGTTTCCGTAAACGAGTTGTCTACATCCGGGTTTTTGCTGAAGATCACGTAGTCTCCGGCAAAGTCAGGAAGCACTTCAGAAGAGAACGTATAAACGCCGGATTCAAGCGCCAGTTCTTCTACTTTAGCAGGCATTTTCAAGCCCATGCCCTGATACAGGATCTCCGTTCCGCGTGCATAGTTGTCGCCGAACACATAAAACTCTTTGTTTCCGCTTTCGATGACCGAAACTGTTGCATCTTCACCGATTTTTGCGCGGATTTTTTCACCCGCTGCGGCTGTCCGTTCCTGGAAGTCTGCTACCCAGTCCGTCGCTTCTTTTTCTTTGTTCAGCAATTTGCCGATTTCAACTTGCTGTTCCAAGTAATCCAGTTTGCCCCAAGTGTACACGACAGTCGGTGCAATTTCGCTCAATTTGTCGATGTTTTTCATATGAGACCCGGCAATGATCAAATCCGGCTCCAATTCGAGGACTTTTTCAAGGTTGTCTTCCGTGACAATCTCTGCGTCTTTCAGTTTGTCTTCAAACAGGGGATTGGCATTCGTCCACTCATCGATTCCGACGATATTTCCTTCCAGTGCCAGCACGTTCGGGCCGTTTGTCAAAGCGATGATTCGCTTAGGCTCTTTCGGAACTTCGACAGGTCCGGTTTCAGATTCGTATGTAATGGTTTCAGTGTCTTTTTCAGCCTCGGCTGATGGGCTTTCGTTTTCTTTTTCGCTGCAGGCACCTAAGATAAGGACCAATAAAAGCAGGAAGGGCAATAAAACTTTCTTCATTATGACATCTCCTTTTTGACAATGATAATCATTATCAATTATTGATATTATAGATAATATTTCAGCTTGTCAATAAACTTTTAATCGAACGAGGAGCTTGGCAAATGAAAACCATCCCTTCCAAATAAAAAGGAAGGGATGGTTAGGATTACTTTAATTGATTTTCAAGCGAACGGCAGATTAAACCGTTCCGGCTTCGAAAGATTCATCGCTGATTTCACCGACGATTTCTTCCAAAATATCTTCCATTGTTACGAGCCCTGTGGTTTTGCCGGCCCGGTCCGTCACAACAGCCATATGGATCCGATTTTGCTGCATATAAGTCAGCACTTTTTGGATCGGCGTGTTTTCTGTGAATCGCGGCATTGCATGCAGGAAGGAGTCCGCTTTTTGGGCCCTGCCGGCTGCCATGCTGGTCAACAACTCTTTTGTATTGATAAAACCTGCTATCTTGTTAATGTCATTTCCTTCTGTTACGGGGTAGCGGGTAAATTCATGGGCATCAATGACAGAAAAGAATTCTGATTGATCTAAGCTTTTATCAACAGTAATCATCTGGTTTTTAGGAACCATGATGTGTTTGACAATCCGCTCATCAAAATCAAAAATATTCTTCAAGTAGGTCAATTCGGTTTGATTGATTTCACCGCTCTTGTAGCTTTCCGCCATGATCAACTTCAGCTCTTCTTCTGAATGGGCTTCTTCATGTCCAGCGGGTTCCACTCCAAAAAGTTTCAAGAATAGGCGGGCTGAACCGTTCATCACCCATATAAAAGGGTTCATAATTTTACCAAACCAGTATAGCGGCGGAGCAAGCAGCAACGTCATACGCTCCGCGTATTGGATTGCCAATGTTTTGGGCGCCAATTCTCCGATGACAACGTGCAGGAAAGTGACGATTCCAAGAGCGATGGCATAAGAAAGGGCAGTGGCTAATGCTTCCGGTACTGCGAAATATTCAAAAACCGGGTGCAGCATTTTTTCGACCGTCGGTTCTCCTAAAGCGCCCAATATGAGGGCTGTGACAGTAATGCCAAGCTGGCAGGCAGACAAATAATAATCCAGGTTATTTGCGACTTCTTTCGCGCGTACTGCTTTTTTATTGCCTTCTGAAATCAGTTGGTCGATCCGGGACATGCGCACCTTTAAGATGGCAAATTCGGCACCGACGAAGAATGCGGTCGCCAAGATCATTAAAGCGACCAGTATTAAGTTAATTGTTATTTGTCCGTCCAATACGGTTCCCCCGGAATGGGGGATTCACCTCCATTAAGTAATTAAGCGAATGATTAGGGGGTTCGGTTTATTTCAGGTTTTGGTGAAACATGACTTGTTTGATTTGCTGATTGTCCATTTCCGTGATCGTCCATAAACCGTTTTCTTCAGTCAGTGTGTCGCCGGTCTGCACTTCTCCGACTGTTTTGTAGTGAATCCAGCCACCGATTGTATCAATTTCTTCACTTTCCTCAAAATCAATGCCGAAGCGTTCTTCGAGATCTCTTAAAAGCATGCGGCCATTGATCAAAAACTGATGGTCGCCGACTTGGCTGATTTCAGGCTGTTCATCCGCATCAAATTCATCGCGTATTTCTCCAACGATTTCTTCCAGGATATCTTCAAGCGTTATCATGCCGGCAGTACCGCCGTATTCATCTGCAACAATCGCAATATGGACACGGGCTTGCTGCATTTTCAGCAAAGCATCCTGCAAACCGGTTTGTTCAAAGACGGTCGGCAATTCAAGCACAAATTCCTGAAGCTGCCAAGGGCGTCCGGCAACAATATGGGGAAGCATCTTTTTGGCGCTGACAAAACCGATGATGCGGTCCTTATCGCCTTCTTCCGTCACCGGGTAACGTGTATAGTTATTTTCATCGAGTGTCTCCACAATTTCTTCAAGCGGCATGTCTTTATCAAGCGTAACCAATTCCGTACGGGGGACCATGATGTCTTTAGCCGACCGTTCATCGAATGTAAAGACGTTCTCCATATAAGACAATTCGGTTTCGTTGAGTTCGCCGCCTTCAAAGCTTTGTGCCATGACAATTTTCAGTTCGTCTTCTGAATAGGCTTGGTCATGTCCCGCCGGCTGGACGCCAAATGTCCTAAGCAACACACGCGCCGCTCCGTTCAGTGCCCAGATAAATGGTTTCAAGATTTTACCGAACCAATAAAGGGGAGGTGCAAGCAATAGAGACATTTTTTCTGCGTACTCGATGGCCAGCGTCTTCGGAGCCATCTCGCCAAGGACCACGTGCAAATAAGTGACGAGCATGAACGCGATGGCGTAGGAAGCGGCAGATGCGACTGCATCGGACACCGCTAAGTACTCGAAAATCGGATACATCAATCGCTCGACTGTCGGTTTGCCGAGTGCTCCGAGTCCAAGTGCAGTTACGGTGATTCCGAGCTGGCAGGCGGACAGGTAATAGTCCAGATCGCTGGCCACTTTCTTGGCCGTTATCGCTTTTTTATTGCCTTCTGCGATCAATTGATCAAGCCGGGACATCCGGATTTTTACGACCGCAAATTCCGATCCTACGAAAAAAGCGGTTAACGCAATTAAAATAACCAGTAACCCTAAATTCAACAATGTAATTATGTCCACTAATTTTCCCTCTGTATGAGGGATTCACCTCCGGTAATAGTTACAGCAGCGCAAGGAGGGAAGCGATGGCAACCATCTTGCTTTCCAGTGCTTTGCTGATTTGGATCTTCACATGGCTTGGCGCATCTTTCAACTGCTCTTCCAAACGGGTAATGTTTCGCTGCAGGCAATCGAATTCTTCATAAACTTCTTCCACCAGCAATTCGGTTTGGGGATTTTCGTTTGTTTCGAGGACATCTTTGATTTCTGAAATCGACATCCGCTGCTTTTTCAATATCTGAATCCGTTCAATTGTCTGCAACACAGACGCCGGATACATCCGGTAATTGGTTTTCGTACGTTCTGCAGCAAGGAGGCCGCAATTCGTATAGTAATCAATAGTTCGGGTCGATACGCCGCTTAACTTCGCAAGTTCACCAATTTTCATTAAGTCCTTCCCAATGCACACGCCTCCTTCTTCAAGTTAAAAAAATTTTATCACAAGGCATCGAAAACCATACAGTAACACGTTATGCTTTTTGTCTTTTTTGAAAATTTCTTTCGGAAAAGCGCCATAGTTTCGCCATTTTTTTGCTTGAAAATAAGTTGGAACATTGTGTTTTCAATAAAAAATGAAACATCTGGGGGCAAAGAACGTTGTTATTAACATTGGATAAATTAAGGAGGGCTTATGGGAGAATTAGATTTAATCTTAATACTTAAAATGGTGATGATCGGAATCGTCCAAGGGTTTACGGAACCGATTCCGGTGTCATCAAGCGGGCACGTCATGATTGCGAGTGAAATACTGGGGCTCGGCGAACAGGGCTTCACTTTTGCCATATTGACAAACACAGCATCGCTATTGGCGATCATGTTCATTTACCGGAAAGACATTGCGCGTCTCGCAGTCAATTCACTCCAATACATAAGAACGAGAGAACAAACCTACAAAAGTGATTTTCTTTTTGTCTGCTATATCGTGATCGGTTCGATTCCTGCGGGGATTCTTGGCGTTCTGTTGAGCGAACTGATTGCCGAAAGCGTCAGCATGACCACCATCGCCCTTATGTTGTTTGTGACAGGAATTGCGTTGTTCTTAATACGCAATATGAAAGGGAAGAAAGACGAATCAACCATGACGGCTAAAGATGCAATTCTTGTCGGGTTGGGACAGGCAGTCGCTTTGACGCCGGGAATCAGCCGATCCGGCGCAACGATTATTACGTCAATTGCTGTCGGCTTAAAGCAGGAGACAGCTTTGCGCTTTTCGTTTATGCTTTACATCCCGGTCAGCCTAGGCGGCGTGGTGCTCGGCTTTACGGACTTCCTGGATGAACCGGATAAAGCGGCTTTAGCGGTTCCTTATGCAGCTGCCTTTATCGCGACGCTGATCATGTCCTATTTTGCGATGCGCTGGTTTATGGGCATCATGAAGCACGGGAAATTGATTTATTTCACGTATTACTGCTTTTTGGCAGGGACCTTGCTGCTGATCTTTTTTTAATAGCACTTATTCAAGAGGCATTTCCGAGTAAATTCGGAGATGCCTTTTTGCGTGCAGAATTTTTAAAATGAAATATCAGAAATATTCATTCTTTTGTTGGGCATTATGTGCTAATATATGTAAGATATTTCATATTTAAGGGGAGAAAGTAATGACCAATTCCAATATCCAATCGGATAGAGAAACCATTTATTTTATTTTCAGCTTGATTTTCAGTATTTTGATTTATGTATTGGCTGTCGTATCCATCATCGGCATCGCAATTGCTTTAAGTTTATTAGCACTTATATTGTTCTCGAATGCTTTAATGCTCGGTTCGATTCGCGGAAACGGCATCCGGATCCACGAACGCCAATTTCCGGATGTGTATGAAAATGTGCAGGCCATGTCCAAGGAAATGGGCCTTAAAAATGTGCCTGATGTTTTTGTTATTCAGTCGGAAGGCGCATTGAATGCTTTTGCCACACGCTTTTTCGGTCGGAATATGGTTGTGCTGTATTCAGAAGTGTTCGAGTTGGCACGCGAACAAGGCATGGACGAGTTGAATTTCATCATCGCCCATGAGCTGGCGCATGTGAAACGCCGCCATGTCTGGAAAAATATTTTGATCATGCCGGCCGGCTTTATTCCGTTTTTAAGCCAGGCGTATAGTCGCTCTTGTGAATATACGTGCGACCGCCATGCGGCTTATGCCATTCAAAACGTTGCGGCATCCAAACGGGCTCTGACTTTACTCGGCGTCGGCAAGCAAATGTACACTGAAGTAAATGAAGATGCTTATAGAGAACAGATTGCGACTGAATCGAATAGTTTTGTTTGGCTCAGTGAAGTGCTGTCGTCGCATCCGCGATTGCCTAAGCGCATTCAGGCGCTTGAACAATTTGATAAAAGCGGAGTGCCTGTCTATACCCAAAACCATGGCAAAATCGCTTTAGGAGCAACTTTGATTTTCGGTGGTTTGATTGGTGTATACATTTTGACTATCGCACTCTTTACTGGCGGAGCATTGGCTTTTTCCCAATTGATGCCGGACACGCTGGAAGATTCGCTTTATGCAGATCCTTTTGCGGCAGAAGGAGAAACATCATTAATGACGGCTGCATCCATGGGTGACCAGGCAGAAGTCGAACGATTGATTGCTGAGGGTGCCGACATCCAAGAAAAGGATGCGGACGGGGCAGATGCGTTGATGTATGCCGTTTACGCAGGAGATGCAGCCATCGCATCTTCCTTGCTTGAAGCAGGCGCCGATCCGAACACTGCTGACAATTATTCTTCGGCGCTCGGCAATGCGGTTATGTACAGTGAATACGACACAGCAAAATTACTGGTGGAAAAAGGGGCTGACCCGACGCTTGCCGGTCCGGATGGAATGGCCCCAATGGATTTAGTGGGCGCCGCAACAGAAGCGGAATTCATCGAAATGGTGAAAGCTGAAAATTATTGACCGCTTTTTATAAAAGGATTGGAAACAGACAAACAGGAGATGCTCTATGAGTACCTCCTGTTTTTTTATAAGCAGATTCTGGATGAATAAAAGCCGAAAAGGAAGGTTTAAAGTGCGAACGCAGATAAATCTATGGAATCGCAGATAAATGGCTAGAATCGCAGAATAAACTGGAGGATCGCAGATAAAGTTTCGGAAACGCAGATAAATGAACAGAAGCGCAGGGAACCGCTGCAGTTGAAAAGGAAGGTGGACTATACATGTACAATTACACGCTGCTTGAAAAATCCCTGTTTATGCCGCGCCGCTTTAAGCTTTCAGATTTAACAAAGACAGTGGAAGGAAAAACCGTTTTGATCACAGGTGCGAGTTCCGGAATCGGCAAAGAGCTGGCTTTATTGTTCGGAAAAGCACGCGTGCACCTGATCTTAGTGGCGAGAAGGCAGGAAGAACTGCAGCGCATCGGTGAGGAAATCGAAAAAGGAAATGCTTCCGTCAGCATCTTTCCGGCGGATTTGCGGAATGAAAAAGAGATGGACGGCTTGCTGGCTTTTCTTCATGAGCTTCCAGACGGCTTGGATATCGTCATCAACAATGCCGGCCTTTCGATCAACCGGCCTGTTTCAAAATCACTCGACCGCTACCATGATTTTACCCGCACCATGGCAATCAATTATTTTGCGCCAGTGCGATTGCTGTTGACGGCCATACCGCTGCTTGCAAAAAAGAAGGGCCATATTGTCAATGTTTCCACCATCAACGCGCTGCTCCATCCGGTCCCGTACTGGGCTGCTTATCAGGCATCCAAAGGCGCATTTGATACGTGGCTCCGTTCTGCGGCCCCGGAATTGAAAGCCCAAGGCATTTCCACTTCCACCATCTATCTGCCATTAGTGAAAACGCCGATGATTGCGCCAACTGCAGCATATCTTGGGAAGCCGGCGATGTCGCCGGTCCATGTAGCAGAAATCATTGGTCGTGCGATTTGCCATAACCGAAAAGGCTACAAGCCGTGGTGGCTGGGTTCAGTGGAATTGGCTTCATTGTTATTCAGGAAGCCGCTGGACATGCTAGTTTCACGCTTGGTAAAGAAAAAGGAGGCAGGAACCGTTGGCGATTAGCTTATTGAAAGTGTTGTTCCATCTTCAACTGCTGTCGCCTGTGAAGCTGTTCTTTTTCATAAGGGCCGCTCGGCGAAACGGCATCAATCTGATGCTTTTATTTTCACTCATCGGAAAAGAGGACCGTGTCAAAATAGCCCTTTCGGACAGCCGGGAAATGCTCACATATTTACAGCTCCAAGAACGATGTGAAAATCTCGCGGGCCATTTGAAAACACGTTGCCGAATCGAAGCCGGCCAAAAAGTCGCTTTTTTCTGCCGCAACCACGCGTCGCTGGTGCAAGCTTTGTTTGCGGCATCCCGTTTGGGGGCGAAGCTTTTTCTCCTTAACAGTTCCATGTCCAAAAGCCAATTTAATCGGATGGTGGAAGAACAGGACTTCGGCTTTTTAATTTATGATGAAGAATTTAGCGGCCTGATCGAAGCTTCCAACTACAGGCATGAAAAGCTGTTAAGCTACCACGAAACCAAGCCGGCCGTCAGCTCGCTCGCACGCCAAAAGCGAATTGAAGAAGAGGTTTTAAAACCTGTCTCCGGCAGCCAGATCATTTTATTGACCGGCGGTACGACCGGGAAGCCGAAACAAGTGGTCCACCAGCCTTCGATTTTCACATTTCTTCAGCCGTTTTGTGCGCTGCTCGACCGCTTGAAGCTTGCAAACTATCACACGGGCTTTATCGCCACCCCGGTTTACCACGGCTATGGCATCGCCATTTTACTGGCCCTTTTTGCGCTTGGAAAGAAAGTGGTGATACAGGACCGTTTTGAAGTTGCTGCAGCCTGCAGGCTGATCCGGGATCACCAGGTCGAAGTCGCCACAGTGGTACCGTTGATGGTCCATAAACTGCTCCAGCACAATGCAGCCGATTTGCATTCGCTCAAGTGCATCGCCTCCGGCGGCGCTAAGCTGAATCCCGTCTTAGTTGGGGAAGTAAAACAACGACTGGGGAATGTTTTATACAATTTATACGGAACATCTGAAGCAGGGCTGAATATCATTGCCACCCCCGAAGATCTCGCCTATAATCCGGATACACTCGGCCGGCTGCTTCGCGGCGGAAAGCTGAAGGTGATGGCTGACAAGGAAGAAGTGGGACATGGAGTGGCCGGGAAGTTTGTCTTCCAAAACAACTGGTCGATGAAAAACCAGGAAAGCCGCTGGGTCGAAACGGGAGACATCGGGTATCGGGACAATCGGGGATATTGTTTTTACTGCGGAAGAACCGATGATGTAATTGTTTGTGCCGGCAACAACATCCATCCGCTGGAAGTCGAAACAGCGGCCACTGCCCACCCGCTTATCGATGATATTGCGGTAATAGGAATTGAAGACAACTACCGGGGACAACGGCTAAAAGCCTTTGTGCAGTGTTCTTCAGGATGTACATTGGACGAAAAAGAGCTGATGGGGTGGCTCCGTACGCAGCTGGCCGATTTTCAAGTGCCGAGGGAAATTGTTTTTGTAGATGAACTTCCTTATACAGCGGTCGGCAAACTGGATCGTAAAAAGCTGCAAAGCGGGGAACTTCACTTGCTTGAAAGACGCCTTTAAGAATAACGAAATTTCCAAAGCGGAAATGGATTGGCTGAAAGGTGAGGGAAAGAGGGGGATCTTTTGCTGGAAAAAGTGTATTCGATCGGATCGGGATTTTGCTTGCTGCTCATGATTCTGCCGCTCGCGCTTCCGTATTCTCCAGGCGGTGTGGACTTGTTTGATTTGCTTCTCTCCGTAAACTTTTATTTTCCCATGCTGCTGGGAGCAGCCGGAATCGTATTGGGATGGCTTGGCGTTAAAGGAAATGTGAGGTTTTATCTGGTTTTGCTGAACTCGCTTATGTTCACCTTTTATATCTTAGTCACATGGGTGGCTGTCTTTGGATTTCAAGAGCCTTAAAATGATTTGACAAACAAAAACGGAACGGCGGGAATGAAAGACCGCCGTTCCGTTTTGATTTATATCAAAAAATTATTCGTATTTCTTGAAGAAAGCCATCGTTTCTTCAATAATGCGCTGCTGGTCATTGTCCAGCGTGGCGACATGGTAGCTGTCGGGCATTTCAATGATTCTTTTTTCCATGGAGGAAATTCTGCTGAAAATCATTTGCGAGTTTTCCGGCGGAACGACGTGGTCTTCCGGAGACACAAAAATTAAAGCGGGACAAGTGATTTTTGGCAAATCGTTGCGCACTTCATCCATGAACGCAAGCAATTGCTTGATGGACGCCACCGGTGTTTTTTCATATGCCAGTTCCGTAATGCCTTCTTTTTTGATGTCCGACCCGATGGCATCCATGAAACGGACATCTTGCATATCATGGACTACAGCCATCGCAGGGACGTCCACAGCGGCATTGATCAGAGAAATGGCTTTGATTTCCGGATGTTTTTGCGCCATATGTAACGCCAAAGTACCGCCCATCGATAAGCCGGCCATGAAAATCGAATCGCAGCGTTCGCTCAGCCAGCCAAAAGCTTCTTCAATAGATGTGATCCAGTCATGGTAAGTGGTTCCTTCCATTTCCTCGTGATGGGTTCCGTGCCCGTTCAAGCGCGGCACCGTGACTGTATAACCCTGGCCGGCAAATGCTTCGCCGAGCGGGCGCATGCTCTGCACTGTACCGGTAAAGCCATGAGAAACAAGGATGCCTGTCCGTCCGCCTTCAACTTGAAAAGGCTCCGCTCCGTTTAACACTTCAAAATTTGCCGTCATTAAAAAACCTCCTTTTTGTTGTTTGAATCAAAAGAAAACTTACACGTATCTTTTTTAAACCTGAAACACGTTCGGGTCATCAGGAAAATTGGATCTCTTTTGCATTTTTAAGTTCTGCGAAGGAACTTAGCACGTCGTTGTGATGATCGATAATCTGTTTGGCGGTTAAAAGCTCCGAATTCCATGTCCCGTGCCCGTCTTTGGCCAGTGTCACCTTGTAGCCGAGACTATAGGCACGGCGGCACGTTGTATCAATGCAGTACTCGGTTTGGTTGCCGGCAAGGATGAGGTTATGGATGTTTTTCGCTTTTAAGGCATTTTGAAGCTCCGTCTTGTGAAACGAGTCCGGCGTCGTTTTTTGTATGACGGCTTCTCCGGCAAGCGGCTGAACGGACGCATGGATTTGCCAATCGTGGTTGCCAGCAACCAAAGCCCTGTCATTGTGCTGGACAAAGATGACGGGAACATTTGCGGACCTGGCCCCTTCAATTAAATTCTTTAGGTTTTCAAGCAAGCCATCCTTGTTGTAGACCGGGTTGTCTTCAGCAAACATTTCGTTTTGGGCGTCTATAACGAGCAACGCAGTGTTGTCCATTCTGCTTCCCTCCATTTCACTTCTTAAATAGGATATTCGGCATTTTCTGGCAGAATCCTTTCTTTTAATTTACAGATGCCAAGGAGTGCAAACTTAGGCAGAACAAATGCAAGAAAGGGATTTTAGCTGTACATAGCGAAAACTTAAAAAAGACCAAAATGACTACGGGAGGAATCGCTTTGCCTTTAAATGATTTTTTGCTTGAACGTATGAACTGGCCGGCCATAAAAGAAAAAATAGGTGCGGGAATGGACACCGTCATCATCTGTACAGCTTCGGTCGAACAGCATGGCTATCATTTGTCCGAACTGACGGATACGCTGATTGGTGAAGCAACAGGACTATTAGTTGCTGAAAAATTAGGAAATGCTTTAATGGCTCCGGTGATCCGCCCAGGCCTTTCTGAACACCACATCCCGATGGCAGGCAGCTTGACGCTGCGTCCTGAAGTTTACCGGGGGCTTCTTGAAGACTATGTCACCAGTTACCAAAAACATGGGTTCAAGAAGGTCGTTATTTTTTCATCCCATGGCGGAAATTTTAATGAAAATGAAAAAATTGTGAAAAATTTAAAGGAAATGCATCCGGATATGCAATTCAGCAGTGCCTTGACTTTGATGGAACTGATGAGGCTCATGGCGCAATTTGAACGACAGTATGACTTGGCAGAAGGCAGCTGCGGGCACGGAGGCGCAATGGAAACATCGGTCATGCTGCACATCGCTCCAGATCAGGTAGATATGGAAAAAGCGACGCCCGGCTTTATTGGGAAGATGAACGAAGTAGTCTTGGAGAAGTTATTTGAACACGGCATTGTCGGACTTTCTGAAGTGGGCATTATCGGCGACCCGCGGCAAGCAAAAGCAGAGTGGGGGGAGTGGTTTCTGGAACTGATGTCCGATGAAATCGTCAAAGCTGTGCAAAGGGATCTTAAAGGTTTATAAAAAACGGAAAGTTCTCATTCAAATAAAAGCTTTAAGCAACAAAGTGCGAAGGAATAGCCTGAAAATAAGGTGGGAAACCAGTGAAAGTCACTTACAAAATGATTGATAAGCAATTAAGGCTACGGGGATTTTTGTACAATCTATTATTAAAAAAATCCAGTGAAGAAAAATACATTAAATTTATGCATACCATCAAAAAGCAGACGGAAAACCGCAAGGGGCAAAAAGTCGATGGCCTGCATTTCTCGGAACAATGGATTGCGCGAAAAGACGGAACCAAACTCCGCATCTGCATTTACAAATCGCTCGATCCAGTCCAAAGTGCTCCTGGGGTTCTATGGCTGCATGGCGGCGGATATTCACAGGGGATTCCGGAGCTTTTTTCGGCGACTTACAAAAGGCTTATCCAAGCCCGCAACTGTGTCGTCATTGCACCGGATTACCGGTTGTCGATTGAAGCGCCTTATCCGGCGGCTTTGGATGACTGTTACGACACGCTCCTATGGATGAAAGACCATGCAGAAGAATTGGGCATTCGGGACGATCAGCTGATTGCGGGAGGCGAAAGTGCAGGAGCGGGGTTGACTGCCGCTTTGACGCTCTTGGCGAGAGACCGAGGGGAAGTGAATATCGCATTTCAGATGCCGCTTTATCCGATGCTCGATGACCGCATGGCGACAGAGTCAGCAAAAGACAATAATGCACCCATCTGGAATTCTGACACAAACCGGTGGGCATGGAAGCTGTATCTGGGAGAGTTGTACGGCAGAGAAGTGCCGGTTTATGCTGCGGCTGCTCGGGCAACAGATTACAGCAAGCTGCCGCCGGCCATTACATTTGTCGGCGATATCGAACCGTTCAAAGATGAAACAGTCGAATATGTAAAGAATTTGGAGCAGGCAGACGTGCCGGTTAAATTTGAATTATTCAAAGGCGGCTACCACGGATTTGATATCATCAATCCGAACGCAGAACTGAGCAAAAAGGCCACTGCCTTTTTCATCGAATCCTTTAATTACGCAGTGGACCATTATTTCGCTGAACAAAACCAACCGGTGAAAGATTGACATGCATTCTAAAAAAACCTTCTACTCGGTACCCAAGGTAATTGCCTGATCCTAAGCTTTTTTAAGAAGGGGAAGGATGGAGACACTCGCTTCAATTGGAAGCAGGAAGGGAACGGATTTTGGGAACAGCACCGGAGCGAACATGGACTGAAAATGAAAGAGCTATAGGATGCATCCGGTCCATCCACCTGAAAATAGAGGAGGAAAAGATGTGGTTATTGCTGCAGGTGAAACCATCACATTTGAACGCAATTTTTCGAAAAAAGATGTCGAATTGTTTTCACAGATTTCCGGAGACGAAGGGATTCATCACCTTGAGCCGGATGAACAAGGGAGGTTGGTTGTGCAGGGGCTGCTGACAGCGACCTTGCCGACAAAAGTAGGCGGGGACCACAATGTACTCGCCCGCCATATGGACTTTGAGTTTTTGCGGCCCGTATTTACCGGAGATACGATTCGCTGTGAAGTAACCATCAGCCATTTTGAACAACAGGAAAAACGTGCCCGCATTACTGCCCCTTTTTCCTGTACCAACCAGCATGGAAAAGAAGTGCTGAAAGGGAGCTTCTCAGGAGTCATATTACGATGAGACTAGCGCACGCTTTTTAGGGTAAGGAAAAGAGATGCTAAAGAAAGGAGGTAATCGTTATTGCTTCCGAATGGTGGAATTCTATTGATTGGTGGTATACAATCAGCACATTGTTTTTGATCGCGAATATTGTGCTGGCGTTTTTTGTTCTTTTTATTGAACGTAAAAAACCGTCTTCCAAATGGGCTTGGGTTATGGTTTTGCTGTTCCTTCCTTTTTTGGGAATGTTGCTGTATCTGTTATTTGGACAGCCCTATAGAAAAAACAAAAAACGCCATGAATCGGATGCTTCAATTTCGAATCTTCAAGACCTGACAGAACGGCAGCTGGCAGAAGTTGATGCAGGTTCTTTCGTTTATTCGTCTGTTGTAGCGGAGGACTGGCAGCACCTAGTGCGGATGAATTTAAGGAGCGAAACCACTCCGTTTTCACAAAACAACCGCCTTCAGATTTTTAATGACGGCAAGCGGAAGTTTGAGGCCTTATTCAACGACATTGAAGCGGCAAAAATCCATGTACATCTGGAATACTATATTATCAACAATGATGATATTGGAAATCGTCTGCTCAAACTTCTGACGAAGAAAGCGGAGGAAGGCATTCAAGTGTTGGTGCTGTATGACGACATCGGTTCAAAGTCGCTGCCCAGAAATTTTTTCAATGCATTTGAACGGGCCGGCGGCAGAACAGCCGCTTCACTCCCCTCCAAATTGCCTTTTGGAAATCCGCGCGTCAATTACCGGAACCATAGAAAGATAGCGGTCATCGATGGGAAAGTGGGTTATAACGGCGGGTTTAATGTGGGCGATGAATATTTGGGCGAAGTCGAAAAGTTTGGGTACTGGCGTGACACGCATCTCCGCATTGAAGGGGATGCCGTACACTCCCTCCAACACTGGTTTATAAAAGACTGGAATGAAACTTCCAAGAAATATCCGCTTAAACAAGAAAAACATTATTTCCCGCCATTAAAAAATGAGAAAGGTGCGGGGATGCAAGTGGTCGTCAGCGGTCCGGACGAAGAAATCGATCAAATCAAAAACGGCTATTTGCGAATGATTTCTCAGGCGCGCAAATCGGTTTATATCCAGACGCCTTATCTAATTCCGGATTTAGGCGTATTGGATGCGCTTTTAACGGCAGCGCTCAGCGGAATTGACGTCCGGATTATGATACCGGATAAACCGGACCATATATTTGTGTACAGCGCCAGTTTGTCGTTTGCCAGAGAATTGGCGAGATCCGGCGTGAAAATATACGCTTATAATAATGGATTTCTTCACGCCAAAACCGTGGTAGTGGATGGGAAAGTGGCTTCGATTGGCTCGGCCAATATGGATGTACGCAGTTTTACATTGAATTACGAAGCGAATGTCTTCGTATACGATGAAGAAACAGCAGAGGATATGGTCCGTCTATTTTTAAACGACAGCAAGCTTTCTCAAGAACTCACTTCTGAATATTTTGAGCAGCTTTCGCTTTTCAAGCGTTTCAGGCTGCAGGTGGCCCAGTTGGTAGCGCCGATTCTATGAGAAAATCACAGTCGATTTGAGTGATGGGACGGAGTGAAGTGATGATTGTTTTTAGCCTCGGCTTTTTATTTCAATCAGTGCTGGTTCTCGGAAGTTTGTCGGTGTTCGTTTACTTCTGGAAGAACAAAAAAAGCCAGCCGAAAACGAAATCTGTTCTGGCCGGTTCAGCTTTAGTTTTAATGATCAGTTTGTATTTTTTTGTGCTCAGTTCTTTGGACTTTATTCATCTGTTGTCTGGAAATGCCGAAACGGCGAAAGGAGAATGCATCTGGACACATTATGACGGCGGGAAAAATTCATGGGTAGAGTTCACTGTCGGCGGGCTTGCTCTCCAAACAGGGACCAATGATTTTCCCGAAATCGAAGAAGGCAGTTTTTCATGTGAAGCAAAATATCTGCCCTATACGAAAAAAGTGATTGAAATCCAGGTGCACGACTGAGTTGGCAAGCAAACTGGTGCGCATGTTTGTGCTTAAAGGGCAAACAGGAAGCGGTGCATCAAACAAAAGGAAGTGAGAAGCCAATGGCAAGTCAGAGAATAAGCGCAGCCGGTAAGTTACCTGGAAAAATTTCAGCAAAAGAATTGAACATTGTTTAAATGAAAAGGAATAGCCATTCTATATTGAGTTTTGAAGTACAGAAGGTTTGGGGCTTATTTTCAATCCACTATTGTTTTCCTTTCTATAAACTGGTAATATTTTTTATCATAAGTAGGAGGAAAGACATTGGTCAAATTACTTTATTTTATAACAACAATTACCATACTGACATTGGTAAACTTCATATCGTCTTCATATTTTCATCTTAGTTTTATTGATTTAGCATTGCCGGTCGGCGTTCTTGGCATTCTTGCAACTGCGCCAAACAATTTTTTAACTGATTATTTTAATAGCCAGCCGTATATGGAAGTTGAACCTGAACGGCATGCGAAATTCGGCAAAGCCCCAATTTTTGCTTCTAGTGCCTATACATTGTATGCAGTCGTTTTTATCTTCATTTATTATCGAAGCTACTTTTTTTAGATTTTTGTATTCTTGTTCAATGCTAAAATTTTAAAAAAATATACGCTCATTTTAAAGCTGTATTTCCACTGTGCTGTTTTTTGTTTTAAGTGATGATGTTTAGAGCATTTTTTGATTATTAAAATTCTATTTGACAAAAAATGGAGCGCCGATTATATTAAGTAAAAGATATTTTAAGTGCGATGACGAGGACATGAATTTTCCGGACAGTTGACAGAGAGGAAAGCAAAGCTGAAAGCTTTCTAACTTGAATGGATCACTTTACCGCCTCTGAGCCGTACAGGTGAATGAACAGTAGCCTGTGCCGCAGAAGCTGCGATAAAGCCGAAACAGAGCCATTAGCAATTGCATGCAAATGCTGATGGGAAGTTGGGTGGAACCACGGGTCCAAAACACACTCGTCCCTTTATCGGGATGCGTGTGTTTTTTTATGCCATTGAATAAAGAATGCCATGACAAGGACACGGATTTCTCTTAACGGTTTCCAGAGAAGGAAAGCAGAGCTGAAAGCTTCCTAACGCTGCAGAGAAAGTCACCCCCTTTGAGCAGTACCCGTGAACCACCAGTAGCGGATACCGCAGAAGCTGCGATAAAGCTGAAACAGAGCCGCCGTCTTTTGTTAGTGGAAGTTGGCGGGAAGCTGGGTGGAACCACGGGTTTAAAACACACTCGTCCCTATTTAGGGATGCGTGTGTTTTTTTATTCTAAAAAAGGGGTGTTCAGGATGAGCAGAAAAGACGTAAAAATCAAGTTTCCAAACGGTGGACAAAAAAGTTTCGAACAAGGGATATCGCTGAAGGAAGTTGCGGAATCCATCAGTTCCAGTCTGAAAAAGAAATCGGTCGCAGCGATCGTAAACGGTTCAGCTATGGATCTTCAAAGAAAGGTTGAAAGTGACGCGGAAATTAACTTTGTAGACTTGCATTCACCCGAAGGCGCTGAAATTATGCGGCATTCGGCGGCCCATATTATGGCCCAGGCTGTCAAAAGGCTTTATGGAAAAGTGAATTTTGGTGTGGGACCGGTGATCGACAACGGCTTCTACTACGATTTCGACTTGCCGCATTCGCTGTCGGAACTGGACTTGGAAAAGATAGAAAAAGAGATGAAAAGGATTGTTTCGGAAAACGTGAAGATTGAACGGCAAGAAGTGCCACGGGAGGAAGCAGAAGAGATATTCAGAGAAGATCCATTGAAATTGGAATTGCTGGCTGATATTCCGCAAGAAGAAGCGGTGACTGTGTACCGGCAAGGAGAGTTTGTTGATTTATGCCGAGGACCGCATATGCCGTCCACTCATTTTTTGAAAGCTTTTAAACTGACTCATGTTTCCGGTGCATACTGGCGCGGCGACAGCAGCAACAAGATGCTGCAGCGGGTATATGGTGTTGCTTTTTCCGAACAGAGCCAATTGGAGGCGTACTTTCATATGCTTGAAGAAGCGCAGAAGCGGAATCACCGCAAACTCGGGAACGAATTGGAGCTGTTCATGTTTTCGGAAGAAGCCCCGGGCATGCCGTTTTATTTGCCGAATGGCCATGTGATTCGCAATGAGCTGGAACAATTTTTGCGGGGGCTCCAGCAGTTTTACGATTACCAGGAAGTCAGGACTCCCATCATGATGAACCGCCGGCTTTGGGAAAATTCAGGGCACTGGGATCACTACAAAGAAAATATGTATTTTTCCGAAGTGGATGACCAGGCGTTTGCGCTGAAACCGATGAACTGCCCTGGCCATATGCTGATATTCAAGGACAAGCTCCACTCCTACCGCGACCTGCCCATCCGGCTATCAGAGTTCGGACAAGTCCACCGCCATGAGTTCAGCGGGGCTTTGAACGGCATGCTCCGCGTGCGCGCATTCTGCCAGGATGATGCACATATTTTTGTAAGGCCGGACCAGATTGAATCCGAAATAACTGCTGCTTTAAAACTGATTGATGAAGTATATTCGGCTTTTGGATTCGAGTATGCCATCGAGCTATCCACTCGGCCGGAAAAGTATATGGGAGATGAGCAACTATGGGTTGAAGCGGAAGGTGCTTTAAAAAACGTCTTAAACAAACAGGGCTATAACTACCGCATCAATGAAGGCGACGGTGCTTTTTATGGACCGAAGATTGATATCCATATTAAAGATGCGTTGAACCGGAGCCATCAATGTGCGACAGTCCAATTGGATTACCAGATGCCAGAGAAGTTCGATTTATCTTATATGGATGCGAACAACCAAAAAATGCGGCCGGTTGTCATCCACCGGGCTGTTTTTGGATCAATTGACCGGTTCCTTGGCATTCTCATCGAGCATTTCAGCGGCGCATTTCCTGTCTGGCTCGCGCCTGTCCAAGCCCAGATCATTGCTGTTTCAAATGAGCACCATCTGGAGTATGCAGAAGAAGTCCGAATGGCATTAAAGAAAGCCGGCATCCGGGTGAACCTGGATGGGCGCAATGAAAAACTTGGATATAAAATGAGAGATGCCCAAATGAAAAAAATCCCTTTCATCCTGGTTGTTGGGGACAACGAAAAAGACAGCGGACAAGTAAATGTCCGCTCGCATGGAGATAAGGAATCGAGAGCCATGGCTGTCGAAGAATTCATTCAGCAAGTGGCGGCTTTAGCCGAATCAAAAAGTTTATACATGAAGCAGGAGCAGCCTGAGTTTAGTTAATTATCGATTGATGATTTTTTATCATCTGGATGCGCTCATTCAAAAAGAGGATTTCCTTCAAAAATAAGATGGAAATCCTCCTTTTTTGAGGTTTATAATAATAAAATAAGGGAATTCAGAATATTAAGAACATATGTTCCTGTGAGGGATTTTAATTATACATATTGCTGTGCCAATAGACCAATCGAATGGAGAAGGTGAGAATGTTGGAATCTGCAAAACAGTTGCCCAGATCAGACTTCCTGGCCATTGAAGCAAAAGGTCTTGTGAAAATTTACGGAAAGCAGCGCGCCGTTGATGGAGTAGATTTGGCAATCCCTAAAGGAATGGTTTACGGGTTTTTAGGACCGAATGGTGCGGGAAAAACAACGACAATCCGCATGCTGGCCACTTTATTAAAGCCGGACGCTGGAGTTGCCCATGTTCTTGGTCATGACCTCGGCAAGGAGAACGATGAAATCAGAAGCCGCATCAGCTTGACAGGACAATACGCTTCGATCGATGAAGATTTAACGGGGATGGAAAACCTCACCATGATGGCAAAACTGATGGGCTACAGCCGCCGTGAAGCAAAAATGCGTGCAAGTGAACTATTGAAAGCTTTTGGCTTGGAAGAAGCGGCCAAACGCCAAGTGAAAAAGTATTCAGGAGGAATGCGCCGCCGCATTGATATTGCCGCCAGCATTGTCGTAACGCCGGATTTGCTGTTTCTCGATGAACCGACCAGCGGATTGGATCCGAGAAGCCGCAACCAGGTGTGGGATATAGTCCGTATGCTTGTAGGTTCAGGAACGACTGTGCTGTTGACAACTCAATATTTAGAAGAAGCGGATCAGCTGGCGGACCGGATTGCCGTCATCAATAAAGGGAAGATCATCGCGGAAGGGACAAGCAGTGAATTGAAAGCCGCCGTAGGAAGCGGCACATTGAATATACAGCTAGTCCGTCCGGAAGACCGCGTGCGAGCAGGGAATTTGCTCCAACAAAAGATCTTAACAACTGTCCATCATTCCGGCGATTCCGCGTCGGTGACTGCTCAGATCAACGACCCCGCCCTAGTCGCCGAAGCCATAAGCGAACTGGCAAGAGAAGGAATAGCCATCAGTGACTTTTCTTTCGGGAGACCCAGTCTTGATGAAGTCTTTCTTTCCTTGACCGGGCATAGTGCCGAAGGAGAAGCGGATGCTGAGGAGGAGACATTATGACCGATTACATCGAACAAGATGCGTCAAGAACAGTGGAATTTCCCATGTCTGAAACCATTGCTTCGAGCAAACGCCCTGCTCGCCCTACCGTATTAGCGACCATTGGAGCTTTCGCCACCCGTGCATTGTTGCGCATCAAACATGTGCCGGAGCAGATGTTTGATGTTACGTTATTTCCGGTTATTTTCCTGCTTATGTTCACGTATTTATTCGGCGGCGCCATTGCGGGTTCAACTGCTGAATACCTTCAATTCCTGCTGCCCGGGATTCTTGTCATGACCGTGTCGCAGATTACGATGTACACCGGCATCGATTTGAACAACGATATCCGCAAAGGTATTTTTGACCGCTTCCGCACCTTGCCGATCTGGCTGCCTGCTGCGTTGATCGGGGCATTATTGGTGGATGTCATCCGCTATTCCATCGCTTCCATCATCATGATTGGCCTCGGTCTGTTGCTTGGATTCCGGCCGGAAGGCGGATTTATCGGAGTAATGGGGGCTCTTGTGTTGATTCTCATTTTCTCATTCAGTCTTTCGTGGATTTGGACAGCTTTAGGATTGATTGTGCGGTCCGAAAAATCATTGATGATGCTCAGTTTTCTTGTCATGATGCCGTTGACCTTTATCAGCAATGTCTTTGTAGACCCGTCCACTTTGCCGTCCTGGCTGCAAGGTTTTGTGAGCATCAATCCGATATCCATCCTCGCCACCGCCGTCCGCGGTTTTATGCATGGAACGGTCACAGCCGAACAAATCATTTGGGTGTTGGTTGTTTCGGTGATCCTGACTGCCATCTTTGCGCCGTTTACGATGTATCTGTACCGGAATAAAGAATAAAAGCTTTTTAGAGAGAGAAGTTGAGTTTATTACTCAACTTCTTTTTTATATGGAAGCTCGGTTTCTGCAAATCGATTTTTCCCTTATTTCTACCAATAGATTAGTGTTATAATAAGATCGTCCGTTAGTTTGAATATTCCGATTAATAAATTACGTAAATTGATGTTATTAAGGGAGGAAGTTCAATGGAAAATTTAGCAGGCAAGGTGGCAATTGTAACAGGCGGGGCATCTGGAATTGGATACGCCATCGTTCAACGTTTATTGGAAGTAGGAGCAAATGTAGCTGTAGCGGATTTAAATGAAGAGAAATTAAGCAAAATGGAAAAGCTACATAACGGCGCACTTATCAGTTCAGTCACCAATGTCACTAAAGAAGCGGACATCAAAGCACTTGTAGCAAAAACAGTGGAAGCTTTTGGCGGTTTGGATTATGCCTTTAACGTAGCAGGTGCTTCAAAACCAGGGGCTATAGTTGATCAAAGCGAGGAAGACTGGGATTTTACAGTCGATCTGTGCTTGAAAGGTGTGTTCCTTTCCGTTAAGCATGAAGCTAAATATATGAAGGATCACGGCGGAGGTTCAATTGTAAACATCGCTTCATTAAATGCACACGTTCCAATGTTTTATGGGGCGGCTTATTCGTCTGCAAAAGCGGGTGTAGAAATGCTGACGAAAAATGCAGCCTTGGAATTAGCCCAGCATAATATACGTGTCAATGCCATTTTGCCTGGTCTGGTCATGACACCTTTGACTCAAGGTTTGACGGAAGTTGAAGCGATCAATGATGCCTATATGGATCGAATTCCCATGCGGCGTGCTGGAACACCAGATGAAATGGCTGGACCTGCAATGTTTTTAATTAGCGGCGATGCATCCTATGTAAACGGTTCGAGTCTGATTGTGGACGGCGCATGGGCAGTTAGCGGTTATCCGGATTTGAGCAAGTTTATGTAAGTTATCTAAGGAGCAAAAGCTCAAGCATGAAATCATGCCTGAGCTTTTTTAACTGGTTTTTGTTTTCGCCACATTTAGAAAAGAATAAATAGATTTTTTCATATTGAATTGATTTTTTAAGGGGACAAGCGTAAAATTCCAAAAGTGGTCAATATAAAGTACTTTAATTAAAGTACTTTTTTAAAAATTAAATTCAATTTGAAAGAAGGAAAGCGAGAATGAAGTTTACTCAGTTTTTAAAAACAAAAGGAGCCATTGCGTCCATTTTTATGGGAATCTTTTATGCGGTCGCCATGCTTGGCATTTTCATCCCCGGATATTCGGCTATCCCGAATAATGTCGATCAAATGCCGATTGCCATGGTCAACGATGACACCGGGCAGTACGGCACCATGATTTCTGAACAGCTGGCGGAAAAACTGCCATTCAAAGAAATCGAAACAGGTTTGACCAATAAACAGGCAACGGAACAACTGGAAAAAAACATGCTGGCATTGGTCATCCATATTCCTGAAACTTTTTCGGCTGATATGCAAAACGGGGAGACTTCTTCCAGCATTGATTTTACAACGAACGGGGCCAGCTCCACAGTCGTTTCGTCTACCATGACGTCAATTGTCAATCAGATCAACACACGATTAAGCAACCAATTATCGACTCAAACGGCACAAGGGGTTTTGATGAACTTGAACATCCCGGAAGCGCAGGCCACAGAGATGGCGGAAATGATTGAAACGGCTTATGTCGGAAATATGGTGACCATCAACGAAGTTCCGGCAGGCATGCACAATAATATGCTGCCGATGTTCTTTACGATGGCCGGCTATACCGGAGCGATGATCGGTGCGATGCAATTGGTCGCTGCTTTCCGGGAAAGCCGGGGCAAAGCAAGCAAGACGCGCCTATTCCTGTATGTTCAATTAACTGCTTTGTTAATTGCTGTGGTGTCTTCTGTAATCGGTGTCAGTGTCGCCTATCTGGTGAGCAGCCACGGAGCAGAAATGTTCGCAGGCCTCGCCGCGCAGCAAATTTTGAATTATATGGTGTGCTTTAACTTCACGGCAATCACGATTTTCTTATTGGGTGAAGGCGGCATGGTTTTGAACTTGCCGATCCTCTTGATCCAAACACTGGCGAATGGTGCGACCATGCCTCGGGAAATGATGTATTTGCCGTATGAATGGATGAGTTACATCTCCCCAATGTATTATTCAGTACAGGCCTATATGGCCAACTTATACGGCAGTGTAAGTGCTGAGCCATTCCAAGTGATGATGGCAACAATCGGCGGAGCAGCTTTAATCATTAACATCCTGATTGTGGCTTTGTTCCATAAACCTGTTCCGGTTGCAGAGACGGAAGCGAAGGCAGAGACTGTTCCGGCTTCGGCTGAAATCACTGTCTAAAACTGCTACAATGGGCTTAAGTCCCGCTGAAGGAGCAAACCTTATGTCTATCCAAATATACATCTTGAGCAAATTGATTGAAGGAAATAATTATCCATATGAATTAAAACGGCAGCTTTCGGAACCGATTCCATTTGATGAATTTGCAGGGCTTACGGAAAGTAAGCTGTACTATCATTTTGATTCGCTGGCGAAAAAAGGATTAATCGAGGTCTTGGAAATTGTCAAAGAAGAACACCGCCCGGACAAACAAGTATTCGCCATCACGGAAAAAGGCCGAAAAGAACTGCCAAAAAAAATATACAAGCTGTTCGAAAGCACTACGGAAATCAACGAAATGATGGTCGGCCTTGTTAACTTGAAACATGTGGACCGTGACCGGATCGTTGATACATTGGAAGAGAAGCTGCAAAAACATAAAGAGAAATGGGAACTCATCAGAGAGTCTGCTAGCCAGCTTAAAGTCGATGACTCAAAAAAAGGGTTGGTTGACTTTATCTCCGACTATTCCATAAGCAAATCTAAACAAACCGAGCATTGGTTAGAAGAATTGATAGAGCGGATTCAGAATCATAAGATGTAACGTATGTAGACAAATTAAAAATCGCACCTAAAAAAGCCGGCTGATTTCAATGATCAGCCGGCTTTTTTTAGTTTGAAGCAGTAAAATGAGAATCTTTATTTAAATAAAAATATGTAAGATGCCAAATATTTTGAAAATTATTCCACATTTACCAGTATAATAAGAGTAAGTTATTGGGATCGAATGAACAGCAGAAATAGGAAACTTTTGAATAAAAGGAGCGTGGCATTGGATGAGCAAAAAATGGTCTTTGTTATTGTTGTTGCTTCTTTTGATTCCTGTTGGATTTGCAGTAAAGGATTCCAATCAATATGAAATAGAAGATACCGGAGCGGACATTGAGTCAGCTTTAGTCGAATGGCAATCTAAAGGGAACAGCACCGAATTCCAATTGGAGGTCATAAGCACTAAACAGCTGGAGAACACAAACTCTAAAATTGTTTTATTCGAAACACCAGATGAAAATATCGGCTATGCCCATTTAATAAAAGGCTGGAACGGCAAATATAAAATCAACGTTTCCGGATGGGGAACAAATATGGTGTCCTATCACGACATCAAAACAGATAAAGGAACGTACGGCGTCTTCATTGGGAAAAACTCAAAGGCCGAGATCAAGCGTGTGACCGCAAAATTAAGCAAACAGGATACCGATTTTTCTTCCATGGTCCCGGAAGGCAAACAATTTATCATTTACAAAAAGTTGCCTGCACGTCTTAAAGAAACGGACCTTCTGGAAATCTATCTATATGACAAGAATGGCAAGGAAATTATCCCGTTGTTGGATTGAAGAACAAAACGGTTTTAATACCGGTGGATCGAAAGGAGTGGTCAAATGGGATGGATGATTATTATCGTATTGGCTTATTTGCCGATTTTTTACCGGATCCACAAGAAGTTAGGTTTTTTTGAATCCGAAGTCGAAAGGCTGAAAAATGAAAAAGAACTGTGAGATAGACAACTTAAACAAGATTCCGGCTCTCATTATAATGGCATGTAGAGGTATAATATGAAAAACTAAGGTTTGCAACTAGCCTGGATCCTGCCGGATATTCTTTGTTGTGGGAGGGTAGTAGCAGCATCAAAACGATAATCCAATTGATGTGAGAAAGAAATAGAAATAGTTGACGCTTGAAAAAAGACATGTTATGATTATCTCGAATTAAAGATAATTTACAGCATTCACTTGCACCTCTATTTTTTTAATTATATATCTCGAATTCGAGATAATTAAACTGGATTAAAGGGAGAGAATAACATGAACGAAATTAAAGGGATTCACCACGTAACCGCCATTACTAGCAACGCAGAAAAGAACTACGAATTTTTCACTTATGTTTTGGGCATGCGTTTAGTGAAAAAAACGGTTAACCAGGATGATATTCAGACCTACCATTTATTTTTTGCAGACGACAAAGGATCTGCTGGAACTGACATGACGTTCTTTGATTTTCCGGGCATTCCAAAAGGCGTGCATGGCACGAACGAAATCTACAAAACAGCGTTCCGCGTACCGTCGGACGAAGCCTTGGCTTACTGGATTAAACGCTTCGATAAATACGATGTAAAGCATAAAGGCATTCAGGAATTGTTCGGCAAGAAAACATTGTCGTTTGTCGATTTTGACGATCAGCAATACATGCTCGTTTCTGATGAACACAACGAAGGCATCGCATCCGGCACCCCGTGGCAAAACGGACCGGTGCCATTGGAATTTGCCATTACTGGACTTGGCCCGATTCATGTCCGGATTGCCGAATTCGACTACTTTAAAGAAGTGCTGGAAAAAGCGATGCTGATGCGCGAAACGGCAAAAGAAGGTTCACTCCATCTATTTGAAGTGGGCGAAGGCGGAAACGGGGCTCAAGTGATTGTCGAGCATAACGTTATCCTGCCAGCCGGCCGCCAAGGTTTCGGGACTGTTCACCACGCAGCGTTCCGTGTTGCAGACACAGCTGTCTTGAAAGAATGGATCGATCGCATGGAAGGGTTCGGATTTGGCACTTCCGGCTATGTGGACCGCTTCTTCTTTGAATCGCTTTATGCCCGTGTAGCAAATGGCATCTTATTTGAATGGGCGACAGACGGCCCTGGATTCATGGGAGATGAGCCGTACGAAACAGTCGGCGAAAAATTATCGCTGCCGCCATTTTTGGAACCGAAACGCGAACAAATCGAAAGCATGGTTCGCCATATCGACACCGTGCGCAGCACCCGCACGTTTGAAAAAGAATATCTATAAGCCGGCATAATTTATAAGGTCGAAGCTCATTTGTTGAGCTTCGATCTTTTTATTTTTTCATGTTAATTTCGCAAATATTAATTACAAACTCCGGTCAACGGGTAAAGGACATTTAATGGTCCAGTCTATACATATGTTTTTTAAAATACCCGGAGGTTGATGTTGATGTCTTATATGTATCTATTGCTTGCCATCATCGGCGAGTTATTCGGCTCATCGCTGTTGAAAGCTTCTGAGGGATTTACAAAGCTCATACCGACAATGAGCATGCTGGTCGCGTTCGTATTTTCATTTTTCTTCCTGTCTTTGGCGTTAAAGACAATCCCCCTCAATGCTGCTTATGCCATCTGGTCTGGACTTGGTATGGTTGCGACTACAGTAATATCCGTTTTAATATGGAAAGAAAAAATCAACTTTGCCAGTGTTTCCGGCATTCTTCTCATTCTGATCGGAGTGGTCATTTTAAGTTATTTTGGTCCGGGGCATAGTGAAGCCAATCCTGAACCCGAAGTTGAAAAAAACAACGGCGAATAAAAATAGCGGCGAGTCCAAGCGTGTAGAAATGCGCTTGGCCTTTTTTAGTTTTACTTTCTTGAAAAAGAAATAGAAAAAATGAAAATCCCTATGCTCCTCAGTGGAAAGACTGATATACTAAATTTTAGGTGAATGTGAAAATAATGGTAACTGATTGATAGATAAAAAGAGGTGAATAAATGAAGATTATACTGCAAGCATTCCTTGCCTCGACAGCGATTCATGCCCTATATTTTTTGACCACAATGGCGGTCGGCTATGTGAAAACTGCCCTTTACCGACCGAATATGGTGGACGCATGGCAAAACGCCGAAACCCTTCAAAGTGAAGCGGCATTTGGCTCAACCGGTTCTCCTTGGTTCAACTTCGCTACGTTTCTGAGCGTCGCTTTCGTCTGCTGGGTTCTCTTGTTTGCATGTAAAAAAATGAATGCCGGAACGAATCGGCCACAAGTAAAATAAATACTGAGGAAAAGGTGCGGGTTCATTGGAAAAATCACAAGTAATGGTTTACTTCTCTTTTACTGCAGATAGCTTCCCGTTAGAGACAGTATCAAAACGAATGGGTATCGAACCGACAAAAACTCATAAAAAAGGAGATTTATTCAGAAAAATCAGCGAGACTAAAACACACTCAAGAAGCTATTCTTCTTGGGAACTTTGCACAGGGTACCAAGAATCAGTGGATGCAGGTGAACAAATCGATCAAGTTATTCGCCAGCTGAAAGATAAAGAAAAGGTTATCAATGGGTTGAGATCGGAGTTCGGATTAGCATGCCGGTTTACGATCGTCATCGTCATGAATGATGGGAATACGCCTGCTTTGTATTTAGATGTTCCGGTGATCGATTTCGCCAGCCGCATCCAAGCGGACTTTGACATTGATTTATATGCAAACCCTTATGAAGAAGAGTTTAACGAGTAAAATCAGGCGGTGAATTTCATTGAACAGTACTCAGAATCATGGTTTCGAATTCATTGGCTTTGTAGTTGCCCAAGAACAGAATATTGGCGAGTACCATCCGCTTGCCGGTTCGTTTGCGGTTATCAAATGCAAAGAGAAATACTTGATGTGCTTCAACAAGTGGAGCAAGCAATGGGAATTGCCAGCCGGCAGCCGGGAAGGAAATGAGACGCCGCGGGAATGTGCCATCAGGGAACTCTATGAAGAAACGGGCCAAGTAGTCGGTCAGCTGGAGTTTAAAGGAGTATTGAAACTAAGGAATAGCAAGACCGGCTCTATAAAAAACAATCCGGTTTATTACGCAGAGATTAAAGAGCTGCAGCCGTTCATCCAAAATGACGAAACAACAGAAATAAAACTATGGGATTTGAAAGAGGAGCTTGGCATGATTGATGAAATGGACCTGAAAATTTTAGAGAGTCTGTCGTTGAGTCTTCATTAAAACAAAAATCTCTGTTGTTAAATATATGGATATGAGGAGGCCGCTGGAATCACAGCGCCTCCTTTCTTTATTTTTTCAGAAAATTCAGATTGTATTAATTGTTGTTACCTGCTACCTTAACAGTAAGTAAAGATACTGGAAAGGGGTTTATTCATGGAAAAACAGATGAAAGCCGCAGTTTTGCATCGTTTTGGCGGGCCTGAAGAATTCCGGATTGAACAAGTTCCCGTACCTCAAGCCGCTTCAAACGAGGTGCTAATTAAACTTCAGTATTCAGCGGTCAGCACTTGGGATGCTTTTGAACGGCAGGGAGGCTATGCCGAAATGCTCGGGATGCAGCCGACCTTTCCCTATATTCTTGGTTCGGAAGGGGCTGGGACAATAGTGGATATCGGGAAAGATGTGGCGCAATTCAAGCTGGGAGATTCGGTTTACACGGCTTCATTTCTGAATGCAAATGGAGGAACTTATGCAGAATATGTGGCAGTAGGTGCGGAGTATGTTTCACTGATTCCGAAGCCGCTTGGAATGAAAGAAGCAAGTGCGATCTTAGGGGTTGGTATTACAGCACTTAGAGGTTTGGAAGATGTGTTGAACCTTCAAAAGGGCGAAACAATTTTGATCTTGGGTGCCAGCGGCGGAGTCGGCCATATGGCGGTGCAGCTTGCCAAATTGATGAAAGCAGAAGTAATCGCAGTTGCCTCAGGCGATGATGGCGTAAACTTGGTTCAGCAACTGGGAATTGAAAAAGTGGTAAATGGCCGCAGTGCAAATGCTTTGGAGCAAATAAAAGCACTGGTACCGAATGGCGTGGATAGCGCGTTATTTACGGCAGGAGGAAAACTGGCACAGGATCTTCTGGAACTTGTACGGAATGAAGGGCATGTAGCCTATCCGAATGGCGTCCAGCTGGACGTCAATACGGCTGTAAATTTAAAAGTCAGCGGCTATAACGGTGAGCCGGAAGGAGAAATCATAGCCCGGTTAAGTCGTTATATTGAATCGGAGGCAGTAACGGTACACATTGCGAAAGAGTTTCAACTTGAAGAAATCCAAGTAGCCCACAAAGCACTTGCAGGCCATTATTCAGGAAAGCTGATAGTAGGAATAAAACATGAATGAATAACAGTTGAATAGTTAAGTTTTAACTTATTCAACCGAAAGCAGCGCGGCTGTAAGCATTCCTTTTATTGAATAAAACGATAAGAGTTGTTCGTTTCTATTCGATTGAATATAAATGGATAAGTTGTATAGTTATTCGTTTATAGTGTTAAGGTTTGAATAAACGAAAATTCTTATTCATCCATTTAGCAATACAGTCAAGGAATGATTATTCGCCTTATTAGTTTAGTGATTTCCGAAATCCGAAACCGAAAGGAGTCGAATGGGAATGGGGGAAGCAGCAAAAACCGTCATTTTTGAAATTGAACGCAGAAACAGCACCAATGAAAAATCGTATTGGGAGAAGTTCGAATTGCCGTATCGCGCGAACATGAATGTCATTTCAGCATTGATGGAAATTCGCCGAAATCCGGTGAATGCAGAGGGCAAAAAAACAGTGCCGGTCGTCTGGGACATGAACTGCCTGGAGGAAGTATGCGGTGCCTGTTCAATGGTCATCAACGGCAAAGCACGCCAATCGTGTACTGCACTTGTAGATCAATTGGAACAGCCGATCCGCCTTCAGCCAATGAAGACATTTCCGGTAGTCCGGGATTTGGTCGTCGACCGGAGCACCATGTTCGATACGCTCAAGCGATTAAAAGCGTGGATTCCGATTGACGGAACTCATGACCTTGGTGAAGGGCCGCGTATGCCTGAACGAAAGCGCCAATGGGCTTACGAACTTTCAAAGTGCATGACATGCGGCGTTTGTTTAGAAGTATGCCCGAATGTGAATGACAAATCCGAATTTATCGGAGCGGCTCCGATTTCCCAGGTGCGCCTGATGAATGCCCACCCGACCGGGGCCATGAACAAAGATGAGCGGTTGAATTTGCTGATGGGTCCAGGCGGCATCCAGCAATGCGGTATGGCCCAGAACTGTGTGGAATCCTGTCCAAAAGGGATTCCGTTGACGACTTCAATTGCAGCCATGAATCGTGACACGACCGTCCAGATGTTCCGGAATTTCTTCGGCAGCGATAATATGGTCAAGTAGAAAAAAGAGATTGATGGTATGGCAAGTAGATTCTTTATAAAGCCGGGGCTGATCTTTAATTTGATCATCCTTGGCTTGTTTTAATAGGAAATCGAAAAAATTTTTAGCCGGCAGTGTTTAGCTTTCTATTTGCCTAAGTGAAAGAATGGATTGGCACGGGCGCTTATTGACGGAAGCCTGAGAGAAACGGTATCCTTATTTTCAATCAGTAAAGGAATTATATGAATTGAAAAAATAGGTCTGTTTTCATGTTCAGCAGTTGCGAAATAGAAAGCAGTTTTTTAAAGGAAGGGGATGACAGTTTAAATGAGAAAAATAATGCCTATGCTAGCGGCTGCATTGCTTCTTTCAGCCTGCGGAGAAACTTCAGCCGACAACAGCGAAGAACTGCTCATATCTTCTGCATCCAGTTTGACCGATGTAATGCTTTCTGCTGAAAAAGCGTTTAACCAAACGCATCCTGATGTGGAAGTGGCCTTTAATTTTGGATCCTCCAGCAAGCTTCGGAACCAGATTGAGCAAGGCGCGCCGGTGGACCTTTTTTTATCAGCGAGTGCTCAAGATGTGGATATGTTGAAGAAGGACGGACTGGTTCAGGAACAGACTATCCAAAATTTCGCTGAAAACCGGCTGGTGTTGGCGTCAGTTGGCCAACTAAAAGAAACCGACCCTGTACAATTGCTGAAAGATTCAAAGGGAGTGGTTGCGGTAGGTGAACCGGAAAGCGTGCCGATTGGTTTCTATACTAAAAAAGCGCTTAGCGGGATCGGCGTATGGGATTCCCTGGAGGGCAGTTTGATTTTTGCAAAAGATGCACGCCAGGTTTTGAGTTATATTGAAAGCGGCAATGCGGAAATGGGTGTTATTTATTCATCCGATGCCGCACAGTCGACAAACCTCCAAACAGCAATCGGTTTGCCGCAGGACGGACTCGAAATCGTTTACCCTGCTGCCATTGTAGAAGGAACAAACAACAAAGAAGCCGCTGAAGCTTTTTTGGAGTTCTTGATGAGTGAAGAAGGGCAACAACTGCTGGAGGAATATGGCTTTATGCCAGTCAAGGGAGCGCAGCCGGATGCCTGATGATTTATCGCCTTTTGTTTTATCGTTAAAAGTGGCTTCCATTTCGACTTTTTTCGTATTTATCTTCAGCCTATTGCTTGCCCGCTTTATGGCCAGAAAAAACTTCGTTGGAAGAAGCTTTGTGGAAGCCTTCATTCTTTTGCCGCTTGTTTTGCCTCCAACGGTCATCGGCTTTGGCTTGATTTACTTGTTTGGTATCAACGGTCCGCTTGGCAGCCTATTGGAAGAATGGTTCGGCATTCGCATTGTGTTCACTTGGGTGGGTGCGGTCATTGCGTCTTTTGTCGTGTCCTTGCCGTTGATGTATCAAAGTACACTCGCCGCTTTTGAAAAAGTGGATCCCCGCTGGGAAAATGTCGCACGGACAATGGGCATATCCGAATGGCGCATTTTTCGGACCATCACGTTTCCGCTTGCCTGGCCAGGCATTTTTGCCGGGCTGATTCTGTCTTTCGCAAGAGGAATCGGCGAGTTCGGGGCGACATTGATGATTGCCGGCTATATTCCCGGGCAGACTGAAACGGTGCCGCTCGCCATTTATTTTGCTTATGAAGCAGGGCAAATGGAAAAAGCCGCTTTCTGGGTGGTTACTATTTCAGCACTGGGACTAGCCGTGATGTCCTGGTTGAATTATTGGCGAAAAAAGAATGAAGTCCGGCTGGGGAGGGAGTAGCTGCCATGCTGAAAGTGAATATCCGCAAGCAATTGGAACAGTTCGAACTGAACGCGGATTTTGAACTGGATCAAGAAATATTGGCGTTGATCGGTTCTTCAGGCTCCGGGAAAACCACTTTGCTGAATTGCATTGCCGGCATTGTCCAGCCGGATCATGGGGAAATTTCTTTGAACGGACAAGCCTTTTACCAAAAAGGGCAAAAGCCGCTAAAGATCCAAAAGCGGAAAGTCGGATATTTGTTCCAGGATTATGCCTTGTTTCCGCATTTTACGGCAGAGAAAAACATCCTTTTCAGTTTGGGCAGGAACGCTGATTTGTCCCATGTGAATGAATTGACCCGGCTTTTAGGAATCCAGAAACTGCTGGGGAAATATCCGCATCAAATATCAGGCGGAGAAAAACAGCGGGTGGCACTGGCGCGTGCGCTTGCCGCAAAACCGGACATCCTGCTTTTGGATGAGCCATTTTCCGCGCTCGATGACGCGACGCGCAGCCGCTGCCATGACGAACTTCTGCGCATCCACGAACTTTGGAAGATTCCGGTGATCCTGGTGACTCACCGCATTGCCGATGCTGAAGAACTCGCCCATCGCATCGTACGGATCGAAAAAGGCGTGATGAGTGAACAAGAATCAAAACAAGCATCCCTTCTTTAAGAAGGATGCTTGTTTTTTTATTTACGAAGACTGTTAACTGATTGAATATTATGATTAGATTCACTGCTTTCCTTTCTTTTGCTATCGCTTTTTATTAAGATGGGAATAAGACGTGAACAGCAATTGCTTTTTTGAAAAATAAAAATGAAATGTTAAACTATGACAAGTTCAGAAAAGAGGTGGCTGCAAGTGGAAGACCGCTATTCCCGGCAACGATTATTTAAACCGATCGGAACGACGGGACAGGAAAATCTCAGTAAAGCAAGGGTTGCAGTCATCGGCTGCGGGGCACTTGGATCGGCCATTGCAGAAACCTTAACAAGAGCAGGCGTTGGCGAAATCCATTTGGTGGACCGTGATTATGTAGAACTGTCCAATTTGCAGCGGCAGCAGCTTTTTACCGAAGAAGATGCTAAACAGATGACGCCCAAAGTGGTCGCTGCTGAAAAAAGGCTGAAAGCGATTCGGAGCGACGTCCGCCTGATAACGTATATGGAACATTTGGATGAACGGTTAATGGAAAAATTGGCTGGAGTCTGTACATTGATCATGGACGCAACCGATAATTTCGAAACACGGCTCGTCATTAACGATGCTTCGGCCAAATACCGGATTCCCTGGATTTACGGGGCATGTGTCGGAAGCACCGGCGTTGTTTTTCCGTTTGTGCCTGGAGAGACCCCTTGCTTCCGCTGCTTGCTTCCGGTATTGCCGGCCGTCAATCAAACCTGTGATACGGTCGGCATCATCCCGCCGGCAGTCCAAGTGACAGCCGCCCTCCAATGTACGGAAGCATTGAAATGGCTGAGTGGAAACTCCGATGCCCTGCGAAAAAAAGTCCATTACTTTGATTTGTGGGACCCTGATCAGCATGATATCGGCGTTTCCCGCATAAAAAATTCCGAGTGTGCAACTTGCGGAAAAGAGCCGGTCTTTCCGGCACTGGAAGCAAGAAGCCAAGGGTCTTACGCGGTTTTATGCGGCAGGGATGCCGTGCAGGTATTGCCTGACCCAAGCCGGCTGATTTCACTTGCTGATGCTGAAAAAATCGGCCGGCAAGCAGAGGGTGCTGTAAAACGCACACCGTTTTTTGTGGAATTGAACGTGCATGGAAAAAGGGCCGTCCTGTTTAAAGACGGCCGCTTGCTGATCCACGGCATCCGGAATGTTGCCGAAGGCCGCAAATTTTATCATCAGTTGTTTGGCTGAAGAAAAGGAGAATTTGAATGTCGGAATTATTTGAGCTGAATCAGAATATCCGCATTGCCGTCTTGACGGTCAGCGACACCCGCACACCGGAAACCGATACCGGCGGAGCATTGGTCAAAACGATGGCTGAAGCGAACGGCATCGAATTGGCCGGTTACCGGATTGTAAAAGATGATGCAGCGGAAATTAAACGAGCATTGGGAGAGTGGCTGGAAGAAAAAGATCTAGACGCTATCATTTCAACCGGCGGCACGGGCATTGCTAAGCATGATGTATCGATTGAAGCGATCGAACCGCTTTTCGAAAAACAAATCCCGGGTTTCGGCGAACTGTTCCGTTTTCTGAGTTTTACAGAAGACGTCGGCACAAGAGCCCTCTTAAGCCGCGCATCGGCAGGAGTGGCTTCAGATAAAGCCATTTTTGTCCTGCCGGGTTCACGCGGTGCGGTGAAGCTGGCAATGGAACGGCTTGTGTTTCCGGAACTCGCCCATATTACATTTGAACTGAACAAACACCGTCAAGCACGTTCGTAATCGCCCGACTTGCCGCCTGTTTTTTCAAGCAGCATTGTCGGTCCGATGACCATTTCCTTGCCGGCTGCTTTGCACATATCGTAAATGGTGAGCGCAGCGGCAGAAGCGGCCGTCAACGCTTCCATTTCCACGCCGGTCGGGCCTTTCGTTTTGACGGTTGCATAAAGCAGCACTTCATAATGCGCATTTTTTTCATCGACATTCCATTCAAATTGAATGTCGACGCCGCTCAATGCGAGCGGATGGCACATCGGAATGATTTGGGCAGTGTTTTTGGCCGCCATGATGCCGGCAACCTGTGCCACCGCAAACACGTCGCCTTTTTTATTGGTGCCATCTTTGATTTGCTGATAGATGGCTTCGTTCAGAAGGACAGCCGTTTTAGCGCGTGCCATCCGGGCGGTGTCGGTTTTCTCCGAGACATCGACCATTTTGGCCCGTCCCTGTTCGTTGAAGTGTGTCAGTTCAGACATGTAAAACACCCTTTCTGTCTAGTTAAAAATAGTATATCAGGAATAACCGAGGAGTAGATATAGATGGTGGAACACCGAAAGCCGATTCCGGTTTCAGAAGCTGTACAAAAAGTGATTGACCAAGCGCGCCTGCTGGAAACGGAAATAGTGCCGCTCGAACAAAGCTACAACCGCATACTTGCAGAACCGATTGTCGCGGGGCATCCGGTGCCGCCTTTTGACCGTTCGCCGTATGACGGGTTTGCAATCATCTCCAAACATTCAGCCGGTGCTTCTGGCGACAACCGTATCCGTTTCGATATCGTCGACCATATCGGCGCGGGGGCGGTTTCGGAAATGACGTTGTCCGGCAATCAAGCGGTCCGGATCATGACCGGTGCACCGCTTCCTGAAAATGCAGATGCGGTCGTCATGTTTGAACAGACGGTGGAATCGGACGGATTTTTTACCATCCGCAAACCGTTTGAACCGCTGGAAAACGTGTCGCTCAAAGGCGAAGATGTCGAGCAAGGCGAAACGGTCATCGAAAGCGGAAATTTGATCCATCCCGGTACCGTCGCCTTGCTGGCAACATTCGGCTACGCAACGGTCCGTGTGGCCAAGCACCCGGTCGTCGGCATTCTTTCTACCGGTACCGAACTGCTGGATGTATCCGAGCCGCTCGTTCCCGGAAAAATCCGCAATAGCAACGGTCCGATGATCACAGCACAACTGGCGCGCATGGGAATCCCTTGTAAAACTTACGGCTTGTCCGTCGACAATCTGGATGAGAGTTTTGACATTGTAAAAAGGGCCGCTGAGGAAACGGATTGTTTGATTACCACCGGCGGCGTATCGGTCGGCGACTTTGACTTTCTGCCGGCCATCTACGAGCGCCTCGGAGCGAATGTCCTGTTCAATAAAGTCGCCATGCGCCCCGGAAGCGTAACGACCGTTGCTGTAGCGGGTAGCAAATATTTATTCGGCTTATCCGGCAACCCTTCCGCCTGTTTTACCGGTTTTGAATTGTTCGTGCGTCCGGCCTTGTTAAAAATGATGGGAGCGCAAAAATTGTATTTGCCGCAGACAACAGCCGTCTTAGCGGAAGATGTTCCGCAAGCGAATCCATTTTCCCGCTTTATCCGGGCAGTATACGATGGGCAAACCATCAAACCCGCCGGCTTCAACAAATCAAACGCTGTCGCATCGATTGCCAAAGGCAACGCGCTGATTGTGTTGCCGGGCGGCACGAGAGGCTTTAAAAGAGGCGATGCAGTGGACGTCCTGTTGCTTGGCGTCGAGGAAGGCAGCGCTGCATGGAAGCTGTAAGGATTCTGCAAGTGGTCGGCTTTAAAAACAGCGGCAAGACAACGCTCATGAACCGGTTGATTGAACTAACCCGTACTTCAGGGATGAAAGTCTCGGCCATCAAACATCACGGACACAGCGGCAGACCAGAGCTGCCGCCGCAGAAAACCGACAGTGTGCAGTTTCTCGCAAGCGGCGCAGCCAGTTCGCTTGTTTACGGCGATGGATTGATCCAGATGCATCTCGAGGAACCCGAAGCGGATCTGGAAAAATTCATCCGGTTCTCTTTATTGGCCAATCCGGATTTGATTCTGATTGAAGGTTTTAAGGCAGCTCCTTATCCGAAAATTGTGCTGGTCCGAAGCCTGGAAGATTGGCGGGAACTTGAAACCCTGTCGAATATCCAGCTGGTCATTGTGCATACAGGCGTGAAGTTGGAAAATACCGCAACGGTGGAGGCAAGTAATAGAGAAGCTATCGACCGTTTTTTTACAGAATGGATGGAAGGTGAAGTGGATGAAGGCATATAGTGTAGTGACCGAACCGATCAACCCGCAACTTTACGCCGATTACGTGCTGCGTCCGGAAGCCGGCGCCGTGACGCTTTTCACCGGACACGTCCGGGAATGGACCAAAGGCGTAAAAACCTTGTATTTGGCGTACGAAGCCTACGTGCCGATGGCAGAGAAAAAATTGGCGCAGATCGGCCGGGAAATCGAAGAAAGATGGGAAGGGACCCAGGTGGCGATCGCGCACCGCATCGGCGAACTTCAAATCAGCGACATTGCGGTCGTAATTGCGGTATCCTCGCCGCACCGGAAAGCGGCTTATGAAGCGAATGAATACGCAATTGAACGCATCAAGGAAATCGTGCCAATCTGGAAAAAGGAAATCTGGAATGACGGCGAGGAATGGATCGGCGACCAGAAGAAAAAACCGGGAGGAGAAATGATATGATTACCATTCATTATTTCGCTGGCATCAAAGAACTGACCGGAACGGCTCAAGAGACGTTGCAGTTTGCCGGGCAGACCGTGGATCAGCTGCGAAAAGAGCTTGCCGGCAAATATCCTGGTATGGCGGAAAACTCTGTCCAGGTGGCAGTGAATGAAGAATACGCTTTGCCCGATGACGTCCTGTCAGAAGGCGATGTCGTCGCGCTCATCCCGCCGGTCAGCGGCGGATGAGCCGGACGGTCGGAATTCTGCTCGCCGGTGGGTTGTCCAGGCGCTTCGGGTCGCCAAAAGCGTTTGCTGAAATAGACGGCCGCCTCTTTTATGAACGAGTTTATGAAGCGCTGGCAGCAGCTTGTGGCCAGGTAGTCATCGTGACGCGCCCAGAGTTGATCACGTGTTTTCCGGCTGAACTGGACGTCATTGCGGATTTGCCGAAAGTGGCCGGAAAAGGCCCGCTTGCCGGCATTTGTTCAGCAATGGAAGGGAGACCGGCTGAACGGTATCTCGTGCTTCCATGCGATATGCCTTTTATCGGACCGAATGAAACGCAGGCGTTGGTGCAGCTGTCTTCAAATGCTGATGTGACGGCGGTCCAAACAGCAGTTGAAAAAATTCCACTGTTCAGTGTATGGAACGGCAACTGGAGCCAGGAATTAAAAAAATTCATCGAATTCGGCAATTTGAGCGTATTCGCTTTTTTGGAAACAATCCATACGGAATGGATTTCGTCTTCGCTGATCCATGAAGACCTTGACGTATTCCAAAATATAAATACCCGCATCAACTAGAAAGGGAGGGCGTTAGCATGGAAAGGCAAGCACTGAAAGACCGGCTGGGACGTCCGATACGCGATTTGCGGATTTCGGTCACCGACCGCTGCAATTTCCGCTGTTCGTACTGCATGCCAAAAGAAGTGTTCGGCGATGATTATGCATTCTTACCGAAACAGGAATTGCTGTCCTTTGAAGAAATCCACCAGTTGACCCAGGTTTTTGTGTCAATGGGCGTCAAGAAAATCCGGTTGACTGGCGGGGAACCTTTGCTGCGCCGCGGGCTCCCGGAGTTGGTGAAGAAAATCCTCTCTGTTGAAGGAGTGGAAGATGTCGGGCTGACGACGAACGGTTCATTGCTGAAACAGCACGGACCGGCGCTGTTTGATGCCGGACTTCGCCGGCTGAATATCAGCTTGGATGCGCTCGAACCGGATCTATTCGGGAAACTGAACGGCCGCGGCGTTGGCTCTTCACCGATCCTCCAAAATATTGATTTTGCCAAAGAGCTGGGCTTTGAAATCAAAGTCAATATGGTGGTCCAAAAAGGAGTCAACGAAGCGGAAATTCTCCCGATGGCTGCTTACTTCAAGGAAAAAGGCATCACGCTGCGCTATATCGAATTCATGGATGTCGGCAACGACAATGGATGGAGCTTTGAAAAAGTCGTCACCAAAAAAGAGATTTTGGAAAAGCTTCGGTCTGCCTATGAACTGGAACCGGTCGATCAGGATTATTTCGGCGAAGTGGCAAAACGCTACCGCTATAAAGGCAGTGACTCGCAAGTCGGCTTTATCACTTCCGTTTCCGAATCCTTCTGTTCATCGTGCACACGCGCCCGCCTGTCATCCGACGGCAAGTTTTACACCTGCCTGTTTGCCACCGAAGGGTTCGATATCCGTGAATTGCTGCGAAGCGGCTTGGATGATGTGGAACTGCTCGAGGCCATAAGCCGTGTATGGGAACGCCGGAGTGACCGGTATTCGGATGAGCGGACGGAACAGACAGCGAAATCGCGTAAGAAAATAGGCATGTCGTATATTGGTGGGTAAAGATTAAATTAAAACTTTTTTCTGTATTTAAAAGTATGATAATTAAATAAATGATTAAAAACGAGGTGAGATTTTGCAAGAATCATTCCTCGTTTTTAATTTGAAATTTTAAGTGAGGTGTTCGGAAAAGTGAATGAACATTGGTGAACGTTCGCAATATGTTTTAACACATTTATGAACGCTTTTGTTTCCAGAATTAGCTAGCTATCTTTTTATTGTTTACCTATATTTTAAGGAACAGGTATTGAGTTCTTTGCTTTCTTAAAAGCTATGTTAAATAACTCTTAAAGAAGTGGTTTTGATTGATGTGTCTAAAAAAGAGAAGCGTCAATCATTAACTCAGTAGAGCTTAAAAAACAACATGGATCTTATTTATGTCCTTGTTTTAAGATTTATAGTCAATAGCATTATTTCGCAAAGCCTTATCGTGAGAATTAAGTAGCTTTTTGGTAACAACTTATTGAAAAGGATATATTGCCAATCCTTGGAACTTACTAGTTAGAGTAAACGTATATATACTCGCTAGTGGAAAAAACATGAAAGTTATCAGACTAAAGGCAGAAAAATTATACAAAATTGGTTAGTAAAGTTTTTTCTCTTTGTTCTTTTCAAAACCCGTTCATTGTCATAGCAGCTATGTGGTTGCAAAAATATGAAATCATTGACTAAGGAGGCCGACAAATGGGCAAACTGAACGCTTTATCATTTTTGTTATTCTTTATCGCTTTAACTATGCAAATCATTGACGCTGTTCTGGAATATGGGAATGTGTCGATTGACTTTAATTATTACTACGATCACTTTCTTCAGTGGGTATTATTGGCGATTGTTGGAGGTCCTGGAATCGGGTTTATCTTGGCCATATTCGGAAAAAAAGGGAATCCTCGGCTGATTGCCATCACGGCTAATGCCATCTTTTTTGTGATTGTTGCTCCATTAGGATTGTTGAACCTGTGGATTATGACTTTTGGTAAATAAACTCTATGGAATGAAAGAAGGGAACTAATAAGACGATTAAATAGTAGATAGAAAGAAAATAATTTTTAGTTTACATATCCCAACTTTATCGGCAGTCCGATAATAGAAAAATAGAGGAGGTGCTGCCCTAGAGTCCCTTCTCCATTTTTCAATGAATCCCTTTAGATCAGTGTTTTGCAGTTGAAAAATTTTAAAATAAAGCTAAATTTAAGAGAATATACAAAAGAACAACTGGAATTAGCTTTAGCAACGAATAAGGAGGAGAAAAAGATGTTAGAAAAAAAAGAAGGAAGAATCAACGAAATTGTTTACGAACATACGGCACATCGGGGAGGTAAGTACCGATTGTATCCGACGATTGATGGTTTAAAGTCACTTCTGGATGACTTGATAGAAGCGAATGCCACTACGGAGTACCTGCGTGTTAATCCATTCTATGTGAATGAAAAGGTGAATCTGCAACGGGAGTTTGACGAATTGATGTTTTTCATGGAATGCCGGGAATCCGTGACTGAAGAAGAGGAACTAGCTGATATCTTAGAAGCTATCGATCAAACTCCTTTGATGGATCTGCCCGCCGGAAAAGCGCTGCGTCCGATGTGCCGTTTTGATGATCCGAAAAAATTTGGCCAGTCCTTGGCGATTTACCGTAATTACCTGAAGACGGCCATTCCACAGATGTTTGCCATTGCTAAAGAGGACTTGAACTTGACGGAAGAAGATCTAGGATTCGGCTATTTCTGTTTCGAAATCCATAGCGGATAACGAGAGAGGAATTGAGAAGATGCGTCTAGAAGCATCTTCTCTTTTGTTTTTTCAAGAAATCTCTTTAAACCGGTATCTTTCAGTCTAAAAGAAGCATAAAATAAAGTTGCATTTAAACCTGATTAAGGATTAATTTAAGGAGTAAAAACGTGCGAATTCCATTTAGCCGGCTGGTAGAAGAGCTGAATCTGGAAGCCCATCAACTTCGTGAATGGGAGAAACGGGATTGGCTTGGAGAAGTCGTGAAAGACCACTGCCAGAGTCACCATCGAGTTTACAGGGAAGAGCAAGTGGACGGATCCAGCTGATTGCCAAAACCTTTCAATCGCAGCGAGCGAAGGGAATCAAGCGAACCGATTTTTAAGAAGTTGAAGCGAAATTATTGGACCGATTCGGGGGAGAAGTTAAACAGATCGAGACGAATCTAGTGGTTCCTCCGCAGTCTCTCAATCAAATTGTCGAATTGCTGATGGGCAGAACCAGAAAAGCAATGAGCTGCAGCAACTCATGCAGCAGCAGCCCAAACAACAATTGCCGGATCCGGTGGATCATACAGGTGTGCTTGCGGACCTGAAAAACGAACTGAAGAAGAGCCAGGAACGGGAAGGACAGCTACTCGCCTTGGTTCAGCAGCTGCAAAGCGATTTGGACGAATTGAAAAAAGCCCCGGCAAAATCCAAGTGGAAGTTTTGAGGAAAAGACTAGGATTTGAATGTAACTTATGTGCAGTTAAGTTACATTCACACTGAAAAATTCCAGTAGAAACGTACTTAAGGAGTGATTGCATGGAGAATCTGGCTATTGATTTTGAATTGGATCCGTTATTGAACTTGGATAAAAAGCTAATTCGACAGAAAAACGGAAAATTATTGATTGATGTGCAAGGGGAATTAACCATTCATATCGGTCATTCGTGTTTCTTTCACGAACCGTCCTTAGCGTTGCTTGAACTGGCTGTTACTTTAAAAGAGTGGAGAGTGAAAGATTCCGAAGGAGAAAATGATTTTTATTACTTCACGATGGAACATGATGAAATAGAAGGACCTATTTTAGCTTTTATTAGAAAAAGCGAAAATGAATGGCAACTCTTTTCAATTTGGCAAGAATTTAAACACGAAAGCACGATAGCTTCTGTGGTGTTGTTAAAAGCAGTAGACCGGTATTTAACTAAACTAGAAGATATTTTGTTGAGGAAGTTCAATATCAAGTATTCATACTTTTATCGATTCTGAATCGAGTAGGAGGGAGCGATTAACTCCCGACCTCTCACACCACCGTACGTACCGTTCGGTATAAGGCGGTTCAATTAAGATGGATGACGCAAAGTTTCATAACGTGCAACCAGACTTTTGAGCCCTTGGGAACTCCAGTAGGAGTTTCCGAGGGCTCTGTGCAATACGGGACTTTTTGAAATTCGCCAGTAGCTCTTTCGCGAGTTGCCCCATTCATAAGCCTTCCCTTTCGGGATACTCAACCCGATGAGTTTTCTCACTTTCGTACTCGGCTTCTTCCAATCTTTCCATATGCACATGCGGAGCCTTCTTCGAATCCACGATTCGAGGTCTTTGAATACGCTCGGCGTATCCGCCAACACAAAGTAACCGCACCAGCCCGTCAGGTACTGGTTCAGCTTCTGAATCCGCTCTTCCAT
>NZ_FNDC01000020.1 GCF_900099655.1 Planococcus glaciei
AGCGTATTCAAAGACCTCGAATCGTGGATTCGAAGAAGGCTCCGCATGTGCATATGGAAAGATTGGAAGAAGCCGAGTACGAAAGTGAGAAAACTCATCGGGTTGAGTATCCCGAAAGGGAAGGCTTATGAATGGGGCAACTCGCGAAAGAGCTACTGGCGAATTTCAAAAAGTCCCGTATTGCACAGAGCCCTCGGAAACTCCTACTGGAGTTCCCAAGGACTCAAAAGTCTGGTCGCACGTTATGAAACTTTGCGTCATCCATCTTAATTGAACCGCCGTATACCGAACGGTACGTACGGTGGTGTGAGAGGTCGGGAGTTAATCACTCCCTCCTACTCGATTATTCAATGTGAATAAGGGTTGCACCATCTGCGTTTATCGCGATGCAGCATCAATTATGGTACACTATTAGCATCGAAAAAAAGGTGGAATACGACATGAAATTTATAGAAGAACTAAATCCGATTTGGCAAGAAAAATGGGAAAAAGCAGGATTTGAAGCGGCTATGCCGATCCAGGAACAAATGATTCCGGAAATGCTGGCCGGCAACGACATCGTTGCTGAGTCCCCAACGGGTTCCGGGAAAACCTTGGCTTATGTACTGCCGATTCTTGAACGCGTCAACCCGGCTAAAAAATCCATTCAGGCGATGATCATTGCACCGTCCCAGGAATTGTCGATGCAGATCGTCAACGTGCTGCGCGAATGGACGGAAGGCACGGACGTAACAGTGGCGCAGTTGATTGGCGGAGCGAACGTGCAGCGCCAGCTGGAAAAACTGAAGAAGAAGCCGACAATTGTGGTGGGAACGCCAGGCCGTTTGAACGAACTGGTCAAAAGCAAAAAACTGAAAATGCACGAAATCCGCATACTTGTGCTGGATGAAGGCGACCAGTTGATGGCCCGTGAACATCGCGGCGTCATGAAAGATTTGATTGAAAAAACGCAGAATGAACGCCAGCTTGTTTTAGTATCAGCGACGATTACGGAGGAAGTGGAACTGGTGGCTGAGCGTTTGATGCAGCACCCGACCCGCATCCAGGTAACAGCAGAAGACTTGCCGATGCTCGGCAAAGTGACGCATTCATTCATTAAAGTGGAAGAGCGGGACAAAACCGATTTGCTTCGCAGAATTTCACATATTGACGGGATGAAGGCATTGGCTTTCGTCAATAACCTCGATCAGCTGCTGATGAAAGAAGAAAAATTGAAATTCCGTGATGCAAAGATTGTTGCGCTGCATTCTGAAATGAAAAAAGAAGAGCGGAAAAAAGCACTGGATTCTTTCCGCAAAGGGGAAGTGTCAGTGCTGATTGCGACGGAAGTGGCAGCACGCGGCCTTGATATCGATGCGGTGACACATGTTATCCATGTCGATGTGCCTCAGACCGTTGAGCAGTATTTGCACCGTTCGGGACGTACCGGCAGAGCAGGAGCGGACGGAGAAGTTCTGACGCTTCTGGCTTACCAAGATGAGCGCCATTATAAGAAATTCACTAAAGAGCTCCCTTCAAAACCGGTCCAGAAAGTTCTGCACGGCGGCCAGTTGATTGAAGGAAACAGCAAAACCATTGCTGAAAAGGGGAACAGACGATGACTTTCCAGGAAAAGTTGGAACAATACGCAGATTTGACCGTATACGTCGGATTGAATGTTCAAAAAGGCCAAACCATTATGGTCAATACCACGGTCGATACGATTGAATTTACCCGTTTGGTGGTTAAAAAAGCATACGAAGCAGGCGCAAAGCGCGTTTACGTGAACTACACGGACCCAGTACAGACGCGCACGCATTTTGAAATGGCGCCAGACGAAGCTTTCCAGGAATATCCGCAATGGTCTGTTGTCCAGCGCGATGAAATTATTGATACCGGCGGTTCTTTCTTATGGATTGATGCGGAAGATCCGGACTTATTGACCGGCATTCCAGCGAAAAGATTGTCGGACTCCCAGAAAGCTTCCGGAAAAGCTTTGGAACGGTACCGGCAGGCAGTTGGATCGGATAAAGTGGCTTGGTCGATTGTGGCCATTCCATCTCAAAAATGGGCGCAGAAAGTGTTCCCGGATTTGGAAAGCGGCAAGCAGATGGATGCACTATGGGAAGCGATTTTCAAAACGGTGCGCATTGGCGAAGGAGATGCGGTGAAAAAGTGGCAGGAGCATATCGCCACTTTGGAAAAACGGGCCGGTCTCTTAAATGACAGACGGTTTGACAAGCTGCACTACACAGCCCCTGGAACAGATTTGACGATTGCATTGCCTGAAAAGCATATCTGGATGTCCGGTGCGGCAAAGACGCCGCAAGGAAATCCGTTCATCGCCAATATGCCGACTGAAGAAGTTTATACGGTTCCATTGAAGTATGGCGTTGAAGGCGTTGTACGCAATACGAAACCACTCGTTTATCAAGGGAATATTATCGATGATTTCACGTTGACGTTTGAAAAAGGAAAAATTGTCAAAGCGCAGGCAGCAGTCGGACAAGAATTGCTTGCTGAAATGATTGGAACGGATGAAGGCGCTGCGTACCTTGGAGAAGTGGCTTTGGTGCCGCACCAGTCGCCGATTTCTGATTCGAACATTTTGTTTTTCAATACGCTTTTTGATGAAAATGCATCGAATCACTTGGCAATCGGCGATTCCTACCCGACTTGCTGCGAAGGCGCACGCGATTTGGAACGGACTCAACTGGAGTCGATTGGCCTGAATACATCCATCGTCCACGAAGATTTCATGATTGGCAGCGCCGGCATGAACATTGACGGAATCCGGAGCGATGGCACAAAAGAGCCGATTTTCCGCGAAGGAAACTGGGCATTCTAAGAGGTGAGCAATTTGAAGAAGTATTTGGTCGCGGTATTGGCATTCGTCGTGTTGTTCGGCGGCACGATGTCGGTTCAGGCAGAAGTGAAAACGCCTGCGGTTTATATCGCGGTAGGGGATTCGCTCGCTGCTGGCCAGACGCCGAATTCTCAAATTGATACAGGCTATTCGGATTTGATCGCACAGGAATTAGCAAGCCATCAGCCGGTAGCGTTTTATTCAAAAAATCTGGCTTTTCCCGGATTTACGACTGAAGACGTCTTAGAACGAATTCAGTCACCGGAGGCGAAGGAAGTTTTAAGCGCTGCAAATATTATTACCCTGTCTGCCGGAGCGAATGATCTGCTGCGGCTGGTCCAGTCAAACCCCGCGCAGGGGACATTGGTGTTTCAGCAAATCCAAGCAGATTTTGCGTTGAATAAAGCACGCATAAACACGGAAATGATTTTGGCCGAATTGAAAAAAACGGCGCCGCAGGCAGATATTTATGTAATGGGCTATTATTTTGCCTATCCCCATGTGCGGGATTCGCAAAAAGAAGGCACCGCACTCCAGCTTGACCAGTTGAATGCAATTTTGGAGCAATCAGCTGAAAAGGCGGATGTGAAGTTCGTTTCTGTGGGCGAGGCATTTGGAGACAACGCAGTCGATAAAATTCCGAATCCGGGAGATGTGCATCCGAATGTAAAGGGGTATCAGGCGATGGCCAATGCTTTTCTGGATGCCTATCAGCCAGGCTGGGAAGTGGAAGACCAGGAATTGCCGGCCGCTGACCCAAAAACGTTTGAAGAAATCATTCAAGAGCAGGAGCAAAATGGAGATGCGGAAGCAGACGGCCAAAACGACGTTTCTTCAGCAACTCCCCACAGCCAGCTGGACGATCATTATTTGGCGTTGCGTGAAGCCATTCCATATGCATAATAAATACCGCTTCGGGCAGAACCCGGAGCGGTTTTTTATCTCTTGCGTTTTGTTGGAGTTGTTTTGTACTTGCTCGTATCGCCAGCTTTTTTGCTTTGCATGACTTTGCGGATAATTGGATAAGCAACTGGTGCAATTTTAATAGCGGTTTTTACAATTCGACCTATTCCCATAGTTATCTCTCCTATCATAAATGAGGTATAGACTAATTTCCCTCATCGTTTCTTTTCTAAACATGCACTTTATGAAAGGGCCAATGAAACAAGGATTTTCCGGTAGTCATGGACGCTTGAAAGCAGTACGTATTCAGCATTCCCGTGCCAATCATCTCCCGAAGGTCCAAATTCGATGGCTCCTTCACCGCCATTCACGGTTGCATAATAACGGGTATCAGCGGCTCCGTGCTGGCCAAACAGTACAGCCTCTTGGCTCGTTGTCTGTTGGATGGACTTCTTCAGCGTTTGGATGTACGGGTTTTCTTCTGAAGTAGTCAGGGCCGGTGTAGATCCGCTTGCTTTGTATTCCATGTCCAGATTCAAGGTTTCTGCGAGCTCCGCCATTTGCCGGACGATTTCCTCTTTGTCCTGCCCTGGCATGAACCGGATATCATAAGACATATGGCAAATTTCCGGAACAACATTATAGCGGTCGCCGGCATTGATGATCGGCAAGTTAACGGAAGTTTGTTCGTAATACTCACTGGACTCTTTCCGGAACGGCAGCTCAGCAATCGCCATATGGTATTTCATAGCAGACTCAATCGCATTGATGCCTTCCCAAGGCCGGCTGCCATGGGCGGGTTTTCCTTTAAACGTCAAATCCATGCGCAAGATGCCTTTTGACTGCAGGCCGACCTTCAGTCCCGTCGGTTCGCCGCAGATGACAAAATCGCCATGGAAGCCTTGTTCAACAAGCCATTTAGACGTATGGCGGCCGCCGATTTCTTCATCGGTGACAATATGCAATTGCACAATGCGCGGCAATTTTTCAGCATCCAGGTCGACGAAAGCCTGCATCATGGCAGCGACGCCGGCTTTCATATCCGCAGCCCCTCGTCCATATAAGCGTCCGTTTTCTTCCATTGGAACAAATTGTTCGGCGTGTCCCGGGACAACGTCGACATGCCCGTTCCAAACGATGGTTTCGGTTCCTTGCCCTTTGATTGCCGTCAGCATTAAATAACCTTCGTTGTCATGGACCGTTACTTCCTGCCCCTGTCGCTTAAGCCAGTCGGCGCAAAAAAGAAGCGCCTTGTTCGCGCCTTCTTTTGTATCACTTTCAATTTTAATCAAATCCTTGAGCAATTCTATCATTTATTTATGGCAGCTGAAGTTCCGCTGCCAACACCACCTTTCTATTTTTCCTCATGCTAAAAGAGTACCCTAATAGATCAGTTTGAAACGGAATTGCTTTCGGGCAGGGAGTTGTGTACAATACAGGTGATAACGAAATAATTGTATACACCACAAGGGGAGCTATTTGCTGAGAGTGAACATATTGTTCTTACCCTTTGAACCTGTAAGTTAATGCTTGCGCAGGGATGTGGATAGAAACCGGTCCTTAACGCGGCGCCAGGCTCTGTCCTAGCGCCGCTTTTATATGGTTTTTTTCTGCGGCCCTTCTGGTGATGTGCACAACACAAGGAGGAAGTCATGAGAAATTTACGAGTTTTACTGATGATGGAAATTGCCATTTTCGGAGCATTGGGATACGTACTGGATTTTGTGGCATTCAAAATGCCGCAAGGCGGTTCAGTGAGTCTGGTGATGATTCCGATTGTCTTGATGGCGTTTCGCAGAGGCGTGTTAGCAGGTGTGTTAACCGGTCTGCTGGTCGGCCTGCTCCAAATCGTGACCGGCGTCATTTCGGTGACGCCGCTGTCGTTTGGTTTTGTCGTATTGCAGGTATTGTTGGATTACCTCGTGGCGTACGGCTTAGTCGGCCTTTCCGGCTTGATGCGCGGAAGATACTTGCAAGCTTCCCGCGAACATCGAACCGGAGGTATGATCATGGCAGTAGTGATCGGGCTGTTTATCGGTTCTGCATTGCGCTATATTACGCATGTCATTACCGGCATTCTATTTTTCGGCATGTTTGCAGAAGGCAATGTATTGATCTATTCGGCAGTTTACAATGCCACTTATATGATTCCGGTCTTTTTGGTCGCCGCAGTTGTGTGTTCCACACTCTTCGCAGCGGCACCAAAACTGGTGGATACAAAAGCGTAAGTTTAAGAGGATTATCTAGCGGATAATCCTCTTTTTCTTATGCTGAGATTCAAGCAAATGACGGTGCTTTACGGGCATCTGCGCTTTTCTTATGATATAATTTTGAGTAGACAAGTTGAAAGAAGGGTACTAAATGATTGCCACTACAGAAAAAGATATTGAAATGTTAAAAAAAGCCGGCCGCATGGTCGCTGAAATCCGTGACGCCATGAAAGCCGCTACGAAGCCCGGTGTTACGACGAAAGAACTTGATGAGATTGGCGGACGCATGTTCAAGGAAATGGGCGGCGTGTCCGGACCAAAATCAGAATACGATTTCCCAGGGTATACATGCATCAGCGTAAATGAAGAAGTTGCCCATGGCATGCCAGGGAAACGGATAATAAATGAAGGCGATATGGTCAACATTGATGTATCCGGATCGTACGAAGGATATTTTGCAGATACCGGCATTTCGTTTGTTGTCGGCGACGGCTATCCGGAAAAAGAAAAACTTTGCGAAGTTGCAGCTTCATCGTTTGAGCGTGCGATGACAAAAGTCAAAGCTGGCGCGAAGTTAAACCAGATTGGCAAAGCAGTTGAGCGCGAAGCGAAACAGCAAGGATTGTTTGTTATCAAAAACTTGACGGGCCACGGAATCGGAAAATCTCTTCACGAAGCCCCTCAACATATTTTGAATTATTACGATGCGTGGGAAACAACAATTTTGAAAGAAGGAATGGTTCTGGCAGTAGAACCGTTTATTTCCCAGAAATCCGAACATATTGTGGAATCAGGAGACGGCTGGACATTCATCACACCGGATCAGTCACTGGTTGCGCAAATTGAACACACGGTACTGGTCACAAAAGGCGAACCGGTATTATTGACGAAAATAGATTAAGGCACAAAAAAAGACCCTTCTTAGGGTCTTTTTTTGATGAGCAATATTCCGGTTAATATAACACCTGCTAAAAACAAGGACGCTGTCGTGACGAGCAATTCATCCATTTGATGCTTAACTGCGATGCCGATAAATGCCCAGATGAATACAAGAGAATAAGGGATGTCGGAATGATGGAATCGAATATGAAGTGCAAGTGCAGTTGCGACAGTCAGCATGATGACCGTCCATAGCTGATCGCTCAGCCCCCAGCCGCTCCAGTTATAGTAGGTAAGGACAAAACTGATATTGGCAATTGTAGCGACGCTAATCCATCCCATATTGACTGCTGCAGGTAAACGTTCAAAAAGACCGCGTTCTTCATTGCTATATTGAAGATAAAGCCCAATCAACGCCAGCAAATACCCGATCATCGCTGCGATTGACCAGCCGAAGAATTCGTAATGCCAAAGAAGCAGCCAACTTATATTAAACAATGCGCTTAATACAAAAAATGCAGTGATTTTTAATGGGGGAATTTGTCCTTTTTTCAGACGGACCCAAAAACCGATAATCCATATAGCCAGCAAGATGTAAATAACTGACCAGATTGAAAATACATAACCAGCGGGCGTAAACATGACCGGGAGACGATTGGAAATTTCTCCAGTTGTCTGTCCGTTAATTGGCAGGATATTGGCCAAAGCGTTTACTACAATGATGGCTATAAAAGCAATAGTCATCAACAGTATCCTAAACATAAGAGATCCCTCCTCTTTTTTAAGTATAACTGTCCTTGTAGGTGACAACAAACTGCAATTCCAAAAAAAATTGAAATAAAAGGGAGTTTGTGAAGAAGCCGACACTTTTTAAAAAAATATTGGAGAGGAGGGATTGCTTCAATTGTTCCGCCTGCCGAATAATAATGCTATACTAGTAAGTGTTTTTAGAAAATTTAGTTTACCAGGGGGTAACACAATGACAGTGAAATTTCCGGAAGTATGGGATTTGGAAGTTCTTTTTCCAGGGGGAAGCAACTCAAAAGAATTGCGTTTACATATTGAAAAAACAAACTCTGATTTAGCGGAACTTGAACAACTGGCTGAAAACTTTGAAGTGCCGGCATCAGAGAAAGACGAGGCAGCCATTGTAACGATGCTCGAGACAGTCAAAGGGATCATGCAGCAATTGAACCAGGCAGGCTCATTTATCGGGTGCCTCCAGGCTCAAAATACTGAAGACAAAAAAGCAGCGATTCTGCAAAGCGAAGACGCTGTATTAAATGCCCGTTTTCAGACGGCTCTTCAGGCGATCCAGCAGCAACTGGCCAAAACGGAAGAAAATGTGTGGAAGGCACTTTTAGACTCGGAATCCTTAAAAGAATTCAGTTTTGTGTTGAATGAATGGCGAGAAGAAGCAAATATGCTCCTTTCCGAAAAAGAAGAAAACATCATTACTTCGCTTAGTACCGATGGCTACCATGGGTGGAGTCAATTGTATGACATGCTGGTGGGCGATATCAAAATCAAGATGAACATCGGCGGAGAAGAAAAAATTCTTTCTGTCGGCCAGGCCAATAACTTAAGCTCCGATCCGGATGCGGCAATCCGCCAACAATCGTATGAAAAAATGGAAGCGGCATGGACGGTCAAAGAAGAGTTTTTTGCCAAGACGCTAAATTCGATTGGGGGCTTCCGATTGGAAGTCTATAAAAAACGCGGCTGGGACAGCGTTCTTCAAGAACCGCTTCATATGAACCGCATGAAGCAGGAAACCTTGGATGCGATGTGGGGAGCCATCAGCAAAAACAAACAGCCTTTTGTCGATTACTTGAATAAAAAAGGCGAGATGCTTGGGAAAGACGGACTGGACTGGTTTGATGTGGACGCACCGGTAACGGAAAGCACGCAACAATTTGCATATCAGGAAGGAGCGGAATTCATCCTTGAGCATTTCGGGAAGTTCGGCCCGGAACTGCAAAAATTTGCAGTGCAAGCGTTTGAAAAAGGCTGGATTGAAGCGGAAGACCGGCCGAATAAACGCCCAGGCGGATTCTGTACGAGTTTGCCGATGACCGAAGAATCAAGGATTTTCATGACTTACAGCGGCTCAATGTCAAACGTTGCCACATTGGCGCATGAACTGGGCCATGCTTTCCACAGCCATGCCATGCAGCCGGTTCATCCATTAAACCGCTCGTATGCGATGAATGTTGCAGAAACGGCTTCAACTTTTGCAGAAATGATCGTCGCAGATGCGGCCGTTAAAAATGCGCAGTCAAAAGAAGAGAAGTTGGCGCTTCTTGAAGACAAATTGCAGCGCAGCGTCGCTTTTTTCATGAATATCCATTCCCGCTTCCTGTTTGAAACACGTTTTTATGAAGAGCGCAAAAACGGGGTAGTATCGGCTGAACGCTTAAACGAATTGATGGAAGAAGCGCAGCAAGAAGGATTTGCAGGGGGATTAAAATCAACCCATCCGCATTTCTGGGCATCCAAATTGCATTTTTATATCACCGATGTTCCGTTTTACAATTTCCCGTATACGTTCGGTTATTTATTCTCCCTGAGCATTTATGCTAAGGCTTTGGAAGAAGGCAGCCAATTCGAAGAAAAATATATGGCCCTTCTGCGCGATACGGCCATTATGACAGCTGAAGACCTGGCGATGAAGCATTTGGGTGAAGACATCACACAACAGGCGTTCTGGGAAAAAGGAATTGCGCTTTGTGTGAAAGATGCTGAAGATTTCAATGCGCTAGTTTCCTCAGTGGGATGATGCCATGAATTTACTATTCGAAGGGCGTACATGTTATATTCGGAATTTAACAGTGGATGATGCGGAAGAGATGGTGCAATTGCTGTCGCGCAATCGGGATTATTGGGCGATCTATGAGCCCCGCCATCAAGATAGTTATTTCACAGCCATGGTTCAGCGTGAAAAGATAAGGGAATCAATCTATCAGGCGAGAGAAAACCGCGAGTACAGCTTTGGGATTTTTGAGCACGAGTCCAATAACATGATTGGGCATATTTCCATCTATGGCATTAAGCGGCTTCCCTTTCTTAGCGCACTGGTTGGCTATTCCATTGATGAAGCCTGCATCGGAAAAGGGATTGCGACGGAAGCGGTAGGGCTTGTGACAGCATTCGGCTTTGAACAGCTCCGGCTGCACCGGATTGAAGCATACGTGTCTCCGAGAAATACAGGTTCGATTCGCGTGCTCGAAAAATCGAAATATCAAAAAGAGGGGCTGTTGCGCCAGTTTCTCTATATTAACGGAGTATGGGAAGATCATTTCCAATACGCCATTTTGGAAAGTGAATTTTGAAAGGGCAAGGCCGCCTATAAAAAATGGTGGAACGCACTTGCCAGATGGTTTTCAGAATAAAGGCGGAGGAGGAGATTGCAAGATGGATAGAAACAGATTGTTTTCCTATCATCAATGGGCCACTCTGGAATGCCTTCGGCACGTCCAATCGCTGGGCGAGGAACTTTACCGGAGAGAAGGGCAGAATTCTTTCGCTTCCATCGAAAAAACGATGGAACATGTCATCGGCGTCGAAAAACTGTGGCTGATGCGGATGGCCGCAACCGAGGATCCGGCATTCGAATACTTCGATGTCGAAACGCCAGAAAAGGCCATCAAAGCGTTTATGCTGCTGCACGCAGAAATGGAATTGTACATGTCTGCACTGACGGAAGAGCAATGGCAGGAGAAGCTGAAGTTTAAAAATATGCGCGGGGATGAATTTGAGAACTCGCGAGAAGAAATGCTTTTCACGGTCATCAATCATGGCACTTACCACAGAGGGCAAGTTACTTCGTTCCTGCGCCAATTTGGCAAAGAGGGAATTGCACTTGATTATCTATATTTCAGAAAATAGTGGCGAAGAACCGGAGCGAGGCTTAGATTATCTTATGCAGGATCATTATGAATGGAACTAAATTACGCAAAAAAAAACCGCTGAGAATCTCTCAGCGGTTTTCGTTTCCGTTAACGACAATATCCAGTTTGCCCGTAGTAGGGTCGATAACCAGTCCGTGAACCGGTACAGTGCGGTCCATTAAGGGATGGTTTTTCACCATATTTACACTGTGGCGTACGCTTTCGTTGACATCATCAAAGCCGCGCAGCCAGTCCTCGATGTTCACGCCGGAATATTTCAATTGCTCGATGGTTTTTTCATCAATTCCGCGCGCTTTCATTTTTTCCAGAACGGAAGTCGGATCAATCGCAGACATGCCGCAATCATGATGGCCGATTATGTAGATTTCTTCTGCTTTCAATTCATAGACAGCAACAAATAGGCTGCGCATGATTCCGCCGAATGGGTGATTGATGACAGCACCGGCGCTTTTTACGATTTTTACATCGCCATTTTTCAGGTTCATGGCTTTTGGCAGCATTTCAAACAGCCGGGTATCCATACAAGTAAGGATAACGATTTTCTTGTCGGGGAATTTAGTGGTAATGTATTGCTCATACTCTTTGTTCTCAACAAATTGTTCGTTGTACTCCAAAATATCTTCCAACATGGACATATTCGGTTCCTCCTTTAGAAAGCCTATTTATATTTTAATCCTTTTTGCAGAAAAAAACAGCCCGTAAGCACAATGCTTCCGGACCGTTTGGTTTATCGGGCAATTTTGTCCAGCTTGTTGAGCATAACCAGCGATTTTCCAGTGCCGATTGCAACAGACTCAAGCGGCTGCGGTGCAATATGTACTGGTACCGAAATTTCTTCAGAAAGCCATTGCTGCAGTCCTTTCAGCAAAGCGCCGCCTCCTGAAATGATGACGCCTTGGTCTACAATGTCGCCGGACAATTCAGCCGGGCAGTTTTCCAGCGTAGCGCGGATGCATTCGAGAATGGCCAGAAGCGATTCTTTTAAAGCTTCCTGGATTTCCGTTGAGGTCAAATTCACCACTTTCGGCAATCCGGTCATGATATCGCGGCCGCGGACTTCCATGGTTTCCTCTTCGTGGGGAATCAAGGCATAGCCGATTTGTTTTTTGATGTTTTCAGCAGTAGGTTCACCAATCAGCACATTGTATTTTTTGCGGACGTATTGGATGATGTCTTCATCCATGCGGTCTCCCGCAACTCTTACCGTATTGGCTGAAACAACGCCGCCAAAGGAAATGATGCCGACTTCAGTGGTGCCGCCGCCGATGTCCACGATGACGCTGGCAATCGGTTCGCTGACCGGTAGATCTGCGCCAATTGCAGCTGCCACTGGCTCTTCGATTAAGTGTACGCTTTTTGCGCCGCTGTGTTTCACTGCGTCCACGATGGCTCGCCGTTCAACAGAAGTGGCACCGCAAGGCGTGCAAATCATGACATTCGGTTTGCGGAAAGAACCGCCAATTTGTTTGGCTGCTTTTTGCATGACCAGTTTCAACAATTCAATGGTCACGTCAAAGTCTGCAATCACGCCTTCTTTCAAGGGACGGACCACTCGAATTGAGTCAGGGGTTTTGCCAATCATAGCTTTGGCATCTTCGCCGAACGCAATCACTTTATTTGATTTTGTATCCAATGCGACCACTGAAGGTTCGTTTAAAATAATGCCTTTTGATTTTGTGTAAACTAAAATGTTTGCAGTTCCTAAATCAATTCCAATATCCGTTGAAGAAAACATGCCTAAACTCCTCCTAATTATAAACAACTACCATCTTACATTTTACCATGAAAAATTAATGTAAAAAGAAGGAAAGCAGAAAATGAGACATTTGAAAGGTGAAATCTATTGAAAATATCGGATTAGAGGGTATATAGTCGTGAGTTCGGCGATTTTAACAGAAAGTAGATTTCCTGCTGCAGAAGCGAGTGCTGAATTTGCCCATCAAAAAACCGTTCTCAAGCCGAGAACGGTTTTTTTTTAATATCTTTTTTTCGGTAGTGGATCGACATGCTCCGCATCGTGTGCATGAAGCTCTTTACCCAGAAAATGCAAGAGTGTAAAGAAGAACAAGAAAATAACTACCATGAAGCCCATAACGATTGTAACGCCTTCTAACATAATGATAACTCCTCTCGTGTCTGTAATTATCACTTTAAGTATACATGATAGCCCATGATAAATTAAGTGTCAAAATAATGATACTTAAAAAGCCCAGTTGCCAGCTCTGAAAATCGGTTCACGAGTGCCGTCTTCCAGGATTCCGTCAATATCCATTTCGCCCGAACCGACCATAAAGTCGACGTGGGTAATGCTTTGGTTTAGGCCATGTTCAGCCAATTCTTCTTTCGACATTGTTTTGCCGCCTTCGATGCAGAAAGCATACGCACTGCCAATCGCGAAATGGTTCGAAGCATTTTCATCGAAAAGCGTGTTGTAGAATAAAATGTTCGAAGCTGAAATCGGTGATTCATGCGGCACGAGCGCCACTTCCCCCAGGTAATGGGACCCCTCATCGGTAGCTACAAGTTCTTTTAATACTTCTTCGCCTTCAGCTGCCGTAACATCAACGATTTTGCCGTTTTCAAACGTGATTTTAAAATCATCGATGATATTGCCGCCGTAACTTAACGGTTTCGTACTGGATACGTAGCCGTTGACGCCTGTTTTGTCCGGCACAGTGAATACTTCTTCCGTCGGCATGTTGGCCATGAATGTATGGCCTTTCTCGTTTACAGATCCTGCACCGCACCACAAGTGGCCTTTTGGAAGTGCGACTTCCAAGTCTGTTTTTGGAGAAGTGTAATGCAGCTTAGCGTATTTTTTATTGTTCAAGTAATCCACTTTCGTATGCAAAGTTTTATCATGATCCAGCCATTCCTGTACCGGATTGTCCATATCGGCGCGTACCGCTTTAAATATTGCGTCCCATAACGCGTCCATTTGCTGATCTTCCGGAAGCTCCGGGAAGACTTTGGCTGCCCATTCTTTGGAAGGGGCGGCGAGAACGGTCCAGCTGATTTTGTCTGATTGCACATACTGGCGGTATTTGCTGAGTGCCGTGCCTGTTGCTTTTTGCGAAGCGGCAATCCGTTTCGAATCGATGCCTTTTAAAAGGTCAGGGCTTTGGGACATGATGCTGATAAACGCTGCCCCTTGGTCAGCGAGCAATTCACGTTCCTGTACTTTCCAGGAAGGAAACTCTCCAAACGAATCTTCTGGAGCCAGTTCAAAGCGTGTGCGTGTAATTTCATCATCGCTCCAGTCCACGTGGACTTGTCTGGCACCTGCTTCATAGGCTTTTTTTGCAATTAAGCGTACAAAAGGTGCGGCATTCAATGTCGCGTTGATATAAAGCGGCTGCCCCGGTTGAATATTGACCCCTACATTTACAGCCAGTTCCGCATAACGGGCTAGTTTTTCATCAAAAGTTGTCAAATAAATCTCTCCTCTCATCTTTCCTATTTTAGCAATTTTCAGTCAGTCGTGGCAATGTTTAGCCCTAAAAGCATGAATAGAAATTTTCTTAACAGGACTTTCACTCCAATGGCGAAAAACAAAAGCAGGAAATACTATGTCCGTCCAGCTCCATGCTTCACTTTCTTTCCAATGCTTCAAAGAGCGGCCAGGCGGAAAGCCGACACTTTTTCTGGATTAATTTAAAGTTTTCCCTTGCATTTTTTATTATAAAAGTTTATGATTTAAACAAATGTTTAGAAAGGGAGGTGAGGAGTTGAACAAAAAGGAACAGGAAGTTATTGAACTGATCCGGAAAAATCCTTATTTGTCTCAACAAGAGATGGCGGATTCGTTGCAAATGTCCCGTCCTTCTTTAGCTAACTTAATCTCCGGGTTGATTCGGCAAGGGAAAATTGCAGGCCGGGCATACATCCTGCCAGACGAAGGAACGGTTGTCTGCATCGGTGGGGCGAACGTCGACCGCAAGTTCTGGCTGGAAAAAACGGCGCAGATGGGCACATCCAACCCGGCAGCAGTTTCGGGCAGCGTCGGCGGCGTCGCCCGGAACGTGGCGGAAAACTTGGGGAGGATGGGCCATCGGGTAAAACTGATGTCCATCGCCGGGAACGATCCGGAGTGGAAATTGATAGAAGAAACCTCTTCGCCTTTCATGGATACGGAATTAACGAAGACCCAGAACGATCTTTCGACCGGCACCTATACAGCTATACTAGAGCCGGATGGGGAAATGATTTTGGCAATGGCCGATATGGCCATCTACGATTCACTGACAGTGGAATACGTCAAACGCCACGAAACGGCGTTGATGGCAGCTGCTTTTCTTGTCATCGATTTGAACTGTCCGAAAGAAACTGTCCGCTACGTTCAGGAACTGGCGAAAACACGCAATATCCCGTTGGCTGTCATTCCTGTCTCTACGCCTAAAATTGACCGGCTTGGAGAAGATTTGGCCGGCATTACCTGGCTGATTTTGAATAAAGGGGAAGCGGAACGCTTTTTAAGCATCAAAATCGATTCTCCTGAAGCATGGAAAAATGCTGCGACCCGAATACTCGGGCATGGAGCGGGAAATGTCGTAATCACCGCCGGGAAAGAAGGGGTGATGGCAGGAAACCGTGAAAGAATCAGCCATTTCGCAGCAGTCGACGTGCCGGAGCTTCTCGATGTCACTGGAGCCGGAGATGCGTTTTCAAGCGGCATCATCCACAGTTACTTAAAAGACCACCCGTTTGAAAAAATCATTCAGACAGGGCTAATCAATGCAGCGAAAACGCTGCAAAGCGAATCAACCGTAAGAACCGAGTTATCGGCTATGCAATTACAAATTGAACTGGAGGAACTACTATGAACTCAATGATTACTTATTCAACTGAAGTGCAACAAGCAATGGACACTAACCAACCGATCGTGGCGCTGGAATCGACAATCATCTCCCACGGCATGCCTTACCCGCAAAACGTGGAAACAGCACGCATCGTTGAACAGATCATCCGCGATAACGGAGCAGTCCCGGCAACAATTGCCATTATGGACGGCAAAATCAAAATCGGTTTATCCGATGAAGAGCTTGAACTTCTTGGCAATAGCCCGGACGTCGCAAAAGTTTCACGCCGCGATCTTGGACAATTGATCGCAACGAAAAAAATCGGTGCTACAACGGTTGCTGCTACAATGATTTGTGCAGAACTTGCTGGCATCCGTGTATTTGCTACAGGCGGCATTGGCGGCGTTCACCGCGGTGCAGAAACGACAATGGACATTTCTGCTGACCTTGAAGAATTGGCAACTACTGGTGTAGCAGTTGTCTGTGCCGGAGCTAAATCAATCTTGGACATCGGTTTGACCCTGGAATTCCTTGAAACAAAAGGCGTACCGGTCATCGGCTATAAAACGGATAAAATGCCGGCGTTCTATACACAAGCAAGCGAATTTGATTTGACTTTCCGTGCAGATGACGTAGAAACTTTGGCAAAAGTATTGAAAGCGAAATGGGATCTTGGATTAAAAGGCGGCGCTGTAGTGGCCAACCCGATTCCAGCAGAACATGCGATGGAAGAATCGTTCATTAACGGCATCATTGACCAAGCCATGGTGGAAGCAAAAGAAAATGGCATCGCCGGAAAAGAAACAACGCCTTTCCTTCTTGGAAAAGTAAAAGAATTGACGGAAGGCACTAGCCTGGTCGCAAACATCGAATTGGTGAAACATAACGCTGAAGTCGGCGCGAAATTGGCTGTGGCTTATAACGGACTTTAAGAAAATGCGAAAAGAAGCTCTCAACTTTGAGGGCTTCTTTTTTTGTGCTTTGAGAAAGGTTTCTTCTGCAATTGTTTGCGGGTACATAGAAATAAGGAGCTGAAACCTATGAAAACAGATGTGTTCATTAGTGGTGGAGGAGTCGGCGGCTTAACACTTGCCTTGAAGTTGGCACAGCGCGGCGTGAACGTAACCGTTGCGGAACGTCTGACTTCCAAAACTCCTGCTTATAAAGGTGAATTGCTGCAGCCTAAAAGCATGCAGATTTTTGATGGACTGGGACTTTTTGAAGAAATTGAAGAACGTTCCAATGAGATCAAAGTGCTCGATATGCTGGAATTGTCCAGCACTCTGGCAGTCCGCGATCAATCTTTTTTGGATTATAGTGTGCTTCCGGGAAAATACAATGCCGCTTATATGGCGCATCACGAAGAACTGAAATCGATTCTTCGTGAGGCCGCTTCACAATACCCCAATTTTTCTTATTTAGGTGGAACTACCGTAAAGAAAATTGATGGAAATGCCGCCCATTTGCAAAAAGGCAAAGAAAAACTGGAAGTACAGGCTGATTATTTTATAGGAGCCGAGGGCAGGGCATCGGTTACGCGAAAAGCGATGGACATTGAGATAAAACAAACCACTTACAACCATCATTTCTTAACCGTCACCTTTCCGCGTGCTGAAAATTTCCGGGATGGAAAAATCATTTCGACGTACAACCGGTTTTTGGGTTTGTTTCCTTTGCCGGACAACCAGGTACGAAGCGTGTACTTGATACCGGAAGGAGACTACCAAGAGTTGAAAGAAAAACCAATCAGCCATTTCCATAAACTTTATACAGATTTGGCGCCTTCCATTGATGGCTATGTCCAACAATTGCAGGACTGGAAGAAAATCCAGTTAATGATTCCGGTCATGTTCCATGCCCCATCCTATGTAAAAGAGAATAAAGTGATTATTGGAGATGCCGCCCATGCGGTGCATCCGATGGCAGGGGAAGGCATGAATATGGCCATTCAAGATGCGGATGTGCTAGGCGAGCTGCTGGCCGATATGGCCGAATCCGGAAAACGGAGCCCTGAAAATCTGCACTGGTTTGAAAAAGTGCGTTATAAACGGGCTGAACACGTAATCCAGCTGAGCCATTTGTCGGCACTGGCCTATTCATTTCCTTTCCGGACCGTTAGTTATCTGCGGACACGGACAGTTGAACGCATGGAAGAAGATCCAATCCTTCACTTTAAGCAGATGCTGAATGTTTCAGGTCTCGGCATGTGGAAAGAAAACGTCCGAGACCGTTTTATCCAAGGCGGAATTATGCCTGTTCGGCGAAGCAGGGATTTAACTTCAGATACAAAAGAATTGAAATATTTCACCAGAGAAGAAGATTATCCGTGGAAAGTGGAGGGACTTTTATGATTGATGTGATGAAAATGTTTAAGGCTCGTATGTATATGAAGCGCAATGAGCCGTTTTTATATAGCTGGCACGCTTATGTAGGGTACGAATTGGATTTGTTTAAAGCTTTTGAACGCCCGGTGACCCAATTTGATGTTGCGGACGCCCTTCAATTGGATGAGGATTTGCTGCACCAATGGGTAAGTGTGGGAGTCTCAATCGGCCACTTGAAAGAAGCCGGGAGAGGGCGCTACAAAGTGTGGAACACCTGGAAATTGCCGAAACCGAAAGGCAATAATTCGTCCGGCGTTTTGTTGAAGGAAATGATGGAGCTCCACATCCCGACTTTGCTCAGTTACCCCGAAATGATGCGGAATCAAAACCGGCGCCATTTTGATGAAGAAAAACATGCTCCCACTGTGGCGGAAACCAGCCGTTTGCTTGAAGTACTGGCTATGCCGAAAATGTCCAAGCGTATTCGGGAAAACAGGAGCCGCACCGTTCTCGACATCGGATGTGGAGAAGCTGGATATATCAAAAAGCTAGCTGACCGTTTTCCTGACACCCAATTTACCGGCATTGAAATCAGTCCGGCAGTCGTGGAAACCGCTAAGGAATTGACCGCTGGCAATGACAATATTGTCATTGAAAATGCAGACTTGTGGCAGTATCAGCCTGAACGCCTGCAGGATATGGTCATGATGAACAACGTCATCCACTATATCGACCTGGAAAAGCGGCAGGCGCTGTTCACGGAACTGGCCACCTGGCTTGAGAAAGATGGCATTCTTTCAGTTGTCACCCCAATCGCCGGCAGCAGCGAAGACCCGCCTTTTGCAAATGTCTTCAACAGCTTTTTCTCTTCTTTCGACAACCTCTACCGCCTGCCGACCAGACAGGAACTGGCGGAATGGGGCGAAGAAGCAGGACTCACCATGCTCGGCATCAAAACCGTCATCAAAGAAGGCAGCTGGTACATCGCGCAGTATCAAAAGAAAAGCTGAAATGGCCGTTAAGATTCGAAAGGCGTAAGATGAGCTGCCGAAGAGGCGTGTCTTCAGCCGCACAGGCAGTTCGGCTTACGACCCGACAATCTGGCCATTGAAGCTGGACAAAAGAAAAGCTGAAGCGCCTGGTCAGCCCCGAATCGAGAAAAGCGGAAGTGCCTGCTCAGCTCTGACAGGCATAAGACGGACCAATGGAGTGGCAATTTTTGCCGCGTAATTGGGCGGGCTTATGTCCCGAAGAGCTAGGCACTGGAGACTAGACAAGCGCTGGAGGGCTTGCCGAAGATGGTGCTCTTTGCCATCGCCGGAAAGACCGAAGCGACTCGAGGGGCTAGGTGCTGAAGCTGGACAATAAGAAAAGCTGAAATGGCCGTTTCTTTTTAAAAAACAAAAACCCCTTGGACTTCAGGAAACTCCTGAAAACCAAGGGGCCTTTTATTTGCGCAATGAACCAAGTTCCTGCGCGATTGCCTGCATTTCGTTTGGCGTAATGTTGTCGCGGCTTGCGACCATTTCATACAGTTCTTTCAAGTCTTCGTATTTCGATGAATTGAAGTGTTCAGGTTTCATTGCGTCGGAATTGACCATGCGCAATTTTGCTTTTATTTCTTCAATCATGAAAGAAACATTTTCGTTTGACGGTTGTGAGAGGTCCATAATGGATTCCTGCCTTTCGATAGGGTATAACCCATCATTTCACTGTTCAAAAAAAATGTCAATTGCCAATGCGTGCTGCTTCTTTCGCTTCTGCTTTTTCTTCTTTGATTTTTGCCACAATGCGTTTCGTTTCAAGCGCAATGACACCCGATAGACCGAGAAGCCCAATCAAGTTCGGCAGAGCCATTAATCCGTTCATAATATCTGAGAACATCCAGACCACATCAAGAGAAACGGTTGCACCAATGAATACTACCGCAATAAAGGCGACGCGGTAAACGATCAAAAGGCTCGGATTTTTAAATAGATACTGGAAACATTTCTCGCCGTAGTACGACCAGCCGATGATCGTTGAAGAAGCAAAGAAAATGAGTCCAATCGCGACGACAATCGGACCGATTGGCCCTAGGAATTGTTCGAAGGCCGCCGTTGTCAGTGCGGAACCTTCCAGCGACTTGTCGGTATACATGCCCGACATGACGATGGTGATGCCGGTGATGGAACAGATGATCAAAGTATCGATAAATACTTGGGTCATCGATACAAGGGCTTGGCGACCAGGCATATCTGTCTTGGCAGCCGCTGCGGCAATAGGAGCGGAACCGAGGCCGGCTTCATTGGAGAAGACCCCTCGGGCGACCCCGTATCGGATCGCGGCACCGATTGCGCCGCCTACTGCAGCTTCGCCGGTAAAGGCAGAAGTGAGGATCGTGCCGATTGCCGGCAAGATCAATTCAACGTTCATTACCATAATAACCGCCCCGGCAATGATATAGAACAATGCCATAAACGGAACAAAGTAGGAAGTAACTTTTCCGATTGTCGTGATGCCGCCTAAAATGACTGCAGCTGCGAAAACCGTCAAAATGATGCCGGTAATCCAGGTCGGTACGTTAAACGTATCCCGGACTACTGCAGCAACCGAGTTCGACTGTGTCCCGTTGCCGATGCCGAACGCAGCAATGGAACCGAAGATGGCAAATAACACGCCCAGCCATTTCTGTTTCAAGCCGTGCTCCAGATAATACATCGGTCCGCCGGCCATCAAACCTCTGGCATCGACGACACGGTATTTGACTGCAAGTACAGCTTCTCCGTACTTGGTTGCCATCCCGAAGAAGGCCGACATCCACATCCAGAAGACGGCACCCGGTCCGCCTAAAATGACGGCTGTTGCAACACCGACGATATTACCGGTGCCGACTGTTGCAGCCAGCGCGGTTGAGAGCGCCTGGAAATGGCTGATGTCGCCCTCTGATTTTGTATCCTGGTTTTTGGTGAATACCAGCTTTAATGCATAAGGTAAATAACGAACTTGTAAAAGGCCTAAACGAATAGTTAAAAAGATTCCTGTTCCCACCAATAAAACCAGAAGAGGTGGACCCCAAACAAAACTGCTGATGCTGCCCAAAATTGATTCTAATCGCTCCATCATATTTCCCCTTTTTGTGTATAGTGTGGTGTTGCCCTTTTTTTTCACCACCTTTAGAGTTAATATTCCGAAATATTAAAGAAAGAGTCAAGGTTTTTCTGAAAAATAAAATTTACTATGTGTTTAAATTTCTGGAGATTAGGGAAAATCCAAAAGAGACGCAAGTACTACAATTACTGGGAGGAATTCAGGATGAGCCAAAACAAACTATTAACAGGATTACTTATGGGAGCTGCGGTTGGTGTAATCGTATCTTTATTAGACCGCAACACGCGAAATGATGTAGTGAACAAATCGAAAAAAGTGGGCAGCAGTGCTCAATATTATGCTCAAAATAGAAAAGAACTAGTGAATGCTGTACAGCAGCAGACTGAAAGAGTTCAAAATCTTTATTCCCGTATTTCTGAAGACGCTTCTTACGTGGGAGAAAAAGTAAACGAATTGAAAGACTTGACTCCACATGTAAAAGAACTGGCAATGGAAACAAAAGAAGCATTTGTTGATACGAAAGATGCAGTCATCGATTCTAAAGATGACGTGTTGTCAGCTTTGAAAGAAGACAGCCCGTCTGCTACTTCATCTTTGACTGAAGGAAATGATTCAAGTTCTACTGGATCCGGGTCTAACTTTGGATCAACTTCAAATTCGTCGGCTGGATCAACGGCAGGATCGGCGTCAGGATCAACTTCAGGTTATAATTCCGGCACAAATTCTTCAAAAAAGGCCTAATTCCGATAGAAACGAAAAACAAAGGCCATGTTTCAGAACCGGAAGAGCGGTTGCACAATCTGGCGGTAAGCCATGATGTCACAACCGGAAAAGGGTTTTTGAAAGAAGTATTTAAACGAATAAATGATATAGACGTTTTAGGATTAGGAGCGCAATTAGCGTTCTTTTTCCTGTTGTCCATATTTCCGCTTCTTATTTTTGTTATCACATTGCTGCCGTATTTAAATATCTCGGAAGACCAAGTTTATAGTTTTCTGGAAGAAGTTGCACCAGGCGAAGTCTATGTTCTAATTCAAGAAACTTTGACTGAAATACTGACAAAGCAAAATGGCGGTCTGCTTTCTTTCGGGATCATTGCGACGATCTGGTCAGCAAGCCTCGGTATGGACGCACTGATAAAATCGCTGAACTTTTCTTACGGGGTTGAGGAAAACCGCCCGCTGCTGATTGCACGCGGCATGTCGATCCTTTCCACTATTTTGATGATTTTCATTTTGATCGTAGCGCTTGTTTTGCCGATTTTCGGGCGGCAAGTCGGACTTATTATTTTTACATTTCTTGGATTGGAGGAAGGGTTCCTGGAATTATGGGGGGCCATTCGTTTTACCATTCCATCATTGATCATTTTTGCGGTATGTGCAGTTATATACTGGATTGCGCCAAACATACGGTTGAACGTTAAAAGCGTTATTGCCGGAGCCGGGTTTACAGCAATCGGATGGATTGTCATTTCTTATGTTTTTTCCATCTACATCAATAACTTCGCCAACTTCTCGGCAACATACGGCAGTATTGGCGGTATTATTGTGCTGATGCTTTGGCTGTATTTATCAGCAATGCTTTTGTTGGTAGGGGGGCAGATCAATGCCGTCATGCAGGGAAGAAGCGACATGATCGCCACCAAAAAGAAAAAGCGCCGCCGGCTTTTACGGCTTAAAAGAAAAAAAACGATTCGCGCCAAGTGATTACTCCTTGGCGTGAATCGTTTTTTATTATTCGCCGCTTGGGCGTGATTTGAACTGTTGCATCTTATCATCCAGTTCATCGACCATGGCAATCAAGCGGTCAATATCTTCAAGTTCGGCAGTTTCAGGCTCGATGGCATCCAATACTTCCAAAAACATGTTTAAGCGCTGCTTCATGTAAGTGACTTGCTGTTCTTTATTTGTTATGGATTTACCCATTCGGAACACCTCTTTTCGCCTGTTAATGATAGCTGAAAACTGTAAGAAATTCAATAAAAGCTAGGTAAAAAGCGTTATTTTAATCATTTAAATGTTTTGAATATTTACTTTATTTATTTTTCATGTTAAGGTAATGTTAATCAAATGAGAGGGGAGGCCGAAGTGAATCGTCGAAACCAATCGCTGTAGGAAGATGAAGGAGGGGGTTCGAACATTTCACCGGCAGCTTAGCCGAAGAAATCGAGTTATGAAAATTCAATTGGATATTGCAAAAACTTAAAGGCTCAGCCGGAATCTGAAACCAGATACGGACTGAGCCTAATTTATGTTTACAGAACTTCATAAGTTTCATTGATTTCTATTGAGTGTTCCATGGTTCGCACCATCGAACAGTTCTTGCGCGTCAATTCCATTACACGCGGCATTTTCGCTGGATCAATATCGCCTTTTAACGTGAAATGCAAATGCACTTTGGAAACCCGGCTGGCTTCTTCTTCAATGCGGACCACATCTTTTACTTCAATCTGGATATCTTCTGCAGGCATCCTCATTTTCTCCAACACTTTCCGCATGACGCCTCCGCTGCAGACCGCCAACGAAGAGACAAGCAGCTGATAAGGCCGATACCCATATTCTTCGTTGCCTGATATTAAAAGCTCCCCGAACGGCAAAGTTCCGGTAAAGCCGTTTTCGTTCATTGAAAATTTCATCTATCGTCGCCTCCTTATGGTAAAATTGTATCTGAATTCTAACGAAAGATAAAAGAACGTGCTTGAGCAGGAGGTCCAGATGAAGATGTTTTTAAAGAGCGAACGCGCCCGGTTTTGGGTTTTAGTCGCCATTGTTTCAATTTCAGGTTTTTCGCAAGGGATGCTGCTTCCGCTGATTGCTGTCATCTTTGAACAGGACGGAGTATCATCGGCATTAAATGGCTTAAGTGCGACAGGGTTATACATAGGAACATTAGTGATTGCACCTTTTATGGAGCCGCAATTACGCCGGTTCGGCTATAAACCGCTAATCTTGGTGGGAGGCGGATTGGTCATTGCTTCACTTTTAGCGTTTCCCCTTTGGAAAAGCGTGTTGTTTTGGTTTGTTCTGCGGGTGCTGATCGGCATCGGCGACCAGGCACTGCATTTTTCCACCCAAACCTGGATCACATCGTTTTCACCGCAGCACCGCCTTGGGCGGAATATCGCCATCTACGGGATGTCTTTTAGTGTCGGTTTCGGAGCGGGGCCCTTGTTCGTTCCGCTCGTCGGGATTTTTGAAGCCTTGCCGTTTATCATTTCAGGTATCCTGTGCTTGATTGCCTGGTCGCTTGTATTTTTGCTGAGAAACGATTTCCCGGAAACTTCAGCTGGATCACTGGCGCAAAAAGGGACGATTGGACGTTTCAAAGCCGCTATCGTCATTGGCTGGATCGCTTTCTTGCCGCCCTTGGGGTACGGTTTTTTGGAGGCTTCCTTGAATGCCATTTTCCCGGTTTACGCGCTAAGGCAGTCGATTGATGTGGCGATGGTCTCTTATATGCTGGCTGCCTTTTCAATCGGAGCCATTGCGACCCAGTTGCCGCTTGGAGCGTTAAGTGACCGGATCGGCAGGCGCAAAGTGCTGCTGCTTGCTTTGTTTGGCGGGGCAGCGGCATTCGGGACAGCCAGTTTCTTCGAATCGAACGCTTGGGTAACCTTAGCGTTATTTATCGTGGCTGGGATGTTTGTCGGCTCTACATTTTCTTTGGGGATCTCCTATATGGCTGACCTAATGCCCCGGGACTTGCTGCCAACGGGCAATCTTTTATGCGGCATCGCCTTTAGCATCGGCAGTCTTGCAGGCCCAGTTCTCGGCGGGTTATTTCTTGACCTTACCGAGGAGCTGAGCTTTCTGCTGCTCATTGCCGCCATACTGCTGGTCATTTTCACGGTTATTGCTCTTCGCAGCAATACAGAATCCAACGCTGCAGTTGAAGAAACATTATAGGTGGATAGAAAAAGAACTTCCGAATCGCTTCGGAAGTTCTTTTGTCGTTTAGGAACCGGTATTTCTTAAGTTCGCTGGTTATTTTCTTTCCAACAGGCAGACTGCTTCCACTTGTGCCGTCTGCGGGAACATGTCGACAGGCTGAATGTATTTGATGTGGTAAACTTTCGTTAATTGCTGCAGATCTTTCGCCAATGTGGAAGGATTGCAGGACGTATAAACAAAACGTTTCGGCTTTACGTTTAAAATGGTTTTTAACAGGGAGTCAGCCAAACCGGTACGCGGAGGATCGACTGTCAGGACATCAGGCACGAAATCTTCCTTGCTCCAAAGTTCAAGCCATTTTTCAGCGGTGCCGGTAACGTACTTCGCTTTGACGCCTTGCCGCTTGGCATTTGCTTTCGCATCGACGACACTGTCGTGGATGATGTCCATCCCGCGAAGCTCGCCGGCTCCGTCTGCCAGCCATAAGCCGATGGTGCCGACTCCACAATACGCGTCCACCACTTTTTCCGTGCCGGTCAATTGGGCGGCGCGTTTGATTTCGTTATATAATTTAACGGTTTGTGTCGGATTCAATTGGAAAAAAGCGCGCGCTGACAAATCGAAAGCGAGTTCGCCGAGTTCTTCATGAATCGTGTCTTTGCCGTAAAGTGTGATGGTTTCTTCTCCGAAAATAAGTGAAGTTTTTTCTTTGTTGATATTTTGGACAATTGACACAAGGTTAATATCGATTGCTTTCAATTTCTCCACCAATAATTCCTTTTGTGGAATTTTGGAACGGGTCGTCACCAGCACCAATTGGATTTCGCCGGTTTTAAGGCCGGTGCGCACAACAATGGTCCGGATGATGCCTTTCATCGTCTTGCCGTCATAAATCGGCATTTTCAATTCTTCCAGAATGCGTTTGACGGCATTGGTAATGACCGTCGTATCCGGATGCTGAACCAGGCATTGTTCAATATCCAGCAGTTGATGCGAACCTTCTGCAAACAAGCCGGCAATCACTTTTGTGCCTTTCAAGCGGGTCTGGAACTGGCTTTTGTTGCGGTAATGCCACGGATCTTCCATGCCAATCGTATCATTGACCAAGACATCGGTGCCTTTTAAATAACGCTCCAACGCTTGAACGACCAAGTCACGCTTTTCCACCAATTGCTGGCTGTAGGTCATGTGCTGCAGCTGGCAGCCGCCGCACGCATCGTAAATCGGGCAGGGGGGTGTCTGGCGATGCGGAGAAGGCTTGCGCATTTTTAAAATGCGGGCTTCTGCAAAATTCCGTTTGATGTTCGTTACTTGGGCGGTGATTTCTTCCCCTGGCAATGCCCCGGGTACGAAAATGACATTGCGCTTGAAAAAACCAATGCCTTCACCGTTGATGCCGAGCCGTTTGATCGTCAGCGGAAACTTTTGCCCTTCTTCTATGATCGGTTTATCGTTCATCTCTTCACGTCCTTAATGTAATCATCCCTTCATTATAGTCTTATTTGTAGATATCAGCCAGTGCCGATTTCAAGTCGGGGTATTGGAATTGGAATCCTTCCCGTTCAAGGACGGTCGGCAATACACGCTGGCCGGTGAGGACCAATTGGCTTTTTTCGCCAAGCAGCGCCTTCATCGCAAAAGAAGGGACAGGCAGCCAATGCGGTTTATGCAGCGCCTCGGCAATGCCTAGACCAAAATCCTTCATTTGCTTCGGCTGAGGTGCTGTGACATTGAACGGGCCTTCAATCGCTTCATTCTCCATGGCAAATTGAATCGCCCGGGCAACATCTTTTACGTGGATCCACGACAGCCATTGTTTGCCGGAACCCACCGTGCCGCCGACGAATAATTTGTACGGCAGCGACATCAGCGGCAAGGCGCCGTCTTTTTTGCCAAGAACGATGCCGAACCGGCCGTAAGCGACCCGGACGCCGTGATGCTTCGCATGGTCTGCAAGCTTCTCCCAGTCGATGACGGTGCGGGCGAGAAAGTCTTTTCCGAAATCTCGTGATGCTTCTGTATATGTAACAACATCAGAAGGCGCATAAACACCGATAGCGCTGGCATTGATCAGCACGCGGGGCTTTTTGTTGAGTTTTCCGATAATGCGAAGCACTTCTTCTGTAGCTTCCATCCGGCTATCGTAAATTGCACGCTTCTGTTCTTTGGTCCAGCGGCCGTCATTGATCGAAGTGCCCGCCAGGTTAATGATGGCGTCGACGCCTTCCAGCTGCTTCTCGGGCTGGGCGCCATTTTTCAGCCATTGGACGTATTTGGTATTCGCAGTCGAGCGTTTGGGGCTTCTTGTCAAAATGTAAACCATGTGTCCGCTGCTATGGAATAAGCGCGTCAATTCTTTGCCGACAAAACCCGTTCCGCCTGTGATTGCTATCTTCATCTGTATCGCCTCCATTTCTTCTAATAATACCCGCAATCCATGCATTTAAGCATTTGAAAGGGTATAATGGGAAAGGAAGAGAGGTGCCGCAAATGCCGATTATTTCGAAAATCACGAGAGGGAAAAGGAATCCGGAAAGGTACAATATTTACCTGGAGGAAAAATTTGCTTTTAGTGTCGATGAGGCGGTGCTGATCCGGTACCAACTGACAAAAGGCAAGGAACTTGACCAGTGGACCATCGAAGAAATGAATTTCGAAGATGAAGTCCGAAAGGCTTACAATAAAGCGCTCAATTATCTCGGATTCCGCATGCGCAGCGAAGACGAAGTGCGCACCAAGTTGAAAGAAAAAGAATTTGGCAATGCCGTGGTCGATGAAGCCATCAAAAAACTCTATACCCATAAATTTTTGGACGACCAGGCTTTTTCGGAAGCGCTGCTTCGCACTCAAATAAATTCCGGCAAAAAGGGGCCTCGTGCCATCCAGCAGGAAATGCAGAAAAAAGGGATTGATAAACAGATGCAAGAAGACGTATTGAATTCCTATTCAGAAGAAGAGCAGCTGGAAATCGCCAAAGAACTGGCGGCAAAAATTGCCGCTAAGGAAAAGATGAAAACGCCAAGCCAAATCAAGCAGAAAATCAACGATTCCTTGATGAGAAAAGGATATTCCTATACCTTGGTTAAATTGGCCATTGAAGATTTGGATCTTGAAAAAGACGAAGACCAGTGGACGGATATCGTAAGGGAGCAAGGCGATAAACTGTGGAGAAAACACAGCAGCAAACTGACCGGCTATGATTTAAAATCGAAAGTCAAACAAGGCTTGTACCAAAAAGGGTTCCCAAGTGAAGTAATCAACGAATACATCGAACAGAAGGAGCAGGAAGATGACTGAAGAAAAGCGATACAGTGATATGGATGAACATGAACTGCGCAATGAAATCGGGCGCTTAAAAGAAAAAGCGAGAAAAGCGGAGCAGCTTGGCATGGTCAATGAATTTGCAGTATTGGAACGAAAAGCCATTATGGCCGCAGCTTATATGATGAATCCTGAGGACTTTAAAAAAGGCGAAGTATACCGCATCGAAGGCGACCCCAATGTCTTTTTCCAGATCGACTATTTGAAGGGCCGTTTTGCCTGGGGCTATCGACTTGGAGGCGAAAAATACACAGAAGCGCTGCCGATTTCCATGCTGCGCCCGCTGAAGGAAGGGAAGTAACCGAATGAATGAGATGATTGATCAATTGATTTTGGAGTTGCGCGAAAAAAACCCGAACTTGTCAGAAGAAAAAGCCCGTACTTGGATTGAGCTGTTGGTATCTGATTTCGAATCTTCATATGCGAAAGCGGGATACGATTATCAAGGAACAGCCGTAGTAGAAAAAGTGATCCGCCAATGGATCGAAAGCTACGGAGACCGCATCCATGAATTCGCCGGAACCAATCCGAAATACGCACACTTATTGAACGAACACCAGAACTAGAAAAACGCACACAAGGCTGTGTGCGTTTTCTCTTTGGCTATGAGATTGCTTAAAAAGGCATTTCCGCCTTTCGTTAGTTATGGCTGAAGTCGAGTTTTTTTCTTAATTTATCTTCGCTGAAGATCCAGCCGGTATAGGAGTTGACGACTTTGCATTGTTCGTTCAAGTGGGCAACGGCTACGAATGGGTAATAATCGTTGCTCCGGTACCGCAGGTCAATCAAGCGGACTTCGTATAAATCGCCGTATTGGTTGATTTCCCATCTGTACAGAGGGGAGAAGGACACAAAAGCAGATAAGTTTTTGTCTTTCAATGCTGCTTGAATCAGATTCGATTCAGGCAATGGTTTTTTCAAGAACTTATCGTAAATGTTGATGGAACGGCCGTATGCTCTTCCTACATAATGGTGGCGTTCGGTATCTGCCGCAATCCGCCACTGGAAGAACCGCATCGTCGGAGCTACGATAATATTGGTCGTTCCGGGAATCGTGTTCCGGACCGCATGTTTCACTGCGTGTTGAACAGCGAAACGGGCGACATAATAGAAAAACAGGAGTCCGTATAAAATTAGCATCGTCCATACCGGATTTGAGCCGAATGCCCAAAACATCAAGGCGATCAAATGGGCGCCGAAGATGATCGGGTCAAAGGTATTGATGACGCCGAGCGCTACCCAACGGTTTGAAAATGGCCGGAGCGCCTGTGTTCCATACGAATTGAAAATGTCTACGAAAACATGCAAAAAGACGGCCAGAAAAGTCCAGAGCCATAGATGGAGTGAATTCGCTTCCGGCAAAATGAGCAGCAGCGCTGCTGTAATTAATAGCGGCCATAAAATAACCGCCGGAATGGAATGGGTTGCCCCCCGATGATGGCGGATGTAAATGGCGTTATTTCTTAGTTTTAGAATGGTATCGATATCAGGTGCCTGGGAACCGATGATGACGCCTGCAAAAACGGCTGTCATTGTTGCAGGCTGGCTGGCCACAACGGGGTCTGCCATTGCAAGGCCGCCAAGTGCGATTCCCATAACGATATGAGTGCCTGTATCCATTGCCGCACCCTCTTTCTTCTTGGATGTTGGTGTTGCTTTTTATTGCTTGAGAAAAATGCTTATAACTAATATATACCCCGTAATTCTGCGGGATAATCTACTTGATCGGAGGCAATCCAAATAGAAATGGATAAATTACAATTTCAAAAAGATTTAATCGGCTGGTTTTCCGAAGAAAAACGGGACTTGCCTTGGCGCCGTACAGCCGATCCTTACCAAATCTGGATATCGGAAATCATGCTGCAGCAGACGCGCGTGGATACGGTTATTCCTTACTATAAACGCTTTATCGAAAAATTTCCCACGCTGCACGATTTAGCTGCAGCAGATGAAGAAGTGCTTTTGAAGCAATGGGAAGGCCTCGGCTATTATTCCCGTGCCCGCAATCTTCAGGCGGGCGTCCGTGAAGTCGCAGAAAACTACGGCGGCATTGTCCCGAACAGCCGAAAAGAAATTTCCGCCTTGAAAGGCGTCGGCCCTTATACTGCGGGAGCTGTGCTTAGCATTGCCTACGGCATACCGGAGCACGCAGTGGATGGCAATGTGATGCGGGTGTTGTCCCGAATATTATTGATTGAAGAAGATATTGCCAAACCGAAGACCCGCAAGATTTTTGAAGAAGCCGTAACTGAAATCATCAGCCACGAAGACCCGTCCTCGTTTAACCAGGGATTGATGGAACTCGGCGCGTTGATTTGTACGCCGACTTCCCCGAAATGCCTGCTTTGTCCGGTGCGGGAACATTGCGCGGCATTCCATGAAGGAAAGCAGCAGGATTTGCCGATTAAAACCAAAGCGAAAAAAACAAAAGCTCTGCAATACGCGATGTTTGCCATTCGCAGCGGAGAAACGGTGTTGATGGAAAAAAGGCCGGAGTCCGGGTTGCTTGCCAATATGTGGCAGTTCCCGATGGTGGAATTGACAGAAGAGATCTTGCCGGTTGAAATAGAAGAACAGCTTTCGGAAAGTTTCCGGGGCACTGTCAGCAACGCTGAAAAAATTACTTCTTTCAAACATGTGTTTTCTCATTTAACATGGAATGTGGATGGTTATATTGCAAACGGTGAAAACTTAATCGTACCGCCTCATATGAAATGGGTGACGGCTGAGGAATTGGAATTGCTTCCGATTTCCGGACCGGTGCAAAAAATGAAAACAGTTTTAAAACAAAGAGGAGATGTTTGACAATGGCAGAACAAAAAGTGGCATTGGTGACAGGAAGCAGCAGAGGGCTAGGAAAAGCTTTGGCAATCGCTTTAGCGGAGCAAGGATATGATATCGTTGTAAACTACGCACGCAGCAAAACAGCCGCACTTGATACGGTAAAAGAAATTGAGGCACGCGGCCAAAAAGCGTTGCTTGTGCGGGCCAATGTCGGCGATGTCGATAAACTGCGCGGCATGTTCGAAACCATTAAAGAAGAATTTGGCCGTTTGGATGTATTCGTGTCGAATGCAGCTTCAGGCGTTTTGCGGCCCATTATGGAATTGGAAGAATCCCACTGGGACTGGACGATGAACATCAACGCAAAAGCGATGCTGTTCGGGGCACAGGAAGCAGCAAAGCTGATGGACAAAGGCGGCAAAATTGTCGGCGTCAGCTCGCTCGGTTCCATCCGCTACCTGGAAAACTATACGACAATCGGTGTTTCGAAAGCGGCAGTCGAATCGCTTACGCGCTATTTAGCAGTTGAATTGGCGCCAAAAGGCATTTCAGTCAATACGGTTTCCGGCGGCGCACTTGATACAGAAGCGTTGAAGCATTTCCCGAACCGCGAAGAATTGCTGAACGATGCCCGCGTCAACACACCGGCCGGCCGCATGGTCGAAATTGACGACATGGTCAAAGCAGCTCTTTTCCTGATTTCTGATCAAGCGGATATGATTCGCGGCCAAACCATTATTGTGGATGGCGGCCGTTCAGTTGTCCTGTAAAATCCATTTGCTGTCTTTTCGCTGTATGTTTTCAGAATTGATTGATATAATCATGAAGACGGATAAATTATATACGGCTTAGACGAAAAGGTGGGATGGACATGGCGATACCCGTGGAGGGAGAGACAATACAAATCCACAGCTACAAACACAACGGCCGAATCCACCGTGTCTGGCAGGAAACAACGGTATTGAAGGGCACAAATAACATAGTCATCGGTGCAAACGAACGGACGATGGTGACGGAATCGGATGGCAGAACCTGGATTACGCGCGAGCCGTCCATCTGTTACTTCCATGCAGAACATTGGTTCAATATCATTTGCATGCTGCGTGACGATGGAGTTTATTATTATTGCAATGTAAGCTCTCCATTTGTGTATAACAATGGATCATTAAAGTACATCGATTATGACTTGGATGTTAAGGTGTTTCCGGATATGTCGTATACCTTGTTGGACGAAGACGAATATGAAGATCATAAAAGGCAGATGGGCTATCCGGAAGTGATCGATCAAATTTTGCACCGAAATGTGGATAAATTGATTGGCTGGATTAAACAGCGAAGAGGCCCCTTTGCTCCGGACTTCATAGAAGTATGGACCAGCCGGTACGAATTTCATAGACAGTACCGGCTTACGGAATAAGAGAAACCTGTTGCTTGCCAACAGGTTTTTCGTTTTGAACAGATTGGAGTGAACGCTTTGAGTACGATGCAGCGCTATATGAAATTTGTAAAGCCTTACTATTGGCAGATTGCGCTAACAATCATTATCGGAATCTTTAAATTCGCGATTCCGCTTTTTATCCCGTTGCTCATTAAAATCGTCATTGACGACATCATCGGAGCCAAAGGATTAACAAGCGATGAAAAATTAACCCAGCTCTATTTATGGCTTGGCGGAACCGCCATCCTGTTTTTCATTTTGCGTCCGCCGATCGAGTATTACCGGCAATATTATGCCCAGTTGGTCAGCAATAAAATCCTGTATGATATCCGCCAGAACCTATACGGCCATCTGCAGAAACTGAGTCTCCGCTATTACGCCAACACGCGTGCCGGGGAAATCATTTCCCGCGTCATCAATGATGTTGAACAGACCAAAAATTTTGTCATGATTGGGCTGATGAATTTATGGCTCGATCTGGCGACCATATTAATTGCAATCGGAATCATGCTGACGATGGACGTGCCGTTGACCATCGTAGCGCTGCTGGCATTCCCGTTCTACGCCTTCAGCGTCAAGTTCTTCTTCGGGCGATTGCGTGATTTGACGCGCAACCGTTCACAGGCACTCGCCAATGTGCAAAGTTATCTGCACGAACGCGTTCAAGGGATGAGCATCATCAAAAGCTTTGCGCTGGAAAAACATGAACAGAAAATATTCGATGCAACAAATGATGAATTCCTGGATAAAGCGATTGACCACACGAAATGGAATGCGAAAGCTTTTGCTGTCGTCAACACGATTACAGATATCGCGCCGCTCCTTGTTATCGCGTACGCCGGCTATCAGGTCATCCAAGGCAATTTGACGCTTGGAACGATGGTTGCTTTTATTGCCTATATTGAACGTTTGTATAATCCGCTTCGCAGACTCGTCAACTCGTCCACAACCTTGACGCAGTCATTTGCTTCGATGGACCGCGTCTTTGAGTTGATTGACGAAGACTACGACGTCACCGATAAAGATGGTGCGAAAGATTTGAAAGTAGTGGACGGCAAACTGGAATTCCGGGATGTTTCTTTTCACTACAACGATGGAGGATCGGAAGTTCTTTCAGGTTTAAACTTTACCGTTAAACCCGGCGAAACGGTCGCATTTGTCGGCATGAGCGGCGGAGGGAAATCGACCATCGTGTCGCTGATCCCAAGATTTTACGATGTAACGGGCGGCGGCATCTACATGGATGACCACAACTTGAAGGATGTCTCGATCCATACGCTGCGCGACCAGATTGGCCTGGTGCTGCAGGATTCCATTTTGTTCAGTGATTCGGTGAAATCGAATATCCTGATGGGGAAACCGGGTGCAAGCGATGCGGAAGTAGAGGCGGCTGCAAAAGCTGCGAATGCCCATGACTTTATTGAATTGCTTCCAGACGGCTACGACACTAAAGTAGGAGAACGCGGCGTAAAACTGTCCGGCGGACAAAAGCAGCGAGTTGCCATTGCTCGAGTATTCTTGAAAAACCCGCCGATTCTCATTTTGGACGAAGCCACTTCAGCGCTCGATCTGGAAAGTGAAGCATTGATCCAGGATTCACTCGAACGCTTGGCGCATGACCGGACCACACTGATTGTAGCCCATCGTTTGTCTACGATTACCCATGCAGACCAAATCCTGGTGATTGACCATGGGCGCCTCGCCGAAAAAGGAAACCATGATGAATTGATGAAATTGCAAGGAACCTATTACAATCTTTTCCAAGTCCAGCATTTCAACTAATAGTTCTTAAGGCCCTCGAAAATTCGAGGGCTTTTTTTTGGTGTCAAAAATGATTTCTGAAAAAACTATTGAAATAATACTAATCTTACGTATAATAAAAACACATAGAATTTTCTGAAAGAAAAAAGGGGTGCCGAAATGGAAAACCGAAAAACGATATTGGACGTCAAGGGTTTAAAGACATCCTTCTTCACCGATGACGGCGAAATTCCAGCTGTAGACAATATAGATTTTCACATACGGGAAGGGGAAGTACTTGGGATTGTTGGCGAATCAGGCTGTGGAAAAAGCGTGACTTCCTTATCGGTAATGGGGTTGGTTCCAAGCCCGCCGGGGAAAATCACAGAAGGCGAAATTTTATTTCAAGATAAGGATTTGACAAAATTATCCGAAAAACAAATGCGTGCCATTCGTGGCAATGATATAGCAATGATTTTCCAGGAACCGATGACTTCTTTAAACCCATTGTTTACGATCGGCGACCAATTGCGGGAAGCGGTAAAAATCCACAAAAAAGATTGGTCGAAAAAACAGATTCAGGAACGCGCAATCGAAATGATGAAATTGGTCGGCCTGCCCCGGGCAGAAGGCTTGATGAAAGAATATCCTCACCAGTTATCCGGCGGAATGCGCCAGCGGGTGATGATTGCAATGGCTTTGCTTTGCGATCCGAAAGTGCTGATTGCCGATGAACCGACAACGGCACTCGATGTAACCATCCAAGCCCAGATTTTGAAACTGATCAAAAATTTAAATGAACGGCTAAACACAGCTGTATTGTTAATAACACATGATTTAGGCGTCGTAGCAGAAACCTGCGAACGCGTTATTGTCATGTACGCAGGTAAAGTGGTAGAGGAAGGCCCGGTGCATAAAATCTTTAAAGATCCCCAGCATCCTTATACAAGGGGATTATTGGAGTCTGTTCCGGATATGCGCTTTAAGAAAGAGCGTTTGTATTCCATTCCTGGCAATGTCCCGAAACCGGGAACAATCCGGACCGGGTGCCGATTTGCTGCGCGCTGTGAATTCGCTTTTGACCGCTGCATCGTAGAAAACCCGGATTTGTACCGGACGGAAGAAGACCACCAAACCCGCTGCTTCCTATTTGATCCGAAGGAGGTGCAGGCACATGACAGAACCGTTGTTAAGAGTTGAAGGCCTGAAAAAATATTTTCCAATTAAATCCGGGATTCTTGGCCAAGTAAAAAATCATGTAAAAGCTGTAGATGATGTGTCCTTCACCGTAAATGAAGGAGAAACGCTCGGAATTGTCGGAGAGTCCGGATGCGGAAAATCGACGACCGGCCGGATGCTCATGCGTTTGCTCGAGCCGACAGAAGGAAAAGTGATTTTCGATGGCCAGGAATTGACGGCGCTTTCAACCAGCGAGATGCGCAAAGTGCGCCGCGATATCCAAATGGTTTTCCAGGATCCTTATGCATCATTGAATCCGCGGCACACAATTGAAAAAATCCTGATGGAACCGTTGAATGTACATAACCTCGGAGACCCAAAGGAACGAAAGAAAAAAGTTTATGAGTTTCTTGAGATTGTCGGATTAAGCAGCTATCACGCAAAGCGCTATCCGCATCAGTTCAGCGGGGGGCAGCGGCAGCGCATCGGCATTGCCCGTGCTTTGATGACCAACCCGAAACTGATTATTGCCGATGAGCCGGTTTCTGCTCTTGACGTATCGATTCAGGCCCAGGTTTTAAACCTGATGCAGGATCTGCAAAAAGAACTGAAGCTTACTTATATATTTATTGCCCATGACCTTGGCGTCGTTCGCCACATCAGCGACCGGGTAGGGGTCATGTACCTGGGCCAGATGGCAGAACTTGCCGACAGCGAAGCGCTGTACGAAAAACCGCTTCATCCTTACACGCAAGCCTTGTTGTCGGCTGTACCGGTTCCGGACCCGGATTTCCTGCGCGAAGAAGTGGTGATCAAAGGCGATGTGCCAAGCCCGGCGAATCCTCCGAGCGGCTGCCGATTCCATACGCGCTGTCCATTTAAGATGGATATATGTGAAACAACCGTACCAATCTTTGCCGAAGTTGAAAAAGGTCATTCTGTAGCCTGCCATCTTTACGAAGAATCCAGGCCGCAATGATAATAAATAACACAAATGGAGGGGTCAATTTGAGAAAGAAAAAGCTCGTATCACTGGCTTTTCTGATGCTTTTATTGCTTGCGACAGCGCTTTACGGCTGTAGTTCCGATAATGCGTCGGATAACACAGAAGGGGACAGCGGGGACAGCGGAGATTCCGGCGAACCGAAAGTATTGATCTTTGGCCGCGGCGGAGACTCGGTTTCACTTGATCCGATTGCCGTAACGGACGGGGAATCTTACAAAGTCACAAAGAACATTTTCGATACATTGGTGAATTTCGGCGAACAGGATACAGAAATCCATCCTGGACTTGCAACAGAATGGGAAGCAGCTGAAGACGGGCTGACGTACACATTCACATTGGAAGAAGGTGTGAAATTCCACGACGGCACAGATTTTAACGCTGAAGCGGTTGTAGCGAACTTTGAACGCTGGGCTGCAGGAAATGCAGATCAGTTCCCATACTACGGTTCCATGTTTGGCGGCTTCGGCGATGAAGAAGGCCATGTCATTGAATCGGTTACTGCTACTGGCGACTACGCAGTCGAATTTAAGTTGAAACGCCCGCAAGCGCCGTTCCTGAAAAACTTGGCAATGAGTTCTTTCGGAATTGCTTCTCCAACTGCATTTGAAGCGGCTGGCGACAAATTCGGCGATGCACCGGTTGGTACAGGTCCATTCAAATTTGTAGAATGGAAACGCAACGATTCGATCACAATCGAGAAAAATGCGGATTACTGGGTGGAAGGCGAACCGAAATTGGATCAAGTCGTATTCCGCTCGATTCCTGATAACTCTGCACGCTTGAATGCTTTATTGTCTGGCGAAATTGATTTGGCAGACGGCATCACTCCTTCTGACGGTGCAACTGTCGAAGGCGATGATAAGCTTCAATTGTTCGAACGTCCATCGATGAACGTTGGCTACCTTGGCTTGACGACAACACGTGAACCGTTTGACGATCCGAAAGTCCGTCAGGCGATGAACCATGCAATCGATAAGCAAGCGATTGTCGATGCATTCTTCGAAGGCCGCGGCGAAATCGCGAAAAACCCAATGCCGCCGGTAATCAGCGGCTATAACGACAGCATTGAAGATTATGACTACAACCCTGAAAAAGCGAAAGAATTGCTGGCTGAAGCTGGACTTCCGGACGGCTTTGAAATGGAACTTTATGCAATGCCGGTTCCACGTCCATATATGCCGGATGGCCAAAAAGTGGCTGAAGCCATCCAGAAAAACTTGGCTGATGTTGGCGTAACGGCAAAAATCGTTTCTTTTGAATGGGCAACGTATCTTGAAAAAGCTGCAAACGGGGAAGCGGATGCTTTCTTGCTTGGTTGGACAGGAGATAACGGCGATGCCGACAACTTCCTATATGTATTGCTTGACCAGGACAACATTGGTTCAAACAACTACACATACTACAAAAACCAGGAATTGCATGATATCTTGATCGAGGCTCAAACAGAAGTTGACGAAGACAAGCGCAATGACTTATACGGAAAAGCACAAGAGATTATTCACGAAGACGCCCCTTGGGTACCGCTGGCTCACTCAACTCCGCTTCTAGCAGGCGGCAAGAATGTAGTGAACTTCAAAGCGCATCCAACCGGTTCTGACAAATTGTCTACTGTAGATTTGGAGTAGGAATGTTGAGAGGAGAGGTCATCTTGATTTCTCCTCTTTTTTCTTAATATATACATATGCAAGGGATGGAGAGGTGGAGAACATGCTTCACTATATCGGACGGCGGATTATGCAATTGATCCCGGTTTTGCTCGGCATGACATTTATCGTATTTTTGATTATCCGGGCGATACCAGGGGACCCTGCACAAGTTATTTTAGGCCAGCAAGCATCCGAAGAAGCAATAAAGGCGCTGCGGACAACTTTAGGATTGGATAATCCTTGGTATATTCAATATTTTGATTACCTGAAAGGCTTATTGACGGGAGATTTGGGAGAATCTCTTCGCACCCGTACACCTGTAGTTGACGAGGTTTGGCCGTATTTAGCAGCTACGATTGAATTATCGGTATTTGCAATTATTATTGCTGTGATTATCGGCATCAATGCCGGCATCATTTCCGCTTGGTTCCAGAATTCCTGGTTTGACTATTTAGCCATGATCATCGCTTTGATCGGGGTATCGATGCCGATTTTCTGGCTGGGCTTGATGAACCAATGGATTTTCTCGATTGAACTCGGTGTTTTGCCGACGACCGGCCGGGAAAACGTACGGGATCCGGTAGATGTCATCACGAATTTCTATGTGATTGATACATTGATTACCGGACAATTTGATCAGCTGGCGACTGTATTAAAGCATTTGATTTTGCCGGGAACGGCGCTTGCCACGATTCCAATGGCGATCATTGCCAGAATGACACGCTCGAGCATGCTTGAAGTGATGCGTTCAGATTATGTACGCACTGCCCGTGCAAAAGGGTTGAAAATGTTTTGGGTTGTTTACAAACACGCATTGAAAAATGCCATTATCCCGGTTTTGACCATCATCGGCCTTCAAATGGGCTTGCTGCTCGGCGGCGCCATTTTGACGGAAACCATTTTTGGCTGGCCTGGAATTGGCCGTTATATTTATGAAGCGATCGGTTTCCGTGACTATCCGGTCATCCAGTCGGGCATTCTCATCGTTGCGTTTATCTTCGTCATGATCAATCTATTTGTCGATTTGCTTTACGGCTTGGTTGATCCGCGCATCAAATATGATTAGAAAGGGGGAGGAACACAGTGGCTAATGTTGCAGCGAATAAAGATGAAGTGAAAGTGGACAAAGTTGCCGGTCCCTGGAAAGAAGCCTGGCGCGGATTCCGAAAAAGCAAAGTAGCGGTTGTCGGAATGGGAATCGTCCTGTTCTTTATCCTACTGGCAATTTTCGGGCCCTTATTTACACCGCAAGGCATCAACGAACAAAATTTATCCCAGCGGCTTTTGCCTCCCTCCGGCGATCATTGGATGGGGACGGATGATTTTGGCCGCGATATTTTATCGAGAATTGTCTACGGAGCCCGTATTTCATTATGGGTCGGATTTTTAGCGGTTATCGGTTCGGTTGTAGTCGGCAGTATTTTGGGGATTTTGGCAGGTTATTATGGGCGCTGGGTAGATACCATCATTTCCCGGATTTTCGATATCATGCTCGCTTTCCCAAGTATTTTGCTGGCGATTGCAGTTGTATCGGTTCTTGGGCCATCCCTGCGAAATGCTTTGATTGCCATAGCGATCATCAACGTACCGAACTTTGGGCGGCTGATCCGTTCAAAAGTTTTGAGCATCAAAGAAGACGAGTACATCATGTCGGCAAAAGCGATCGGCATGAAAGACAACCGAATTTTGTTTTCGCATATCTTGCCGAATTCCATGGCGCCGGTAATAGTCCAAGGAACCTTGGCAATTGCGACAGCCATCATCGAAGCGGCGGCCCTTGGCTTTTTGGGGCTTGGAGCGCAGGCACCCTCACCGGAATGGGGAAAAATGCTGGCGGATTCCCGGTCGTATTTAACGAATGCTCCGTGGACGATGATTTTCCCGGGGATTGCGATTATGCTGACGGTGCTCGGCTTTAACTTAATGGGAGACGGATTGCGGGATGCACTAGATCCGCGCATGAAATCGTAAGACAAAAAAGTGCCAGGCATTTGCCTGGCACTTTTTTTATAGGACATTTTCGATATCTGAACCTACTTCTTCGGCATGGTAATTGTAATAAGAGATGATGAGCAAATCCAGATGCTCAAGCTGTTCTTCATAATCAAGGAGAGCAGATAATACATGCATTAAATGATAAATGGATAAATCGTCTCCTGCTTCTTCTTGGGCCAATGAGATTTCTTTTACAAAAATAGCCAATACTTCATTACGTTTCAAGATGGCGTGCTCAGCGGAAGTTTCACTATGCTCAGGGCGCAGTTTTCCGATATATTTCATGTAAAGTTGATCGTGATAACTGGTTAAACTTTCCAAGTGGTCCTGTAGCATCATATGAAATTGCTCTGGCAGTTCCGACAGCTCGTTTTCAAAACGGTGGAGCCTCTTTAACAGATCCAGGCTTTTGCGGGTAGTGGCAATCATTTGCCGGTAAAGCACGAGTTTCCGTGCTTTGGCAAACTGCTGTTTTTTGGTGTAGCTTCGTTCATCTTTATAGAAGGAGTACCATTGGTCCACTTTTTCAAGTTTTTCAGTCAAGCGGTCAATGTCATTCTTGACAGAAGTATGGTCGGATACGTGCCGAATTGAAATGCGGATCCAGCGGATTGCTTCTTCCGATACTTCATGAATGGAAGTGAATAGCCGCGCTTCATACTTCGGCGGCAAAAAGATGATGTTTACAATGAAAGAAGACAGAATTCCAAGCACGATTGTGAGAAACCGCAAACCAGCAAACTCTAAAAATGCTTCTTGCTGGGATTCCATAATGACAATAATGGTTACGAGCGTCAACGGCACCGGATTATTCAGCTTCAATTTCAGCATAATAATGATGGCTAAAACAGCGGCAAGGCCGACAGTCAGATAGTTAGTCCCTAAAGTCAGTACAAAAATAATCCCGATTACGGCTCCGATAAGGTTTCCGTATATTTGATCCAAAACCGTCAAGTAAGAACGGTAAATAGAAGGTTGAATGGCAAAAATCGCTGCTATGCCTGCCATGAAAGGGATGGGCAGCTCCAACAAATCAGCTAAAAACAAAGCCAGCGAAATAGCGATTCCGGTTTTAAAAATTCGTGCTCCTAATTGCATAAACGCATGGCCTCCTCCCTTTCATTCCGCAGATCTTGACGGTTACAGCTGTTTAAAGGCTTCACGCACTGCTTGAATTGATTTTTCCACGTCTTCTTCTGTGTGTTCAGTCGTTAAAAACCAAGCTTCGTATTTAGATGGTGCCAAGTTAATGCCTTGTTCAAGCATCAATTTGAAAAAGCGTGCAAACACTTCTCCGTCGCTGGCTTCTGCTTGCTCATAATTTTCTACTTTTTGGTCTGTAAAGTAAATCGTTAAAGCGCCTTTTAAGCGATTAATGGTAATGGTTACGCCAAATTCTTCAGCAGCAGCCAGGATTCCTTCTTCCAGCTGGCGGCCAAGTTCGTCCATTTTCTCGTAGACGCCTTCTTCGCGGAGAACTTCCAGGCAAGCGATTCCTGCTTGAATAGACGCCGGATTGCCTGCCATGGTTCCAGCCTGATAGGCAGGGCCAAGCGGTGCAACAGTTTCCATGATTTCTTTCTTGCCGCCGTATGCGCCGATTGGAAGGCCGCCGCCGATGATTTTTCCAAGTGCGGTCAGGTCTGGAGTCAGCCCCAGCAAATCCTGAGCGCCGCCGTAATGGAAGCGGAAAGCCGTGATTACTTCGTCGTAGACAATCAAAGCGCCTTTTTCTTTTGCGATGCGGTGTACGTCTTCAAGGAAGCCTTTATTCGGTTCCACAATTCCGAAGTTGCCGACGATTGGTTCGACCAAAATACAAGCAATTTCTTCGCCCCATTTGTCCATGGCTTCCGAAAAAGCAGCAGGGTCGTTAAATGGAATCGTAATGACTTCTTCTGCAATGGTTTTCGGCACTCCTGCAGAATCCGGTGTTCCAAGTGTTGCAGGGCCTGAACCGGCTGCAACGAGCACTAAATCGGAATGGCCGTGGTAGCAGCCGGCAAACTTCATGATTTTAGTGCGTCCTGTATAAGCGCGGGAAACACGGATCGTCGTCATGACGGCTTCCGTTCCGCTGTTGACAAAACGGACTTTGTCCATTTTCGGCATGGCTTCTTTTAGCATTTTGGCAAAGGTGATTTCGTGGCGGGTCGGTGTGCCGTACAAAAGACCCGTTTCTGCTGCATGCGTGATCGCTTTTGTAATATGCGGATGTGCATGCCCGGTAATGATCGGACCGTATGCAGCCAAGTAGTCGATGTATTTATTGCCATCGACATCCCAGAAATAAGCGCCTTTGGCACGTTCCATGGCGACTGGCGAACCGCCTCCCACTGCTTTATACGATCTTGATGGGCTGTTGACGCCGCCGACAATGTGCTGCAGCGCTTCTTCGTGTAGTTTCTCGGATGTTGAATGATTCATGTTTATTGCCTCCTAGAGTAATCTCTTACCTATTGTAGACAAAATACGTGCTGAACGCCAAAGAAATTGAAACTGCAGAGCAGGTTGGGTACGATAGGAGTAAGAAAAGGAGTGATGATGATGACTTTATTAGAAGGATTGCAAGCGCCGGATTTTAAGTTGAAAAACGAAGCGGGAGAAACGGTGGCATTAGAAGACTTTGCCGGAAAAAAATACGTGGTGCTTTATTTTTATCCGAAAGATATGACGCCGGGCTGCACGACGCAAGCTTGTGATTTCCGGGACGCCCAGGAAGATTTTTCGGAATTGAATGCGGTTATTCTGGGAGTCAGCGCAGATTCCGAGAAGCAGCATGTCAAGTTCATCGAAAAGCACGGCTTGCCGTTTTCTTTATTAGTGGACGAAGATCATCAAGTCTCAGAAGCTTACGGGGTTTGGGTCCAGAAGAAAATGTATGGCAAAGAATTCATGGGCATTGAACGTTCTACGTTTTTGATTGACCCAACCGGAACGATCGTTAAGGAATGGAGAAAAGTAAAAGTAGAGAACCATATCCAAGAAGTTCTTGAAACATTGAAATCGCTTACCAACCGTTAAGAGGGGAGACAGATGATGGAAGTTTTTTTCACATTCATTCCAAAGGAGCATCAGCAGCAACAGCTGATTGCTGAATTTCCGGATGTAGAGTTTTATTTCGAGCATAAAGGGAAATCACGCTTGCCTACGGCAGATATCGTGGTTACATTTGGCGAAGATCTTTCAGATGAAGATATTCAGCAAGCGGAAAAGCTGAAATGGATCATGGTAGCAAGTGCCGGGGTTGAAAAGATGCCGCATGCTGCGATTTTAGAAAAGGGCATTGTGGTCTCCAATGTACGCGGAATCCACAAGACGCCGATGACAGAATCGGTGCTCGCCCATCTGCTGGCGTTGAAACGGTCATTGCCTTTTATCTATGAGCAGCAGCGCAAAGAGGAATGGAGCCGAAAATCAGGTTCTACCGAATTGTCCGGATCAACTGCGTTAATCATGGGACCAGGGGCCATCGGAGCAGAAATCGGGCGTTTGCTGCAGGCGTTCGGTGTCCATACCATTGGCTGCAACCGTTCAGGAAAATCTGCAGAGGCTATGGAAGAAATAGTGGCGTTTGGCCAATTGATCGATGTATTGCCGAAAGTCGATGTCGTGATTTCAGTTTTGCCAAGCACCAAAGAAACAAAGCACATGCTAACAGCCGAACATTTCGGAGCCATGAAAAACGAAGCCATTTTTATGAATTTTGGCCGCGGAGACCTGGTTGAAGAGAAAGTGTTAATCGAAGCGCTGGGAAAAGAAGAAATTGCTTATGCCGTACTGGATGTGTTTGAGCAAGAGCCGCTGCCGAAAGGCCACCCTTTTTGGTCGATGCCCAATGTAGTGGTGTCGCCCCATGTTTCCAGCCATTCCGAAAAATATGTCGAACGGGCGCTGAAAGTGTTTGTGGCAAATCTGAAAAAGTGGATCGCGGAAGATCCGCATCCGAGCAATCTCGTCAATATGGAACGGGGGTATTAAAGGTGAAGATCTATACAAAAACCGGCGATAAAGGAACAACTTCACTCGTCTATGGCACACGTGTCGCAAAAAATGATCCATTAGTGGAAGCTTACGGCACTTGTGATGAAGCGAATTCCATGATTGGGGTGGCAGCAGGCCATTTGTTTAATGAATTCTTCAAGGAAAAAGAAGAAGTGGAAGCAGTTTTGCATGAAATCCAAACCACACTTTTCCATGTCGGGGCAGAATTGGCCACGCCAAAAGGCAAAGAAGTGAAATGGAAGCTGACAGCAGAAGACATCATCAAGCTGGAGCAATGGATCGACCGCTTTGATGCAGAAGTGCCGGCATTGAAAAACTTTATCCTGCCGGGCGGGCATCCCGCTGGAGGGGCTCTCCATATGGCGCGTACCATTGTCCGAAGAGCGGAACGCGCCGCCATTTCCATCGGGGAAGAAGTTCCGCCCAATGTATTGGCATATTTGAACCGGTTGTCGGATTTTCTTTTTGTCGCTGCGCGCCTTGTCAATTTGCGCCTCGGCAGAGTTGAAAAGGATTTGCATCAAAAATAATTGGAAAAGCACTTGGCAGAACGGGCAATATAGTGATTTCTTGACATCGCTCCTCATTTTTGGGTACACTATTTATAACGATTACAATGTAAGAATATTGATGAAGTGAGGTGCACAGCGATGTCTGAAGTACAGTTAAAAGACGCGCTTGATGCTTTGAAGTCTACAGGTGTTCGAATTACTCCACAGCGCCATGCGATTCTGGAGTATATGATCCATTCAACGATGCACCCGACAGCGGATGACATTTATCGCGCGCTTGAGAAAACTTTTCCAAATATGAGTGTTGCAACGGTTTATAACAATTTGCGTGTGTTCAGAAAAGCAGGGCTTGTAAAAGAATTGACTTACGGAGATTCTTCCAGCCGTTTTGATTTTGTGACACACGACCACTACCATATAATTTGCAATGATTGCGGCAAAATCGTCGACTTCCATTATCCAGGACTGGATGAAGTGGAACATCTCGCTTCGCATGTTACCGGATTCCAAGTGGATTACCATCGGCTTGAAATCTATGGAACGTGCCAGGACTGTTTAGGGAAAACGGCTAAAGCCCAATAAAGAACGAGCATGCTTTTGTGCTCGTTTTTTCTTTTGGCCTTCTGGCAGCAAATAAAAAGGTCCGCGTGAACTTGGAGTTCACGCGGACCTTATATTTATATCTTCGAATTTTTTTTGTTGTAATCCTGGTTGAACTCTTTTCCTTCAAGAGCAGGATCCATTGTGAGCGGTTCGTTGCAATGCATGCAAATATCCACGCGTCCAAGCATCTTTGTATGTTTTCCGCAGTTCGGGCATTCTACCGGAACGGTCTTCATCGATAAGAGTCCAATCCAGGCATAGACGCCTGTGCTGCCAATGATGGCAACTACACCAAGCAACATGAAGAGCACCATAACCAACGGATGTTCTCTGAAATAAATGCCGACGTACATGATAACGATGCCGATGAAAATTAGTGCTAAGGCAAAAGTCCGGATACGGTTGATTTTATTTTTATAAGGTTTCATTTAATTTCTTTCCTCCTTGCATCCATCATACTATATCATAAACAAGGTGAAAAAGTGATAAAGATTAAAGCGTGCAGGAATCATGGAGAAATATGTCGAAATAAAGAAAAGCAGCAACAGATACATACGTAAGAAGTGGTTGAGTGATTTCGCCTTACGGGTTTTAAAAACAAGAACGAAGTGAATAAGTATAGATAGTATTGCAAGGAGTGAAATTGATGGAACAAATTCTAAGACCCATATACCAGGAACGCGCCAGCCAGGAAAGCACTCTTGGAGTGATTCTGGTTGAGAAGCGGGAAAAGGTGAGCCCAATCACCGATACATTTGATTCGATTCTGCTGATCATCACCAAGGAAAATGAAACACCGGTGTTCACCAAGCACTATACGTATCTGGATAAAAAAGCGGCCATGCATATCGTGACGGAAAAACAGCTGCATAAATGGCTGCTGCTTGGAACGAACCGGAAGATTGTGGACTGGCTGTTCCACGGGCGCATCATATACGACCGCAACGAGTTTATGGAGAAACTCAAAACCGAATTGAAAGACTACCCGTTTTATGGACGCAAAATCAAAATGGGAATGGAATTTGCAAAGCTCATTCGCCGCTACTTAGAAGGCAAAGTCTTCTTTGAAGAGAAAAACTATCTGGATGCCTACCACCATATCGTAGAGTCGCTTCATCACTTGGCGAGGCTCGCTGTGCTGGAAAACGGGCTGCCGCCTGAAGTAACCGTGTGGTCGCAAGTGAAACAAATGGAGCCCGCTATATACAAACTCTATGAAGAGCTGGTCATGAGCGATGAAGCACTGGAAAAACGGTTGGAGCTTCTATTTTTGGCAAGTGAATTTTTCATTCACTCCCGCACCAAAGACGGTGCCCAGCATATTCGAGAAGTAATGGAACAAAAAGAGAAGTGGACCATCCAGGAATTGCACGAACAGGAAGAGCTGAGAAACTACTCATCGAACCTGGAAGTCTTTATTGAGTTTCTAGTCGAAAAAGATTTGCTTTCCACTGAAAGTGTTAAGACAAAAAGCGATGGAATTTTCCACCGATATTATTATGTGAAAAACTAAAAGAGAATAATTTATAAAAAGAATTGATTCTTATATATTGTGGATCAATTCTTTTTTAGTTTGGAAAAAGGCAAGGAAGGAATTATGTTGGGACTAGATAATGAAAATCTTTAAAGAGAAAGAAGCGGTAAGTGAGGGATTAAGTAGGAAATCAAGGGAGGCAAAGGGATTGAAGCTAAACGGCTTTGGACAAACAACTGCCGGGATTCCAAACGAAGAAACTTGCTAATAGATGAAGAAGAAAACTTTTTGAAGTTTTTTCAGTTTTAGCGTTGACAGGAAAGCCGGATCCGTATTATGATAATACACGTCGCAAAGAGAGATTAAGTTTTTTCAGGATAATAAAACATTTTAAAAAAGCTTGACGCCAAACGACAACAATGTTAAATTAGAGAAGTCGCTTTTACAGGACGAAAACATGAACCTTGAAAACTGAACAGCAAAACGTCAACGAAAGACGTCACGAGCGCCTTGGCGCGAGAACGGCTTTTGCGAAGGTTGCCGCAGGCAATCGGAGCAAGAGTACGTAAGCAACACGGTGTTCGTGGCTTAACATACTGATCAGGCTTCGGCCAGATCAAGCGACTCGCGCACCTTTCGGGGTGGCGAGACGCCAGCAAGTATTTGAGCAATCAACTACTCTATAATGGAGAGTTTGATCCTGGCTCAGGACGAACGCTGGCGGCGTGCCTAATACATGCAAGTCGAGCGGAAGTTGAAGAGCTTGCTCTTCAACTTTAGCGGCGGACGGGTGAGTAACACGTGGGCAACCTGCCCTGCAGATCGGGATAACTCCGGGAAACCGGTGCTAATACCGAATAGTTTTGGGTCCCTCCTGGGACCCAACGGAAAGACGGTTTCGGCTGTCACTGCAGGATGGGCCCGCGGCGCATTAGCTA
>NZ_FNDC01000015.1 GCF_900099655.1 Planococcus glaciei
TTGGCGGATACGCCGAGCGTATTCAAAGACCTCGAATCGTGGATTCGAAGAAGGCTCCGCATGTGCATATGGAAAGATTGGAAGAAGCCGAGTACGAAAGTGAGAAAACTCATCGGGTTGAGCATCCCGAAAGGGAAGGCTTATGAATGGGGCAACTCGCGAAAGAGCTACTGGCGAATTTCAAAAAGTCCCGTATTGCACAGAGCCCTCGGAAACTCCTACTGGAGTTCCCAAGGGCTCAAAAGTCTGGTTGCACGTTATGAAACTTTGCGTCATCCATCTTAATTGAACCGCCGTATACCGAACGGTACGTACGGTGGTGTGAGAGGTCGGGAGTTAATCGCTCCCTCCTACTCGATTAGGGTTTTTCAGTGGCCTCCTTTTCAGGGAAGCTGTTTTCATGCTTGAAATTATTTGTACCAAAATTTCCTGTCTGTTCAGCTTATTTCGTTGAAACGTTGAAAAGAACCTGCTTGTTCGCTGTCGCCTATTTATCCTTTGTTTCTGCTGATTAGCCTGTCGATCAGCAAAGTCTCTGCCTGTGCCTTGGCAGCAGGGTCGTTTATGTTTTTGGTGATGTCCACCGATAGCAGAGTATTTTGAATAGCAGCCAATCTTTTGTGCAGTTAGTTGCTCTTTCGGATGCTTTTATGATACATAACAAAATATACTGCACCGATGAGTAACAGGTGAACGGCAGATGCGTTCAAAAGAGCGGCCAAAGGCAGGCGCGGAATGCCGTATAAAAAGAAATATGTTCATGCACTGCTAATGCTGTGAACCCCCCAATCATTATCCTCATGCTCCAGGCGAGAAGGCGCTTTGCTTGTTTTTGGTTCATCGTGTAAAAATTAGCAGTGTCAGCTGATTGTTTTTCCGCAGACTTCTGAAAGTTATCAGCACGCGGGGAATGTGGAACTAGAGTAGCCGGTTTTCGGTTTTGTCCATTCCGGCCTCTTTATGCTCTGTTTGTTGATGGCATATTATTCATAGCAGCGGTTGTTGTCGCAGCCTTTGGCTGCTGGGGACTGGCCACGTTTTCTGGTATTTACTTTGGCTTTTTAACTGCCCCTTTCGCAGTTAGCTGGTGGAGGTGGTTTATTTTGGATATAGAGCTTGAATAACGAACAGCAAGGAAAGGTAGATTGTAAAAAATTGAATTTAAATTATTAGAATTATCAGTTATTAATAGATTCTTATATGTTAAAATGAAAGGCACAATGGTGGACTATATTAAACACACTCATATACCTGGAAATAATGTGGATTTTTAGTTTTTATAGGAGTATTTAAAATCATTTAGAAAAAGAGGCGTATTGGAACTTTATTTAGTTCAAAAATAGTAATTAAAGATTAGGCTTAGCCTCTTTCGATAAGCAGGTTGTGCAGAAATATGTAATATGACGTCTTTATAATAAGGAGAACGCCAATGGAGAAGCGAAACTCTTTAAAAGGCAAAGCGGTTGGAGGGGTATTTTGGAGCTTTGTTGACAAACTTGCAAACCAAGGCAGCCAGTTTCTGATTCAAATTATTTTGGCGAGGCTGTTGCTTCCGGAGCACTTTGGTTTGATTGGACTGATCCTGGTCTTTAATGCCATTTCTGCCGCGATTGTAGATAGCGGATTCAGCAATGCACTTATACGCGAAAAACAAGTGACGCAAAAAGATTATTCTACAGTTTTTTATTTTAATCTGATGATTTCCATAATTATTTATGCTTTGCTTTACGCCTCGGCCCCGGTTCTTAGCAACTTTTTCAATGAGCCGGATTTTGTTTTTCTTTTAAGGGTACTGGCTTTGGGCATCGTCATCAATTCTTTTGGAATGGTCCCACGAGTCATGTTCGCCAGGGAAATCAACTTCAAGACCATGACCAAAGTTAATCTTACTACCAGCGTGATATCAGGTATATCGGCAGTGTTGATGGCACTGAACGGCTTTGGTGTCTGGAGCTTAATTGCCCGCGTGCTGATAATGAATGTACTGCAATCAGTGCTTTCATTATGGGTAACCAAATGGTTGCCGTCAATTACATTTAGTCTGGCTTCTTTCCGGCGGTTATTCGGTTTCGGCTGGAAGCTGCTTGTTGCGGAACTGATCAATGCGTTTTACCAGAACGTCTACACGCTTATCATTGGGAAGCAATTTTCTGCCGATCAATTAGGCTTTTATACGAATGCATACCGGTTCAGCAATATGGCTTCACAGACATTGACTGCTACCATTAGACGAGTGGCATATCCTATTCTCAGCAGTATTCAGGAAGAAGAAGACCGGCTTAAACAAGCCTATAGGAAAATCATCAAAACAACCGCGTTTCTTATCTTTCCCATTATGATCGGGCTGGCAGCAGTTGGTGAGCCTCTTATAGAAATACTGCTTGGAAATCAATGGATGCCTATGTTGAGTTATTTTCAGCTCCTTTGTTTGGCGGGTATGCTGTTTCCAATTCAGGCAATCAATCTGAATGTTCTTCAAGTAAAAGGTAGGTCTGATTTGTTCTTACTGCTTGAAATAGCCAAAATTGTTGTGGCAGCCTTCTTTATTGTCCTCGCCATTTGGCTAGATACAGGAATTATCGGACTGGTTATCGTTACTGTATTGATGTCTTATATTGCTCTATTTATTAATACGTATTTTTCAGGTAGGGAAATCTCATATCCTGTTAGAGAACAAATAAAAGATTTATTTCCTATTTATATTAGTTCGCTTGTAATGGGAGGAGTTGTCTTAACAGTCGGGGAAATAGTGCAGAGCGGAAATGTTATTCAGCTTGTCAGCCAATCAACTGCTGGAGTCCTTTTCTATATATTCATTTGTAAATGCCTGAAGATAAATGAGCTGAACGATATTTATCAATTGTTGATTCCGATAGTTAGAAAAATCAGGTTTTCTAAAATATAATGCCCATGAAAATCTTGGACTGCTCCTTCAAACAAACGCTTAAGCAGTCACTGAGATAACAAATAGGAGAGGAAGGCGGTGCTTTTTGATCATTAATCATGAAAAGAAGCTGAAATTTTATTTCATGAAGAAAATCAGAGAAAAAGACTACTTAATTTCTGTGCTTGAAGACAATAAAAAATATTTAGTAAGCGGAACTTACAGGGTTAGTTGGACTGGCAAACGGAAAGTTTATTTGAAAAATAAAAATACTGCCCATTTCTTGCTAAAAAATAAACTGCAATCCAATAATTCGTTTCTATTTAAGATGAAATCGGTGATTGATGCCATTTCAGCAAGCCTTTCTACGATTACAATAACCAACGAGAAAGAGCAGAAGCTCGAAGGTGAACTCGTTATGATGACTTATAGCAGCAACGTTAAAATAATTGATTTTACTAAAAAAATCATTTTGAACAGAATGGAAGCTGCCCCCCTTACTTATGAACGAGTCAAACAAGGATATCAAAGTTTAAACAAGCATTTTAAAATGACTATTATTGAATTTTTGGATGAGGAATTTATATATTACGAAAAATACCTTGAATTTATCCCCTACAACCTTTGGGAAGCACGCGACATAAAAGATTGCATCAATGAGATTTTCAATTCCTATATCCGCTATTTTGTCACAATCAAAAAAGGGGATATACCTACTCATAATCCTGCCGCTTTATTCGAAGAAATAAAGGCAACGGACTATAAAAACCATAAAACAATTATTGCAGTGGAAGAATGGTTGGAAGAGTCCCCGGAGGAATTATTGTACCCAATTATAAGAGGGCACGGGGATATGAAATTCGAAAACATACTATTGGCGGAAAAGGAATTCTATTTTATTGATTTGGAGTTTTCCGCTGCCTACTTCTTTATTTATGACTTGATAAACTTAATCTTCAATGAAGCGATGAACGGTGACTTTTCCTATGTCCAGGCTTTCTTAGAAGGAGCGTACGACGAAAAATACAAAAAACTATTTGAAGCTATGGGGCTAGAGTATGATAACAAAAAAAAGTTATACTATATTGCCGTTTACTTAGTTGATAGGATCATTCACTATGATTTAAAAGTAGTGGTACATCGATTGGACTTGACGGATATGTTCAACAAATATTTTATGATCATGACTAAAATTGAAGAATTAGACAAGCAGGTATAGAGGTGAATGCAAAAATTAAAAAGAATTTGTCTTGAGAATTAAACTTGTATATTACAAGACCGTTTTTATAAAGCTAAAGGACATTTAAAAGTATCAGTCAGATTCATTTACTTTCAAAGAAAAATGCTCTCCAATCTAATTGGAGAGCATTTTAAATGTTAAAAATAGTTCTAAATTACTATTTATAAAATACAAAAAACTTTTTTTAAAAATTTCATAGTGACTTAGGCGTATTGTAGTGATAGAATTGTAAAAAATAAATTATATTCTTAATATTCTGATAAATATATAAAATTTCCCTACCCCTGGTGTAGATCCAAAAAATCATAATCTTGAGAAGAGTTTAAGGTTAGTTGTGTGATAACAATTGAAAGGTAACATATAGAAAATCGGCTGAATGGGGGAACCGGAATGGACAATAATAAGGGGCTCAGTGTCATCATCCCAATCTATAACGTAGAAAATTACTTGGAAGAATGTCTTGAATCTGTAATACAAAGCATGGGGGATTTGCCAAACATTCAAATCATCTTAGTTGATGACGATTCCCCTGACGGTTCTGGAAGAATTGCAAGAAAATATACAAAAAAGCATGCTAACTTTCAATATTTATTCAAAGAAAATGGTGGTATCTCGGAAGCGCGAAATTACGGCCTTCAATTTGTGAAATATGACTATGTCACTTTTATAGATAGTGATGATTGGATTCGGCAAGCGTATTTCGAAAGAGTTATAGAGGCGATTCAAAAAAAGCCCGATCTGATCATCTTTAATTGGATGGATTACTTAGAAGGACAGGCTCCGCAAGTAGTAAAGGGAATAGAATTTGCGGAATTTCTTTGGACAGCCCAGCCAGGCGCTTGGAACAAAGTATATAATACCGTTCTATTCAAAAACGTTTCATTTCCGAAAGGCCGTGTTTATGAAGACGTAGGAACAATTTACAAACTGCTCTATTCAACGAAAGATTATATCTACATCAATGAGGCTTTGTACAATTACCGAAAAAATAGGAAAGGCAGCATTCTTTCAACTGTTTCATCGAATATCAACGATCTTTACGAAGCATTAGAAAGTACCTATCGCTTTTATCTTGAGCATAATGCGCTTACAAATGAAAATCGGCAAGGCTTATGTTATCAGTATGTCAAATTGCTTGGCTGGTCAAATATGTATCGGCAGCTCCGGTTTTTCAAATACAACTTCTGGGGATTCCATCGGAAAATGAAAGCAACCCGCTGTTTGATATACACTCGTTTTCCAGAATGGAAAGACAATGAATTTTTACAATGGAATGCTCCTTTCTTTGAAAGAAGGCTCGGTCCGGACTACATTAAAAGGTTCGATGGGATAGGGAAGTCCTTTTTTTGGACATTTTATACGATTGCATACCTTGTCGTAAAAAATTGGAAGAATTATGTACAGGCCAATAAACTGCACTCAGGAAAAAACAAAGTTTTAAAAACGGAAAAAGAAGTCTTTGAATGGAAAAAGCATTGAATGGCTATAGTACAGTTCTAATGATGATGACAAAAGATAGCTTCGTGAAAGTGGACGGGAGGTCACCATGCTTACTTATGTATTTGTTGGAAGTCTACTTTATATATTATTTTTAATCAACCTGCCGCTACTCCCGAATAGAAGCTCAGGAATAACCCATGTAAAAGCGATGAGAGGCCTCCTTTTAATTCCGATAATCGGCTATCTCATGTATTTAGCGATTTTCAGATCCTTAAATGTAGGAACCGATTATGAAATGTACTATAACTTTTACGTTAATGGAGAGTATACTGAGAAATTCGATCTTTTTATTGTACTAATTTATGATTTCGCTCGGAATGAAGGAAACTTTCTCTTTTTTACTTTCATTATTACTAGTCTGTTTTTGCTTTTTAATTTGTTAGCGATAAAAAAAATAACCTATAACTTTTTTGTGAGTTTCACAATTTTTGTTTTGTCTTTTTATTTTTTCTTTGTCTTTAATGGCATGAGACAAGCTGTGGCCATTGCTGTTGTATTCTCGGCTGTTTATTTCGTTCAAAAAGAACAAATGAGAATGAGGGACTTTTTGGCATTTATATTATTAATTTTTGTAGCGGCACAGTTCCACGTTAGCGCAATTTTTATGTTTCCATTACTTTTTTTAAGATTCTTCAAAGTAAATAGAGCAACTATAGTTATTGTATTTCTTCTTACAGTAATGGGGTATTTCACGCCGTTTATAAAAAATAATATCGGCTATAGTCTAGCGGTGATTGATTTCTATGCCCAAAAATATGAGAATGATTTGGATTTCTTTTTTTTAGTCAACAAAGAAAAGGGAATACTGCAATTTATGCCAGTGATTATCCAGTACTTATTTTTATATTATAGTTTTAATTTAAAAAAACCAGAAAGTGTTTACGAAAAGTTTCTCACAAGTTATTATTTGGCCTTTCTGTTTTTATACTCAGCCTCTGGGGTTGAAGCGGTTGACCGGATACAGTACTACTTTTACCCTTCCATTATCCTTTTCTATGACTATCTAATCCATTCGATTTATACAACTAGAGAAATAGAACAAAGCGGTAAAAAAGTGAATATGAATAGGATGGTTGTATTAGCTAGCATATCTTTTTGGTTTCTATATTTCATTTTGAGAGTAAATCAAGGCATAGGAGGCATAAAACCATATAATTTTATGAGTTAGTGGAGAACCTCCAAAAGTAAATTCAATAAATGAAGAGGTACAGACTTTTATAAATAATTACTAAAGTTTTAATAGTATGTAACATTAAAGGAATAAGTGGTAATTTTTCATGATATTGCCAAATTAAATATTGTGCAATTTGTATGATTATAGATAAGAAATAAAAGAGTTTATTTACTTGTGAATCTATAATCAGACCAGATTGGAAAGGACTTAGAGAGACTGTTTTGCTTTAAGAAGCAGGATGATTGCTAAAGAGACTTTGGAGGAGAGGCTTGTGAGAAATGTTTTATTAGTAGGAGAAGCTTACGGCGGCGGAGTCAAAACTTATATTGACACCATTATGTTAAATCAGGAAAAAGAAATACCTATTTGTTTTCAAGCCCTTGTCAGCTCGAAGAGGCTAGAAAACAACGAAGGAATCGATCACTCTTATTTGATAGAAAATAATATGTCATTTGGAAAGTCTCCCTTTAAACTGATTAAGGCTTTACGGACACTTCATCAAGTAATAATTGAAAAGAAAATCGATATAGTCCATGCAAACAGTACATTTGCTGGAATATTGATATATTTATATTCTTTCTTGAATCGAAAACCATTTTACATCTATAGCCCGCATGGCTATTATTCATTCAAAAGCATGAGAAAAGCAAAAAAAAAACTCGTCAGATTTGTGGAAAAACGAATTAATAAATCTTCGGATCTGATTATCCATGTATCAACTAGTGAAGAAAGAGAAGCAATCGAAAATAAGCTAACCAAAGCTGGTAAATCAACCGTTGTTTTAAACGGTTCAAAAGATCCGGAAGTAAAAGCCATCGGCCGAGTAAATGATGTTTTCACTATCGTCAACCTAGCCAGAGTGGATGATCCAAAAAACCCATTTGAATTTATTGAAATAGCCAGGAATATTCTAAACAAAGATATGAATGTCAATTTTATTTGGGCGGGCAATGGCAAGTATCTTGAAGAGGCTCGGAAAAAAGTAAAGGAATATGGATTAGCCGAAAAAGTAGAATTTATCGGATTTTCGAGTGAAAAGGAGAAAATCTTCCTGAAATCAGATTTATACCTTTCCACTTCCCAATATGAAGGGTTGCCTTTTGCTGTAGTTGAAGCCATGTCCTACAGACTGCCACTTCTTTTAAGTAATATTATTGGACACACAGACTTGGTGGTGGAGAAAGAAAATGGCCTCTTATTCAATAACAAAGAAGACCATGCTATTTATGAGTTTGTAGAAAATCTTATTCAAAACCCGGAACAATGGGAGGTATTGTCTAACAATTCATATCGCATTTTCAATGACCGCTTTAATATCAATCAGATGCTTAAAAAACTGATTACTATTTATCAAAGTGTTTAAAGGAAAGTGCGTGCAATAGGGCAGATGAATAATGATTATCAAAACTATTGAGTTTTGTAATTTAAAGGAGGTCGCAAAATGGAGGATAGACTCGAGTTGCAAGAAGTTTTTAGTTTATTAAAAAAGCGAGCGGGGATGATTTTATTAATAATATTGGCCGCGGCTGGTTTAGCGGCTGTATTTTCTTATTACGTCCTATCCCCAAAGTACGAAGCAACTACTCAAATTTTGGTCAGTCAAGGTGCAGAAGGGATCCAGGGATTGACTGAAAATGATGTGCAAGCAGATTTGCAGCTGGTAAACACCTACAGAGGGCTGATTGAAAGTCCGGTAATTATGGGGAAAGTGATAAAACAACTTAATCTAAGTACAACTGTCAATGATCTGAGAAAACAATTCACAATCAACTCAAGCGCAGAATCCCAACTTATTGAAATCGCTGTTGCCAATGAGAGCCAAAAAAGAGCCGTCGATATTGCCAATGCAACAGCTGTTATATTTCAGGGAGAAGTTAAGACTATAATGAATGCAAATAATGTAAAAATTTTGTTTCCAGCTGAAGTTATTGAAAATGCGGATCCGATTTCGCCAAGACCACTTTTCAACATGGCTATAGGCGCGGCTTTAGGCTTGATAATTGGCATAGGTTTAGCCTTCCTATTGTCTTATTTGGATACATCTATAAAGAATGAGAGAGATGTTGAGAAATATCTTAAAGTGCCAGTTTTAGCAGTGATGTCTCCAGCGCAGGAAAATTTAAAAGACAATGAATCGGCGAAAGTCGCGTTAGAGGAAAAGGAGGCTTGATCCAGTATGGTGAAAAAGAAACACAAGATTAACAAAGACAAGGAACAATTGGTAGTCATAGCTGGATCACAAACTCATATAGCAGAACAGTTTCGAAGACTCCGAAGCAACATAAATTTCTCGTCTTCTGACCAAAAAATACAATCAATCGTTATTACTTCTGCAGCCCCTTCAGAAGGGAAAACGTGGGTGGCAGCCAATCTGGCAGCCATTTACGCCCAAGAAGGCAAAAAAGTGCTGCTCGTAGATAGTGACATGAGAAAACCATCAGCGCATGAGATTTTTAATACTTTGAATGATGTGGGACTTTCCAATGTTCTAACAGGAGAGATTGAAGCGGCGGCAGCAATTAAAAAGACTTTTATGGATAAACTGGACCTATTGGCGTGTGGACCGATTCCAACTAATCCTGCTGAATTACTTTCTTCGGCAGGCATGGACAATTTTATGGAATCTATGAAAATGAGCTATGACATAATTATAGCTGATTCTCCGCCCTTGACTACAGTGGTTGACGGCCAGATCCTGGCCAGTAAAAGCGATGGAAGTATTCTTGTTATCCATGCAGGAAAAACGGATCGACAAGAAGCTATCAAAGCGAAAGATGCCATCACATTTTCAAACGGCAGATTAATGGGGGTTATTTTAAATAATTTTCTGACTCCGATGTCCGGTAATTTCCAAAAAAGATAATGCTTCAAAAAGCAGCGAGTCTATGGCTGCAATGAGGAGAAAGTCTGCTGGTTTCATAAACTTGCGTGCCATTCCGAATAACTAAACGCTGTGCTGAAAGTAGGGTAGTGAATGGATGAAGGGGTGAATGCTGATGACAATCGCAAGTGAAAAAGTGAGTGTTGTAATACCTACCTATAATCGGGCGGAGTTATTGATGGCGGCAGTGAAAAGCCTTCAAGAACAAACGTATCGGAATATTGAAATTGTTATTGTGGACGATTGTTCGACCGATTCCACGGCTCGGATAGTAGAAAGCATAGATGACAAACGAATTGTTTATCTTCAGCATAAAGTGAATAAGGGGGGAGCGGAAGCCAGGAATACTGGTATTAAGCATGCTACGGGAAGTGTTATCGGTTTTTTGGATTCGGATGATCAGTGGCTCCCTGATAAATTAGAAAAGCAATTAGCAGTTTTTAAAAAGAATCCAAAAGCAGAAGTAGTATATACAGGTATAAAAGTAATGCAAAATACTACTTTTATTAAAGATATTTTCCCGAAATATAAGGAGGACTTATTAATAAAATTACTAGAATCAAACTGCATCTACACAACTTCATCTATTTTAGTGAAGAAAGAAATACTTGAACAGATTGAAGGATTCGATTCTTCGCTGCCTAGCTGTCAGGATTGGGATCTATACATTCGATTAGCGAAAATAAGTCAATTTGAATTTGTTAAGGAACCTTTAGTATTGTATTTTCAACATCCCGGTGAACGGATATCAACAAATCATAAGGCGGTAGTAGACGGTCATATGCGAATTTATGAAATATATAAAGGGCTTGCTCATAATAATGGGGAAAGCGTGTTTCGAAAATTCAGTTTCAAAATAGCAAAAACCATTTTCAGGGTGGGGTTAATCAGCCAAGACAAAGAAAAAGTTAAACTTTCTAGAAAAATCTTAGTTGCAAGCTTGTCGAAAAAACATACTATGCATAAAAGTATGTTTTTATATTTATCGACTTATGTAAATTTAAAATTTCTACTTTATCTTCATACACGGTATGAGCGATTTAACACTGGCTATTATTCGTTTGCTTTCAAAAAAACGGCAAGTTTAAGCGGGCAGAAGACAAACAGTGTAACTAACAAAGGAGGAGTATAATGCCAGTGCCATAATAAAAAAGGCGCTTCTTATTGTGAGAAATCCTCGAATAAATGATTCAAAAATCATTCGATAAAGAGGCAAACACGATTGAAGTCCGGTTACAGGGATACTTTAATATGGACATTTCAGATTCTTAAAAAGAGCGTCGCGGTCGAGTAAGCTCGAGGTATCAATAAAAACAGCAGGTTTCGAGCAAGATGCTATTGATTTGTGCTAAGAAAAGAGGGGAACTATTTAAATTTTACATAAAATAGTTATCCTTTTACAGGAGAAAAGCAAGTGCTTTACATGTCTAGTTCAAGATCATAAATGTCGATTCAGTACTGAATGAAACCAAAATCCATTATTTATTAACAAAGCCAGATGAAGCAAAAAATCTTTTATAATATTTTCTCTTTAAAAAGTAGATTAGATGAAGGTTTCAATAAAATAACATTCATATTAATCTGAAATTTCAGAAAAAATTGATAATTATGTTGAATTTCTAGGTAAATAGAGTTAGACTTGTTAAAAAGAAAATCAAAAAAATATTTTATTAGTAATAATTGATTATTTTTTTGTATATATTTTGAAATAATGAAAATGTACTTTTGATTTCTTGATTGTTATCTTCAGGTGCATAACAAAAAAGATTTTGAATACTCTTTAACGGTGTAAGGCTCTCACAATATTAAAAATTTGATTATGAGCGAAAGGCATAGGGTGTACAGCACAACTAGTATAAAAAGAAAGTTTAAAGAAAAAGATTTGAAGAAAGCTTTACCGAGGGAGCAAAATTTCAATGTAAAAATGTAATCAGAAGGGAGACGTTAGTTCAAGAGAGGAAGTAGTAAAAAGTTTTGAAAGAATAATCCTTAGGAGAGTAGTACTGATTAGCCAAAATGGTATTTGAAATATTTAAATATTTTTACTTTGAATAAAGTTTTATGAAAAAGAGGCAACAAAGAATGCGCTTGATATACCAAGGGACGAGTTAAAAAGGTAATGACGACAGCCGCTGGATACTTCGAGTAAAGCTGAAGGAAGGGATAAGTATGGCAGTTTCCAATCCAGAGCGAACCAGGGAAATTTTAATCAGCGAAACACAAGAAAGCGCACAATACCTCAAGGAAATAAATGATGCAAGGTCATATTTGATTATGAAAAGAATAATTGATGTTTTAGGTGCCATCGCCGGAATCATTTTACTGTTTCCTCTTCTCTTGCTAGTTTACTTTGCGATTAAAATAGAAGATCCGCGCCATTCGGCTTTCTTTTCCCAAACACGTGTCGGAAAAAACGGCAGAGAATTTGTTATGTATAAATTCCGTTCCATGGTATGCAACGCAGAAGAAATGAAACTTGAATTGCTTAATAGAAATGAAGCTACGGGACCTGTATTCAAAATTAGGCTAGACCCGAGAATTACCTTTGTCGGTAAGTTTATTCGAAAAACTAGCATGGACGAATTGCCGCAATTGATCAATGTACTAAAAGGCGAGATGAGTTTAGTAGGGCCAAGGCCACCTCTTCCGGAAGAAGTGAAAACATATACTCTTTATGAACACCAAAGACTTAATGTCATTCCAGGGTTAACTTGTTATTGGCAAGTAAGTGGCAGAAGCAATGTCCGATTTGAAGAATGGATTGAAATGGATTTGAAATACGTAAGTGAACATACTATTTGGATTGATTTTAAATTGATTTTTAAAACTTTCTTTGTCCTTTTCGGTTCTAAAGATGCTTATTAAACGAAACGATAAAGCAGCGGAATCTTAGGACAGGATTATTGAGCAGGTTAAAGAATCATGCAAAAGCTCGTTCGTGAGGAAGGAATCTACGACAGATGAAAATATGTTCTTTGAGTTTAGAAAAGATTCACTATAACTTCAAAATTGATCGAATGGACTGCTGTTGCATATTTCAAGCTTTCATTCAAGAAATATAAATATCAATTATGCCACTTGGTAATGGCGATTCTGCAAATCGATGATGGAGAGTAGGTATTAGGCAGATAATGAAGAGCCAAGTTGAGAAAATAGCCAATAAGCCATTTTTGCGCAATGTAGCAGTTATGGCGACAGGCACTGCCATGGCTCAAATAATTTATATGGCTTTGTCACCTATCATCACTAGGATGTATGGGCCCGAAGCGTATGGATTAATGGGAGCTTTTATGGCCATTGTAGCGATAATCGGGCCTGTAGCTGCACTGACATATCCATTTGCAATAGTTCTTCCTAAAAAAAATAAAGAAGCACATGGGTTGATGCAAATTTCTTTTATGATATCGATAGGAAGTGCAGCAGCTCTTGCTATGTTACTGTTGTTTTTCAGTGATTTTATCGTCAATTGGTTTAATTTGAAGCATTTATCATCTTTTCTGTTTCTGTTGCCATTTATAGCTTTATTTTCGGGGATGCTGCAAATTGCAGAAGGTTGGCTAATCAGGACTAAACAATTCAAGGTAACTGCAAGAGTTACTGTTATCCAAGCGCTGATTGTACAAGGAAGTATAGTCTTAATCGGAATTTATTATCCAGAGGCGACGGTCTTGATTATCATTACAGCTTTAGCTATAGGATTTAAAGCTGTCATGATGATCTCGCTTTCACAAATTCCTTTTTTAAAACAGACAACAATCGGGTGGAAAAATCTAACGGAACTGAAAGAACTGGCAACTAAACATAAAGATTTTCCTGCTTTTCGTGCTCCAGAAGTATTTCTCGATGCAATAACGCTTGGGGTTCCTATCCTTTTGTTAGCTAATTTTTTCGGACCTGCTTCGGCTGGCTTCTATTCTATCGGTTATACGGTATTGTCGGTGCCAGCCCAATTGATTGGTAAATCTGTTGGGGACGTCTTTTATCCTAGAATTTCTGATGCTAAGAATAATGGGGAGAATATGACAAAGCTGATCAAGCAAGCGACTTTTTATTTAGGATTAGCTGGAATTGTGCCATACCTTGTCATAATTGTATTTGGTCCTTGGCTATTTAGTTTTGTTTTCGGAGAAAATTGGTGGACCGCTGGTGAATATGCGAGATGGATGGCTCTTTGGATGTTTTTCAGATTTTTGAATAGTGCCAGTTTAACAGCATTGCCTGCTTTATCTGCTCAGGCCTTCCTTTTATGCAGCACGGTTATCTTCTTAATCGCTAAAATTTCCGCATTTCTAATTGGGCTTTATGTTTTTTCCAGCGCATTAGCAGCGATAATCATAGCTGCGATAGCAGAGGCTGTTCTGGAAATCATATTCTTGTATATGACATTGTATTTTAGCAAAAAACAAGACCAGATAAGCTAGTGTGGCTATTATGACAGAAGGAAGGGATAGGATGAGTGATTTTGTTTTTTCAGCAAGTCAACTGCCAAAAGGAATATTAACTTCGGAGCTGCAATCAATTTATCTAGAGGATTCACCGGAAGTAGATGAATTTCATGGGAAATGGGGTTCTTTGGGGATAAGTCGTAATCTTTATAACGGATTTCACCCTTATGAAAATGATTCGTATATATGTGCAGTGGTTGGTGGGCCGGTGCTTTGTTTCAGAGACAATCTGTTTTTGAACGGTGGGCAGGCTAGTGATGGAACGGTCTCTATTTTTCAGCGATGGCTATCTGGCCAAATGAAGTGGGATGAAGATTTAAGTGGCCCTTTTGTGGTAGTGATTGTGGAAAAGAAGAAAGCTGTCGCTCATTGCATCACCGATCTCATGTCTTTTATACCCGTGTTTGCTTATCAGCATTCATCAGAGATAATGATATCGACACATATTGACGTATTAGGAGCAGTAAGCAAGCAAAAGCACGACATCGATATCGTGTCAAAAGTAGATTTCGTTCTTCATGGAATCGTTACGTATCCTTATACTGTATATCGGCAGATTACTCAGCTTCAACCAGCTTCTATCCATTCTAAAGTGCCAAATTCCAATAAAATGTCTTCTGAATTTTATTGGCTTCCAACTGAATCCATCAATTATGAAGCAATGGACGATGCGGCTAGAGAATTGAGAGAAGCTTTAGAGGATTATGTTTCTCGAGTAACAGAAGGAATGACTAGTGTCGCTCAATTCATTAGCGGAGGAGAAGATTCGAGGACACTTTCGGGCCTGTTGCCAAAAAAATTAAACCGCGATGCATTCATATTTTTGGATTCTATGAACCTTGAAGGGAGACGAGCAAAAAAAGCTGCTGATGCTTATGATGCTCAATTTAAATTAGCAATCCGAAGCAAATTTTTTTATTTAGAAATTCTCCCTTCAAGTGCTGAATTGGTGGGAAGTGGAGCGGAATACATTCATGCTCATACTTTAAAGTTCTATAAGTCGTGCCGATTGATGGAGTATCCTGCTGTATTCGGCGGGCTGTATTCCGATGATCTATTAAAAGGAGAATGCATCGTGAAAATGCTGGAAAAGTTACGTCTCCCGTTTATTCCGCAGATCAAGAGCCGTGCCTACTCGAGAAGCGATAAAATCAGGTGCAGCCTATTTAAAGCAGAGGTATTAGAAGAATTGAATCGACGGAGGTCAGCTCATTTAAAATGGCTCAAAAGTTTTCGGAAGGAATCTGCTGAAGAGTGGTTTGAATTATGGCCAAGTTCGATGAATTGGGTTTTGCCATCAACCCATGTAAATCGACGTCTCTTTAGAAGTTATGAACCATTTATGTCGAATGGTGTTGTAAAGGTGAGTGCTTCTGTGCCGCAAAATTGGAGGCTTAACCGACGGCTTTTTCTTAAAACAACAAAGCCGTATTTGGAACAAAGCAAATGGCTGTTTCATTCAGATGGAAGATTGCCTTACTTTCCTTGGTACTTGAATTGCATTATTCAATCTGGAGTATGGAGTTATCAGCAAATCAGCACCAGAATCGGATTAGTAAAAGGGTTTCAGGGGCCTTGGGGAGAATGGAAAATGATAATTAAGAGTCAAGAGTTTCAAGACTATATATCTAAATATGCAAAAGGAATCACAGTAATGGCTGATGCGTTTACAGAAGAACGAGTTGAAAAGCTCTTTAAAAGCAATGAATTAACAAGGATGCAACATATAAACTTGCTGCAAACATTATATAGCAATCTAAAAAATATAAATATAAAAGAAGAATTGATAGAAGTAAAAAATACTCCTGCAACTAATTTCTTGCCAGAAAAGAAAAGCAAATACAGTAATTAAGAACTTTCAAAAAAAGTTGGAATATTCCTAAAATTTTAATCGGCAGTAGACAAGTATTCGATTAATAATGTTGTCCAGACATCGATCAATGGCCATTTTCAAAAATTAAAATTGAAGATGGCGTTTTTTGAAAAAATTTAGCATTCATTTTTGTTGATTTAATAGAATTGATATCTTTCTTAATTTATATAAATGCAATAAAAAACTAAGTCAACATTTGTGTTGCTTTTGAAACCGCAAGTTAATGTCTTTACTAAGTTTCTATTTTGAGGAGGACCTTGGATGAATAAAAAAGTAACTAAAGCCATTATTCCAGCGGCTGGTTTGGGGACACGCTTTTTGCCAGCTACCAAAGCGATGCCTAAGGAAATGCTGCCGATTTTAAACAAGCCAACTATTGAATACATCGTAGAAGAAGCTGTAGCATCTGGAATAGAAGATATTCTAATTGTTACCGGCAAGGGGAAAAGAGCAATCGAAGATCATTTCGATAATAATTTCGAGCTTGAGGACAATCTTTTGAAAAAGGGAAAGTTTGAATTATTAAAAGAGGTACGAGCTTCTTCAAGAGTGGAAATCCATTATATCCGTCAAAAAGAACCAAAAGGACTTGGCCATGCAATCTGGACGGCTCGTAAATTTATAGGGAATGAACCGTTTGCGGTTCTGCTTGGAGATGATATCGTCCGTTCGAAAGAGCCATGTTTGAAACAATTGATTGGTAAATATGATGAAATGCAGTCATCCATTATCGGCGTACAAACTGTTCCGGGAGATCAAACCTATCGTTATGGCATCATCGAACCAACACAAAATGATGGACGCTGTTACGAAGTCAGAAATTTTATTGAAAAACCGGTGCCAGGTACTGCACCTTCCAATTTAGCTATTATGGGACGTTATATTTTAACTCCTGAAATTTTTCGTTATTTGGAAAAACAAGAAATAGGAGCGGGAGGAGAAGTGCAATTAACAGATGCGATTCAAAAACTGAATAAAGTACAAAATGTTTATGCCTATGATTTTGAAGGCAAGCGATACGATGTGGGAGAAATGATTGGCTTTATCCGAACTACTATCGAATTTGCTTTGGAAAATGAAGAATACAAGAGTGAAGTCGAAGAAATAATGATTGAATTATTGAAAATAAAATCGATGGTTAAAATATTGTAGGGTAAGGGGAGGGATTGATGTGAACATATCGGTGATTGGAACTGGTTACGTTGGCCTTGTAACAGGTGTAACTTTGGCGGAAATAGGACACGAAGTCATTTGTATCGATTTGGATGCACAGAAGATTGAAAAAATGAAACAAGCTATCTCTCCCATATACGAACCAGGTTTAAGTGAGATGATGGCCAGAAATATTGCCGATAATCGGCTAATATTTACAACTAATCATCAAACAGGTCTTGAGAATGCAGAAGTGATTTATATTGCTGTCGGAACACCGGAAAATGAAGACGGTTCCGCTAATTTAATTTATTTAGAACAGGCAGTGAAAGACATTATCGCTCATCTTGCTAATGATGTCATTGTGATAATTAAAAGTACAGTTCCTGTTGGGACGAATCATAAAGTCAAAGAACAGATTCAAACGGCGGTAAAAGGGCGCATCCAAGTAGAAGTTGTTTCAAATCCAGAGTTTTTAAAAGAAGGTTCGGCCATAGAGGATACTTTTCAAGGAGATCGAATTATAATTGGTTCTGACAACAAGCGTGAAGCAGTGATTGTGGAAGCTATTAATAAACCATTTGGTGTACCGATATTCCATACTGATATAAAAAGTGCAGAAATGATTAAGTATGCTTCTAATGCATTTTTAGCAACAAAAATCAGCTTTATGAATGAAATTTCAAATATTTGCGAACTGGTTGGTGCCGATGTGGAAAACGTAGCCTTTGGGATGGGACTGGACAACCGGATTGGAGGCAAATTTCTAAAGGCAGGCATTGGTTATGGTGGTTCCTGTTTTCCAAAAGATACCAAAGCATTAATCCAAATCGCTGGCAACGTAAACTATGAGTTTGAATTATTAAAAGGCGTCATTAATGTAAACCGAAAACAGCAGATGCTGCTTATTGAGAAGTTGCGTCACTGCTATAATACTATAGAAGGAAAGAGAATAGCTGTTTTAGGACTTGCCTTTAAACCAAACACAGATGACGTGAGAGAGGCAGTCTCCATATTAATAATCGAAGAGCTTTTGCGGCAAGGGGCAGAAGTAGTTGCTTATGATCCAATAGCAATAGCAAACGCTAAAGTTCTTCTTAGTTCCGATGTGACATATGCTGCTTCAGTTGAAAATGCAATTGAAGGCAGTGATGCAGCATTAATTATTACCGAGTGGGATGAAATTAAGAATGCTGACTTGAATATCTTTACAAAAATGAGACGGCCGTTGATTATAGATGGAAGAAATTGTTACAAATTAGATTCTGTAAAATCATTTTCAATTGAGTACCATTCAATAGGAAGGCCATCCATTGTTGAGGTGACAAATCAAACATTTTCAGAAATTAAATAAAAATATTTCTATTTGGAATGATTTATCTGAAGGTAAAAAAGTGTACGTAAAAGTTCTCTTTAACAATCCAACACTCTCCTGATTTTCTTCCATGTTTTTAAGTGTTTTACCATGGCTTTCAGCTAAAAAATGAAAGTATAAAAATTGTTGGATAAAACAAATATCTAATTTTAAGGATTGCTTCAATACGTAGAGAAAATTAAACATTGACATGTTTAGAAAGCAATTACTTGCCATAAAGACAATTAATTTTTGAGAAACGTGTTTTGCCTGGCGGACGTGGCGGAATTGGCAGACGCGCTAGGTTCAGGGTCTAGTGGTGGAAACACCGTGAGGGTTCGACTCCCTTCGTCCGCATACCAAGCGTTTATAGAAAGAATACGATGAAGCCCGCCTCTAATTAGGCGGGCTTTATTTGGTTGTACTGCACAGAGGAGTGAATCGGGAGCTGTACTATAGGGAAGAAGCTGAAGAACGCTGGTTTTTTCAGCAAACTTTCCGTAAACTTAATGATTAAGGAAGAAGCCTTCCTAGATTAGCATCGGATGTGAGTTCAGTTGGTCATTGCAGAAATTTTGAATGTTGTCTTGCCGGTATTCCTGTTATTGGGTGTCGGTTTTATCGTTGGCAAATACATGTCGATCAATTCGAAGTCGGTCTCCGATTTGTCAATTTATGTTTTTAGCCCTACGCTGTTCTTTTATTCAGTATCGACTTCTGAAATGGATATGGCGGATCTCGGGCGGATTGTCCTTTTTGCGTTTGCCTTATTTCTATTATTTGCGTTATTTGTCTACATAGCCGGGAAATTCTTCAGCTGGGATACAGCTTACCAAAATACCTTGATGCTGGCTTCCGGATTTCCGAATGCCGGGAATTATGGACTGCCTATTATCCTTTTTGCATTTGGGGAAGAAGGAGTGGCAATCGGAATTATCTATTTGGTCATGCAGTCTCTTTTGATGAATTCAGCCGGAGTGTTCTATGCCTCCAATCATGCGCAAGTCCCGAAAAAAGACATCCTTTTGACCGTGGTGCGGATGCCTGGATTTAGTGCTATCCTCTTAGCACTTTTGCTGAAAATCACCGGAATACCGGTGCCAGAAGCCATTGAAAATGCGACCGGGCTGCTTGGCCAGGCATCGATTCCTACAATGTTGACACTGCTTGGCATCACGCTTGCTTCAATCCAGTTAAAAAGCGTGATCAAGTTTATCGGAACGGCGACACTGTTCAAATTAATCGCCTTTCCAGCACTTGCTTATGCATTGTTGCTGTTGATTTATCCGGCGGATGCACTGGAAGCAAAAGTGCTATTGATAGGTGCTGCTACACCAACAGCTGCGACAACGACCCTGCTCGCCATTAAATTCGGAATGAACCCTGATATGGTCTCAAGCGCCATGTTTGTCAGTACGCTTGTGAGCATTGTGACCATTCCGGTGTTGTTGCTGCTGCTGTAAAATTTTAAAAGGACATGAGAAATGAAGCCTAAAGAATTATGCCAGAACATGAATAGACTCGTCCGGTGATAAAGCAAATCGCCCGACGGGTTTTGTTTTATTAAAGACCCAAAATATGTTTAATAGATACGGTCTCTCCAGATTCTGAAGACTCAGAAATCAACTTGCTATTTTACGACAATATTCATAGAATAAAGGTAGAACTTGTAAGTAATGCGGAGGTGTCAGCATGAAATTGAACGTGGAACAGCGCAGAATCGTGGAACTGGAACCGGCCGGCCCAATGCTCGTAAAAGGCGTAGCAGGATCTGGAAAGACGACTGTAGCGATTCGCCGCCTTAATTTTTTGAAAGACCATTATTGCCATGAAGACGATGACCGGATTTTGCTGGTCACGTATAATAAAACCTTGCTTCAGTATATAAAGCATCAGTATGCCCGGCTGGCGGATGAAGACGAGTTGTCGGCCGCCCAGTTGTTTTCTTCGGATGCGGAAGTGGATATTACAAATATCGACAGCTTGATGTACAAGGAGTTTATGCGCTATCAGAAGCGGCTGAATAAAAAGCTGGAAATTGCAGCGCCTGAAAAAATGTACAAACTCATGGTTCTGGCGATTCACCACGTGAAGAAATCCAATCCGGATGTCAAAGTGCTGACGCCGAAAAACAGCAAATTCCTGCTGGATGAAGTGGAGTGGCTATTGGCTTGTGCCATGACGGATGTGGAAACGTACCAGGCGGCTGACCGCGTCGGGCGCTCTTCAGGAGACGGCGGAACGCCCCAGAAATTATTGAAGAATTCGAAGCTGCGGGCCGCCATTTTTGATGTCTGCCTTCATTTTATCGAGTTGCTTGAAAAAGAAGGGCTGACGACGTTCAAGCAAATGAATTTGTACGCGCTGGAAGAAGTCCGGCGCAGCCGTTCCCATGCTTACACCCATATATTGATCGATGAAAGTCAGGATTTGACGCGTGTGCAGCTGCTGTTCCTAAAAGAACTGTACCGGGAAAAAGACCATTCGTCGCTGTTGTTTGTGGCGGATAATACGCAAAGCATTTATCCGTTGTCTTGGCTCGGGAAAGGGCGTCCGTATACGTCGATCGGCTATGACATGAGCGGGAAATCGCGCGCTTTGAGCAAGAACTACCGGACGACGACGGAAATTTCAACGGCTGCATTCCATCTCATCGAAGCGGACGAGAGCATCCGGTCGAATGTCGATTTCGTCAAACCGGCTTTGATTGACCGCCACGGCCATCCGCCGATTTACCGTTTTTTCCTGACGCCTCAGCAGCAGCTGCAGTTTTTGATCGAGGAAATCCGGGCGCTTCAAAACGATTATGCGTTATCGGAAATCTGCGTGGTCGCCCGGGAAAAGCGCCATATTGAAAGCATGGCGGCCGGGTTGAATGCGGCCGGCATTCCGAATGACCTTCTGCAAAATAGTGAACCGGACTTTGAATCCGACCGGGTGAAGCTCGTGACGATGCATTCGATCAAAGGGCTTGAGTTTAAAGTGATTTTCCTGATCGACTTAAACAGCGGGCTGATTCCGCCGGACCGGTACGCCGATGCGGAAGACCAGGAGACGCTGGAGTCGGATGAACGGAAGTTATTGTATGTCGGCATGACCCGGGCCAACGAACTGCTGTATATGTCTTCGGTGAAAAAACCGTCCAAGTTCATCAAGGAAATCAATCGCAAGCACTTGCGAATGAAAAAAGATGCCTCTTTAAAGCCGTTTGAATCGATTCCGATGACCGATTATCAGCTGACGGACCAATTGGTGGATCTGCATTCCAAAGAAGAAGTTGTCCGCCAGTGGCTTGTGCGGGAACTGCGGGAAACGTACGGCTACCCATATGAATTAATGGAACTTGAATTCGGGGTCCAGCAGTTCTCCAAAAAGGGCTACTGCGACATTGCGGTGATGGTGTACATGGCAGGTGAAGCGCGGCCTTACATCATTGCAGAAGTAAAGCGCTTCGGGAGCGGAATTGGCGAGGCGCTGGTCCAGCTGAAGTCGTATTTGGAGGCTGACAGCCGGGCGTTTTACGGCATTGCGACTGACGGGCTCGAACTGAAAATCATCGACCGCAGCGGCGAAGAAGTGCAGGACTTGCCGAAATGCCGGCCGCAGTTCCTGCCGGAGACGAAAAATCGCCGGCTTTATAGAAACTTGAAGAACGGCCGGGACTACACTTACGCAATCGATGTGGATTCGGCAGAAGATATCGAAGTAAGTGAAGCAGGCAGTGACGTGCAACTCCAAGTACACGAGAAAGCCGCTGTTCCGCTGATTGGCAACGTCGCAGCGGGTCTGCCATCGCTTGCTGCAGAGTCTTACGAAACCTCTTTCTACGTGCCGCGTGAATGGCTCGTATCGCCGCGCGAAACCTTTGCACTCACGGTTACCGGCGACAGCATGACCGGTGCCGGCATCGATAAAGGAGACCTTGTCGTTGTTAATGCTCAAAACACTGCATCAAACGGCGACATTGTCATTGCCGTCATTGCGGAAGAAGCGACCATGAAAAAATACATGCCGATGGGCAACGACATTTTGCTGGTGTCTGAAAACCCGGCATATGAACCGATTTTGATGAGAAGCGAAGACGTCCGGATCAACGGACGGGTGATTGGGGTTTTGAAGAAATAAGGTGCTGACCTAGGGGGAATGACTATGAACATCATCTTAATCGGAGACAGCGGCCACGCGCGGGTCATTACGGACAATCTGGTTTCCTGCGGCCATCAAGTAATCGCCAAGCTCGATGACAAGTACAGCGAGCTTTTCAAAGAAGCCGGCTGCTGGTTTGGCCCTGTTTCGGAAGTGCATGCGTTGATCCAAAAAGAAGGGGCAAAAGTGATTGTCGCAATCGGGGCCAACACGGTGAGAAAAAAGATTGTCGAGCATCTGGCATTAACGGCCGATCACTATGCGACTGCCATCCATAAAGATGCAATTGTCAGTCCGAGTGCGGTGCTTGGCCAAGGGACTGTGGTGATGCCCGGCGCAGTGGTCAATGCGGCAGCGCAGATCGGCAATCATTCCATCATCAATTCACGGGCTGTGGTGGAACATGATTGTACAGTCGGCGACTATGTTCATGTCTCACCCGGCGCTACGGTGGCGGGTGTGGCAACGATTAGTGATGGCGTTTTGATAGAAGCGGGAGCCAGCGTCATACCAACCAAACGTGTTGGCGAGTGGAGCGTCGTCCGGGCAGGGTCTGCGGTACTGGAAGATGTCGAAGCATTTACGACGGTCGTCGGGGTTCCGGCGCAAGTAGTCGCTAAGCGGGAATCTGCAAACCCGTAAAGGGAATATGAATAGAAGACTAAAATCAGGCGGTTCCAGTACGATGGAATCGCTTTTTTCTTTTGCCCTAAACTTTTGTTTTAAAATTACTTTTTATTCAGACTTCTTAACCTTTATTTAACCTTTTGCCCATAAGATAGGAGGACAACGGAAAGCTTCTGAAGAATTTAGCATCAAACAATCTTCAGGAGTTTGTGCCGCGCTTATGTGAGCCGGCATTTTCTAAATACATCACAAAAGGGGAATTATTTATGGGGAAATTATCAAGAATCGGCTTTTTACTGATGTTGGTGCTGGCCATGTTTTTGGCTGCCTGTGGTTCGGATGAATCAAATGGCAGTGCTTCTGGGGGAGATTCAGGAGGGAAAGAGAAGAAAGAGCTCCGTATTGTAACGGATGGCGCTTATGCGCCGATGGAGTACATGGAAGGCGGCGAAGTGGTCGGCTTCGGCATTGATTTCACAAAAGCGGTCGTCGCGGAAGCGGGATATGAGCCAAATATCGAAGTCATCGGCTGGGATCCGATTTTTGCGGAAATCGAAGGAAAAACGGCGGACATGGCAGTTTCTTCGATTACCATCAACGACGAACGAAAACAGACGTATGATTTTTCCGTGCCTTACTATCTTTCTACCAATAAAATCCTGGTGCCGGAAAACAGCGATGTTAAAAGCGGCGCGGACTTGAAAGGCAAGAAAATTGCCGTATTGAACGGTTCAACCGGCCAGGAAGTGGCAGAGAAGATCGTCGGCGAAAACAGCCGCGATATTTTGAAGTTCGCAGACAACAACTTGGCGATCCAGGAGCTGCTTGCGGGCGGCGCAGATGCGGTCATCGCGGACAATACAATTGTGGAATATTACACGAAGATGAACCCGGATCAAAACTTGAAAGCGGTCGAAGACGAAAGTTTCGCCGATGAGTTTTACGGCGTGTTGTTCCCGAAAGGCAGCGACTTGAAGCCGGAAATCGATAAAGCGATCAATACGGTTCTGGATAACGGCAAATATGCGGAAATCTACGAGAAATGGTTTGGTTCGCAGCCGGATGTTGAAACTCTGAAAGCCCAACAATAAGCATAAAAATCTTAGCTGAATTGCGTAACTCTAGTGACTAGTGTTACGCAATTTTTGGCACAAAAACTTCATGCGGATTAGAAAGAGAGGGCAGGCTATGGATTTTCGTTTTGATTTGATTAGAGATTACTTACCTTTTTTCCTGGAAGGAACTTTGTATACGATCGGGGTTTCTCTTCTCGGCATTTTATTTGGCACCATTTTGGGTTTGGTGATCGGTGTCGGGAAAATGCTGAAGAACAAATTGCTGGCGTTTCCGTTTAATTTGTTCATTACGTTTTTCCGGGGGACGCCGTTATTTGTACAGATTCTGTTGATCCACTTTGGGTTGATTCCATTGGTCATCGGGGAGACTAACGCGATTGTCGCGGGTGTGGTGGCGCTGACCCTCAATGCTTCAGCCTATATTGCGGAGATTTTCCGTGCCGGGATCCAGTCAATTGACCGGGGGCAGATGGAAGCCGCGCGTTCGCTTGGGCAGACGCATCTTCAGGCGATGCGCTACGTGATTTTGCCGCAGGCGGTCAAACGGATGATTCCGCCGCTAGGCAACGAATTTATCGTGCTGCTGAAGGATTCTTCGCTGCTCGCCGTTATTACGGTGCCGGAATTGATGTACTGGGGGCGGGCGTTCCAGGGGCAATACTATAAAATTTGGGAGCCGTATTTGACGGCGGCGCTGATATATCTGATTTTGACTTTGTCGATGAGCTTTATTCTAGATCGTATAGAAAAGAGGTTGGCTACTGAATGATTAAAGTTGTGAACTTAAAGAAAACATTCGGTGAAAACGAAGTGCTGAAAGATATTAGTGTGGAAGTCAAACCACAGGAAGTGATTGTTGTTATTGGGCCGTCGGGGTCCGGCAAGTCGACGTTCCTCCGATGCATCAATTTGCTCGAATCGATCACCGACGGCCATGTCTATATCGAAGGCGTCGACATCACCAATAAAAAGACGAACATCAACAAAATCCGCACCGATGTCGGCATGGTGTTCCAGCAGTTCAATTTGTTCCCGCATCGGACCGTGCTGGAGAACATCACGATGTCTCCGGTCAAAGTGAAAGGCGTCGACGGAAAAGCGGCAAAGGAAAAAGCCATGGCTCTGCTGAAGAAAGTCGGCTTGGTGGAAAAAGCCAATGTGTATCCGGATTCCCTGTCCGGCGGCCAAAAGCAGCGAGTGGCAATCGCCCGGGCGCTCGCGATGGACCCGAAAATCATGCTGTTCGATGAACCGACGTCCGCGCTTGACCCCGAAACGGTCGGCGAAGTGCTGGAAGTCATGAAGCAGCTGGCGATTGAAGGCATGACGATGATTGTCGTGACGCACGAAATGGGATTTGCGCGGGAAGTCGGCGACCGGGTGTTGTTCATGGACGGCGGCTATATTGTCGAAGAGAACACGCCGCAGGAATTGTTTTCACGCCCGCAGCATCCGCGGACGCAGTTGTTTTTGAGTAAGGTGCTTTAAAGACGGGTACTTTCAATCATTGAAAAATGATAGATCATTACTAGGGATTTGAAGAGAAATATTTTCCGGCCTGATTGTTAGTGCAAAGGAGGAGACGGATGGGGAAGCGAATTGCGGTAAGGTATATGGTGTTGCCGGGAATTAAAAAGGGCGTCAGCGGGTTTTATGAATACGCAGGCGATTCGAATTGTGTGAAACCGAATAAACCATACGAAAGTGGCGTTTGCCATACGATTGGCGATGAACTGGATATGCTGGCCCTTCTTGTAGGTTTTCAGACAAGAGAAGACTTTGCAAAAGAGCATAGAGGGGGCAGTTGGCTGAATGCATACGGCGAGAAATTGTCGGAGCACGTCAAAGCGGCTTTGGAAACAAAGGGGCTTGGATGGATGATCAATGATGAACTTGTCCATTTCTATTCGCCGCCGGGAGAATTTGTGCTGTGGCCAAAGAACAAAAATCAAACTAAATTATCTTAAGGAAGATGCCGCTTCTCTTCGGCCCACAACTGAAGAAAGCGTTTTTTTAGGTTTCGCCCCTATGCCAGATAGGTAATGTACTAAAGAAAGGATTCTGTTGGCGCGCGCCGAAAGAGTCCAGGAAAGGAGAGGATCAGTTTGAGCATGCAAAACATCAAGGCGAACGACTTGGTAAGAGATGAGTACGGAAATTATTACGAAGTGGTGGGCGTACATATGGACGGCGAGACCTTGAAAGCGCTGGAGGTGTCGAATTTGTATTTTGAAACTTCGTTCCGCACTGCGGCGGACAGTGGAAGCTTGGGCGAGGAATACAAGGACAAGCCGATCGGCGTTTACTTGCAGGAGCAGATGAATGCGTATATCAGCGAGGTGCAGGCAAACGAGCGGCCGATATACGGCATCCGTGATTTGATGGTCAACCGCATTAAAGTATATGCCGTGGATATCACGCAGCCACATCCGAAGCGGAATCAGAACGTCTAATTTCAATTGACACTCTACGATTTGCATTAACCCTTTTCCGAGAATCCACTAATTCTCTCCGGAAAAGGGTTTTTCTTTCTTATTTTAAAAGATAGGTAGATAAACTCATTCACGTTAAGGCGTAATAACTATAATAAAGAAAAGGAGCAACCATATTTTGGTTGATTATTCATCAATTTATTCATAAGAAAGAAGGTGACTGAGTGGAGAGAAATGTTTTGAAGAAAAGCTTCTTGTTTCTTGTTTTGGCTAGCTTGTTGCTATTTGGCAATGTGGCGACAGTATTTGCTGATACTTCGGGAGGTACTAACACTGATGTAGCTGATAAGGTATTGCCAAACGGGTTGAAATTGAGTAAGGCTTCTTTAGCAATTGCGACAAATCAAACCTATAAAGTAGCAGCGACTATTGCGCCGGCAAATGTGGCAGATTCGACCGTCATTTGGAAAAGCTCCAACCCTAAAGCTGCAACGGTTGATGCGAAAGGTACCGTTAAAGGAATCGCTAGCGGCAAAGCTGTCATTACCGCTACTGCAAAAGCTAATCCGGCAATAGCCAAAACATTGGCGGTAACGGTTTCTGCGAAAACAGTAAAATTGAATAAAGCCAGTGTGTCCGTTGTTGCGGGACAAGCGATTACATTAACGGCGACTGTTTCCCCAGTCGACAGTACGCCTAAAACTGTTACGTGGAAGAGTTCCAATGCTAAAATTGCTACAGTTGACGCGAAAGGGAAAATTATTGGCAAAGCCAAAGGTACCGCAACAATTACCGCCTCAGTGAGCGGAGGCAAAGCAGCAACTGCAAAAGTGACAGTCACCTCTCCGATTGCAGCGCAATCCGTAAAGCTGGATAAAACAAGCCTTACATTGGCCGCTGGAAAAACCTATGCGTTAAAAGCTTCAATCAGTCCGAGCACCACAACAAACAAATCGGTGAAATGGAAAACCTCGAATGCTAAAGTTGCCACTGTCGACAGTAAAGGCGTCGTAAAAGCAGTCGGTGCCGGATCGGCTAAAATTACGGCGACGACAGCGAACGGCAAAACCGTTACGGCAACGGTTACTGTTCCGTATGTGAAAACCCTGTCTGCAGGTACTTGGAAAGGCGGTACGCATATTGGTACGGGCCGTTATAAAATTACGACTAAATCCGGTGCAGGCAACTTATTCATAACACCCGCAACAGGTGATTTGTATATCAATGAAATTCTTGCTGGTCCCAACGAAGATTGGGGAGTCCAGATGGTGACGACTGATATCAAAAAAGGAGATAAAATTGACATATTAAGTCTCGACAGTGTTCAGTTTACGAAAGTCACCAATGTAAAATCGAATACATTGCATGCAGGCAACTGGACAGTGGGCAAAGATATCGCAGCAGGCAGATACCGAGTCACTACGCCAAGCGGTGCAGGAAATTTATTTGTATACCGAGGCTCTAACTTGCTTGTAAATGCAATGCTCTCTTCCAAAAAGGAACCTTATTTTGTAACAAGCGTAACCCAAACATTCAGTAATGGAGACCGTATTGAAATTTCGGGCTTGAACAAAGTAGTATTCACTAAAAGCAAATAGTCGATTTTACTTTTAACCACCTGAATTTCAGGCGGTTTTTTATTTTGAGCTCATCAGTCTAAAAAGTAAGATTCTGCTATGTTTAATTCCATTTTGACAGGGAAAAGTACCATATCCTAAAAATAAAAATGGAAAATATAAACTATTAGGAAGAGGGTTTTATATTGGGCATGAATCCTATTGTATTGGTAATTATTATTTTCTTGATCAGCATCGTTTATGTGACCTTGTCGACGGTCCGGATGATCTTGATGATGAAAGGCTACCGCTACCGCTACTTGTCTGCGGGCTTATCGATCATCGAAGTCATCATCAATATTTTAGGTTTGGGTCTTGTACTCGAGAACATTTCAGAGATCCAGAACTTAATTTCGTATGCGGTCGGTTTCGGTGCCGGGGTCATTGTCGGTTCCATGATTGAAGACAAGATTTCGCTCGGCTATGTCACCGCGACCGTGGTATCTCCGGAAAACTCGGACCATTTGTCGAAGCAATTGCGTGAACGGGGCTACGGGGTGACAGATTGGGAAACGAACGGGCACGAGGGACCGCGCCGTTCGCTGCAGATCCTGACGCCGAAAAAACGCGAGCTGAAACTATACCAGACCATCAAAGAACTGGAGCCGCAAGCCTTTGTAGTGGCCAATGATTCGAAGACGATTCATGGCGGGTTCTGGATCCGGACGGTGAGAGGGAGAACCATGTCTCATCGGTAATTGAATAAGAGGGGAAAGCTGCTAGGACTTCTTAAAAGTTCCGGCAGCTTTTTTTAAGACTTTTTAGTTTAATGTTAAACAGTTTAGTGTTAAACTAATTGCAGTTTAAAGTATAAGGAAATGTTCTGAATGGGGAAATTACAGGATAAAGTTGTCATCATCACTGGAGGAGCCGGCGGCATTGGCGGCGGAATTGCGAAAGAAATGGTGAAAGAAGGGGCGATTGTGGCGATTGTCGATGTCAACGATGAGACGGGCAAAGCGATGGCGCAGGAGCTGCAGGAAGTGTCTCCGAAATCGATGTTCTTGAAAGCGGATTTGATGGACCGCGAAAACTTGGGTAAGATTGTGGAAGCGGTCGTATCGGAATACGGCAAACTGGATGTATTGGTCAATAATGCGCACGCGTCCAAACAAGTGACGCTTGAAGAAACCACGCAGGCAGATCTGGACTTGTCGTTCGGTACAGGCTTTTACCCGACCTTCTATTTGATGCAGGCAGCTTTGCCGCATTTGAAAGAATCGAAAGGCAACATCATCAACTTTGCATCCGGTGCAGGGCTGGCAGGGCATGAAACGCAAGGCGCTTACGCGGCAGCAAAAGAAGCAATCCGCGGCATTTCACGCGTCGCCGCAAATGAATGGGGCCGTTTTGGCATCAACGTCAACATCATCAGCCCGATCGCAGATTCACCGGGAGTCCAGGCTTGGGCGAAAGCGCAGCCGGAATATTACGAAGCCGTGAAAAACAAAATACCGCTTGGCCGTTTCGGGGATGTCCAGGAAGATATCGGCCGGGTGGCAGTGTTCCTCGCTTCAGACGATTCCCAGTACATTACCGGGCAAACGCTGATGGTCGACGGCGGCTCCATTATGCTGCGCTAATCAGGGGGGATTTCTTTGAAACAAACAACGATTTTTCGGCTGATCCAGATGGTCGAACAGATGAACAACAGCAACATCATGCGCTTCACAAAAGCTTTCCGCTACCCGATCGGCATTTCGCCGATTCTGGCGCTGTCTGAATTGAAGACAAAGGGCCCTCAAAAGCAGGCGGAACTGGCAGAGACGGTGGGCGTCACAAAAGGCGCTATGACGAGCATCGCCGCGAAGCTTGTGGAATTGGGTCTGGCTGAGCGGCTGTACGACGAAAGCGATCGGCGGACGATTCAGTTGAGCCTCACAGCCGAAGGCAGAAAAGCCTTGGCCGAAGCCCAGGAAATCGGCCAAGAGGTTTACCTGGAGCTGTTTGATGTGTTGAGCGAAGAGGAAGTCAGGCAGTATTTGTCGCTTCAGGAAAAGCTGATCCGGGGGATTGAAGAACGGAATACGCAGTGATTGCTGAAACTGAATAACTTTGGAACCACCTGCAGCGGAATTGTCCGATTCCTCGTTGCAGGTGGTTTTTTGTTGTGGTTTTTTATAGAGAATGGGACTGGTGTAAACTCTTTACCAACGTTTTTCTGCGGTTCTATCAGTGGGTTTTTAATTTCTATCGACGTTATGCACATCAAGGAATTTTAGAGACTATTTTAATCAGCTCATCCTAGGGACAATAGCTTAATAAAAATATTTAAAATGAAAATAAATAATCATTTTAAATTTTTTTATTGAAAGTCAGTTGTCAAAATGATATAGTTCGATTAATAAAATATTCAAAAAGAAAAGGAGGCCGGTTCGGTATTCGGCTGCAAACAGCAAGGGTATTGATCATTACATACAGATGGGGAGTTTTCGCATGACGGTTTTAGAACAAATCAGCAAGAAATTAATCGTTTCCTGTCAGGCATTGGAGGACGAACCGCTTCATGACCCATACATCATGAGCAAAATGGCGCTGGCCGCTAAACAAGGCGGGGCATCGGGAATTCGCGCCAATACGGTTAAAGATATTCAGGCAATCAAGAAAGAAGTGGATTTGCCGATTATCGGGATCATCAAGCAGAACTATCCGGGCAGCAATGTCTACATCACGCCGACGATGTCAGAAGTGGACGCACTGCATCAAGAAGGCGTTGACATCATCGCGTTCGATGCAACGAAACAGGAACGGCCGGACGGCAAGACGTTCGAGCAATTCTTTTCGGAAGTGAAAGCGAAATACCCGGAGCAGCTGTTCATGGCAGATGCCTCGACACTCGAAGAAGCGATAGCTGCTGAACAGGCAGGCGTCGACATCGTAGCTACCACACTAGGAGGCTACACGCCGTATTCGGAGGGAACGGTTCCGCTCGAACTGCTCGAGCGCATGGTTGAAATTGTTAAGGTTCCCGTGATTGCGGAAGGCAATTTTGACACGCCGGAAAAAGCCAAAAAAGCATTGGATCTCGGAGCTCATGCGGTCGTGGTTGGAAGCGCTATCACCCGCCCGCAATTAATCACTGAGAAATTTGCAAATGCCATCCAGGAAAAAATCAGCAACACCCAATAAGAAAGGGACAGGTGACGACATGAAAGGTTTATACACAGCATTGATGTGCTCATTTGATGAGCAAGGAAACATAAACGAGCAAGGCTTGCGGGAAATTGTCCGCTACAATATCGAAGTTTCAGAAGTTGACGGCTTGTACGTCAACGGCAGCACAGGAGAAAACTTCCTCATCTCGACCGAACAGAAAAAGCAGATTTTCGAAATCGTCAAAGACGAAGTCGGCGACCGGGTGAAACTGATGGCACAAGTCGGCTCACTGAACGTCGACGAAGCGGCGGAGTTGGCGCAATTCGTGACGGACCTTGGCTACGATGCCATTTCTGCGGTAACGCCGTTCTACTACAAATTCGATTTCGAGGAAATCAAAGACTACTACAACACGATCTTGGAAGGTATTGACACGAAGCTGATCATTTACTCCATCCCGGCGCTTACCGGCGTCAGCATGAACTTGGAGCAGTTCGGTGAGCTGTTTGAAAATGAAAAAATCATCGGCGTGAAATTTACGGCCCCGGACTTCTATTTGCTTGAGCGCCTGCGCCATGCCTACCCGGACAAACTGATTTACTCCGGCTTTGACGAAATGCTGTTGTCAGCGAGCGTCTTGAATGTAGACGGCGCGATCGGCAGCACATTCAACGTCAACGGCAAACGTGCGAAGCAGATTTTCACTTTGGCGCAAAGCGGCCGCATCGACGAAGCACGCGAAATCCAAAAAGTGACAAATGATTTGATTTCGGAAATCCTTGAAAACGGCTTGTACCAGACCATCAAAGAAATGCTTGAAACACAAGGCGTCCATGCGGGCTATGTGCGCAAGCCGATGAAGCGATTGTCGGAAGAAAAATTACTAAAAGCGAGAAGCATCGCGGAAAAATATCTGTAATCATTCACTGGGGGGATAAGCCATATGGCGGGGAAATTTGCGTTTATTGATTATGTCATTTTATTTGCGTACTTGTTGTTCATTTTGTATATCGGAATTGCGGTTGCGAAAAAGGAAATGAAAGGCAAAGAGTTCTTTAAAGGGGACGGCACGATTCCGTGGTGGGTGACTTCGGTTAGTTTGTTTGCCACACTCCTGAGCCCGATTTCGTTCCTGTCGCTTGCCGGTAATTCATATGCCGGCACGTGGGAACTGTGGGTGGCGCAACTCGGGCTGTTTATCGCCGTTCCAGCGGCCATCTATTTCTTCCTTCCGGTTTACCGGAAGCTAAACTTGGACACAGCTTATGAATACTTGGAAAGACGGTTCGATAAGCGCATGCGGATTTTGGGAAGTTTGCTGTTTATCGTCTACCAGATTGGCCGGATGTCGATCATCATGTACTTGCCGGCAATTGCATTGGCAGCGGTTACAGGGATCAATACAGTCGTCATCATCCTGTTCATGGGTGTCATCGCGACGATCTATTCATCATTTGGCGGCTTGAAGTCCGTACTATGGACAGACTTTATCCAAGGTGTCGTATTGATCGGCGGCGGGCTCTTCGCTTTGATCGTATTGTTGTTCTCGATCAATGGCGGTCTTGGGGAAGTTATCAGCGTCGGAACATCTGACCAGAAATTCTTCAGCGATGTGGCGATTTTTGACGCCAATTTGGTCAACAACAGCTTGTTCATCATTTTCCTGGGTGCGGGTTTCTCTACACTGTTCTCGTATATTTCCAGCCAGGACATGGTGCAGCGTTATTTGAGCACCGACGACTTGAAGGAAATGAACAAAATGACGTATTTGAACGGATTCCTGTCACTCGGGACAGCGACCTTGTTCTTCTTGATCGGTACGTCGTTGTACGTATTCTATCTTCAAAAAGGCGGCGTTTTGCCGACAGGAAAATCCGATTTGATCTTTGCAAACTTTATCGTCAGTGAACTGCCTGCAGGGGTATCCGGATTGTTGATCGCCGGATTGTTCGCAGCGGGACAGTCGACGCTTTCGACGGGATTGAACAGTGTAGCAACAAGCTGGACTTTGGATATTCAAAAAGTATTGAGAAAAGACATGAGTGATGAAAAAAGCACGAAAATGGCGCGTACCGTATCGGCTGTGGTCGGAATTTTCTCCATCGCATTCGCAATCGTCTTAGCTTATTCGGATGTTGGCTCTGCGTATTCATGGTTTAACGGTTTGATGGGGCTTGCACTTGGAATCATCGGCGGTACCTTCACTTTAGGAATCATGACTAAGAAAGCGAATTCAAAAGGTGCGATGCTTGGATTTATCGCCACTACGGCAGTAGCGATCTACATCTCGTACTTTACCGATATCACACTTTGGGCGTATTCCGTCATTAACCTGGTAGCATCGATTGTCTTTGGCTATGGCTTCAGTTTGCTGTTTGCGAAAAAAGACGAAGAGGAAGAAGGCAAGGAAGGCCTTACGTTCTTCGACTACAATAAATCAACTCTTTGAAAATAGGAGAATCAGTTGTGCGCATTAACCGAAAAATCAAGACGGATGTATTGGTTGTGGGAAGCGGTTTGGCCGGCATTAAAGTGGCGAAAGAACTGGCAGACCAACACCATGAAGTATTGATGGCAACGAAGATGAAGCTGGCTTCCGGTTCCAGCTTCTACCCGTTAAAAGCGTCTCTTGGCACACAGGTGACAAAAGACGGCAGCGATAAACCGGTGTTCATGGCGGATATCGAAACAGCTAGCCGGGGGATGCACCGGCAGGATCTTGCCGAAGTATACGTCGAGGAAATTGCGGAGCGGGTTCAAGAATACGGCGACATCGGCGTCATCTCCAAAAAGCTGGAGGGCGAGCGGAAAGCGTGTTTTGCCGAACATCCACGGAACATTTATCTGCTCAGCAACTGGGACGGCATCCGCGAAAACGTTACGGAGATTTTTGGCGGCTACGAAAAGTTGAACGTCATGGAACGGACCGTTGTCATTTCGTTGATCCAGCAGGAAGAGCGAGTGGTAGGGGCGCTCCTCCTCGACCGGTACAATGAAGTGATTGTTGTCGAATGCAAAGCGGTTGTTTTGGCGACCGGCGGTTTCGGCAGTTTGTACAAACACAATTTGAATCCGAACGACGTGGACGGCTCTGGCCATGTGCTGGCGCTTGAAGCCGGAGCGAGCCTCGTCAATATGGAGTTCATCCAGTTTATCCCGGGCATTACGACCCCGCGCTACAAGACCTTATTCGGCGAACACACGTTGATGTACTGCCGGGATATTGTGAAAGACAGCGGGGAAAGCTTGCTGGATCCAATACTCCCGGAAGGGCTGTCCCGGAAAGAATGCCTGGAAATCCGCAGCGGCCACGGCCCGTTCACTGATTCGCTCGAGTCGAAATGGGTGGACATCGCGATGATGAAAGAAATCATCAGAACCCGCAGCGAACAAGGATTTAAGCTGTTGTATGATCCGGAGCTCTATGAAAACGATGAAGAGTTTTATACGGTATACTTGAATTGGCTAGAACAAAACGGCATCCATTTGGTGGAGGACGAAGTCCGGATTGCGCCGTTCGCGCATGCCAGCAACGGCGGCGTCTACATCGATCCAAACGGCCGCTCCGGCGTGCCCGGTCTTTACGCCATCGGTGAACTGTCCTGTAATATCGAAGGGGCGAACCGCCTCGGCGGCAATTCGACGGGGGCCTGTATGGTATTTGGGAAACGTGCGGCCGCTGATTGTTCCCGCTATATGCAAGAAGTGGAACCATACGAGATTGGTTTAAAGGCAGCGGAACTTCAATTGGACCGGTTGTTTAACAAAAAGGGCAAATGCACACATGCCGAGGCAGTCCATGAGGCGGTTGATAAAGTCCGCGAAATCCTATGGTATGCCGGCAACGTCGTCCGTTCAGAACAACAGCTGCTCGCAGCAATAGAAGAGATCAACGCATTGGAAAACGGTCTTGATTTGGCCCACTTTTTCAAGCAGCAAGCCACACGGAAATTGGCAATCAAGGCAAAGAACTTCTTGAAATTGTCGCCGCTTTTGCTGCAGGCGATGCTGGAACGAAAAGAAAGCCGCGGCGCTCATTACCGGGAAGACCATCCGCAGGAAAAGCCAGAATTCGCAAAACGGCTGTTTATAAAAGAAACGAAACCGGGAACTTTATCTTTTGAGTTCCTGAACCAATAAAGAGAAGCGATTAAAAAGAGAAAAGCCCATCAACGCGGTTTTTCTCTTTTTATTCATAACGAAAAGGGGAACATCACATGCAGCTTGGTGTAATTGATATTGGCGGCACTTTCGTCAAATATGCAGCGGTGGATGAAGAGGGCTCGTTTTTGTTTCACGGCTCGGTTCCGACAGAAGCGGCTCAAGGTGGAGAAGCGCTGGTCGCAAAAGTGCAGCGCCTTTGTGATGAGTTGATGGGAAAAGTTCAACTAGACGGCATCTCCATCAGCTCCGCTGGACAGATCGACAACGTCAACGGCCAGGTCGTTTTTGCAACCGACACCTTGCCGGGCTATACTGGTACTGAACTGGCTCAACGGATTTCCGCACATACCGGCCTGCCGGCATGTGTGGAAAATGACGTCAACTGCACCGCTCTCGGGGAATACTGGAAAGGGGCGGCAAGAGGAACGAGGGACTTCCTTTGTGTGACCATCGGCACCGGCATCGGAGGCGCCTTGTTTTTAAACGGTGAACTTTACACAGGAAGCCATTTTTCAGCTGGAGAAATCGGGCACATCAATTTGTATCCGAACGGCAAACCGTGCACTTGCGGACAAAGCGGCTGCTACGAACAATACGCTTCCAGCTTGGCACTGCAAAGACGAGTAATTGAGCAGTTCGGAGAAGGATGGGAACTAAAAGCGTATTTTGAGCAAGTAAAAGCAGGCAACCGGGAAGCCGTCCAGCTCTTTGAACACTGGCTGGATGATCTCACCACTGGCCTGCAGACACTCGTCCACCTCTTGAATCCGGAGCTTATCGTCATCGGGGGCGGCATCTCTGCCCAAGGTGACTTCCTGCAGCAAGCCGTCCTGTCCTCTTTGGAAAACAAGATCATGCCGAATCACCGGCAATCCCTGCAGATTAAGATGGCCGAACACGACAATAAATCGAATTTGCTTGGTGCCGCTAAGAATTTTTTGGATAAGAGCGGCATGGAGTAGGTTAGCAATTAGGCGATTAACGTATAATTCATACGGGTTATGGACCATTGCACAGACCATAATTAAGACTTGAAGCACCAGTGGAATATTTCAACTGATTGGGGGCCAAATGATGGATTCGAGAACAATTGCTGGACCGAAACCTTCCCTATTAATGGAACAGCACAAGCACAATTTCACAAAATCCGAACATAAAATCTACGAATACATCCTGTCGAACCCGAACCAGGTCCTCTACCATTCTTTGACGGAATTGTCCGAGCTGAGCGGTGTTGCCGAAGCGACTGTCTTGCGCTTTTTCCGCAAGCTCGGCTTTAAAGGGTTCCAGGACTTTAAATTCCTGTTTGCCCAGGAAGTGCCGGCTGCGGATCATTCCGAAAACGACGAGTCCTTTATTTACCGGATCCGCAACAACATCATCCAGGCGGTCGAAGACACATCGGATGTCGTCGATGCTGAAACTTTGGAAAAATGCATACGAGCCATCAACGATTCATCGGATGTTGTCATTTTTGGCATCGGGTCATCGGGCATTGCCGGGCTCGATATGCAAAACCGCTTGATGCGCATCGGCAAACATGTCAGCGTTATTACGGACTCCCACTTCCAGATTATGCGGGCGTCGTCGCTCAATGAAAATTCCGTCGTAATCGCCATTAGTTTGACAGGAAGCACGAAAGACATCATCGATGCAGTAAAGATTGCCAAAGAAAAGAACGCAGCCGTTATTGCGTTAACGACGTACGTGAAGTCGCCGTTAACAAAATACGCCGACCATATTTTGCTGTCATCGGCAAAAGAAAGTCCGTTGGACAGCGGATCGCTTGTGTCGAAAATTGCCCAATTATATTTGATTGATTTGATTTGCACGGGACTCACAATGAATAACTTCAAAAATGCAGAGAGTGTAAAGCGGGAAATCACGGAGCATATTGCAAGCAAGTTATATTAATCGATAGAGGTGGAAAAATTGCAACTTGTTAAAGTGGACAACTACGAGGAAATGAGCAAAAAAGCGTGTTCCATAATCATGGAGCATATTCAAGAGAGCCGGAATCCAGTCCTCGGACTGGCGACCGGATCCACGCCTGAAAAGCTGTATAGCTGTTTGATTGAAAAGTACAAGCAAGGCAAAGTGTCATTCGAGAGCGTGACGACCTTCAATCTGGACGAATACGTCGGGCTGAAAAAAGACGATGCGAACAGCTACCATCATTATATGAAGGAAAAGCTGTTTGATCATGTCGATCTTAGATCGGACCAGATCTATCTTCCGGACGGGCACTCTGAGGATTTAGAGCAGGATTGCCGGGCATACGAAAAACAGATTCAACGTGCAGGGGGCATCGGCCTTCAAGTACTTGGAATCGGGTTGAACGGCCACATCGGCTTTAATGAACCGGGAACGCCGTTTTCAAGCCGGACGCATGTGGTAGAGCTTTCCCCATCAACACGCCGCGCCAATGCCCGTTTTTTCCCAAGCATTGAAGAGGTGCCGACGCAAGCCATCAGCATGGGCATTGCATCAATTATGGAAAGCAAAAAAATCCTCTTGCTGGTGTCCGGTGAGCAAAAAGCGGAAGCGCTGCACCGTTTGCTGAACGGCGATGTGACGGAAGACTTTCCGGCATCCATCCTGCAGACACATCCGGATGTCACAGTCATTGCAGATGAACTGGCGCTTGAGCCTTCATTGTCAAAATCCTAAAAGAACCGTTTGCCAGCTTCTAATGGAGCCGGCAAACGGTTCTTTTTTATTAATATGGATTCAATAAATATGGGTCGCAGCTAGGGGCTGTGCCGTTGTTATAGCCTAAGAGAAACGCTTTGTTCCGTTCCTGCGGCGTGCCGTGTGTCGGATTCGGATCGTTGGGATCCTGTCCGAGGTCGGTTAAGGTCCGTTTCGCTTCGTTGAGATCACTCGCGTCGAGAAGCCCGCGGTCATTAACGGAACGGGCCCAGACACCTGCGAGGCAATCGGCGTTCAGCTCGAGGCTGCGGGACGTCGCCAGCGGTTCTTCTTCTTCGTAAACCGGCAGCCAGCCGAGTTCGGTCTGAAGGTTATGGGCATATTCATGCGCCATCACAAAAGCAACGGAAAAGTCGCCGGCCTTGTATGTGACAGGTGCCTCGTAGTTGGTCCGGTAGGTGCCGTCCCACAACTGCCTTGCCATTTCCTGTGTTAGGACAATTTGGTCGTCAAAGCCGCAGTAAAAGGCTTGCGCCGGGAAATCTGCCGGCTCTTCAACGGCGCAATTGGTAACAACCGGCACGCCGGGAGCCGGGAAGGAATAAGTTGCGGCAGGATCAGCGTAGCCGTCCCCGACCATAATCGGCGACCAAAATGCATCCAGGTCTTTTGCTAAATAAAGGAGGTAGTCATGCATCGAATGGCCAGGCGGCAAATCTTTTACATAATTGGGCTGCGGGGCCGCTGAAGCTGAGTTTTCCAAATGGGCCCATCCAGCTAGAAAGAAAGTGAATAGAAAGATGAACAGAACTTTTGCGATGTTTTTCATATGCATGCATCTCCTGAAGAATAAAATGTAGTTTCGATATAAAATATATTATCAGAATATTCTTACTTAATCTATAATTTTATTAATTTATCATTAAAATAATATTTTTTTGATATCAGTTTAAAGACATGAATGGGTTGTGCAAAGCCTATTTCAGCAGTCAAAAGAGAATTTTGGGGTTTCCCCTCACCATTCGGGAACGGCTCGTTTAGTGCAATGTATTTCCGGTGCAGGTTTCTAAGCAGAGAATCCGCCGATAACTTGAATTGAAAGAATTTTTAAACTAATATAGAGGAACACGGCTAAATAAAGGGGAGAAAAACAAATGGCTCAATATGACTTGACATGGGATCTGGAATCTATCTTTAAAGGCGGCAGCACGTCGCCGGAATTAAAAACCTACATAGCTAAATTTGAAGCGAATCTCAACGAATTGAAAGAGCTAGTGAACAGTTTGGCCCCACTCGACTCGCCGGAAAAAGTGCAGGAGCTGTCGCTGGCTTTGGAACTGCTGGACAGCACCACGAAACAGCTGCGGGAAATCGGCGCGTTTGCAAGCTGCCTGACCGCTCAGGACATCACCGACCATGAAGCGAAAATCCTTTCAGGAAAACGGAGCGAACTCGGTGCTGCGTTTGCGTCGGTCATGGCGAAGCTCGACCAGAAGTTTCTGCAGGTGGATGACGCGGTATGGAAGGGCATGCTCGAACAGCCAAGCCTGGAGCCGGTCGCTTTTGTGCTGGATGAACGCCGGTCGCAAGCAAAAGAAAAACTGCCGCTTGAACAGGAAATCCTGATCAACGATTTGTCGGTCAACGGCTATGCGGCCTGGAACCAGATGTATGCGAGCCTGGTCGGCAAAATGAGCATTGAACATACGGAAGATGGCCAAGTGAAAAAGTTGTCGATGGGGCAGGCCGCAAACCGTTTAAGTACGCCTGACCGGGCTGCACGCAAAGAAGTATCCGGCAAAATCAGTGCGGCGTGGCAGGAAGACGCGGATCTTTTCGCCGAAACCTTGAACAACCTCGCTGGATTCCGCCTGCAGACATATAAACACCGCGGATGGGACAATGTGCTGAAAGAGCCGCTCGATCTGAACCGCATGAGTGAGAAGACTTTGGACACGATGTGGGGAGCTATCAGCGATCAAAAAGCGCCTTTCGTGAAATATTTGAAGCGGAAAGCGAAACTGCTGGGCCTTGAAAGATTGGACTGGCACGACTTGAATGCACCGCTGACAAAGTCCACCCAAAAAGTCAGCTACGACGATGCGGCGGCGTTCATCCTGGAGCAATTCGGCAAGTTCAGCCCACAAATGGCCGAGTTTTCAAAGAAGGCGTTTGAAAAGCGCTGGATTGAAGCGGAAGACCGGGCCGGCAAGCGCCCCGGCGGTTTCTGCACCAGTTTCCCAGACAGTGAGCAGACCCGCATCTTTATGACATTTTCGGGATCGGCTACAAATATTTCCACGCTGGCGCATGAACTGGGCCATGCTTATCATCAGCACGTCATGAACGAAACGGAAGCGCTCAACCAGCGCTACGCTATGAACGTGGCTGAAACGGCTTCCACTTTTGCGGAAATGGTCGTCTCGGACGCGGCGGTGAAAAATGCTTCTTCCGATAAAGAGAAAATTGCGCTTTTGGAAGACAAGATCAAGCGCAGCATCGCGTTCTTCATGAACATCCATTCCCGCTTCCTATTCGAAAAGCTTTTTTATGAAGAACGGAAAAACGGAGCAGTATCGGCAGAGCGCTTGAACGAGCTGGCGGTGGAAGCTCAAAAAGAAGCCTATTGCGAAGAACTTGCAAGCTACAGCCCGACATTTTGGGCGTCGACGCTGCATTTCCACATTACCGGTGTGCCGTTCTATAACTTCCCGTACACATTCGGCTATCTCTTCAGCCAAGGCATTTATGCCAAAGGGTTGGAAACGGAAGGCGGTTTCGAAGAATCCTACAATGCACTCCTGCGGGATACCGGACGCATGACGGTGGAAGGGTTGGCGCAGAAACATTTAGGCGTTGATTTGGAAGAAGCCGCTTTTTGGGAAGATGCGATTGCGGTGTGTGTGAAAGATGTTGAAGAGTTTTTGGAGCTGACGGAAGTCGCTGTGAAGTAAAAGTTTCGCCGTCTGCAGAATCGGATTGATTCTGTAGGCGGCGTTTGCTTATTCGGTGAATTAACAAGCGGAGAGTTGGCTGCCGGATTTTGGGGAACTTCGATAGAAAACTTGAAAACTTCGATAGAAATTGAAAAAACTATAATAGAAAGTTTAAAAACTTCGATAAAAGTCGGAAAAACATCGATAGAGATAGTTGGAAACACCGATAAAGATTTTGGCCTATGGTTTTTGCCTGAGCAAAAAGCGGGTTGGGTTTTAGGAGGCCTTCGCTTTAGCGAAGGGCTTTTCCAATCGGATTTTGATCTGTTTCAAAGGTTTTTTATAGAAAGGGGCCCTACGATGAAAGTATTGGAACTGGAAAACGTTACACGCCGGCGGGACGGCAAAACGGTATTAAACAAGGTGAACTGGCAAGTCGAGAAAGGAGAGCACTGGGTGCTGTACGGTTTGAATGGCGCTGGCAAGACGTCGCTCCTCGATTTGATCAATGCCTATATTTTTCCAACGGAAGGCAAAGTGAGTGTTCTTGGATTGGAATTCGGCAAAACTTATCTGTCGGAGAAACTGCGCAAGCAGATCGGCTTTGTGTCTTCATCGCTGCAGCAGAAAATCAGTCCGTACGACAATGCCTACGAAGTGGTGTTGAGCGGCGCCTATGCATCCATCGGATTGTATGAAGAAACGACCGAAGCGATTGACCGAAAAGGCGTGGAGATATTAAAAGAGCTTGGCTGCCTGGAATATGCAAACCGTACATACGAAACCTTGTCGCACGGCGAGCGCCAAAGAGTGCTGATTGGGCGCGCCTTGATGGCGGAGCCGGCGCTGTTGGTGCTCGATGAGCCGGCCAATGGACTTGATTTCATTGCCCGGGAAATGTTGCTGGAAACGATTGAAGGCATTGCAAAGAAACCGGATGCGCCGACGATTATCTATGTCACCCATCATATTGAAGAAATCTTGCCGGTGTTTACTAAAACCTTGCTGCTAAAAGACGGAGCGGTATTTGCCTCCGGCCATACAAACGAATTGGTGACAAGTGAAGGGCTGTCGGCATTTTTCGGCATGCCGGTGGAAGTGGGCTGGAACCAAGGGAGGCCTTTGTTGTCGAAAGTGAAACGTAAATCCCGGTAGAAGGCCGTTGCCTGATATCGGGATTTACGTTTCTTTGGAACTCGGCATTTCGGCCAGCCGGATGGCATGTTTCATGAAAAGTTCGGCGATTGCATGGCGGATCCGGCTTTCAAGTTGTTCTTTCATCTCGATATCGACGACCCGGACCTCAACTGCAAAATCAAGCGAAGAATCCCGGAAATTGATAAAGCGGACATCCGGCGCCTCGTTTGGAATTCCGGGGAAGGCCTGCATTTCCTTGACGGCCGCTTCATGGAGCAGGGCATCCACTTGTTCGGTGTCGTTGCCATAAGCGACACCCACCACTACCCGGGCAAACAGTTTGGCGCTGGAACGGTTTTTGACGATTTGTTCGATGAAATACTGATTGGGGACGATAAGTGTCCCGTTCTTTAAGGTTTCAATGATAGTGGAACGCAGCGTGATTTTTGTGATCCGGCCAATATTTTTATCGATTTCGACCAGTTCGCCGACTTTCATCGGCCGCTCAAACAAAATGATGATGCCGGACACGAAATTCGCAGCGATGTTGCGTACGCCAAAACCGATGCCGATGCCAAGCACGCCGAAGACCACGCCGAGCGCTGTCAAATCCATGCCAACGGCGGTGAACCCAATGGCTAAGGCAATCAACATCACGACATAGTAAATGACCCGGTTGAGCGTATAGCTTAAGCTTTCATCAACGCCAAATTGCTTGTAGAAAACGGGCATGACGAAACGGTTGAATGCTTTCACCAAATGGCTCGCAAAATTTACCACAATGGCGACCACTACAACCAAGAATACCGATACTTTGATGCCGTCCGTTTCATAAAACGGATAAAACAGCCACTGTTCTTCCGAGAAATATAACAGAAAAAAAAGGATGGCACTGTAAATGGCGAGCCAATTCATCAAGTCTTCGAGCATCGGGAAAATCCGTTCGTTAAACCGCTTGGAGGAACCGAGCTGTTTCAGCAAAAACACAAGAAACGACCGCAGCGCAAAAATTAAGGAAAGGTAAATGAAAAACATAAAAAATTCCAGAAGGGAAATAGTCTTCAGAAATTCAATGCCATCGAATAATTGAGTGTTTTCCATTGTTTGTCCCTCATTTCAATATGCGGGCTATAGGTTAAATTTTCCCTTTATGCGCTTTTTTAAATCCTTTATTCGGTATAAGAATATATTGGCCAGAATATTATTTCCCATTTCGGAATAATTACTTATAATAGAGAAAGATGGAATGGAAGAAATTACAACACGACAGGGGCAGATGGTTATGGAAAAAATCGCATTTGAAATAGAAGAAGCAACGATCAAAGTCATTCAGCAAGCGTTTGAAGAAGAGGTGCTGACATCCGTTGAACTCGTCCAGGCTTATTTGGACCGGATCGAGATGTACGATAAAAATGGGCCGAAGATCAATTCGGTGCTAAGCATCAATCCCGATGCCCTAAAAATTGCTGAAGAACTCGATAGCATGCGGGGACAGGAAGGGCAGGGGCCGCTCTATGGAATTCCCGTCCTGGTAAAAGACAATATCAACACGACGGACGATATGCCGACGACAGCTGGGACCATTGCATTAAAGGACAACTTTGCGATTGAAGACGCCTTTATTGCTTCCCAGCTGCGCCAGGCCGGCGCCATTATCCTGGGCAAAGTCAATTTGAGCGAGTGGGCATATTTCATGGCAGATGAACAGGCACCGAGCGGCTATAGCGCCCTCGGCGGACAAGTGCTAAACCCTTACGAAGCGGACGTGTTTGAAGCAGGAAGCGTCGGCGGTTCCAGTTCCGGAACCGGGGCGAGCATCGCCTCGAACTTTGCTGTTGTAGGCATCGGTACGGAAACTTCAGGGTCTATTCTAAGTCCAGCAAGTGCCAATTCCATTGTCGGCATCAAGCCGACCGTTGGTTTGGTGAGCCGCACGGGCATCATTCCGATTGCGGAAAGCCAGGATACAGCAGGCCCGATGGCACGCACCGTGGCAGACGCAGCCATTACGCTCGGCGTTCTGACAGGAGTGGATGAGCGGGACCCGGCGACAGAACAGAGTGTTGGGAAAGGCTTGACGGATTATACCGCCCATTTGAAGGTGGACGGCCTGTCGGGAGCAAGAATCGGCATCGATTACAGCTACCTGAACGACAAAGAACCGGAAGAACGGGCCATCATCGAAGAAGCGATGGCGGAGATGGAAGCGCAGGGAGCAATTATCGTGGAAGTGGCGATTCCCCAGCAGGAATTCGAATCGGACGTTATGTGGTATGAGTTTAAACGAGGCGTCAATGCCTATTTGAGCACGGTTCCGGAAGAGGTGCCGGTGAAGTCGCTTGCGGACGTCATCGAATTCAACAAGCAGGACCCGGACATGCGCATGAAGTTCGGGCAGGCGATTCTTGAAAAGGCCGAGTCGTTGAGTGATGACCCGGCAGATCCGGTTTATTTGGAGCACCGGGAAATCGACCTTAGAATGTCCACTACGGAAGGCATCGACCAAGTGATGGCGGAGTACGGCCTGGATGCACTCTTGTTCCAGAACAACCGCGGCGCGGCAAAACCCGCGCGGGCCGGGTATCCATCCATTACGGTGCCGGCAGGTTACACGAGCAAAGGCTTGCCGGTCGGTGTAACCTTCAGCGGACTGGCTTGGAGTGAGCCGCGTTTGATTGAACTGGCTTACAGCTATGAACAGGCCACGAAAAAGCGCGTTGCACCGAAATTTGAATAAGCAGAGAAAGCTGCCGTTCCAATATCCAGTTGGGGCGGCTATTTTTTGTGGACATTTTAAGACTTAGGAAGCAGTTTATCCGGCAGGTAAGGGGGAACAGTATAGATGTGAAATTAGAGGAGGTGGCGGATGAATCAACTCATTAAAACCTTCAAATCATCAATCCACGTAAATAAAGCATGGATGCTCTGGCCGTCCTGCTAGTGTCGGATCCCAGTTGAACAAGTCAAAAGTTCGGTTTCGCATTGTTAGGATTTTGTCTTGAACTTCGTGAATAACGCTTACGGCTAGTTGGAAAACTAAAAGGAGGCTACAAATCATGAAAGTAATAGATATTATGACGACAGATGTACAAACTTGCACAATGGATGCGTCGCTTCGAGAAATCGCCGGAATGATGATGGAGTGGGATGTTGGTTCGATTCCGGTTGTTGAAAACGGCAGATTGGCAGGAATCATCACCGACCGTGACCTAGTTATACGCGGCATTGCTGCCGATTTTGGGCTGGATGCCTCGGTGAGAGAAATTCTTTCAGCAGACCTTGTAACCGGTCGGCCAGATATGGACTTGGAAGAAGCTGCGGACTTAATGGCTGAACACCAGATTCGCCGCTTGCCAATTGTGGAAGGCGACAAACTGCTCGGTATTGTTTCCTTGGGAGACGTTGCCGTGAAAGACCCATCCGATATGCACGCAGGCGCTGCCATTGAAGATATTTCAAAACCGGCTGAACCGAGCTGAAAATAGAACAAGATATTAACTAATATAGGAAAACCACGCTCATTTAGCTGAGCGTGGTTTTTGTTTTGTAAATCCATTACGCGGTAAAGCGGCATGTTGGAAAAGACGAGCAACCTTTGAAATTGCCGTGTTTTCCGATACGGGAGACGAGCGGGCTTCCGCAATTTGGACAGATGTTTGCAGAAAACTGTCTCTTTTTCCGGTGCTCGGTTTCTTTAATGGTCTGGACATGCTGCTTTTTCAACTTGGGATCTTTAATATTGGCTTTTTCCAAGTGATCAGCAAACGCGGCAATCGCCGGTTTAGACAGAATGGTTTCCTGGTAGGAGCGGATAGCACGTACGATGCCGGCAGTATGGAGAACATGAATGTGGCTGGAAGCTACATCTACTTTCTTCAACACGCTGTTGCCGGAAAAACTGATGATGGACACCATCGGCTGTTTATAGCCCGGGAAATGATGTTCCAGCATTTTGATGTGGCCATAGTTCTGGCGGATCGGGTTTTGGAACTGGCGTCTGGAATTGTAGATGGTCTGCGTCCATTTGGCGCTGTTCTCGGAACCGAAAATCCAGCCCTTGTAATTCTTTGTTTCGATTACAAAAATGCCCGTCCGCCCAATGACTACATGGTCAATTTGTGTGGTTTTCTTGCCGTCGCTCAATGTGATGTTATGGAGGACCCGGAAATCTTCTATATCGAGTCTGTTCAAAGCTGAGCGGACACCCAGTTCCCCGAAAAAGCCCTTTACAACGGGAGACTTTAACACGGCTGCAAGAATAATCATGAAAAGTAAGAATAGAAATGGCATAGGCACCTCGTAGGAATAATGTTTAGTCCTATTATCACATTTTATTACTTATATTGGAAGGTTTTTTTGGTGATTTTTGAAAAATTAGAATTGTGCAATGAGAACAAGCTTTACAGGATTGAACCCAATCGACTTTCTAAACCATCAGAAAAAGACTGAAGAGCTGTTATGAAATGAGAAAAAGCCTATCCCAAAAGGAATAAGCTTTTCACAGAACTATTTTGAGTCAGATTATCGCACATTCATTTCATTCGGATGCGAGCCTTTGCGGCGGTCTTTGTTCAAGGCATTAATCTGTTCCATTTCATCTGCGGACAGCTCGAAATCGAATACTTGGAAGTTTTCTTCGATGCGCGAAGGTGTCACAGATTTTGGAATGACAATCGTGTTGTTTTGCAAGTGCCAGCGCAGCACAACTTGTGCCGGTGATTTGCTATGCGCTTGTGCGATTTGCTGAACGGTTTCGTCCTGCAGCACTTCGCCGCCTTGGTCAAGCGGACTCCAGGCTTCAACGAAAATGTCGTGTTTTGCGCAGAATTCTTTCAAATCATTCTGAGCCAGGTACGGATGACATTCAATCTGGTTCAAGACAGGCACTACGTCGCATTCAGACAGCAAGCGCTCCAAATGCTCAATTTCAAAGTTGCAGACGCCGATCGCTTTGACGCGGCCATCTTTATAAAGCTTTTCAAGCGCTTTATATGTATCGACGTATTGGTCGAAGTCAGGAGTTGGCCAGTGGATCAAGTAAAGGTCGACGTAATCGAGGCCTAAACGCTCCAGACTTTCATCAAAAGCGCGAAGGGCATTGTCATAGCCTTGGTCGCTGTTCCAGACTTTTGTCGTGATGAAAAGTTCTTCGCGTGCCACGCCGGAATTTTTAATGGCTTCACCGACGCCTTTTTCGTTTTGGTAGATCATCGCGGTATCAATCGAGCGGTAACCGGATTCGATGGCTTTCGCTACAGCTGCAGTTGCCTGATCATCCGGCACTTGCCAGACGCCAAAGCCAAGCTGCGGCATTTTTAATCCATTGTTTAACGTCACAAATTCCATTTTGCAGTTCCCCTTTGTCTGGTAATTTTCATTGCAATAAAGAATACCCTTCTAGTATAAAGAGTAACCCTTATTCATGCATTTATTTCGACTTCAGAAGTATTAATTTTATAAGCTATAGGGGAAATTTACAGTAGTAAAGAGCGGTTCCCAGCTTAACAAAGCACGGTGTGGGGTAATGAAAGACTAGTTGCGTTACACTTAAGAGAGATTAAGACGAAAGGAAGTTGCGACATGAAATACAATTTTGATGAAATGATCAACCGCCGAGGCACGTATTCTTTAAAGTGGGACGGCGCTGACTTGATCAAGGAATTTGGCTTGACAGAACGCTACGACGAAGACACGATTCCGTTGTTTACAGCGGATATGGACTTGCCGGTGCCGCAGCCTTTAGTGGATGCCCTACATAAAACAGTGGACCACCGGATTTTCGGCTATACGGTATTCCCGCAAGAATATTATGAAGCGATCGAATCGTGGTTCTTGAAGCGCCACAATTGGAAAGTGAGCAAGCAGGATATCGTTTTCAGCCCCGGCACGGTTCACGCATTGAATGTTGCAGTCAAAGCCTTTACGAAGCCTGGCGACGGGATCTTGATCCAGCGGCCGGTCTATCCGCCGTTCACCGGTGCAATTGAAGGGAACGAACGGGTCGTCGTCAACAGCCCACTCGTGGCGGGAGCTGACTTGCATTACACCATCGATTTTAAAGATTTTGAAGAAAAGGCGAAAGACGAAAACACGAAGATGTTCATCCTTTGCCATCCGCATAATCCGACGGGGCGCATCTTCACCACAGAAGAACTGCGCAAAATAGCGGAAATTTGTGCGCGGCATGACGTCCTGATTGTGGCGGACGAAATCCACGGCGACCTGATCCGCCAAGACCAGAAGTTTATCCCGATGGCAAAAGCCGCAGGCAATACCGATAACTTGATCACTTTGACGGCCATCAATAAAACCTTCAATGTAGCGGGCTTGCATTGTACAAACGTCATCATTCAGAACGAAGACTTGCGTGCAACGTTCGCCACTGAAATGGGTATGCAGCTGCCATCGCCGTTTACGGTAGCAGCGTTGATCGCGGTCTACAACGAAGGTGAAGACTGGCTCGAGCAGCTGAAAGCGTATATCGACGGCACGATGCAATACGCCAAAGAATTTTTCGCAAAAGAAATGCCGCAAGTGAAAGTGTATATTCCGGAAGGGACGTATGTTTTGTGGCTCGATTTTAGCGGCTATGGCATTAACGCTGAAGAAATCCATGACCGCATCTATAACAAAGCCAATGTGCTTCTCGAAGACGGCGGTATGTTTGGCGAAGAAGGCTTGATGTATCAGCGCATCTGCATTCCGTCGCCGCGTCCGCTGATCCAGGAAGCACTTGAGCGGATCGCGAAGGAATTCAAGGATTTGCCGGTAGCAAGCACTATTGAAAACTAATGGAAAAGCGGTTCTCAAACGAGCAGTTGAGAGCCGCTTTTTTGCGTCTTTAGTAGCAAGGGAAATGAGGGGGATTATGCTAAACTAAATAATAGGAAGTCAATAAATTGAATATTTGAACTTTTTAAAGGGAAATTTAACCGGCAACAGCACTTCGTTTACTCAAAGGAGCGGATGGGATTATGCAGACGAGCAAACTGGCTCACATCGAACAACAGGCGTTAAAACGGTATTTGCAGTTTAATGCAGAAAAACAAAGTGCAGCCGCGACACAGGATGCGCAGTCCCGCATGATGAGCCGCAGTAGCATCATCAATGTTCATGACAATTTGGCGATGGAGCGCATCATCAACCGAAGCGATTTGTTCCCGATTGCCCATCTTCAGGCAGGGCTCGATGTCAGTAAAGCGGTCTGCCGCATTTCCCTCCGCAACCGGAGCGGGCAAATTGAAGGCTACGGCACAGGGTTTATGGTGGCGCCGTCGCTTCTACTCACAAACAATCATGTACTTGATGCATTTGATGCGGCGCAGTATGCGGTAGCGGAGTTCAATTACGAAGACGACGTGAATTTCATGCCAAAGGAAATCGTTTCTTTCCGGCTGGCGCCCGAACAATTGTTTATCACCGATATAGGGCTTGATTTCACCTTGGTTGCGGTCCATGAAGTGGACACGGAAGGCGTTCGGCTGGCTGATTTCGGCTATTTGCCGCTGTTGCCGCAAACCGGAAAAGTGCTGGAAGGAGAATACGTGAGCATCATTCAGCATCCGAAAGGCGGACCGAAAGCCGTCACCCTCCGTGAAAACGAAGTCAAGTCGATTTCTTCCGATTATGTCCATTACGTCAGCGACACGGAACCCGGCTCATCCGGTTCGCCCGTGTTCAACGACCAATGGGTGGTCGTTTCTCTGCACCATGCCGGCATCCCGCACCCCGACAACGAAGGGGAATGGATTGCCAATGAAGGCATCCGCATCAGTTCGATTTTACGGTTTCTCCGGCTCCGCCGGAATGGCGTGGAAGACGGCGCCGGACGCAAATTGCTCGACGCGCTGCTGGCGGCTCCTGATTCTTTAGTTCCCGCCATGGAAGTCGGGACGTTGGAAGCCGAGTGGTACAGCGGAGCGGCCGGCTATAATTCAGCATTTCTCGGTCTGGACGCTGAAGTGCCGCTTCCGTTATTGAATGAGAGTCAGCAGACGGATGTCATGGGAACGGAAGACGGCAAAAAAATCCTCGACTATACGCATTTTTCGATTGTCATGAGCCGGTCGAGAAAACTCGCGTTTTACAGTGCCGTCAATATTGACGGCACGCAGCTCATTGAAGTCCGGCGCGAAAACGACAAGTGGTATTTCGACCCCCGGATTCCAAAAGAATTCCAAGTCGGGCCGGAAGTCTATAAAAACAACGACATTGACCGCGGGCATCTGACGAGAAGGCAAGATCCGAACTGGGGAATCGATGCAGTGAAAGCGAATGAACACACCTTCCATTTCACCAATTGTGCTCCCCAGCACAAAAATTTCAACCAAAAGACCTGGCTGGATCTGGAGAATTATATATTGGACAACGCCGGCGACTATGGGTTGAAAGTGACCGTGTTCACCGGGCCGGTATTCCGCGAAAGCGATGTGGTATACCGCGGCTGCCAGATTCCTTCCCAGTTTTGGAAAGTGGCCGTTTTGCGGAAAGAAGACGGCACGCTTTCTGCGACCGCTTACCTGCAATCGCAGGAAAACCTGCTCGGTGATTTGGAATTTGTCTACGGCGACTTCCAGACTTACCAGGTGCCGGTCACCCAGATTGAAGAGCTGACCGGGCTTGGTTTTGGGGAATTGCGGAAGTTTGATCCGCTCGCGGAAACGGCAGTGCAAGTTGTGATTGCCGGGCGGGAGGATATTCGATTGTAATGTATGGTGAGAACAGCGATAGAAAGTTAGGAAACTTCGATAGACATGTGAGAAACTTTGATAAAAACGCAGAAAACATCGATAGAAACTTAAATTACATCGATAAAGACAACTTGAAACGTTGATAAAGGTTTTGGGTTGCTTGCTTTTTGCCTCAGCAAAAAGCGCTTTGGCTTTAAGGAGTCCTTCGCCTTGGCGAAGGGCTTTTCCAATTGTATTTTGAACTTAGGACGCGGATTTTTCACGAAACATGGATAGGAAGTTGGAAAACATCGATAGACATGTGAGAAACTTCGATAGAAACGCAGAAAACAACGATAGAAACTTAAATTACACCGATAGAAACAACTCGAAACTCTGGTAAAGATTTTGCGTTGCTTGCTTTTTGATGAAGCAAATAGGCTTTTAGCTTGTCCATTCGAGTTTTGAATTTCGGAAACGGAAGATCCACTATAACCAGTTCTTGATTGAAAGAGTTCTGAAAGTTCTATAATCTTAAGTTAAGATGATGCCTAAAGGAGCGAGATGCTATGCCTTTCAAATCAAAATCAGGGAAACTATTCGGCAACCGCCCAAGCAAAAGCGAGCTGGATACGCGCAGCGATATCAATTCGACGGATGGTACATACAATGTGAAATGCTTCGGCGCCAAAGGGGACGGGACATCGGATGACTGGGAAGCGCTGCAGGAAGCGGTTGATGTGATCTACCGGCAGCCGGGAGGCGGTGCACTCTTTTTCCCGCCGGGTTTGTACCGGATCAGCCGGCCATTGGAAGTGCCGGACACAGACAATGCGGTTTCCTGGATCGGCCATAGCTCCAAATCGACCGTGATTGCCCCGTCCGAACCGATGGATTATCTGGTCCGGATGCGCGGAGAAGGCGGAAAGGTCGAAGGCATCAAGTTCCGGGGGACGGATCCGTTGAACGGCTATGCCCAAAACGCCAAAGTCTGCATGCTTGCGACCAATATCCGGGACAAGGCATTTTCAAATGCTGCATTTGTCTGGGGAGCGGTGCACGGTCTGCAAATTACGGGCGAAGGCAATAACAATTTATGCGTCTTCGACCGGCTTTGTGTTTTTTCACAAAATGGCACAGTGGCAAAAGGGACGGACGGCAGCGGTTCAGCGGATACGGTTCAATTCCGTGATTTCAATCCGGTAAGGAACGATGTGCATGTCGGCGCGTATTTGAAAATAGGCAGTGGGGAAGGGTCGGTTTACCATATTGACGCAGTCACTTCAGACCGCATAACCGTATCGCCCGACTTGAAAGAGCCGCTTGATGAAGGCAGCGAATACGCCATCCATATCGGCTGCGGTTTGCAGACAGACCGCGGCAGCGATAATAATGTCTACGGCATTTACGACTGCCATTTTGTCGGCAATGCCGGAGCAGGGCTAATGGTACGCGGTCTATACGGCCACCACATCCAAGGAGGCAATTTCGATTCAAACGGCATCACCGGCATCCATATCGGTTCCGGCATGATCAATACGACTCCCGCTTATTCAAATACGATCAACCATTCTTATTTTGAAGCCAACGGCTATGCCAATGTCATTCTGGACTATCCATCCGGCCTTACCGTTCTGGATCCGCTGCTGGCAGAACCGGTCGACGGAACAGCAGGGGACGTCGCTTCGATTACGTCACTGCGCGGCTATTATTTCGATTTTGACTCGACGAGCATCTCGTACAACGGGCGGCAGTATGGTTATGTGGCCAAAACGGACTGCAGCAGCTCTTATCAGATGGAAGGGACTTCGCAGCTGGCTATTGACCGTCCGGCAGGTGCTAGGAGTCCGGCGGTCATTCAGCTGCCGACAGTGCCCCGCCACCAATTCGGAGAAAAGCTTGAAATTTTTGTGGAAGACAGCGGCGGTCAGCCGGTCCATTTGGTCTGTGAACATGCCGGAGTAAACAAGCAAGCCGGCGAACGTGGGATCGTTGTTCCGGGAGGCATCGGGTTTGTCATTACGGTGTTTTACAGCCCGAGAAATTCCTCCTGGATGGTGTCGCATACCTTACCTGTCCAACTATAAAAATTTGAAACCTGGAAGTCACTTTGAGAAAAGGAGCTTCCAGGTTTTTGATTGGCAAAAAATTAGAACCCTTGCATCACGTTTTTTCCTATGAAAAGAGGTAATATAAAGAGTATGTTTTATTAAGATTTTATTGAATCAAATAAAAAGACTATAAAACAGCAACCGTAACTGGATATCGATGTGAAGAATCCAGGCGGTGAAAAAGGAGAGAACCAGCGATGAAAAAACAATTTTGGTTGAGGAATGCAGGCCTGGCCAGTGCAGCAGCGGCTTTGGCGCTGACTGTGACGCCGCTCGGAGAAAAGCTTCCTTTTAATCATGCAATTCAAGCAGAAGCATCCACCCATACATATCAAACAATCGAAAACTTGAACCTTCGCTCCGGCGCTTCGGCAGAAACCGCAGTGGTGACAATCATTCCAAAAGAAGCGCAAGTGGAATTAGTGTCAAAAAGCGGATCCTGGGTGAAAGTGCGCTACGGTGCAAAAACAGGCTATGTGAATTCGAAATTCCTGTCAAACAGAGAAGAACAAAAACCGGCAGCACAAACCCATGTGACGATAGATAAATTAAATCTGCGCGAAGGAGCCGGAGTGCAATATAGCATCATTACAGAAATCCCGGAAGGCGAGACAGTCCGACTGATTTCCGGAAAAAGCGGCTGGGTCGAAGTTTCCTATGGCGATCAAACGGGATATGTGAATTCGGCTTACCTAAAAGCAGTTAAAGCTCCTGCAGAGAAAGCGGAAAAATATCCGGGGCCTTCTATTGAAACGCCGGGAACATATATCGATGGCATTTTAGTCGTCAACAAGGAATACGCTTTGCCTGCTGATTATAATCCGGGCGTGGTTCCGGAAGCGGAACAAGCTGTTTCGGATATGCTGCAAGAGGCAAAAGAACAAGGTCTTTCCATCAAAACTGTCAGTGGATTCCGTTCGTACTCCTACCAAGCCGGCCTGTACGATAATTACGTGAATCGCTACGGCCAAAAACAAGCCGATACGGTCAGCGCAAAAGCCGGCCACTCTGAGCACCAGGCAGGATTGGCATTTGATTTTGGCAGCCCCTCCAATACCGGGTTGAGCAAGTCGTTTGCGGATACAGCAGAAGGACAGTGGCTTGCAGATAATGCCCATAAATACGGTTTTATCCTGCGCTACCTGGAAGGCAAGGAACACATAACGGGCTATCAGTACGAGCCGTGGCATTTCCGCTATTTAGGCGCTGAGAATGCTGAAAAAGTGAAAGACAGCGGCAAAGCGTTAGAAGAGTATTTGGAACTTACAGAAGAATAAAAGATAAATAGAACAGTAAGCAGGAACCGTATCCGTCTATGGGATGCGGTTTTAATTTGTATAAATATTTCTGATTATTTAGTAAATAATATAGATATTAGTAAGTTTTTATTGTTAGAATGGAGGCAAGTAGAAAACGGGAAACTGAAAGGAGTGTCTGTATGAAAAAGCTGATGAGTCCTCTTGTTCTTGTGATGTCGCTGCTGCTGGTTCTGCCTGTTGCCGGCGCTGCTCCGGATATGCCGGAGAGCCACCAATTTTATGAGGAGATTGATTACTTAATGGAGAAAGGCGTAATCCGGGGGTACCCAGACGGTACTGTCCGGCCGGATGCGGTTGTCACAAGAGCTGAGGCTGCAGTGATGATCGGTCGGCTGAAAGGGTTCGATGGCACGCAAAAAGCGACGCCGTTCCGTGATGTGCCGGCGAGCCATTTCGCCAGCGGCTTCATCGCAGAAGCGGCTAAAGCAGGATATATCCGCGGCGATGGAAATGGCCTTTACCGCCCGAATTCGCCGATCAACCGCGGCGAGATGGCAGTGGTGGTCGAGCGTGTATTCAATCTGGGATTAGGTTTTAATCATTCGTTCAAGGACGTGCCGCAAAACGCCTATTATTCAGAAGCCATCAGCAAACTGCTGGCGGCCAATATCACAATCGGCTATTCCGACAACACGTTCCGTCCACGCCAGGAAGTGACGCGCGGCCAGTTTTCCGCTTTCCTGGCACGCGGCCTGGAACCGGAATTTAAAAATGACGCACGCATTGCCCGTTCCTACCAAAAAGATAAAACGAAAACGTACACCTACCAAATGTCAGATGGAACAACGGCGGTCCACCGTTTCGCTGATGTGCCGGACCGGGGCGGCTTGGCTTACGGATTTATGTGGACGGTCCAAGTGGACGGGGATACCTACGAATACCTGGAGTTTGAGAATTACCAGATGTTCGCATTCGGCTATCCGTATTCTGAATATGACCTGGCGCTCGTTTACCCGGTCCGCGTCGGCAAGACATTTAATACCGGGCTTGGCGATGAAACCATCACGAACACGATCACCGGAGTCAATAAAACCGTCAGAACCCCATACAGAACTTTTACGAATGCGACGGAAGTGACGACGGAAAGCGGTTTGAAGTATTACATGGTGGAAGGTTTTTCAACAGTGAAATCAATTAATGCACAAGGAAGAGTCGAGAGCCAATTAGTGAAAGTGGAATGATTGGCACCTGTATGCTGGCGGGGAAAGGTTAATAAAAAGCATGAAGAAATCTTTGGATGTCGTGGCCACTTTGCTTTTTCTGTTCCTCGTTTTACTTGATAGATATTGAATAAATGATTGAATCAGCCCGGTTCCAGATATTTTCTGGCAATTGGGCTGTTTCGTATTTTATTTTCAGGAGGTGCCGTATGGTAGGGAAAAATAATTTGGTGCTGGTGCTTGAAGATTATGAGCTGTCGTTTAATGTGCGGCTGATTGACCGAGATGGATTGGTTTACAGCAGCAACCGCTTTATGGAGAAGCCGCATATTTCGAAAATTCGCATGCTGGTCGGCACGCTGACGCAGATTTTCGGCAACTTCAACCGGGTGACTTTCAGCAAGAACTTCAACTTGATCTGGGACCATGAAGCGCGGCCGGACTCTTTCGGCAAATTCATGGCGGAATTGTTTGCATCGCATGAGACGGTAGACCCCCGCTACCATATGTGGGAACAGTTCAGTGAATTTCTGGAGCAGCAGGAAAAAGAGTCGCATAGAAGCCGTCTGGAAGACCTTCCTTTTTAACTAAACAAAGTTTTAAAGGAGTGAAGGACTTTCGAAGAGTTTATTGAATAAGTAACAATAGCACAATAGAGGGTCTTTAGTCGGTGAATGACAACAGGGGAGTGGGCATTTAGATGGCATTTGGGAATAAAAAAGAGAAGCAGACGCTTGCAACAGCAAATAGATTGAGGAAAATGGCCGACGAAGTGACGTTCAGCGAACGGCCGGATAAAACGTTCAACGTCAAAGCCTTTGGAGCCAAAGGCGATGACGACGCGGACGACTGGCGGGCATTGCAGCAGGCCATCGCTTTTGCCTATAATGCCAAAGGCGGCGGTACGCTGTTTTTCCCGCCCGGCCAATACCGCATCTCCAAGCCGCTTGAAGTGCCGGTGACCGACGAAGAAAAAGCGGTATCGTGGGTCGGTTACAGCGATAAGACGACCATCATCGTGCCTTCTGCTCCAATGGATTATATGGTCCGCATGCGCGGCGGGGACGGGCATATCAAAGGGCTGACTTTTAAAGGCAGCGATCCGTTTAACGGTTCGGTCCAGCATACGAAAGTCTGCATGTTGGCGAGCAATATCCGGAACAAAACCTTCTCGAACGTATCATTCAGCTGGGCGAAAGTACACGGGCTGCAGATTACGGAAGAAGGCAATAACAATCTATGTGTATTTGACCAATCCTGCAAGTTCGAGCAAAACGGCACAGTCGTGAAAGGAAGCGACGGCAGTGGATCCGGCGACAAAATCAGTTTTTCCCGCTTTAATCCGGAGTCAAGCGATGTCCATGTCGGTGCCTATATCAAAATCGGCAGCGGACCGGGGTCGGTTTACCACATCAATTCAGTGAGCAGGAACAGCATCACTGTATCGCCTGCTTTAAGAAATGCATTTCGTTCCGGCACCGAGTACAAAATCCATATCGGCTCGGGACTGCAGACCGACCGGGGCAGCGACAACAATGTTTATGGCATCTACGACTGCCACTTTGTCGGCAATGCCGGAGCGGGGCTGGTAGTAAGAGGTCTCTATGGACATAATGTACAAGGCGGCAATTTCGATGCGAACGGCATTGCCGGCATCCATATCGGTTCCGGCATGATCAATACGACGCCCGCTTATTCCAATGCGATTACCCATGCATATTTCGAAGCGAACGGCTACGCAAATGTCATTTTGGACTATCCATCTGGCCTCAGCATTATCGAACCCCTGCTGGCAGAACCGGTGGACGGAACAGCTGGAGGCGTCGCTTCAATTGCTTCCCTGAGGGACCAGCCCTTCGACTACGAAACGACCAGCGTGCTCCATAACGGACGTTTTTATAATTTCATTAATGAAACAACCCGTAATTTTGCATCCAATACAGCAGAAACAGCCCGTATTACGGTCAATCAAGCAGGAAACCTGATCGGCTCATCTATCATCAATTTGCCGGCTCCGCCGAAGCATCGCTTTAAGGAAGAACTGGAGATTTATGTGGAAAACACCAACGGACAGCCGGTGCAGGTCATTTGCGATTTCGCAAAAGTGAACAACAAGCCTGGAAGAGTCGGCGTTGAAGCGCCGGCTGGAGTCGGGTACAAAATTACGGCGTATTACAGCCGAAGCCTGGAAAGCTGGATGGTGTCGCATACGGTGCCGCTGGAGTGAAGTTAATAGGATTTATTGGGCAGGTGCTGATTGCAGGCAGCTGCTTTTTTTTTGAATAGAGGAGGTGAGTTCCCGCGAATGGGGGGTGAGTTTCCATGAATGAGTTGTGAGTTCCCGCCAATCGCCTCCGGGTTTCCACGAATGGAACCTGAGTTACACCCTGCCCGCTTTTTGCCCAGCGAAAAGCCTCCAATCAGCGTTCTTCGCTGGCATACTCTGCAATCCTCTAAGTCCATTCCTCAAACTATGAGAGAAGGAGGCGCATTGATTCAAGTTAATTTTTCAGTAGGCACAGGCACACCCTTTCGATAACGGCTTGTTTTAAGCCGCTGTTTTTATTGTGTGAAAATTGTTGTGTGAAGTAAAAAAATAAAGGATTCAGATGAACTTTAGCGAATATGGATTAGCAAATCCATTTTTTGGATTTCGTTCATTAGAAAGGAGTAGATAGCCGCAAAATTAGAAAATAGACAAATTTATACTGCCAACCGTTTCTCTGTAAAAAATTGTTTTACCCCATCAAGATTTACTTCATCGTCATTCTTCCCGGCAGTTTGCCGAAGTTTATCCCCCATCTTAGATAACTGTCTGGATTATTGTTCATGCTTCAAATGAATAAAAATTAACTGGATAAGACTTTTCCGATTACTATCTGCAACAAGAAGTTGATCTAATTGCATAGAAGAATGGAGGGGAAGCTTTGGGCAAGTTTGTGAAGCAGGTGCTGGTGTCTTTGGCTCTATTCCTATTGGTGTTTTCATCTATCCAGCAAGTGTCAGCAGCCGGATTCAAGGATGTCAGCAATTTTAAAGAAGAAATCAAGTATTTGACAGGATTGAAAATCATCAACGGCTATCCCGACGGAACTTACCGTCCGGAAGCACCTATCCTGCGGGTTCAGGCAGTGATGATGATCATGCGCGATTTAGGGATAGACAAGGAAAACATAAAAAATCCCGGGTTTACGGACATCAAGCCGGGTGACATGGGGTATGCCGAAGTCGCTTTTGCTACTGAACTGGGAATCATTTCAGGGAAAGGGAATAACAAATTCGATCCGAATGGCAAGATGACGCGTGCTGAAATGTCGAAAGTGCTGGTGAATGCTTACGAACTTGGCGGCATGTATCCGGCAGGATTCCCGGATGTATCACCGAAATCTTGGAGTGAACCTTATATTTCTGCATTAGCTGCCAATAATGTAACAAATGGTTATCCAGACGGTACATTTCGCCCTAATGTAACGATCAACCGCGGTCAGTTTGCGGCATTTTTGGCACGGATCTTAAATCCCGGTTTTAAACCTTACTCACCGGCAGTAGCAGATACGTTTCTCGAAGACTCGTTAAACCTGCAAGTGTTGGACGTGGTAAAAGACCGCAAAAAACCAATTCTCTATATGATAGACGGCTTGTCGAATCGTTTGATGTCTTACAATTACGAAACGTATGAGCTGGATTCTGTAGAACTTCCTTACCGCGCAGAAAGGCTGGCTTATGCAAATGGCAAAGTGTATGTGACCCAGCACAAAATGGTGCATACTTATTGGACCGATCGGATACCGGAAACGGGCGCTTATGCGGTTTACGATGCTCGTTCTTTGAAGCTTTTAAATATCTGGCATCTTGAACTCGATCCATTTGATATTGAAGCGACCGACCAAGGACAGGTGTTCATTTCCGGCGGTTCCAACCAGCATACATTGGTTGTCGGTTATGATTCAAAAAATGGTGCAATTTCATCTGCACAGTCCATTTACATGTTGGGGCTGCTCGCCCTTACACCTGACCAGAAGAAACTGATGACGATTTCAACACAGATTTCGCCGCGCGATATTGCCTCTTACGATATTGTAGACGGCAAGCTTCAGCCGCCGGTGGACTCGCCGTATCACGGAGATTTCGATATGTCCCCTGACCTTAGCATCAGCCCGGACGGCAAATATCTTTTAAATGGCTATGGACATATTTACAGCACCAATACACTCGGGTATCTTGGTTCGCTGGACCGGAGTTTTATCAGTTCCGCAGTGGACATGAAGGCGGGAGAGTTGTACACTTCCCGGAATTTAAAGCTGATTTATGCTTATGATTTCCCTTCCTTGCAGAGCAGTTATCAGATCACCACATACGGCGATGTCCTCACCCTGTTTTACGATGAAGAATCGGATGTCCTTTTAGCGCTGACTAAAGTGAAATTCGGCAAGTCATCGTATTCATATTTAGGAATAGAGAAAATGTATTTCAATGTGGATTAGATGAAAAGCCATTCCAGAGCGTCCAGGCGGGCGCTCTTTTTTGTTAGCCGGAATTGTTTGCGTGCCTGACACCTAAGCAATTGCCCGGAAATTATAGACCGCCGCTTTCTTTTGAATAAAAGCAGCTTTTTCCTGTTAAAGGAAAATAGTCGATTATTTCGAATTAAATATTTTTATTTATCGAAATAATCAATTACTTATAATTATCTTTATGTTAAAATGTCAATATATCAATTTAATAGGAATAAAGTAACTGTTAAAAGAAATTCTAAAATAGATTAAAAATATAATCGTATTAAAAGAATTGTTTTTTTATTTAATTTAACAATAAAAGTAATTTAATGGATATTAATCTTTATGTCAATTTATGTGCTTGAAAATTGAAAGGAGGTCATATTGTGGGAAAAAAGGTAACGAAGGCAATTATTCCGGCAGCTGGTTTAGGAACACGTTTTCTTCCGGCGACGAAAGCGATGCCTAAAGAGATGCTGCCGATTTTAAACAAGCCGACCATTCAATATATAGTGGAAGAAGCGGTTGAATCCGGGATAGAAGATATCATTATTGTGACTGGTAAAGGAAAAAGAGCAATTGAAGATCATTTTGATAATAATTTTGAACTTGAAGACAATTTGTTTAAAAAGGAAAAATATGAGTTGCTGGAGGAAGTAAGGGCCTCTTCAAAAGTGGAAATCCATTACATCCGGCAAAAAGAAGCCAAAGGTTTGGGACACGCTATCTGGTGTGCCCGGAAGTTTATTGGAAATGAACCATTTGCAGTCTTATTAGGAGATGATATCGTTCAGTCGAAAAAGCCGTGCTTAAGGCAGCTAATTGAACAATATGACCAATCACAAGCGTCCATCATCGGTGTTCAGCAAGTGCCTGAAGAAGAAACACACCGTTACGGTATTATTGATCCCAGTTCAAAAATCGGGAAGAGATACCGGGTCAAAAGTTTTGTAGAAAAACCGAAGAAAGGAACTGCTCCTTCCAGCCTGGCTATCCTCGGACGATACATTTTAACTCCGGAAATCTTCCCATTTCTTGGCCAGCACAATATAGGAAAAGGCGGAGAAATTCAATTAACTGATGCCATTCAACAATTGAATGGCATTCAAAATGTTTTTGCCTATGAGTTTGAGGGCAGGCGCTACGATGTAGGAGAAATGCTGGGTTTCATACGTACAACAATGGAATTTGCATTAGAAAACCAGAAGTATGGCCCGGAAGTCGAGATTATGATGACTGAACTTTTATCAAATAGAAAAATCATGTCCTATGAGTCCTGAAATCTGCACTCTTTATACAAGTTTGGTTCATGAAAAATAAGTTATGGCAAATGGAAAACTAATAAATTTACCTAAGTGAGATGTCTCTTGGAAGCAATTCAAGGGATATCTCATTTTTGTTTGAATTTTACCAGGCAATAAGAAGAGAATCCGTTGAAGTAAAGCAAAAGCTTAGCTTGGTGTCATTTTAAGACTTCAGGAAAGATGCTATAATCATCGATAAGAAATAAATGGCAATGCGAGGAATTAGAATTGGAGAATTTATCTATACGTAAAATGCTTTCATGGGCGGCGGTACTCCTTTGGATGGCGCTGATTTTCTCGTTGTCCCACCAGCCGGCTTCTGAATCAGGTGAAATGAGCTCAGGCATAACCGAAATGGTCATGGAAACAGTGGAGCAAATACTGCCCGTTGCAGAAACCGACTTTGATCAGTTTGAACACATTGTCCGGAAAAATGCTCATTTTTTTATCTATCTCATTTTAGGGATCTTGGTCATCCATGCTTCTAGAGGTAGCGGTAGCCATAGCTTTAAAAGAATCGGCTTAGCAGTTGGCATATGCATCTTATACGCGCTGTCTGATGAATTCCATCAATTGTTCATTGACGGACGCAGCGGAGAATTCCGTGATGTGCTGATTGACAGTTCAGGTGCATCTCTGGGTATTATTTTATACTGGTTCGCTGGCAAAATGTTAAGAAGAAACAAGCAGAACGTGCTGCATCATGAGCAAGTCCAAGGATAAGAAAAGCTCTTCCACATTCGGAAGAGCTTTTTTGTTTTTATTTTTTCGGAAACAAGCTCATTTTCATCTAATTTTCTTTTTGCGGGAATATAGTATGTGTATATGTTTAATTTTACGGTAATTCAGATATTTATATAGGAGAGGAGATGTAAAGAAAAGGATTTTGATAAGCAGTTATTGTCCTCTTTGTTATTTAACGAGTATGCTTATCTGCTTTAAAAATAAAAGCAAACAGAAAGGAGGGCTGGTTATGGCCCGTAGGCTGCTTTTTGTATTGATTTGGTCTTTAACCATTCTTGTCGCAACGTGTACGAACGATGCAGAAGCTTTTCTATTCGATCAGGAAATCAATTTCAGTTTTGATTTGATGCCGGATTTTACTGAGTTGCTGCGCTTTGACGACATTGATTTTAGCGACAGCTTTTACGCCATTCAAAAAACCGGCCACTTCCTGTCTTTTGCGCTGCTTTATGTTCTGGTCTTGAATTGGCTGAAGAAGAGAGAAACAGCTCTTAGGGTAACAGTGGCATTTGCCCTTTTTACCGAAATTCTGCAATTGTTTTTCGAACGGGACGGCCGCTTATTTGATGCGGGAATCGATGTCTTGGGAATTCTTTTGGCATACGGGATTTGCCGAATGGCCGCTGCAGGCAAAGCGTCCGTGAAGAATTCCTATTAATAATTCAAAAAAGAGGAGGCAATTCTTATGGAAAACGTCATCATCAGTTATTTTGAAGTGGAAAGCGAAGCTTATCAGGCTTTATCGGAATTGAAGAAGAGAAGTGAAATCGCGGACCAATTTTTGCTGTCGCAGGCAGCATTGTTGAAAAAGTCAAACGGCCAGATTTTGTTTCAGGACGGATTCGACACCGGAAAACGGACACGGGACGATACATGGAAAGGCAGCTTGATTGGGGCGCTTGTAGGGCTTTTAGGCGGACCGCTCAGCATGCTGCTTGGGGCAGGAATTGGCTCTGTAGTCGGGCTGGCAAAAGACGCAGGGGAAGCGGAAGAAGAAGCGAGCCTGATTACAGCCATCACTTCACGCATGAAAGAGCAGGATGTGGCACTGGTGTCAGTTGCACAAGAGCAAAATGAGGGATTTTACGACCGCCTTGTGGAGAAGTTTGATGTGGTGACGGTGCGCTACTACGCCAGTGATATCCTGGATGAAGTGGACCATGCCCGGGAAGTGGAGCGGAACCTTCAGGCGCGGGCCAAAGAAGATATGCGGAAAGCGCGCTCAGAACATCGACAGGAGCGGGTAAAAGAATACCGCAGCAAATTCAAAGAGGAATTTGAAGAGCTGAAAAAACGTTTTTCTTCTACCGATTAAACTTGCTGCTTTAATATGAGCCCCAAAAACCATTTTTATGAATTAAGAGAAACTTGATAGTCGAAGTTAAAAATTACAAATATTTAGGAATTTACTTATTGAAAATATAGTAGAACCGGTGTAAGGTAATAGGTATAACTGATTAATAAATCTAAATATTTGAAAAACATATTGCATCTGCAGACCTGCCGATCGTGCAGAAATTTACTGAACTGGAAGCAGGCAACATCTTGCAGGAATGAGGGGTAAGGGACATGGACATATTTTTTGAAAAAAATTATGGGAAGCTCTACGAAGAAATTGAAGAGGGCAAATGTGAAGTTTTTACATTTACTCATTCATTGGGCACCGTTAAGCATCTTTTCATTAAGCGGGAAGTTCCGATCCGCATTGGCGGCGAAACGTATTTCGATATCGTCACTCCTTATGGCTATGGAGGACCTATAATCATAGGCGGAGAAGATGCCAATAAAGCGGAGCTGGTCCAGGAATTCAAAGCAGCTTTCCAAAAGCATTGCCTGGATGAAAAGATCATTTCTGAATTTGTCCGGTTCCATCCGGTGCTTGGAAATGCCAAAGACTTTACTGATTGTTATGAAGTTATATTTACGCGCAAAACGGTCGGCACGAATCTTCGCGATTACAAGGATCCGGTTCAATCGGAGTTTTCCAAATCCACACGAAAGAATATCCGCCATGCCATGCGCAATGGGGTAGATTATCGAGTGACCGTGAACCCGAAAAGCCTGGATCTGTTCAAGGAGATTTACCATATCAATATGAAGCGTATTGGAGCCGATACGTATTATTACTTTGATGAACCTTATTTCTCCAAATGTCTGCAATATTTTGGCGATAAAATTGTCCTAGTTGAAGCGTTGTATGAAGGGCAGGTCATTGGGGCGGAACTGCATTTCTTCTATAATGATACGATTCACACCCATTTATCCGGCACCTTGTCTGAATATCATCACCTTTCACCGGTTTACGTGATGACGTATGGGATTGCTGTGTGGGGCAAAGAGCAGGGTGCCCATTTAGTCCATGCCGGCGGAGGCACCAGCAACAGCCCGGACGACAGTCTGTATTTGTTTAAGAAGAAATTCGGGCAGCACACGGAATTTGATTTTTATGTCGGCCGCAAGGTTTGGAATCCGGCCGTTTATGATAAAGTTTGTGAAGCTGCCGGCACGGTTTGTGAAACAGAATTCTTCCCGGCATACCGGTCCAAAGAAACCGAAACCTACAATGAAATCCAAAATGTGCAAGCATAAAAGAACCTTCCGCTTTTAATAGCGGAAGGTTCTTTTGCGCATTTTAGCCTCTATACATCGGGAAATGTGAAGGGTTTTCGATTCCTTCACTTCTCGCTTTGATATCGGAAAGCAGTTGATAAGCTCCCGGATTCCGTATTTTTTTGCCGGTCAAAATGTCCAGTGGTTCTGTCTTGGTGAACCCACGTTTGAAACGGTAAAGTGCTTCTGTAGATGCGCCGCCAAGATGCAATTCTTTCTTGCCATGCTCGACGCCCCAGCGGCATCCCTCGTTAATTAATAAGCTGTTCCCGGCTAAGTGGAAATACGTCGGATCGTTTGCGGCCAAATGATAATGAAGGTAGTCGCCATGATGGACAAAGAGAGCCGCAGAAATGGCCACGCCTTCGTGTTTCACGTAAACGATAAACTGCTTGCCTTCGAGAAGTTCAAAAGAGTTTTTTAAAAGTTCTTCCGAAAACAAGTAATACGCCGGCACATCATTTCTTTTGGCCATAATCTGATACAGCCGATGAAATTCCTGAATGCTTTCTCCGGTAAAATCGTATTCGATTTGCACATTGTTTTTTAAGGCGCGCCGGACTTGCTGGCGGGTAGGCGATTTAAATTCTTCCATAAAAAAATCCTGGACCGTTAAGTCGATATACATGGTAATACCGCGGTTATCAATGCTGTAAATGTCTTTAAAGTCTTCAACGTTTTTCAGCCAAGCGCTGAAACGAATGTATTCTGCAACGATATTGTGCTGCGTGCAGTAAGTTTGAAATTCCTGGTCAAACAACGCGATCAGCTCGGCTTTCTTGCCGGGCTGGCATTTAAGGATAATCGGTCCGTTTTGCCCAAAAGGCGTAACAGTGTCGTAGTAGAGCGTTTCGCCAGCCAGAATTGGGATAGGCCTTAGGACAAATGAGTAAAAAATATGTCCAATTGCATTTTTTACTTCAAATATTCTGCTTTCGCCTTGATCTTGGCTTTCATAAGCTTTGCCCCATTCCGGCATAAAAAAGATATCCGGCACTTGTACTTTCGACTTAACTGTCATGTGTTCTTCCTCCTTAAATCGATTCAGTATTGCTAGACTCATTCTATTAGTAGATTGTTAAAAAAAGGTTAAAATACAGACGGAGAAAAATATTAGAAGCTAAAATCTTTGATTTTTTAATGCGTACTTAGGAATATTAATCCAATTAAAAAACTATTTAGGGAAATAAATTTAAAAATTCAGATAATATATTGACATACAGAGAAGTGACTGGTAAATTAGTATTACATTCATTGATTCCATAGTTTAAATGCTTAATCATTTAGTTGTTATTAGGTATTTGGAATTATTATTAATGAATGAAGAGCAAGAACAGAAAGATGATCGCCAGTCCTATGCCGCTGAATATGTAAACGGTTAGAGCAACTTTACAAGGAGGTTGTCTACATGGAAAAGCTAGAGAAAAAGAAGGTTTTATTTCTTGGGGGAAGCAACCAAATGGTGGAGACAGTGAAAACGGCGAAAGAATTGGGGATCTATTCAATTGTCGCCGATTCAGTTTCAGGGGCTCCTGCTAAAAAGCATGCTGCCGCTTATCATGAGATTGACCCTGCAGATATTAACGGATTGGTGAATATATATAAAATGCAGAATCTGGACGGGATTCATGCAATGCTTGGAGATGTGACTACATGGAATGCCTTGGCGCTGTGCAAAAGGCTGGATGTTCCATTTTTCTTGCCGAAAACGCAGCTGGAAGATTCAGCTGTTGAAGATAAATTCAAGGATTTTTGCCGGACTTTTAATGTAGCATTCATAGACGAAGCGACATTGTTAAGTGTTGCCGCAGAACAGAATCGAATGGTTCTGGAGTTCCCGGTTATCGCCAAAAGCTATATTGCCAAGCAGTCCATTTATGCGACCTTATAAAATAGATGGAAATAAAGCCGTAATTTCTATGTATTATAAATCTGTATAGAATTTTACTTTTATTATTTAATATATTTGACCGTGTCCTTCAGACTAAGTGAAGGACACGGTCTTTTCTGTTGTTAAACACTTTTATGATTCCCCTAATTTTGTTGTTAATATAATTTTGAAGGGCAATATTTTCAGAATTCTTTTTAGAATATAAATGAAGTATCATATGATAAAGTAAAATGATATGATACTGTGTGTTATTAATTTTCTTTTTTAATTTTAAACCATATAATAGTAAAGTATTTGCTCATCAATGTTTATAAGAATATTTTCCCGACTGCTTGTCTCTTAAGAAAAGCATGTATGAAAAACGGATAAAATCTAAAGTTGTATATATAGTGATTAAATTAAGAGGAGTTTTAGCGAAAGCAATTATTGCAGGTGAAGTATAATAAAAAACGTTTTTGGCGATTAACGGAATTTATGTACTTTCGAGGGAGTTGGGTCTAATGGTTAACCCTTCATAAACAAAATTCCTTATTAAAGTATAGCCGTACTTCTAAAAAAGAGAAAAATCGATTTTAGAACTAGCGGGATAATAATTAAGTAAGTGAGGAAAACTAATGAATTCAGCAATAAAAATAATGAAGGAACAATATTTATATTTCTACCTTGTAAGAAGGCTTTCATTTTATGAATTGAAAAGCTTGACGAGGGGTAACTATCTGGGAATGGCTTGGGAAATTATCAATCCAGCCATTCAAATTTTAATCTATTGGTTTGTTTTTGGATTTGGTATTCGCCAACGGGAACCAGTAGGAGATATTCCGTATTTTGAATGGATGTTTGCCGGTATCTTAGTATGGTTTTTCATTAACCAGGCTGTAATGAAATCTTCAAAATCTATTTATACAAAAATAAAAATGCTTTCTAAGATGAATTTTCCGATGAGTGTCATCCCAAGTTATGTTATATTTTCACAGTTCTATCCCCATCTAATCATTTTGGGGCTGGGAGTAGCAGTTTTGCAGTTTACGGGTTTCCCTATTTCGGTTTATTATTTGCAGCTTCCTCTTTATATGGTAGGACTCTTATTATTCTTATTTAGCTTGTCATTAATTTTATCGACCATTACCACTATCATCCGGGACGTTCAAATGGCCTTGCAGTCGGTTATGCGTATGCTTTTATACTTGTCTCCAATCTTATGGCCGCCTACTCTTCTTCCGGAATCATGGCAACCCTTACTGATGTTGAATCCTTTCTACTACATAATAGAAGGTTATCGCTATTCGCTATTAGGGGAAGGTTGGTACTTTTTAGAAAACCCGATTTATACTTATTATTTTATCGGAGTAACCGTCTTCACTTTTATAATAGGTTCCTATTTGCATATTAAGTTCCGAAGTCAGTTTATTGATTACCTCTAAAATGGAAGTGAATCCGATGTCAAAAAAAATTCAGCTTATAAACGTCTCAAAAAAATATAAATTGTATAAAAAACAATCAGAACGGCTGCTTGATTTAGTGGTGCCTTATAAACAATACGGCGAAGATTTTTATGCGTTGCAGAACGTATCATTTTCAGTAGATGAAGGTTCAATTGTTGGACTTGTTGGCATCAATGGTTCCGGGAAATCGACATTGGCTAATATTATTGCAGGAGTGATCCCCGCCAGCTCCGGAGAAGTCAAGAGCAGTGGCAATGTGGCATTGATTGCAGTTAATGCGGGATTGGATGCTAAGCTAAGCGGCAGAGAAAACATCGAATTGAAGCTTCTTATGCTCGGTTTCTCACAAAAAGAAATCAAGCAAATGGAAGATGAAATCATAGAATTTGCTGAAATTGAAAAGTTTATTGACCAGCCAGTAAAAACATATTCGAGCGGCATGAAATCCAGATTAGGTTTTTCCATCTCTGTCCGTGTTAATCCTGATGTCCTTATTATTGATGAAGCCTTATCCGTAGGGGACAGTGCATTTGCAGAAAAGAGCCTTGCGAAAATGATGGAGTTTAAAGAACAAGGTAAGACGATGTTTTTTGTCAGCCACTCAGTTTCTCAAATGCGGAAGTTCTGTGATCATATTTTATGGTTAGAGTTTGGAACGGTAAAAGAATACGGACAGGCAAATACTGTATTAAAGAAATATGAAACTTTTTTAGAAGATTATAAAAAAATGTCAAAGGCCGAAAAGAAGAAATATCGGCAAAATGCCTTGGATCGACAAAACATTCCCAAAGAAGAAAGCCTGCAAAATTAAATTTGCAGGCTTTTTATTATCTGTGGGAAACCTAAATTTTTTATGGACAGTCGCTAAAAAGAATTGTGATGAAAAGATTGAACAGCATGGACAGTAAGCACAAGAATAAGTCCAGGAGCAAACAGTGGAAGCGTCGGTCGAAGAAGTTGAGGAATCGGAACTGGCAGCGATTGTTTAAGAAGAGAAAGAAAGTGAATTTTATAACTTACTACTTGAGAAAAAGGTTCCTCTATCAAATTGCTAGGTGATGGCATTACTGCCGGATATGGACACTCTGCTTATGCAGCTCCTGATGGTGCGCGAATCATCTTCACGAGAAACGGTGAGACCTTCCGTGAGGTAGGGACCGAATTCGGCTCTTGGACCAACGGACTGCGGAATTATGTCAATAAACAGAATTTGGAAAGGCAGACGTCATCAATGCAGGAATCCGAGATAAAACGGCTAAATGGGCATACCGTATTATTGAGCGTCTGTTAAAAAAGAAAGTAGATGCACTAGTTGTGATGATTGGCACTGATGATCGCATCTTTAACACTTGCAGACTCTAAATCCACGATGCACAAGCTTCTCGCAGAGACAGATGCCCGATCAGATTATTTGATTGTAATGTAGCCGCCTCCCTCAAAAAAAAGTTTGCAGCCCTATAAATTCACTATGAAAGAAATAGATAAAGTTCTAAAAAATCAGTGCAGAGCAAGGCTGTTTATTTATTTCTCAGTTTGACGCTTTCCAGGAAAAGCTGACAAGTGGTGCTGAATATGAAAGTTTAATGTACAACGCTAATGCCAATCCAAGGTATGAAGGATATGCGTTAATCTGGAAGACTGTACAAAAAGAGCTGGGGTTGAAATAACTGCATGGCCCTATATATAAATTAATGTAATTGAATTTAATCCTAAACTCCATTTTTCAGCGTAATGCTGTCAAATGGAGTTTTAATTTTACAAGCAGTAAATCTTGTAGACTGTAACGAGTTATTGACAGAAAAATTAATCAAGCTTACAATTATCTAATATAATTATTAGAATATTCAATATAATTTTCTCCTGCTTAATAAATCTACCAGATCCTTATTCAGTTAACTAGTTCATCAATATAGAAAGAGAGGATGCGATTGATGAAAAAACGTCTAACTAATATATGGTTAAGTTCCGGGCTGGTAGTGTCGATAATCATTGCCGGTTTTACGCTGCCGGTTCATTCCAATGAAGATGATAAGCAGAAAACGGAGCTGGGCATTAAAGGGGCAGGGACCGAAAATCGAGCTTGGGTAACAAGAAAAGAATCACTTTCATCCAAAACGTATAAGGTGAAGGTTCAGGAAAATGTAGAGATTCAAGTGAGCGATGGCACAATTATACGCGGACGGCTCCTATTGCCAGAAGGCATTAAGAATCCTTTGCCGACTATAGTCCAATTAAATGGCTATGGCCATGAAAGTTTGCAGAACTCTTCGAAAGGCATGCTAGTCGATTTGGCAGAACGGGGCTATGCCGTCTTGCATGTCAGCATGAGCGGAACCGGTACTTCAGAGGGCGACAGCGGGCTCTACAAATATTATATGGAAGACGGCTATGATGTCATTGAATGGGCAGCAGCCCAGCCATGGAGCAATGGCAATGTCGGAACGGTTGGCCTTTCTTTGAATGGAATCAGCCAGTGGCTTGCGGCTAAGGAACTGCCGCCAAGCTTAAAAGCAATTAGCCCGGTAGTGGCCTGTGCTAATTGCTACAACGCGCTTTGGCATCCAGGAGGTATGGAATCCGGACCAGGGCGCATTGCACGAGGCTACGAGTATGAAGTGGCAAAAGATCACCGCAACTACGATGAGTGGTGGCAAGAACGTTCGATTTCTACGGAAGAGCTGGAAGCGATTGCAGAGAATGGCATAGCGGCATTTATTTCAGGAGGCTGGAATGACTATATCAGTCCAGGAAATATTAAAGCTTATGAAATATACAGTGCAGTTGGGGGTGCAAGCAAACTGATTGTTTCACAAGGTGCTCATGGATACTTGGATGGAATCCTGCCACTCGAATTCAAAGATTATCAAGCGCTGTGGTTCGATCATTATTTGAGGAGCGTGGATAATGGAGTCGTGGAAAGAGATCCGGTACTAATTTATGTGCAAGGAGCCAATCAATGGCGCTACGAAAAGTCCTGGCCGCTTGAGGACACCAACTCTGTCGATTTATTCTTCAGCGATCAAAAAAGCAAGTCGATTGACAGCATCAATGACGGTTCTTTGGTAGCAAAAGTACCGACTAAAAAACATTCTAGTGTGGGCTACAGCTACTCGCCGGCAGATGGGCCGTTCCTGCCGTCATTATTGAGTTCATCGGGGCGTTTGCCGATTAACCAACAGCCTTATGAAGAAGAAACCGCGACATGGACAACCGATGCTTTGGCGGTGCCAACCGAAGTAACCGGTAACATGTCGGCAACCTTCTGGGCGGAAGTGGACGCGGTAGATGCGGACTTTGTCGTACAAGTCACTGACGTAGCGCCGGACGGCACATCAAAGCAGGTAGTGGCCGGCTATTTGAATGCGTCGCGGACAGAGTCGCAAACAAAGCCAACTCCTTTGACACCGGGGGAAGTGAAGGAATTTACGGTCGAAATTCTGCCGACTTCTTATGTCTTTAAAAAAGGGCACCGAATACGTATTAGCATCGCAGGCGGAGCAAAAGCACTCGAAGGGCAGCAGGCACCTCAAGGGCCAGGGCTAAATCCAACTCCTTCGGATGTTGAAATTTATCAGGATGCTGCACATCCATCGAGCTTCAAGCTGCCGTTAATTGGAGTGAATAGCTTAATAACCACAAAATCCAACCAAAAGGCGATTGAAAACGCATCGGATAACGTGCTGGTCGGGGCAGAGAAATAAAATGCAGAGAGTTGAAGAAGCGCCAGGCACCAAAACAATAAAAGAAAAAGGGAATGGAAGAGAGTGCAAAGAATTCATAAGACGAAATCGGAATTTCTGCTTATTATTCAGTAGTCGGCATAAAAGCAAAAAATCTGTGCATATGATTAAAAGAAATAGTTAGCCTAGTTATTTTATGAATACCTCCATAGCGAACGGCCTAATATAGCATTTCTTCATCCGATTTTTTATTATTGCTTATGTTTGTCAAATTACAGGTCAAAATTTTAAGAGATATATTCAGGCAACGAAAAAAATATGAATAGCGTTTGGATTAATAAGAAAAGTATTAATGATGGAACAAAAGTGAAAATATATTCATTGTAAAAGAATATGATTAAGCTTACTTTATTTTATTTAAATTTCAAAAAAACTATGTGAAGAGAAAAGAGAGATTCATTTTGCCGGAAAAAGATTTAAAGAATTTAAAATTTGATAGAATTGTCCTTCATCTTTTGACATTATCCTTTATGGTAGGGTTGCCGCTTCTTACTTTATTTGCTAGCGAATTGATCGTCAGGGAATCTTTGACGATGCCATTCAGGGATTGGACGGTTGAATTCACAAAACGTTTTGCTTTGAACATTGTGATTCTTTTGGCGTTGTTCAATGTTTTGTACATCCTTCCGCGCAAATGGTTTATGTTTGGCGGAATGATTTTAAGTGCGGTTCTTATCATATTCGCCTATGCGAATGCAGTGAAAATCGATCTTCGGAATTCACCTATTTCAATGGGGGACTTCGCATTATTAAAAGAACTTGGCGGGTTGGATAATCCGGTTGATTTGAATATGCCTTTGTACATCGCTCTGGGTGCAGCTTTTGCGGCGATTGTGGCGGCCATTTTCTGGCTGGTGCCGAAATTGAAGGAAAGCTGGGCGATTAAATCGAGTGTGTTTATCTTATCTGCTGCTTTTCTTGCCATGTTATGGACTGATTATCCTGTTTCGCCGATGGAAAAGGTCCATTTCCAAAATACATGGTGGCAGCAGGAAGTTGGCACGATGAGAAATGGGCTGTTCGGGAATTTTGTGATGCTTGCTAAGCAAACGAAGCTTGACCAGCCGGACAATTATTCCAAAGGGACCATCCAAAATATTGGGAAAGAATACATCCCTTCTCCTGCAAAAGAAGGAGAAAAGCCAAATGTAATCATTTTGATGAGTGAAGCATTTGTTGATCCATATCATTTCGGGGAAGAGCATTTTACAGAAGATCCGATTCCGAATTTCCGGAAACTTTTCGGGGAATCGATGCACGGAACGATGTACTCGCCGGAATTCGGTGGAGGTACAGCGAATGTTGAATTTGAGGCGCTGACTGGCCTTAGCCGCCAATTTATGCCGGATAACTATGTGGCGTATCAATTGTATGTGAAAAAGCCGATTCCTTCAGCAGCCTATGCCTTTAAAAAAGCCGGCTATGAAACCACTGCCATCCACTCATACCTAAACTGGTATTACCAGCGAAATTCAGTCTACCGTCTATTAGGATTCGACCAATTTATATCAGGTGAATTCATGGATTTGGAACATGCACTTGGCTCAGGCTGGGGATTCCCGAAAGACAAGGAAATCACGAATGCTACGCTTGAGACGTTGGATAAGACCGATGGTAGAGATTTTATTCACGCTGTGGCGGTAGAAGCCCATCAGCCGTATAAGCCTCTCGCAGATTCGAAGTTTTTAAAGACCGGCACTTTGCCGGATCCGACGCGCCAGTATTTGAACCAGTTCACGGAGAAGATGCATAGCGTCGATCAGGAACTTGGCCGGTTGACAGAAGAATTGAAAAAGCGGGATGAACCGACGATTCTGGTATTCTTCGGCGACCATTACCCGACTTTCGGCAATAATGACCAAGTGTTCGGTGCACAAGGAACTCAAGTAGCGAACGATATGCTTGGAAACTTTGATGATTTCATCAACACACATAATGTTCCTTATTTCATCTGGAATTCAGAAGAAACTTCAACAAAAGAAATGGATCTCTCACCGAACCAATTCGGCGCCATTGCGCTTGAAATGGCAGGTGTGGAAGGGAATGCGGTGACAGCCATTCTGGATAAAATGAGGTTCCAAGGAGACGCAGTCATTCCGTACAACCAGTGGCAGCAGCAAATGGGAACCCATACCGAAGAAATGCAGGATTTGCATGCGCTGCAGTTTGACCTTCTTCATGGCAAGCGCTATGCGGAAGAAGAAATTCCGGGGCTAATTGAAAATCCCATGAAGGATTACCACCTCGGGCTGTATTCATCGATGGCAGTGGATACCATTTACGCCACATCCGAAAGCTACAACATTATGGTAAGCGGAGCTCCTAAATATTCGAAGTTGATGAACTTCGATGATGAGGAAATTCCGGCCGTATGGACAGATCTGCCGGACGGAAAAGCCAGTTTTGCGGTCAGCAAAAAAGACATAGAACCGGGAGAAAAATACCGTCTGGCTGTTTATGATTCACTGGATAATATACTCCGTGCAAGCGAGTATTTCGAATTCAATAAGTAAGACGAAGCGGCCAAAGACCATTCTTTGGCCGTTCTTTTATGGAGACGAAAATGAGCTGGAATTGTGCAGGTGCCTGGCACCTGAATAATTTAGGCTCAATTTGGAAAAATTGTTTCCTTTGGCCTAGTTCTCATGAGATAATCAATAGAGATTTATGAATTCGGGAGGTTTACCAAGTGAGGATTGTTCGTGTGTTGATGGTAGTGGCAATCGTTTTTTTGTTGATTGCATTTGGTTTTTCAAAAAAGAACTGGGATGAAAAGATCGGGCAGCATGCGCAGCAAGCGTCAGTTCATACTGTGAACAAAGTAGCGGAAGCTGAAAGTTCTGCCGAAAAAGAAGAAGTTGAAACAGTAGCGGATGACAGCGAAGAAACGGAAACATCGGACGTAAAAGATGAAGAAGCTGAAGCAAGTGAACCAACAGAAGAAAAAGTTGAAGAGAAAAGCGAGTTTTACACTTTGCTGGCGGATCAAAAGATTTCTTCCATTAAGCTCCTTGGCGACGGGATCACAGCGGGATATGGACATTCTGCTTACTTAGCGCCTGATGGCGGCCGAATTATTTTCTCAGGAAACGGAGAGACGTTCCGGGAAGCTGGCAAAGAGTTCGGCTCTTGGGCAAACGAACTTCGGAATTATGTCGATAAACCGGAATTTGGAAATATTGAGGTTGTGAATGCGGGAATCCGGGATAAGACGGCTGATTGGGCGTACCGAAATCTTGACGGTTTACTGAAACCGGAAGAAGAGGCGGTCATTGTGATGATTGGGACAGACGACCGCATATTCAGTTCGTTGGAAGCTTATGAAGCAACCATGCGGAATCTCCTTGCGGAAGTAGATAAACGTTCAGAATATGTGGTTGTCATGTCGCCGCCGCCTTCAAAAGAAGACTTGAAGCTATACAAGTTTACGATGGAAGAAATCGACGGGGTACTGAAGAAACTCAGCGAAGAAAATGGCTATTTGTTCGTCTCCCAATTTGATGCTTTTCAAGAGCAGTTGGCGAATGGAGTTGCATACGAAAGCCTGATGCAAACTGAGTCTTCCAATCCCCAAAATGGCGGATACGAATTGATCTGGCAAACGATGCAAGAAGAACTGGGCTTGGAGTAATAGCTCGTCTGCCAGTCGCTAAAATAAGTTATATTCAATTCAAAAAAAGCCACCCTCATAGTTTTGGGAGTGGCTTTTTAACGATTCAAGAAGTAATTTCCGGACGTCTTTCTTCTATATCAGTGTGTGCTTATAGATTTCAATAGCTTTACAGCTGCTTTTGCGACTTTTACATTGTGTTCTGCGGAGCTGCCGCTTGCGTCTACTGCGCCGACAACTTTGCCGTCTTTCACTAGAAGGATGCCGCGGCCAAAGAGCATTATTCCTAAAATATTATTTGGTGCATTTTGGATTAAATGATAAGGTTTTGATGTTTCGTGGTGAGGGGATAGTAGGGATAACCCTTGTCCGGATGATGTTTGTTAAAACAGAACCCGCGTACCAGAATTGGTTGAATAATATGCGGGTTTTACAGCCGCTTGGATTATAGAATCCAAAACGATAAAACGGAGTATGCCTGCTTATTATCGGACCTACAGTCTATCCTTCTGGAGTGATTGCATTGAAAACCAAGCGCAGAGGAACTTACGCGAAGAAGGTATTGCCGCTTTTGTCTCTGCTGCTCGCCGCGGTGTTGTTTCATTGGAAGTTTCTGTTTGAAGGGAATAACTTGGCGGTCAATCTGGATGCCATCAACCAATTTGCGTTTTTCTTTCCGCATCTCGTGGAGTCTTATGCAGACGGCAGCTTTTTTTGGTCCTGGTCGTATGGCTTAGGCGGTGATCTGCTTGGTGAGTTTGCCTATTATTACACCACGAGCCCTTTGTTTTATGGAGTTGTGTTGGCGGAAATGCTTTTTGATTTTGACTGGAGTATTCTTGAAACCATCGATTTTAAAATGCATTTATCTGTGCTTAAATCGTTTTTAGCAATGCTCGGAATGTATGGGCTTGTGCGATATGAGAAGTTCGAGCCATGGAAAGCGCTGGCCTCGGCTTTGGCTTATGGCAGTTCCATCATTTTCTTCGCCCATGCGGCGCTGATCGATTATATGACCGAAGCGTTTCTTTACGTGCCTTTGACAATTTTCGGCTTGCTGTATTATCAGCGGACCGGCAAATCACGGTTTTTCATTCTGGGGATTTTCCTGTCGGTTGCCAGCAATTTTTATCTCGGTTTTATCAGCAGCATTTTTTACGGCTTGGCAGCCATCGTACTTACACCGTTAAAAGAAAAATCGATTTTCAAAACGTATGCACCGCTCCTGCTGCATTACGCCATCGGTCTGGGCCTGGCGTTTGCCTGCTTTTTGCCGGGCGTCCTGTCCGTCTATTATTCAGACCGGCTGGCAATAAAACCGGAAATTCCTTCGTTCTTCGGTGCCGACTGGGTTGCGAGTTTGCCGGAACAAGTTTGGGGCAATATCGGAGATTTGGGTTTTCTCTTCATTACTGCAATTGCGGGATTAATGATATTTCTTCCGGCTGATGCAAAAACGAAGAGAAAGTCCATTCTGGCGCTGCTGCTGTTTATCTGTTATTTCGTTCCTTATATGTACAGCGTTTTTAATGGGTTTTCGCATATTCAGTACCGGTGGTTCTACATCCTGAATTTTGCTGTGGCGTTCGCGTTGCCGAACTGGCTGACAACGGCGATGAAAGCCAATAAACGGCTGCTGGCCTTTGTTTTGATAGCCGTTGGATTATCGCTTTGGGCGCTTTATACAAAAGAAGAGCGGCTTGGGAGCGCTGCTGATTTTTACAATATCGCTGCAATGGGTTTTGGGATTTCTTCATTGCTGCTCTTTTATGCAATGGGCAAAGCTAAACGGAGTGCTTGGCTCGCCGGGTTGTTTGTATTGGCATTGGGAGCAAATGCTATTGCCAATGTGGTGGGCTATACAGAGGAAAAGATAATCAACAGGTTCGGGGCCGGAAATTTAATCGATGAGTATTTTAACCAGCCCTCTCTGGATCATGCTGAAGAACAAAAGATTTTTTCAGCGCTGGTGCCGGAACAGAATGAATTTTACCGGACGTACTACGGGACGAAGGACCGCTTAAACCACGCCATGCTTTATGGCTATTACGGAACGAGTGCCTACAATAGCGTACTGAAGAAAAACCTGCACAGCTTTGTGAAAAAAGATTACAATGTCCGGCAAACCAATCCGCTGAGAAACGGTGTCGTCGTATCCACCTACTCGCTGTTCGACGGTCGCTGGGCACTGGAGACGGGGCTTGGAGTAAAGTATCAAGTATTACCAAAAGACGAAAAGGCTCCCTTCGGATACGAGAAAGTAGAAGAGACTGAAACGTATTCGGTTTATGAAAATCCGTCAGCGGTTGGCATCGACATGTGGTACACCGAGACAATTTCTGAAACGGAATGGCGGCAATTAAATGTGGCAGAGCGGGACGCGCTGTTTTTGAATACACTGGTTGTGGCAGACGGCTATGTACTAGCCCGAACTGAAAATTGGAAAGAGCAGTTGCCGGAACGGATAAAAGTCGATCTGGCAAACGCCGATTACTACAATGCCTCAATGGCGGAAGGCTTGCTGACGGTCCAATCGGGAGGGAAAGTCCGTATTCCAATCGAAGGAAAAGAAGAACCGGGAGAATATATGGTCTACTTCGATATTACACCGGTGCAAGACCAATCAATGAAACTGAATGTCAACGGAAAAGAAGTGCTGAAACGTGAAACTTCCTATATCTACAGCTACCCCAATAAAGGGTATTTGTTCCGTTTGGATGGGCAGACAGATGCAATTGAAATCGGAGTTTCACCTGGCACTTATAAGCTGACCGGCTTAAAAGTGTATTGGAATTCCTATGAACAGTTCCGTGCACAAGCGGAACAGCGCGAAGTCTACAGCATGGAAAATTTGCATGTGAAAGGCAATGGGGTATCAGGCGATCTTTCCGTCAAGGAACAAGGAATTTTGTTTTTGTCCATTCCCTATAGTGAACAGTGGAAACTGAAAGTGAACGGCGAAGAAGCGGAATTGCTGGAAGTGCAGAACGCATTCAGCGGTATTCTCTTGGAACCCGGAGAATACCGGATTGAACTGTCTTATATAACGCCGGGATTTTATCCGGGACTGATTGTCACAGTTCTTTCAGTACTCGCTGCTTTGCTGCTGCATCTTTATGGCCGGCGGAAAAATAACTAGAAATGCATGCGTGCCAGGTATCGACACAATTTCTGCACACTTTGGATTTGAAACATCGTGTATTACAGGGGATAATGGAACGCGGAAAGCAATTGCAAGGAGGAAATTGGGTGTCTGAATTAAAGGGCGTTTTGCCCGTTTTGCGAAATATGAAAGAGTTTGAACGGCTGCTGAGCAGCGACCATGAATACATCATTTATCTGGAAATCCGCTTGTCACAGCTGAAAGCTTTGGTGCAAGCGGCCAAAAAAGCGAAAAAGAAAGTGATTCTGCATATTGACCTGATCCAGGGGTTAAAAGCGGATGCCTATGGCATTGAATACTTGGTGCGTGAAGTGAAGCCAGATGGAATCGTTTCGACGCGCAGCAATGTCATTGCAATGGCGAAGAAAAACAAACTGATGACGATTCAGCGCTTGTTTCTGCTCGACAGCCATGCACTCGAACATAATATCAAATTGATCAATCAAGTAAAACCCGACTATATTGAAATCCTGCCGGGAATCATTCCATCAGTCATAGCGGAAGTCCACGAACAGACCGGCATCCCGGTCATTGCCGGCGGTTTGATCCGGACAAAAGAAGACGTCGAACTGGCTTACGGCGGCGGTGCGGTGGCTATTTCCACTTCGCAAGCAGAGCTGTGGGAGCTTTAAGAAAAAGAAAAGGGGTTTGACACCGCTTTCAAAACCTGCTAACTTAGGTATTAACAAGTTAAGAACTGTGTAGGAGAAATGGAGATCCACACTGAGCATGGCCGCTTCCGAATCTGGAAGCGTGTTCATTCAGTGTGGATCTTTTTGTGTTTTCCTGAAAATGGTTCTAGCGCAAACATACTAAGGGGTGTATCGTAATGACGGAATTTCTAGCAGAATTGGTCGGTACCATGATTTTGATTATTTTTGGGGCCGGCGTAGTTGCAGGTGTAGCATTGAAAGATTCAAAGGCTGAAAATGGCGGTTGGATTGTGGTCACTGTGGCATGGGGCTTAGCAGTGACAATGGGCGTTTATGCGGTCGGCAGTTTTTCAGGAGCGCATTTAAATCCGGCAGTAACTTTAGGGTTTGCCGTAGTCGGCGACTTTGCCTGGGCGAAAGTGCCGGTTTATATCGCGGCGCAGCTGATCGGAGCCATCATTGGGGCAGCAATCGTTTTCTTCAATTACTTGCCGCACTGGGAACGCACAAAAGACGAAGCGGCAAAATTGGGTGTTTTCGCAACCATTCCGGCAGTGCGCAAGCCGTTTTCGAATTTGGTATCTGAAATTATCGGGACAGCCGTCCTTGTGATGGGGCTGTTGTTTATCGGTGCAAATGAATTTACAGAAGGCTTGAATCCATTGATCGTCGGCGCCTTGATCCTGGCTATCGGACTATCTCTCGGCGGGCCAACTGGCTACGCCATCAACCCGGCCCGCGACTTGGGGCCAAGAATTGCGCATGCCATCCTGCCGATTCCCGGCAAAGGCGGATCCGACTGGAGCTACGCTTGGGTACCGGTAGTAGGGCCGCTGTTTGGCGGAGTTTACGGGGCTGTATTTTATAAAGCAGTTTTCGTTGGCGAAATGGGACCAGCTTTTTGGATCCTGAGCCTGGTACTTGTGCTGGTGTTATTCGGAGCAGCAAGTGTAGAATTAAGAAAAGGCCGTACAGCGGCAGATCAATTAGAAGAAAAAATCGTTTCGTAAAGCCGAGGAGGAAATCAGTATGAGCAAAGACTATATTTTATCAATTGACCAGGGAACGACCAGTTCACGAGCCATCTTGTTTAACCATAAAGGCGAAATCGTGCAAACAGCACAGCAGGAATTCGAACAATTCTTCCCGAAACCGGGCTGGGTAGAGCACGATGCCAATGAAATCTGGACGTCGGTACTAGCTTGTATCGCAGAAGTGCTTCGCAAAGCAGACGTTGATCCAACTCAAATCGCCGGAATCGGCATCACCAATCAGCGGGAAACAGCGGTTGTGTGGGACCGCAATACCGGCAAACCGATTTACCGTGCAATTGTCTGGCAGTCGCGCCAAACAGACGGCATCTGCAAAGAATTGAAAGAACAGGGGCACGGCGAACTGTTCACGAAAAAAACCGGCTTGTTGATCGATGCGTATTTCTCCGGAACAAAAGTGAAATGGATTCTCGACAATGTTGAAGGCGCGCGCGAAAAAGCGGACAACGGCGATTTGATGTTCGGAACCATCGATTCCTGGCTTGTGTATAAATTGTCCGGCGGCAAACGCCATGTTACCGACTACAGCAACGCATCCCGTACGTTGATGTACAATATTTACGATCTTGAGTGGGACGATGAGCTATTGGAAATTTTAACGGTTCCGAAAAGCATGCTTCCGGAAGTTTGCCAGTCTTCTGAAGTGTACGGGCATACTGTGGATTACCATTTCTTCGGCCACGAAGTGCCGATTGCCGGAATGGCAGGGGACCAGCAAGCGGCGTTGTTCGGACAAGCTTGTTTTGAAAAAGGAATGGCGAAAAACACATACGGCACCGGCTGCTTCATGTTGATGAACACCGGCGAAGAAGGCGTGGTTTCAGACCACGGATTGCTGACGACCCTTGCGTGGGGAGTAGACGGCAAAGTGGAATACGCCATCGAAGGAAGTATTTTTGTAGCCGGTTCGGCAATCCAGTGGCTGCGCGACGGCTTGCAGCTGATCGACCATGCCCCGGAAAGCGAAGCTTATGCGGCATCCGTTGAATCCACAGAAGGCGTCTACATGGTACCGGCATTTGTCGGACTTGGCACACCTTATTGGGATACCGATGCACGAGGCGCAATTTTCGGTTTGACGCGCGGAACGACCAAAGCACATCTGATCCGTGCCACATTGGAGTCGCTTGCTTACCAGACAAAAGACGTTGTCGACGTGATGGTGAAAGAATCCGGAACGGAACTGAAAACTTTGCGCGTTGACGGCGGAGCTGTTGCAAATGACTTGCTGATGCAGTTCCAAAGTGATATCCTTAATGTACAGGTGGAACGCCCGATGATCCAGGAAACCACAGCACTTGGTGCTGCATACTTGGCAGGGCTTGCAGTCGGCTTCTGGAAAGACAAAGAAGAGATTGCCCAGCAATGGAAAGTCGACAAAACCTACACAAGCACAATGCCGTTAGAACAAAGCGAAGAGCTTTATGAAGGCTGGCAGAATGCAGTAGCGGCTACCAGAACATTCAAAGCAACAGAAGCAAGAACGAAAGTGAATTCTTAAAAGTTAATACACGGCCCGAGACCTCGAGAGACGAAGCCAGTTTTGCAGAAGAAATTCTGCAGCTGTAGCTTCGTTTCTTTTTCATTGGATTTAATTGGAAAAATACATCACAAAAGGAGCACAACCCATGAAATTTTCTAGTTTGCAGCGCAAAGAAACCATTCAAAATATGAAAAATGCCCGACTTGACCTTTTGGTCATCGGCGGCGGTATTACAGGAGCCGGCATCGCTCTTGATGCTTCGGTACGCGGCATGCGCACAGCAGTAATCGAAATGCAGGATTTTGCAGCGGGCACCAGCAGCCGCTCGACGAAACTTGTCCACGGCGGCCTTCGCTACTTGAAACAATTTGAAGTGAAAATGGTGGCGGAAGTCGGCAAAGAACGTGAAATCGTTTATGAAAACGGACCGCATGTTACGACTCCGGAATGGATGCTATTGCCGTTTTACAAAGGCGGTACATTTGGGCCGTACAGCACAAACATCGGCCTTCGCGTCTATGACTTTTTGGCAGGAGTAAAACGCGATGAGCGCCGCAAGATGCTGTCGAAAGAGGAAGCGTTGAAACGCGAACCTTTACTTAAAAAACAAGGCATTAAAGGTGCCGGCTATTACGTGGAATACAAAACAGACGACGCCCGCCTAACAATCGAAGTGATGAAAAAAGCGGTGGAAAAAGGCGCAATGGCATTGAATTATGCTAAAGTGACCGGCTTTATCTATCAAAATGGCAGAGTGGTCGGCATCCGCATCCAGGATCAAATCGACGGCTCAGAACACGAAATCTATGCTAATAAAATCGTCAATGCAGCAGGGCCTTGGGTTGACACATTGCGTGACAAAGACAATTCAAAACAAGGCAAGACCTTGCAGCTGACAAAAGGCATCCATTTGGTCTTCGACGGCAAGCGCTTCCCATTGAAGCAAGCAATTTATTTTGATATGCCGGATGGCCGCATGGCGTTCGCAATTCCGCGCGACGGCAAAGTATATGTCGGTACAACCGATACGGTCTACAAACAAGATATTACTCATCCGACGATGACCGTGGAAGACCGTGACTATGTCTTGAAAGCGATCGACTTTATGTTCCCGGATGTGCAAATCCGCGTAGAAGACATCGAATCAAGCTGGGCTGGATTGCGTCCGTTGATCCACGAAGAAGGCAAAGACCCTTCCGAGATTTCCCGCAAAGATGAAATCTTCGTATCGGATTCAGGCTTGATTTCCATTGCCGGCGGAAAATTGACCGGCTATCGCAAAATGGGCGAAAGCATTGTCAATCTAGTGGCGGAACAATTGAAAGAAGAAAACGGCACGAAATTCCCGAAAAGCTCAACGAAGCATTTGCCGTTGTCCGGCGGGGAAGTCGGCGGCTCAAAAGGCTTTGAATCATTTATCGAAGACCGCGTGCGCCAGGCTGTCGCTATTGGTCTTACACCAGCAGCCGCTCGTAAATTAGTAAAACGCTACGGCTCGAACGTCGACCAGGTGCTGCATTTCTTAGCGACCGGCAAAAAAGAAGCGGCTGACGAAGGGCTCGATCCATTAGTCCATGCAATGCTTCGCTACGCAATGGAATACGAATCCACTTATAAACCGGTCGATTTCTTCATCCGCCGTACAGGCGCGTTGTTCTTCAACATCCACTGGGTGCATGCCAACAAAGACAGCGCCATCGCTTATATGGCCAAAACATTCGGCTGGACAGAAAAACAGACGAAAGTTTATACAGAAGAATTGGATGTCTTGTTGCACGAAGCGACTCACCCTGTTGAAGTCAGTGCACAATCGAAATAATACGCTCAATGCTAAAAATCCGCCAACCGAGGAAACGGTTGGCGGATTTTTGAATTTTATTGATCGATGAAGACAAAGCACTTTTTATTTTTTTGATAATTTTTCGGTTTCTACGGTGTTAAAAAGATAATGTGCAGCATAGTATCCTTCAGCCCGAATCAATTCGCGATTGCTGTCGATTCGTCCATAAAGTTCTTCATCGACTAATCCGGCTTCGAATGCCTGTTTCCATGGCTGTTTGCCAGGAGTTTCAGAAGTGAAAACTTCTATTATATAAGAAGCGAAGGAATCTCTTGTGAAGCTTTGCTCTTCAAAACCGGCTGTATTTTTCATTGATTGTAGCTTGCCGGCATATTTTTCGTGCAGGGCAGGATCGATTCTCATAAAACCGGAAGACAATAGATTGGAAAAGCTGAGCGCCTTTAACGGCTCATCTACTTGCAGGTCATTCGTATATCCGCCGACGACCAATCCATAATCCATCAAGAACTGTACCGATTCATCAAACCATTCTCCTTGGTAAGGATAAGGAAGCTCAAAGCGGTCAACCATCGCTCCTTGGCGCGAAAGAGTGTAGCGCAGTTCATTCATTTCTTCTTTATGGCCGGAAAGCTCTCTGAATGTCAGATCTTCCAGTATGGAATGTACAGCAGCTGCGCCGCCTGCTTCGCCGGCAGCCATGCCGGTTGGAATGATGCGCGCACTTCCCGCTGCCAGAGACGAATAGCCGGCTGAGCGGCTGACGACCACTAAATTCTCAACTTCCAAAGGCACAAGCGAGCGGAACGGAATGGCATACTGGGTAGGGCTCGACAATACATAGCCGTAGTCATTGATGGAAGTCGCCTGCACATCCACCGGATAGCCTCCGTAGCCGATTGAATCCCAATGGTCCGCATTTTTCCAGATATCTGACATGGGCAGCATGTATTCCGAAATGACATGGCGCGTTTCCCGGACATACAGTTCCGTTGGCAGCTCCGAGATTTCAGCCTGTTCGAAACCCGGGAAATTGGCGCGAAGGTATTCCGTAATATGCTCCGCTTCGCGGTTGCCAATTTCAAGTGCCTGTTTTTTCGCTTGTTCGTCCAGCCCATCAACGCCGAATATTTGCAGGGCGTTGATATAGAATTGTTCATCTTGTCCTTCAGGCTGTGTCCGTACAAGATTCAGCCCGCGCAGGCGAGTATTTTCTTCGGCGGGCTGATAGTCGTAATGCAGTTCGCTGAAGCCCCAGGCGACCGAATCTGTCACTTCCGCTGGACCGAACACTTCATCCTCTGCCGCTTTTCGGACACCGTCCCAGTCTAGGCCCGAAAGTTGGATCACAGGCGTCACTGCCATGAACCGGTCTTTCAAATTGATATCTTCACCGCCGACAAAATACGGAGCGCCGGCTTCGACTGCAAAATCGGCATCTTGTGTAGCATCGATAAAGCGTTTGCCGTAAACCGTCTTTTTGCCTTCAGCCGATTCCAGTGTGGCTCCCGTAACGGTATTGCTTTCGTCCTTAAGCACATCGGTAAAATTCGTATTCAAGGCGAGTGTGATGTTCGGTTCGTCTTCGACAAGTTTTAGAAAGGCTTCTTTGGCTTCGTTGATTTCAAAAGCACTGCCGCTTCCGACTTGTTCGTGCCATTCTTTGAATATGCCGCCAACTGCACTGTTTTTGTCGATTCCTTGGACCATATCGATAAAGTTCAGTTTGCCATAAGTCATCAAGCCGCCGAGGCCGTCACGTTCTTCGACCAGCAAGGTCTTCGCCCCGTTTCGGGCAGCCGAAACAGCAGCTGCTATGCCTTCGGGTTCACCGCCAAGCACAATGACGTCGTAATGGTTTTCTTTGGACGGGTTTAATGGACTGCTTTTGCCTACAGCATACGCTAAAATCCCTCCAATGACGGCGATAGCTGCCACCACAGCAATTATTGCTTTAAACTTCATGATGCTTCCTCCTAAATTTATCTAAATACTAGTTTGCTCATCTTTACTATTTTTGCATAATAATTAGGGAATGAGAAGGACAATGGCAGATTTACAATATTAAGTTTATGTAAAAAATAGATTTATTACAAAATGGAAGTCTTTATTACAAACTGCAACACTAGCTAGTCGTGCAGCGTCAATAGGTATATAATGAGACCAATTACAGCAGAAAACTATTATTCACCAGGAGGAATTTAGCATGTTGTGCAATAAATGCGGACAAGAGAATGATGTGAATGCAAACTTTTGTAAATCTTGCGGGCATTCGCTTTCTAATAATGCAAGCAAAAAAGAAAAAAGAAAAAAATGGATGTATTCGCTGATTTTATTGATTGGCCTTGGAGGCGCTGGATTTGGGGCGTCACAACTGATGCAGGAACCGCCTCAGCAGGCAGCACCAAGCGAAGAACTCTCCAGTGCAAAAGAGGATGAGCAAGAAGAAAAACAAGAACAACAAGAACAAGAACAAGAACAAGCAGAAAAACAAGGGCAAGAGCAATCTGAAGAACCCGAAGAGATAAAAGAACCGGTGGAACTGGCTGCGTCGGAAGGCAAAACTGAAGGGACCGTAACAAAAGTGGAAGACATTGTCCCGCCGTCAGAGCAGCCGGAAAAAGTGGAACCAAAAAAGAAAGACAAGCCGGCAATCATTAAAGATACGCAGCAAAAAGTATATACAATCTTAACAGAGGGCGGACAGGGATCGGGCTTCCTGTTCCATCAATCCGGACTGGTCGCAACAAATGCGCACGTGGTAGCGGGCTTCACCGATGTCATTGTCCGCAACATCAATGGCCAGGATCAGCCCGGCACAGTGGTCGGAATATCGGATGAATCCGATATTGCATTGATCAAAGTTGATGCATTTGCCGGCATCGATCCGTTGGAAAGTGAGATGAACCCGACAGACGTCGGAACCGAAGTGATTGCGCTTGGCAGCCCTTCCGGTTTTGAAAACACAGCGACCATCGGATATTTGACCGGCATCGACCGCGACTTCGAACAGGAATTCATTTATGAAGACATTTATCAGATTGACGCTCCGATTGCACCGGGATCGAGCGGCGGTCCGCTAGTAGATGCATCAACCGGCAAAGTGATTGGCATCAATTCATTGGTGATGGAAGAAGGCAATTCCATCGGTTTTTCGATTCCGTTATACTCCATGCATGGCATGCTGACCGAGTGGGTTAACAATCCGATGTCTGCAGAAGAAGTGGTAGCTAAATTCCACGTTTATGATGACTTCAGCGGCTATGAAGATGAAAACTATGAATTCGATCCGGACTTGGAAATGAAGTTTGAGGAATCGAGTTTGCATGAGTTTGTCGGTGATTTCCGTTATTATTACGAAACGGCATTGGCAGAGGAAGATTTCTTCTATGTCCAAAATCTGCTGGTATACGAGAGCGATATTTACAATGGCATCCTGGAGTATATTGGCGATATTGCCGGCAAAGAAATGGAATTCAACTTCAACAAGCTGGAAATTACTGGCACTGAAATCTTTGAAGATCATGCACTTGTCCATACAGAAGAAGCATTTGATTTTAAAAATGAAGCGGGCGAATGGTCACTCGAAGAACGCAGCAAAACTTATACAATTGTGATGGATGAAAATGGATTCTATTATGTTTCTGACATTGTAAACAAATAATTTAAAATAACATGCAAGATTTTGGACCACCTTCCTTATTATTTTTATGGAGGGTGGTTTATTTAATTTAAGTATGCTATAAATATAAAAAACATCATTTTATTATTTCTGAAAATTTAGATATAAAACTTTGTGCATAGATAGATGGCTGACGGATGGATTTTCATTGAGTTTATTGTTTCTTTTATACCAGTAAAGAATCTATAAGAAATGAGGAGTAGCTATGAAAATTCTTTTGACTGGCGGGGCAGGATATATCGGCAGCCATGCTGCAGTTGAATTATTGGATCAAGGGTATGAAATTGTCATAATGGATAATCTGTCCAACAGCAATATTGAGTGCCTGGAACGAATTAAAGAAATAACGGGGAAAAGTTTTGCTTTTTACAAAGTAGACTTATTGGAATACGATTTAATGAATCAAATTTTCAAAGAGCATTCAATTGATGCTGTCATCCATTTCGCTGGATTAAAATCGGTTGGAGAATCGGTGAAAGCTCCGCTGGACTATTACTTGAATAATATATCCGGTACCGTTAACTTATGTTCGTTAATGAAGAAGCATGGTGTCAACAAGATGGTTTTTAGTTCAACAGCAGCTGTTTATGGCAATCCGGACCGCGTACCTATCGATGAATCATTCCCGGTATCTCCGGCAAGCCCTTATGGCAGAAGCAAACTGATGATTGAAGAGATTTTGCGGGATGTATACCATTCCGATCCATCATGGCGGATAGCAATACTCCGATATTTCAATCCGATTGGAGCGCATCATAGTGGAAGAATTGGCGAAGATCCGAACGGTATTCCCGATAATCTGGTCCCTTATATTACTCAGGTAGCGGTAGGCAAAAGAGAAAAATTGCAAGTATTCGGCAATGATTACGATACACCCGATGGAACCGGTGTACGGGATTACATTCATGTGGTAGATTTAGTTAAAGGGCACTTAAAAGCTCTGGAGTATATTGAAAAGAAAAAAGGAATCGAAGTAATAAACTTAGGAACCGGTACAGGATACAGCGTGCTTGAAATTATCGGAAATTTCAGAGAAGTTACAGGCAGGCCGGTTGATTACCAAATTACAGCCAGAAGACCCGGCGATCCAGGCGTCACTTATGCCAATCCAAAAAAAGCTGAAATAATTTTGGGCTGGAAAGCAGAAAAGAATTTAAAGGATATGTGCCAAGATTCCTGGAATTGGCAAAGCCGAAATCCGGATGGATACCACTCGGCCTTGCTATCAGAAGCTTAAAAGGAGACATAACACTCTATGTTCACTATTTATATGGAAATGTGGAACCGGAGGAAAATGATTCATTCTCTTTCGCTTCAGGAAATGAAACGAGAATATGCCGGAACCTTATTTGGCTTTGTCTGGGGACTCGTTAATCCGCTGATGCGCATTGCTGTCTTCTGGTTTGTTTTCAGTATTGGGGCGCGGGCAGGTGGGCCGGTTAACGGCGCACCTTACTTTGCTTGGCTGGCCATTGGCATGGTTGCCTGGTTTTTGCTTAACGATGGTTTTCGTTTGACTCAAAAATCATTCCGCAGCAAAAGGTCTATCATTAAAAATACACCTTTTCCTATCGCTATATTGCCTGCTGTTCAGATTTTGTATTCCTATTATATTCATTTAATCTTACTAGCTGTCATTTTTACCGGGATGGCATTTACTTTACAGACTGTTTCAATTTATAATTTACAGCTCATTTACTATGATTTCGCAGCATTGATGCTTTTGCTTGGAATTGGTTCTGTGACGGCTCCTCTTGTAGCAGTCAGCAAGGATTTCGGGCGCTTTTTGGATACTGTATTGGTCTTTCTGTTCTGGATGACGCCCATCTTCTGGTCAGCAGATAATTTAGGCGTGCTGGAAAGGATCGTCAAGCTCAACCCTTTCCATTATATTGTCCAAGGCTATCGCGATTCGTTTTTCTATGGTATCGGCTTTTGGGACCAGCCGGTTTATACTTTGTATTTCTGGGGGCTGGTCTTAACTTTTTTCTTATTGGGAAACTATCTGCATAAGCGGCTGAAACCAATATTCCTTGATACTTTATAATTTACGCTCGCGAAAGGCGGATGAATATGGAGATAGCTGTCAGCGTAAAGAATTTAACGAAAAAATACAGTTTATATCAAGATCCGTGGGGGCCGATCAAAGAAGTGGTCACCCGGAAAAAATTTCATAAGGACTTCTATGCGCTGCGGAATGTTTCGCTCGATTTTCCAAAAGGAGAATCGATTGGGGTGTTGGGAAAAAACGGCTCGGGAAAATCGACATTATTGAAAGTAATCGCGGGTATTACACAACCGACAAACGGAACGTTGGACGTCAAAGGCTCCATTGTTTTTCTTGATGTCAGTTCAGGGATTGACTCCGAACTCAGCGGTTATGAAAATATTTTTATGAAAGGTACGCTGCTAGGCTTTACAAAAGGAGAAATCTTAGAAAAAGTCGAAGATATTATTGAGTTTTCAGAGCTTGGAGAATTTATCAGCCAGCCGGTAAAGAACTATTCGGCTGGAATGAAATCGAAACTCGGGTTTGCCATTTCTGTCAATGTCGATCCGGATATTCTGATTGTTGACGAAGCTCTGGCAGTCGGGGATTCAGTATTCCGAAAAAAGTGCATGAAAAAAATGGATGAATTTAAAAAACAAGGAAAAACGATCATATTCGTTAGCCACGACCATAATGCGGTGGAATCTTTCTGTTCAAAAGCAGCCTGGATCCATCAAGGTGAGTTGATTACATACGGTGATTCCAAATTTGTCAGTTCATTATATGAAGAATTTATGAACGGCAAAAAAACGATTGATTCCGTTCGGGCATCAATCGATTATGAACATTCAATTGAACAGATAAGTTATGGAACTTTTAAAGATGAAGGATTTACAATTCGTCTAAAAGGATACATCCATGACACTCACCAGCAAGACATCTCTGAAAAAACCTTTTTGGTCATTCGGGATGTACGAACCGGTGAAACTGCTACAAAGCCTCTTTCAAAAAGCGGAAAAGGATTTTCTGTCCAGCTTAATGCAAAAGAACACTCGATGTTTTTCAAACCGGGGAAATACTCTTTTAATGCAAGAATCAGTGATGGAAGCGGGGAACCCGCAGAATTTTCACTATGGGCCGGCAAGGCAGAAATCAGGCAGCACTTAGAAAACCGGAATAACCGTTTCAATTATCAATTTTCTATTCAGAAAAATATTCTTGAGTTATCCATCGGAAACCTGGATAAGTTGGAGCAGCAAGTAAACAAAATATGGTTTGATGACAAATACGCATATATTGAAGGAGTTGCATTTGTCCGCGGCTATGAAACTAGGACGGCGGAAGCAGCATCGATGATGTATTATATGACAAATCTGGCATCTTATGAACGCCTTGCGTTTCCGGCTGTAATAAGTGAAACAGAAGAAATTACAGAGAATCCGGTCTATAATCCGCAAGGCAAAGTCTATAATTTTTCCCGGTTCAGTGTTGCGATCGATTTATCCCGGCTCGAGAACGGATTGTATGAAAGCCATTTAACCTATCAGATGCATCATGCACCGGGTTATGAACTGGTCAATCTTGTCTGGGCTTCGAAACAGCCGGAATATCCAAGCAGCCCATACATTTTGGCTAATCAGACCATCGAAGCTATCACGGCTACTAAATACCTTCGATGGGAGAAAAAGGACCATCAGCTGCAAGAAGCAATCCAGTAGGTGCAAATCTATTCGCAAGGAGTCGTGCTATGCCAAGCAAGAATGTCGTTTTCCTAATAAATGAATTCAATAACCACGGCGGCGCTCAACGTGTCGCTTCTATTTTGACAGAAGAGTTCATGGCCGATGGGCATCATGTGGCCGTTTTGAGTATCAATGAGCAGAAAAATGTACCCAGCTATTTTTCGGAAGATGTCCCTGTTAAAGTGCTTCACCGGAAATATCGTGCACCGCAGCCGATTGAAATATCGTCAAACTTAAAGGACTTTAAATTCCTTAAGGTTCAAAAAGAATTGAAGCGCCGTTATCTTTTGAAAAAGAAACGGGATGAAGTTGAAGCGTTTTTCAAAGCTTATGGCAATGAAGAGGTTTACGTCATAGCGATTCAAGTATATGCCATGCAATGGATTCGGCCTTTGTTGTATAAACCGAATATTAAAATCATTGGACAAAGCCATGAAAGTGTAGCTGCAGCGAAAGGATCGAAGCGCTATAAGCGAATCTTAATTCATTATCGGCAAGTCTCAAAGTTTTTGCTGTTGACACAAAAAGATGCGGAACATTTTCAAGAAATGGGATTCACTAATACCGGAGTTATGTATAATCCTGCTCCTTTCCGAAAACTTAACCTGCCGGAAAATTTGTACAAAAATAAAAAAATTGTTTCCTCAGGCAGGTTGGTTGAAGATAAAGGATTTGATCTTTTGATTGAGGCATTTGCCAAAGTGGCGGACGAACTTCCAGGGTGGACGGTGCATATATACGGAGATGGGCCTGCAGAAAAGCCTTTGAAAAATTTGATCCGTATCTTGGGGATGGAACAGCGTATTTTCCTGGAAGGCCAAACGGAGGATATTCAAGCCGCTCTTGAAGCTGGCAGTTTCTTTGTCTTATCTTCAAAAGCGGAAGGGTTGCCAATGTCACTGATTGAAGCACAATCATGCGGATTGCCTTGTATTTCTTCCGATTGTGCACCAGGAATACGTGAAATCCTTGAAGAGTACCATAATGGTTTTATCACACCTGTGGGCGATACCGCCATTCTTTCCCGCCATATCAAGCGGTTGGCACAAAATCCGGACTTATTTTATACGTTCAGCAATAACGCCTACAGCAGCAGTGCGAAATTTGATCGGAAGGTAATTAAAAATAAATGGTACGAGCTCTTTGAGGAACTGGGAGGGGAACGGGATGGCCGCTGAAATTCAAACAAATAGACGTGCGAAACTCTCAGTAGTTGTTATTGCCTTCAATAACGAATTGTATATTGAAGAAGCCCTCGAATCGCTTCATGAACAAACTTTTGATGATTTTGAAGTTGTCGTCGTCAATGACTATTCCTCTGACCGGACAGGTGAATTGATTGACCGCTTCATAATAGATAAGCCGAAATTTAAAGCAGTGCATTTGCCGGAAAACAGCGGCGGCTGCAGCACCCCCCGTAATACCGGAGTTGCCCATACAACCGGTGAATTTATCATGTTTTTGGACGGAGATGATTGGTATACAATTGATGCCTGTGAAAAAATGGTCGAAGCCATCGAACGCACCGGTTCCGATTTTGTTGCCGGGCAAGTGATCCGCACCAATAATTATGAAATCTGGTACCGGAACCAAATCTATTCGAAGGAACGCATCAATTTTAATATACGTGAATTTACGTATATGCTTTTCGATAGCCTTTCCGTCAATAAAATCTACAAGCGTGCATTTCTGGATCAGCATGGCCTGCGTTTTCCTGAAGGAATCCATTACGAGGATGTAGTATTCACAGGCAATGCTTATTTCCTGGCAGAATCGATCAGTGTAATACCTGAACCGGTTTATTACTGGCGGGTAGTGGAAAATGCAGAAGCTAAGTCCATTACGAACCGGCGCCATGAGTTCGAGAATTTTGAAAACCGGATCATTGCCCACCGCTATTTTGATCAGTCCTTAAGGGCAAACGGAGCGGTCTTGTATCAAAAGGAAAAAAATAATAAATTTCTCCGGCATGATTTGAAATTGTACACGAATGATTATCTGCAATATGACGACGATTACAAAACTCGTTTTCATCACCTGATATATGAATATTTGCATGAAGTGATGGATGAGTATTCGTTCATTGGATTGGCGGAGCGTGACCGGATTTTATATTACTTGCTGTATATTGGAGACATAGAAGCACTCGAGGACTATATCAACTATATAAATGGATTGCCAACAAAAAAGAATCGGGTTTACAACATTGGCAGCCAATATTATTTTGAGCCGTCAATTTCAGCAAAAAACCAGGAGAAATTTTTGCGGATGGAAAAGCCAGAAATTGATTTTGCGATAACGGACATGGGTTTGACCTTGGACTCATTTAAATTTCAGAGTGAAATACAGGTAAATTCCATCGCTGAGGAAGAATTCGACTCCTATTGGGTGTTGCGGAACCGGCAAACGGGAGAGATTTTAACAGCTGTTGCATCATCTGAAGGCAAAGCCGTTTTTGAATTGCAGAATATGGTTAGCGGAAATTATTATTTATCGCTGTACGTTAAACATAAGGGCAATCTTCATCGCTTGCTCGCAAAAAACTCAAATATCAGCAAACTGCCGAATATCGAACTCAAAGACCACCATTTATCTAAAAGTATTTTTATCAATGAAAAAAATTCGTTTGCTATTCGAGTGTCGCCTTTAAAAATGATTGATCAGTTGAGATGGAAAGTGGAGCGAAGAAGGCTGGCGAAAAAACAGCAAAGAACTCCAGCTGCGGCTCAGCCTTCATCTACTCGAAAAGCATTGGAACGATTTATACCAAAACTCCCCATAAAATCAAATTGGGTCTTATTTGAAAGCCATATGGGGAAGCAATACAGCGACAGCCCTAAGTATATTTATGAGCAATTGCTGAAATCAGGCTTAAATTTCAAATTCATCTGGTCATTCCAGCAGCCGGATCAAGTTGGCCTGCCTGGGTCTGCTATAAAAGTGGAGCGGAACAGCCTAAGGCATTTCTATTATTTGAACCGCGCTAAATACTGGGTGGATAATCAGGGGATTGCCCATTTGGCAAAGAAAAAAGAGGATCAAGTGTATGTGCAGACATGGCATGGGACTCCCCTGAAAAAAATGGGATATGACCAAAAAAAAATGCCTACAAAAAGTGAATTGGCAAAGCTGAAGATCCAGACGGAAGCGTGGGATTACCTGATTTCCCCCAATCGCTATACGACGGAAATCTTACGGAGAGGCTTTCGCTACGGAGGAGAAATACTGGAAACGGGCTACCCAAGAAATGATTTACTTGTTCATCAACCTGAGAGCGTCAAACAAAATACCAGACAGTATTTCGGATTATCCAATGAAAAACATGTGATTCTTTATGCACCGACATTTCGGGATTGGGACCCAAATTCCTTTCAAAAAGTGCTCGATGATGTCCAGAGAATGAGCAAAGAAATCAATCGGAATTCCGTTATCTTAATGAGACTCCATTATTTGCTTTCAGAGAAAATATCCCAACTGGAATTGCCGGCAAACATTATCAATGCTTCTACTTATCAGGATATCCAAGAATTGTATTTGCTGTCGGATCTACTGATTACCGATTATTCGTCTGTCATGTTTGACTATGCGCTCTTAAAGCGGCCGATTGTGCTTTATTGCTACGATTTGGATGAATATATTACACGTCGAGGCATGTATTTCAATTTCACTGAACTGGCTCCAGGGCCTTTATGCCAAACGATGGACGAAGTGATGTATTACATTAACCAGCCGGATGCGCTGCGTAAATTCGAAGGAGATTTGGAGAAATTCGGTGCACGATTCAATAGCCTGGAAGATGGACAGGCTTCCATGAAAGTGGTGGAGCAGATATTTAAGAGCTGATGAAGAGGGCGTGTAGTGGCCAACTTCTGTCTCGAGCTATAGGAAGGGGGAGAGTGAAGTGCCAAGTTTAGTATCGATTGTTATTCCTGTTTATAATGCTATTCCCTATTTAGAAGAATGTCTGGCTTCAGTGCTTGCCCAAACCTATCCCCATATAGAAGTGATCATGATTAATGATGGTTCTACAGACGATAGTGAAAAGCAGTTGAGCGAATTTGCAGTCTCGGACGAGCGGTTCAAATTATATTCTCAGGAAAATCATGGCCTTGGCTATACTAGGAACAGGGGAGTAAGCTTGAGTAAAGGGAAATATATTTTCTTTTTGGATGCAGATGATACCATATCGAAAAAAGCCATTAAATTGCTGGTAGCTGCCGCAGAAGAGAATGATGCCGATTACGCCGTCGGTAAAGTAGTGCGATTTAACGAAAACCGTAGATATGTTCCTATCAGGCATGTAGAATTCAACCTGTACAACCAAAATAAGCTGACATCTTTATCCGAAAGTCCGGAGTTAATGCAGGACAGCATCGCATGCAATAAATTGTGGAAAAAGAGTTTGCTCACAGCGAATAATTTGTCTTTTAAAGAAGGCAAGTACTATGAAGATTTGACTTTAACGCTGAAGGCCGCTGTTTTAGCTAAAAAAATCAGAGTGATTGATAAAGTTGTTTACAACTGGCGAATCAGAGAACATGAAAATAATCCATCCATTACTCAGCAGCAAATGAAACTTGCCAACACCTTAGATCGTTTGGAAGCTTTGGAGAAAAACAAAAAGTGGTTGTTGGATTCCAATATGGCTGATAGGTTGATTGAAGAGCATGACTTAAAAAGTGTTTTAGACATTATTCGCCTGCATGTTATCAAGTACACTTTGATAGAAGAAGTGGAAAGAGAAGAATGGCAGTCACAGGTAGTTTCATTCCTTAACAAAATTCCGGCGGGTGTCGCCCAAAAATTGCCGAACAAAGAAAAAATCTTTTATACACTTTTAATGGAAAATAAGATGGAAGATCTGTTATTGTTTTCTAAAGTCTTAACCAATACTGAAACCTATCCGTTAATTGAGCAGCAAGAGAATCGGTTTCTCCTGAAGGGGCTTTACAAGGAATACGATATCACTCCCTCCATCAAGCCGGCAATTACAGTAGAAAGAATAGAAATGGCAGATGGGCTATGGCGGTTGGCAGGAAGTCTGATAGTGCCTAAAGCAACTGTATTGGCAGAAGGTAAGGTTTTCGCTAAAGCAAGAGAAGGCAGCTCTGAAATTCCGTTTACGCCTGTTTTGTCTGTAAGTAAAAAAATCCTTTCACATTATGCCTGTGAGGCCCAGGATTTTGAACTTGTGATTGATCCGTTGGCTTTTATGGACTCGAAACAGGATATTGTATTTGATTTTTATTTTCGCCTCGATGCCTATCCGGATTCGCCAACTTCAAGGGTCCGGCTCGGCTTTTCTCCAAGTCAGGAAAAAGGGACGGCAAGAGTACGGGGAAATATCTTGTTTTTTTACCGTACCGATTATGGAAACTTGAGCATGAAGATTCAAAAAAATACATTGAAAAAATTTATTGCAAACAAAATCCGCCCATTTATCAAGAAATAGCAAAAAAGCAATTCCCCTTATGGGAGGAATTGCTTTTTGTGTTATAAATCTGTCTCGGCATAGATCGCCTGAATCAACTGGCCAGTGGATTGGCCGGTGGAGTAAGTATTCCAATGGTCTTTGAACCGATCGATTTTCTCGTAGTCAATTTCAGGGTCCAAAATGTGCCCGATGACCTGGTCCGTCGTCTTGGCAATCGGCCCTGGAAAGTACAGACTGTTTTCTGCCCATAACCCTTGGGTACGTCCGTAGTCTTCGGAATCATAAGTGAAGAAAATCATTTTCTTTCGCAGCAGCGAAAACTCGACCGGTATAGACGAGTAGTCCGTAATCAAGATATCGCTCGCTATCAGCAATTCACTGATATGCGGATAGCCGCTCGCCAGAAGCACTCGTGGATGATCCGGCAGTTGAGCAGATTCCTGGACCGAAGGATGCAACCGGATCAGCAGCACATAGTCTTCGCCCAGTTTTTCGATTACTTCAGCTACATTCAAATGCAAATCCATCTTGTGCAAGGCATCTTTCCGGAAAGTAGGGGCGTACAACACCACTTTTTTCCCTTCGATGACTGGATATGTATGTTTCACTCGCGCCAACCCTCTTGATTTTGCTGAAGCGTCAAAGTAAAAATCGGTTTGGGGAACACCGGTATAGATGAAATGGCTTTGGTCTACATGAAACGACTCGGCAAAAATATCCGCCATTTGCTGTGATCCCACTGGGATATATTGAAAACGATCGTATACTTGCTGAAATCTGTATTTTGCGCGTTCGCTCCGTGCACCGGTTTCCGGGTCGCTCCAGCCAAACTTCTTGATAGCGCCGGCCGCATGCCACAACTGAACGCACTTCACTTGTTTGCGGAACCGGATGACCGATAAAACGCCTGCGTAATTATCCACAAATACATATTTGGACGTTGCCAAGTGATAGATGGATAAAAAGGTATCCAAAATATTAAGCGTCTCAAACGCATAAATCTTTTTGTTTTTAGTCGGAATCGTTGAAAAATCAATTTTGCAGCGTGTCTGATTGATAAAGATGATTTGATGATTTTCAGACTGTGCCAGTTCTTTCGCCAGGAAGTATGCATTGTCCCCGAAAGATGACAGAAAAACCGTCTTATTCTTTAGTGGGAACAAACTGAAAAAGGCAAAGAAAAGTTTGAACAGGAAGAGATAAATGGAAATTCCGGCTTCTTTGATCATTCTTTATTATGAAGATCGGTTTTGATTTTAGTTGTGGAAATCCCTTCAGTGCGAGGCAAGTAAACCACTTCGCAATGCTCAATCAATTCATCAAATTTGCCTTCCCAATCAGAACCCATTACAAAAATTTTGACATCATGCGTTTTAATGTCATTGACTTTTTGTCCCCAGTTTTGTTCCGGAATCACTTCATCTACGTATTTAATCGCTTCCAAAATCAGTTTTCGCTCTTCATACGAATGGTAAGCGGCTTTGCCTTTAATGGCATTGAATTCATCGGAAGATAACCCAACTATCAAATAATCTCCTAAGGCTTTAGCTCTTTTTAAAATATTGATATGCCCATGATGAATCAAATCGAACGTCCCATAAGTAATTATTTTCTTCATATATTTGTTCACTCCACGATTGCTTATTTTCTCATCAGTGTTAATATGCCATGTAATCATATTATATGTTATCATCGATAATAGCTAATGAAAATATGGGTTTAGAACGGTTTTTTATGCGTTATATGGAATTGACGAAATGCAGTCCAGTTGGTTCCTGGACGCAGTTGTAGTTTAAAAGAAGCAGAAACAGAAACAGCCTTCCGCAGCTGGCTGTGGGGCGCATTTGATCTAAAATTGAGCAGTGAAAAGAGCGAAGAACATGTTGAACAAAATCAAAGGATTAAAAGACAGCAAATATACGCGCAAAATATTTCGGATCGTATTCATCGTAATGGGGCTCTTGCCAAAAAAGAAAAAGCTGGTCATGTTTGAGAGTTTCCATGCGAAGCAATACAGCGACAATCCGCGTGCCATATATGAATACATGAAAGAGCATTATCCAGAATTCCAGCTGGTATGGAGTGTGGACCGGCGGGCGGTCAATCTGTTCGAAGAATTTCAGGTGCCCTATATCCGGCGCTTCACGCTGCGCTGGTTTATGGAGTTTCCGCGCGCCAAATACTGGGTCAATAACGTGCGTTTGCCCGGATGGATGCCAAAGCCGGCAGGTACGGTTTATGTGCAGACATGGCACGGCACGCCGTTGAAAAAGCTTGGGATTGATATTGAGGAAGTACATATGCCCGGCACCGAGACAAGCAATTATAAAGCGAATTTCTTAAACGAGTCTGCCAAGTGGGATTATCTGGTTTCGCCTAATGCCTATTCCACCGAAATCTTCACGCGTGCTTTTGGCTACAAAGGGCAAGTGATCGAGTCCGGCTATCCGCGGAATGACCTCCTTGCTGCGCCTTCTGCGACGCTGGCCAGCACCATCAAAAAGCAACTGGGCATCCCGGATGGGAAAAAAGTGATGCTCTATGCACCGACTTGGCGCGATAATGAGTTTTACCAAAAAGGGAAGTATAAGTTCGAATTCCAGTTTGATCTGGAAAACTGGAAAAAGAACTACGGGGATGAATGGGTGTTATTGTCCCGCATGCATTATTTAGTGGCGGAGAATTTCGATTTCTCAGCACATGAAGGCGTCGTCTTCAACGTATCGGATTATCCGGATATCCGGGATTTGTATTTGATTTCGGATATGCTCATTACCGATTATTCATCGGTGTTCTTCGATTACGCCATTTTAAATCGGCCAATCGTGTTCTTTATGTACGACCTTGAAAACTACCGCGACCAATTGCGCGGCTTTTACTTTGATATTGAAGCCGACTCGCCTGGGCCGATTGTACAGACCGAACAGGAATTGTTCCGGGCAATTGATGAATTGGCCGATTCCCATGTCCAGCTGGACTCAAAAGCCGCCGCTTTCAAACAGAAGTTTTCGGCTTTGGAAGACGGCCGTGCAGCTGAGCGCGTCGTACAGACATTCCTCGGCAAAAAAATATAAAGACTTTTAAGGCCATTGAAAATCAGCTGATTTTCAATGGCCTTTTTTATCTGGGATTGTTTAAGAATTGTGTACGTACCAGGCACTGCCTCACTAAAGAAACAAAGTTAGTTCTATTTAACCTGGGTTTAACCTGGGTAAATTAGTATAAATGCCAGGCATAAGAAAATGGAATAAGATACAGGCAGTTGAGGAAAGGGGAGAGGCTGGATTGACGTACTACTACATTGCCGCTAAAAACATTCTCGCAGTAAAAACGAATATCAAGAATTTCAGTTGGTCTTTTGGATCGCAAATGCCGGAAGGGACGGCAGAGGAATACGAAAGATGCGCCGTGAAAATGCATATTGTGCTTGAAGACTTCAACGATGACGAATTATTGAAGGACATGGGGAGATACCATTACTTCAACGGGTCCCCGGGAGCGGATGCGCTTTACTATACACGCCGCCTGCCTTTAAAGTTTTTAAAGCAGAAACTGCGGGTGAAGGCGGAAGGCTTATTGTCTGATGAGCCAAAAATCACCGTAAACCGGGCCTATTACAAATTGATTACGCATCGAATTATGAATTTGCATTCTATCCATTATATCGCCACGGATTTGGCTGCTTTGCTGCTGCTGAGAAAAGGCTATGCGCCAATTCACTGTTCGGCTTTTAAAGCAGAGGATGCCACTGTTGCCATTTTTGCGCCTCCGGATACCGGGAAGACCTTGAGCACGATGACGGCTTGCGGCGATTTCGGAGCCAGTTTTATTGCAGAGGACTTGGCCATCACCGATGGGAAGCATATTTTCTCGGTTCCCTGGACCAATTCGTTTGACCATTATGCCAAAAACAAACAGGCATCGAATTCCGCTTCGAAAAGAAAAGCTGCTTCACCGGAAGGAAATGTCGCGAAAGCAAATGCCATACTGGATGCGGAAGTGGTGACGCATGTCGCTATTTTGGAAAAAGGGCAAGATGAAGTCATTTCCGAATCCAATAAAGTGGCAGTCAACAAGCTGATGAATTTAAATCGCTATGAATTCAACTTTCTGCGTGCGCCTCTTTTGATCGCTTATGAGTTTTTCAATCCGGGGCTGATGATTGATGAAGGAACGGCCATTGAGAAAGACATTATGACTTCGCTTGTCCGAAACAGCGAAAAGGCCTTTACGCTGAGAAAGCGCAATCCGACTCATTATGCGGAGTCGTTGTTGAATGAAATGAAAGAGAGAAAAGCAGCCGCAGTTAAAATTGTCTCGCTGCATTAATGTATGAGCTCCTAAACCTATTCGGGTTTAGGAGTTTTTGTTATGCCATGTTTTCAATATAGAGGGAATACTGCCTCGAAGTAGAATTTAATTAAGTATCCAGACAGACTGGGAGGCAGAATAATGGATGCAAAAGTTTTTTTAAAGGAAACGTACGGAAACACCCGTTATCAATTGGGAGGGCATGGCAAACGGACAGTAGATGTCTTGAAGGAAGCTATCGTTAACGTTGATGATCGTTTGCCAAGCGACCAGTACGGAGCGGGGAAAGTTATCGAAGACTTCCAGCAGAAAATGGCGGATTATCTCGGGAAAGAAACAGCGGTCTTTTTCCCGAGCGGCACGATGGCACAACAGGCAGCCCTCCGCATCTGGTGCGATGCCAAAGGGCTGAAAAGAGTGGCGTACCATCCGCTGAGCCATTTAGAAATCCATGAACAGGACGGATTGAAAGAATTGCACGGGATTGAGACGGTGCTGCTGGCGGATAAGGAACGGCTGATAGAATTGGACGATATTAAGGGTCTTGATGAAGAAGTTGCATGTATTTTGCTGGAATTGCCCCAAAGAGAAATTGGCGGACAATTGCCGGACTTTGAAGAGTTGGAACAGATTTCCGGGTGGTGCTGGAATAACGGAATAAAGCTTCATCTGGACGGCGCCAGGCTGCTGGAAACCTTGCCGTATTACCGGAAGATGGCAGCGCAGGTTGCACAGCTTTTTGACAGTGTATACGTGTCTTTTTACAAAGGGATTGGCGGCATAGCAGGAGCGATTCTTGCCGGGGATGAAGAATTCACGCAGCAGTCAAAAATCTGGAAAAGGCGGTACGGAGGAGACTTGATTTCCTTGTATCCTTATATTTTAGCAGCAGACTATTATTTCGATATGCGGGCTGAGAAGATGGGGCAGTATTATGAAGAGGCCAAGGAACTTGCCGAGCTATTCAATTCCTGCCATACAGTTTCGACTTTGCCGCTTAAGCCCGCCACGAATATGTTCCATGTACATATAGAGCAGCCAATGGAGTCGGCAGTTCGGATTGTTTCTGAAGTGCAGCAGGAAACCGGCATCGGAATGACCGGCTATTTGGTGCAGTCAGCAGTGGACCGGTGCTCTTTTGAAATCAGTGTGGGCGATGCGCTTGCAGCCATTCCAAAGGATTCTCTCAAAGAGCTTTTTCGATTGTTCAATCAAAAATTGCAGCCGCCACATTAAAAATAGAAAGCCGCAGTTGAAAATTTTTCAACTGCGGCTTTCTATTCAACTAGATCAAGCCATGTACCATTTCTTGTAGGCAGGCTTCAGCGTATAAGCCAGCATATGCTCCACAATTTCACGGGTATCGGGCTGCTCGATTTCCACCCAATGGATGGTTATGGATGACGGGATTTCCTGTGAGGTGCAAAGGGAATGATGGGAAGAACTGGATTGTTTGAGCTTGGCAAAGTGGCGGCGGATGCGATTGTAGATCGGAGCCCCTTTGCCAATGTAAAGAATTTTGTCGTTTGAATCACTGAAGATGTATATGCCTTTGGCTACTCCCATATTTTTTTTGATTTTGTTGAGCTGTTGGGTGGTATCAGCATTAAAGAAAAATGGAACATTTTCGATCGATTTCCATTTCTCTGCATCAAAGGCGTAGTTTTCTTTTTTCAATAGCTCCTGAATCTTCTCTTTCATATCATTTCCTCCTCACGTTATCCTCAGTTTCTGTTTTGTATCTTCAATGAATTTCTACTTTCCATAATGGCTTTATGGAAAGCTTGATCCGGGTTTTGAATCATTTTTCCATGGCCGACTGCAAGCAGCGAAGGGCGCAAACTCCGTAGTTTTTCTGCACTTTCAAGTGCAATCACTTTATTCCAGGTGGCAAGGGCAGGGATAGGGAATAGCAGTTTCATTGTCCCGCATACTGCAGTTCCGCCTCTTGTATATAAAGCGTCTCCGGCTATCAAACTTCTATTGCGGACATCCAGCAGCGAGATGGATCCCGGTGTATGGCCGGGGGAAAAAACGACTTGGAGAGAACCAATCCGGTCGCCTTCTTTTAAAAAGCGGTCGGGTTTTGTTTTGATGCTTTTGGTAAGTCCGCCTTTTACCGGAGATTGAGGTTCATCTACCAAGCTTCTTCGGTCACCGGCAAGAAGCCGTGCATCTCTGGCGGAAATGCTGACCACTGCTTTCGGGTAAGCTTCTTTGACAGCATCAAGAGCGCCGACATGATCCATGTGCGCATGGGTCAGCACAATCTCCGTTATCGGTTTTCCGATTGTGCGGACAGTGTGGAGAATTGCTTTCGTGCTGAATGGCAGGGCGGCATCAATAAGAGTCAATGTATCGTCTTCTTCAACTAAATAACAGTTAACAGGAAAAGCCCGCGGCATAAAAGACAATTGATAGACAGTCCTGGCTTTTGTGACCAGCATTTAATACCATCTCCCAGTTAGTCATTCTTATTCTAACTAATATATTGCATTTTAGCGATACTATCTTAAAAATTTGAAAAATATAGTTAATTGAATGCCCTTACAAAGCGAAATATTCAGTCAACTTGAGGGTTATTAAAAAACTATATAAATAAACCGCCGGTGCAATAGTGGCACTTATTGCAGGCGGTCTATAAAAAGAACGTATGAGATTTAAATTCACTAGCGTTTTCTCTTGCTTACAGCCCGGCGGTTTCTTTGAGAATATCCCGGCGCAGCTTGTCTTTTCGGTTTTCGTATTCTTTTGAAAGGGACTCTGGAAGGGAATCCGGCAAACCATTTGCTTTTAAGTCTTTTTTCATCATAGCCATTAAGCCATAGAAAACTTCATCCGTCCGTTTTTCCAATTTGGAAGCAGCGGAGCTGTACTTATTATAAAAGTACGGATAGCTGATTTTTTGATCGTTTGCTTCCATTTCAAAATACTCGTTTTTCGCAATTGCGATTAAGTTATTCAAACTGGCATTGGCTTGGCGTTCGATATCAGCAATGGCTGGTTCGTAATTCTGCCGGACCTCTTTTTCTGTAAGCTTGGCGCCTTTGCTTTTTTTATCGTTTTTAGCTTTTTTTGCCTCAGCGTTTTCTTTGCTGCTTTTTTGTTGTTCTTTAGTTTGCTGCCCGTTTTTACTTGAAACGGAAGCTACCTCCGGATCCGTCGTTTCCGAATAAGGCATTCCTTCTCTAAATTTCTCTGTTTGAACCGCTTCGTCATTTCCTTGCAAGTGGCGGATCAGATTGCCATGTGCATCAAGAATAATTTTAGAGCCATCCGCCAGCTCAATCACATATTCTTCTTTTGTAAGAGAATCGACTTCAGCGTCTGCGACATTATAATCCTTGAAGCCAAACAAATAAATTAAGTATCCGGCAGAACAGATAAGTACAATTCCAAACAGCATCAGAATTTTTTTCATGCCACCATCCTCCTCAAGAATATTGCTGAAATCCTTTTATCCAAAGATGAATTATCTTAAATGTTAGAATTATTTGAATTTTAACATACAAATTTTAATTAAGCAATGTTCTAAATAGGGATAAAGTTGCTTAAAAAATTTTAATTTTAGGGGATAAATATCATCAATAAGGATATTGTATCAATTTGGACTAGTGCAATTGTTAAAGCATCAAGTAGGTAATTCTGTGGGATTGAGGCTTGGGCTTACATTCCTAATGCCGGAAACAAAAAAACGGTTCCCCGGGAGGAACCGTTTTCTTATTCGCTTTCTATTAGATCTGCCACTAGGATATAACGGTCAGGTGCGTAGCCGACAAAGTCAAATGGATAACAGGTGGAAACAGTCAATGTCGCTTTTGGCTTCGGTACGATCACTGTCCGGTCTTCCCGGTCGACAATGCGGACTTGCCTTACTTTATAAGTAAACTTTCCGGCAGAGGTTTCTACGACGAGCAAATCGCCTTTGCCGACTTCTCCGAGCCTGCGGAAAACAGTATCCCGGTGGCCGGATAACACCGAGTTGTCGGATTCGCCAGGAAGTACGCTATCCGCAAAATGGCCAACGCCTTTTTCCAATTCTTCTTCATCGGTGCCATGGAAAATGGGTAGTGTGGCATCTAGCTTCGGAATATACAAATCACCGATATTTTCCCCTTTTTCAGGGGCAACCGGATAAAGCACTTCCGGCAAAGACGCTTTCTCTGGAGCTTCTTCTTTCGGTTCAGGGGCAGCTGCAGGTTCTGTAATATGGCTGTCGTTTCCGGCTTGGCCGGTTTTGAACAACAGGTAACCTTTTAGAAAAGTGGATGCATTTGTCGTGCTGAACCATACGCCAAAGACAATAAGAGCAACAGACAGGGAAAGAAGAACCAACCGTTTTACGGGTTTGGTTCTTCTATTTTTTACTTGTTCTCTATTCATTGATTAAATTCCCTGTGCTTTAAAGCGGCGGTACAACACCACTCCAAGCAGTACAAGTGCCAAGCCTGCCAATGTGTTCGTCACATATGGAGAAGCAGTATCCGGCAGCTTGCCGCCTTTTACCGTCTGTTTAACCGGTGCAGCTTTAGTACTGGTCGGTGTCTTAGTGATTGGTGCAGGAGCGACTACTACAGTTTCTTCCACTTCCTTAATGTCTTCACCGGTTTCTTTGATGATATCGGATCCGAACATGTCAGCAGTCAAAAGGATATCGGCAAGGAAAGTGCCTTGTGTATTGTAGATTTCAATCAGCAAATCATATCCGTTGACTGTTTCAAGAGTTAATAGCGTGCTCAAATTGATTTCTTTTTTATCCGAGTCTTTCACAAGGAAGTATTGTGTTTTTAACTCGAATAAATCAAGCAAATCAGTGAAAATATCCAGGATTTCTGCAATCTCTTCAGCTGATAAATCTTCAGCGGAATCAAAATCTCCAACCAGCATCATGCGGTCTGAAATTGCCATTGCTCGGTCCTGGAACTCGGTAGTTTGAAAAGGAAGCGTCTTTAAGTGTGCTTCAAGACGTTCCAATTCCTCTGCTGTCAAGCCAAGTTCCTCGAACAGGCCAGCAAGTTCAAAGCCGAAATCCGTGCTAAAGATGTAGTTGTCAATGGCTTCTTCCAAAGCTTCAACTGTTTTGTAGTTGTTGATGGAATCATCATACTCATTCAGGAATGACTCTAAATCTTCTTTCGATTCAAACTCGTAAGCATCGATCACTTGTTGCAGCGTTTCATCTGTCAATGGAGTTTCTGTATTCTCGGATAAATAAAAACCGACATACTCGTGAAGTTCTTCCGCAAACAAGAGCCACTCCGAATCCAATACGTCCTGCCCTTTTTCAATATCCCCATTCTCTTCCAGCAAAGCATTCAACTCGGCGCGAGTCAGGTTATATTCTTTAAGCACGGGAGGAATAGCAGCTTCTGTCAGGGGAGTTCCCAATTCATCTACTGCATCGAAATCTTCCCACGAATAATTTTTGCTTTCCAGGTAATCCAAATAATCTTGCTTTTCCCAGTTGATTTCTTTTAGAAATGCATCCAATTCTTTTGAGTCAGACTCAATTGCAAATGCAAAGCTGGGGAAAACTGAAAATGCGAGCACTGCTGCCAATAAAAGTAACGAAAAACGTTTCATCTTCTTCCTCCTAGGTAAAAATTGTAATATATTCAATAGTATAACCAAATGTTAGTATTTTTAGAATGGGTTATTATACCTATAAAATTTAGAGTAAAAACGTTTACTTGCTTAGAATTTGAAGTTTTTTCTCAGTGTTTTTTCTTGAAAAGGCTAATTTCTTAATAAATTTTACAAAAAGAATGATTGATTTCAGAAAGGGAATATTTATCTAGCGCTTTTCTAATAGAGGGTATATAATACTAAATAAATCGCATTATTGTGATAATTTAAAATTCAATAGTTGCTTTATCTGGGGATTTGGTCGCTGCTTAAGCGATTGATTGCTGCAATTCCATAGAAATAAGCTGATAAAAAATGCCTGCGTTGACCTCAGCGGCGATATTCGGTTCAGGCATTTGCCAAGTGTGGAATTGGAAATTCTCATCGTAGAAGTTAAAATCATGTGCTTATGGAAGAGGGTCAGGAAAATGGGAGACATTTACTTTGAGGAAAACTACGGACGGCTATATGAAGAAATTGAAAATGGCATACACGAAGTATTTGAATTTCGCCATGATTTAGGAACAGTGAGGCATTTATTTATAAAACGCCCTATTCCGAAACAAATAGATGGAGAAATATATTACGACTTGGTAAGCCCTTATGGCTATGGAGGCCCGCTAATATCAAATTGCCGCCCAGGTTCTGAAAATGAACTTGCCGCGCTATTTAAGGCCAGTTTTCAACAATATTGCACGGTCAACAATGTAGTCAGCGAGTTTATCCGTTTTCATCCCGTCATGGCAAATGCCGAACATTTCAAAGAATGCTACGATGTGGTCCATATCCGCAATACGGTAGGGACCAATCTCGAAGGGTACGACGATCCGGTGGCTTCGGAATTTTCGAAGAGTGCAAGGAAAAATATCCGACAGGCATTGAGAGCTGGCGTTGAGTTCCGGGTGACTGTCAATCCGGACAACGTTAAAGATTTCAAAGAAATTTATTATTCAACGATGAAGCGCAATCAAGCTGACTCGTATTACTACTTTGATGACGGCTACTTTAACAAGCTGGTTCAGTATTTCCATGAGCATATTCTCTTAGTGGAAGTGATTTATGAAGGACGTGTAATCGGAATGGGCTTAAATTTCATTTACGGCGACTTGATCCATACCCACTTGTCCGGAACATTAGAAAACTTCCACCATTTGTCCCCGGCTTATATCCTGCAATATGCATTAGCCATTTGGGGAAAAGAAAATGGCATCCGGCTGATTCATGAAGGCGGAGGAAGAAGCAATAGCCTGGACGACAGTCTGTATTTGTTCAAAAAGCAGTTTGGCAAAAATACGGATTTCAAATTCCATATTGGACGAAAAATTTGGAATGAAGAAATTTATCAGGTGTTGTGCAAGATCGCGGGAGTGGAGGAAAGCGCTGAGTTTTTCCCGGCTTACCGGACAAAATTGTTAAAAGAATATAACATAGTTTAAAAGCAGCGTAGTTTAATCGATTCTAAAATAACATTTCTGAGAAGAGCCGAATAAACTCATAAGTCCATCTAAGTTGAAAACGACAACCCCGGAGAACCAGCAAAGCGGTTTTTCGGGATTTTTTTAGCGGAAAATAGTTATTTAAGAGGAGTATTTGAAAATTTCGTAGAACTTTTGATGCTAACAAGCTATAATGGATATAATATTTTAGATTATTCAGATAAGAGGTGTTGTGGATTGCTCCTATCGGTTTTTGAAGTTGTCGAACATTCAATGGAAACAAAACAAAATCGATAAAACATGAAAGGGGTTTGAGAATTGGCTGATTTGTATTTTCATGAGAATTATGGCCGGCTATATGAAGAGATGGAGAATGGCAGCTGCGAAGTATTTGAGTTTAATCATCAGCTTGGCTTGATTAAGCATATGTTTATTAAACGGGAGATTCCTGTAGTGGTTGGAGGGAAGACTTATTACGATATCGTTACGCCATACGGCTACGGCGGCCCTTTGATCGTTTCATGTGTACCGGGTTCGCAAAAAGAATTGGCTGATAAATTTCTGCATGCTTTCAGCGAGTATTGCGCACAGAACGACATAATCAGTGAATTTATCCGTTTTCATCCTGTGCTTTCCAACGCGGAAGACTTTATGGATTGCTATGAGATTTCCTATATCCGCAATACAGTGGGTACGCAGCTTAAGGAATACGAAGATCCGGTGCAAAAAGAATTTTCAAAATCCACCAGGAAAAACATCCGAAAAGCTTTAGAAGCGGGTGTGCAATATCGATATACCGTCAATCCTCCGGATGTCACGGAGTTCAAAGCAATTTATCACCGCACGATGGAGCGCAACAATGCCGATTCGTATTATTATTTTGATGATGCCTATTTCGATAAGCTGCTCCAATTCTTTGGAGAAACCATCTTGATGGTAGAAGTGCTATATGACTGCCAAGTGATCGGCATTGGCCTGAATTATGTGTATGGCGACAACATCCATACGCATTTATCCGGAACTCTCGAAGAGTTCCATCATTTGTCGCCGGCTTACATCCTTCAATATGCACTGGCGCTATGGGGCAAAGAACATGGCTATGAACTGATCCACGATGGAGGCGGCAGGACAAACAGCTTGGACGACAAATTGTATATGTTCAAAAAGCAGTTCGGCAAAAACACCACTTTCAAGTTTTATGTTGGCCAAAAAGTTTGGAATAGCCATGTGTATGATGAACTTTGTAAGTTGGTGGGCATTGAACAGGAAACCGAGTACTTTCCAGCCTACCGTTCTGTTTTAAGAAACGATTCCTTAAAAACAGTGAATTGAAGATAGTACGGAAAAATGAAAGCAGGAGATCCAGCAAGTGGATCTTCTGCTTTCTGCTTGTTGAGAAAGAAACAGAAAAAAACTTCTTTTGAAATATCACCGATATTCCGCAAACCAGCTGCGCTTGCCGCGGGCGATCCGCCAAGCCTCCTCAGCCGCTGTGCGCCTTGCGGGGTCTCGGCTGTCTCGTCGCTTACGCTGCCCCGCAGGCAAGACATTAGCCGAAGCCTGCGAGGCTAAGTCTTTGCGACGAATTGCGCAGCACTGCAGGAGCAGTAGGGTTTTCTCCGCTGGTTTGCTCCATATCGAGGGAGAGCAATGAATATATAACATACCTACTCCTCCACTCTTTCTGATAAAAAGAGGTTTTGTAAGAAGCAAGAACCGAATGTAGCGTAAAGTGGAGACTCCTGCGGGAACAGCACGAGCTGAAGACCCTGGACGGAGCGCAGCGAAGGAAGCGGCTGAAGCCGTGCCCGCGGAAAGCATCCACTTGGAGCGAAATGGCTTAGAGAATAGAATGTTTCTCAACAGCCCGAAAGCAGGAGATCCAGCAAGCGGATCTCCTGCTTTTTTTATTTGCTCTTTTCAAGCAACTTCTTTCCAATCATTTTCTTTTCGATTATTTATACTATTTAAACAATTTAACCTACTTTTAACCTAGACGCTTTAGTATAAGTTTCAATCAATAAGTGTAATGGAGGTGGAAGGCGAATACAGCTTATGGCCTGACAATCATTCGCCTTTGATCCGCCGGAAGTAAAGGTGAAAAACAGCAGAAGAGGCATGGCGTTTGAAAGGAAATCGGTGCAAGCCACCAAGGGTCAAGGTTACAAGAATAAGCGCAAATGAGGTAGAGATACATGGAAAAAACCGTTATCGCCATTATGACAGTCATTGTAGTTACAAAAGTACTTGGTTTTTCAAGAGACATTTCCCTTTCCTATTTTTACGGCGCTGATGGATTAACGGATGCCTATCTGATATCTACAGATATCCCGACTGCATTTTTTTCTTTTGTCGGTATGGGGATTGCCGCCAGTTTTATCCCGATTTTCACAAAGATACAGGAAACCCAGGGGATAGGGGAGGCAAGAAAGTTCACCTCAAATGTTATCAACATGGTCCTGCTTGTATCTACTGGAATTGTGGTTCTAATCTTGCTGTTCCCGCAAGTGATCGTCAAAGTGTTCGCTTCAGGATTTGAAGGAGAAACATTAAAAATCGCCATCGACTTTACACGCATAGCGGCGCTCAGCATTTATTTCACCGCTCTAATTTATGTGTTTAACGGCTATCTGGAAGTCCATAAACGCTTTCTGCCGACTGTCCTTGCCGGTTTGCCATTAAATTTGATGATGCTTTTTGTCATCTATCTCAGTTCATTCACCAATATTTACGTTCTTTCAGTCGGGACGCTCGTCGCCGTCGTTATCCAATTTCTGTTTCTGGTTCCATGGATCCGAAAAACAGGCTACCGCCATAGCTTTAAGCTAGCGCCGAAGGAAAAGAACTTGAAGAAGATGATGTATTTAGCGATACCGGTCATTATCGGGGTTTCGGCAGACCAGATCAATGTACTGGTCGACCGGACACTGGCTTCGCAGATTGTAGAAGGCGGCATTTCGGCTTTGACTTATTCACACCGCATTATTTTCTTCATCCAGGCTATTTTTGTGACAGCCGTCGTGACGGTCATGTTTCCGAAAATCTCCAAGCTTGCAGTCAAAAAGAATATGGCCGAACTGAAGCATATTGTCGGGAAAATCATTACCACGGTCGCCTTGATCGTCATCCCGGCCGCTGTCGGCATTATGATCTTTTCCACACAAATTACGGAATTGCTGTTTGGCAGAGGAGCATTCGAGGCAAGCGAAGTGGCATTGACTTCAGGAGCGCTTTTCTTTTACGCAGTGGGCATGCTTGGTTTTGGCCTGCGCGAAGTGCTCGTCAAAGTTTTCTATTCGATTGAAGACTCCAAAACACCCATGATCAGCGCTTTTGCTGCCATGTTTATGAATGTGGTGCTAAACATAGTCCTTTCCCGGTTTATGGGCATCAATGGCCTCGCTCTTGCAACCAGCATCGCGACGCTGTTTTGCACCGGACTATTGTATTTGTCGCTTGTAAAAAAAGTTGGCTCGATGAATACAAAACGCATCACGCTGGATATTCTGAAAGCGGTTATCGCCTCTATCGTGATGGGCTTTGCAGCTAAAAGCGTTTATTCGCTGCTGGTTGAAACGAGTGGAGAAATTCTGGCGCTGGCCGGGGGCATCGGAACAGGCATCCTGGTTTACGCCATCATGCTATGGCTTCTTCAGTTGAGTGATATCGGCTATTACAAATCAAGAATTCTTGCACTGGCAAAAAGATAAAGAGCGGCAAACTAGATCCACAGTTTTACAGGAGGTGTTCCATCTATGCTCTTCGTATTGGCTTTCTTCATTATGGAAATTCTGGTCACTTATATGATCAAAGATTTTATCCCGCTGGGCGACGCTTACGGCATGCTGATGCTCCTCGGCGGAATTGTCGTCATTACGCTGTATTTATTCAGAGTCCTGGAAAAAGAGTGGCTGACTGTCGTTTTTATCGGATTCTTTGTCCGGGTCATCGTTCTTTTCATCGATTTATATGTTCCGTCCATCACGATTTTCTCAAGCGGGACGGATACGGAATATTTCCATGAAGTTTCATTGCTTATCGCCCAGGGCATGTATCCGCTGGAAGACGGCGCCACCAACTACGTTCCGTTTTTGTCAGCCATCTATTATATGATCGGCGACCAGCGGCCGTTCGTTCAATTCCTCAATGTGGCTTTTTGGGTATTCGCAGCCGTTTACTTGCTGAAAGCGATGATCCATCTGAAAAGCGACAAGAAACTGATTTTCATCTCGCTGCTCATCTTTACGGCAATGCCGAACAGCATTTTCATGTCGAGCATCCTGCTGCGGGAATCCATCATTGTTTTTCTCATCACTGTCTCCCTTTATTACTTTATCCGGTGGTTTACGGACGGCGGGTTCTTCCATTTTCTGCTGGCGACTGTCTTAGCATTAGCATCCATGCTCTTCCACTCCGGCATGATCGGATTTGTAGCAGCTTATATTCTAGCTTTTCTGTTCCTGGGTTCGAAAACTGCGAACAAATCCAATCAGGCTCTTTTATACCTTCTGTTCTTTGCAGTGCTTGGAGTGGTCATGTTCCAGAATGCAGAACTTTTTCTTGGCAAGTTCTTTACTCCGGAAGGGACTGCAATCACTGAAATCGAGATTTCAAGCGACGGCGGATCGGTTTATTTGTCCAGCCTAAGTGGGTTGACCGGTATATCAGCGCTTCTCGTCGCGCCGCTTAAAATGTTCTACTTTATGTTTTCCCCATTGCCGCTTGATTGGCGGGGCATGGGAGATATCGTCAGTTTCTTTTTCGACTCATCGGTTTACTTATTCCTGGTAGGGGCCACTATTTTTGGCCTGGTAAAGAGCGATATGCCGATACGGAATAAAATTTTCATTCTGCTGTTCCTGATTGTTACCGTGTTCGTTTATTCGTATGGAACCCAGGCTGCAGGGACGGCGATGCGCCATCGCAATAAAATTATTCCGCTGTTGTTGATCACATTCACCATGTCTAATACAAAGCAATTGTTCACATTGGCTGAAGTTCGATGGAAGCAGAAAAAAGGAGAGCGGATTGCATGAGGGTCGACAAATTGAAAATAGCGGTGGTCGGCCAAGGCTATGTCGGCTTGTCGATCGCGGCTACTTTTTCCAAAAAGTATAGCGTGATCGGCTTTGACATCGATGACAAGCGCATAAAAGAGCTTTCTTCTGGCATTGACAGCACCCGTGAAGTAGAAGGGTGGGAAGCGGATGCCTGCAAGATTGAATTTACAGCGGATCCAGCAAGGCTTAAAGAAGCGGGATTTATCATCGTAGCTGTTCCAACGCCGATTGACAGCAGGAACCAGCCGGATTTAAGGAAGCTGCTTGCTGCCTGTGAAACAATCGGGCGGCATATGAAAAAAGCGGCGGTCGTGGTTTTCGAGTCCACGGTCTATCCGGGAGCAACGGAAGAACAATGCATTCCGGTTCTGGAAGAATACTCAGGGCTTGAAGCAGGAAGCGAATTTTTTGTCGGCTACTCGCCGGAACGCGTCCAGTCGAAAGAGAAAAAACAGGCATACGCCAAAACCAAAAAAGTGGTTTCGGGACAAAACGAGTCCGTCCTGGACTTTGTGGCATCGGTCTATGAAAGCGTCTTTGAAGCGGGGGTTTACAAAGCTAAATCGATCCGCATTGCGGAAGCCGCCAAAGTGATCGAGAACACGCAGCAAGATATCAATATCGCTTTTATAAACGAAATTGCACTTATTTTCAACCGCCTTGGCATTGACACCAATGATGTTCTGGAAACGGCCGGAACCAAGAAGAGTTTCTTGAAGTTCACACCGGGTCTTGTCGGCGGCAGGCGGATCGGATTTGACTCCTATTATTTGAGCCACGTCGCCCAGGAAACCGGCTTTCATCCGGAAATGATTCTGGCGGGAAGGCGCATCAACGATGGCATCAGCAGGTTCATCGCCAGAACCGTCGTCAAAAAGCTGGCAAAAAACAATATCACAGCTAAGGGAGCGCGCGTCACGGTGCTTGGCATTACCGATAAGGAGGATGTGCCGGAACTCCAGAATTCCAAAGTGCTTGACCTTATCGCAGAACTCCAGGAATACGGAATTGACGTTCAACTGGCGGATTGCTGCACCGATCCAAACGAGATGGAGCGGCGATACGGCTTGGTTCTTACTTCGGAATTCGAATTGCTTCCCGCCTCGGCAGTCATTCTGGCCGTGCCCCATCAAGCATACAAAGAAGCAGGCTGGAAATTGTTCGAAAAGCTTCTCCTTAATAAAGAAGGATTGGTTTTTGATATTAAAAGCGTATTAAATCAAGACGAAAAACCGGAACAAATCGAGCTTTGGCGATTATAAGGAGGAAAAGGAATGGCAACTGAAAACACAGCGGTAATGAGGAAACAGGCAAAGTGGTCCAGGTGTGTCGCACGCATTTGTGCATGGCTTTTTGCATTGATGCTGCTGATCTTGCTGTCGCCGCTTTTTGCGGTAATCGGGGCGCTCATTAAACTGGATTCAAAAGGGCCGGTCTTTTTCATTCAGAAACGGGGCGGCCGGTATGGAAATCATTTCAAAATCTATAAATTCCGCACCATGTTCAGCGACCCGGCCAAAGAACGGCTGGATATCGACGTACTTGAAGACGATCCGCGAATCACCAGAGTGGGCCATATTTTAAGAAGCACAAGTTTAGATGAATTGCCTCAATTGATTAATATCGTCAAAGGCGACATGGCACTTGTCGGACCAAGGCCTACAATGCCCTCGCAGACGGATAATTACAATGAGTATCAAAAACAGCGGCTTCTTGTACGGCCCGGCGTTACTGGGCTGGCTCAAATCAGCGGCAGAAATGCCCTTACCTGGGATGAGAAAATCGATTTGGACATTGATTACATCGGGCGCAAAAACATACGCTATGACCTGTATATCCTTATCCAGACCTTCTTCAAAGTGATCAAATCCGAGGGCGTTTACAGCAACGAATAAAAGTGATGAATGAGAGGCTTTTAAGAAGCGCACAATCAACTTGATACGGTGAGGCATTCAAAGGAGAGAGAGCAAATGGGAGCTAAAGTGATTCAGGCAGTGACGGTTTCAGAAAGCTTGTTTTTTATGGCTGGCCAGATTAGCCATTTGCAAAATAGCGGCTATGAAGTAAAAACCTTAAGTTCGGACGGCAAATATATTGAGCGGTTTAAAAAGATGGAAGATGTGCCTTTGTTGCTGGTGGACATGGAGCGGGAAATTTCCTTGTTCAAAGACTTTAAATCGCTGCTGAAGTGCATCAGTGTCATCCGCCGGGAACGTCCGGACATAGTGAACGCCAGTACACCGAAAGCCGGGTTGATCGTCACGCTTGCCGCTTATTTATGCGGTGTGCCCATCCGGATTTATACGATGCGCGGGCTGCGCCTGGAAACTACCAGCGGCTTGAAGCGGAAAATCCTGATTGCGGCCGAAAAAGTGGCAGCGGCTTCAGCCACGCATTGCCTGGCAGTTTCAGAAAGTTTAAAAGCCCAAGTATCCGACTTGGAGATTGCGCCAAAAGAAAAAATTTCCGTTCTGGGCAAGGGAAGTGGAGAAGGTTTTGAGCTTTCGAATTTCCAAATGAGCGACAATCTGGAAACCGAAATCCAATTGAAGCGGGAAGCGTATGGGCTGACGAATGAACACACGGTGCTCGGCTTTGTCGGGCGTATGACAAAAGACAAAGGAATAGCGGAACTCGTCGATTCATTCCTGAAGCTCCACAAAACCCAGCCGAATCTTCGGCTGCTGATTATCGGCGGGTACGAAGATGCGGATCCGGTAGATGATGCGGTGAAGCAGGAAATCCGTGAGAACCCAAACATCATTCATGCAGGGTATCAAGCAGACCCAATCCCATTCTTTCATATCATGGATGTCTTTGTTTTTTTAACGAAACGGGAAGGGTTTGGCAATGTGGCGATTGAAGCTGCTCTCTCAAAAACACCTGTAGTGGCAGCAAATGTAACCGGCGCCAAAGATACAGTGATAAACGGGGAAACCGGTTTTCTGGTAGATCCTGAAAATCCACAGGATATTTCAGAGAAGCTCGAGCTGCTGGTACTGGCTCCTGAACTGCGCCGGAAAATGGGGGAACGGGCAGAAAAATGGGCCATTGAAAATTTCAGCAACGAGACGCTGTGGAAAGAACTGGACCGTTACTACCAGCAATGCCTTGTCGGCAATATGAAAGCGGTCGAACAGGCCCACTAAGCTCGGATATAAACGAATTGCACAGGGGGGGATTTTATGACTTACTACTATATTGCGGCTAAAGGTATTTTAGCCATCAAAACCAATATGAAAGAGTTCAAGTGGTCTTTCGGCCACAATATGCCGGAGGCCACCCAACAGGAATATGAGCAATGTGAAGTGAAAATCAATTTGGCTGTAGAAGAATTCAATGAAGACGACCAGCTGGAAGCACTGGGGAAATACCATTATTTCAGCGGAGCGCCGGGAGAAAACAAAATCTACTATACACGAAATCTGGCGATGAAAGAAAAGATGCGCATCAAGGCAGAAAACTTATTATCCGATGAGCCGAAAATTACGGTAAACCGAAATTATTATAAGTTGATTACGCATCGCATTATGAACCTGCATTCCATCGGCTATATTTTAACGGATCTCGCTTGTGTCCTTTTGCTGAAAAAAGGGTTTGCACCTATCCATTGTTCCGCTTTTAAGAAAAACCAGTCCACGGTGGCTGTGTTTGCCCCGCCTGGTACAGGCAAGACCCTAAGCAGCATGATGGCGTGCATGGACCATCACGCGCAATTTATCGCTGAAGATTTGGCGATTACCGATGGCCGGAAAATCTATGCTGTTCCTTGGACCAGTTCCTTCCGTTTTTATTCGAACATGGAGCAAAGCAGAGGCTCCAAGCTGAAAAATAGAGCGACGAAGGTATTTCCGCCTTTGGAATATGTCTCGTTCTCAAAAGCTACGCCTGTTACCCGCTATGTAGACAGCAACGAAATCCTGGATGCCGAAGAAGTGACGCATGTCGCGATACTTGAAAAAGGAAGCAGTGAAGTCATTGTTCAATCCGAGCTCGAAGCATTCCGAAAGTTGATCAACTTTAACCGCAATGCCTTCCATTATTTAAAATCTCCATTGTTGACGGCTTATGAGTTTTTCAATCCGGATCTCAATATAGACGATGCCGCTTCTGCTGAAAAAGAAATACTGAAAGTGCTGGTTCACAACAGCCAAAAAGTGTTTTCAGTCAAAGACGTCAATCCCACTCATTATGCCGAAATCCTGATCCAGCAAATGGAGCAGAAAACAGTAGTTTGACCTGAATGTACGATTGAAAAAAAGGAGGGGGAACCATGGCCGTCAAAGTGATGCACGCAGTAACTGTTCCACAAAGCTTAAAACTGATGAGGGGGCAGCTGGCATACCTGAAAAGGCAAGGGTACGAAGTAGGGGCTCTTTCGTCAGAAGGGGATTACATTAAAGAGTATGAAGCGTATGAAGACGTAAAGGTGCTGACAGTGAATATGGAAAGGGAAATTTCCCTCATACAGGACTTTAAGTCTCTTGTGGCTTGCATCCGCTTGATCCGAAAAGAACGGCCGGATATTATCAACACGGGAACACCAAAGGCGGGCCTGATTGTCACACTGGCTGCTTTCATATGCCGAGTGCCCATCCGGATCTATAACGTACTGGGGCTGCGGATGGAAACAACAAGCGGCCTGAAGCGGCAAATTTTGCTGACTGCTGAAAAAATTGCCGCCGCTGCAGCTACCGATGTATTATCCGTATCCTCCAGCTTAAAGGAACAGTTGGTTGAACTGGGGATTGCGCCGGAAGAGAAAATCCGGATTTTTGGCAAAGGAAGCTACAATGGTTTTAATTTGGAATCCTTTAAGCAGACAGAACAGCTGAAGAAGGAAATTGAAGAGCTGCGCAATTCATATGGTTTGACGAACAAGCATACTGTTCTGGGCTATGTAGGCAGATTGACGAAAGACAAGGGAATTGAAGAATTGCTTGAATCATTCCTTCAATTGCATGAAAAAAATTCCGAAATGCGGTTGCTCGTTGTCGGTGAATTTGAAACCGGAGATCCAGTGAGCTCTCAAACCTACGAAGAAATCAATAACAACCCGCATATTATTTATATCAATTACCAACAAAATCCAATACCTTTTTATTTCTTGATGGACGTTTTTGTATTCTTGACGAAGCGTGAAGGCTTTGGCAATGTTTCCTTGGAAGCATCACTGGCAGGAGTGCCGGTGCTGGCAGCCGATGTAACAGGTGCAAAAGATACCGTCATTCCTGGAGAAACAGGATTATTGGTAAACCCAACGGATATTAAAGACATTACGGAAAAAATCGCTTACCTTGTGGCAAATCCTGAACTCCGGAAGCAGTTGGGAGCCAACGGCAAGAAATGGGGAGAAGAGCATTTCGGCAATGAGAAGATCTGGGGAGAAATGGATAGTTTCTACCAGCAACTGCTGATACAAAAAGCGGCTGCGTTCGAAGTGAACTGAAGAAGACAGATCCATATAGCAAGGATATTTCAGCACAGTGAATCGATGAAGCGCCCAGCACACCTGACAAACAGGTTTATAAATGCCGCAACCATTTCTGCAAAGAATTGATTGCGGCATTTCACTTGCGCTATGATGGAAGCAGCAGAATATAATGAATCAAGGGGTGGGGAAATGAAATATTTTGCAGTGTTTCTGCCAATGGCAGACCGGCAGAAAAGTGAGCGGTTCCGGCCGCAGCATTTGGCTTTTTTAGAAAAGATGAGAAACGCCGGCCATGTTCGGGCAAACGGCAAATTTGCCGATGGATCCTGAGGCCTCGTCATCTATAACGCGCTGTCGTTTGAAGAATGCGAGGCATACGTTAAACAAGATCCATACATTCAAAACGGGGCCAGGAAATACGACATCCATGAATGGGAAGCTGTATGGGCTGACTAGCCGCCTCACTTATGCGAACCGCATAAAATAATAGATATGTTTTTTGAAAACTTGTTTGGTTGCAAAAAAAGCCGTTCTTCCTGTTTGCGGAAGAACGGCTTTTTGTACTTATTTTGCTGTCGCAAAATTTGAGTAAGATTCTTTCGGGTTTGGTCCATAAGCGTTGGTGCCTGATTGGCTGTCCAGCAAATTGAAAATGAACAAAGTGATCCAGCCGATGATGGGAACAAAAGTCAGCAATAACCACCAGCCGCTTCTGCCGATATCGTGAAGCCGGCGTACGGTAACAGATATTGAAGGAATAATGATTATAAGAGAAAATAGTCCGCCAAGTACTCCAAAATCTTCGGCCAATTCAAGCCCGGCAATCGCGTCTACAAAAGAGAGGGCGATGCTGATGAGTGTAGTGAACAGGACAAACAGCCAGAATTCCTTTCTTCTGGAGCGTCCGGAGAAGTCAAAAGTCTTTTTAAACACGTTAATGAATTCTTTCATGTGTTTTCACCACCTTCCCGTTGCAAAGTTTAATTGATTATACCAAGTAGAATTTACTTTGGCTATGTATTTTTAGATAATACTGCTTATTAAATGGAATATTTGTGCATTAAATAGAATCTTTTTAATCACATAAAGTTTTAAGGATAACCTTATTGCTTGAAATTTCCAGTCGCTGTTGTGTTTAGAAGAAATTAATCGCTTCTGAAAAGTTTAAAGCATTAGTAGAAAGGAAATATTATTTTAGTAGCGCTTCTCTACGGATGGAAAGCGGAATTTGAAGAATGGGAAGTGGCAAAACGTGAAAAAGGCAAAAGCATTTTTGGCAGGGTCGCTGATTTTAAACATCCTGTTTATAGGAATTGGCGGTTACGTGATACATAAGCAAGGTGGAATCACATTTATAAAAGAGCAAGTCGCCAATGCAACTTCGCCTCAAAAATATCCGGATTACTATCTGCAAAACAAAAACATCTTTGAATCAATAGAGGTGGCCGAAACTGATAAAATATTTGTCGGCGACAGCATCACCGACCATGGCGAGTTTCAGGAATACTTTCCAGGCCAGACCGTTTTAAACCGGGGGATTTCTGAGGATACTTCAGATGGTGTCCAGAACCGTATTAAAGAAGTGGCCGAACGAAAGCCTAAAGAAGTATATATCATGGTTGGCATCAATGATATTGGAGCAGGAACCGATGCTAAAACGTACCGGAAGAATGTGGACAGCATCATTCAATCTTTTGATAAGGACGCGACGAAAGTGATCCTTCAATCCATCTTGCCGATCAACAACCGCGATTTCAACAATGACTTGTCGAATAAAACGGTCCATGAATTCAATGCTATTCTTCAACAGTTGGCACAGAAACATGGAGCCGAATATATTGATTTGCACTCAGCTTTTGAAGACCCGGATGGCCAGTTGAAAAAAGACATTACCATTGACGGCATCCACTTAAAAGGCGAAGGATACAGAATATGGATGAACAAATTGAACCAATGATGAAAGGACGGAAGTGCTTCTATAGGGAAGTGCTTCTTTTTTGGTAATGCTGTAGTCATTTTCTTTCAATTATAGTAAAGTTAGATAAATATTTGTTTTTTATTTACAATTTTTTTTATAATTTATTTTCTCGATTAAGGAACAAGTTCCTGCGGAAAAAGATGCAGTTAAAAGGAGTTAAAATGGATGGTAAATGTTTTTCTTTGGGTGGTTGGAATACTCCTGGCATTTCAACTGATTTTATTGTTGGGGTTAATCATATGGAAAACGCGTACACTCGCGAAAGAAAAGATACTGGGTGCAGAAGTGGACCGGCTGATGCCGGCGTACAGGGAATACATAAAAGCAAACCGTTCAGAGCAGCCCAAGCTTTCTGCAAATGCCAAACTGCAGGCAGCTGCAATAGAAAGAACGCTTGATCAATTGATGTCTGAAGCTGACGCTGAACATGAAAAGAAAAAAGTGATGGAAATGGCTGACCAGAATTTAAGCGCTTATTATAGGAACGTATTAAAAAAGGGGAAATGGGCTGACCGGATCAACACGTTGTACTTTATCGAAGATTTCCGGATGGCGTCTCTTCAAGACGATGTTTTCCGGCATTTCAAGAAATTGCGCAAACAGGATGAAGAGTACCGGCAGTGCCTGCGTTCCGCAGCGGTCTTGCAAGATTCTAAAGTCATTGATGTGCTGCTTGCCAATCAAACTTTATCAACAGGGTTCATCAAAGAAATCTTATTTAGGCTTAAGCCTTCCCTTTTAGTGGATTTATCGCAGCGCCTTGCCGTTAACGACAAGGCCACGGAGAACTTGTTGTTTGCTTTCATTACAATAAATGGGGAACAGAAAAACGAACTGTTTTTCCCGTTTGTTGAAAACTTGATGCTGGACAACAGACTGGAAGTGCGGATCAAAGCCATGAAGAGTTTATGCAATTACGAGAAATTGCAGGACCCCTCCAAACTTTCGGGCTTTTTCAAATCAGCCAATTGGGAAGAGCGGATGTATGCTGCCAAACTGACGGGTGCCTGCAGGTTGAATGGATTTACAGAATCGCTGGTCGAACTTTTTTCCGACCCGGTTTGGTGGGTGCGCTTTTCGGCGGCAGAGAATATTTACGAATTGGACAATGGAGCAGGCATGTTGAAGCGCATTGGAGCAACGAGCAAGGATGCATATGCCCGGGATATTGCAAATCATATGCTGACAAGAAAAGGTGGTAAAAGCCAATGAGCGAATTATGGAGCACCATTCTGGAAGTGGCTTCTTGGACAATCATAATTTATATGTTGTCTGCGAACTTAATCTACCTGGGAATGTTTTTGATGGCTGGCCCCAAGATCAAACGGGAGAAAAAATTGAATCGCCTGGAACAGATTGAAGAAATGATGGTCAACAAAGATACGTATCCTGTCTCTGTACTTGTTCCTGCATATAATGAGGAAGCGGGCGTAGCAAGTACAGTGCAGTCGCTCCTTTCTTTGCATTACCCACAGTTTGAAATTATCGTTGTAAACGATGGTTCTACTGATGCCACCAGCGAAAAGCTGCTGGAGCCGTTTCAAATGGAACCGATTGAACTGGCAACGCGCAGTTATTTCAAAACAGGAAAATTGGTGAAGGCTTATCAATCAAAGCTTCACCCAAACTTATTTTTACTTGAAAAGGAAAATGGCGGCAAAGCCGATGCATTGAATGCGGGCATCAACTTTTCGCACTACCCGTATTTTGCTGCAATCGACGGCGACTCGGTTTTGGAGCAAGATGCACTTTTGAAAACAATCAAGCCGATTATCGACTCTGGCGGGAGAGTTACCGCTACCGGCGGCACGGTGCGGATTGCCAATGGGTGCAAAATTGGCAGCGATGGTGCAATCAAACAAGTAAAGCTGCCGAAGCGGCCTCTTGAAATTATGCAGATCATCGAATATTTTCGTTCTTTCCTGATTGGCCGTTTAGGATTTAGCCGAATCAATATCCTCTTAATCATTTCCGGGGCATTTGGAGTATTTGAAAAAAGCCGCGTGATTAAGGTAGGGGGATACAATCCGGCTACGGTCGGAGAAGATATGGAACTGATTGTACGGATTCACCGCTCGATCAAAGAAGAAAAATCTGACCAGCGGATTGAGTACATTCAGGATCCCGTGTGCTGGACAGAAGCGCCGAGCACGATTCAATCACTTCGTGCACAGCGGATTCGTTGGCAGCGTGGACTGGCTGAAACCATTTGGATGCACCGCAAAATGCTCTTCAATCCAAAATACAAAGGGATCGGAATGTTTTCAATGCCGTACTTTTTGTTTATCGAGTTGTTGAGTGCCGTTTTTGAGATTCTGGGATACGCCGTTATTATCAGCGGCTTCCTCTTTTCGTTGGTCGATACCGAGATTGTCGTCGTAATGCTGCTCGTCATGATTTTATATGGTTCACTCTTGTCTTCCCTCGCAGTGCTGCTGGAAGAATGGACTTATCATAAATACCCGGAGAGCAAAAGCATCGTGGTGATGTTTTGCTATGCATTGACGGAAACCTTCTGGTACCGGATCGTCATGAATTTCTGGCGCGTCCAAGGATTGGTCGGAGCCGTCACGAAGAAGTCGGTATGGGGCAATATGGAACGGCAAGGCGTTTTCTCAAAAGAAGAAGGAACATAAAAAAGAAAGCTCGCTATCGCTGCGAGCTTTCTTTTTGTTAGTGTGCCCGGCATGGGCGTAATCTATAGGGTGCAAGTCCCGAACGGTGAAGGCAGAAGTAACCGTTAGCCAAGCGCAAGGGTGTCCACGGCGACGTGGAATCTGAAGGAAGCGGGCGGCAAACCTCCGGTCTGAGGAACACGAACTTCATACAAGGCTATGTGCGATTGGGTGAGTCTGCTGAACAAGGCAAAGCCCTTTCTGCCGAAGGTCGCATGCAGTAAATGAAGCAGATAGGTGGAGGGAAAGATTGCGTTCTTACCCGGGGAGGTCTGGTTGAAACGCCAAGTACCCTTGGTAACCTGCCCAGTGATGGGCAGCTG
>NZ_FNDC01000017.1 GCF_900099655.1 Planococcus glaciei
GAGCGTATTCAAAGACCTCGAATCGTGGATTCGAAGAAGGCTCCGCATGTGCATATGGAAAGATTGGAAGAAGCCGAGTACGAAAGTGAGAAAACTCATCGGGTTGAGTATCCCGAAAGGGAAGGCTTATGAATGGGGCAACTCGCGAAAGAGCTACTGGCGAATTTCAAAAAGTCCCGTATTGCACAGAGCCCTCGGAAACTCCTACTGGAGTTCCCAAGGACTCAAAAGTCTGGTCGCACGTTATGAAACTTTGCGTCATCCATCTTAATTGAACCGCCGTATACCGAACGGTACGTACGGTGGTGTGAGAGGTCGGGAGTTAATCACTCCCTCCTACTCGATTGGGAAAAACTGAAAGGTGCTATATTTGTTCGATTTCAGCATCCGGCAACAGGTTCGACTCAAAATTTATTATGAAAAAGGCTATTCCCTTAATAAATGTACAAAGCTACATAAGGTAATTTTAAAAAAACAAAAAAGCGAAACAACGAACGCCAACAGCCATTAATGAAATATTTGCTCTCTTAATTTAAGCGGTATGGTAAAATAATGAAGACTTCAAAGGGAAGGAGTGGGGAAATGAAAGTTTTGTGTTTGAATGGGCCGAACTTGAATCGCCTCGGGAAACGCGAGAAAGAAGCATACGGCACCTTTACGCTCGATGAGCTCGAAGCAGACTTGATGGAATTCGCGGAGGAAAACGGCATCAACCTGATGTGTATGCAGTCGAACCATGAAGGTGAACTGATCGACTGGATCCACTTGGCAGCTGACGACGGCACGGAAGGAATTGTTTTGAATGCCGGCGCCTACACCCATACCAGCGTCGCGATACGCGATGCCATTGCCGCCGTTCATATTCCCGTGGTTGAAGTACATATCTCAAATGTCTACAAACGCGAAGAATTCCGCCAGCATTCGTATATCGCTCCAGTGGCGGCCGGGCAGATTACCGGCTTCGGCCAGGACGTTTACAAGCTGGCGTTGCACGCACTGCTATTAAAACAAGCGAGAGGATGACTCCATTGAAATTACAAAAATTGCGCAAGGAAATGGAACAGCAGCAAATCGAGGCTTTGTTGATTACAAGCCAGTACAATCTTCGTTACATAACTGAATTTACCGGTACGGCTGGACTCGCTCTTGTCACGCCACATAAAGCGTATTTCATCACCGATTTCCGCTACACGGAACAAGCTGGAGAACAAGTCAAAGAATTCGACGTCGTGCAGGCCAAAACGAATTTATTGGAAGAAGCAGCAGAACTGGTGAAAAACCTTGCCGTGAAATCCCTGGCTTTTGAAAAAGATTACGTGACCTATGCAGCCTTTTTGGATTATGAGGCCAAAATCGAAGCGGAATTACAACCGGTCAGCGGCTTGATTGAGAAAATCCGGATGATCAAAACTCCCGAAGAAGTCAGCATCTTGAAGGCGGCAGCGAAAATTGCAGATGACGCGTTTGAACATATCTGCAAATTTATCAAAGTCGGCCAGACCGAACTGGAAATTTCGAACGAACTTGAATTTTTCATGAGAAAACAAGGCGCCACCTCTTCTTCATTCGATACGATTGTTGCTTCCGGACTCCGGTCGGCTTTGCCGCACGGCGTAGCCACGGAAAAAAGGATTGAAAGCGGCGATTTTATTACGCTGGACTACGGGGCTCTGTACAACGGCTACATTTCGGACATTACGCGTACCGTGGCGGTTGGAGAACCTTCCGACAAATTGAAGGAAATTTATCAAGTGGTCCTGGATGCGCAAGTTTTGGGTGTCGAAAAAATCGGTCCGGGCATGACGGGCATCGAAGCAGATGCCATTGCGCGCGACTACATCAAGTCTAAAGGCTACGGAGAAGCATTCGGCCATTCAACGGGGCACGGCATCGGACTTGAAGTGCATGAAGCACCTGGGTTATCATTTAAATCGCAGACAGTTCTTGAACCGGGGATGGCTGTGACAGTGGAGCCGGGAATATATCTTCCGGGAATTGGCGGAGTTCGCATTGAAGATGATATACTGATAACTGAGTCAGGAAATGAACGATTAACTCACTCCACGAAAGAGCTACGCATTTTATAACAAACGGAGGAACTTACATGATTTCAGTAAACGATTTTAAAACAGGTGTAACAATTGAAGTGGATGGCGACATCTGGCGCGTAATGGAATTCCAGCACGTGAAGCCAGGAAAAGGCGCAGCTTTTGTCCGCACGAAATTGCGCAATTTGCGTTCAGGGAACGTCAACGAAAAAACATTCCGTGCCGGTGAAAAAGTGGCGAAAGCCCAAATTGATAACCGCAAAATGCAATATTTATACGCAAATGGGGATACTCATGCGTTCATGGATACCGAAACATACGACCAGATCGAATTGCCTGAGAAAAGCATTGAGTATGAATTGAAATTCCTTCAGGAAAACATGGAAGTCCAAGTCATTCAATTCCAAGGTGAAGTACTCGGCGTAGAACTTCCGAATTCAGTTGTGCTGGAAGTTGCAGAAACGGACCCAGGCATCAAGGGCGATACGGCAAGCGGCGGCTCAAAACCAGCTACTCTGTCGACTGGCCTTATTGTACAAGTTCCTTTCTTCATCAATGTTGGCGACAAGCTGATCATCAACACAACAGATTCTTCTTACGTATCACGCGCGCAGTAAGTTCGTGCACTGAAGTTGGTTAAAAAAGTGGCCTCTTCAAAAGAGGCCACTTTTCCAATTGCCAAATGGCTATTTCATTTTTTCAGAAAAAAGTCTAAAATTAAATAGTTGCATAAACCATACATAAAGGGGAGTAGAACAAATTGAAAATCCAAGAAATCAGAGAAATTATTAAACTGGTGGATAATTCATCAATTGATGAGTTCACTTACGAATCCGAAGGTACAAAAGTGAAGCTGAAGAAGAACAGCGGCGAAACCAATGCAGCACCACAAGCGCCGGCAGCACCAGCCCAATCGGCACCTGCAGCAGCGCCAGCAACGCCAGCACCAGCTTCAACACCAGCTCCAGCTGCAAAACCGGAAGAACTGATTTCAGAGGAGACTCCTGAAATTCCAGCAGTGCAAGATGAAAATCTACATAAGATCTTATCGCCGATGGTCGGCACATTTTATCAGTCACCCTCACCGGAAGAGGCGGCATATGTTCAGCCAGGATCGAAAGTTTCGGCTGACCAAGTGGTCTGCATCGTAGAAGCGATGAAGTTGTTCAACGAAATCGAAGCGGAAGTGGATGGGGAAATTGCTGAAATTCTTGTAAAAGATGGCCAGCTAGTTGAATACGGTCAGCCTCTCTTCCTCGTAAAAGCTAACTGAGGAGGAGAAAGCTATGAAAAAAGTGTTAATTGCAAACCGCGGTGAAATCGCTGTTCGGATTATCCGTGCCTGTAAGGAAATGGATATTGAAACGGTAGCGGTATACTCTGAAGCGGACAAAGAAGCGCTTCACGTAGAATTGGCGGATGAAGCATATTGCATCGGACCCAAACTATCGAAAGACAGCTATTTGAATTTCTCTAACATTATTTCCGTAGCGAAATTGACGAACTGTGACGGCATTCATCCGGGCTATGGTTTTTTGGCTGAAAACGCCAGCTTTGCAGAGCTTTGTGAAGAATGCGACATCATGTTTATCGGGCCAACTTCTGCTGCCATTTCCAAAATGGGAACAAAAGACGTGGCACGGGAAACGATGCGCCTTGCAGGCGTACCGGTTGTGCCCGGCTCTACCGGCATCGTCGGCAGTGAGAAAGAAGGCCTTGAAATTGCTGAAGAAATTGGTTTCCCGGTCATCATCAAAGCTACAGCCGGCGGCGGAGGAAAAGGCATCCGCGTAGCGCGTGACCGCGATGACTTTATCACAGGACTTCGGATGACACAGAAAGAAGCTGCGGCTGCTTTCGGCAATCCCGGCGTCTATATTGAAAAGTTCATTGAAGATTTCCGCCATATCGAAATCCAGGTGCTGGCTGACTCGCACGGCAATGCCGTCCATTTAGGCGAGCGTGATTGCTCGATTCAGCGCCGGATGCAAAAACTGGTAGAAGAAGCGCCGTCTCCGGCCTTATCACCGGAACTCCGTGCGGAAATGGGCGAAGCGGCTGTAAAAGCGGCTTTGGCTGTTGATTACCGCGGCGCCGGAACGGTCGAATTCATTTTCGACGCGGTCAACCAGAAATTCTACTTCATGGAAATGAACACACGCATCCAGGTGGAACACCCGGTAACGGAAATGATTACGGGAATCGATTTGATTCAGCAGCAGTTGAAAGTGGCTTCAGGCGAAACTTTGGCGTTCCAGCAGGAAGACATCACATTCAAAGGCTGGTCGATTGAATGCCGCATCAATGCGGAAAACCCGGCGAAAAACTTTATGCCATCTGCAGGGAAAGTAACGATGTACTTGCCGCCAGGCGGTCTTGGTGTACGCGTGGACTCCGCGATGTACCCAGGCTACAGCATTCCGCCATATTATGATTCAATGGTAGCGAAGCTGATCACTTTTGCAGATACACGTGAAGAAGCGGTTGCCAAAATGAAACGCGCGCTCGATGAATTCGTCGTTGAAGGCGTTCATACAACCATTCCGTTCCACTTAAAACTGATGGATCATGAAGTGTTTAAGTCAGGGGACTTCAATACGAAATTCCTTGAAAAGTACGACGTTCTAGGATCCTAAGGGAGGAACTCAACATGGCAGAAAAAACAGCCCCTTATTTGCAAATGAAAGCAAGCGGCAAACAGCATTTAGGAAATATCGAAGTGGCGCCGGAAGTGCTTGAAATCATCGCCAGCATAGCAGCGACAGATATCGAAGGCGTCGCCAGCATGCAAGGCAACTTTGCTTCCGGTGTTGCCGAACGCCTTGGCAAAAAAATTCACGGCAAAGGCGTCAAGACCGATCTGACAGAAGAAGGATTGATGATTGACATCTATTGTGTCGTGAAGTACGGCGTTTCGATTCCGCAAACCGCTTTGAAGCTGCAGGAACAAGTAAGGCAGACCCTGGAAAATATGACGTCTCTTCAAACGCAGGAAGTCAACGTCCATATAACCGGTGTCCAATTCGAAACCCAGCAGACCGAAGAGTAAAGCGCGCTTTACTCGGTTTGGGCTAAACGAAAAAAGCACGCGCTGTCCATCAAGTCTGTTTACAGGCTTGGCGGACAGTGCTTTCTTTTTGGCAAATTCCGTTTTGGGGATTGCCGATTAAAAATCATGCTAATATTGCGCCTGCCCTTAATTATCGAAACATTTCAAACATGGAAGTTCGGGTGCATTACCTGTATAATGGGGGATAATTAGTGTGAAAAGGAGACCGGATATTATTATGAAACGACATGAAGCACGTGAAAAGGCGCTCCAGACTTTATTTCAAGTGGATGGAACGGAATTGACAATTGCAGAAGCAACCGAGCACGTAATGGGGCTTGAACGCGATAATTTTTATGATTTGCTTGTTCAAGGGACGCATACCAATATTGAGGCAATCGACGAAAAACTGAAAGGCCACCTCGAGCACTGGACACTTGAACGCCTGCCAAAAGTGGAACGGACCATCCTGCGCATGGCTGTTTTTGAATTGGCGTATATGGAAGATGCACCGGCAAGCGTCATTATGAACGAAGCGATCGAACTCAGCAAAACATTCGGAGATGACAAATCAAGCCGCTTTGTCAACGGGGTATTATCGAAATTCACAGACGAACTAGCAAATTGAATTGGAGGAACTACAGTGACTGCGACAACAATAGACGGTAGAGCAGTAAGCCAAAAAATCAAAGAGCAAGTAAAAACGCGTGTGGAACGATTGAAAGAACAAGGAGTTATTCCCGGTCTGGCAGTAGTGCTGGTCGGCGAAGACTCCGCTTCCCATACATATGTCAAAAACAAGAAGAAAACATGTGAAGCCCTCGGCATGCGTTCGGATTTGCATCAATTTCCGGATACCTTGACGGAAGCGGAACTGCTTTCGACCATTGAAGAACTGAATAACGATCCGAAGATCCACGGAATCCTGGTGCAGCTGCCGCTGCCTGCGCAAATTGATGAATTTAAAGTGATTCTGGCCATCGATCCGGCAAAAGACGTAGACGGCTTCCATCCGATTTCAGTCGGCAATATGATGATCGGCAAAGAAGCTTTCTTGCCTTGTACGCCTCATGGCATCATGAAACTGCTCGAGCATTACGATATCAACCCTGCCGGAAAACATACCGTAGTCATCGGCCGCAGCAATATCGTCGGCAAACCGGTCGGGCAATTGATGCTGCAGAAAGATGCGACAGTTACGTACTGCCATTCGAAAACCACTGATTTGGCTTCTTTTACAAGACAGGCGGATATTCTGGTCTCTGCAATCGGCCGTGCCAAATTGATTGACCAAAGCTTTATCAAGCCAGGTGCAGTCGTGATTGATGTGGGCATGAACCGGGACGAAAACGGCAAGTTGTGCGGCGACGTCGATTTTGCGGATGTGTCCCAGACGGCTTCATTCCTTACGCCGGTTCCAGGCGGCGTTGGCCCGATGACCATTGCGATGCTGATGGAAAACACGGTCCAATCCGCTGAAAATGGGCTTCAGAAAGACAAAAGCGCCGAAACGATGTAAAATGAATAAAAAAGAAGCTGTTTTTCGAAAGAAAGACAGCTTTTTAATTTCTAAGATTGGGGTTGAAATTTTGTCGAGCGACCCGTATTTATCCGTCAAGGCGTTAACCAAATACATAAAAAAGAAATTTGATGCCGATCCCCATTTGCGTGACGTTTACGTCAAAGGGGAATTATCAAACGTAAAAATCCATACGAGCGGGCATATTTATTTTACATTGAAAGACAATTCGTCCCGGCTGCCGGCTGTCATGTTTGCAGCCAATGCCCGGACGGTGAAGTTCAAACCGGAAAGTGGAATGACCGTGCTGATCCGCGGCGATGTCACCGTCTACGAAGCTTCCGGCCAATACCAACTGTATGCCCAAACGATGCAGGCAGACGGCATCGGGGATTACTATCTGGCTTTTGAACAGCTGAAAGAAAAGCTGGCGAAAGAAGGACTGTTTAATGCTGTACATAAAAAGCCTTTCCCGCGTTTCCCGGAAAAAATTGCTGTTGTCACAGCGCCTACCGGGGCAGCGGTGCGCGATATTTGCATTACGCTTAACCGCCGGTATCCGCTGGCGAAAATTGTGATTTACCCGACTTTGGTGCAAGGAGCGCAGGCCATCCAGTCGATTGTCCAATCGATCCAGGCAGCCAATAAATCGGATTACGACGTTATGATTGTCGGGCGGGGCGGCGGTTCGATTGAAGACTTGTGGGCATTTAACGATGAAGCCGTAGCGCGTGCGATTTTCCAGTCGCGCATTCCAATCATTTCCGCAGTTGGCCATGAAACCGATACCACGATTGCCGATTTCGTCGCGGACCTTCGGGCGGCGACCCCGACAGCGGCGGCTGAACTGGCGGTGCCGAGCAAAGCCGAATTGCTCGAACGGCTATTGAGCTACCGCACCGGCATGTACCGGATGGCTTCCAATACCATTACAAAAGAAAAAACGGCGCTGAACCGGCTGACTTCGTCGATGCCGTTTGCTTATCCAGACCGTTTGTACCGGCCGTTCATCGAGCGGGTTGAACGGGCTACAGACTCCCTGCAGCGTGAAGTTGTCCAAACTTACAGGCGCTCAAGAGAGCAGCATGCCTATTTGGATAGGCAATTGGCAGGCAGAAGCCCGGAAAATTTGATCAAGCAATCCGCAGGCGAACTGGACCATCTGCAAAGAAGGCTGGACAGCCTGATCGGCCAATCTTTGCGAAACCGCACCCAGCAGCTGTCTTCAGCTATGCGGACACTTGATGCCTTAAGTCCGTTGAAAATTATGGACCGCGGCTATTCGATTTCATACAAAGGCGGCCAAGTCGTCAAAAGTGTCACCCAGGTTGAAGAAGGCGAAAGTCTGACCATTTCAATGAAAGACGGAAATTTGGCAGCGACTGTGACAGGACGCATTTTAACAAGCAAAGGAGACAATAAAGATGGCTGAAAAAGAAATCATGTTTAACCAGGCGATGGAACAACTGGAAGAAATCGTGCGTCAATTGGAGCAAGGCGATGTGCCGCTCGAAGAAGCGCTGACTTTATACCAAAAAGGAATGGAACTTTCGAAAGTCTGCCACGACAAGCTGCAAAATGCGGAAAAACAGCTCGTGACCATGATGAAAGACGGCAAAGAAGTGTCAGTGGACATAGAAACGGAAGGTAATGCGAAATGAACTTAACCCAATTCCAGGCTCATTATGAGCCGCTGATCCAAAAAGAACTGGCGGAATTGATTGACGCATTGTCCATTCCGGCTTCCTTAAAAGAGTCCATGCACTACTCCTTGCAGGCGGGCGGAAAAAGAATCCGGCCTATTCTGCTGTTGGCTGTCCTCCATGAACTGGGCGGCGAACATCCGGAAGCATTGAAAGTGGCTGCGGCGATCGAGATGATCCATACGTATTCGCTGATCCACGACGATCTGCCAAGCATGGACAATGACGATTTGCGGCGCGGCATGCCGACCAACCATAAAGTGTTCGGCGAAGCCGTGGCCATTCTGGCGGGCGATGCTTTGATCACTTACAGCTTTGGCGTAGTGGCAAGGCTGCAGCATGTCTCAAGCGACGACAAAGTTCGCCTCATTGATTTGATGAGCGTTTCTGCGGGTGCTGAAGGAATGGTCGGCGGGCAAGTGCTCGACATCGAAGGCGAAGAAAAGAAATTGACGCTCGCGGAACTTGAACAAGTGCACCGCTTAAAAACCGGGGCATTGCTGACTTACAGCATCCTCGCAGGAGCCATTCTTGGAAAAGCCACTCCGGAAGAAATGCTGGCACTCAGCCGGTTCGGTGAACATTTGGGCCTCGCATTCCAGATCCAGGACGATATTTTGGACGTCACAGGCACGTCCCAGGAATTGGGCAAAACTGCCGGAAAAGACGAATCGAGCGAGAAAAGCACGTATCCGAGCCTCTTGACTTTGCCAAAAGCAAAAGAAAAACTGGATTATCATGCTGCCGAAGCATTGCAGGCCATTCAGGCGCTGGGCGGGGGAAAAGGGCTTTTGGAAGAACTGACTGCGTTAATCGTGAAAAGAAAAAACTGAATTTCGGCCCCCGAATTTGTACATTGGGCTGAGATTGATATAATGGAAACAGGCTATTTAATGGAAAAAATTTAAAAAGGTGTGTGATGGAATGGATCTGCATACGATTACTAGTCCATCTTTCTTAAAAGAGCTGGACAATAAACAGCTCGTTCGTTTAAGTGAAGATATACGGCGATTTTTAATAGAAAACCTATCCCGGACAGGCGGCCACATTGGGCCGAACCTGGGAGTTGTGGAACTGACAATTGCGCTGCACAAAGTATTCAACAGCCCCGACGACAAGTTTATCTGGGACGTAGGGCATCAGTCTTATGTGCATAAAATTTTGACGGGCAGAGCGAGCCAGTTTGATACGCTTCGCCAATTTAAAGGCTTGTGCGGCTTCCCGAAACGCAACGAAAGCGACCACGATGTCTGGGAAACCGGCCATAGTTCGACTTCTTTGTCAGCAGCAATGGGAATGGCAGCGGCGCGCGACATCAAAAAAGCGAAAAACCACGTGATTCCGATCATCGGAGACGGAGCGCTTACAGGCGGCATGGCATTTGAAGCCCTTAACCATATTGGCCATGAAAAAACCGATATGATTGTCATCTTGAATGACAACGAAATGTCCATCGCGCCAAACGTCGGGGCGATGCACAGCATGCTCGGCAGAATGCGCACAGCAGGCAAATACAATAAAGTCAAAGACGATTTGGAATATTTGGTAAAGAAAATTCCAGCAGTCGGCGGAAAACTGGCCTCTACGGCAGAACGTCTGAAAGACAGCTTGAAATACCTTGTCGTGTCCGGCATGTTTTTTGAAGAGCTTGGCTTTACCTACCTTGGCCCGATTGATGGACACGATTTGGAAGAATTGGAAGAAAACCTGCGGTACGCCAAGAAAACCGGCGGCCCGGTCCTGCTTCACGTCATCACGAAAAAAGGGAAAGGCTTTTTGCCTGCAGAAACGGATACAGTCGGCACTTGGCACGGAACTGGCCCATACAAAATGGAGACCGGCGATTTGGTGAAATCTTCATCAACTGCCCCTTCATGGAGTGGACTTGTGGCGGAAACGGTCCGAAAACTGGCACGGACAGATGAACGCATTGTGGCGATTACGCCTGCAATGCCGGTCGGCTCTAAACTAGTCGGCTTCGCCTCTGAATTCCCTGACCGTTTTTATGATGTCGGCATTGCAGAACAGCATGCTGCGACAATGGCAGCAGGACTTGCCACCCAGGACATGAAACCGTTTTTGGCGATTTACTCGACGTTCCTGCAGCGCGCTTATGATCAGGTAGTCCACGACATTTGCCGCCAGAACTTGAATGTTTTTATCGGCATTGACCGGGCAGGGCTTGTTGGAGCAGACGGCGAAACGCATCAAGGCGTCTTTGACGTAGCGTTTTTGCGCAACTTGCCAAACATGGTCATTATGATGCCAAAAGATGAAAACGAAGGCCAGCACATGGTGAAAACGGCAATTGACTACAACGGCGGTCCGATTGCACTGCGCTATCCACGTGGAAACGGCCTAGGCGTTCCGATGGATGCAGAACTGAAAGCTTTGCCGATCGGTTCATGGGAAGTGCTGGAAAAAGGAACGGATGCGGTCATTTTAACTTTCGGAACCACCATTCCAATGGCGCTTCATGCGGCTGAGCAATTGCGCGAAGAAGGCATACAGGCTGAAGTGGTTAATGCCCGCTTTATCAAGCCGATGGACATCAGCATGCTTCACCAGATTTTTGAACGCAATGTCCCGATTGTGACAATCGAAGAAGCTGTGCTGCAAGGCGGATTCGGCAGTGCGGTATTGGAATTTGCTGAAGAAAACCAATACCGAGGAGCGGTTATTGACCGCTTGGGCATTCCGGATCAGTTTATCGAACACGGCGATGTGGCTGAACTGATGGATGAAATCCATTTGAACAGCGATGAAGTAGTGCGTATGGTGAAAAAGCGTGTGAAGCCGGAAACAAAGGCGGAAACGACGGCGCTATGAACAAACCGAAAAAAGAACGGGTAGATGTGCTGCTGGTGGAGCGCGGAATTTGCGAAACACGCGAAAAAGCAAAACGGGCAATCATGGCAGGCATTATCTATTCCAATGAAGTGCGGATGGATCGGCCCGGTGAAAAAATCGCCGAAGATACACCGCTTCAGATGAAAGGCAACGACTTGAAATACGTCAGCCGCGGAGGCTTGAAACTGGAGAAGGCATTAGCAGAGTTCGACTTGTCGGTCGAAGGCAAGCTGATGCTCGACATCGGTTCTTCCACCGGCGGATTTACGGACTGTGCACTGCAAAACGGCGCGAAGCATTGCTACGCGCTGGATGTCGGCTACAATCAATTGGCTTGGAAAATTCGGCAGGATGAACGCGTTACCGTTATGGAACGCACCAACTTCCGGCATTCCAAACCGGAAGATTTTGCTGAAGGGCTGCCGGAATTTGCAACGATTGACGTCAGTTTCATTTCGCTGCGCATCATTCTGCCGGTCCTCAAGACCATTTTGGTGCCGGGCGGCGATGTTATTGCCTTGGTAAAACCCCAATTTGAAGCAGGGCGTGAATCTGTCGGCAAAAAAGGCATCGTCCGCGATCCGAAAATCCATAAAGAAGTGCTGGCAAAAGTGGCGGGCTTCGCCATTGATGCAGGCTTCCATTTGAAAAACATGTCTTTTTCGCCGATTACCGGCGGAGAAGGCAATATCGAATTTCTGTTCCATCTGCAGTCCGCCGCTGAAGGCCAGGAGATTGCGCCTCTTTCGGAAGGGCAAGTGGCAGAAACCGTAAAAATGGCACATGAAAAACTTTAAACACATTCCAGCGGGATGTGTTTTCTTTTTGGCTTGCTGGCCCTAAAAAGAGGCTGCCGGGGAAGGCCGCTTTGCCGTTTGGGTTTTCCCATGCCCATTCAGTTCCTTGCTTGTTTTTCAGAAGGATTAAAGGTACGATATTAGACATATAGAATAATTATTCATTCTGGGAGGACAATAAAGTGAACAAAGGCCAACGCCATATAAAAATTCGCGATTTGATTTCCAATCGTGAAATTGAAACGCAGGACGAACTCGTGGATTTATTGAAGTCCGCTGGGTATGAAGTAACGCAAGCAACGGTCTCGCGTGATATAAAAGAATTGCATCTGGTGAAAGTGCCGCTGCAGGATGGGCGCTATAAATACAGTTTGCCTGCAGACCAGCGTTTTAACCCGATGCAGAAACTGCACCGTGCTTTGACGGATGCCTTCGTCAGCATTGACGGAGCGAGCCACTTTTTGATCATGAAAACATTGCCGGGCAATGCACATGCCATCGGCTCGCTGATCGACCATTTGGACTGGGAAGAAATCCTTGGGACGATCTGCGGAGACGATACGTGCCTGATTATATGCCGCGACACCGAACAACGGGAAGTGCTGAAGCAACGCTTGATCGAAATGCTATAAAAAGAGGTGGATGGGTATGCTGCGGGAACTGGATATACGCAATTTCGCCATTATCGATGCACTGACCGTCAGCTTTACGGATGGATTGACCGTGTTGACCGGGGAAACCGGCGCCGGCAAATCCATCATCATTGATGCGGTGCATTTATTGGCAGGGGGGCGCGGGAGCCAAGAGTTTATACGGCACGGCGCTAAAAAAGCAGAAATTGAAGGTCTTTTTTCTCTGGACGATGAAAAACATCCTGTGTTCCGTAAACTGGATGAATTTGGAATAAACTCGAGCGACGGCGATATTTTGCTGCGCCGCGAGCTCAACGATAAAGGAAAAAATGTGTGCCGCATCAACGGGAAACTGGTGACCATTTCGATTCTCCGCGAAGTGGGTGCGGCGTTGATCGATATACACGGCCAGCATGAAACGCAGGAATTGATGGACGAGAAACAGCATGTCTATTTGCTGGACCAGTTTGCCGGCAAGTCGATTGCCAAAGCGAAAGAAAGCTATTTGAATACGTACGACAAATACTTGAAGCTGAAGCGGGAATTTGCCTCGTACAATGAAAACGAACAGCAGATTGCACAAAAAATCGATTTGCTGACGTTTCAGCTGCGCGAAATCGAAGCCGCTGAATTGGTTGCAGGTGAAGAGGAAGAGCTGCAGCAGGAACGCAAAAGACTTCAGAATTTCAACAAAATCTACGAATCGGTATCTGCTGCCCACGAAGCGATCCAAGGCGAATCCAAAGGCCTGGATTGGGTCGGTTCCGCCATGTCCGAACTCGAACACGCCGCTTCGGTCGACGAAGCCTTCAGCAGCCAGTCGGAAACCTTATCAAGTGCTTTTTATCAGCTTCAGGATGTCTCCACTGAAATCAAACGTGTAATTGACGACATGGAGTTTGATCCGGAACGCCTCAATGAAATTGAACAGCGCCTGACGCTGCTTCAATCGTTGAAACGGAAATACGGGGCTTCTGTAGAGGATATGCTCTTGTACTATGAAACGCAGGTGGATGAACTCGACCGCCTCATCAACCGGGACCAGCGGTTGCAGCTGGACCAGGAGAAGCTGAAAGAACTTACGGAAGATCTGCGGGTTGAAGCGGAAGAATTGACGATCCTTAGAAAAAAAGCGTCCAAACAGCTGGGCAATGCCATTATGGAACAACTGCAGGCCTTGCATATGGGCAAAGCGTCGTTTGAAGTGAATTTCAGTTCGCTGCCGAGTGGCCGCTTTGACCGCAATGGCCGCGATGTAATCGCTTTTTATATTTCAACCAACCTGGGAGAGCCGTTAAAGCCATTGACCAAAGTGGCTTCCGGCGGAGAATTGTCGAGGATGATGCTCGCATTAAAAACGATCTTTTCGAAACACCAGGGCATTACGTCGATCATTTTCGATGAAGTGGATACGGGAGTCAGCGGCCGGGTGGCACAGGCCATTGCCGAGAAAATCGCTGCAATTTCCGTCCATTCGCAAGTGCTGTGCATTTCGCATCTGCCGCAAGTAGCAGCGATGGCGGACCAGCATTTGTTCATCGAAAAGAAAGTGGAAAAACAGCGCACGGTCACTGCCGTCCACGAATTGGATGGCCAGGAACGCACGGAAGAAATGAGCCGCATGCTGTCCGGCGCAGAAATTACGGAATTGACATTGCAACATGCCGAAGAATTGTTGACGTTGGCGCGCGACAGAAAACTGACGATGAGGTAATTTGCAAGAAGCAGTCATCAGGGGGAGAAAGTTGATGGACAAGATCAAAATTGCAATCGCAGACGATAATCGCGAATTGGTGAAGCTGATGAGTGATTATTTAAGCAGCCAATCGAATATGGAAGTTGTCGCTGTCGCGTATAACGGAAAAACTTGCATAGAGATGCTGAAACAGCACGAAGTGGATGTGTTGGTGCTTGATATCATCATGCCTTATTTGGACGGCATTGCCGTGTTGGATGCCATCAAAGAAGACGGCGGGTTGCGGGACATTGATGTCATCATGCTGTCTGCATTTGGCCAGGAATCCATCATGAGCCAGGCGGCTGAATACGGTGCGTCGTACTTTATCATGAAACCGTTTGAGACAGAACGGCTGGCCGTTCAAATCAGCCACATTATGCATAAGCGCGAAAATGTGGACAACCCCAAAAATGAAGCAGCTGCGAAGGATGAAGCCATCACCCATATAATTAAAGAAATCGGAGTTCCTCCCCACATCAATGGCTATCTTTTCTTAAAAGAAGCGGTTTCATTGGTGCTGGAAAATCCGGATATTTTAAATCGGGTCACAAAAGAGCTTTATCCGGGAATCGCGAAACATTTCGACTCGACGCCCCAGCGCGTGGAACGTTCCATTCGCCATGCCATCGAAGTGGTGTGGAGCCGAAAAGAAACGCAGCACATCTCCAAGCTGTTCGGATACAGCGAAGAACATTTGGAATCAAAACCGACCAATTCCCAGTTCATTGCAATGGTTGCCGATAGCATCCGGATGGATTCTACCTTATAATTAAGGGTAAAGAATCCTTGCAATGCAACTGGCTATTCAAGCATTTAGCTAGGAAGACCCTCTGCAGAAGTTGCATGCAATCATTCTCTTGATGTAAATTGCCCGGTTGTTTCTTTGGACGTTATAAGAAAAACAAGAAGGGAAGGATTTGCATGAACAGAAGATGGAGTGCGCTTATTGTCGGGGGTGTTTTGGTGTTGGGGGCTTGTGGCCAGGAAGATGCGCAGCCGGCAGAAGAGGAAACCGATGTAGCGGACCATGAAATGGACAAAGGCGATCATAATGCAGATGACGCTGCCAAAGAGGATGAACCCGAATCTTCTTCGGTGGACTCTGCCGATGCGCCTGAAGCAGCAAGCGGCACGGCTTCCCCGCTGATTGCACAAGGGGAAACCACAAGTTTTGTTTTTAACGAAGCGGGGAAATTTCCGCTTCACTGTGATCCGCATCCGACCATGAAAATGACCGTGATTGTGGAAGAAGGGGCATCCATGAGCGGCGAAGCGGCTGTGGAAATGGCGGACCTTGCTTTTAGCGAATCGGAATTGATCGTTGCTCCTGGCACTGTGGTGACGTGGACCAATCAGGATGAGGTTGAACACAACGTCGCTTTTGACTGACAAATTGAGAGGTAGGCCGGGGCGATTGAACCTGGCCTATTTTCTTTTTAGCATCAACGGGAAGTTCAATTATTTGGCATTAAACCTAACTAACAGAAAGTAGATGATCGAGTTGTCCGAAGTAAACGTGTATGCCCATCGCGGAGCTTCCAAACATGCGCTGGAAAATACGTGGGATGCGTTTCAGAAAGCTTGCGAGCTTGAAGTTGGCATTGAACTGGACGTGCAGATTACCAAAGACGGCGTAGTGGTCGTGTTCCACGATGACAATTTAAAGCGGCTTGCCGGCGAAAAACGCAAAATCGAAGAAATTGATTATCAATGCTTAAAAGAAATAAAGATCGGCAAACGATGGAAGCGTCGTTTTTCGGATCTGGAAATTCCGCTTGCTTATGAAGTGTTCCAATGGGCAAAGGAAAAGAACATTCCGTTGAATGTGGAAATGAAAAATTCATTTGCCGCCCATCCGAACGGGCCGAAAATATTGGCAGCGATGCTCGATGGGCTTGACGATTTCCATATCTCTTCGTTTAGCCCGCAGCTCCTGAAGGAAATGAAGCAGTTAATGCCGACAAAAGAAATGGCGTTGATCTTGAAGAAGAGCGTGCCTTTGGAAACCCTTCGGCGTATGGATTGGGTAGACAGCATCCACCTCCACAGAAAACTGTACTCGTTGTCTTTTCTGGAAGCCCTCCATGAAATGAAAAAAACCATCCGGGTTTACGGCCTCATCGGCTCCGAAGCTGCGATGAAAAGAATCGCCCCGGAGCTGAAAGGGATCATTACGGATCATCCGGAACGGATCACAAAAAAATTGCGTCTTACCTATGACAGGTAGACGCAATTTTTTTGTGATCGTTTATTGTGTTGGATTTCAGGCGGTATCTGGCGATATTCCAATAACAGCTGTTACTTCTGGAATCTCTTGGCGACGGTCCCTTTTTTGCGGTCCCGGTTCAACAGGAAACCTGCGAAAAATCCGATGCCGAGCACCACGAAAATTGTTCCTAATGTAAATTGCATCCACAAGGCAGGGTAAGGTTCCAATAGTTTATTAAATAAGGTATCGCGCATCAGTTTTATGCCGTATGCAGCCATAATACCAGGAATCAGCAAAATGATAAATGCGATTAAACGTCCCATGTTTCCACTCCTTCTCTTCTATTGTTTCTAATTCCGTTTTAGTTGTCAAGAAACACATCCTCAGGTACGCTAAAGACAGATACTGCAAAGATTTGCACAGAAAAATCGGAAAGGTATGAAGACCATTGCAAAACGTATTGATTATAGGTGGAGGCGCTGGGGGATCAGCCATTCTGCAGATGCTTTTGGAATCAGACTATATGCGGGTGTGCGGCATAGCAGACATCAATCTGGCGGCGCCGGCCGTGCAAAAAGCCAAACAATGGGGCATTCCCGTTTCAACCGATTACCGGGATTTTTATAAAGACGATGTGCATATGGTGGTCAATGTAACAGGGAGCGATGAAGTGCAGCAGGAATTGCCGCTTCATTTTCCAAAGTCCACCGTTATTATTCCGGGTGGGATTGCCAATGTATTGGTGCGCTTGATTACCGAGAAAGAACATTTTATTTCGCTATTGAGCGAGGAAAGCCATAAGCAAAACATCATCTTCAACTCGATTGAAGAAGGCATGGTCGGCATTGACCGGAACGGCCATATCAATTTCTTGAACAAAAGCGCTTCCCGCATGCTCGAAGTCAAAGCGGAGCTTGCCATCGGGCGGCCGATCCATGAATTCATCACGGCCAGCGAACTGCCGCACACCTATGAAAGCGGCCGTACGGAATTGAACCGGGAGCTGGTTTTGCCAAACGGCGCTAAAATTGTTTCCTCCCGTTTTCCGATGGTCGATGAACACGGGGAAACGATTGGTGCGTTTGCTGTCTTTAAAGATATTTCAGAAGTGGTGTCGCTGGCAGAACAGATTACGGATTTGAAAGAAGTCCAGACGATGCTGCAAGCCATCATCCAATCGAGCGATGATGCCATATCGGTCGTCGATGAAAACGGCAACGGCTTGCTGGTGAATCCGGCCTATACCCGCATCACCGGCCTTCAAATGGAAGAAGTCATCGGCCAGCCGGCGTCTGCGGATATATCCGAAGGAGAAAGCATGCACTTAAAAGCGCTCCAGACGCGAAAGCCTTACCGGGGCGTCAATTTAAAGGTCGGCCCGGCAAACCGCGAAGTGATCGTCAATGTCGCCCCGATTATTGTAGATGACAAACTGAAAGGCAGTGTCGGGGTCATCCACGATACAACCGAAATCCGCTCGCTGATGAAAGAATTGGACCGGGCACGAAGCATTATCCGGACGCTCGAATCGAAGTATACGTTCGACGACATCATCGGATTGAGCCCGGAAATGCAATTGAGCCTCCAGCAGGCCAAACTGGCTGCGCAGACGCTTGTAACGGTGTTATTGCGCGGCGAATCCGGGACGGGCAAAGAATTGTTCGCCCATGCCATCCACAGTGCGAGCGAGCGGAAATACAATAAATTCGTCCGGGTGAATTGTGCCGCATTGACAGAGGAATTATTGGACAGCGAATTGTTCGGCTATGAAGAAGGCGCGCTGCCCGGCATCAAAAGCGGCGAAAAAAGAGGCTTGTTCGAAGAAGCCAATAACGGCAGTATTTTCCTAGATGAAATCGGGGAATTGTCGCCGGCGATCCAAAGCAAGTTGCTGCGTGTACTGCAGGAACACGAAACGCTCCGCATCGGCAGCACGACGCCGATTCCGGTAAATGTCCGGGTTATTGCTTCCACCAATGCCAATATGGAAAAAGCTTTGCTGGAAGGCACTTTCCGCGAAGATTTGTATTACCGGCTAAACCGCATGCCGATTTTGATTCCGCCGCTGCGGAAACGGAAGCAGGACATTCCGAGAATCGCGGACCGGCTTTTGCTCAAGTTGAATCAGGAGTATGGCCGCAACGTGGAGACGGTCACGGACAAAGCGCTGCAATTGCTGCGCCTCTATGATTGGCCAGGCAATGTGAGGGAACTCGAAAACGTCTTGAGCCGGGCAATGATTTTCATGCAGATGAACGACAAGGTCTTGACTGAAGAGCATATTCCCTTAAACATGATCAAGGCCCCGGAAGCGAAGCACGAAGTGACCTTCGAGTCATCGGTGCCGCTGCAGGAGCAGCTGGACACGATTGAGAGAGGCATTCTTCAACATGCCTTAAAGCAGTTTAAAGGCAACAAATCCAAAACCGCCAAGCAACTCGAAATTTCCTTGCGGACCCTCTATTACAAATTAGAAAAATACGGACTTTCCTAAGGTCTTTGCAAATTCTTGCAGGGTTTTGCAAGAATTTGCAAGGTTTTTTAGTTAATAATGGCAATAAAGCGCTTACAACTCTTATATTCCATGCTTTTTTCTGTTTTAATTAAAAAGGAATGAGGTGTTGAAAGTGGTTACATTAACTCAATTAATGGATGAAATTTCTGCAGAAGCAGAACATACCGTGGCAGTCGCAGCAGCTGCAGACTATGAAGTGCTCAAAGCCGTCAGTGTGGCAGTGGAACGTAAATTTGCGAATTTCCGGCTGTATGACGACGAAGCCAAATTGAAGAAAATGATCCATGCCGACTTTCCTCATCTGATTGATCATCCGAAAATTAAAGTCCATCATGCTGCAGGGGCTGACCAGGCAGCTGAACAAGCGGTTAAATCGGTGTACATAAACGATTCAAACGTGCTGATGAAAGGCCAGATCCCAACCGCCATCCTGATGAAGGCCGTGTTAAATCGGGATTTCGGCTTGAGGACAGGAAACATCCTGTCCCATGTGGCTGCTTTTGAAATTCCCGGGTTTGACCGCTTACTGTTCCTCACCGATGCCGGAATGAATATCAATCCGGATCTGCAACGAAAAGCTCAAATCATACAAAATGCCGTTCAGGTTGCACAATCCGTCGGCGTCACCAAGCCGATTGTAGCGCCGCTTGCTGCGATAGAAGTCATCAATCCGGCAATGCCCGCTACACTTGATGCAGCGGCACTGGCCGCAATGAACAGGCGTGGCCAAATTACCGATTGCATTGTCGACGGGCCGCTCGCCCTCGACAATGCCATTTCGATCAATGCGGCAAAACATAAAGGGATTTCCGGCGACACAGCCGGAAATGCAGATATCCTGCTTGTCCCGAATATCGAGTCCGGCAACATCCTATACAAATCATTGGTGTATTTTTCAAAAGCGAAAGTCGGCGGGCTGATTGCGGGGGCCAAAGCGCCGATCGTCTTAACTTCACGCGCCGACAGTGCTGAAAGCAAACTGTATTCGCTGGCACTGGCACTTCGCTCGTCCAACATTTAACGAACATACTAGGAGGAACTAACAATGGCTATTTTTGACAAAATGGAACAACACGATTATGAGCAATTGGTTTTCTGCCAAGACAAAACTTCAGGACTTAAAGCAATTATCTGCATCCACGATACAACTCTTGGGCCGGCACTAGGCGGCACGCGCATGTGGAACTATGCAACAGAAGAAGAAGCGATTGAAGATGCGATCCGTTTAGGGCGCGGCATGACTTACAAAAATGCAGCAGCCGGTTTAAACCTTGGCGGCGGCAAAACCGTAATCATCGGAGATCCGTTGAAAGACAAAAACGAAGAGATGTTCCGCGCTTTCGGCCGCTTTGTCCAAGGCTTGAACGGCCGTTACATCACTGCTGAAGACGTAGGCACAACAGTTGCTGACATGGACTTGATCCGTGAAGAAACTGATTTTGTCACAGGCGTTTCGCCGGCATTCGGCTCTTCAGGAAATCCATCTCCGGTAACAGCTTACGGCGTCTACAAAGGAATGAAAGCTGGAGCTTTGGAAGCATTCGGCGACGATTCGCTTGAAGGCAAAACAGTAACGGTTCAAGGCGTCGGGAACGTAGCTTACACACTTTGCAAACACCTTCACGAAGAAGGCGCAAAATTAATCGTATCAGACATTAACGAAGAAGCTGTTCAGCGTGCAGTAAATGATTTCGGTGCTGTAGCCGTAGCGCCAAATGATATCTACTCACAAGAAGCTGATATTTTTGCACCATGTGCAATGGGCGCCATCATCAACGACGAAACGATTCCTCAACTAAAAGTGAAATTGGTGGCCGGTTCTGCCAACAACCAGTTGAAAGAAGAACGCCACGGCGACGAATTGGAAGCACGCGGCATCGTCTACACACCTGACTTCGTTATCAACTCAGGCGGCGTAATCAACGTTGCTGACGAATTATACGGATACAACGAAGAACGTGCGCTGAAACGCGTCGGCACAATCTACGACAGCATTTCAAAAATCTTTGAAATCTCTAAACGCGACGGAATCCCAAGCTACAAAGCAGCAGACCGTTTGGCTGAAGAACGCATCGAACGCGTAGCCAAATCAAGAAGCTCATTCCTGCGCAACGAACACAACATCATCAGCAGAAGATAGTCTAGAAAAGCGGAAGCGCCTGGTCAGCTCTGAAAGGCATAAGACAGACCAGCGAAGTGGCGCTTTTTGCCACACAGTTGGGCTGGCTTATGACCCGAAGAGCTAGGCGCTGCAGCTAGACAAGAAAAGCGGAAGCGCCTCAAAACGAGGCCTTCCAGCTCTACATAAAGAAAAGCAGAAAGAGCCGGGAAACTGGCTTTTTCCGCTGAAAATGGAAAAAGAACGGAGGGTTCGCTGTGCAAGAACAGCTGCATCGTATTTTGGTCATTAACCCGGGTTCCACATCGACTAAGATCGGCGTTTTTGACAACGAAATCCTGATCATGGAACGGACGATTCACCATTCGGCTGAGTCTTTAGCAGAATTTCCGACAATCCCTGATCAATACCGTTTTCGGACCCAAACCATCCTGGAAACACTGGATGAAGAAGGGATGAACGTCTCCAAACTTTCTGCCGTGTGCGGGAGAGGCGGATTGCTGCATCCCATCGAAGGCGGAACGTACAAAGTCAACAAAACCATGCTTAAGGATTTGCGAAAAGGGATACTGGGCCAGCACGCCTCCAATCTTGGCGGCATCATCGCCTACGAAATTGCGGAAGGATTGAACATCCCTTCGTTCATTGTAGATCCTGTGGTAGTTGATGAGCTTGACCCGATCGCCCGGATATCGGGTCTGCCGCTGATTGAACGGAAATCAATTTTCCATGCGCTGAACCATAAAGCGGTAGCCCGGCGGTATGCCAAAGAAAAAGGGCAAGCGTACGAAGACGTGCGGCTGATTGTAGCCCACATGGGCGGCGGCATCACGGTCGGCGTGCACCTGAACGGGCGTGTCGTAGAAGTGAACAATGGACTTCATGGAGACGGCCCATTCAGCCCCGAACGTGCCGGCACAGTCCCGGCAGGCGATTTGGTGGAGCTCTGCTATTCTGGCAAGTACAGCCGGCAGGAAATCATGAAAATGCTCATCCGCCAAGGCGGCCTTGCCGGTTACCTCGGCACCACCGACACAGTGAAAGTGGAAAAGCGCGTTCAAAAAGGCGATGCAATAGCCCAAAGCATCTATGAAGCGATGGCGTACCAAGTAGCGCGGGAAATCGGATCGGCCAGTACCGTTTTAGGCGGCAAGGTAGACGCTATTATCTTGACGGGGCGTTTGGCTTACGGCAAAGAGTTTACTGCCTCGATTTCCGAACGCATCAATTGGATTGCGGATGTCCTGGTCATGCCAGGCGAAAACGAGCTTCAGGCTTTGGTAGAAGGAGCCGTTCGGGTCTTAAATAAAGAAGAAAAAGCAAAAACATATACAGCAAGAAAATGATTAAAAGGAGGTTGTCTTTAAATGGCACAAAATTATGATGTAGTCATCCTTGGCGGCGGAACCGGCGGTTATGTAGCAGCAATCCGTTCTGCCCAGCTCGGCTTAAAAACGGCAATCGTCGAAAAAGGCAAACTTGGCGGCACATGCCTCCATAAAGGATGCATTCCAAGCAAAGCGTTGCTGCGCAGTGCAGAAGTCTATTCGACAACGAAAAACCATGCGGCGGATTTCGGTGTAAACACCGGAGAAGTTTCACTCGATTTCTCTCGTGTGCAACAGCGGAAGCAAGGAATTGTGGACCAATTGCACGCAGGCGTCCAAGGCTTGATGAAAAAAGGAAAAATCGATGTTTACGAAGGAATCGGCCGCATTTTGGGGCCTTCCATCTTTTCGCCGAATGCCGGTACGGTTTCCGTAGAGATGGCCAACGGCGAAGAAAACGAAATGCTGATTCCGCATAACGTTATCATTGCGACCGGCTCACGCCCTCGCACATTGCCTGGCTTGACGATTGATGGCAAATTTGTCATGAGTTCTGACGAGGCGCTTCAAATGGAAGAACTTCCGAAGTCGATCTTGATTGTCGGCGGCGGCGTCATTGGCATCGAATGGGCTTCCATGCTCAATGATTTTGGCGTTGATGTAACGGTCATCGAATACGCAGACCGCATCATTCCAACAGAAGACAAAGACATTTCCAAAGAAATGCAGAAATTATTGACGAAAAAAGGCATCAAATTTGCGACGAGCGCCAAAGTTTTGGCGGACACTCTCCAAACCGGCGACAATGGCGTAACCATTCAAGCTGAGTTGAAAGCCGGCACCGAAACTTTCAGTGCCGAAAAAATGCTGGTATCGGTCGGACGCCAGGCGAATGTTGAAAACATCGGCTTAGAGAACACCGACATTATCGTCGAAAAAGGGTTTATTCAAGTAAAAGATACATTCCAGACGAAAGAATCCCATATTTATGCCATCGGCGATGTCATCGGCGGACTGCAATTGGCGCACGTTGCTTCGCATGAAGGGATTACGGCAGTCGAACACATTAAAGGCAATAAACCGCATGCCATCAATTACGATTTGGTTTCGCGCTGCATCTATTCAAATCCGGAAGCCTCAAGCGTCGGCATTACAGAGCAGCAGGCAAAAGATAAAGGCTTTGATGTCAAAGTAGGCAAATTCTCATTCAAAGCGATCGGCAAAGCGCTTGTGTACGGAGAGTCTGACGGTTTTGTCAAAATCATCGCAGACAAAGAAACAAACGATATTCTTGGGGTCCATATGATAGGGCCGCATGTGACGGATATGATTTCAGAAGCGGGCCTTGCCATGGTTCTGGATGCGACGCCTTGGGAAATCGCCGATACGATCCATCCGCACCCGACGCTTTCCGAAGTGATGGGCGAAGCGGCGCTGGCAGTAGACGGCAAAGCGATTCATAGTTAAAGGAGGAATTTCAATGGTTGCAAAACACGAAGAAGTTGGCTTGACCAGCGAAGATTTGCTGAAAATTTACGAGACGATGCTGACGGCGCGCCGCGTCGATGAGCGCATGTGGCTCCTCAACCGCGCAGGAAAAATCCCGTTTGTCATTTCTTGCCAAGGGCAGGAAGCAGCACAAGTGGGAGCTGCTTATGCACTGGACAACACGAAAGATTATGTCGCTCCTTATTACCGCGATCTTGGCGTAGTCCTTCATTTCGGCATGACGCCAAAAGATCTGATGCTGTCGGCTTTTGCCAAAGCGGAAGATCCAAACTCCGGCGGCCGCCAGATGCCAGGGCATTTCGGCCAGAAGAAAAACCGCATTTTGACGGGTTCTTCACCGGTCACGACCCAGCTGCCTCACGCAGTCGGTGTGGCCCTTGCAGGAAAAATGAAGAAGCAGGATTTCATTACGTTCAACACATTGGGTGAAGGTTCATCCAACCAAGGCGATTTCCATGAAGGCTTGAACTTTGCAGGCGTACATAAATTGCCTGTCATCACAATGGTTGAAAACAACAAATACGCAATTTCCGTTCCATTTGACCGCCAAGTGGCGAGCAAAAACGTTTCGGACCGGGCTATCGGATACGGTATGCCGGGTGTGACGATTGATGGGAATGATCCAATCGAAGTTTATAAACACGTAAAAGAAGCAGCTGACCGCGCACGCCGCGGCGAAGGGCCAAGCCTGATTGAGACGGTTTCCGAACGGATGACCGCCCACTCATCGGACGATGACCACCGCCAGTACCGTTCGGCTGATGAATTGGCAGCGCAAAAAGAAAAAGACCCGATCTTGACTTTCGGCGCATACTTGAAAGAACACAACATCATGGACGATCAGCTTGAAAAAGAAATCAACGACCGCATCATGGCAATTGTCAATGAAGCGACCGACTATGCGGAAAACGCTGCGTACGCTGAACCGGAACATGCCTTAAAATACGTCTACGCTGAAGGAGGAAACGAATAATGGCAGTTATGAACTATATTGACGCCATCACGCTTGCCATGAAAGAAGAAATGGAACGTGACGAAAACGTTTTTGTTCTTGGAGAAGACGTGGGTAAAAAAGGCGGCGTATTTAAAGCAACACAAGGGTTATACGACCAATTCGGAGAAGACCGCGTAGTGGATACGCCGCTTGCGGAATCTGCAATTGCAGGCGTCGGCATCGGGGCAGCCATGTACGGTTTGCGTCCAATTGCAGAGTTCCAGTTTGCGGACTTTATCATGCCGGCAGTCAACCAGATCATTTCGGAAGCTTCACGCATCCGTTACCGTTCAAACAACGACTGGTCTTGCCCGATCGTTTTCCGTGCACCATTCGGCGGCGGCGTCCACGGTGCGTTATACCATTCCCAATCAGTGGAAGCGGTATTCGCCAACCAGCCGGGGCTTAAAATCGTCATTCCATCCACACCTTATGACGCAAAAGGGCTGTTAAAAGCGGCTATCCGCGACGAAGATCCGGTCATGTTTTTTGAACACAAACGCGCTTACCGCCTGATTAAAGGCGAAGTGCCGGAAGAAGATTACACCATCGAAATCGGCAAAGCGGACGTCAAACGCGAAGGCGACGACATCACGGTCATCACGTACGGACTGGCTGTGCATTTCGCGCTTCAAGCGGCAGAACGCCTTGCTGAAGACGGCATTTCAGCGCACGTTTTGGATCTTCGTACAATTTATCCATTGGATAAAGAAGCGATTATCGAAGCTGCCAAGAAAACCGGCAAAGTTCTTTTGGTGACAGAAGACAACAAAGAAGGAAGCATCATCGGTGAAGTGGCAGCAATCATCGCTGAAAACTGCCTGTTCGACTTGGATGCCCCGATCCGCCGTTTGGCAGGACCGGACGTTCCGGCAATGGCTTATGCTCCGACGATGGAGAAATACTTCATGATCAACCCGGATAAAGTAGAAAAAGCAATGCGGGAACTAGCGGAGTTTTAAAACAAGAAAAGCGGAAAGAGCCGTTCAGCTTCGAAAGGCATAAGACGATCCGGCGAAGCGGCGTTCTTTGCCGCACAGTCGGAGTGGCTTATGTCCCGAGAAGCTGGCTCTTGCAGCTAGACAAGAAAAGCGGAAGCGCCTGCTCAGCTCCGACAAGCGCTGGAAGGCTGGGCAGTGATGGCGATTTTTGCCATCGTCGACCAGTCTGAAGCGTCTCGAGGAGCTAGGCGCTGCAGCTAGACAAGAAAAGCGGAAGCGCTACAGACGCTCCAAAGTACGATAAAAGCAGTTAAGGAGGAATCCCTTTGGCTATTGAAAATATAAAAATGCCTCAGCTAGGCGAAAGTGTGACGGAAGGAACGATTGAAAAATGGCTCGTTCAGCCCGGTGACCACGTCAATAAGTACGATCCTTTGGCGGAAGTCAACACCGATAAAGTAACAGCGGAAGTGCCATCTTCCTTTACCGGCACGATTAAAGAATTAATTGCTGCAGAAGGCGAAACACTGGCGGTAGGCGAAATCGTCTGCACCATCGAAACCGAAGGCGGCGACTCAGCTCCGGCAGCAGAAGCCGAAGCACAGCCTGCCAACGTCGGCAAAGAAAACGTCATGCCTGCAGACGACACCAAACCGACTTCCGGCTTGAACGGAACGAAAGGCTCTTCCCAGCCAGTACGCCCGGAAGGATCAAAAGCCCGCTATTCTCCTGCTGTTTTGCGCCTCGCACAAGACAACGATATTGATCTTGCACAAGTGCAGGGAACGGGCAATGAAGGGCGCATCACGCGCAAAGATTTGCTGGCGTTGATTGAAAGCGGCAATATCCCGAAAGCGGGAGATGCACCGGCAGCGAAACAGGAAGCTCCAGCAGCGCAAACAGAAGCACCTAAAGCGCAGCCGGCACCGACAACAGCTCCTGCTGCAAAATCAGCACCGATCGAAAGCGCTCCTGGCGATATCGAAATTCCGGTTACCGGCGTGCGCCGCGCAATCGCAGCCAATATGCTGAAGAGCAAGCACGAAGCCCCGCATGCTTGGATGATGATCGAAGTGGACGTAACGGATTTGGTTTCCTACCGCGATTCCATCAAAGGCGAATTCAAGAAAAAAGAAGGGTTTAACATTACGTATTTCGCGTTCTTCGTGAAAGCCGTATCCCAAGCGTTGAAAGAATTCCCGATGATGAACTCGATGTGGGCTGGCGACAAAATCATCCAGAAAAAAGACATCAACATTTCGATTGCTGTTGCTTCGGACAATGCATTATTCGTACCGGTCATTAGAAATTCGGATGAAAAGTCGGTTAAAGGAATCGGCCGCGACATCAATGAGTTGGCATTAAAAGCGCGCAACGGAAAATTGGGTTCTGCAGACATGCAAGGCGGAACGTTTACGGTCAACAATACCGGATCGTTCGGCTCTATTCAGTCGATGGGGATCATCAACCATCCGCAAGCGGCAATCCTGCAAGTCGAGTCGATCGTGAAGCGCCCGGTCATTATGGCTAACGGCATGATGGCTGCACGCGATATGGTCAACTTGTGCTTATCGCTTGACCACCGCGTACTTGATGGACTTGTTTGTGGACAATTCCTCGGCCGCGTCAAAGAAATCCTTGAAAATATGAACAAAGAAAATACGTCCGTTTATTGATGGAAAGCTGGGAGTCTGCGGACTTCCAGCTTTTTTCTCTTTAATGTGAGCGTTTACTCAGGTAAAATGGGAAGAGATATCCTTTAAGGAGGGAACAGTTTGACAATCGAATCGATGAAAAAGACTCAATTTTCGGAACGTACATACGAAGAATGGCGGGAAGCTGCTGAAAAAGCGCTGAAAGGAAAGCCGTTCGAAAAAACTTTAAAAACACCCACTATTGAAGGAATCACACTCGAGCCGCTTTACACAAAAGAAATGCTGGACCGCCTCGACACATTTGTTTTTGACCAAACGAAAGCCGTGCAAAATGGCAAAAGGCTTCCGGGTTGGTTTGTGGCACAGGAAACACATGCAGCAACTGTCAGCGATTATTTGGTGGCAATCAAAGATGATTTGAAGCGCGGCAATGAAATGATCGTCTATCTCAGCTATCAGAACTTGGAATGGACTGATGCCGAGCTGAAAGAACTGGCAGAACTGATCGTCCATTATCCGCTGTATTTCCGTTTGGGATCTGACGACAACGGCATTCTCCGCGTCTTTGATTTTGTTGAGGAAGAACAACTCGGGCATGTGCAAGGCGTTATTTTTTCCGAAGCGGAAGTGGAAGTGCCGCAAAAAGTCCGCACTCAATTGATCGATACTGTGCCTGTACATAATGCCGGCGGAACAATTGTCCACGAACTGGGCGTTGCGCTCAGCATTCTCGCTGAGAAGATGGACCGCGGCAATTTCGCTGCCCAGGCAAAAGACCTGTGGGTGCGCTTTGCAGTGGATACGCAATTCTTCCAGGAAGTTGCCAAACTGCGGGCTTTCCGTGTTCTGTGGAACGCGTTCTGCTCGGCATACGGAGAAGAAGCGCCGGCCATTCCGGTGTTCACAGAAACGTCCGTGCGTTCTTACTCGAAATTGGATCCATATGTGAACTTGCTGCGCGCCGGCAATGCCACGTTTTCAGCGGTCCTTGGCGGCACGAATGCGCATACGGTTCATCCGCATGACTTCTTGACAGTGCCCGATGCGCAAAGCCGCCGAATCGCCCGCAATGTGCAATTGGTCATTAAAGAAGAAACTCACGTATCGCATGTATTGGATGCGGCGGCCGGATCTTACTTTATCGAAACCTTGACAAAAGAATTTGTCGATGCGGCATGGAGCTATTTCCTGGAGATTGAAGCCGCCGGCGGCTATTCCGAAGTCATCAAGTCGGGCTGGCTGACAGATGACATTCAGTCAAAATGGGTGGAGCGCAAAGAAAAAGTCGCTACCCGCGAAAATTCCTTGATTGGCACAAATATCTATGCCAATCCGCAGGAACCGGTTAAAGAAGGCCAAGTTGCTGAAAGCCATTTGGTTTATATGTCTGCTAAACGCTTGTCTTCGCCGTTTGAAAAACTGCGCGCACAAAGCAAAGAAAGACTTTTGAAAGCGGCTGTTTTGCATGTGGCACCATTAAAAACAGTGAAAGCCCAATCGGACTTTGTCCAAGGCTTTTTGGCTGTGGGAGGCATCGAACCACTTATCAGCCCGGAACTCTCAAATGCTGAAGAAGTTAACCGCTTCCTGTCAGAGAACGCCATCGACTACGCTGTCCTATGCGGGCCAAAAGAAGTGCTGGAAGAAATCATTCCGGCCCTGAATGCAGCGGCCTCTATTGACGTTGCAGGCAAGTACGGAAAAGACGATTTGAACCGCTGGGAAGAATTTGGCGTAACGGATGCCATTTACTCGGGCAAACACATCACTTCGAAGTTGGAACAAATTCTTAGCCTTGGAAAGGAGGCCATCTGATATGGGAAGACCGGATTTCAGTAAAGTGGATTTACAGAAATTAACAATCAATCAAGACGTGGCCATCCACGAGGAAGTTTTTGAAACGAATGAAGGAATACCGGTTAAGCCGGCTTATTCCCATGAGGACATCGCGGATTTGCAGGAAAGCCATCCTGGGTTTGCTCCGAACGTGCGCGGGCCTTACCCGACGATGTATGTATCGCGCCCATGGACCGTCCGTCAATATGCCGGGTTTTCGACAGCAGAAGAAAGCAACGCATTTTACCGCCGGAACTTGGCAATGGGGCAAAAAGGGCTTTCGGTCGCTTTTGACCTTGCTACGCACCGCGGCTATGATTCCGATCATCCACGCGTGGTGGGCGATGTCGGAAAAGCGGGCGTTGCCATCGACAGCGTCGAAGACATGAAAATCCTGTTTGACGGCATTCCGCTTGACCAGATGTCGGTCTCGATGACAATGAACGGGGCAGTTGTGCCGATCATGGCGTTCTTCATCGTGGCTGCAGAAGAACAAGGGGTCGGACCGGAGCAGCTGGCCGGAACGATCCAGAACGATATTCTAAAAGAATACATGGTGCGCAATACGTATATTTATCCGCCGGCGATGTCGATGCAGATCATCGCGGATATTTTCAAATACACATCCACCAAAATGCCGAAATTCAACTCGATTTCCATTTCGGGCTATCATATCCAGGAAGCGGGAGCCACAGCGGATATTGAACTGGCCTATACACTGGCTGACGGGCTCGAATACGTCCGTACGGGGCTCGCAGCAGGCATCGATATTGATTCGTTTGCACCGCGCTTGTCATTTTTCTGGGGAATCGGCATGAACTATTTCATGGAAATCGCAAAAATGCGCGCAGGCCGTGAAATTTGGGCGAAAATGATGAAATCGTTCGATCCAAAAAACAGCAAGTCTCTTGCCCTTCGTACGCATTCGCAGACGTCCGGCTGGAGTTTGACCGAACAAGATCCGTTCAATAACGTGACCCGTACATTGATTGAGGCAAATGCAGCGGCAATGGGCCATACGCAGTCGCTCCATACCAATGCGCTTGATGAAGCGATCGCTTTGCCGACGGATTTCTCCGCCCGCATTGCCCGCAATACGCAGTTGTTCCTGCAGGAAGAAACGATGATGACCAAAGTGATTGATCCTTGGGGCGGTTCGTACTACGTCGAAAAACTGACGCAGGAATTGATGGAAAAAGCATGGCAGCTGATCGAGGAAGTCGAAGAACTTGGCGGCATGGCCAAAGCGATTGAAACCGGCCTTCCGAAAATGCGCATCGAAGAAGCAGCAGCGAAAAAACAAGCGCAAATCGATTCAAATGAAGAAGTGATCATCGGCGTCAACCGATACCGCTTGGACGAAGAAGATCCAATTGATATCTTGAATATCGACAATACCATCGTGCGGAAAACACAGATTGAACGCATTGAGCAGATGAAAGCTTCGCGCGACAACGACAAAGTCCAGGAAGCATTAACCCGATTGACGGCGGCTGCACAAAGCGGCGACGAAAACATTTTAGAATGCGCCGTTGATGCGGCGCGCCTGCGTGCCACTCTGGGTGAAATTTCCGATGCGATCGAAGCAGCATCCGGAAGACATAAGGCGGTGATCCGTTCCGTGAGCGGCGTATACAGTTCCAACTTCTCGAACCAGCAGGAAATCGAAGTCGTCAAAGAGATGACCGAAGACTTTATTGAAAATGAAGGGCGCCGTCCGCGTATCCTGATTGCGAAAATGGGGCAGGATGGCCATGACCGCGGCGCGAAAGTTATTGCGACGGCATTCGCCGACCTCGGCTTTGATGTGGATATCGGTCCGTTGTTCCAGACACCGGCTGAAACAGCGCAGCAGGCCGTAGAAAACGACGTACACGTCATTGGCGTCAGTTCACTGGCAGCCGGCCATATGACGCTTGTGCCGGACTTATGGGCAGAATTAAAAAAAATCGGCCGCGAGGATATCTTGATCGTTGTCGGCGGCGTTATTCCGGCGCAGGATTATGAATTCCTGCGCAACAACGGAGCGAGCGCCATCTTCGGGCCAGGTACCGTGATTCCTGTGGCCGCGCAAAAAGTGATTGAAGAAATCTACGTGCGCCTGGGATACGAGGAAGTGGCCGACTGATGGACCGCGAAACAAGGACTCGCCGGGTAATGGAAGGGGTCAAAGCCGCCCATGACGGGATGATGGCCTCGCCGCGGAAACGATTCAAAAAACCGCAGGACAACCCTTTCGAGTACGACAACATGGCCGTAGGGGTCCGGAGCGGTTCGCGCCTGCATTTAGGAAAAGCGATTACGCTTCTTGAAAGCTCGAATCCGGAGCATAAAAAACACGGCCAGGAATTGCTGAACCGCTTACTGCCGCATACCGGAAACTCGATTCGGATCGGCATCACGGGGGTACCAGGCGCCGGCAAAAGCACATTCATCGAGACGTTCGGCGAAATGCTGACGGCGCTCGGGCACCGTGTGGCAGTCCTTGCCATCGATCCTAGTTCTTCGATCACCGGCGGCAGCATCCTGGGCGACAAAACCCGTATGGAAAGCCTGGCGCGCAACCCGAAAGCGTTTATCCGCCCTTCGCCGACAGCAGGTACGCTCGGCGGCGTCCATAAAAAGACGCGCGAGACGATGCTGTTATGCGAAGCGGCTGGATACGATGTGATCTTGGTCGAAACGGTGGGCGTCGGGCAAAGCGAAACGCTCGTCCGCGGCATGGTGGACATCTTTATGCTGCTCGTGCTCACCGGCGCCGGGGATGAACTGCAGGGCATGAAAAAAGGGATCCTGGAGCTGGCGGACGCCATCGTTGTCCACAAGGCGGACAGCCACAACGCTGAACTTGCCAAAAAGACGGTGCGTGAATACAAACAGATCCTGCATTTCCTGCAGCGGGCGACTGAGGGATGGAAAACGCAGGCCTTGCCTGCTTCTTCTCTTGAAGGAACCGGCATTTCGGAAATCTGGGACATGGTCAAAGACTTCGAAAGCACGGTCAAAGGCAGCGGCTACTGGAAAAAGCGCCGGCAGAACCAGACGAAAGACTGGTTCAATTCCATGATCACCGACGAATTGTTGAGCCGTTTTTACGGGGATGCCGAGCGCCGGAAGCAAGTGGGCACACTCGAGCAGAAAGTGCTTCAGGATCAGCTGACGGTGGCGCAAGCCATTGCGGAATTGTTCGAGTAAGCTTTTTTGCATGTCTTTTCAACTCCTGCTATGATTAATGAAGGAAATGATAAGGAGTGATAGAAATGGCAATGGATTTTAATTTTCTTATGAATGATATTACAAAGCAGGCACGCCAGGAAATGGTGGACGCTGGCTATACAGAACTGACAACACCTGAAGAAGTGAAGGACGTTTTTTCTCAACCCGGCACTAGCCTTGTCATGATCAACTCAGTATGCGGATGCGCAGGAGGCATCGCCCGTCCGGCAGCCGTACATTCTGTGCATTACGACAAACGCCCTGACCGCTTGTTGACGGTATTTGCAGGACAGGACAAAGAAGCGACAGCACAGGCACGCGCAATTTTCGGCGAAGACCATCTTCCGTCTTCTCCATCGTTCGTTCTTTTGAAAGATGGCAAAGTGGCCGATGAAATCGGGCGCCATGAAATTGAAGGCCATGATCCGATGTCCGTTATTACGCACATCCAAGAGCTGTTTGAAGAGCATTGCAAAGAAATCTAAAACGAATGCCCCTCAAAAAGGGGCATTTTTTTATGTCGGCGAAAAGGAGCAGAACATGAAACTGAAACTGAAACGATTTTCTATTGGCTACCGGACAATGAAAACCGCTGCAGGGGTGGCGATTGCGATTTCCCTGGCGCAATTTTTTAACTTGGATTATTATGTTTCCGCCGGGATTTTGACGATTTTGTGCATTCAGCCGACGAAAAAGAAATCCATCCGCGCGGCATTTTCACGCTTTGTGGCGAGCTTGATCGGCATCGCCTTTGCATTCGTCTTTTTGGAAAACATTGCTTATCACCCGCTGCTGATCGGGCTGATGATTTTGGTATTTATTCCGGTGCTCGTTTCCTTGAAGTTTTCAGACGGCTTTGTGTCCAGTTCGGTCATCTTGCTGCATATTTACGATTCCAAAAACCTGACGCTGGATCTGTTCTTGAATGAACTTTCTTTGATGGCCGTCGGCTTCGGGACGGCGCTGGCGGTCAATATGTACATGCCGAGCATTGAAGGGAAACTCAATACGTACCGCTATGATATCGAATCGCTGTATTCTTCCATCTTCCAGGAAATTTCGATTTTCCTGCGGCAAGGAGAGTCGAACTGGGACGGAAAAGAATTGACCCAGAGCACGGAACTGCTGAAAAAAGCGAAGGCGCTGGCTTATCAGGATGTTGAAAACCACGTGACCCGTCTCGAAAACAAGTACTACCACTATTTCGACATGCGCGAACAGCAGCTTGAAATCATTGAGCGCATCCTGCCCAAGATTACCGCACTTCCGGTTATTATCGGGCATTCGCATTTGGTGGCTGATTTTCTGGAAGACTTGGCAAGCCACGTCCATTCCGGCAATACCGCTTACCGCTACATCAGTAAATTGCAAGCCGTCAAAGATGAATTTGCCGGAATGCCGCTGCCTGACAGCCACGAAAAATTTCTGGCGATGGCGGCGCTCTACCAAGTGATCGAAGAAATGGACACGTATCTGGAAATCAAATCGTCCTATAAAGGCTTCACCAACAAAAAGACAGCTGAAATCGGATGATTTCAGCTGTCTTTTAATGTATTCGATTAGTGCTAGTTAAATGACAAAGCTTAGTCCCATCATTAATGTGGACAATAGCATGATGCCAATCATCGCATAGACGATAAACTTACGGAATGCAGGGTTGTTCATGAACGCAATGCTCCTTTGGTCTCCATAATGGCTTTTAAGAAATAATACCATAAAACGAGACAAATTTGTAGCTCTACGTTCGGCCGTTTTCCAAATATTCAAGTAGCCCCTTTAGTTTTAGCAACGGAATAGGTACAATAAAAGAGAACATAAAAAAGGAAGTGAGAAAATGAAAAAAGTCGACCATATTGGAATCGCTGTACGCAGCATTGATGAAGTCCTTACATACTATACCGAAACACTGGGCTGTCCATTGTTGAAAATTGAAGAAGTGTCATCCCAAAAGGTGAAAGTGGCTTTTATCGATGCCGGCAATATTAAGCTCGAATTGCTGGAACCGCTGGACGATACGGGCGCCGTTGCCAAGTTTATCGAAAAACGGGGAGAAGGCATCCATCACATCGCTTTCGGAGTGGAAAACATCGAGCAGCGCATGGCAGAACTGCGCGACAAAGGCGTCCAGCTTTTGAGCGAGCATGCAGGTCCTGGAGCAGGCGGGGCAATGGTTGCCTTTTTGCATCCGAAGTCATCAAACGGAGTATTATACGAACTTTGTGAAAAGCAATGATTGAGGAGTGGAGAAATGGACATTTACGAAAGAATCAATGAGTTGTATGACCGCAAACGCGAAATTGAGCTTGGGGGCGGCGAAGAACGCATCGACAAGCAGCACGAAAAAGGCAAACTGACTGCCCGTGAACGCATCGAACTATTAGTGGATGAAGGTTCCTTTGTCGAGTTGAGCCCGTTCGTGGAACACCGCACAACCGATTTCGGGATGGGTGCAGGACCGGGTGAAGGGGTTGTAACCGGTTACGGCAAAGTGAACGGACGTCCAATTTATTTGTTCTCCCAGGACTTCACGGTATTTGGCGGAGCACTTGGTGAAATGCATGCCCAAAAAATCGCGAACGTCATGGATTTGGCGGCGAAAAATGGGGCGCCATTCATCGGCTTGAACGATTCCGGCGGCGCGCGCATCCAGGAAGGCGTTTTGTCGCTTGATGGCTACGGCCATATTTTCTACCGGAATTCCATCTATTCCGGGGTTATTCCACAGATTTCCGTCATCATGGGACCTTCAGCTGGCGGCGCGGTGTATTCACCGGCCATCACGGATTTTGTTTTCATGGTCGACAAGACGAGCCAGATGTTCATCACAGGGCCGAAAGTCATTGAAACGGTGACAGGCGAAAAAATTTCATCTGAAGATTTAGGTGGATCGAAAGTACATACAGCAATTAGCGGAAACGCTCATTTCCGTTCGGATTCCGAACAGGACGTATTGCAGATGGTGCGCCGCTTGATCAGCTACCTTCCACAAAATAACCAAGAAATGCCGCCGCGGCTTGAAGTGGATGCGGAAGACGATTACCGTCCGGATCTCGCTGATATCGTTCCTTACGAAGCGATCCGGCCGTACGATGTCCGCAAAGTTGTGGAGCAAGTGGTCGATGCCGATAGTTTCATGGAAGTTCAGCCGGAATTTGCCCGCAATATCGTCGTCGGCCTCGCACGCATCAAAGGCGAAACAGTCGGCCTGGTGTGCAACCAGCCGAAAGTGATGGCCGGCGGGCTTGATATCGACTCGTCAGACAAAGCGGCACGTTTTATCCGCTTCTGTGATTCGTTCAATATTCCGTTGATCACGTTTGAAGACGTGACCGGATTTTTCCCGGGCATCAAGCAGGAACACGGCGGCATCATTCGCCACGGCGCAAAAATCCTCTATGCGTATTCAGAAGCGACCGTGCCGAAAATGACGGTCATTCTGCGTAAAGCATACGGCGGCGCTTATGTCGCACTTAACTCCAAATCAATCGGCGCTGACCTGGTATTCTCATGGCCGAACGCGGAAATTGCGGTGATGGGGCCACAAGGTGCGGCGAATATCATTTTCGCCCGTGAAATTGCAGCGAGCGACAATCCGGAAGAAACGCGTGCAGCAAAAATCGAGGAATACCGCGAGAAATTCGCCAATCCCTACGTAGCAGCAGCGCGCGGCATGGTCGATGACGTCATCGATCCGCGGGAAACACGCGTCAAATTGATTCAGGCGCTCGAAATGATGCGCAACAAGAAAGATACGCGCCCAGCGAAAAAACACGGCAATATGCCCTTATAACGAACAACTTCAATCAGCGGGGGCTTCGTTTCCCGCTGATTGTTCATTGATTCAACCGGGCGCACAAGCCCAAAAAGAAAGAGGTCCTAATTTATGAAAAAAGATCGACTGTTGAACGAATTCCTTGAATTGGTGCAAATCGATTCGGAAACAAAAAATGAAGCGGAAATTGCCGCTGCGCTGAAAGAAAAGTTGAGCGAACTCGGGTTTTTCGTACAAGAAGACGATTCCTCAACACGTACAGGCCACGGCGCCAACAACTTGATTGCCACGCTGCGGGGAACCGCTGCGGATATACCGGCCATTTATTTCACCGTCCATATGGATACGGTTGTTCCGGGAAAAGGCGTCAAGCCGGAAATCCGCGACGGCTATGTGTATTCAGACGGTACGACGATTCTGGGTGCAGACGATAAAGCCGGCATCGCCGCTTTGTTTGAAATGATCCGCAGCATTCAGGAACAGCAAATTGAACACGGTGATATTCAGCTGGTCATCACAGCAGGTGAAGAAAGCGGCTTGGTGGGAGCGAAGGAAATGGATTCTTCTTTGCTGGTTGCCAAATATGGCTACGCGGTAGACAGCGACGGCAAAGTCGGCGGCATCGTGACATCGGCACCGTACCAGGCGAAATTGTGGACGACCATCTACGGCAAGACAGCCCATGCCGGTGTGGCTCCAGAAAAAGGCGTTTCAGCCATTACCATTGCAGCAAAAGCGATCGCGAAAATGACGCTCGGGCGCATTGATGAGGAAACGACTGCCAATATCGGCCGTTTTGAAGGCGGGCAAGCGACAAACATTGTCTGCGACGAAGTGCACATCCTGTCAGAAGCGCGCTCGATCAAAGAAGACAAGCTGGCGTCCCAAACGGCGCATATGGAATCTGTTTTTGAAGAAGTGGCCGAACAAATGGGGGGGCGTGCGGAAACAGAAGTCAAACTGATGTATCCGGGCTTCCATTTTGACGAAAATGAACGCGTCGTCGAAATCGCCAAAAAAGCAGCAGCCAATATCAATCGCCCGGCGCCGATTTTGATGAGCGGCGGCGGCAGCGATGCCAATATTTTCAACGGCCATGGCATACCAACGGTCAACCTTTGTGTCGGCTATGAAGAAATCCACACAAAAAAAGAGCGCATGCCGATCGAAGAACTCGAAAAACTGGCAGAAATGCTGATTGAAATCGTGAAGGAATCGGCACTTTAATGGAATGATTGGAAAACCGCAACTGCAGCCGGAAAGCCGGCAGCAGCTGCGGTTTTTTTATGGACAAAAGTTCTCATGAATCGTAATTGATTCACTCCTGGCCGTCTGGATTGGAACCGCTATTCTGACAATACGGAGCAGCAAGCATCCACGCTTTTCATATGGTAAACTGGAAGAAAACGAAAGTGAAGCGATTTCTATGGCTGGCCGAGTGATTTTCCATATTGATATGAATAGTTTTTACGCCTCGGTCGAGCAGTCGCATGACCCTTCTTTGAAGGGCAAAGCCATAGCGATTGCAGGCAATCCGAAAGAGCGGCGCGGCATCATCGTGACGTGTTCTTACGAAGCGCGGGCGCACGGCATCTACACCACGATGCAGGTGCATGAAGCGAAGCGGAAGTATCCGGAACTGATCCTTTTGCCGCCAAACTTTGAGCGCTACCGGGCGGCGTCGAAAGCGATGTTCGAAATACTGCGTTCGTATGCCGATCTGGTGGAACCGGTATCAATCGATGAGGGCTATGTTGATGTGACGGAGCTTGCAAAAGAACGCCACGCGTTGTCGATTGCGGAGGAGATCCAGCAGCGCATGAAGTCGGAACTGGATTTGCCGTGTTCGATCGGCATTGCACCGAATAAGTTTTTGGCCAAAACGGCATCCGATATGAAAAAGCCGATGGGCATTACCATCTTGCGAAAACGCGACATCCAGGAAAAGTTATGGCCGTTGGAGGTCATTGAAATGCACGGCATCGGCGAAAGCACCGCGGCGAAACTAAAACGCTTGTCAATCGAAACCATCGGCGATTTGGCGAATGCCAATACCGGCCTCGTCAAAGAAAAAATGGGCAAGAACGGGCTGCGGCTCCAAAACCGGGCGAATGGCATCGATGACCGGATCGTGGATCCTGAGTCCATTTACGATACGAAAAGCGTGGGCACTTCCACCACGCTGCCGGTGGATGAAACGGATGAAGAGCAGTTGAAAGTGATTTTCCGCCAGTTGAGTGCAAAAGTGGCCAACCGGCTGGAAGCCAAAGAACTGGCAGGCCCGACCGTCAGCATCCAGACGCGCAGTTCGGAGTGGCAAAACCATACCCGCAGCATCACCTTGAAAAATACGGTCTGGAAAAGCGACGATATTTTCCGCCACGCCTGGCAATTGTTCACAAAAAACTGGAACGGGGAACCGCTCCGACTGGTCGGGGTCACGGTTTCAAACGTCAAGGACAAAGGCGATATGACCGAGCAATTGTCGATTTTCAATTTTCAGGAGCATGCCAAAGAAGAGCCGATTCTCGATTTGATGTCCAAGCTGGAATCGAAATTCGGCAAAAATGTCCTGGTCCGCGGCGCAAAATACAAGAAGACCTCTTACGACTCGAAAACCAGCTTCAGCAAAGATTTTCTCGACGATCACGACCACAATAGAAAGTAGGGACTTTATGCAGTTATTATTTCTTGGCACAGGGGCAGGCATGCCGTCCAAGCAGCGCAATACGAGCGCGCTTGCCCTGAAACTGCTGGAAGAGCGCGGAACAGTCTGGCTGTTTGACTGCGGAGAAGCGACCCAGCATCAGATTTTACATACTACGTTGAAACCCCGCAAAATTGAAAAGATTTTCATTACCCATTTGCACGGCGACCACATTTTCGGCTTGCCTGGCCTGCTTGGTTCCCGCTCGTTCCAAGGAGGAGACGAACCGTTGGAAATTTACGGTCCGACGGGCATCAAAGAGTTTGTGGAAACTTTCCTGCGCATCAGCCGGACGCACTTGACGTACGACATCGTGTTCCATGAACAACTCGAAGGCGTCATTTTTGAAGACGGCACCATGCGGGTGGAAGCGGCATTGCTTGACCACGTCATTCCGTCGCACGGCTTCCGCATTACGCAAAAGCCTTTGCCGCCCAAATTGAATATGGAGCGCGCCACTTCTCTCGGTGTGCCGAAAGGGCCGCTGCTCGCAAAACTAAAAGGCGGGGAAGCCGTCGTGCTTGAAGACGGCACCACAATCAAAAGTGAAGACGTTACAGAAGCGTCCCAACCGGGATTCGTTGTCGCCATTCTTGGCGACACACGATATTGCGAAGCCGCCGTCTCGTTAAGCCGGGATGCAGACGTTGTCGTCCACGAAGCCACTTTTGACGCGGAAACACAAAAACTGGCGAAAGACTATGGCCATTCCACCATACTCGATGCCGCAAAAACAGCCAGCCGCGCCGGCGCGAAAACACTCATTGCCAACCACATCAGTGCCCGGTTCTTGCCGGACGATGAAAAAATTCTGATCGCCCAAGTGAAAGATGTGCATCCACGTACATGGATTGCCCGCGATTTTGCGGAATACGAATGGCACCAGCAGGCACACGAATTAAAGAAAAAAATGGAAAACCATCGCTAAGCGATGGTTTTTTTTGGTTTTTAAAAGTTTTTAATGGAAATAATAGAACAAACGTTCGATTTGTGATAAAATAAAGGTACAGCTGCATGAGGACGGTTTGGCCATTCCCGGAGAAAGGGGGTGGTGACATGACGATTTCAGAATCATTTGCTCTTGTTTTCACGAGCATTGGACTCACGATCAGTGCAGTGACTTTGGTCGTTTCCATGATTTTGGCCATGAACGAAAAAAAATAACCGTCCCTTGTGGTAGAGGAATGACGGTTATTTTCAGAGCCTAGTTTTCCAGCCAACCGCTCACGCGCGGCATGCAGCTGGCCGAATGCTTCGGCATTCGGTTTTTTTACGCTAGTTTCAGTATACTAAATCTCTCTGGATTTTTAAACACTTTTTGTTCTGAAAATACAGAAATAATAGAACATACGTTCCTATTGTGATAAAATAAATATACAGCTGCAGGCAAGGGACTTGGCTATAAACAAAGAAAATAACCGTCCCTTGTGGTAGAGGAATGACGGTTATTTTCAAAGCCAAGATTTCCAGCCAACCGCCCATGGTGCGGCATGCAGCTGGCCGAATGCTCCGGCATTCGGTTTTTTTACGTTACTTTCAGTATACTAAATTCCAGGGATTTTGCAACTGCCTTATACCCAGCCGCGCTTATAGGGGGTGGGCGCTTCTATATCGGCATCCAGCTCTTTTGCGGCCGTATAAGCCCAGTAAGGGTCGCGAAGCAGTTCCCGCGCCAGGAAGATCATATCCGAACGGCCGTTTTGCAAGATTTCTTCTGCATGCAACGGGCTCGTGATCAAGCCGACCGCTCCTGTAGCAATCGGCGTGCCGTTTTTGATGGTTTCCGCGTACTGCACTTGATAGCCCGGATAGACAGAAATCTGAGCCGGCACAAGTGCTCCGGAACTGACATCAATCAAGTCTACACCCTGTTGTTTCATCCATTGCGCCATTTCCACATATTGCTCCGGCGTCATGCCGCCTTCGGTGTGATCCGTTGCTGAGATGCGGACAAACAACGGGCCGTCCCATACTTCGTTGACGGCGTCGATCACTTCGCGCAGGATGCGGTAGCGGTTGTCTGCAGACCCACCGTATTCGTCGGTGCGTTTATTGGAAAGCGGCGACAGGAACTGATTGATCAAATAGCCATGCGCCGCATGGATTTCAATCACATCAAAGCCCGCTTCTTTGGACCGTCTAGCGCCTTCTTTGAAGGCCTGGACGGTTTCTTTGATTTCTTCTGCCGTCATGGCATGCGGCGTCTGATATTTTTCATTAAAAGCAATCGCGCTTGGTGCCTGGATCGGCTCTTCCAAATCCGCTTTGCGGCCGGCGTGCGCCAATTGGATGCCTGTTTTTGCACCGTTTTGTTTCATCAGCCGGACAATCTCTGCAAGCCCTTCAACATGGCTGTCATCCCAGATGCCCAAATCTCTCATGGAAATGCGCCCTTGCGGCTGGACAGCTGTCGCTTCTACAATGATCAGCCCGATTTGGCCGACAGCACGCGTCGGATAGTGCACGCGGTGCCAGTCGGTCACTTGTCCATCTTCTTGGTCGCTTTGGTACATGCACATCGGTGCCATAACGATGCGGTTTTTAAAAGTGGTGTTTTTAATGGTCAGTGGTTCAAATAATTTAGCCAATACAATTTCCTCCCCTTTAATGCCAAACGAGTCGATATCTAGTATAGCAAAAGGAATTATTCAAATTCGCGTCCCAAGGCTTGGGAGCGGCTGGATGCCTGCTCTATGCATTCTCCGATGATGCGCTTGAAGTCGTTTTTCTCCAGGGAAGCAATGCCGGCTGCGGTGGTGCCGTTCGGACTGGTCACTTTTTTCCGCAATTCTTTAAAATCTGCCTGCTGCAGCATGTCGGCAGCGCCGGCTATCGTATGGCGCACAAGTTTAGTGGCGTCTTCCACCGACAGGCCGCTGTTGACGCCGGCTTCAGTCATTGCTTCTGCAAAGTAGTAAACAAAGGCAGGCCCGCTGCCGGCAACCGCTGTCACGGCATCAAGCTGGCTTTCCTGGACGACGGTGACGCTGCCGATCGAAGAAAGCAGATCACGCAATTCGTATTGCTGGTCCAACGTCACTTGTTTGCTCCAGGCGACGCCGGTCGCCGACTTGCCAATTTTTGCCGATGTGTTCGGCATGGCGCGGGCAACCGGCAAATCGCCGACCAGCTTTTGGATGGTCTGAATCGATACGCCCGCCACAACCGACAGAACGACGGTGCCGGGGGATAAGTGTTCCTGAATGCCGCCCAGTGCAGCCCTCACGTCTTTCGGTTTCATTGCCAGCAAAATAAAATCGGCATTTTCCAGTTCCGTTTTTTCTTTTTGGACAATATTGACCCCGTATTCATCCCGCAGGAATTCCAGACGTTCAACATCTGATTTGTTCATTACGGAAATATTTCTTGGGCTTAGTATGCGTTTATTGATCCAGCCGTGAATCATGGATTCTGCCATGGATCCGGCTCCTACACAAACGATGTTCATTGCGGTCACTTCCTTTTCTTTTCTTTAAACGGATGGTTTGGATTTTGTGGTTCTTATGTATTTGGGGCGTGGGGCATTGGATTTTAATGGCTCGTTTCGCATTTCGATGCCGCTTCGCTAATCCATCTTATGCCTGTCGGAGCTGATCGGGCACCTCCGCTTTTCAATGTCTAACTGCAACGGCCAGATTCTCGGGTCATAAGCCGCTCCGGCTGTGCGGCTGAAAACATGCCGCTTCGCCGAATCGTCTTATGCCTGTCGAATCTAAACGGCCGTTTCCGTTTTTCCGTTGTCTAGAATCCGGTGCCCAGCTCCTCGGGTCATAAGCTGTCTTGGCTATGCGGCTGAAAACATGCCGCTTCGCCAATCCATCTTATGCCTGTCGGAGCTGATCGGGCACCTCCGCTTTTCCAATAAAAAAAGCGCATTCGTCCCTGCTTTGCAAGGACGAAAACGCTTGGTTTCCGCGGTACCACCTAAATTTGCCGGCGAGCGGCACTTCTCGAGCTCTTTATCGCAGAGATACGGCCGTGTTTGCACGGCAGCTCGAAAGCAGGTTCGAGAAGGGAGCGGGGATGCGCGTTTCAGCTGGAGCGCACTCTCTTGGCACCATCACCTTCTGTACTGGTCTTTTTCTTCGCCTGTCTATATTACCTGAATTATAGAGGGAGTCTCAATTGTTTGTCAAATGCTCTTTGGTGCGTGACGAAACAGAAAAATATCGGTATGATAGGTGAATAGCGATTCAGTTTCAAGGGAGATGGAGAAATGAGTTTACATAAGATAATTATACCGACACCCTTTGCGGTCGGCGACGTGAATTCCTATTTGATCAAAGGGGACATGCTGACATTGATTGATGCCGGACCAAAAACACCGGAAGCATGGCTTGCGTTGAAAGCGGGACTGAAGGAAGCCCATGTTGAACCGAAAGATGTGGAGCAAGTTGTGCTGACGCATCACCACCCGGACCACGCCGGCTGGGTCGACGGTTTTGACAATGCCAAATTATACGGACACCCCTATAATGATTTATGGCTGAGGCGCGACCAGGCATTTTTGGACTACCACGATGCCTTTTACCTCGAACGCCTGAAAGAAGAAGGGGTTCCGGAAGAGCTTTGGTTTTGGGTCAAGAAAATGAAACGGCCGCTGAATTTGATGGGCAGCCGGCCGCTGGATATGTCGATTAATGAAGGCGATGCACTGCCCGGGCATGAAGAATGGCATGCGATGGAAACGCTTGGCCACGCACAAAGCCATTTGTCGTTTTGGAATCCGGAAAGCAGAGAAATGATCGGCGGGGACCACGTGATTGCCAAAGTGTCTTCGAATCCGCTGATCGAGCCTCCGCTTGATCCTGCTGATGGCCGTCCGAAATCGCTGCTTCAATATAATGCATCGTTGGGCCGTTTATTGAAAATGCCGATCGATGTGATTTACAGCGGACATGGCGAAGAAGTGCGGAATGTCCATGAACTGGTCGCAGGGCGTTTGGAGAAGCAGCATCAGCGTGCGCTGAAAGTGCTCGATATGCTGGGCAGCGGTGAAGAACAGACCGTATACGACTTGACGAAGCAGCTGTTTCCATATGCCTATGAAAAAGAACTGGGATTGACCTTGTCTGAAACAATCGGACAAATCGATTATTTATTGGAAGACGGTTTAATCGCAGAACGGCTGGATGATTCAGGGATTTTCCGGTATTCGAAAGTCTAAACGGTTTCTATTGCACCGAGCACTTTCAGCGGTTAAAATGAACCTGTTGGACTTTTCAAAAAATGCATAAAAACAGCGAAGATTAAAGTGAAAAGGAATGGGTTATGTTGAAAAAATTAAGCATCTTGATGGCAAGCCTGCTATTTCTGGCTGCGTGTTCTGACGACAAGGCCGCTGAGCCTGCTGCAGACAAGCCAAAAGAACAGCAAGCAGCGACTGCCGAACAACAGCAGGAAATGTCAGAGGAAGGGTTCATTACGCAAGTGACGCAGGAGAACCAGATCCTGGTGAATAATATTTATTTTACGATCCCGAAAGATGTGAAGGTCCAGTTTGATAATGGTACCGAAACGACCGAAGGGGTCATCAGTGATATCAGAACCGGCATGAAAGTCAGCATCGATTATAACGGGCCGCTCGGCGAAACCTTTCCTATGGAAGGCGAAGCCCAAACCGTCTCCATTTTGAATGATGAAGAGTCTGCGGAGCAATCCGAGGCGCTTGTCGCTTATATAGAAGGAGAACAATTGTCGAGCCTGGTCATACTGGGCCAGCCGATCGTCCGGGACAATGAAATCGGATTCCTGTTCAATAATATGATTGACGGGGAAATGACGGAAGTGCGCATCAACATGGATACACATGAATATACAGTCGGTGGAAAGTAAAAGCAGCTAACGCTGCTTTTTTTTATGCAAAAATATGAATTAATTTACTTGCACTTATAAATAGTACGTGCTATTATATGTATATTCACATCACATAACTGTATAAAAATACATTGGAGGTTTTCATATTGAATAAAAAAATAGTACTCGCATACTCAGGCGGTTTAGATACATCGGTGGCCATTCCATGGCTGAAAGGACAAGGCTACGACGTTGTCGCGGTTTGCCTGGATATCGGGGAAGGCAAGGATTTAAACTTCATTAAACAAAAAGCGCTTCAAGTCGGCGCGGTGGAAAGCTACATGATCGACGCAAGAGAAGAATTTGCCGATGAATACGCACTTATTTCATTGCAAGCCCATACTTTATACGAAGGCAAATATCCGCTTGTGTCGGCATTGTCGCGTCCGTTGATTTCCAAGAAATTGGTTGAAATCGCAGAAGAAACCGGTTCAACTGCTGTTGCCCACGGCTGTACAGGCAAAGGCAACGACCAGGTGCGTTTTGAAGTATCGATCAAATCATTGAATCCGAATCTTGAAGTTGTAGCGCCGGTCCGTGCATGGGCTTGGTCGCGTGACGAAGAAATCGCTTATGCCAAAGAGAACAATGTGCCGATTCCGGTCAACTTGGACAGCCCGTTCTCGATTGACCAAAACCTATGGGGACGCGCCAACGAATGCGGCGTCTTAGAAGATCCGTGGGCTTCACCGCCGGAAGAAGCTTATGACATTACAAACGCTTTGGAAAACACACCGGATACGCCGGATGTGGTGGAAATTGAATTCGTCAACGGCGTGCCGGTTCAGTTGAACGGCGTTTCGTACACATTCGCGAACCTCATTCTGGAATTGAACAAACTGGCCGGCAAACACGGCGTCGGCAGAATCGACCATGTGGAAAACCGTTTGGTCGGCATCAAATCACGTGAAATCTACGAAGCTCCAGCGGCCATGACCTTGATTGCGGCACATAAAGAGCTTGAAGACATCACGTTGGTAAAAGAGATGGCGCATTTCAAACCGGTCATCGAGAAAAAATTGACGGAATTGATCTACGAAGGATTGTGGTTCTCACCGCTTCGTACTGCTCTGCAGGCCTTCCTGAAAGAAACACAAGTGTTTGTCAACGGCACGGTGCGTGTAAAATTGTTCAAAGGCCATGCCATCATCGAGGGGCGTAAATCGGCTAACTCGCTATACAGCGAGCAATTGGCGACGTACTCTACAGATGATACATTCAACCACGACTCGGCTGTCGGCTTTATCGAATTGTGGGGCCTTCCGACTGTCGTCAATTCCATGGTCAACAAAAAAGAAGTCGTTGTTCCTGAAAACGTGAAAGTAGGCGTTCAATCATGACCAAACTGTGGGGAGGCCGTTTTCAGAAATCGGCCGAACAGTGGGTCGATGAGTTCGGAGCTTCAATTTCTTTTGATCAGAAACTAGTCATGGAAGATTTGGAAGGCAGTACGGCGCATGTGAAAATGCTGTCGGCCTGCCAGATCCTTACGGAAGACGAAGCGTCGCTGATCCTATCGGGCCTTGAGACTTTGAAAGAAAAAGCGCAAGCCGGCGATCTGGAATTCAGTGTTTCGAATGAAGACATCCACTTAAACTTGGAAAAGCATTTAATCGATGAAATCGGTCCGGTCGGCGGCAAGCTGCATACGGCAAGAAGCCGCAACGACCAAGTCGCGACCGATATGCATCTTTATTTAAAAAATCGGGTAAAGGAAATCATCGAAGCGGTTACGGCTTTCCAGTCGGCGATTGTGGAGCAGGCCGAAGCACACGTGGATACCATTGTGCCCGGCTATACGCATCTGCAGCGCGCGCAGCCCATTTCATTTGGCCATCATTTGCTGACGTATTTCTGGATGCTCGAACGCGATAAAGAGCGCTTGTCTGAATCGCTGAAGCGCATTGATTTGTCGCCGCTTGGCGCGGGTGCCATGTCCGGCACGACTTTCCCGATTGACCGTGAAATGTCTGCCGGCTTCCTTGGATTTTCAGGCGTCTACCAAAACAGCCTGGACGCTGTCAGCGACCGCGATTTCATCGTGGAATTTTTGAGCAATGCTTCGATGCTGATGATGCATATGTCGCGTTTCGCCGAAGAAATCATTCTTTGGTCGAGCGAAGAGTTCCGTTTCATTGAACTGGACGATGCGTTTTCGACCGGCTCAAGCATCATGCCGCAAAAGAAAAACCCGGATATGGCGGAATTGATCCGCGGCAAGACGGGGCGCGTCTACGGCAATTTGTTCGGCTTGCTGACCACTTTGAAAGGCCTGCCGCTTGCCTACAATAAAGATATGCAGGAAGACAAGGAAGGCATGTTTGATACCGTCCACACGTTAATGGGGTCGCTGCCGATATTTGAAGGCATGGTCCGCACGATGACGGTCCGCACCGATTCGATGGAAAAGGCCGTGCATTCGGATTTCTCCAATGCCACAGAGCTTGCCGACTATTTGGCGGCAAAAGGCATGCCGTTCCGCGAAGCGCATGACGTGACCGGCAAACTGGTATTCACCTGCATCCAGCGCGGTTATTTCCTGAAAGATTTGCCTCTTTCGGATCTGCAGGATGCAAGCCCATTGATTGGCGAAGACATTTACGAAACCTTGAAGCCGAAAACTGCCGTTCAGCGCAGAAATTCGCTCGGGGGCACAGGATTTGATCAAGTACACCATCAACTGGGACTTGCCAAGCAACTCATCGGGTGAAAAGTCCAATCATATACGCCAGATGCGCTTGGTACCCGCATCTGGAAACTGAAAGCCGATTTTCCTCTCCCCTAAGGAAAATCGGCTTTTACAGTTGGTTTGAACCAAAACGGCTTGCCTCTTCCACAAGGGCAAACCGTTTTTTCTTTGCCCACTGGCTTCGGAAACAGCCGCTGCGGGTTTGAGTTCCGCCCAAAACGGTTATTGATTAAGAACAAGTGTTCCTATATGCTTAAAGGAAAGAGAAAAAAGGGGGCGAAAGGCATGTATGAAGGATTGGAAACAAGGCCGATCATTTGCCTCGACATGCGAAGTTTCTACGCCAGCTGCACAGCGATTGACCTTGGCCTTGATCCATTGACCGCCTGCATTGCCGTCATCGGCAACCAGGAGCGGCGCGGCAGTGTGGTGTTGGCCGCTTCGCCGGTGCTGAAAAAAGAATTCGGCGTGCGGACCGGCACCCGGCTCTTCGAGATTCCGGACGATCCGCGCATTATGAAAATCGAGCCGAAAATGGGCTTTTTTCTGGATGTATCCATGGAAATTACCCGTTTGCTGAAGGAATATGTACCGACTGAAGCGATCCATGTATACAGCGTCGATGAAAGTTTTGTCGATTTAAGCGGCACCCGAAAATTATGGGGGACGCCGGAGCAGTTGATTGCCCGGATCCAGGACGATATCATCCGCCAGTTCTGTTTGCCTTCGGCAATCGGCATGGGCCCGAATATGCTGATGGCAAAATTGGCGCTTGATTTGGAGGCCAAAAGCAGAGGGTTTGCAGAATGGACTTTTGCAGATGTGCCGGAAAAGCTATGGCCGGTCGCACCGCTCAGCAAAATGTGGGGAATCGGTTCACGGCTTGAAACCACATTGAACGGCATGGGCATTTTTTCTGTCGGCGACTTGGCGCACACGGACTTGGTGCAGCTTGAAGCCAGTTTCGGGATACTGGGCAACCAGTTGTACCACCACGCCTGGGGCATCGATTTGTCCGAGCTTGGCCCGCCGATCATCGAAGGGCAAGTGAGTTACGGAAAAGGGCAAATCCTGTACCGCGATTACACAACTGCCCGGGATATTTTGACGGTGCTTCTTGAAATGGCAGAAGATGTAGCCAGACGGGCGCGCACGGCGGGGAAAGCGGGTCGGACGGTAACGCTGTCGGTCGGATACAGCAAAAAAGCGTTCGGCGGCGGTTTCCACCGGGCCCGCACCATTGACGAAGCGACCAATGAGACATTGAAAATATATGCAGTGTGCAAAGAGCTGCTGGAGGAGTTTTATGACGGCCGCCCGGCGAGAAGGCTCGCCATTACATTGACAAAGCTCGAAGACGAAACGTCGATGCAGTTGAGTTTGTTTGAACAGCGCAAATGGCAGACGCGAAAACTCGGGGAAGCGATGGACCAGCTGCGCTCAAAATACGGGCCGACCGCCGTCTTGCGGGCGGTTTCCTATACAGAAGCCGGCACGGCACGCGAACGTGCCCGCCTGATCGGCGGCCATAATGCAGACGGCAGCTTTGAAGAACCGGAAGACTGACGCCTGCTCAATTTATTTCAAAACTCGAATTATTTTCTATCTTTCCATAAATAAGCTTGGTAAAATAAAAAAAGAATCCACTCATACATATATTTTAAAGAGCAAGGGGAAAAGAAGATGCGCGTTTTTTGGGAGTTGGGCTGGTTTTTCAAAGAAAGAAAAAAGCAATACATAACCGGAGTCATCCTGCTTTTGTTTGTGGCATTTCTCGGAGTGCTGCCGCCGCGCATTATCGGGTTTGTCGTGGACGAAATCGGACGGGGCACATTGACGCCCGCTTTTTTGGTGAAATGGCTGGGGATACTCGGCGCCTCGGCGCTTTTGATGTATGCGCTCCGCTACGCCTGGCGTTTGATGATCTTCGGTTCATCGATCCTGCTGGCACAGAATTTGCGTGAGCGGCTGTTCACCCATTTCACCCGGATGTCGCCGGCGTTTTACCAGAAGCGGCGGGTCGGGGATTTGATGGCGCATGCCACAAACGATTTGCAGGCGGTGCAGCAGACAGCCGGCATCGGCGTTTTGACGCTGGTCGATTCGATTGCGACGGGCGGCTTTGTCATTGCGGCGATGGCCCTTACCGTCAGCTGGAAATTGACGTTGATTGTGCTGCTGCCGATGCCGCTGATGGCGTATATGACCAATTATTACGGCAAGCTGCTGCACGAACGCTTCCACGGGGCGCAGGAAGCCTTTTCAAGCCTCAATGACAAGACGCAGGAAAGCATTTCCGGCATGAAAGTCATCAAAACATTCGGGCAGGAGAAGCAGGACATTGACGACTTCAAAAGATTGTCGGACCGTGTAGTCGATGAAAACATCAGGGTGGCCCGCGTCGATTCGCTGTTCGATCCGACCATTTCGGCGATTATCGGCGTCTGTTATTTCCTGGCGCTCGGATTTGGTACATATTTTGTCATGAACGGCGAAATGACCATCGGCGACATGGTGGCTTTCACGACTTATCTTGGCTTGTTGGTTTGGCCGATGCTTGCTTTCGGCTGGCTTTTCAATATCGTCGAACGCGGACGGGCTTCCTATGACCGGATCCGCCGTTTGCTTGCAGAACCGGTCGATATCGATGACCGGGAAGACGCCGTTGACGTGCGCCCGCAAGGCGATATCGTCTTTTCGCTTGAACAATTCCAATTCACCGGCGACGACCGGGCGGCGCTCCGGGATGTTTATTTCACCTTGCGCCGCGGAGAGACGCTTGGCATCGTCGGAAAGACCGGTTCCGGAAAATCGGCAATTTTGCGCCTGCTGCTGCGTGAATTCGACCATTACGACGGCGACATCACGTTTGGCGGCATTTCGGTCAACGACTATAAAAAACAGCAGCTGCGAAAAGCGATCGGCTATGTGCCGCAGGACCATTTCCTGTTTTCCACAACAATAGCCGGCAACATCGCTTTTGCCCGGCCGGATGCCGCCATGGAAGAAGTGCACGAAGCGGCAAAGCTTGCCCATATCCATCAGGATATCCTGAATTTTACGGAAGGCTACAGCACGGTTGTCGGAGAGCGCGGGGTGTCGCTGTCAGGCGGGCAGAAACAGCGGATTTCCATTGCCCGTGCCTTGATGATGCGGCCGGAACTGCTGATCTTGGACGATTCCTTGTCAGCGGTTGATGCCAAAACGGAAGAAGCGATTCTTTCTTCTTTGAAAAAAACACGGACCGGCGCAACGACAATCATCACCTCCCACCGTTTGAGCGCGATTCAGCATGCGCATCAGATCATTGTCATGCATGAAGGCACAGTCGCTGAAATCGGGACCCATGACCAATTGATGAAGAAAAAAGGGCGTTATTACGAAATGTATGAGCTGCAGCAATTGGAAGCGCTCGTCGAACAGGGAGGCGAGGCGTAATGGAAAAACCGAAAGAATTGACCGGCAAAGACCAGTGGCTCGTCTTCAAACGCTTATTGAAGTACTTGGCGCCGCATAAGAGGATGCTGGCCGTCGCCATGTTCCTCTTGGTGCTGACCGTCATTGGCGATGTGCTCGGGCCGGTGCTGATCAAGACGTTTATCGACGATTACTTGACGCCCGGCTCGTTTCCAACGGGCCCGGTTGCCGGGCTCGCGTTGGGCTACTTTTTCATCCAGGTTTCCAATGTCGTCATCAGCTATTTCCAGCTGCTGAAATTCCAGGAAGCGGCATTGAAAATCATTCAGCAGCTGCGCATCGATGTCTTCACGAAAGTCCAAAATCTGGGCATGCGCTATTTCGACCGGACTCCTGCCGGCAGCATGGTGTCACGCGTCACCAATGACACCGAAGCCATCAAGGAAATGTTCGTCAGCGTGCTGATCGGATTTGTGCAAAGCATTTTTTTGATCGTCGGCGTTTATATTGCGATGTTCTTCCTGAATGTCCGGCTCGCCCTTATCACGCTATTGGTGCTGCCAATACTTGTATGGATCATGTACTTGTACCGCAAATACAGTTCGGAATTCTACCAGGATCTTCGCGAGCGGCTCGGGCAGCTGAATGCCAAATTGTCTGAATCGCTGCAGGGAATGGGCATGGTCCAGGCATTCGGCCAGGAAGCGCGGCTGCAGGATGAATTCAATAACATCAACGAAAAACATTGGCAGGCGGGCAAGCGCAACATCAAATTGGACGGCTTGCTGCTGCATCCGGCGATTGACCTGGTGTATGCGTTGGCACTGATCCTTTTGCTCAGCTATTTTGGTGTGACATCATTTACAAATACGGTAGAAGTTGGGGTCCTGTACGCTTTTGTGGCGTACATCAACCGCTTTTTCGAACCGGTCAACCAGGTCATGGAGCGGCTGTCGATTTTCCAGCAGGCGATTGTTTCGGCATCCCGCGTTTTTGAATTGCTCGATGAAGACGACTTGGCGCCGGCGCAAGCCGGGGCAGGCGGCGAGATTGTGGACGGGAAAATCGAATTCCGCAATGTCAGCTTTTCGTATGACGGCAAAGGCGATGTATTGAAAAACATCAGTTTCACGGCAATGCCGGGAGAAACCGTGGCGCTTGTCGGCCATACAGGAAGCGGAAAAAGTTCCATCATCAATTTGCTGATGCGGTTTTACGAGTTTGAACGAGGCGATATCCTGATTGATGGGCAGTCGGTGAAAGAATACCCGGCAAAAGAGCTGCGCAGCAAAATGGGGCTCGTGCTGCAGGATCCGTTCCTGTTTTATGGCACAATCGACAGCAATATCCGCTTGCATGACCACAGCATGCCGGATCAGACAGTCCAGGCTGCAGCGCAGTTTGTGCAAGCCGACCGTTTTATCAACGAATTGCCGAAAGGCTATCAGCAGCAGGTGACGGAACGCGGATCCACCTTTTCAAGCGGGCAACGGCAGCTCGTCGCATTTGCCCGTACAATGGCCACCGATCCCAAAATACTGGTGCTCGACGAAGCGACAGCCAACATCGATACAGAGACGGAAGTGGCAATCCAGGTCGGGCTTGAGCGGATGCGGCAAGGGCGGACGACAATCGCGATTGCGCACCGCCTCAGCACGATCCAGGATGCGGAACTGATTTTGGTGTTGCACCACGGGGAAATTGTCGAACGCGGCACCCATCAGGAATTGCTGGCGAAACGCGGACTGTATCATAAAATGTACCTGCTTCAAAACGGCATTGTGGAATAAAAGAAGGGGACGGCTGCGGCCGTTCTTTTTTAATTTCAGAATAAAAGGCGTTAATCCCTAATACATGTAGAAAGCTACATAAGGAAAAATGAAAAAAGTTCAAAACAAGAAACAAGAAGAGAAAATCCAGCAATAAAAAAGGAAAAACAGAGGGAAAATGATATGATGATAAAAAATAAAAGAACCAGCAAATAGGCGCGGCCCGTAGTCGAAATTTTCCTAGGGCATCCTTTCTATTTTTGTCAGGTGATTCTTCCTTTTTTCATTGTCCACAAAGATGTCACAGGCAAAGAGGCGGTCATGTAAAGACAAATTTGGTAAGATAGGGAGAGCATAGTGAAAGGGTGACAATTGTGGCCAGTGATATCAATTTGTTTCTCGCATTTGGTGCGGGATTTTTGAGTTTTATTTCGCCCTGTACGCTGCCGTTGTATCCGGCATTTTTATCGTATATAACCGGGATGTCGATAGATGAGCTCAAAAACGACAAAAAGGTCATGCGCAAACGCGGCATGTACCATACCTTATTTTTCCTGTTAGGATTTTCAACCATTTTTATTGCCCTCGGATTCAGCACTTCTTTCTTTTACGAATGGTTTGTCCGGTATGATGAACTGATCCGCCAAGTCGGGGCCATTTTCATTGTCTTGTTCGGCTTGATGATTGTCGGTGTTTTTACGCCGAAGTTCTTGATGCAAGATCGGAAAGTGTCGTTTAAAAACCGTCCGTCCGGCTTCCTTGGAACATTCGTTATCGGATTGGCTTTTGCCGCGGGGTGGACGCCGTGTACCGGACCGATTACAGCAGCCATTTACGCGCTTGCTGCAACGAACCCGGGGTCCGGCATCTGGTATATGGTAGCTTATATTCTCGGCTTTGCGATTCCGTTCTTCGTCTTGTCATTCTTTGTGGCCCAGACAGGATGGCTGCGCCGCAACAGCCAAAAGATTATGACCGTTGGCGGCTATGTCATGATTGCTGTCGGTGTGCTTCTGTTCTTTGATGGCATGACGTACCTAATCCGTATTTTGAGCCCGGTTTTCGGCGATTTCCAAGGATTCTAATGATGAAGCAGGTGGAAGCATGAGTACTAGATTTATAATAGAAGAAAATGGCCTAAAAATACGGAGCTTCGGAGTTGACCGACATGTTTGAGTTTCTGGAAATGGTTCCTCCTTGGATTATGCTGGTGGTGACCACTGTCGGCGCGCTGGGTATGGGGATTATGGCAATGATCGTCCGCAGCAAATCTGCCAAAAAACCGGCTTCGGCGAAAAAAATCATTTTGCCTCCTTTATTTATGTCTACGGGAGCTTTGATGTTCGTATTTCCTTTTTTCCGAGTCGCACCTATCCAAATAGGAGAAGCATTGCTCGTCGGCGTATTGTTTTCCACGGTGCTGATTTGGTCATCCAAGTTTGAAATCCGCGACGGCGATATCTATTTAAAACAATCAAAAGCCTTTGTTTTTATCCTGATTGGCTTATTGCTGATCCGTGTGGTCGGCAAAGTCGTGCTAAGTTCTACGATTGATATCGGGGAACTGGGCGGCATGTTCTGGATTCTGGCCTTTGGCATGATTGTTCCATGGCGTCTTGCCATGTACCTGCAGTATAAAAAATTGCAGGGAAAACTGGAAAGCGCAGTCCCTAATTGAGGGCTGCGCTTTTTTAAAATCAAATCTGTTGTAATATAGCGCAGAGAGCAAGAAAAACGCCATTCCCTCAAAAGGAATGGCGTTTGTTATTTCTCGAAATATTGCTCGTACGGCGAAATGTCGATTTTCATTTCCGCCAGCTTTTTCCGGAGGAATTTATGGTCGCGTTTTGGCGTCGCAATGATATATCCTCGGATAATATGTTCAAGCTTCATTTTCTTCACTTTTTCTTCCAACAAGATCTGGCCGATTCTGCCAGCGATTTTTTGCTTAGCCACAGGGCGGAACAAGTCTGGAACCGGCTGCACCAATTCGTTCAGCATTGCTTTTTCTTCCGTACCCCACAAGTGGATGGTTTTATCCACGTAATACTCTTCCCAGTTCAAATCCGATAAGCCGTCTTTTTTGGGCATCGACTTTAAAAACTTCCGGAACATGAAATAGCCGCCGATTGCAAACAAGCCGACCAATACCACGACCCAGAACAGGATAAACCATAAAAACCAGCCTTCAAGTGCCACTTTGTTCACCTCGTTTATTCTTACCTTCATCTATTATAGAAGGATTTTCGTAAAAATTCATCCAAAAGGTATCTCTTTTTTTGATTTGTGTCTATATAGCGAATGAAAGGAGGTGATCGACATGGCAGCAAGCGAATTTAAAAGTGCAAGCATCCGGTGCACATACGACAACGGGTTGGACGACAAAGGAAAGACAAAGAAAAAAGTAAAAGCGTACCACAACGTAACGGAAACAGCTGCGGCTGACGCCATCCACGCCGTCGCCATCGTATTGACAGGCTTTGGCACGAAAGAGCTGATGTTCCTGGAAAAACAGTCCGGACTCAACATTTACGCATAATGACAAAGGGGGATTAACGAATGGCAAAAACATTGGAATTGATCTTTGCTACAACTGCGGGCAAAGAAGTCACGCTGTCGGTAGAGGATCCGCGCGAGAACGTCACTTCGCTTGAACTTCAGGCGGGCATGCAGACGATCATTGCACAAAATATTTTTGAAGTGGAAGGTTCACGTTTTGCTGCCGCCAAAGGCGCCCGCATCGTGGAACGCAACGTCGTCGATTACGAAGTTTAACAAGTGGGCTCTCCTGATTCGGGGGAGCCTTTTTGAATAGAAGCGAGGTGGAAAAATGGATGAGTGGATGCGGTTGATCCAGGAAGTGGGCTTCCCGATTTTTGTATCTTTTTACTTGATGCACCGGGTGGAAGCGAAGCTAGTGGCGATACACGATGCACTGGTGACATTAAAGCTTTCCTGACTTCACAGATTTGTGACAAAGAGCAGAGAGGTTCAGTTGAATTGGCCAGGGGCATTCGCTATGATTAAGGTTATGGATGAATGGAGGAATGCATCATGAGACATCTGCGAATTGCCCTCCTGATGGGGCTGATCCTGATTCTTTCAGCCTGCGGCAATCAATCAATTGAGGATTTTTCCTATACCGATCATAGAGGGGAGCAAGTTTCCCTGGATAGCTTAAAAGGGAAGCCATGGCTTGCCACTTTTGTCTTCACCAATTGTGAGACGGTCTGCCCGCCGATGACGTTTAACATGGCCGGCATTCAGGAAAAACTGGTGGAAGAAGGCATCGAAGATTATAAAATTGTAGCGTTCAGTGTCGATCCTGAAGAAGATACACCGGAAAAAATGCAAGCGTACTTGGGCAATTTTTCTGTGCCCGATGAATCCAAATGGCATTTGTTGACCGGGTACAGCCAAGAAGAAATCGCAGACTTTGCCGTTGACAATTTCAAGGCGCTGGTCAAAGACGATCCGAACAGCGACCAGGTGGTCCATGGCACTTCGTTTTATTTGATGGATGCAGAAGGGGCCGTCGCCAATAACTACGATGGCTATACGGATGTGCCGGTAGACGAGATTGCAGGCGACTTAAACGAATTGATCCAAAAATAAAAACCGGTCATAGACCGGTTTTTTCTTTTGCCAATAAATCCCGAATTTCTAGCAGCAGTTCTTCTTTTTTATCCAGCACTTCAGGCTCCGCTTCAGCAGGCACATCTTTTTTGCGTTTCAATTTCGTAAAAATGCGAATAACTAAGAAAATAGAGAAGGCAACGATGAAAAAGTCGATGACGGATTGTGCAAACAGTCCGTACCGTAATTCTGCCCCTTGAAATGTATAAGTCCAGTCTTCAACGCTAAAACCGCCGAGCAAGATTCCGACTGCCGGCATGATGATGTCTTCTACCAATGAGGAAACGATTTTCCCGAATGCAGCTCCGATAACGACTGCAATTGCCAAGTCCAATACATTTCCTTTTAAAGCAAATTTCTTAAAGTCCTCCCACACATGATCACCTCCTAAACTTCAGTATAGAGTTAGGGTGAATGGTTTTCAATATTATTCTACCAAAACGATTCGAAGTCGTACTTTTTTAAGCGAAAGATGGATGCAGATAAGTAGGATAAACTGTGGTAAACTGGGGAAAATGGACATTTAGGTGTGGGAAGAATGAAGAAAAAAAGAAAACTCAAGCGGAGCATCCGTTTGAAATTGTGGTTTTTAATTATCCTGTTTCCAGCTGTTATTGTGCTGACCACACTGTTTGTCGTGGTTTTTTATATAGTTAATCCAATGTCAGTCGCGAATACATTAAAAGAAGCGCCACAACAATTATTTGAAATCGAATTGCCTGAAGAAAACATTCCGCTTTATCAAGAGGCTGCGGATGCATTCGGCATCCCCTGGACATTGCTTGCCGCGCACCACCGCATTGAAACGAAGTTTTCGACGATGGATCCTTTGCTTTCGCCGGTCGGGGCAGAAGGGCATCTTCAGTTTATGCCGTGCACGTTTGTCGGGTGGACCCATCCGACATGCTCCGGAAAAGGTCAAGGGGAAATTCCTGAAAAAGAAAAGACCGATCCGGCCGTTATTGCAAAATATGGCGGGTATGGGCTTGACGGGGACGGTGACGGAGTAGCCGATCCTTATAATCTGGCGGATGCACTTTACAGTGCGGCAAATTACTTGTCGAAGAACGGGGCAGCTGATGGGAAACTTGAGCAAGCCATTTTCCAGTATAACCACAGCGACCAATACGTAAAAGATGTTTTGCATTATTACCATTTATACGAAGAGCAGTTTCCGGACCAATAAAAAAGAGACCCCATAACGGGATCTCTTTTTTTATTGGCTTATTAAGTTCTTCTTGTTCTGCCTTTACGCATAGATCCAAGAATTAGGCTTAAGATAAATACTAATACCAAAGCACCAATCAATGCAGGGATTAGATAAACGCCCCAAATTTCTGGACCCCAATCGCCTAGTAGCAAGCTACCTAGCCAAGCACCAACGATACCTGCGATAATGTTACCAATAATGCCGCCTGGGATGTCTTTACCAAGGATTAGACCTGCTAGCCAACCGATGATACCGCCCATAATCAAGAATAATAAGAAACTCATTCTGTCCAACTCCTTTTTTAGTAATGAATAAGTGCTACACTCTAGATATAACCTTAATCATGACTTTTGAAACATAGAGTTGAAAAAAAATTTTTGAAAACCTGTTTTTTCATGTCCTCCGTAGCAGTAAGAAAGAAGGTTTCATGCAGTGGAAACCTCAATAAAGTCTGTAGGAGCAGTCCAATCGCCTGCTTCTTTTTCAGCGCACTTCGGCGCCAAGCGTGTTTTGGAAATGGCCGAGCGCCCATTCATGGCCAACCGGGTTAAAGCTTGCAACCGCGTCTTGGTGAATCACAATATTGAATCCTTTGTTATAAGCTTCGACAGCCGTATGCAATACGCAAATGTCGGTGCAGACGCCCACAATGTGAATTTCTTCGATGGCTCTTTCGCGCAGCAGGATTTCCAGGTTGGTTCCTGCAAACGCACTGTAGCGGGTTTTGTCCAGCCAGACAATGCGGTCTTGATGCTGTTCATACACTTCTGAAAGACGGCCATATAAATTTCTGCCGGCTGTGCCCCGGATATTGTGATCCGGGAAGAGTTTGGATTCGGGGTGGAAGTCGTTGTTGACCTCGTGGAGATCAACTGGAAAAACGACGTAGTCTCCAGCTTGTACAAATTCCTCCGTCAATGAGCAAATCTTTTCTTCAATGGCCTGGCCGGGCTTTCCGCAGGTCAAGGCCCCGTCATCCGCCACGAAATCGACTGTATAATCCACTACCAATAACGCTTTTTTCATCTGTTTGCCTCCTAATCTTTTATCCTCTTAATCTAATCACAAATGGGCTTTTTAAAAAAGCAATATTCATTCTTGCCAATAAAAAGAATTTTCTGTATACTCCTTAAAAGGAGATGAGAATATGGTATATGAAAACACTGAGAAACTGAACCGTCAGGCTTTCTGGTTTGTGGTTCTCCATACTTTGCTCATTATCAATTTTGCCATCGATTTTGAGGTGTTCATGTGAAACAGCCATTAAAATAACCTGCTCCCGCATATAAACGGGGAGCAGGTTATTTTAATGGGATGAGTTAATCCCGTTTCAAGCGGGTCAGGGAATCCTTCAGCATACGGGAAGCCGAGTCGAGCGAGACACCCATGATTTCCTGGATTTCCTCCAAATTTTTGTGTTCAACCGCGTATAAATGATGGACATAAGCAAAACGGATGTCCCCGGAACGAATCGGTGTGCCAAGAAACGCAGACAGCGATTCGGTATAATCGGACAGCGATCCCATTTTGAACATGGTGTATTCGTCTTTCACTTTGGACGACAAGAGGTAAGGCGTATTGCGGAAAACCGCCCGTTCAATGCCGTCCAGCATCACGGGGATTTCCTTTTCCGTAAATTCGATATGAACTACATAACCGTCTTTCTTTTCAACCGTCAGCTCGAGCACATCGCCGCGGTCGACAAAGTCTTCCACTTCGATGGCTGCCATGTCACGCAGGCGAAGCCCGCGCATATAGAGGAGAAAAAGAATTTTTGCCGTCAGCGATAATTGGTCGGAATCGAGTACCGACGCCTTCTTTTCCAAAAGCACTTCGTAATTGACGTGGATGTCGGATGGCCGCAAATCCAGTTTTTGATTGAATTTGAATTTCGGCATAAAATCCACCGGAATCCGGCCGATTCTCCACATATAATCAAACCATTGCCGAATATAAATCAGTTTCCGGTTCAAGGTGCTGTCCTTGATGCCGGTCGCGTATTCTTCCTGCAGAAACTTTTGAATATCAATTGGACGAATTTCATGGGGTTCCACTTGTTTCTTATATGTTTTTCGCAAATAAGCGAACAGCGAGCGGATCAATTGCACTTCATGGACAACCGTATTCGGACTAATGCCATTTTCTAACCGATACTTTTCATAACCATAAGGCATAAAGCAGCACCCCTCCTCCATAATTATCCTTAATTATACCACTAATCCGGAAAAATAGAACGTATTTTCCCTTAGTAAAAGCCTGTGAAACAACGGTTTTATCAGGTTTTTCGCCTTTTTGGGCTAAATGCGCCAGGAACAGGAAAAATTACACGAAAAGAAAGCTTTATTTAAATCCGATAAGGGTATGCCTACTATAGAAGTCCATATCACAGATGGGGGATTGCCATGTTTAAAGAAGAGAACGCAAAAATCAGGAAGGCAGTTTTGCAAGCGGTGGAAGGGTGGCCGGACGAAGTCCTGAACACGAAACCTTCCGCTGATGAATGGTCGCCAATGCAAATCCTGGACCATCTTCAATTGATGGAAGGGGTAGTGGCCAAAAATGTCGCCCGTCAATTGGGGAGCGAAAAAAGCGAGAAAGCGGTCAAGAAACCGATCCAGCTGACCGTCAGCCGCATGATAAAAGTGGACGCACCGAAACACGTCGTGCCGTCCGAAGAATTTATTTCCCTGGCCGATATGAAAAAACGGCTGGAAGATTCAACGGCGTTCTTGCATCAAGTATACGATGGGACCACCATTGAAGAGCTGGAGAACAAGTCGCTGCCCCATCCGGTCTTCGGCAAAGTCCCGTTGATCCAATGGTTTCCATTTGTCGGACTTCATGAGAAACGGCATTTAAAGCAGTTGGAAAAGACTCTGGACAAACTCAAATCAGAAAAGACTGGGTAATTCATAAAACTTATTACAATGTATAAATTTAATGTAATTTACTTATGCTTCTCTTTTCGATATGATGGAGGAGGAGAAAAGACTCTTACCCGGCCTTTTCAAAGATTTAAAGGAGGAACATGATCATGGCAAAAAGCAGTTTGCACAACAGCCGTACTTCTTTTGAGCTAAATGGCAAAACGTATAACTACTATCGTTTAGCTGCTTTAGAAGAAGCAGGAATCGCGAAAGTATCACGCCTTCCTTACTCAATCAAAGTACTTTTGGAATCCGTATTGCGTCAGCATGACGGATATGTCATCAAAGACGAGCATGTAGAAGAATTAGCAAAATGGGGCAAAAATGCCAACAAAGATGCGGAAGTACCATTCAAGCCGTCACGCGTAATCCTTCAGGATTTCACGGGTGTACCGGTTGTCGTTGACTTGGCAGCACTTCGTTCAGCTATGTCTGAACTTGGTGGAGACCCGAACAAAATCAACCCGGATGTACCGGTTGATCTCGTTGTTGACCACTCTGTCCAAGTAGACAGCTACGGTTCAAACGAATCGTTGAAAATCAACACGAAACTTGAATTTGAACGCAACGCAGAGCGCTACCAGTTCCTAAACTGGGCTCAAAAAGCATACGACAACTACCGTGCTGTTCCACCGGAAACCGGTATTGTTCACCAAGTTAACCTTGAGTACTTGGCAAGCGTTGTCCATGCGATCGCAAACGAAGATGGAACATTTGAAGCTTACCCGGATACACTAGTTGGTACGGATTCTCATACAACGATGATCAACGGCCTTGGTGTACTTGGATGGGGCGTCGGCGGTATCGAAGCGGAAGCGGGCATGCTGGGACAACCTTCATTCTTCCCAATTCCGGAAGTTATCGGCGTTAAATTGACGAACGCATTGCCAAATGGTGCTACGGCTACTGACTTGGCACTGAAAATCACTCAAGTGCTCCGCCAAAAAGGGGTAGTTGGGAAATTCGTTGAATTCTACGGCGCGGGTGTTACGACATTGCCGCTTGCTGACCGTTCAACAATTGCCAACATGGCTCCTGAATACGGCGCTACTTGCGGATTTTTCCCGGTTGACGAAGAAGCGCTTGATTACCTTCGCCTGACTGGCCGTGAAGACAGCCACATTGAAGTTGTAAAAGCTTACTTGCAAGCCAACGACATGTTCTTCGATGCAGACAAAGATCCTGTTTACACAGATACAATCGAACTTGATCTTTCAACAATCGAACCAAACTTGTCAGGCCCTAAACGTCCGCAGGATTTGATTCCTTTGTCTGAAATGAAGACAGAATTCAACAAAGCGGTAACGGCTCCTGAAGGCCCGCACGGTTTCGCACTTAGCAACGAAGAAATCAACAAAACAGCAACGGTGAACTTCAAAGACGGTTCAACAGCGGTTATGAAGACTGGCGCGATCGGCATTGCGGCGATCACTTCATGTACAAACACTTCAAACCCATACGTAATGCTAGGCGCTGGACTTGTTGCGAAAAAAGCAGCAGAAAAAGGCCTAATGCCACCGGCTTACGTAAAAACTTCTTTGGCACCAGGTTCAAAAGTTGTTACGGGCTACTTGCAGCAAAGCGGCCTGCTTGAGTACTTGGAGCAAATCCGCTTCAACTTGGTAGGTTACGGCTGTACAACATGTATCGGTAACTCAGGCCCAATGCTTCCTGAAATCGAAGATGCGATTTTAGACAGCGACTTGTTGGTAACTTCTGTACTTTCCGGTAACCGTAACTTTGAAGGACGTATCCACCCGCTTGTAAAAGCGAACTACTTGGCTTCACCGCCATTGGTTGTTGCTTACGCACTCGCTGGAACAGTTGATATCGATCTTCAAAACGATCCGATCGGACAAGACAAAGAAGGCAACGATGTGTTCTTGAGCGACATCTGGCCGACGACGGAAGAAGTCAACGAAGTCGTGAAGAGCACCGTTACACCTGAATTGTTCCGCAAAGAATACGCACGCGTGTTTGACGAAAACCAAACTTGGAATGCCATTGAAACTAATGACGATTCTCTCTATGCGTTTGACGAAGAGTCTACGTATATCCAGAACCCGCCGTTCTTCCAAGGACTTTCTGTTGAGCCAAAAGCGATCCAGTCCCTGGATAACTTGCGCGTAGTGGCTAAATTCGCGGATTCAATTACAACTGACCACATTTCACCAGCTGGCGCCATCGGCAAAGATACTCCAGCAGGGAAATACTTGCGTGAAAAAGGCGTAGAACCTCGTAACTTCAACTCTTACGGATCTCGCCGCGGTAACCACGAAGTGATGATGCGCGGAACGTTCGCAAACATCCGTATCCGTAACCAAGTGGCACCAGGCACAACAGGCGGTTTCACAACCTACTGGCCAACTGGTGAAATCCTGCCAATCTACGATGCAGCGATGAAATACCAAGAACGCGGTACAGGACTTGTTGTTCTTGCCGGCAAAGACTACGGCATGGGCTCTTCACGTGACTGGGCTGCCAAAGGTACATTCCTTCTAGGCATCAAAACAGTCATCGCTGAAAGCTATGAGCGTATTCACCGTTCAAACCTTGTGATGATGGGTGTTCTTCCGTTGCAATTTGTAAACGGACAAAACGCTGACTCACTTGGCTTGACTGGCCGCGAAAGCATTTCTGTCAACTTGACTGACGACGTGAAACCACGCGACGTCCTGAAAGTAACAGCAACTGCTGAAGACGGTACCGTTACAGAATTCGACGCACTTGTGCGCTTCGACTCTGAAGTAGAAGTAGACTACTACCGCCATGGTGGTATCCTGCAAATGGTATTGAGAAGAAAACTGGTTGAAGCATAAGAGAAAAGCGGAAGCGTCCGTTTAGTCCCGACAAGCGCTGGAGGGCTTACCGTGAATGGCGAACTTTGCCATTTGCTGTAAGACCGAAGCGACTCGAGGGACTGGACGCTGCAGCTGGACAAGAAAAGCGGAAACTGCGAAGTAAAAAAAGATCAGACGTCCCCTGAATCAGGACGTGTGAATCTGAGTAAGTCAATTCCTTACACCCAAATAAGGCTGCCCTCGGGCAGCCTTATTTTTTATTTATCGAACGATTTTCTGTATACTTACATAGAGGTGAAAGAGAACATGCATATAAGCGACAAAGAAATTGAAATCCGCTACGCGGAAACCGACCAAATGGGCGTGGTCTACCACGCGAACTATATTATCTGGCTGGAAATCGGCCGGACGCAATTGATTGAAGACCTGGGCTTTACGTATGCCGGGATGGAAAGTGAAGGCTATCTGTCACCGGTGACCGATATTTCCATCCAGTACAAAGCGGCGATGCGCTACGGCCAGAAAGCGACAGTCCGCACATGGGTGGAAGACCACGGACGTCTGCGCACCACTTACGGCTATGAGATCTTGCACGAAGACGGAACGATTGCCGCTACGGCGACTTCTGAACACGTGGTGGTCAAAAAAGATTCGTTCCGCCCGGTGTCACTGAAGAAAATCTATCCGGAATGGCACGAGAAATACGAAGAAATCAAAAAGCAGGCAACTGATGGCGTTCGGAGTTAAACGAGACGAATTGAATCGCTGGAAAGAGAATGTCGAGGCGGGCCAAATCGCATTTTTGACGCATTACTGGATCGACGAGCGTTTTCCAGGTTGTGCAACGGTCACAAAAGTGGGCTGCAGCGACTTGGATAAATTGGAACAGTGGGGGAAACAATATGGTTTGAAGCGTGAGTGGATGGATTTGCGGGGCAAGTACCCGCATTTTGATTTGTTCGGGGAGCACCAGCGCCGCATTTTGGCGGCGGAAGGCCAAGCGGAGCATTTGCGGCGCTTCAATTTGTAACAGGCGATGAAAATACTTTTTAAAACTGCGGGCAGCGCACAAGCTGTCCGCAGTTTTTTTATGGAGAAAACCAGAAGGACTACAAATCGATGAAATCCTCGATGTACGCTTGCAGCTCTTCTTGGATGTCCTGTAAATTTTCATCGAGCAAGTCTCCGCTCAACCGGCTGCCGGGGAGGTTTTGGGTTACAGGCAAGCCAAGAAATAGCCTTTCGCATGTCCAAATAGGGATATTATGCAAATCGATGAGTTCTCCGTGGTCATCGCAAATACTGACGACAAGCGAAGAACTGTATCCAGGGTGGAAAGGGTCGGTGCCGACTTTTTCAATTCCGGCATCGAGCATTTCGTATTCCTGCAGGAACAAGCCTTGAAAGCGAGCGAGCCAGCTTTGCACGTAACGCGTAAGTTCCATTTCCTTGCGATGGATTTCCTGCTTTAACGACTCACTGAATTCTTTCTGGCGAAACCGCATATCCGATTCCTTCTTTCCGTGAGAGATTATTTTCGGTCAATTGTCAATAATGCCGATAAAAAAACACTGCCGAAGCAGTGCAGGTCGATCTTTTTCAGTTAGGCACTTTCTTTTTCGTAGGAATAGTCCAATTCCTTTAACTCATCGTTTACGGTAACGTGCAGATCGTGTCCATCAAAATACCAGACATCGGTCTGTTCCACATAATAAGTGACGCCGTCGCGTTCAAGCACAGCTGCGGTTTCCGAAGGGACATCTTTTGTCACACCGAGTGAAAAACCGGGCTGAAGTTTGCTCGAACCCCCGTAGCGGACGTAAAACCGGACCGCTTCTCCAGCGGCGACTTCCATTTCTTCTTGAAACCACTTGAATGCATCTTCACTGATGTTGATTTTCACTCCATGCACACCCTTTCGTAGAATTTACCATTTGATTTTCGGTTCGGTTCCAGCCTTGATCCGGCCAATATTCGCCCGATGGCGGTAAATGATGAACGATGCCAGGACAATGATGACTGCCAGGAACAAGTAGTCGCCTGTATTGATCGCATAGATGGTGGTGTAAATAACGGCCACAACCGCCAAAATGATGGAAGACAGCGAAACCATTTTGGTGATTTTTAAAGTAATCAACAGAACCGCCACCGCCACCAGGAAAAGCGGCCATTGGTACCCGAGCAGGATTCCGCCGGAAGTCGCTACGGCTTTGCCGCCTTTGAATTTCGCGAAAACTGGGAACATGTGGCCAACAACAGCAATCACCCCGAAGATCAGCGGGTGGATATTGGTGTCGATATAAAGCGGGATCAAGGTGGCCGCCGTCCCTTTTAGAATATCCAGTACGGTCACGACGATCCCCGCTTTGGCGCCTAGGGTCCGGAACGTGTTGGTCGCCCCGAGGTTGCCGCTTCCTTTGGTCCGGATGTCTGTGTTGTAAAAGATTTTTCCGATCCACAAAGCGGAAGGAATTGAGCCAAGCAAATAAGCTATAAGTACTGGAAGCAATGTATTCATTTTGAACTCCTTTGAACCATACTATTTATCCTGCATCAACAGCTAAAAAGCGGCCATTAAAACCTAAGTGAGCGGCTGCCAGCTGGGCTGGATCGCCCACGGAATGCCGTTTCACTTTACGTTTTTAGTTTAACACGAAGCGAGTTCTTTGAACAATATGTCTCTGATTGTTCACCTGCCCCCCTCAAATAAGGTATGATAGAATAAAAGGACAGGTGATTCTCATGAACAATCCAAGCCGTGAAGAAATCAAGAAAATCCTCGATACTGCAAAAACCATCGCAGTCGTGGGCCTAAGCCCGAATCCGAACCGGACTTCTTATATGGTATCTGAAGCGATGCAAAAAGCGGGCTACCGCATCATTCCGGTCAACCCCGTTGCCGACGAAGTGCTGGGGGAGAAAAGTTATGCGACGCTCGCTGACATCCCGCATCCGGTCGATATCGTCAATGTGTTCAGACGCAGTGAATTTTTGCCGGAGCTCGCAAAAGAGTTTGTCGGGATCGATTGCCCTGTGTTTTGGACGCAGTTGAATGTGGTAGATGAAGACGTTTTCAAGGAATTGGCGGATGCCGGCTATACCGTGATCATGGACCGCTGCATCAAAGTGGAACACGCCATCCTGAAGTAAGGAAAAACGGCAGCCGGGCGTGAAATTTTCAATGATTCCGCAGGCTCGCCAAGCGGCAGCAAAACCGATTTAGGCAGAAGGGCGCCCTGCGCTCTTTTTTCTATGATAATTGACAGATGGCCGCGTTACCGATACGATTAAAAGAGAAGAAAGTACGAACAGATGTTTGTTGGAGGGAACTTAATGGCAAAAACTAAAAACACGGCATACAACGAAGAAGCGATTCAAGTACTCGAAGGCCTAGATGCCGTTAGAAAACGCCCGGGTATGTATATTGGCTCGACCGACACCAGAGGGCTTCACCATTTGGTCTATGAAATTGTTGATAACTCTGTCGATGAAGCACTCGCCGGATTTGGAGATAGAATTACCGTCACGATCCATGAAGACAACAGCATCAGCGTCCGGGACTACGGCCGCGGAATGCCGACCGGCATGCACCGAAGCGGAAAACCGACGCCTGAAGTCATCTTGACGGTGCTTCATGCCGGCGGGAAATTCGGCCAGGGCGGCTATAAAACGAGCGGAGGCCTCCACGGAGTCGGGGCGTCCGTTGTCAACGCGTTGTCGAAATTCCTGGAAGTGACGATTTACCGGGACGGCAAAAAATACCGCCAGCGCTTTGAAAACGGCGGCAAAGCGGTCACGACGCTCGAAGAAATCGGATCGACCAAAGAAACCGGCACCACGATCCATTTCCTGCCGGACGAATCGATTTTCTCGGTCACCAAATACAATTACGAAACGCTCAGCGAACGCCTGCGCGAATCGGCGTTTTTGCTGAAAGGCCTGAAAATCGAACTGATCGACAAACGCACCGAAACCGAAGAAACTTTCTTTTTTGAGACGGGCATTGAAGCGTTTGCTGCTTATTTGAACGAGGAAAAAGACGTCTTGCATCCGGTTGCTTATATCGAAGGCGAACAGGATGACATGGAAGTGGAGTTTGCGTTCCAGTTTAACGACGGCTATTCCGAAACGATCCTGTCGTTCGTCAACAACGTCCGCACGCGTGACGGCGGGACACACGAAACCGGTGCCAAAGCCGCAATGACGCGTGTCTTCAACGACTACGCCCGGAAGATCAATTTGCTGAAAGACAAAGACAAAAACCTGGAAGGTTCGGACATCCGCGAGGGGCTTGCAGCCATCGTGTCGGTCCGGATACCGGAAGGCCTTTTGCAGTTTGAAGGCCAGACGAAAAGCAAGCTCGGCACAAGCGAAGCGAGAAGCACGGTCGATGCGATTGTTTCCCAGAAACTGATGTACTTTTTGGAAGAAAACGCCGACCTCAGTGCGTCTCTTGTCCGAAAAGCTATCCGTGCTTCCCAGGCCCGCCTGGCAGCCCGAAAAGCCCGGGAAGATGCCCGGAACGGCAAAAAGCGCAAAAAATCGGATGTGCTGCTGTCCGGCAAATTGACGCCGGCCCAGTCGCGGAATGCATCCAAAAACGAATTGTACCTGGTAGAGGGCGACTCTGCCGGCGGTTCTGCCAAACAAGGCCGGGACCGTACGTTCCAGGCGATTTTGCCGCTGCGGGGGAAAGTCGTCAATACCGAAAAAGCGAAGTTGGAAGAAATCATGAAAAACGAAGAGATTTCGACGATCATCCACGCCATTGGCGGCGGGGTATCGAGCGATTTCTCGATTGATGACATCGCCTATAACAAAATCATCATCATGACCGATGCCGATACGGACGGGGCGCACATCCAGGTGCTGCTCTTGACGTTCTTCTACCGCTACATGAAGCCATTGATCGAAGCAGGGAAAGTGTTTATTGCCTTGCCGCCGCTCTACAAAGTATCCAAAGGCGTCGGCAAAAAAGAAGTCGTCGATTACGCCTGGACCGAAGCGGACCTCGAAGCGTCGACGAAAAAAGTCGGCAAAGGCTATATGCTGCAGCGCTATAAAGGGCTCGGTGAGATGAACGCCGACCAATTATGGGAAACGACGATGAATCCTGAAACCCGGACCTTGATCCGTGTGACGATCGAAGACGGCGCACGTGCTGAAAGACGAATTACGACACTGATGGGCGATAAAGTAGAACCGCGCCGCAAGTGGATTGAAAACAACGTCGATTTCGGAATGGAAGACGACGCCAATATTTTAGAAAATGATTTGATACATGCTGAGGAGGAAGTTGTATGACACAAACCGAACGTTTTCAAGATCTGCCCTTAGAAGAAGTCATCGGCGATCGGTTTGGGCGTTACAGTAAGTACATCATCCAGGACCGGGCATTGCCGGATGCGCGGGACGGGCTGAAACCCGTTCAGCGCCGAATTTTGTATGCGATGTATAAAGAAGGCAACACCAACGACAAAGCGTTCCGGAAATCGGCCAAAACGGTCGGGAACGTTATCGGCAACTACCATCCGCACGGAGACACTTCCGTTTACGAAGCGATGGTGCGGCTGAGCCAGGATTGGAAAATCCGCCATATGCTCGTTGAAATGCACGGCAACAACGGCTCGATGGACGGCGATTCACCGGCAGCGATGCGTTACACCGAAGCACGGCTTTCGGCAATTGCCGGAGAATTGCTGCGCGATATCGACAAACGCACCGTGGAATTCATCCCGAACTTTGACGATTCCGATATGGAGCCGACGGTACTCCCGGCGAGCTTCCCGAACCTGCTCGTAAACGGATCGACCGGTATTTCTGCCGGTTACGCTACGGACATCCCGCCGCATGCTTTGCACGAAGTGCTTGATGCCGTGCTGATGCGCATGGACAAGCCGAACGCGACAGTCGATGAATTGATGACCGTGATCCACGGACCTGATTTCCCGACCGGCGGCATCATCCAAGGCGTCGACGGCATCAAAAAAGCGTATGAAACCGGACGCGGCAAAATTGTCGTCCGTTCCAAAGCGGATGTCGAGCCGTTAAAAGGCGGAAAAGAACAAATTGTCATTACCGAAATTCCGTTTGAAGTGAACAAAGCGAACATGATCAAGAAAATTGATGACCACCGCTTTGACCGCAAATTAGAAGGCATTTCGGAAGTGCGCGATGAGTCGGACAGAACCGGCCTGCGCATTGTCATCGAACTGAAAAAAGACGTCGATGCCAATGGCATTTTGAACTACCTGTATAAAAACACCGACCTGCAAGTGAGCTATAACTTCAATATGGTCGCCATCTACAAACGCCGCCCGACGATGATGACCTTGCAGTCGATGCTTGACGCTTATATCGACCACCGCAAGGAAATCGTAACGAAGCGTTCGGAATACGATCTGCAAAAAGCGAAAGACCGCATGCATATCGTCGACGGCTTGATGAAAGCTTTGTCGATTCTCGATAAAGTGATCAAGACAATCCGGGCATCGAAAGACAAGCGGGATGCGAAAAACAATTTGATTTCTTCGTTTGAGTTTTCCGAAGCCCAAGCGGAAGCGATTGTTTCCCTTCAGCTATACCGCTTGACCAATACCGACATTACAGAACTGCAGAACGAAGCAGCTTCTTTGAAGAAAACAATCGATGAACTGACGGGTATTTTAACCAGTGCCACAAAGCTGAAAAACGTCATCAAAAAAGAATTGTCGGCTGTCCGTAAGCAGTTTGCGGAGCCGCGCCGTTCTGTCATCGAAGAGAAAATCCAGGAAATCACGATTACCCGTGAAGTGATGATTCCAAGCGAAGACGTCATCGTGACCGTGACGAAAGAAGGCTATGTGAAACGCACCAGCCCGCGTTCGCATGCCGCCTCAAACGGCCAGGGCTTTGCGATGAAAGACAGCGACCATCTGTTGTACGAAGGCAATTTGAATACGCAGAACACCATTCTGCTGTTTACGTCGAACGGGAATTTTGTTTACCAGCCCGTCAACGAATTGCCGGACATCAAATGGAAAGATCTTGGCCAGCATTTGTCGAGCATCGTACAGCTGGAGCCGAACGAATCGATCCTGTCGGTTTATCCGTTTGAAAACTTCGATGCGGATGCCAGCATCCTGACCGTTTCGAAGCAGGGAATGGTCAAACGATCTGCGCTTCAGGACTACCAAGTCCAGCGCTATTCCCGCACGATCAAGACGATGAACCTGAAAAAAGGCGATTCAATGATCTTTGCCGGGCTCGTGACCGATGAAACCGAACTGTTCATCGCCACGAACCAAGCGTACGGCGTGCGTTTCCCGTTAGACGAAGTGCCGATCACCGGACTCCGGACAGCGGGCGTCAAAGGCGTGAATTTGAAAGACGGCGACTTCGCGGTGTCTGCGATTATGCTGGATGCAGAAGAAAAGCAGGAGCTGGTTCTGGTAACAAACCGCGGAGCCGCTAAGAAGATGAAACTGCAGGAATTTGAAACTGGCGGACGGGCGAAGCGCGGCGTCGTGATGCTGCGTGAACTGAAAGCCAACCCTCACCGTGTAGTGGCCGTTGTCGGTACTTCAGGAAGAGGCGAAGAAATCCTGATTGAAACGGCAAAAGGCGTACGTTTGACGCTTGCCGTCAACAACTTGAAACCGGTTGACCGTTATTCGAACGGGTCATTCGTCCTTGATGAAGGAACCGATGGCACGCCGGTGACCGTCTACCGATTAGAGAAAAAAGAATAACAAAGCAGAAGCGCCTCCTTGCCGGGAGGCGCTTTTTCACACTTATAAGAATGTACTTATAAATGAAATATAATTATTATGTAATCTTTTTGGAATTGTTAACTTCTGGTATACTAGTGGAAATAATCAAAATCACTAAACAGAGGACTGAAATCGGCAGCGGGTGGAGTTGGATATAACCAGCGCTAAAAGGGGGAAACAGATGAAAAGATCAACTTTTTTCAGCTTGTTGGTCATGCTGTTAGCTTTTGGAGTCTATTTTCGTTTAATAGAGTCTTTGTTGGAATCAAATCGCTTGTTGGCCTTTGCCGTTTTCCTGTTGATCTGGATGGCGGTGCGCGCGATTGGCCGGGCACTTGAAAGACGATTTGAATTTTTGGACAAACAGATGGATCCGCAAACCAGTGTCTGGCTGACTGTCGGTTTATTTATTGTTGTCCCAGTGCTGATGTTTTCACTAGGTTAATCCCTTTCGTCATCCAACTAACTAAACTGCTGACAAAAACGTTCCTCCGTTTGGAAGAACGTTTTTATATGGAAACCATGTTTTTATTTTCTATTTAAACAACAATTTTATAACTTATTTCAATATTATTTTATTGCAAAACGATAAATAAGCTGATAAAATCAAAGCAACAAGAATAAAGTGAGGTGCTGATAATGAAACACGGTTCGACGCTCTTTTTAAAAATTGTCATTCTGTTGTTGGGGCTGCCGGTTCTGGGCGGCTGCCTTTATGGATTGACGCGCTTTGATCCGAATTCGCCTTACTGGGCAACTCCGGAGCTGGAAAAATTGCAGTACCCGTTGCTGATCGGCATGTATGCCGCAATGATTCCATTTTTCATCGCGTTGTACCAGACACTGAAACTGCTTGGCTATATTGACCGCAACCAGGCGTTCTCGGAGTTGGCGGTAAAGTCGTTAAAGCGCATTAAACACTGTGCGATGATCATCAGCGCCCTGTTCGTGCTGGAGCTGCCGTTCTTTTACTTATTGACGAAAGCGGACGACGCACCGGGTATCCTGATGGGGCTCTTTGTGATTTTTGCTTCACTGGTGATTGCCGTCTTTGCGGCTGTTCTCCAGAAACTGCTGCAAGACGCCATCCGCATTAAAGCGGAAAACGATTTAATCGTCTGATATGGGGTGAAAGCAATGGCAATGATCATCAATATTGACGTGATGCTCGCAAAACGAAAAATGAGTGTTACGGAACTGTCGGAGCGTGTCGGCATCACGATGGCGAACTTGTCCATCTTGAAAAACGGCAAAGCCAAAGCGGTCCGGCTGTCCACGCTGGAAGCGATCTGCAAAGCGCTAGACTGCCAGCCGGGGGATTTGCTGGAATATCGAAACGAACAACGTGAATAAAAAATGAAAAGACAGGCTGTCGCAACGGACGGCCTGTCTTTTTCTGCGGCTAAGGCAGCCTAATAAGTCATGCTTCCTTCCTGGAAGGCAGTACTGGAAATAGAAAAAACATAAATCAATTTTTTAAATGAACCTGCTTCTGGAGTACCTTGCCGCTCGGACTCCAAATCGCTTCCATGTTTCCGTTAAATTAAAACAGGCACTTTCTCTATCGAAAGTGCCTGTCCACTTGGAGCGAAATGCAGAAAGGCTGGCGAAGGTTTCTGGGCAGCCTGTCATTCGGTTGAGTACGGGATTAGCTGCAGCAAGACGAACCCGTATCCGCTGGAGTCAACATCTTGAAGGAAACGGGGCGGCTCGAACAGACGCCGGTTTCCGGCAGGTTCAACTCCACCCGCTTTGCGGCTTCTGTGTCTCCGCTGAGATGCGCAACGACTGAACGGGCCTGTTCATAGCCGGTCGCCATCAGGAAAGTCGGGGCGCGGCCATAGCTTTTCACACCGATGATGTAAAAATCCTTTTCAGGCTGGCGCAATTCCTGTTCTCCGTGCGGCCGGACCGTGCCGCAGCTGTGGATGTTCGGGTCAATCAACGGCGCGAGGGCCGGCACACTTTCAAGCGCTGGGTCGAAACTGTAGCGGACTTCGCGCAGGAAAGAGAAATCCGGTTTTGAGCCGGTATTCGCTATGATTTCATCAAACGGACCGAGTTCCACTCCATCGCCGTTTTTCTGGGCCATCAGCGTTAAGCTGCGATCCGTGTTTACTTGCGCCGACACAATGGAAGTGGAAGTATGGGTTGCCATTTTGCCTTCTTCTAAGACATTCCCGACACGGCTGCCAAGTGCTCCGCGTGCCGGCAGCTGATCGCTGCTTCCACCGCCGAGCGCACTGTCAGCGTTTGGCCCGCGCAGGATCCAGGAAATGGCCGTATTCGGTGCATCTTTTTGAAGCTCAGCCAAGTCAAGAATCGAGTTCAAGGCGGAATGCCCGCTGCCGACAATGGCGACGCGCTTGTTTTCGAATTTGCTGCGGGCAGCTCCGAGGATATCCGGTATGTTGAAGTGCACATGTGGGTTGTCTCTCTCCGACATGCCGCCTGAGGCAATCGGGTTTGGCTGCTGCCAAGTGCCAGTCGCATCGATCACGGCTCTTGCTTGCAACGGACGGACCACGCTGTCCTGCTGCACCAAAAGTTCAAACGGCCGTTCTTCGCGGCCGATTGACTTCACTTTATCGAGCCCCTTCCGGCTGATGTGCATTACTTTGCTGTTCAGATGGATAAATGGTTTCATTTCCGGGAGATTCCCGAGCGGCTGCAAGTATTGTACAGCAATTTCCCGGCCATATGGCAAGGCTTTTGGACTCGGCAGCGGTACATCATGCTGTTCCAGCAGTTCTTTTGCCGCTTCATCGATATTGTATTGCCAGGTTGAAAACAGGCGAACATGGCCATAGTCCAAAAAGTTCGTGCCGAGCTGGGCACCGGACTCAAACAGGACAAACGATTGGCCGCGTTTCACCAACTGGGCCGCAGCGGCTAAGCCAACCGGCCCTCCACCAATAATTGCGACAGGTAATTGTGAGATTTTCATAAAAAACACTCCTTCATCAAATTATTTTGATTTATTAGTTTGAAGAAAAACCATCCTGGTTAACAAGATGGGCTGAGGACGCGGCAGATTTCGTTGGACAGGAGCCGGTCCATTTCCTTGCTGTTTAATGAATAATAACTCCACGTTCCGCGGTTTTCCTTGTGCAAAAGCTCCGCATTCAATAAAATCTTCAAGTGGTAGGAAAGTTTCGATTGCGGAATCGCCATTTCGTCGACCAGATCGCATACACAGACGGAACCTCTCCGGCAAATCAGATTGAGCAGCTCCAGGCGTTTTGGATCTGCCAGTGCTTTGAACTTCTGTGCATAGAGGTCAAGGTCCGGAGAAGTGGAAATCGGTTCTGTACTTGAAGCCATGCGAATCCCTGCTTTCTATTAATCAAATTTATTTGATTTAATCATAATACAAATGAAAAGAGTGTACAAGCGTTTTCTAAGATTTTATTGAATCCAGCGCGGGTTACAGATAAAGTAGTAAAGAAATAGAGTTACCAATAACTGTAACAGCCAGGAGGCAGCGCGATGAAAGACAAAGTGACCGATGTATACAATCAACTGGCAGGATACTACGCCAATGAGGCGGACTGGAAGAGCCTGTACAACATCGAATATGAGCGGCCGGCCATGGTGGCCCAAATGCCGGCTGATTTAACCGGATTGACTGTATTGGATGCGGGCTGTGCAGCGGGCTGGTATAGTGAGCAATTTTTGACTGCTGGAGCGAAAGTGACGGCAGTGGATTTCAGCCCGGAAATGGTCAAAGCGGCCAAACAACGGACGAAGGGGAAGGCAGAAGTTCTGTGCCTGGATTTGGCGGGCGACTTACCGTTTGAAGATCAGTCATTTGATCTGATTGTCAGTTCGCTGACGCTTCATTATCTGAAAGACTGGGGCAAAACATTCCAGGAATTCAAGCGCATTCTAAAGCCAAATGGCCAATTGGTGTTTTCGGTCCATCACCCGATGTCGGATATTGAACTGCTTCCGGAAGCTCACTACTTCGACATCGAATTGCTGACCGACCACTGGACAAAAGCAGGAAAAACTTACGAAGTGCTCTTTTACCGACGTCCGCTCAGCGATATCCTGAATAGCACTCTCCGCTGCTTTTCCATTGGGAAGGTCGTTGAACCTGAGCCAACCTTGAGAATGAAAGAACTGGCGCCAGAGAGTTACGTGCGGCTGATGAAGAAACCTCAGTTTATCATTCTGAAGGCTAATAAATCGTGAACATCATTAAGAAGTTAACTCTCTAAATGGACATCCCTGCATATAGGCGCGAGGAGATAGTGAAGCGTTCGTAAAAGTTCATAAAGAAAAGTAAACGTTCGTAAAGCTGTATGAGACTTTTGCGAACGGTTTTTAGGGGGATATCAGGTGATTTTAAGACGTTCGTAAATGTGTACTTTTACGAACGGTTTACTCTTCAATGCTTTGTTCAAAAATCAGCTTGATAGCTAACTTAGGCATCAAGGGAAATAATGTTATAATTACTCCAATGTAAAAATTAGGGAAATTCTTTATTCACAAGAAAAACGTGACCTAAGAAAAATTTACAAATCAAGACTTTTTAAAATGAAAATACTTCTAAGGGGATGACATCTTGATATCAAAAGAAGCCGATTTTGAGATTCAATTAGAAACAGAAAGATTGATCGTGAGACCGCTTAAAAAAGAAGATTACCAAAATTGGCTAATGGAGTTTGAAAGGCGAAATCCATCTCAACATAGACACGATGAAGGAAAAAAGGACATGAGCGAATGTACGGAGGAATGGTTTCGGCAGCTGATTGAAAAACAACGGGAGTTGGCTACAAACGATATCGCTTATATTTTTGGGGTATTCCGCAAACCTGATAACAAACATATCGGCATGATCGATTTTTCTACATTGGAACGAATGGATTTTCAATGGGGGCGGATTGGCTATACGATTCATAATCAGCACTGGCGAATGGGGTATGGCAAGGAAGCTGTCAAAGCAGCTCTTACTATTGCTCATAAGGATTTAAAGTTTCATCGGATTGAAGCGCATATTAACGTTGACAATACGGCTTCCATGAAATTAGCCGAGAGTGCTGGGATGAAATTCGAATGTAAAAGAGAAGGGTTTATTTTTGAATTTGGTGAGTGGACCGACAACTTAATTTATTTTATTAACTTCAATGATATGCCATCTTCTTCTAATGGAAATTGAGAGACGGAAAGTAACTTGGACTAGTTCCACAGCTATAAAATTAATTAGTGAAGAAAATAGTGATTTTATATATCCCGACATTATTAGAAGTTATTTAACAGAAAATTGGAGAAGATGCAGTGGAAAATAGATGTACTGGAAGATCAACAGAAGCAATTACTTGCGCCTAGTACGGGAAGAACCCGATTTAGATGCCCCAGAATCGTCCACGCAACAGGATAGAAACAAACCTGAACCGGTAACGCCTAAGAAAGACACACAAAGTTTCTGGGAAAGGATCTGGAACAAATGAATTCTTTAAATCATGTAGTAGATCCCCAGATATGAAAGGAAGAGATAAGGTGAAATTCGTAAAAGGCATGTATGTGATTTTAGTTCTTTTTATGACAGTTAATTTTTTAAGCGTCTTTGTATTTAACGATACTTATTCCAGCATTGCTTCATGGATTAACGTGTTGCTATTTTTACTGGGCAGCGTCTTTTATATAAATGCTCGCCATGATCTAAAAAGAGAATTTTAATGAGGCTAACAAGGAAACTGAATGTAACTTTAGTGCAGTTAAGTTACATTCGCCTGACATTATAAAGTTTGGATAAGGAAAATTAACAGGAATAAGGTGAGATCTATCAAAACATATGAGAGTTACGTAAGAAGAGCCAATTTTTATGAACTATTCCGGTTCAAAAGAAAAGCGATTGAAGTGATGAAGGAAATATCCAGTCAACCATTTTCAAGTTTAGAAATAGGAAGTGGCTATATTTATATTGGATTTATGTATAAAGATTTGAAGGAGCTAACTTCTGCAAGCCACTATTTTGAATCTGCCCTAAACCTTTGTAAACACGAGCAGTATCCCTACAGTCCGAATTATAAGAAAATCATCGAATGTTTTGTTGAAAATGGAGAGTTTGAGAAAGCTTTGAAATGGCATGAACATTTAATTGACCGAGCAAGCTAAGAAAAGAAATTCTTGAAGTTAAAGAAAATCAATTTAAATCGTGAAATTTGAAAGTGAATGTAACTTATTGTGAAGTAAGTTACATTCAATTGCTCTCTGTTCCTGGGGGCTTAGATCAAAAATAGAATATCGATTCATTAGCAAAAATCAGAAAAAAAGCCGTATCAAATTGATACGACTAAAATTATTCCTGATTATAATTTATTTACTTTTCGTCAAGTGGCAAGGCTAATTGAACTTTTTCCGGATGTTCCTTCATGTCCTCCAAAACTTGTTGTGCGAGTTTCTCAGATTCCTCTTCACTACCTTCAGTCAAGATATCGATTTCGATAGACTTTTGCTCTTTTTCAAGTGGCAAGGAAAGTTGAACTCTTTCCGGATGATTCTTCATATCTTCCAAAACTTGTTGTGTAAGTTTCTCTGCTTCTTCTGCGCTACCTTCGGTTAAAATATCAATTTCGACAGCCTTTTGCTCTTTTTCAAGGCTATATGGTTCCGCAAATACATTATTCAACATCAAGAAGAACAATACAGTTAGTAGTGTTAAAGCTTTATAAACCTTCATAATTTTCATCTCCTCTAGTTTTGTATTTTGCAATAGAAAAGTGCAGAGTGTTGCAACGTTTTTTACAGAGTGTTGCCGCCAAAGGTGGGGTGTTAGTTAATGCGTGATAATGCATTGGTTAAACGATAGCTTTCGCCCGTATAGGTGATGATGTGCGCATGGTGGATCAGTCGATCCACTAGTGCTGCCGTTAGCCGGCTATCGATAAAGATGCGGTTCCATTGGCTGAACTCCAGGTTCGAGGTGACAATCAAACTCTTCTTTTCATAAAACTCGGTAATGAGTTGAAAGAGAATTTCGGCGCCTTCCTTACTGAAAGGTACGTAACCCATCTCATCTAAAATTAGCAGTTGAATATCATCG
>NZ_FNDC01000018.1 GCF_900099655.1 Planococcus glaciei
ATCCCGATCTGCAGGGCAGGTTGCCCACGTGTTACTCACCCGTCCGCCGCTAAAGTTGAAGAGCAAGCTCTTCAACTTCCGCTCGACTTGCATGTATTAGGCACGCCGCCAGCGTTCGTCCTGAGCCAGGATCAAACTCTCCATTATAGAGTAGTTGATTGCTCAAATACTTGCTGGCGTCTCGCCACCCCGAAAGGTGCGCGAGTCGCTTGATCTGGCCGAAGCCTGATCAGTAAATTTTGCGCGGGCCGTTTTGCGCGGCCGTTGCTATCTGTTGACGTTTTGCTGTTCAGTTTTCAAGGTTCATGTTGTGTCGCCGTTATCGTTTATGTTGTTCGTTGTTGCTTGGCGACTTTTATTATATTAAAGCATGTTTATATTCCTGTCAACACATTTGAGAAAGTTTTTTCTAAAGTTCTTTTTTCTTTTTTGCTTTCTTTATCGTAACGCTTCTAAAAGCTTGCTGTTATGCGTTTTCACCAGCAACTCAACCTTCATATTTTTACATTTCATCCTCCTATTTTAACTCCAATTTGTTTTTCTGAAATTTTAATCATTGGCGTATTTATTCAAAGTTCTTTCATTCCCTATCCACTAAAAAATCACCTTAGCTTCCTTCTATTAAGAAAGAACCCAAGGTGATTTTAAAGGAATATTATTTTTTAGGGTTTGCTTGTGCTGCAGCTCTGCGCGCCGCCCGCCGCTCTTCCAGCTTCTGGCGGTCAATATCAGACTGCTCATTGTATTTTGGCAGCACCAATAGTTGATAGGCATTTACCGCCAGGAATGGAAACAACAATAAGGTCACCCAGCTGTCGATGTTTCCTGCGTCTACCATCAATGCCGGCAGCCATTCAACCGTCGTAATGACAATCATAAAGAACAAAGCAGAAATGAAAGCCTCTTTGTTTGTCCATTTCGCTTTAAAGTACGCTGTTGTAAATGCTGTTACCAGCAGAATCGCCAACAGGATGCCGTACAGCCAAACCTGTCCGGATGTTTCTGCGTTCGGACCGAATCGGAACACGATTAAATCCAAAATTACTACTACAATAATCAGCACTTGGACCCAATTCCACAGGCGCAAGGTCCGGAAAATATTCATGCCGATCTGATGCACCGTCAAATAAGCGAAAAAGCACAGCTGGCTGATGATGCTCATCGTTAATCCGATAATGACCAGCCAAACAAATGCTGCAAGGACTTCTCCCCACTCACCGTTTGCTACAGGCTTTGAAAATATATCATTCCAGCGGATGAAGATGCCGAGAATACCGGTTACTGCTCCACCGATTAAAAGCGCTTTAAAGAAAAATTTAACCCAATTTCGTATAGTCACGTAAATGCCTCCATTGTTTGAAATCCTCTTAAGATTGTATCAACCCCCAACCAAAAAATCCATTGGCCGCACGTGTTTGATGTGAACAATGCTTGACAGTCGTGACAATTTGTCAAATATGAAAAAATCCCGAAAGCCAAAATCGGCTTTCGGGATCGCTTTTTTTATTTTTTGGCAAACTGAACCAAAATCTGTTCAGCAATTTCGCCGTAAATTTTACCTGTCGGATGATCTTCGAGATATACCGACGGCGCAAAGTCTGCTTCGTTCCAATCCGGCTGGCCTAAAGGAATCTGGCCAAGCAATGGCACTTGCAGTTCTTCTGCAAGCTTAGGGCCTCCGCCTTGGCCGAATAAATATTCTTTCTTGCCTGTTTCCTTGCTTTCAAACCAAGACATGTTTTCAATAACCCCTAGAACTTCATGGTCCGTTTGAATAGCCATCGCACCAGCACGAGCTGCTACGAATGCGGCAGTCGGATGCGGAGTCGTCACGACGATTTCTTTTGAAGCTGGCAGCATCTGGTGGATGTCCAACGCAACGTCGCCTGTTCCTGGCGGCAAATCGAGAAGAAGATAGTCCAGGTCTCCCCATTCAACGTCGCGGAAGAATTGATCCAACACTTTCCCAAGCATTGGGCCGCGCCATACAACTGGCATATTGTCTTCTACAAAGAAGCCCATTGAAATTACTTTCACGCCAAAGCGCTCTACTGGAATAATGGTCTCTCCGCGAACCACAGGCACTTTATCGATTCCCATCATATCCGGAACACTAAAGCCGTATATGTCCGCGTCAATCAACCCGACTTTTTTGCCAAGGCGTGCAAGGGCAACAGCCAAGTTGACAGAAACCGTTGATTTGCCGACGCCGCCTTTTCCGCTCGCAATCGAAATAAATTCGACTTTATTCAGCGGAGACAGTAGATCCTGTGCTTCCGACTCACTTGCCGTTCCACGGAACTGTGCCAAAGTTTCCGGCGCCAATTCTTCAAAGCGGATACCGACAGATCCGGCTCCCGCTCCTTTTAAAATTTCTACCACTTTCATTTGCATTTGCATCTGTTCAGGCGTATTCGTTTTGGCAATCGCCAGCTTAACGCTTACGTGATTTTTTTCTTCTTTTATTTTCACAGACGTGATGCCGTTTGTTTCCGTCAGCGATCTATGTAAAAACGGATCTTGTAACTCTCCGAGTAACTCGCGAACTTGTACTTCAGTCAACATATCCTACACTCCCTATCACTTTTGCTCACCGTAAATTATATCATAGACCCTTTCATTTTAAATGTATTCTGTCTTCTAAACGAAAAGAGGAAAGAGCCGGTTAGCTTCAGTGTGCAAGAAGCATGAAGTGCCGGAACGGTTTTTCATGTCTCGACGCCAGCCCAGCGATGCAACGCTCTTTCATGTCCCGAAGCTAGCGCAGCGATACAGGCACAGAGACAGGAGCAATAAGAAGTTTGACCAATTGGCGGCGGCGCTCTTTGCCGCACAGCCAGAGCGCCTTATGACCCGATAAGCTGGCTCTTGCAGCTGGACAAGACAAGCGGAAGCATCGCTGCACGCAAAACTCTCAGGACCAAAACAAAACCCCTTTTCTCCGGAGAGAAAAGGGGTTTCTGTAATATTAACGTTTTGAGAACTGTGGTGCACGACGAGCTGAACGCAAACCTGGTTTCTTACGTTCTTTCATACGTGGGTCACGAGTTAGCAATCCAGCAGATTTCAAAGCTGGACGGAAAGCAGGGTCTACAGTAAGTAGAGCGCGTGCGATTCCGTGGCGTACTGCTCCAGCTTGACCTGTGAAGCCTCCGCCTCTTACGTTTACAAGCACATCATAGCTTCCTAGAGTTTCAGTAGCTACTAGTGGTTGTTTGATGATTTGTTCAAGTGTTTCGTATGGAACGTAATCCGATACGTCACGGTTGTTGATTGTAATTGTGCCGTCTCCTGGTACTAAACGTACGCGAGCTGTAGAGTTTTTACGGCGACCTGTACCAATATATTGAACTTGTGCCAAGGGTGTATCCTCCTCTTATTTACTAATGATTAACCGCGAAGCGTGTAAGCTTCTGGCTGTTGTGCTTGGTGGTTATGATCTGGTCCAGCGTATACGTGCAATTTTTTGAACTGCTGACGGCCTAAAGTGTTTTTAGGAAGCATCCCTTTGATAGCCAATTCAAGCATTTTTGTTGGGTAGTTTGTGCGCATTTCAAGAGCTGTACGCTGTTTCAAACCACCTGTGTATTGCGTGTGGCGGTAGTAGATTTTGTCAGTAAGCTTTTTGCCTGTAAGGTGAATCTTTTCAGCGTTGATGATGATTACGTGATCACCTGTGTCAACGTTTGGTGTGAATGTTGGTTTGTATTTACCGCGTAAGATTGAAGCGACTTCAGAAGCTAAACGTCCAAGAGTTTGCCCTTCTGCATCGACAACTAACCATTTACGCTCGACTTCGTGACCTTTAGCCATGAATGTTGTACGCATGTATATTGTCCTCCTAAAATATCATCTCTTTTTATAATCATGTTCCAATGTTCCGTTGTTACATGTTCGTTTCGTTGTTCCGTTTTTTCGTTATCCCATAACACAAATAACCTTCCGGGGCATATCGTGGGGGTAATGAAAATACCATACATCATCATATAACGGATGAACTCGAAAGTCAAGGGTTTTTCCAAAAACACCTGGAAAAGTTGTTTCAGCTTTCGTAGGCCACATTTTCCAGGTATAAGCCGTGGGCTGCTGCGGTTTTCCCCGCCTTGCTCCGGTCCGCTGCTGCGACGATTCCGGCAAGGTCGGAAGCAGCTCTTCGGCCGGTTCCCACTTCCATCAAAGTACCTGCAATGATGCGCACCATATTGTACAGAAAGCCGGATCCTTCAATCACCATATGCAATTCTTCCCCGTGCTCTTCCAGCTCCAGGCGCCGGACAGTGCGGACTTTGTCTACGACACCGGTATTCGCCGCACAGAAACTTGAAAAATCATGGGTGCCGAGAATCGCTTCTGCCGCTATCCTCATTTGTTCCACATCCGGTCGCTGTTTGACATGCACCATGTAGTTGCGGGTAAACGGGCTGATGATCGGGCTGCGGTCCCATTTGTAGCGGTAAGTTTTGCCGCTTGTATGGTAACGCGCATGGAAAGAAGGATCCGCTTCCGCAATCGCATGCACCCGGATGTCTTCCGGCAGCAGCACATTCAGCGCTTTTAGCCAGCCGCTCAAAGGAATATTGAACGGGCTGTCGAAATGGATGACCTGGCCTGTGGCATGTACTTTGGCATCCGTGCGCCCGCTCGCCACGACTTGGACCGTTTCCCCTTTATGGATCGTTTTTAAAACCTTCATCAATTCTTGCTGGACGGTACGCGAATCCGGCTGGACCTGATAGCCCGCAAACCCGGAACCGTCGTAAGCAATGGTTGCTTTGTATCGTTTCATAGTTCTCTCCTTACGTCCGGAAATACCAGAGCACTGCCGTGAATCCAACCAGCATCAACAAGCTCAGCGTATCTCTCATCCGCCAATCCAGCTGGCGGTAGCGTGTTCTGCCTTCCCCTCCCCGGTAACCGCGCACTTCCATGGCAGTTGCCAAGTCTTCAGCGCGCTTAAAGGCGCTGACAAACAAAGGAATCAGGAGCGGCACGACCGCTTTAATCCGCTTCTTCAACGGACCGGAGCCGATATCTGAACCTCTTGCCATTTGCGCTTTCAGGATTTTGCCCGTCTCATCCATCAAAGTCGGAATGAATCGCAGCGAGATTGACATCATCAGCGCCAATTCATGGACCGGCAGTTTGATGCGTTTAAAAGGCCCAAGAAGCACTTCAATGCCGTCCGTAATCGAAATCGGTGACGTCGTCAGCGTTAAAATGCTCGTGATGAACACCAGCACCAGGAAGCGGATTGAGATGAATATCCCTTGCCGAAGCCCCTCTTCGTAAACCTCGACAAAACCGAAGCTAAAAAGAAGGTCGCCTCCCTTCGTAAAGAAGATATGCAGCATAAAAGTAAAAATCAACAGAATAAAGACCGGCTTTAAGCCATTCACTAAGAAATAAAGGCGTATTTTTGATAAAAACACCACAAAAAAGGTAAAAGCCAGCAAGAGCAAATACGTCAGCGTATTATTGGCCACAAAAACAATGGCAATAAACAAAAAGACAAACAGAATTTTCGCCCGAGGGTCCATTCGATGGACGAAAGAATCACCTGGAATAAAACGGCCAAATATCATTTTTTCCATCATTCAGCTTCACGTCCTTCCAAAAAAGCAAGGGCCAGATTTTTAGCCAGGGCTTCTTCAGTCAGCGAAATGCTATCCAGTTTTATCCCCATCTTTTCCTCGAATTTCCGTTGAAGCCGAATTGTCCGCGGCGGCTCCAGGCGGTAATCAAGCAATTGCTCTTCATTTGAAAAAATGTCCTTAGGTTCCCCTGTCGCCACGCATTTGCCCTGATGCATGATGGCCACTTGATCGGCATATCGGGCAGCATCTTCCATGCTATGGGTAACGAGAACCGTAGTTAAGCCTTTCTTTACGTGAAGCTCATGAAACAGATCCATGATTTCACGCCGGCCCTTCGGATCCAGTCCGGCTGTCGGTTCATCCAATACCAGTACGTCCGGCTCCATCGCCAGAACACCGGCAATGGCCACACGGCGCATTTGCCCACCGGATAAATCAAATGGCGATTTTTCTAACACGTCTGCCGGCAATCCCAGTTGTTCCACCAGTTCGTGTGCCCGCCGGCTTGCTTCTTCTTCAGAAACTCCATAATTCAACGGCCCGAACATGATGTCTTTCAGCACCGTTTCATCAAATAGCTGCTGTTCCGGAAATTGGAAGACAATGCCGACTTGGCGGCGGATGTCCCGCAAATGCTTGCCTTTTGTCTTGGCATCCACTTGCTGCTCACCAATTACCACCGACCCTTCAGTCGGCTTTAGCAAAGCGTTCAGATGCTGCAAAACGGTCGATTTCCCCGACCCCGTATGGCCAATGATTGCTGTATACGAGCCGGACGGAATATGAATATTGACATTGTGCAGCGCCCTTTTTTCAAACGGCGTATTCATGGCATAACTGTATCCTACTTCTTGGAGTAAAATGTCCATAATTCCTCCACCAGCTCGTCTTCTGTCATATGTTCTCCTAAAACCTGGACACCCGCTTCTCTCAGCAAATGCGTCATGCGCATCGCAAAAGGCAGATCCAGGCCGAGCGTTGTCAGTTCATTGCCGGTCAGAAATACTTCTTCCGGCGTTCCTTCTTTGTGCTTACGGCCCGCATTCATCACAATGATGCGGTCTGCAAGCGCCGCCTCTTCCAAGTCATGGGTAATGGAAATAACCGTCAGGCCGGTTTCTTCCCGCAATTCACGGATGGTCTCAATTACTTCCATCCGCCCTTGTGGATCGAGCATGGAAGTGGCTTCGTCCAAAATCAACAGCCGCGGCCGTAAAGCGAGAGCTCCTGCTATGGCCACCCGCTGCTTTTGCCCCCCTGAAAGGTGATGCGGTTCATGGTCAAGGAATTCCTCCATTTTTACTTGGCGGAGAGATTCTTTCACGCGCACCACCATCTCTTCATGGGGCACTCCGTTGTTCTCCAAAGCAAAAGCGACATCGTCCTGGACGGTAGCCCCTACAAACTGGTTGTCCGGATTTTGAAAGACCATCCCCATTTGGGAACGGATATCCCATAAACTTTCTTCGGACATCGTCAGGTTCATCGCTGCCACTTCTCCCGCTTGCGGAAACAGCAATCCATTCATCAATTTGGCAATGGTCGATTTGCCTGAGCCGTTATGGCCGACTAAAGCAATCCATTCCCCTTCTTCTATTGAAAAGGACAGGTCCGCAACTGCGGGCCTTACCGACTGATCGTCCGGCGTATATGTAAATGTCACATCTTTGAATGACATAATAATCGAATTCATCTCAGCTAACCTCCTCTGTACTGCCTATCTCTACTCTACTCGGTCTAGTAAGCATATGTAAAATGGTAAATAAATAAAAAAAGCGCGCACCTCATTCAGAGAAATGCGCTTATCTGTCTATGGCTCTCCGGGTGCTTAAGCCGGAGCTGAATGAGGTGCGTAGAGCTAGACAAGTCGCCGCCTTTCGGCTCGCTCATCGTAACGCTCAGCTTTTCATATTTGTCGTATAAATCATGATGCTAAAAGAAGAGGGCGCGAACCCTCTTCAACTAATTTAATGGTGCTTCGGAATATTTCATCCGAAGGCTTTGATCCGAATCGGATGATTCAGATTAAACTAATTCGATGATAACGATTGGTGCACCGTCTCCGCGACGAGGACCCATTTTCATGATACGCGTGTAGCCGCCTTGGCGTTCTGCGTAGCGTGGAGCAACGTCATCAAACAATTTTTGCAAAGCAAAGATTGTGTTTTCGTTACCTTCTGCGTCAGTAGATGTTACTAGCTCACGGCGGATATATGCTGCAGCTTTACGGCGTGCGTGAAGATCTCCACGTTTACCAAGCGTAATCATTTTTTCTACAGTAGAACGCACTTCTTTCGCACGAGCTTCAGTCGTTTGAATGCGCTCATGTACGATTAAGTCTGTTGTAAGGTCACGTAATAGTGCTTTACGTTGAGAACTTGTACGTTGAAGCTTTCTCATTGAAGTTTCCCTCCTTTGTTAAATAGTTCGGATCAGATTCCTGGTATTCAGTCTTCTTTGCGAAGGCCTAGCCCTAAATCTTCCAACTTCACTTTAACTTCTTCTAGTGATTTGCGTCCAAGGTTGCGGACTTTCATCATGTCGTCTTCCGACTTGCTTGCCAGTTCGTGTACCGTGTTGATACCCGCACGTTTTAAGCAGTTGTAAGAGCGAACCGAAAGATCAAGTTCTTCGATAGTCATCTCAAGCACTTTTTCTTTTTGGTCTTCTTCTTTTTCAACCATGATTTCAGCCGTTTGTGCCTCGTCAGTCAATCCAACGAAGATATTTAAATGCTCAGTAAAGATTTTAGCCCCAAGTGCAATTGCCTCTTTTGGACCAATGCTGCCATCTGTCCAAACATCAAGAGATAATTTATCGAAATTAGCGAGTTGACCCACTCGTGTATTTTCTACTTGGAAGTTAACACGTGAAACGGGCGTATAGATTGAATCAACCGGGATAACGCCAATCGGCAAATCGTCACGTTTGTTCTGATCTGCACGTGCATATCCACGGCCTCGGTTCGCATACATGCGCATACGTAGGTGGCCGCCTTTAGCGATCGTTGCAATATATAAATCCGGATTCAAAATTTCCACGTCACTGTCGTGCGTGATATCTGCAGCCGTAACCGTTCCATCACCTTTGACGTCAATTTCAATGACTTTTTCTTCGTCAGAGTAAATTTTCAAAGCCAGCTTCTTAATGTTCAAAATGATAGAGGCTACATCTTCTTCTACACCTTCAACAGTGGAGAATTCGTGTAATACACCGTCAATTTGAATCGAAGTAACAGCAGCGCCTGGTAAAGATGAAAGTAAGATTCGACGTAAGGAGTTACCTAAAGTGGTTCCATATCCACGCTCAAGCGGTTCAACAACAAATTTTCCATATTTGGAACTGCTGTCGATCTCGACCGTTTCAATTTTTGGTTTTTCTATTTCGAGCATTCATTTTACCCTCCTTCAAAACGTCGGTGTTTTTTTCGTTTAATCAAGAATTCGATAGTCACAGACTTTCGCTACAAGTTGGTACACATTCAGTAAGTCGTGATGTTCAAAAATCTTATTCAGATTAACGATTACACGCGGCGGCGTTTCGGTGGACGGCAACCGTTATGAGGTACTGGAGTTACATCTTTGATAGCTGTAACTTCTAGTCCGGCAGCTTGAAGCGCACGGATTGCAGCCTCACGACCTGAACCAGGACCTTTAACTGTAACTTCTAGAGTTTTAAGACCGTGTTCAATTGAAGTTTTAGCAGCGGTTTCAGCAGCCATTTGAGCAGCGAAAGGTGTAGATTTACGAGAACCTCTAAATCCTAGAGCACCAGCGCTTGACCATGATACTGCGTTCCCTTGCATATCTGTAATTGTAACAATTGTGTTGTTAAATGTTGAGCGGATGTGAGCAATACCTGATTCGATATTCTTTTTCACACGACGCTTACGAGTTTGTTGTTTACGTGCCATGTTAAGAAGAAACCTCCTTTACTGATTATTTTTTCTTGTTCGCTACAGTTTTACGAGGACCTTTACGCGTACGCGCATTGTTCTTCGTATTTTGACCGCGTACAGGTAGTCCACGGCGGTGGCGGATGCCACGGAAGCTTGCAATTTCCATCAAGCGTTTGATGTTCATTGATACTTCACGGCGAAGGTCACCTTCAATTTTGTATTGATCCAATTGTTCACGGATATTGTTCAACTCGTCTTCAGTAAGATCACGAACGCGTGTATCTTCAGAGATACCAGCAGAAGCAAGTACTTTCTGAGCCGTAGTTTTACCAATACCGAAAATGTATGTTAATGAAATAACAACGCGTTTGTCGCGCGGAATGTCAACACCAGCAATACGTGCCATGTGTATGATGCACCTCCTTCATATTAGCCTTGTCTTTGTTTATGTTTCGGATTTTCACAGATTACCATTACTTTACCGTTTCTGCGAATAACTTTACATTTTTCACAGATCGGTTTTACAGATGGTCTCACTTTCATCTAACCCAACCTCCTTAGTAGTCCGGAGTGCAAAAGATTATTTAAAACGGTATGTGATACGACCGCGTGTTAAATCATAAGGAGATAATTCTACTGTAACTTTATCCCCTGGCAGAATGCGGATGAAGTGCATGCGGATCTTGCCGGATACATGCGCAAGAATCGTATGGCCGTTCTCCAGTTCCACTTTAAACATCGCGTTAGGCAAAGTCTCAACGACTGTTCCTTCAATTTCGATTACATCGTCTTTCGCCATCGACCCAGTCTCCCTTCTGTATACAAATCAGGTTCTCATCTTCAAACAGTATTTGCTGATTGAATTGTTCTATTCATTCACCAGGAATGCATGAGTGACATTCGAAAGACAGTCTCCGAGTTCCACTGCCCGCAGATGCGGAGAGGGGGTAATCCGGTTTAGCCAGTCTGACTCATGTTTCCTCGACCGTCCGGACTGCCTTGGATGAGTTCCAAACCCGTTACACAGATGCTTCCACGAAACCCATTATACTATTTCCAGTGCATAATTGCACATCGTGCACCCTGCACCGGATTTCATATAATTAGGCATTGTTTGCTTTTGCAGCTCTCGAAAATTCATATCTCCGGTGCTCCTTAAAGCCACATGGAGGCAACTAACTGCGCCCGGCGCCGGGACTTAACCTCGGTCGCCCTTTAGAAGAGCATCAATGTCAGCAAATACTTTTTGAATATCCTGCTGTCCATCTATATTTTTCAGCACACCTTTGTCTCCGTAGAAATCAAGAAGCGGCTGTGTTTGGTTAATGTTGACTTCTAAACGTTTCGTGACGGTTTCAGGCTTATCATCTTCACGCTGGTAGAGTTCTCCGCCATCTTTGTCGCAAACGCCCTCAACTTGAGGAGGATTGAACGCAGTATGGTAAGCAGTTCCACAAACTTTACAGATCCATCGGCCTGTTAAACGTGCAATTAGTTCATCTTGTTCAACTTGGATGTTTACGACATGCTCGATTCTTTTGCCAAGGTCGGCAAGAAGAGATTCCAGCGCTTCAGCTTGTGGGACTGTACGCGGAAAGCCATCTAATAGAAAGCCTTCTGCACAATCCACTGCACTAAGACGCTCACGGACGATACCGATAGTCACTTCATCAGGCACTAATGCCCCTTGATCCATGAACGATTTTGCTTCCAAGCCTAGTTTCGTTCCGCCTTTGATGGCGGCACGGAACATATCACCTGTAGAAATATGAGGGATGTCGTACTTCTCAACAATTTTGTCTGCTTGTGTACCTTTGCCGGCACCTGGCAGACCCATTAATACGATATTCATACGGTTTTGCCCCCTCAGACAAGTAGCAAGGAACGTGTTAGCGTTCCAAAGACCCTTGATTATTTCATAAAGCCTTTATAATGACGTTTAACAAGTTGCGATTCCAGTTGTTTCATCGTCTCCAGTGCTACCCCTACGATAATCAGAAGGCTAGTACCGCCGATTTGAGCCGATTGGGGCAAGCCCGCAAGGTTGATGAAAAGGATCGGCATAACCGCAATGACTGCAAGGAAAATAGCGCCGACGAATGTTAAACGGTACAACACACTTGTTAAATAATCTTGCGTATTTTTACCCGGGCGGATTCCTGGAATATAAGCGCCTTGCTTTTTCAGGTTATCCGACATGTTTTCAGGGTTCACCTGAATGAATGCGTAGAAGTACGTGAATGCAATAATCAAAGCGACATAAATAATCATGCCGACTGGACGCGTGTAGTCAAACGTATTCTGGACCGCATCCGTAAACGCGTTGGCACCAAAGAATGAAGCAATGGTTTGCGGCGTGATGATAAACGCCACTGCGAAGATTACCGGAATAACCCCAGCCGAGTTTACTTTCAAAGGTAAATGCGTTTGTTGTGCATTCGTTGTCTGGCCGCGGCCAGCAACTCGTTTTGCATACTGGATTGGAATTTTGCGCAGCGCTTGCTGAACATAAATGACCAATACAGTAACAGCAACAACTGCTAATGCCAGCAATGCCATGATAGCAAGGTTGATCGGGAGTTGATCTCCAGCCCCTTCGATCTGCTGAGCATATAATTGGTTGATAGCTCCAGGTATTGCAGCGACAATCCCAGCGAAGATGATAATCGAAATACCGTTCCCCACACCTTTTGCCGTAATCTGCTCACCAAGCCACAGTAGAAAAGCTGTACCGCCAGTCAAAACAATCGCGATGACTGCATAAGTTGCAATCGTATCGTTCTGAATTAAAGATCCGCCATAAATCTGGTTGAATCCGTAAGACATTCCGATCGCTTGAATAAAGGCTAGTACAATTGTGAAGTAGCGAGTGAATTGAGCAAGTTTCCGTCTTCCGACTTCTCCTTGTTTCGCCCACTCAGCAAATTTCGGTACAACGTCCATCTGCAATAATTGCACGATGATTGACGCTGTAATGTATGGCATGATTCCCATCGCTAAAATCGAGAAATTAGCAAGGGCGCCTCCACCGAAAGTATTTAAGAATCCAATCAAGCCAGCTTGATCGGTAGCTTGCAGAACTGCTGCATCGACATTAGGCACCGGAATGAAAGTTCCGAGCCGGAAAATGACGAGCATCAGTAATGTAAAGAAAATTTTATTTCGAATATCAGTCACGCGCATAAAATTAGAGATTGTCTGAAACATTAAAGCACCTCGGTTTGTCCACCGGCAGCTTCAATCGCTTCTTTAGCTGATCCAGAGAATTTGTGAGCTTTAACAGTCAGTTTCTTCTCCAAGCTACCGTTGCCCAGAATCTTGATTCCAGAACGTTCGTTGCTCACAACACCTGATTCGATAAGCAATGCAGGTGTAATTTCTGTGCCTTCGTCGAAACGGTTCAATACATCAAGGTTTACGACAGCATAGTCTTTGCGGTTGATGTTTGTAAACCCGCGTTTAGGCAAACGACGGAACAATGGGTTTTGTCCACCCTCGAATCCAGGACGAACTCCGCCGCCTGAACGTGCGTTTTGACCTTTATGACCTTTACCTGCTGTTTTACCAGTACCTGAACCGATACCGCGTCCGATACGCTTTCTAGAACTGCGTGAACCTTCTGCTGGTTTTAATTCATGAAGTTTCATTTGGTTGGCACCTCCTTCTATAGAAATCAGGGATTAAACTTCTTTGATAGTTACTAAGTGAGCGACTTTATCAAGCATACCGCGAACGGCTGCATTGTCTTGCTGCTCAACTGTTTGATGCATTTTGCGAAGTCCAAGTGATTGAACGACTTTGCGTTGATTCGGTTTTGCGCCGATTACGCTTTTTGTGAGGGTAATTTCTAGTTTAGTAGCCATGTAATTTTCCCTCCTTATCCTAATAGCTCTTCTGTAGTTTTGCCACGAAGTTTTGCAACTTCATCAGCACTTTTCAGTTGAGTTAAACCGTTGATAGTTGCACGTACCATGTTGATTGGTGTGTTTGAACCAAGAGATTTAGACAAAATGTCTTGTACTCCAGCAAGTTCAAGTACCGCACGGACAGGTCCGCCTGCAATTACTCCAGTACCCGGTGAAGCAGGTTTGATAAGAATTTGGCCTGCACCAAAGCGGCCGATTACTAGATGTGGAGTTGTACCTTTAACCATAGGTACTTCGATTAGGTTTTTCTTCGCATCTTCAATAGCTTTACGGATCGCATCTGGAACTTCTTGTGCTTTACCAGTACCGAAACCGACATTACCATTTTTGTCGCCTACAACAACTAATGCGGAGAAACGGAAACGACGTCCACCTTTTACAACTTTCGCTACGCGGTTAATCGTAACTACGCGTTCTTCAAGTTCAAGTTTGTTTGGATCAATACGACGCATGAAATGTGTCCCTCCTTCTTTTAAAATTGTAAACCATTTTCACGTGCAGCTTCTGCAAGTGCTTTAATACGCCCGTGATACAAATAACCACCGCGGTCAAAAACAATCGATGACAATTGCTGTTCTACAGCACGTTTAGCGATAGTTTCGCCAACTTTAGCTGCAGCTTCGATATTGCCTTTTGAACCTTCGAAGTCTTTTTCCATTGATGATGCGCTAACTAGTGTTACACCGTTTACGTCATCGATCAATTGAGCGTAGATATATTTATTTGAACGGAATACGTTTAAACGCGGGCGTGATGCTGTACCCGTGATTTTTGAACGTACGCGAGCATGACGCTTTTTACGAGATGCGTTTTTATCGAGTTTCGTAATCACTGAGGTCACTCCTTTCAGCCTGCCTAAGCAGCATTATTTACCTGTTTTACCTTCTTTGCGGCGAACTTTTTCCCCTTCGTAACGAATCCCTTTGCCTTTATATGGCTCTGGAGGACGTACTTGGCGAATGTTAGAAGCTAGAGCTCCAACGCGTTCTTTGTCGATCCCTTTAACGATTACTCGTGTGTTCGATGGAACTTCAACAGAGATTCCTTCTTCCGGAGTGAATTCTACCGGGTGAGAGTAACCTACGTTAAGAACCAATTTCTGGCCTTGCAGCTGAGCACGGTATCCAACCCCAACCAATTCAAGCACACGCTCGAATCCTTGTGAAGTTCCTAGAATCATGTTAGCAAGCAAAGCACGAGTAGTTCCGTGAATTGTGCGGTGTTGTTTCGAGTCAGAAGGACGTGTTAGTGTTAGCACGTTTTCTTCTTGAGAAATTGTAATATCTTGGTTAAATGCGCGAGTCATCTCGCCTTTAGGTCCTTTAACAGTTACTACATTGCCGTCAGCGACAGTTACAGTAACGTCAGCAGGTACCTCGATTGGTTTTTTACCTACACGTGACATTCTATTGCACCTCCATTCGTTTGTTTCTGATTACCAAACGTATGCTATAATTTCTCCGCCGATTTGTTTCGCGCGGGCTTCTTTATCAGTTACCAAACCTTGTGATGTCGATACTAAAGCGATTCCTAGACCGTTTAGTACACGAGGCACCTCATTAGTTTTTGCGTAAACACGTAGTCCTGGTTTTGAAATACGTTTCAATCCAGTAATAACGCGTTCGTTGTTAGCTCCGTATTTCAAGAAGATACGGATCATGCCTTGTTTGTCATCTTCAACGTATTCAACGTCACGGACGAAACCTTCACGCTTCAAAATTTCAGCGATGTCTTTTTTCACATTAGAAGCCGGAAGCTCTAATTTCTCGTGACGAACCATGTTCGCATTACGAATGCGTGTCAGCATATCTGCAATCGGATCTGTCATTGTCATTACTTTTACCTCCTTCCCAAATTAGGGGATTACCAGCTGGCTTTTTTGACGCCAGGAATTTGTCCCACATATGCAAGTTCACGGAAACAAATACGGCAAAGTTTAAATTTGCGTAATACTGAATGCGGACGTCCGCATCGTTCACAGCGTGTGTACTCTTGTACTTTAAACTTTGGCGTGCGTTTTTGTTTTGCGATCATAGATTTTTTAGCCACGTTTACGCCTCCCTCACGTTTACTTTTGGAACGGCATTCCGAATTGTGTTAATAACTCACGAGCTTCTTCATCAGAGTTCGCAGTTGTTACAATTACGATGTCCATACCGCGTACTTTAGAAACTTTATCATAATCGATTTCAGGGAAGATCAATTGTTCTTTCACACCAAGTGTGTAGTTACCGCGTCCGTCGAAAGATTTTTTCGAAACGCCACGGAAGTCACGTACACGTGGAAGAGAGATAGCAATCAATTTATCCAGGAAGTCATACATACGCTCTCCGCGTAGTGTAACTTTACATCCGATAGGCATACCTTCACGAAGACGGAAGCCAGCGATAGATTTCTTAGCTTTAGTAATAACTGGTTTTTGACCAGTGATCGTTTGTAATTCTTCAACAGCCGAGTCTAGAGACTTAGTGTTTTGAACAGCTTCACCCACACCCATGTTGATAACGATTTTATCGACTTTAGGTGTTTGCATTACTGATTTATATTCAAACTTGCTCACTAGAGCAGGAGTGATTTCATTCACATATTTTTCTTTTAGGCGGTTCATGTGTGTACCTCCCTTCATTCAGGAATTTTATTTATCTAATTTTTCACCGGATTTTTTTGCAACACGAACTTTTTTACCATCTTCAACCTTGTATCCTACACGAGTCGGCTCGCCGGATTTAGGGTCAAGTAACATAACGTTAGAAACGTGAATTGCTGCTTCTTGGCTGACAATTCCACCTTGTGGGTTTGCCTGGTTCGGTTTTGTATGCTTTTTGATGATATTGATACCTTCAACAAGCACACGGTCTTTCTTAGGTAGAGCAGCCAAAACAACACCTGTTTTGCCTTTATCTTTACCGGAGATTACCTTAACTGTATCGCCTTTTTTAACATGCATTCTGTCGCACCTCCTTGGTATGGCACATTGATTTATTAAAGAACTTCAGGAGCAAGTGAAACGATTTTCATGAAGTTGTTGTCGCGAAGTTCGCGTGCAACAGGTCCGAAAATACGTGTTCCACGTGGACCTTTATCGTCACGGATAATAACACATGCATTTTCATCAAATTTAATGTAAGTACCGTCTTTACGGCGAGCTCCGCTTTTCGTGCGAACGATGACAGCCTTAACGACTTCACCTTTCTTAACAACGCCACCTGGTGTTGCTTTTTTCACGGTACAAACGATTACGTCACCGATGTTTGCAGTCTTACGACCAGAACCACCAAGTACTTTAATCGCTAGTACTTCACGAGCACCCGAGTTGTCTGCAACTTTTAAACGACTTTCCTGTTGGATCACTTAGGTTACCTCCCTTCGGAATTTCTTAGGTTCCGAAATTATTTAAATTAGATAATAACCGCTTTTTCTACAATTTCCAATACGCGGAAACGTTTAGTAGCTGATAGCGGACGAGTTTCCATGATGCGAACGATGTCGCCCATTTTAGCTTCGTTTAGCTCATCATGAGCCTTGAATTTCTTAGAGTATTTTACACGTTTGCCATAAAGTGCGTGCTTCTTTTGAGTTTCAACCATTACTGTAACGGTTTTGTCCATTTTGTCAGACACAACACGGCCTGTGTATACTTTGCGTTGGTTACGCTCAGTCATACTTGCAAACCTCCTCTCGAATTATCAGTTATTGCCACTGATTTCTCTTTCATGAATCACAGTTTTCATACGCGCGATCGCTTTACGTACTTCGCGGATGCGAGCAGTATTTTCTAATTGACCAGTAGCCAATTGGAAGCGAAGGTTGAAAAGCTCTTCTTTCAGTGATTTCACTTTTTGTTCGATTTCAGCAGTGGTTAAGTCACGGATTTCATTAGCTTTCATTCGATTCACCACCAATTTCTTCACGTTTTACGAACTTTGTTTTGATCGGAAGTTTGTGAGATGCAAGGCGCAATGCTTCGCGTGCCACTTCTTCAGATACTCCAGCTAGTTCGAACATTACTTTACCTGTTTTAACAACCGCTACCCAGCCTTCAGGCGAACCTTTACCGGATCCCATACGTACCTCAAGAGGCTTTTTCGTATAAGGTTTATGCGGGAAAATTTTAATCCAGACTTTACCGCCACGTTTCATGTAACGAGTCATGGAGATACGAGCTGCTTCGATTTGGCGGTTAGTGATCCAAGATGATTCCAAAGCCTGGAGACCAAATTCACCGAATGCGATTTCTTTGCCGCCTTTAGCTTCTCCGCGCATTTTTCCGCGGTGCTCACGACGATATTTAACGCGTTTAGGCATTAACATATTATTTGCCTCCTTCCTCAGATTTCTTCTTAGTTGGAAGGACTTCACCGCGGTAGATCCATACTTTTACGCCAAGTTTGCCGTAAGTAGTGTCTGCTTCAGCATGTGCATAGTCGATGTCAGCACGAAGCGTATGGAGCGGAACAGTACCTTCACTGTAGTGTTCAGCACGCGCAATGTCAGCGCCGCCTAGACGTCCAGATACTTGAGTTTTGATCCCTTTAGCGCCAGAACGCATAGTGCGCTGGATTGCTTGTTTTTGTGCACGGCGGAAAGACACGCGGTTTTCCAATTGACGTGCAACACTTTCAGCAACTAGTCTCGCATCAAGGTCAGCTCTTTTGATTTCGATAATGTTGATGTGTACACGCTTGCCAGTCATAGAGTTAAGCTGTTTGCGAAGTACTTCTACTTCAGAACCACCTTTACCAATTACCATACCTGGTTTCGCAGTGTGAATTGTTACGTTTACACGGTTTGCAGCGCGCTCAATTTCGATTTTAGAAACTGAAGCTTCTTTCAAACGTGCTTCGATGTATTCACGGATTTTAATATCTTCGTGAAGAAGTGTCGCATAGTCTTTTTCAGCGTACCATTTTGACTCCCAGTCACGAATGATTCCGATACGCATCCCGATTGGATGTATTTTTTGTCCCACGAATTATCCCTCCTTCTTCTCAGATACCACTAGTGTGATGTGGCTTGTACGTTTGTTGATTGCGCTCGCGCGTCCCATTGCACGTGGACGGAAACGTTTCAATGTTGGGCCTTCGTCAACGAATACTTCGCTAACAATCAGGTTGTCCAAGTTCATTTCGTAGTTGTGTTCAGCGTTAGCAGCTGCAGATTTCAATAACTTCTCAATTACAATCGATGACGATTTTGGAGTATGTTTTAAAATTGCAACGGCTTCGCCGATTTGCTTGCCTCGGATCAAATCTACTACTAAACGGACTTTACGAGGAGCAATACGTACTGTTCTAGCAACAGCTTTTGCTTGCATGGGGAAATCCTCCTCTCAATTAACGTCTTGTTTTCTTATCGTCTGCACCATGACTAGCGTATTTGCGTGTTGGCGCAAATTCACCTAGTTTATGGCCTACCATATCTTCAGTTACGTATACAGGGATGTGCTTACGGCCATCGTATACTGCAATTGTTTGTCCGATGAATGTCGGGAAAATTGTAGAACGGCGAGACCAAGTTTTAATCACTTGTTTTTTCTCAGAGTCCTTTTGCGCTTCAACTTTTTTCATAAGATGATCGTCAACAAAAGGTCCTTTTTTCAAGCTGCGGCCCATTTGGGATCCTCCCTTCGTGATTGCACCACGGTTCTTATGCTGAACCGCAGCGGAATCAAATTATTTTTTACGACGACGCACGATGAACTTGTCTGACTTGTTCGTTTTCTTGCGTGTTTTGTATCCAAGAGTCGGTTTGCCCCATGGAGACATTGGTGATTTACGTCCGATTGGCGAACGTCCTTCACCACCACCGTGTGGGTGATCGTTCGGGTTCATTACAGATCCGCGGACTGTTGGGCGTTTGCCTAACCAGCGGCTGCGGCCTGCTTTACCAATGTTAATCAATTCGTGTTGTTCGTTGCCTACAGCACCGATTGTAGCGCGGCAAGTAGCAAGGATCATGCGAACTTCGCCTGATTGCAAACGAACAGTTACGTATTTGCCTTCTTTACCAAGAACCTGAGCTGAAGTTCCTGCAGAACGAACTAGCTGTCCGCCGCCGCCTGGCTTCAATTCAATGTTATGGATTGTAGAACCCATTGGGATGTTAGACAACGGAAGTGCGTTACCTGGTTTGATATCAGCTTCAACGCCTGACATGATTTGCGTTCCAACTTCGATTCCTTTAGGAGCCAAGATGTAACGTTTTTCTCCGTCAGCGTAGTGAATTAATGCAATGTTAGCAGAACGGTTTGGATCGTACTCGATTGTAGCAACGCGTCCTGGAATGCCATCTTTGTTACGTTTGAAATCGATGACACGGTATTGGCGTTTATGTCCACCACCGTGATGGCGTACAGTTATTTTACCTTGGTTATTACGGCCGCCTTTGCGTCTAGTTGGTTGCAGAAGCGACTTTTCCGGCTTGTTCGTTGTGATTTCAGCGAAATCCGAAGTAGTCATGTTACGACGACCGTTAGTGGTAGGTTTGTATTTTCTAATCCCCACGTTGTTTCCCTCCTTCGTTAGTAGTTCTTTAAGAACTTATAGAAATTAAATTTCGAACAATTCGATGTCTTTAGAGTCAGCAGTCAATTTAACAATCGCTTTGCGGCGTTTGTTTGTATAGCCTGCGTGTTTGCCCATGCGTTTGAATTTGCCTTTGTAGTTCATGATGTTGACTTTCTCAACCTTCACGCCAAAGATTTCCTGAACAGCATGTTTAACTTGTGTTTTGTTAGCGCGAGTGTCCACTTCAAAAGTGTACTTCTTATCTGCCATTACTTCAGAAGAACGCTCAGTAATGACCGGACGCTTTAGAATATCACGTGCTTCCATTAACTAAGCACCTCCTCAATTTTCTCAATCGCTGCTTTAGTCATAACAACTTTGTCATGTCCAAGCAAGTCTAAAACGTTGATGCCAGTTGCTGCTACCACTGTCATACCTTGGATGTTGCGAGCAGACAATGCTACGTTTTCATCCGGGTCAGCAGTTACGAACAAAGCTTTTTTACCAATTGAAAGATCTTGCATCAATTTAGTAAATGCTTTTGTTTTTGGTGCATCAAAAGTCAATCCTTCAAGTACCATCAATTTTTCTCCAACTACTGCAGATGAAAGCGCAGAGCGTAGAGCCAAGCGACGGACTTTCTTAGGCAATTTATAGCTATAGCTACGTGGTGTCGGACCGAATACGATACCGCCTCCACGCCATTGTGGTGAACGGATCGAACCTTGACGGGCACGTCCAGTTCCTTTTTGGCGCCATGGCTTTTTACCACCACCAGCTACTTCAGAACGGTTTTTTACTTTATGGTTACCTTGGCGAAGTGAAGCGCGTTGCATCACTACTGCGTCGAATAACACGGCTTCATTTGGCTCGATACCGAATACATAGTCGTTCAATTCGATGTCGCCAACTTGAGAACCAGTTTGATTTAATAAAGCTACTTTAGGCATTCGTGTTTCCTCCTTCCTCTAAAAAAATATTATTTCGATTTGATAGCTGATTTAACGCGTAGCAATGCTTTGCGTGAACCAGGAACATTACCTTTGATTAGAAGCAAGTTACGTTCAGTATCAACCTTAACGATCTGAAGGTTTTGAATCGTAATTGTCGTTCCACCCATTTGACCAGGCAATTTCTTCTGTTTGAATACGCGGTTAGGAGCAACCGGACCCATTGAACCAGGACGACGGTGGTAACGTGAACCGTGAGCCATTGGCCCGCGTGATTGTCCGTGGCGTTTAATAACACCTTGGAAACCTTTACCTTTTGTTGTTCCTGTAACATCTACTACATCGCCTTCTGCGAATACATCTACTTTGACTTCCTGACCAATCTCGTAATCAGCTAAGTTTACATTGCGAAGTTCGCGAATGAAGCGCTTAGGAGCAGTGTTCGCTTTTGCTACGTGTCCTTTAGCAGGTTTGTTAGAAAGCTTTTCGCGCTTGTCTTCAAAACCTAATTGGATTGCTTCGTAGCCATCAACCTCAACTGTTTTCTTTTGAAGCACTACGTTTGGAGCAGCTTCAACTACAGTTACAGGGATTAAATCACCGTTCTCAGCAAAAACTTGCGTCATACCGATTTTTCTACCTAAGATTCCTTTGGTCATGTTGTCACACCTCCTGTGATTATTTGTGTTTTTCTATTTCGTTTGCCGATTAAAGTTTGATTTCAATGTCGACGCCTGATGGTAAATCTAATTTCATTAACGCGTCCACTGTTTGTGGAGTAGGGTTAACGATATCGATTAAGCGTTTGTGTGTGCGCATTTCAAATTGCTCGCGTGAGTCTTTGTAAATGTGCACTGAACGCAAGATTGTGTAGACCGACTTTTCAGTTGGCAACGGGATTGGACCCGATACACTTGCACCTGAACGTTTTGCAGTTTCTACAATTTTCTCAGCAGACTGATCAAGTACTCTGTGATCATATGCTTTCAAACGGATACGAATTTTCTGTTTTGCCATTACTTTCCCTCCTTTTCGCCTATTTTGGATAGACATTCTCCACGAAAATTTTCCAATCACTCGCCATGGCAAAGCGGCCGGGTGTATCGGTAACCTCTCGCTTCATCGCAGTCAAAGACCAACATTCACCATTATACATAAGAAAAAAGAATTCCGCAAGGCTTTCCACGAAATTCTTTCTGATTCGCTTTTATTAGTATAACAGGATATTTTAGATATTCAACTCTCAAGCAAATAGTCCGAACATTTTTTTCTTAAGCCAAGAACATGACGGCAATCCAGCCGAAAACAATCAGCGGAATATTGTAATGGAGGAAGGTCGGCACGCACGTATCCCAGATGTGATTGTGCTGGCCGTCGACATTCAGCCCGGCTGTCGGCCCGAGTGTCGAGTCGGAAGCAGGCGATCCGGCGTCCCCTAGTGCCCCCGCAGTTCCAATCAGCGAAATGATGGCAATCGTCGAGAATCCGAACTCCATACTCAGCGGCACAAAGATTGCAGCGATGATTGGAATGGTTGCAAACGACGACCCAATTCCCATCGTCACGAGCAGGCCGACCACCAGCATGAAGAATGCAGCGACTCCTTTATTGCCATCGAATACATCCGCCACACTGGAAACAAGCGGCTCCACCGCTCCTGTCGCAGTGATAACCGATGCAAATCCGTTCGCTGAGATCATGACAAATCCGATAAAGGCCATCATGCGCATGCCGGCAGTCAGTACATCGTCAGCCTCACGCCATTTCATTGCCCCAAAGACATATAACACCAGAATGCCCGAAAGCGCCCCGATAATCATCGAATCCGTCTGGATCTGCCCATACAATGCCGCTGCCAATGCAACGAGCGTAACGATGACGTCTTTCGTCGAAGCCGTCTTTGTTTGAGTTTCTTCTATAGTATTAGTTGCTCTCGCATGATAGTCGCGAGGTTTTCGGTAAGAGATGAACACCGCGACTGCCAATCCCACCGCCATGCCTGCAACCGGAATCGCCATTGCTTTTGGAATGTCGGCCATGTCGATCGGCAATCCCGCCAGCTTCATCTGTGTGGCGACGATTTCGTGAAAGATCAACCCGAAGCCATACGGTAATAAAATATACGGTGCAGTCAGACCGAACGTCAGCACCGACGCAATCAGGCGTCGGTCGATCCGCAGCTCATTCATAATATGCAAAATTGGCGGCACCAATAATGGGATAAAGGCAATGTGAATCGGAATGGCATTCTGCGATAAAATCGCCATGGCAAGCAAAGCAAAAATCACCAAAGCTTTCGCCAGATTTTCTCTTGTCCCTTCCCCTTCTTTGTTTACGAGCTTCAAAACTTTTGAAACCAGCAGCTCAGGTATGCCTGTCCGTGAAATGGCCACGGCAAATCCGCCAAGCATTGCGTAGCTGAGTGCAATCGTCGCCCCTGCCCCTAAACCTTCAGTATAAGCTGCTACGGTATCCATAAGCGATAAGCCGCCGCTCAGTCCTCCGGCAAGCGCTCCAATCAATAAGGCAAACACCACATTGACGCGGAACAAACTTAAGACCAGCATGACCAGGACAGCAAGTATTACTGCATTCATATTTATTATCTCCTTTAGTGTGCTAAAGCGTTAAAGTACACTGTTAAAATTAACAAAATGCCAAAAGGATGTCAATACTAAACCCCGTGTTTGCTGGAATTAGAAAAACTCAGAAAATAAGGAGAGGTTGTTTATGTTTTAATACAAAAAAATCCCCCGCTTGCAGCGAAGGATTTTCATTTTCTACTATATATAATTACTGTTGTTGCTGTTGCTGCTGCTCGTATGCCGTGATGTAGTCATCGTACTGGAACGTCAAAGCAATCTCATCCCAGCCTTTCAGCAGCATTTCTTTCCAATAAGGGTCGATTGTGAATTCATAGCGGCTGCCGTCTTCCGCAGTCACCGTTTGCTCTTCCAGATTGACTTCCAGACCCAAAGGGGCTTTTTGCCCTTTTTGAATCAATTCATCTACCTGGCTATCGGTTAAGCGAATTGGCAAGATGCCGTTTTTGACGCAGTTATTATAGAAGATATCCGCATAACTCGGCGCAATGACCACATTAAAACCGTAATCTTGAATGGCCCACGGGGCATGTTCACGTGAAGAGCCGCAGCCGAAGTTCTCTTGGGCAACTAAAATTTCGGAGCCGCTGTAGCGGGGATCATTTAGCACAAAGTCTTCTCTTGGGGAACCGTCCGGATGGAAACGCCAATGATAGAACAAGTACTGGCCGAAGCCCGTCCGTTCAATCCGCTTCAAGAACTCCTTGGAAATGATTTGGTCGGTATCTACGTTTTTTCGGTCAAGCGGCGTTAAGACGCTGTTAATTTTATTGATGGGCTTCATCGCATTGCCTCCTTGTCCATTTCACTCATACTGTTGGCACAGGTTCTTTCATGTAATTGCGGACATCCGTCAAACGCCCTTCGATTGCGGCTGCGGCTGCCATGACAGGGCTGACCAGATGCGTCATCGAACCCGCACCTTGGCGCCCTTCGAAGTTCCGGTTCGAAGTGGAGGCACAGCGCTCTCCTGCCGGCACCGAGTCTTCATTCATCGCCAGGCACATGCTGCATCCCGTTTCGCGCCATTCAAATCCAGCTGCAAGGAAGATTTTATCCAAGCCCTCCGCTTCTGCTGCGCGTTTTACCGTTTCCGATCCCGGCACCACAATCGCCGTTACTGCTGGATGGACTTTTTTGCCTTCCACAATGGCACTTGCTGCACGCAAATCGCCGATGCGGGCATTTGTGCAAGATCCGATAAAGACATGCTGGATTTCAATCGAAGACAACGGCGCCCCTTCTTCTAATTGCATATAGCTCAACGCTTGTTTTAACGCTTCCCGGTCAGCCGGATCTTCATAGTCTGATGCAAAAGGCACGTGTTCGGCAATGCCAGAGCCCATCGACGGGTTGGTCCCCCATGTCACAAAAGGCGAAATCTCATCTGCATGGATGGTATGCGTGACATCGTAAGCGGCGCCTTCATCAGTTGCGAGTGCCAGCCAACCAGCTGCCGCTTCCTCAAATGCTTCTCCTTGCGGGACGTATCTCCGGCCTCTCATATAGTCAATCGTCGTATCATCCGGGCTGATCAAGCCTGCGCGTGCACCGGCTTCAATCGACATATTGCAGATAGTCATGCGTTCTTCCATTGAAAGTGACCGAATGGCATCTCCCGTATATTCGACAATATGGCCGGTTCCCATATCAACGCCAAATTTCGCGATGATTGCCAGGATGACATCTTTCGCAGCAACACCGAAGCCCAGTTCTCCGTCAATCCGGATTTGCATCGTTTTCGGTTTGGATTGCCAAAGCGTCTGTGTCGATAACACATGCTCCACTTCACTCGTCCCGATGCCAAACGCCAAGGCCCCGAATGCGCCGTGTGTGGAAGTGTGGCTGTCTCCGCAAACAATCGTCTTGCCGGGTTGCGTGAGCCCAAGTTCCGGCCCAATGACGTGGACGATTCCCTGGTCCGGATGGTTGATGCCTGCAAGCGGGACACCGAACTCTTCGCAATTTTCCTGCAGGGTTTTAATTTGCTTGCGGGAAATCGGATCCGTAATTTTGTCCCGGTTGCGCGTCGGCACGTTATGGTCCATGGTCGCAAAGCACAAGTCCGGCCGCCGTACCTTCCGGCCATTCAATCTAAGGCCTTCGAATGCTTGTGGAGACGTCACTTCATGCAATAAATGAAGATCGATGTAAAGCAGGTCCGGCTTTCCCTGCTCTTCGTATACAATATGCTGTTCCCAAATTTTTTCAATAATCGTTTTTGCCATCCGAACCGCTCCTCCCGATCAAACGTAAGAATACATGATGTGCTCTGACACCAATTCTCTTTCCAATTCTTCAATCACTTTTGTCACAAATCGCTCAGTGGATACTACTTGTTTGCCCGCGCTGGACAAATCGCCTGTGCAATAACCGTCTTCCAGTACACTCATCACCGCTTCTTCGATTGCTGCCGCTTCGGTATGCATACCGAACGAATAGCGCAGCATCATCGCCGCCGACAAAATAGCCGCTGAAGGATTGGCTTTGTTCTGGCCTGCGATATCCGGCGCCGAACCATGTACCGGTTCGTAAAGGCCGAAACCGTCTGACCGGACACTGGCTGATGGCAGCATGCCAAGCGATCCCGTGATAACGGACGCTTCATCGCTCAAGATATCGCCGAACATGTTCTCCGTCACCATGACATCGAATGCCCGCGGATCGGTGATCAGTTTCATCGCAGCAGAATCAACCAGCATGTGTTCCACTTCGACATCGGGATAAAACGCTTTACGCTCTTCGACCACTTCACGCCATAGCTTGCTTGTTTCCAATACATTCGCTTTATCGACCGACGTTACTTTGCCTCTGCGCCCACGCGCGATTTCAAACGCCTGATCGACAATCCGCTCGATTTCATCCCGTGTATAGACGAGTGTATCGACTCCTGCTTTTTCGGTCCGGCGCTTCGGTTCCCCGAAGTACAACCCGCTTGTCAGTTCGCGCACAATGACCATGTCCACTTCTTTTGCCACTTCTTCTTTTAATGGCGATGAACCAAGCAAAGCAGGGATTGCTTTGACCGGCCGGATATTCGCAAACAAATCGAAATGCTTGCGGATGTTCAACAAACCTTTTTCCGGGCGAAGATGCCCTGGATTCTGGTCCCATTTCGAACCTCCGACTGCACCGAGGAGAATTGCGTCGCTTGCCTCGCATGCGGCAATGGTTTCGTCAGGCAGCGGGTTATTATGTGCATCGACCGCACTGCCTCCGATCAACGCGTGTTTCAAATGAAAAGTATGTCCATAACGCATTGCGATGGATTGCAGCACCTTTACCGCCGCATCTGTTACTTCTGGTCCGATTCCGTCTCCTGGCAATACCGCTATTGTTTTTTTCATTTTAAATTCCTCCTCTTTCGATTCATCCGTTTTATACCACTGCTACTTTCACTTTCTGTCCTGCCTTCACCAATTGGCGGTTTACTGTATTCAAGTAAGCTTTTGCTGTCGCTTCCAAAACATCCTGTGCGACGTCGCGCCCTGTGACGGTTTCGCCGTCATACGTCATATTGATCACCGCTTCACCCAATGCGTCGCGCCCTTTGCCGATTGATGTGACCCGGTAATCGAGAATGTGGACTTCACCGGCAACAATGCGCTCTAAGGTGTTGAATATCGCTTCCACTGATCCGGCGCCTGTTGCGGCTTCTGTCACCAGTTCCCCGTTTGGCTGATAAGCGGAAACCGTTGCCGTCGGGATATTCGCTGTGCCGTAATGCACTTGGACGTTTTCCAATTTGTAGACCGGAATTTCGCTGTCATTGATTTGCTGGTCAGTCAGCAAGACAAGCAAATCATCTTCGACGATGACTTTTTTGCGGTCCGCCAGTTTCTTGAATTCCACAAAGGCTTTTTTCAACTTTTCATCGCTCAATTCAAAGCCCATTTTAAGTGCACGGTCTTTGAATGCGTGCCTGCCGGAATGCTTGCCGAGCACCAATTCGGTTTTCGCATCGCCAATCAATTCCGGCGTAATAATTTCATAAGTCAACGGGTTCTTCAGCATGCCATCCTGGTGAATGCCCGATTCATGGGCAAAGGCATTTTTCCCGACTACCGCTTTGTTCGGCTGAATAATGCTGCCGGTCAATTGGCTGACCAATTGGCTGGTGCGCTTGATTTCTTTTAGATGAATATCCGTTTCAACACCGTATACTTGTTTGCGGATATGAAGAGCAACGGCAATTTCTTCAAGTGCCACATTTCCTGCCCGTTCACCGATGCCGTTGATTGTGCCTTCAATTTGCGTAGCGCCGTTTTCAATGGCAGCCAACGTATTTGCTGTCGCCATCCCAAGATCATTATGGCAATGCGCCGACAGCTTGACGTTTTCAATGCCCACCACGTTTTCCGTAATGTAGCGGAACAATGCACCGTATTCTTGCGGCGTCGCATAACCGACTGTATCCGGAAGATTAATGGTTGTGGCGCCCGCTTTAATGACTTCCCGGATAATGCGGGCCAAAAATTCGGGTTCGGAACGGGACGCGTCTTCTGCCGACCATTGCACCAGCGGGAAGAACTGCTTGGCGTACTTAACAGAAGCTACAGCCGTCTCAATGACTTGTTCCGGTGTTTTCATCAATTTATGTTCCATATGGATCGGCGAGGTTGCCAGGAAGATATGGACATGCGGCTGTTCGCTGCCTTTCAACGCTTCCCATGCTGCCGAAATATCACTTTCAACCGAACGGGCCAAGCCCGTCACGATTGAATTTTTCACTGTTCCTGCGATGCGCTGGACCGCATCGAAATCTCCTGGTGAAGCTGCTGGAAATCCTGACTCAATGATCGTCGCACCAAAACGTTCGAGTTGGCGGGCGATTTCGATTTTCTCAGCAGTGTTCAAGTTGATCCCAGCCGACTGTTCTCCGTCCCGTAGCGTTGTATCAAAGATGTCAATTTTGCGCACTGGCGACCACCTCTTTTGTTTTTGTCTTTTTGCCTTCGTTGACGAATGGCATCATTTCGCGAAGCACTCGGCCCACTTGTTCGATTTGATGGTTTTCTTCCGCTTTTTCGATAGCCGTGAATTCCGGACGATTCAATTGGTTTTCAAGCAACCAGCCTTTAGCAAACTTTCCTGTTTGGATATCGGTCAAGATATCTTTCATGCGGCCTTTTGTCGCTGCATCCACCACTCGCGGTCCTGATACGAAATCTCCCCATTGCGCAGTGTCTGAAATCGAGTAGCGCATTCCGGATAGTCCGCCTTCGTACATTAAATCGACGATTAACTTCAGTTCGTGCATACACTCAAAGTACGCAACTTCCGGCTGATAGCCTGCTTCCACTAGGGTTTCAAATCCCGCTTTCACTAAGGAAGTGACTCCGCCGCAAAGTACGGCCTGCTCTCCGAATAGATCCGTTTCCGTCTCTTCTTTGAACGTCGTTTCCAAAACTCCCGCACGCGCTGCCCCGATGCCTTTGGCGTAAGCCAGCGCTACTTCCTGTGCTTGCCCTGACACGTCTTGATGAATGGCGATCAACGCTGGTACACCTGCCCCCGCTTCGTATGTACGGCGAACCAAATGCCCTGGACCTTTTGGAGCTACCAAGAAGACATCCACATCTTCCGGTGCGACGATCTGGTTAAAGTGGACGTTGAAGCCATGGGCAAAGACGAGTGATTTGCCAGCCGTCAATGTCGGTTTGATTTCTTCGTTGTAGATTTTTGTTTGCTTCTCGTCCGGCACCAAGATCATGATCACGTCAGCTGCCTGCGCCGCTTCTTTTACCGTTGTTACGTTCATGCCGTCTTCTTGAGCTTGCTTAAATGATTTACCGGGTCTTACACCGACTACAACATCAAATCCGGATTCCTTTAAGTTCTGAGCATGTGCATGTCCCTGTGAACCATAGCCAATGATTGCGATTGTCTTTCCTTCTAATACCTGTTCGTTTACGTCTTGGTTATAATACATTTTCGCCATTTTTAATTTCCTCCTCGAGTGTTTGGGTTTTTTAAAGAATTGATACTTGTTCGGTTTGCGCTTTTTGCGTTTCTCGTACAAACGCCGATACGCCTGTCCGGGTGATTTCTTTAATGCCGTAAGGCCTCATTAAATCAATGAATGCCTCGATTTTCTCCGGATCGCCTGCGACTTGATAAGTAGTGACATTCTTGCTCATATCGACCACCGTCGCCCGGAACGGTTCGACAATGGCGTAAATCTCATTTCGGACCGATGGCGGCGACACCACTTTCACCATCGCCAGTTCTCTCATGACCATCGCCTTATCCGTAATGTCATGAACTTTGATGACGTCGATCTGTTTTTGAAGCTGCTTCAACAGCTGCTCCAGCTTCCCTTTGTCTTCTACATTGACGACAAAGGTCATCTTCGACATTCCCGGCTGTTCTGTGTGCCCGACCGATATGCTTTCAATGTTGAATTGCCGTTTCATCAGCAAGCCGGTCACCCGGTTCAACACGCCGCTTTGATTGATTACCGTTGTTGTTATCACTCGCTTCATTCGCCTTTCACTCCGATCATTTCATTCAGCCCCTTGCCTGGCGCAACCATCGGATAAACGTTTTCCATTTGCACCACCCGGCAATCGATCAGCACCGGTCCGGTTGAAGCAAACGCTTCTGCAAATACCTTTTCCGCTTGTTCCATCGTTTCCACTTTGTATCCTTCGATATCGTAAGCTTGTGCCAATTTCACAAAATCCGGCTGTACATGAATCAACGATTGAGAGTAGCGCTCTTCATAAAACGTTTCCTGCCATTGCCTTACCATGCCAAGGCTTTGGTTGTTTAAGATCACTACTTTTACCGGTAGGCGCAATTCCTGCAGCAGCGACAGTTCCTGCAGCGTCATTTGGAATCCAGCGTCTCCGACTACCGCAACGACCGTTTCATTCGATCTTGCCAATTGGGCGCCAATTGCTGCCGGGAAGCCGAAGCCCATAGTCCCTAAGCCGCCTGACGTTACCCAATTATGCGGATGGTTGAATCGGTAATACTGCGCTGTCCACATTTGATGTTGCCCGACGTCCGTCGTAACAACCGCATCTCCTCCGGTTAAGCGGTGAATCAATTCAACCGCTTGTTGAGGTAAGATCCCGCGTTCCTTGTCCGCTTTGTAGTGAAGCGGGTATTCTGCCCGATTTGCCGTTAGCCGCTGCAACCAGGCCTCCGTATCCGGCGATTCGAAACTTTGATTGGATAATGCCTGCAGCGCTTCTTTCGCATCGGCCACAATAGGGATGTCAGTGGGAACGTTTTTTCCGATTTCAGCTGGATCGATGTCAATGTGGATCACTTTCGCATTGGGTGCAAAATGTGCCAGGTTTCCGGTCAGTCTGTCATCGAAACGGGCACCAATATTGATGAGTAGATCGCATTCGCAAATGGCTGTATTGGCTGTATACGTTCCGTGCATTCCGGCCATTCCCAGAAACAGTGGATGATCGCCTCCGATAGAGCCGAGTCCCAATAAAGTGTTTGTGACTGGAACTTTATGGCGTTCCGCAAAAACCTGAAGTTCTTCAGATGCTTGAGCGGCTAAAACTCCCGCACCTGCCAGAATCAATGGTTTTTTCGCTTCCGACAATGCTTGGCCGGCTTTTTGGATCTGCAGGTAATTCGGTTTCGTCGTCGGCTGGTATCCCGGCAGATTCACTTGTTCATTCTGCGGATAATCCGTTAAAAACATTTCCGTTGAAATGTTTTTGGGAATGTCTACAACGACCGGTCCCGGACGCCCCGTTGAAGCGATGTAAAATGCTTCTTTAATGATTCTCGGGAAATCTGCTACGCTCTTCACCTGGTAATTGTGCTTGGTGATCGGCTGCGTGATCCCGATGATGTCCGCTTCCTGGAAAGCATCTGTTCCAATGACCGTACTGGCAACTTGCCCTGTGAAAACGACCAGTGGCAGCGAGTCGAGCATCGCATCTGCAATTCCTGTTACGAGGTTGGTGGCTCCAGGGCCCGAAGTGGCAATAACCACACCCGTTTTTCCCGATACCCGGGCATATCCTTCTGCCGCATGGATCGCGCCTTGTTCGTGTCTTGCAAGTACGTGCCGGATGGGATTTCTGTGCAAGGCATCGTAAATGGGAAGTACCGCCCCTCCCGGGTAACCGAAAATCACTTCAACACCTTGTTCTTTCAGCGATTGAATCAGGACATCTGCCCCGCTGCCTTTCAGCTTCTGTTCTGTTTCTTCTCTTACTTTAAGGTTTACACCCATTCTGTCCGCCTCCTTTTGGATTATGTCTTCCGTAGAATAAAAAAAGCTTTTTCATCCTACACAAAGAAACTTGTTCTTTGTATAGGGATGAAAAAGCTTCATGGTACCACCCTATTTCGCCGCGCAACCGCAGCCTCACAGATAAGCTAGGCTTATCTATTGGTAACGATAGCCTTATGGAACCGGCTACCGGGAGTGCCTAATCAGTCTGAACCTTTAAGCACTCCACTCAGAGGGGATGTCGCGAATGGGAGTATTGCCGGCTTCCACCATTACCGGCTCTCTGTGAATACAATTTCCATTAACTTTAACCTCGTCATTGAGTTGGCGTTATGAAATTTTATTTATTTGCTTAAACTGCGTTTAAATGTTCGTCGTATACTTTCACTCCATCTTGCTGAACGAGTTCCCGGAAAGAAGCAAGCAAATCATTTGTAACAGGACCCGGTTTGCCGTCTCCAATTACTCGTCCATCCACTTTAATAACCGCAATCACTTCTGCAGCCGTTCCTGTCAAGAACACTTCATCAGCGACATACACGTCATGTCTTGTAAAGACCCCTTCCTGAACTTCGTAGCCTTTTTGTGCGGCAACTTCCATAATGGCGTTTCGCGTAATTCCTTCAAGTGCTCCGACATAACCAGGAGGCGTTAGTATTTTGTTCTTTCGGACAATGAATATATTATCAGCCGATCCTTCAGCTACATAGCCTTGATCATTCAGCATAAGCGCTTCCGATACACCGGCCAGATTGGCTTCGATTTTTACTAGGATATTGTTCATGTAGTTCAGTGATTTCACTTTCGGGCTTAACACATCCGAACGGTTTCTCCGGGTCGCCACCGAAACAATTTCAATGCCATTGTCGTATAGCGACTTTGGAAATAATGATAAAGCTTCTGCAATGACAATGACACTCGGCTTTGAACACGTTAACGGGTCAATCCCCAGATTGCCGACCCCTCTTGAAACAATCAATCGGATGTAAGCATCTTTTAACTCGTTGCGCCGAAGCGTTTCGACTACTAACTTTGTCATTTCTTCGAAAGTATGTGGAATTTCTAGCATGACGGACTTTGCCGAATCGTAAAGACGTTCTAAATGTTCTTCTAATCGAAAGACGTTTCCGTTATAAGAACGAATTCCTTCGAACACTCCATCTCCGTATAAGAAGCCGTGATCATAGACCGAAACTTTAGCATCTTCTTTTCTAACAAATTCACCATTCAAGTAGATTAGTTGTTCTCCCATGCTTTCCACTTCTTTCTCCAAAAGATTTATTGATCTCGAGTTATCAGATTCTTATGTGCTCTTGTAAATTGTTGCTATCATATCGCCTATTTTAAAGTGTGTCAATCGACTTTATCTAAGTTTTTAGTCTATTTTGAATATTGTTTCTCTATGTATGCGTTTCCATTGCTTTAACATCAAGCTTTTAAAGAATCGAAAAAATTTGTGAAAAATTTGTGAATGCAATATATTATATACCTCATACACGAAAAAAGAGCAGACACTTGTCTGCTCTTAAACGCAAAAAAACTCCCGGCTTATCAAAAGATAAACCGGAAGTTTTGGACACTTAATAAAATTATTTAGTGATTTTAGCTACGACGCCAGCGCCTACAGTACGTCCACCCTCGCGGATAGAGAACTTAGTGCCTTCTTCGATAGCGATTGGAGAGATCAAAGCAACAGTCATTTCGATGTTGTCGCCAGGCATAACCATTTCTACGCCTTCAGGAAGGTTACAAACACCAGTTACATCAGTTGTACGGAAGTAGAACTGTGGACGGTAGTTTGAGAAGAATGGAGTGTGACGTCCACCCTCTTCTTTTGAAAGAACGTAAACTTCAGCAGTGAACTCAGTGTGTGGAGTGATTGTGCCTGGTTTAGCCAATACTTGTCCACGTTGTACGTCATCACGAGAAACCCCGCGAAGAAGTGCACCGATGTTGTCGCCAGCTTCAGCATAGTCTAACAATTTACGGAACATTTCTACACCTGTTACAGTTGTAGCTTTTGGTTCTTCAGTAAGACCGATGATGTCAACAGTGTCACCGATTTTAACTTGTCCGCGTTCAACGCGTCCAGTAGCAACCGTACCACGGCCAGTGATTGAGAATACATCCTCAACAGGCATCATGAATGGTTTGTCAGTGTCACGTGTTGGAGTTGGAATGTACTCATCAACAGCGTTCATCAATTCCATGATTTTTTCTTCCCATTCTGCTTCTCCTTCAAGAGCTTTAAGAGCAGAACCTTTGATGACAGGAATGTCATCGCCAGGGAAGTCATATTCAGAAAGAAGATCGCGAACTTCCATTTCAACAAGTTCAAGAAGTTCTTCGTCGTCTACCATGTCACATTTGTTCATGAATACAACTAGGTAAGGAACACCTACTTGTTTAGACAATAGGATGTGCTCACGTGTTTGTGGCATTGGGCCGTCAGCAGCAGATACTACTAGGATCCCGCCGTCCATTTGTGCAGCACCAGTGATCATGTTTTTAACATAGTCAGCGTGTCCTGGGCAGTCAACGTGTGCATAGTGGCGAGAAGCAGTTTCATACTCAACGTGTGAAGTGTTGATAGTGATACCGCGTTCTTTTTCTTCAGGTGCGTTATCGATTTGGTCGTAAGAACGAGCTTCCCCGCCTGATGCTTTAGCAAGAACTGTAGCGATTGCAGCAGTTAAAGTTGTTTTACCATGGTCAACGTGACCGATTGTACCAATATTCGCATGTGTTTTAGAGCGATCAAATTTAGCTTTTCCCATTAGAAAAATCCTCCTCGAAATGTAAGTTAATTGGTCGTTTGAAGTGCCGGAATAATAGGGCCCTACTATTCCAGGCATACAAACTATTTATACTTTATTAAAGATCAAAATTCAATTATTGACCTTTATTTTTTTTGATAATTTCTTCAGAAATTGATTTTGGTACTTCTTCATAGTGATCGAAGTGCATTGAGAACACACCACGGCCTTGCGTATTAGAACGCAATGAAGTCGCATAACCAAACATTTCTGCAAGTGGAACCATAGCACGGACAACTTGCGCGTTTCCGCGAGCATCCATACCTTCTACACGGCCGCGGCGTGACGTAATGTCACCCATGATATCTCCAAGGTATTCCTCAGGGATAACAACCTCAACGCGCATAATCGGTTCAAGAATAACCGGGTTAACTTTAGAGATAGCGTTTTTAAGAGCCATTGAAGCAGCTACTTTAAATGCCATTTCGTTGGAGTCAACATCATGGTAAGAACCATCGAACAAACGAGCTTTGATATCGATCAATGGATATCCGGCAATAACACCGTTGTCTAGAGAGTCGCGAAGACCCGCTTCAACAGCTGGGATGTATTCACGAGGAACAACACCACCAACGATACCATTTTCAAATTCAAAACCTGCTCCTTCTTCGTTTGGAGAGAATTCAATCCAAACGTGTCCGAATTGTCCGCGTCCACCAGATTGGCGTACGAATTTACCTTCAACTTGTGCAGAGCTGCGGAATGTCTCACGGTAAGATACCTGAGGTGCACCCACGTTAGCTTCTACGTTAAACTCACGGCGCATACGGTCAACGAGGATATCAAGGTGAAGCTCACCCATACCTGCGATGATTGTTTGACCAGTTTCCTGATCTGTATGTGCTCGGAAAGTTGGATCTTCTTCTTGCAATTTCGCAAGGGCTTGACCCATTTTGTCTTGGTCCGCTTTTGATTTCGGCTCTACTGACAATGAGATAACCGGTTCCGGGAACACCATGCGCTCTAAGATTACTTGGTGTTTCTCGTCACTTAAAGTATCTCCAGTAGAAGTATCTTTCAAGCCGATTGCAGCGGCGATGTCTCCGCAATATACTTCAGAGATCTCTTCACGGGAGTTTGCGTGCATTTGCAGGATACGACCTACGCGCTCACGCTTGCCTTTTGATGAGTTCTGAACATATGAACCAGATTTAAGAGTACCAGAATATACGCGGAAGAACGTTAGTTTTCCTACATATGGGTCTGTCATTACTTTAAACGCTAGCGCAGAGAAAGGCTCGTCTTCGCTAGGTTTACGAATTACTTCTTCATCTGAATCAGGAAGAACACCAGTCATTGGTGGTACATCAAGTGGTGATGGCAGGTAATCAATTACTGCATCAAGCATTAATTGAACACCTTTGTTTTTGAATGCAGTTCCGCATACCACTGGGTAGAACTCAACATCCAACGTTCCTTTACGGATTGCTGCTTTAAGTTCTTCTTTCGTGATATCTTCGCCGCCAAGGTATTTTTCCATCAAGTCTTCATCAAGCTCAGCTACAGCTTCCACTAGTTTAGTGCGCCATTCTTCAGCCAGCTCTTTGTAGTCTTCAGGAATATCACCTTCAGTAATATCAGTTCCCAAATCGTTCGCGTAGAAGCGTGCGTTCATTTCAACAAGGTCAATAATCCCTGAGAACTCATCTTCTGCGCCGATTGGCAATTGAATTGGGTGAGCATTTGCTTGCAGACGATCGTGCAAAGTCTTTACAGAGTAAAGGAAATCTGCTCCGATTTTATCCATTTTGTTGACGAATACAACACGCGGTACACCATATGTTGTAGCTTGACGCCATACTGTTTCAGTTTGAGGCTCAACACCTGATTGAGCATCAAGAACTGTTACAGCACCATCAAGTACACGCAACGAACGTTCAACTTCAACAGTGAAGTCTACGTGTCCAGGAGTATCGATAATGTTGACGCGGTGGCCTTTCCATGCAGCTGTTGTCGCAGCAGAAGTAATCGTGATTCCACGCTCCTGTTCTTGCTCCATCCAGTCCATTTGAGAAGCACCTTCATGCGTTTCGCCGATCTTGTGGATACGGCCTGTGTAATATAAAATACGCTCCGTAGTAGTCGTTTTACCGGCATCAATGTGTGCCATGATTCCGATATTACGTGTTTTGTCTAAGGAGAACTCTCTAGCCATGTTGTTTTTCTCCTTCCATCTCGGATTAAGATTTTAACATCTTGAAAGAAATTACCAACGGTAGTGAGCAAACGCTTTGTTCGCTTCTGCCATTTTGTGAATATCTTCGCGTTTTTTAACTGAAGCTCCAGTGTTGTTTGCAGCATCCAGAATTTCGTTAGCCAAACGCTCTTCCATTGTTTTTTCTCCGCGTAGGCGTGAGTAGTTTACAAGGTAGCGAAGGCCTAAAGTTGTACGGCGTTCAGGGCGAACTTCAACCGGTACTTGGTAGTTAGCTCCACCAACACGGCGAGCACGTACTTCAAGAACTGGCATTACGTTTGTCAACGCTTGTTCGTATACTTCAATTGGATCTTTTCCGCTGCGTTCTTTAACTAGTTCGAACGCTCCGTATAGGATCTTTTGTGAAGTACCTCTTTTTCCGTCAACCATCATTTTATTAATTAAGCGTGTCACCAATTTGGAGTTATAAATTGGATCTGGCAACACGTCACGTTTCGATACAGGACCTTTACGAGGCATGTGTGTTCCTCCTTTCAACGAAATCACTTCGTTATTTTAACTTATTATTTTTTGACTTTAGGACGTTTTGTTCCGTATAGGGAACGGCTTTGCATACGGCCGTTTACTCCAGCTGTATCAAGTGCTCCACGTACGATGTGGTAACGCACACCCGGTAAATCTTTTACGCGTCCGCCGCGAAGAAGAACTACACTGTGCTCTTGAAGGTTGTGGCCTTCTCCAGGGATGTAAGCATTAACCTCAATTTGGTTTGTTAACCGTACACGCGCGTATTTACGCAATGCAGAGTTAGGTTTTTTCGGTGTCATTGTACCAACACGTGTGCAAACTCCGCGTTTCTGAGGAGAGCTTACGTTAGTCTGTGACTTTGTAAAGCTGTTATATCCTTTGTTTAACGCTGGTGAGTCTGATTTAGTGCTTTTTGGTTTACGAGGCTTGTTAACTAATTGGTTAATTGTAGGCATCGATTTTTTCCTCCTCTCAAAAGGTGTTCTAATTCCACATATCCAGGTGGATCATTTTTTGGGTAAAAACAAAGTCTTTGTGTTTTTCACACAAAAACTGTCATCCAGTAATCGCTACAGCAGCTGCTCCGACATGAATGCCGTATGCTTTGCCAAGCTTTAAGCGTGATTCTGCAAATTCGATCGGAATACCTTTTTCTCTAGCTAGCTGAATAATCTGTTCAGTCATTCGATCGTCCGCGTCCTTTGCCACTATTACTTCTTGGACAATGCCGCTTTTTAAGGCTTTTACTGTTTGCTTTGTACCTATGATTGTTTTGTTTGCCTGGTTTACTTTTTCATAAGACATTTGCATATCCTCCAAAGTGTCAGACGGTTAAACCATCAACCCTCAACATATTATCACTGTATGAATTTGATGTCAACAGTATTCTTAAAAAATCCCGGGGAGTTTGTAAAAGACTCCCCGGAACAGATTAACTTATGATTCTGTGCCGACGATTTCCTGCTGCGCTTCTTTTTCGCTGCGCGCAATTTTAATCTGGCGGTAACGCTGCATTCCTGTTCCAGCTGGAACAAGTTTACCGATGATGACATTCTCTTTCAGACCTAACAGCTCATCGCGTTTTCCTTTGATCGCTGCATCCGTAAGGACACGAGTCGTTTCCTGGAACGATGCGGCTGATAAGAAGGATTCTGTTTCAAGAGAAGCTTTGGTAATACCAAGAATGACTGGGCGGCTTGTCGCTGGCAAGTTGCCTTCTAGAACAGCCTTTTCATTCGCTTCTGTAAACTGGTGAATATCCAATAGTGAACCAGGCAGCAAGTCAGTATCTCCAGCTTCAATGACGCGGACTTTACGGAACATTTGTCGAACCATAACTTCAACGTGCTTATCGCCGATTTCTACCCCTTGCATACGGTAAACTTTTTGAACTTCTTTCAGCAAGTACACTTGAACAGATTGAACATCTTTTACTTGCAGCAATTGTTTCGGATCAATCGAACCATCCGTCAATACTTCGCCGCGGCGGATGACATCATCCACTTGGACTTTCAGACGCGCATTATATGGCGCCAAGTATTTGCGTGTTTCGACGTCGCCTTGAATCGTGATTTCTTTTTGGCCTTCACGGATTTCATCCACTTCGGTAATCGTACCATTGATTTCTGAAATAACCGCTTGCCCTTTTGGATTTCGTGATTCAAAAATTTCCTGGATACGTGGAAGACCTTGTGTAATATCGTCTCCCGCAACCCCGCCTGTATGGAATGTACGCATTGTAAGCTGAGTTCCCGGCTCACCGATTGATTGAGCCGCAATGATACCTACTGCTTCGCCCACTTCAACTTCGTCGCCAGTCGCCAAGTTCGTGCCATAACATTTCTTACAAACGCCGTGCTTCGTGTTGCATGTAAACGCAGAACGGATTGTCACTTCTTTAATTCCTGCTTCCATAATTAAGCGAGTCAGGTCTTGTGTGATCAATTCGTCTTTCGCTACAATCACTTCTTTTGTTTCAGGGTGGCGGATTGTTTTCTTCGCATGGCGGCCTAAAATACGCTCATCCAGCTCTTCAATCACTTCAGTGCCTTCCATCAATGCTCCAACAAGCAAACCGCGGTCTGTACCACAATCGTTTTCGCGGACAATAGCATCTTGTGCTACGTCTACTAGACGGCGTGTCAAGTACCCTGAGTCGGCTGTTTTCAGTGCTGTATCGGCAAGACCTTTACGTGCACCGTGAGTAGAGATGAAGTATTCAAGTACGGTCAAACCTTCACGGAATGAAGATTTGATCGGAAGTTCGATAATGCGTCCAGCCGGGTTGGCCATAAGTCCGCGCATACCAGCAAGCTGAGTAAAGTTGGATGCGTTACCCCGAGCTCCGGAATCACTCATCATGTAAATCGGATTCAATTTATCAAGAGATGCCATCAGTTTTTCCTGAATGATATCTTTTGCATTGCTCCAATGAGAGATGACACGTGCATAACGTTCTTCTTCAGTAATCAATCCACGGCGGAATTGTTTCATTACTTTATCAACATTTGTTTGGGCCTCAACCAGGATTTCACCTTTATCAGGAAGTACGACGATATCGGCAACCCCAACTGTGATACCTGCTTGTGTTGAATATTTGAATCCAAGGCTCTTCATGCGGTCAAGCATTCTTGAAGTTTCCGTAATGTGGAAACGTTTGAACACCTCTGCAATGATTTCGCCAAGAATTTTCTTCTTGAATGGCGTTACCAATTCAGCTTCCGCGATATATGTGCGGATATCTGTGGTAGTCGGTACAAAATATTTCGCTGGTGTTTCCACCTGCAAATTATAATCAGTCGGTTCGTTAATGTACGGGAACGACTCCGGCAGAATTTCATTGAAGATAATTTTACCGACAGATGTCAATAGAAGCATTTTGTTCTGCTCTTCTGTAAACGTCGGATTCTTCAAAGAACCGGCAAGAATTGCAATTCTTGTATGAAGGTGAACATGCCCTGTCTGATAAGCAACAAATACTTCTTCAGGTCCAGAGAACGTAGCACCTTCTCCTGTAGCCCCTTTGCGCTCAAGTGTTAAGTAATAGTTTCCTAAAACCATATCCTGAGATGGAGTTACAACCGGCTTTCCGTCTTTCGGGTTCAAAATGTTCTGGGCAGCAAGCATCAGAAGGCGTGCTTCCGCTTGTGCTTCAGAAGAAAGCGGTACGTGGACGGCCATTTGGTCACCATCGAAATCGGCGTTGTATGCAGTACATACAAGCGGATGCAGACGGATTGCTTTGCCTTCCACAAGCGTTGGTTCAAACGCCTGGATACCGAGTCTGTGAAGCGTTGGTGCACGGTTCAATAGAACCGGATGCTCCTTGATCACATCTTCGAGTACATCCCAAACTTCCGAATGCAAACGCTCGATTTTGCGTTTCGCGCTCTTGATGTTATGGGCTAAACCACGTTCAACAAGTTCTTTCATGACGAAAGGCTTGAACAGCTCAATTGCCATTCCTTTCGGCAATCCGCATTGGTACATTTTCAAGTTCGGTCCTACAACAATAACGGAACGGCCTGAATAGTCAACACGTTTACCAAGAAGGTTTTGACGGAAACGCCCTTGTTTCCCTTTCAGCATGTGAGAAAGAGATTTTAATGGACGGTTACCCGGTCCAGTAACAGGACGGCCGCGGCGGCCGTTATCGATCAACGCATCAACAGCTTCCTGCAGCATACGTTTTTCGTTTTGAACGATGATGCTAGGTGCACCAAGGTCTAACAAGCGTTTTAAGCGGTTGTTCCGGTTAATTACGCGACGATACAAATCGTTTAAGTCGGAAGTCGCAAAACGTCCGCCGTCCAATTGAACCATCGGGCGCAATTCCGGTGGAATAACCGGAAGAACGTCGAGAATCATCCAGTCCGGATTGTTTCCGGAGTTACGGAAAGATTCCACTACTTCAAGGCGTTTGATCGCACGTGTGCGGCGTTGTCCTTGAGCAGTTTTCAATTCTTCTTTCAACGAATCTGTTTCGCGTTCAAGATCGATTTCCTGAAGAAGTCGTTTGATCGCTTCAGCACCCATAGCAGCTTGGAATTTTTTGCCGAACTTATCGCGATAAGCGCGGTATTCTTTTTCCGAAAGAAGCTGTTTCTTTTCAAGCGGTGTATCCGCAGGATCGATCACTACATAAGAAGCGAAATAAATAACTTCTTCAAGTGAGCGCGGAGACATGTCCAAGATAAGGCCCATGCGGCTCGGAATTCCTTTGAAATACCAAATATGTGATACAGGAGCTGCAAGTTCAATATGGCCCATGCGCTCACGGCGTACTTTTGAACGTGTGACTTCAACGCCACAGCGGTCGCAGACTACACCTTTATAACGGACACGTTTGTATTTTCCACAATGGCATTCCCAGTCTTTTGTAGGACCGAAAATACGTTCACAGAACAAACCGTCTTTTTCCGGCTTTAATGTACGGTAGTTAATTGTTTCTGGCTTTTTGACTTCTCCATAAGACCATGAGCGGATTTTATCGGGTGACGCCAATCCGATTTTCATATACTCAAAATTGTTAACATCTATCAAGGAGCCTACCTCCCTTTTGTCTCGAGTTTCTGTACGGCTTGTCCTCGTTTAAGACCAAGTGATTAGAAGCCGGACGGCAGGCTTGGACCGTCCGCTTCCAAAATTTTATCAATCAACTGTTCCAACAGGTGCTTCTGTATCTGCAATTGGCAGGATATTTAATGAATCCGCAGGCTGAAGGTCTTCTTCTTCATCCAAATCGCGCAATTCAATTTCTTCGTCGTCAATCGTCAACATTTTAACATCCATACCCAAACTTTGAAGTTCCTTGATCAAAACTTTGAATGATTCCGGAACGCTTGGCTCTGGAACACTCTCGCCTTTAACAATTGCTTCATAAGTTTTGACGCGTCCTACAACATCATCCGACTTCACCGTTAAGATTTCTTGGAGCGTGTGGGCAGCACCATATGCTTCAAGCGCCCAAACTTCCATCTCACCAAAACGCTGTCCACCGAATTGCGCTTTACCGCCAAGAGGCTGCTGCGTAACCAATGAATAAGGACCAGTAGAACGGGCGTGCAATTTATCATCGACCATGTGTGCAAGTTTGATCATGTACATGATCCCTACAGATACGCGGTTATCAAATGCTTCCCCTGAACGGCCGTCATAAAGAACGGTTTTTCCGTCGCGCGGCATGCCTGCTTCTTCCATTGTTTCCCACACGTCTTCTTCATTGGCTCCATCAAATACGGAAGATGCCATATGAATTCCAAGTGAACGGGATGCCATACCTAAGTGAAGCTCAAGTACTTGTCCGATGTTCATCCGTGATGGTACGCCAAGCGGGTTAAGCATGATGTCAACAGGAGTTCCGTCCGGCATAAACGGCATATCTTCTTCTGGAAGGATGCGTGAGATTACACCTTTGTTCCCGTGACGTCCGGCCATTTTATCGCCGACTTGGATTTTACGTTTTTGAACGATGTATGCGCGCACCAATTGGTTTACACCCGGTGGCAATTCATCGCCGTCTTCGCGGTTGAAAATTTTCACATCAAGGACGATTCCGCCGGCGCCGTGTGGCACTCGTAGAGACGTATCGCGCACTTCACGTGCTTTTTCACCGAAAATCGCGTGCAAGAGACGTTCTTCCGCTGTCAGTTCGGTAACCCCTTTTGGAGTGACTTTCCCAACAAGGATATCGCCATCTTTCACTTCTGCGCCGACACGGATGATTCCGCGGTCGTCAAGGTTGCGAAGCGCATCTTCACCGACATTCGGGATGTCGCGTGTGATTTCTTCCGGCCCAAGTTTCGTATCGCGCGAGTCTGATTCATATTCTTCAATATGGACAGATGTATACACATCATCTTTCACCAAACGCTCACTCATGATGATCGCATCTTCATAGTTGAAGCCGTCCCAAGTCATGAATGCTACTAATACGTTGCGGCCAAGTGCCATTTCCCCGCGTTCCATCGAAGGTCCATCTGCTAAAATATCACGTGGTGATACCCGGTCGCCGACTTTTACAATCGGACGTTGGTTATAGCTCGTTCCTTGGTTGGAGCGGACAAATTTCTGTAATTTATAAGATGTAAGATCGCCTTTCACTTCACGGCCATCCACTTCTTCAATACGGCGTACTTTGATTTCTCTCGCTTCAACTGATTCAACAATGCCGTCATATTTTGCAATGACTGCTGCTCCTGAATCACGTGCGGCCAAATGCTCCATCCCAGTCCCTACAAAAGGTGCTTCCGGATTTAACAATGGAACCGCCTGGCGCTGCATGTTCGCTCCCATCAATGCCCGGTTGGAGTCATCGTTTTCAAGGAACGGGATACACGCTGTCGCCACTGAAACGACTTGCTTCGGAGAAACGTCCATATAATCAATGCGGTTGCGTTTGATCAATGTGTTTTCCCCACGGAAACGTGCCACTACTTCTTCTTCTACGAACGACCCATCATCCGATAAGCGCGAGTTGGCCTGAGCCACTACGTAATTATCTTCTTCGTCAGCTGTCAAGTAGTCGATTTGCGGTGTTACGATTCCCGTTTCCGGGTCAACCCGGCGATAAGGTGTTTCAATGAAACCGAATTTGTTCACTTTCGCGAAAGTGGAAAGCGTGTTGATCAACCCGATGTTCGGACCCTCAGGTGTTTCAATCGGACACATACGGCCATAATGCGAGTAGTGAACGTCACGTACTTCAAAGCCGGCACGTTCACGCGTTAAACCACCAGGCCCAAGCGCTGATAGACGGCGTTTGTGCGTTAATTCGCCCAGCGGGTTTGTTTGGTCCATAAACTGGGAAAGCTGAGAACTACCAAAGAATTCTTTAATAGATGCAATAACCGGACGGATATTGATCAATTGCTGCGGTACGATTGCTTGTGTGTCATTAATTGACATCCGCTCACGTACAACACGTTCCATACGGGACAAACCGATGCGGAATTGGTTTTGCAGCAATTCCCCAACTGAACGAAGACGACGGTTACCCAGGTGATCGATGTCATCTGTGTTTCCAACTCCGTAAAGAAGGTTAAAGAAGTAACTGATGGATGAAATGATGTCAGCCTGCGTTACATGTTTGATCTTGTCTTCAATGTAAGCGTTGCTGATCACATTGATTTCTTTTTGGTTTTCATCATTTGGCGCATAGATCTTCACTGACTGCAATGTAACATCGCCTTCAAGAACGCCGCCTGTTTGAGAAACGGTATGGAAGTTAACGCCGCTTTCCAGGTAAGGAATCAAACGGTCCAAGACACGGCGGTCAATAACCGTACCTGCTTCAACCAAAATTTCGCCTGTTTCCGGATCCACTAATGTTTCCGCAATCGTCTGATTGAAAAGACGGTTTTTGATGTGAAGCTTTTTGTTCATTTTGTAGCGGCCCACATTTGCTAAGTCATAGCGTTTTGGGTCGAAGAAGCGTGAGTAAAGCAAGCTTTTCGCGCTTTCCACTGTTGGCGGTTCGCCCGGACGCAAGCGCTCATAAATTTCAAGCAACGCTTTTTCCGTGCTTTCCGTATTGTCTTTTTCAAGCGTATTTTGCAGGTATTCGTTGTCGCCAAGCAAATCAATGATTTCCTGGTCGGAGCCGAAACCAAGCGCTCTCAAAAGAACAGTCACCGGCAATTTACGCGTGCGGTCGATTCGGACATACACGACATCTTTTGCATCGGTTTCATATTCAAGCCAAGCACCACGGTTTGGAATAACCGTAGCTCCAAAGCCTTTTTTACCATTCTTGTCGGTTTTGTCGTGGAAGTAAACACTTGGTGAACGCACTAATTGAGAAACGATAACGCGTTCAGCGCCATTGATCACGAAAGTTCCGGTTTCAGTCATTAATGGGAAATCACCCATAAAGACGTCCTGTTCCTTCACTTCGTCTGTTTCTTTGTTGTGTAGACGCACTTTCACGCGAAGCGGCGCTGCGTAAGTAACGTCCCGTTCTTTCGATTCAGAGACTGGATACTTTGGTTCTGCGAGACTGTAATCAACAAACTCAAGCGATAGATTTCCAGTGAAATCTTCAATCGGTGAGATATCTCGGAACATTTCGCGCAATCCTTCTTCGAGGAACCACTCATAAGACGCTGATTGGATCTCAATCAGGTTAGGAAGTTCGAGCACTTCTTTAATTCTCGAAAAACTTCTACGTTGACGATGTTGCCCGTACTGAACTAGTTGACCTACCAACTTATTCACCCCTCAATAAAACGATTATAGGTCTTTGCGATTCCTACAAAATAGTGTATGATATCGAAAAGACAAAAAGAAAACGAGACTAAATTCATCCCATTTCCGGTTTACCCGTGATTAATACTGTCGCCATGCCATGCCCGAAAAAGGGCAAACGACCTCAAAATAATAAATTTTGCATTTCATTATAATAACATAGCCGTTTTGTCAAGTCAAACTTTTCTTGCCTCAAAAATAAAGTAACCTTTCTTTTTGTCAACCGTGCGACAATTCCCGAAAAGCCCTTCTAATTTCTCCTGAGTCGACGGAGCCCCTTGCTTTTTCTGTATGACTACCCACAACGAACCGCCATCCTGCAGTTTCCCATATGCTTCTTCATAGAAACGGAAGATCGTTTCCTTTCCTGCCCGGATTGGAGGATTGGTTAAAATGGAAGAAAATCCGTCCGCCTCGACCGAAGCCAAGCCGTCACTTTCATAAATCCGAACGTTTTGAATGCCGTTTTTTTCGGCATTTTTTTTTGCCAATTCGACTGCCCGCGTATTCACATCTACCATATGGACTTCTTTTTGAGGAAATGATTTTGCGATGGCCATTCCGATCGGTCCATACCCACAGCCGACGTCCAGAATCGGACCGTCTTGCGCCGCTTCTTCAAAAGTCTCAATCAATAATCGCGATCCGAAATCGACATCGCTTTTGCTGAATACACCCGTGTCTGTTTGGAAGTGGAATTTCTCGCCCCGCAATGTGTATGCCCATTCTTGAGGTTTGCTTTTTGTTTGAGGATTTTTGGAATAATAATGCTGTGACATTTGGAGCCCTCCTTACCTTTATCCGCTCATCCCGGACTGTTTGATCTAGAAAGAAGAAAAAAGCCCGCCGGAAAATACGGACGAGCTTTCTTTCTTATTCATAAATTGATGAAATTATTTAACTTCTACTGAAGCGCCAACTTCTTCAACTTTAGCTTTGATTTCTTCTGCTTCGTCTTTAGAAACGCCTTCTTTAAGTGCTTTAGGAGCTTCGTCAACTAGTGCTTTAGCTTCTTTCAAGCCTAGGCCAGTAACTTCGCGTACTGCTTTGATAACTTTGATTTTTTGGTCTCCAGCTGAAGTCAAGATTACGTCGAATTCAGTTTGCTCTTCAACAGCAGCACCGCCAGCAGCAGCTGCAGCAACAGGAGCAGCAGCAGTTACGCCGAACTCGTCTTCGATTGCTTTTACTAGGTCGTTAAGTTGAAGAACTGTCATTTCTTTGATTGCTTCTAAGATTTGTTCTTGTGTCATTATAGTTTCCTCCTATGGAAAGGTAATTTTTTTGTCTTGCTTATCCGGCTAACTTATTAAGCGCCTTGTTCTTCTTTGCTGTCTGCAACTGCTTTTGTAATAGCAGCGAAGTTGCGGACTGGTGCTTGTAGTACGCTGAGTAGCATAGAAAGTAGGCCTTCGCGTGATGGAAGTTCTGCCAATGCTTTCACATCTTCAGCAGATGATACAGTACCTTCGATGATACCCGCTTTAATTTCAAGCGCTTCGTTCTTTTTAGCGAAATCATTGATGATTCTCGCTGGCGCTACTACATCTTCGTTTGAAAATGCAATGGCGTTTGGTCCTGTCAAGTGTTCGTTGATTGCTTCTAGTCCGTGCATTTCTGTAGCACGGCGAGTCATTGAGTTTTTGTAAACTTTAAACTCAACGCCTGCTTCACGAAGCTGTTTACGAAGTTCTGTTACTTGCGCAACGTTCAAACCACGGTAATCGACAACTACAACAGAAGCTGCAGCACCGAATTTGTCAGCGATCGTTTGCACAACTACTTTTTTCGTTTCAACTGCTTTGGTCATTTGGGCACCTCCTATAGATTTTTCATTCGTACCGGTACGTCCATAAGAAAAGCCTCTGGTCTTTTTACAGACACAGAGGCATAAGATCAGCATCAATAAAGATGTTATCTGAATTCATCATGTCCTCGGCAGGGATAAATTAAGCGGCTGGCGCCCCTGCTGTCTGCGGTACAAATATACATTTCACAACTCCGCTATTGTAGCAAAGGCGAAACGGTTTGTCAAACTCTTATTTTCCTACAGTAGTAGAATCCACTTTAACAGCAGGTCCCATAGTAGTAGTTACGTTAAGAGATTTGATGTAAGTTCCTTTAGCAGAAGATGGCTTCGCTTTAAGGACTACATCGTAGATCGCTTCTAAGTTTTCAGCAAGTTTGCTGTCATCGAAAGAAACTTTTCCGATTGGCGCATGGATGATACCTGTTTTGTCTGCACGGTATTCCACTTTACCAGCTTTGATTTCCTGAACAGCTTTTGTTACATCAAATGTAACTGTGCCTGTTTTAGGGTTTGGCATTAAGCCTTTTGGTCCTAAAACGCGTCCAAGTTTACCAACTTCACCCATCATATCAGGAGTTGCTACGATCACGTCGAAGTCAAACCATCCTTGTTGGATTTTTTGGATATATTCAGCATCGCCAACAAAGTCAGCGCCTGCAGCTTCAGCTTCTTTAAGTTTGTCGCCTTTTGCGAAAACCAATACGCTTTGAGTTTTACCAGTACCGTTTGGAAGCACTACTGCTCCACGGATTTGCTGGTCGTTCTTGCGCGTGTCGATTCCTAGACGGAAAGCTACCTCTACTGTTGCATCGAAGTTCACTGTGCTTGCTTTTTTCGCAAGTTCGATTGCTTCTTTAGCTTCGTATAGTTTTGAACGGTCGATCAATTTTGCTGCTTCTTGCAGCTTTTTGCCTGTTTTAGCCATTTTAAACGTCCTCCTTGTTGTGGTCTAACGGTTTTAAACCTCCCACGATTAAAGGCTGCGTGGTTCACTTGGAACTCACGCAACCCATCCAAAAACAACTACTGTATTAGTCTTCGATTGTAATGCCCATGCTGCGAGCAGTACCTTCAACCATCAACATTGCAGCTTCAACTGAAGCAGCATTTAGATCTGGCATTTTAGTCTCTGCGATTTCGCGAACTTTGTCGCGTTTCACAGTCGCTACTTTATTGCGGTTCGGTTCGCCTGAACCTGATTCAATACCGGCTGCTACTTTAAGTAGTACAGCTGCGGGTGGAGTTTTCGTAATGAAAGTAAATGAACGGTCTTCAAATACCGAAATCTCAACTGGAATGATCAGTCCTGCTTGATCTGCCGTACGCGCGTTGAACTCTTTACAGAAGCCCATGATGTTAACACCTGCTTGACCCAATGCTGGACCAACTGGTGGCGCTGGATTAGCTTTTGCTGCAGGGATCTGCAATTTTACAACTTTAATCACTTTTTTAGCCACGAAACACACCTCCTTAAGTCCGTGATGTGGTAATAGGGTTTCCCCTCCCACTCAATATCTCTGTCAACTATGTTGATAGAATTAGTTATCTTGTACAAATTGTCTGATGACAGTCTGACCTATGAAATAATACCACTTCCCAAGCGGAATAGCAAGTGGCTTTTATACTTTTTGTACTTGATCGAAATCAAGTTCCATTTTTGTCTCGCGTCCGAAAATATCAATCGAGACTTTAACCTTGCCTTTGGTCTCGTCGATTTCTTCGACTTTCCCTTGGAAGTTCGCAAATGGCCCTTCCATCACTTCTACTGTATCGCTGACTGCAAAGTTGATTTCCACCTTGCGTGAAGTCATGCCCATCTGTTTCAAGATGAACTCCACTTCTTCATCCAATAGAGGCGTCGGTTTCGCTCCACCGCCTGATGAACCGATAAAGCCGGTTACACCCGGAGTGTTTCTAACCACGTACCAAGATTCGTCTGTCATGATCAATTCCACCAAAACGTACCCAGGGAAAGTTTTGCGCATGACTGTGCGTTTTTTGCCGTCTTTAAAATCTGTTTCCTGTTCCTCTGGAATGATGACGCGGAAGATCAAATCTTCCATGCCCATTGTTTCTACACGTTTTTCCAAGTTCGCTTTTACCTTGTTCTCGTAACCGGAATACGTATGGACTACATACCAATTTTTCTCCATATTCGTGCGGACTGTACGTCCATCCCTCCTTTTTTCCCAAATGAAAAAACCCGTTCTCAAAAACTGACGGGCTATTTTTTACCTGTTATTCTTGATGATCACATTAAAGTGCTAAGAACCATCGGAACAATTCTGAAATCACTGTATCAACCAATGCAAAGAAAAGAGCCATAAAGATTACAGTTGAAAGAACGACGATTGTATAACGAGTCAATTCTTTTCGTTTAGGCCAGCTTACTTTTCTCATTTCCGAAACGACATTCTTGAAGAAACTGCCAATGTTGCCCATTGTTTAAAAAACCTCCGAAATTCAAAATTACTCTATATCGTTCGGCCTTGACTTAAAATTCATAACGTTTGTTTATGCACGGTATGCCCATTGCAATGAGCACAGAATTTTTTAAGTTCCAAACGTGTGCCGGATTCCGATTGTCCTGGAACCGTATAATTGCGGGATGCACATTTCGAGCAGCTTAAGACGATTTTTTTAGCCATTTTTCTCACCCTATTCGAGTTTCCAGCTTTTTCAAGGGTATCACCTTAAAAGTCAACTGTCAACTGCACTTTACGACATGCGCGTCTCATCGAATTGAAGGTGCCGCTCCAGCTTTCGCTTGACTCGCTGAAGGGCGTTGTCGATTGATTTCACGTGGCGTTCGAGCTTTTCGGAGATTTCCTGATACGATTGGCCGTCCAGATAAAGGGCCAGGACTTCGCGTTCCAAATCGCTCAGCACTTCTCCCATCTTGGCTTCCATATAAAGAAATTCCTCGTTGTTGATCATCATCTCTTCCGGATCGTCAGCGCCGTTCCCAGTCAATACGTCCATCAGCGTCCGGTCCGATTCCTCGTCGTAAATCGGCTTGTCGAGAGAAACATAGGAATTTAGCGGAATATGCTTTTGGCGGGTGGCGGTTTTAATCGCGGTAATGATTTGGCGGATAATGCACAATTCAGCGAACGCCCGGAACGAAGACAATTTGTCGCTTCTAAAATCCCGGATCGCTTTGTATAAGCCGATCATGCCTTCTTGGATAATGTCTTCTTTGTCAGCACCAATCAGAAAATAGGAGCGGGCCTTCATGCGGACGAAATGCCGAAACTTCGTGATTAAAAAATCCAGGGCTTCAGTGTTTCCGCTGTGGACTAAACTAACAAGTTCTTCATCTGTCATTTCTGTGAATCGCTGGGCTTGAACTTGCTCATGATTTACCACGGCTATCCCTCCGGTTGCGCGAGCCTCGATACCAACAGTATACAGGAAGCAAAAATTGAGCGTCAACCTATCATTTCTGCCCACGTCTCCATTTTTCAAAAACTTCTGTCACTTCATCCGAAAGTGAAATCTTGGAAAATGCCCGCTGCTCCTGGATTTCTTTCACTTTTTTTGAAATATTCTGTTGTATTTCATCCATCTCAATTTTTAATTCCCTAGCAGAAATTCTTAGAGCCCCTTTGCCGAATATCACGCGTTGTTCCGTCATATCGGACGTAGCCACATGAATCTGGTCCCGGCGGTTGCTTAAGCTTGTTGCCAGCTTTTCAATCCGCTCATCTGCCGTTTCGCTTTCTTTCGTGTAAATCACTTCAATATCGTGCCGCTTGTTTTTCGCTTCTATCCCAGGGACCAGATGGGCGTCAAATACAATAATGACGCGCCACCCTTTATAGCTCTGGTACTCGGCCATTTGCTCAATAAGCCGGTCCCGGGCATCGGCAAGCTTTTCTTTTTTCAATTCCTTCAGTTCTGACCAGTCTCCAATGATGTTATATCCATCAACCAGTAGAATGTCCATGGCATCAACCCAGCAGATTGCGCTTCCTATAGACTTCGTACATCAAAAGGCTAGCGGCAACAGAGGCATTCAATGATGTCACGTGGCCAACCATCGGCAACTGATACAAAAAATCGCATTTATCGCGGAGGATCCGGCTCATGCCTTTTCCTTCGCTGCCAATGATGACCGCAAGCGGCAATCCGGCATCCATATTGCGGTAATCCGTGGATTCCTTGGCGTCCGTCCCGGCAATCCAAACACCGCGTTTTTTCAATTCATCCACCACTTGCGACAGATTATTGACCCGCACGACCGGCACGTGTTCAATGGCGCCTGTTGAAGATTTCGCTACAACTGCAGTCAGGCCGACTGCCCGCCGTTTCGGAATGATGATGCCATGAACTCCGATGGCATCGGCCGTTCTCATGATTGACCCCAAGTTATGCGGATCTTCCAGTTCATCGAGTATCAAAAAGAAAGGATCTTCCGAACGCGCTTCAGCTGCTTTAAACAAATCTTCCAGTTCCGCATAATTGTAAGCCGCCACTGCTGCTGCAATGCCTTGGTGATTGGAGTCTGTCAGCCCGTCTATTTTTTTCTTCGGAACAAACTGGACCAACACGCCTTTCTCTTTTGCCAGCTGCAGCAATTCTGTGATTCCTTTTTTCTGGACGCCTTCTGCCACCCAGATTTTGTTGACATCCCGGTCAGCGCGCAATGCTTCCAGTACAGGGTTTTTGCCGCCGATGATTTCCGGTGTTAATTCCTCGCTCATTTGACCACTCCTCTCAGCTCTTCTACGATATCGATCGCATACGCAATAATTTCATCGACCCGCTCCTGCTGCTCTTTTAAATACAGCCAGCCGAGCACCGCTTCAAATGCGGTACTGAAATTATAGGTCTGGACATCGGTGTTTTTCGGCACCGAGCCCGATTTCGCGTTGCGGCCTCTTCTCATGACAGCCAGTTCCGCTTCGGTCAAAAACTCTTCTTCCGTCAAGCGCTTCAACACCATCGCTTGCGCTTTGGCCGAAACGAATGTTGTCGACTGGCGGTGAAGGATATTCGGTTTTGCACGGCCTGAACGCAGGAGATGCTCACGCACCGCCTGTTCATAAACCGCATCGCCCATATAGGCAAGCGCCAGCGCATTCAATTGGTCAACGTCGCTGTTTCGTAATACGTTCACGCCGTTACCCCCTTTTCCAACGCGTGCCTTGCGCTGTATCTTCTAAGATGATGTTCTTTTCCTTAAACAAATCACGGATTTCATCCGCTCTGGCAAAATCACGGTTTTTGCGGGCTTCAATCCGCTCTGCCAAAAGTGCTTCCACTTCCGCATCCAATAGTTCCTCTTCTTGTTTAAACGGCAATCCAAGAACATTCATCAGTTCATCGAACATGGCAATGAACGCCTCAAGCACTTCGGAAGCTGTCTGTTTTTCCAGTAAGTACGTATTGGACAAGCGGGATAAATCAAAGATTTTCGAAATGCCGGCTGCTGTATTGAAATCATCGTCCATTGTTTCAATGAAAGCTTCTCGGATGCCGTTGATTTTTGCCAGCCAAATATCGGAATGATCCCCTAGATCAGCAGACGTTTCCAATCGATGCTTCAAATTCGCATAGGCGGTGCGCAAGCGTTCAAGGCCTGCAATCGCATCCTCTACCAAGCTTTGGGAATAGTTGATTGGATGGCGGTAATGCACCGATAGCATAAACATGCGAAGCACTTGCGGATCCAGCTCTTTTAGAATGTCATTGACCAGCACGAAGTTGTTCAGCGACTTGGACATTTTTTCGTTGTCGATATTGATGTAGCCGTTGTGCATCCAGTAGCGGGCAAATGTCTTGCCTGTCAGTGCTTCCGACTGGGCAATTTCATTTTCATGGTGCGGGAACGTTAAATCCTGTCCGCCAGCATGGATGTCAATCGTATCTCCTAAATGCTCACGTGCCATGACGGAACATTCGATATGCCAGCCAGGGCGTCCTGCTCCCCATGGGCTTTCCCATGAGATCTCGCCAGGTTTTGCCGATTTCCATAATGCGAAATCCAAGGCGTCTTCTTTTTTATCGCCGGTTTCAATGCGGGCGCCGATTTTCAGTTCATCAACCGATTGATGCGACAATTTGCCGTAGCCTTCGAATTTGCGGGTCCGGTAGTAGATGTCTCCCTGTGATTCATACGCATAGCCTTTTTCAACCAACACTTCGATAAAATCGATAATTTGCGGGATATGGTCCATTACGCGCGGGTGGACATCCGCTTCTGCACAGCCAAGCGCTTTTGTGTCTTCAAAATAGGCCTTGATAAACCGTTCGGCAATCTGCGGCACTTCCTCACCCAGCTCGTTGGCTGCTCGGATCAATTTATCATCGACATCTGTGAAATTGGAAACGTACGTCACATCAAATCCACGGTAAGCAAGGTAGCGGCGAACCGTGTCATATACAATCACCGGCCGCGCATTGCCGATATGGATGTAGTTGTACACCGTCGGGCCACACACATACATTTTTACTTTTCCCTCTTCCAACGGGATAAACTCTTCTTTTTGGCGTGTTAACGAATTAAAAATTTGAATCGTCATTTGGAGCTACCTTCTTTCTTCAATGCATTTTTCAACTGGTTAATTTCCCGTTCCATAGCGGCGATTTTCAGTTCCATCGACTCGCATTTGTCCATCACCGGATCCGGCATATTCTGATGATTCAAATCCGGCTTTACTTTCACGCCGTCCTGAATGACGACTTTTCCCGGTATGCCGACAACGGTTGCGTTTGCCGGTACATTCTTCAACACCACAGAACCTGCTCCCACTTTGGAATTGGCCCCAATGACAATCGACCCGAGAACTTTCGCACCGGTCGCCACCAGTACATTGTCTTCCAATGTCGGATGGCGCTTGCCACGTTCTTTCCCGGTTCCGCCGAGGGTCACTCCCTGGTACAGTGTGACGTTGTCGCCGATGATGCAGGTCTCTCCAATCACGACCCCCATGCCATGGTCAATAAAAAAGCGGCGGCCAATCATAGCGCCCGGATGGATTTCAATGCCGGTAAAAAAGCGGCTGATTTGCGAAATGACACGAGCGATAAAAAACAACTTCTTCTTGAAAAAGAAATGTGCCAGCCGGTGCGCCCAAATGGCGTGCAAACCGGAATAGGTCAAGATGACTTCCAAATAGCTCCGGGCCGCTGGGTCTTGTTCGAAGATGACATCGACATCATCTTTTAATAGTTTCCACACAATTCCCGTCTCCTTTCTTGAGCAAAATAAAAAGCGCCCCTGTCAATTAAATGACAGAGACGCATCGTTGCGCGGTTCCACTCTGATTAGAAAGGCAAAAGCACCTTTCTCTCTTGAACACCTTTAACGCAGGCGGTACGTCTGGTCTACTTGATTCGACTCAGCACTCGGAGAGGCATTTCGATGCAGCAGCGGCCCGGATCACTTTCAGCCGGTGATGATCCTCTCTTTGGAGCTTGCTGCATGTACTTCTTCTCGTCAACGATTTCCTAATAGTAAGTCCATTTTACACGTTTGGACCGATAAGTCAATTTTATCCGCTTTTGCTCTAAGCTTACGCTTTAACAAATTGGGAAACGCGGGCAATTGATTTCTCTTTGCCCAATAAAGCGATCGAATCCGGCAATTCCGGGCCATGCGATTGGCCGGTTGTGACAACACGGATCGGCATGAACAAGTTTTTGCCTTTATGGCCGGTCGCTTTTTGCACCGCTTTGATGGCTGCTTTGATTTCTGCCGGTTCGAAGGTTTCCAGTGATTCCAGCTGCTCTTTAAAAGCCGCCATCACTTCCGGAACTTGTTCTCCTGCCAATACTTCCTGTTCAGCTTCACCGTAAGACAGCTCATCTGAGAAGAACAAATCAGACAGTTCCACAATCTCCGCACCGAAGCTCATTTGGTCGTGGTACAAAGCAATCAGTTTTTCAGCCCAGGCTGCTTGTTCTTCGGTTAACGCTTCAGGCAATTTGCCGGCTTTTTGCAAATGAGGAAGCGACAGCTTCACCACTTCTTCCAGCGGCAATTGCTTGATGTATTGGTTGTTCATCCACATCAATTTTTGCTTATCAAACATAGATGGCGATTTCGACAAACGCTTCACATCGAAAATGCGGATCAATTCTTCTTTCGAGAAGATTTCCTCTTCGCCTTCCGGAGACCAGCCGAGCAGCGCAAAGAAATTGAATAGCGCTTCCGGGATATAGCCCAGTTCTTTGTACTGGGAAATAAACTGCAAAATCGACTCATCGCGTTTTGACAGTTTTTTGCGGTCTTCGTTGATGATCAATGTCATATGGCCAAATGATGGGTATTCCCATCCAAAGGCATCAAAAACCATCAATTGTTTCGGTGTGTTCGACAAATGCTCTTCCCCGCGGAAAATATGCGTCATTTTCATCAAATGATCGTCTATAACAACGGCAAAGTTGTATGTCGGGATGCCGTTTGTTTTAACCAGCACCCAGTCACCCACATCTTTCGATTCGAAAGAAACCGTACCGCGAACCAAGTCTTCAAACTCATACGTTACGTCGGCCGGCACTTTCATGCGGAGCGTATACGGCAAACCAGCTGCTTCTTTTTCTGCCACTTCTTCAGCTGTCAAATTGCGGCAAGTGCCTGCGTATTGCGGTGCAGCAATGCCTGATGCTTTTTGCGCTTCACGTTCTGCTTCCAGTTTTTCCGGTGTACAGAAACATTTATAAGCCGTGCCGTTTTCAAGCATTTCGGCAGCATAGCCTTTATAAATATCCAAACGTTCCATTTGGCGATACGGACCATACTCTCCGCCAATATCCACGGACTCATCGTAATCAATGCCAAGCCATTTCAAATTGTCCAGCTGGGACAACTCGCCTGCTTCGATATTGCGGGCAATATCGGTATCTTCAATACGGACGATAAATTTGCCGTTGTGGTGGCGTGCATATAAATAATTGAAAAGCGCTGTGCGGGCACCGCCGATATGTAAATGGCCAGTCGGGCTTGGCGCATAGCGTACGCGTACTTCTTGTGTCATCTTTTTTCCTCCTAAATGAATAACAGTATCTCCTATTCTATCACTCTGGCGCGTCCAGTGAAAGCGGGCGTTCCACCAACAAGATCACAGCAAGAGCCGCAATGCCTTCTTCGCGTCCGGTAAATCCAAGGTGTTCAGAAGTTGTTGCTTTGACATTTACCTGGGAAATATCTGCTTCCAGCAAAGTCGCAATCGATTCGCGCATCTGTTCAATAAATGGTGCCAGTTTCGGTTTTTGGGCGATAACCGTGCAATCCACATTGCCAAGTTCATAGCCCTGTTCTTTCACGTATTGCCAAATATGCGTCAATAATTTTCTGGAGTCAGCGTCTTTGAATTCCGGATCCGTATCCGGGAAATGCTTGCCAATGTCTCCTCCGCCAATTGCACCGAGTGCTGCATCTGTAATCGTGTGAAGCAAAACATCTGCATCCGAATGTCCGAGCAAGCCCCGGTCATGAGGGATCTCAATCCCCCCTAAAATGAAAGGTCTCCCTTCCGCTAACTGATGTACATCATAACCTTGTCCAATCCGCATCATCTTTGCCCCTCCTGTATCTGGCTTTCCAAAATGGCTTTGCCATAAATCAAATCTTCCGGTGTCGTCATTTTCACATTTTCATACGTGCTTTCCACTATTTGCACGGGATGGTTCAAGCGCTCTACAAGCATTGCTTCGTCCGTTCCCAAAAATCCGTCTTCCACAGCTGCTTTGGCCGCTTTTAAAATCAGTTCATACGTAAACGCCTGAGGGGTTTGCACCATCCACAGCGCATTGCGGTCGACGGTCTCCGTAATAATTCCGTTGTCCGCTTTTTTGATGGTGTCTTTTACCGGCACCGCTGCAATGGCAGCGCCGCACGTATTAGCCGTCTCAACCAGACGCGTAATGACATCTTGCGAGATAAACGGTCGCGCCGCATCATGCACCAGCACAACGCCACAGGGCGGAATCGCTTCAAGACAAGCCCGCACACTGTCCTGCCGCTCCATTCCGCCGTCTGCATAGCCGTGAACTTTTGTAATCTTGTATTTCGTCACATACTGATCGATGATTTGCCGTTCTTCTTCTTTCACCGCAAGCCAAATAGCTTCACACGCTGGATCTTGTTGAAACACTTCCAGCGTGTAAAGAAAAATCGGCTTGTCAAAAAGCTCGAGCAATAATTTGTTTTTATTTGCTTTCATTCGTTTCCCGCTGCCTGCAGCAGGCAAGACGACTGTATAGTTCATATTGTTACATCCTTTATCCATTCATTGAGGCTTGGCGGCCTTCACGAGGTTTCGCAAAAATCATGCGCCCTGCAGAAGTCTGCAGCACACTCGTCACAGTCACATCTATAGCCTGCCCAATATACCCTTTTCCATCTTCAATAACAATCATTGTACCATCATCCAAATACGCCACGCCTTGATTTTGCTCTTTGCCGTCTTTAATGACCACTACATGCATGTCTTCACCCGGGATAACCACAGGTTTTACCGCATTGGCCAAATCATTGATATTTAAAACAGGAACATTGTGCAATTCGCAGACTTTATTCAAGTTAAAATCATTGGTGACCACTTGGCCGCCCATTTTCTTCGCCGCGCGCATCAGTTTCAAGTCCACTTCACTGACTTCATCAAAATTTTCTTCCGTAATCATAATAGCACCTTCGCGCTCACTTTGGAGGCGTTTTAAAATATCCAAGCCGCGCCGGCCGCGCGTCCGCTTCAACGTATCGGAAGAATCGGCAATGTGCTGCAGTTCCGACAGTACGAATTGGGGTACCACAAACGTGCCTTCCATGAACCCGGTAGCGGAGATGTCGGCAATCCGGCCATCAATGATCACACTGGTATCGAGCAGTTTATACGAAACTTTTTCAACAGGCGGTGCTTCAATTTCCGTTTTCTTATTTGCCGAAACCAATCTTTGGGGAGTGAGCATCGAAATGATCTCTTCCCGCTTTTGGAATCCTACGGCAAAACCCAAATATCCGAGTACAACGGATAAAATAATTGGTGCGGCTGTAGCAACGATTGGAATATCAATGGTATTCAAAGCAAATCCGATTAGAAACGCAACGACCAACCCAATGATGAGTCCGATTGTCCCGAACAATAAATCCGGTGTCGGGGCATGAAGCAGCTTTTCTTCCATCCACTTCATAAACTTCACAATTAAATCCGCAAATAATAAAGACAATACAAAGAAAATAAGCGCGCCGATTAAGGCTGAAACGATTGCATTATTGATCCAGGGGCTGTCGGGAATAGGGATAAGTTCAAATACGTAAGGAAAAAATATGATTCCAACTGCAGCGCCAATCAGCAAAAACAAAATCTGGATAATCTTTTTTAACATAGACTCCACCTCCTTTTTTATAATTATACACATTTTGCATGAGAAAGGCTTTCAGGACCCTTGTTAGAATAAGGAAAAGAAAAAGGAGGCACCAAGTGCCCCCTCATTGTGGAAAAATTTCTTTTAATGCATCATTTACACTTTCAACGCCAATGACCCGAATGCCTTCCGGATAATCCCAGCCGCCTAAGTTGGAAGCAGGAACAATCGCGCGTTTAAACCCAAGTTTTGCTGCTTCCTGGACCCGCTGTTCAATCCGCGAGACCCGGCGCACTTCACCTGTCAGCCCGACTTCGCCGATGATGCAGTCATACACATTCGGCGCTTTATCGCGGTAGCTTGAAACAATACTTGCAAGCACCGCCAAATCGATTGCCGGTTCGTCAAGCTTCACGCCGCCGGCCACTTTGATATAAGCATCCTGTGCCTGCAAAAGCATGCCTGCGCGTTTTTCCAGCACCGCCATGATCAGCGAAACACGGTTTTGATCAATTCCTGTTGCCATCCGTTTGGGATAGTTGAAGCTTGAAGGCGTAACCAGTGCCTGAATCTCCACGAGAATCGGACGGGTCCCTTCCATCGAAGCGACAACCGTTGACCCTGCTGCACCGCTCGACCGCTCCTGCAAAAACAGCTCCGACGGATTCAAGACTTCTTTCAAGCCGCTTTGCAGCATTTCAAAAATCGCAATTTCATTCGTTGAACCAAAGCGGTTTTTCACGCTGCGCAAAATACGGTACGTATGATGGCGCTCGCCTTCAAAATAAAGCACGGTATCCACCATATGCTCAAGAATCCGCGGCCCGGCAATCTGCCCTTCTTTCGTAACGTGGCCAACCAGGAAAATCGCGATATTTTTTGTTTTCGCAATGCGCATCAATTCTGCTGTACTTTCCCGGACTTGCGTCACGCTTCCCGGTGCTGAAGTCACTTCCGGGTGATGGACCGTTTGGATAGAGTCGACCACTACAAAATCAGGCGCTACTTCTTCTATGGTATGGTGAATCAATTCCAGATTGGTTTCTGCATAGATATACAATTCCGAAGAAGACGCATCCAATCGTTCTGCACGCAACTTGGTCTGGCGGATGGATTCCTCTCCTGAAATATACAAGACGCGGCTGCCGCTATTGGCCAGCATTGCCGAAACTTGAAGCAGCAAGGTGGATTTCCCGATTCCCGGGTCTCCACCGATCAATACCAGTGAACCCGGCACAATGCCGCCGCCAAGCACGCGGTTCAGCTCGCCCATTTTCGTCTCTACGCGCGGTTCTTCCTGGGTTTTAATCGAGTTGATCGGTGTCGCTTTTTGGGAAACAGTAGCGGAATGCTGGAAGGCACCGCGCGTTCCTTTAGGAGCTGCCACTTCTACTTCCTCGACCATTTGGTTCCACTCGCCGCATCCAGGGCATTTGCCCATCCATTTCACTGACTCATAACCGCACGATTGGCAAATAAACTTCGTTTTTTTCTTAGCCATGTGTGGCCTCCTTTTCCAAATAAAAACGCCCGCCGAAGTCCGGCGAGCGGATTGTTTAACTTATTTATTTTGTTTCAGTTGCAATCGGTTCTTTCGTACGGACCACAAAATCATCATCTTCGACATCAAACACAATTCGTTGACCCGCAATGGCTGTTCCTTTTAACAATTCTTCAGACAAACGGTCTTCGACATGTTTTTGAAGTGCACGGCGAAGTGGACGTGCTCCGTATTCAGGATCATACCCTTCTTGTGCCACTTTTTCAAGCGCTGCTTCTGTCAATTCCAAATCGATGTTTTGCTCTTTCAAACGATCCGTCAATTGTTTCGACATCAAGTTCACAATCTCTCTCAAGTTCTCTCTTTCAAGTGAGTGGAACACGATCATGTCATCGATACGGTTCAAGAACTCAGGGCGGAAGGCTTTTTTCAACTCAGCCAACATTTTGCCTTTCATGTCTTTGTAATCCGTTTTCGCATCTTCCAAGTTGAAACCAACGTATTTGTTGTATTTCAGCTCTTCAGCACCAACGTTTGAAGTCATGATAATCACGGTATTGCGGAAATCGACTCTGCGCCCTTTGGAGTCTGTCAAACGGCCATCTTCAAGCACTTGCAATAGAATGTTGAAGACATCCGGATGCGCTTTTTCAATTTCATCTAGCAAGACGACGGAATAAGGTTTTCTGCGGACTTTTTCAGTCAGCTGACCGCCTTCTTCATAACCGACATAACCTGGAGGCGATCCGACAAGGCGTGACGTCGAATGTCTTTCCATGTACTCGGACATATCAATGCGGATCATTGCGTCTTCATCGCCGAACATCGATTCAGCAAGTGCACGGGCAAGTTCTGTTTTACCAACACCAGTAGGCCCAAGGAAGATGAACGAACCAATTGGACGTTTCGGATCTTTCAATCCGGCACGCGCGCGGCGAATCGCTTTTGAAATCGACGTTACCGCTTCTTCCTGGCCAATTACGCGGTTGTGAAGAATTTCTTCCAAGTTCAACAGTTTCTCAGACTCGGTTTGCGCCAGCTTGGAAACCGGAATGCCAGTCCACATCGATACCACTTTCGCAATGTCCTCGACTGTTACTTCAGATTCTTCTTTGCCTTGCTTTTCTTTCCATTCTTTTTTCGTTTTATCCAATTGATCTTTTAATTTTTGTTCAGCATCGCGCAAAGAAGCTGCCTTTTCAAACTCTTGGCTTTGCACTGCTTCGTTTTTCTCAGAACGGGCTGCATCCAGCTTTGCTTCAAGCTCTTTCAAATCTGGTGGAGTGGTATATGAGCGAAGTCTTACTTTAGAACCTGCTTCATCGATCAAGTCAATCGCTTTATCCGGCAAGAACCGGTCCGAAATGTAACGGTCGGACATTTTTGCTGCCGCTTCAATCGCTTCATCCGTAATTTTCACCCGGTGATGCGCTTCGTAACGGTCGCGAAGCCCTCTAATAATCAAGATTGTTTCGTCTACTGACGGCTCATCTACTTGAATCGGCTGGAAACGGCGTTCAAGAGCTGCATCTTTTTCAATGTATTTGCGGTATTCATCTAATGTTGTCGCACCAATACATTGCAGTTCGCCGCGTGAAAGAGAAGGTTTTAAGATGTTTGATGCGTCAATCGCACCTTCTGCTCCCCCTGCACCGATCAATGTATGCAACTCATCGATAAAGAGAATGACATTGCCGGCTTGGCGAATTTCGTCCATCACTTTTTTCAGGCGATCTTCAAATTCTCCGCGGTATTTGGTACCTGCAACGACAGTTCCCATATCCAGCACCATCACGCGTTTGTCGCGTAAAGTTTCCGGCACTTCATTGTTAACAATTTGCTGTGCCAATCCTTCAGCAATCGCTGTCTTACCGACACCAGGTTCACCGATTAGTACCGGGTTGTTTTTCGTACGGCGGCTCAACACTTCAATAACACGCGTAATTTCCTGGCTCCTTCCGATAACCGGATCCAAGCTTCCTTCACGTGCCACTTGAGTCAAATCACGAGCTAAACCATCTAAAGTTGGCGTGTTGGCAGAAGCATTCGGGCTGCTTCCAGTAGATGCCTGCTCATTGCTACCTAGCAATTGCAAGACTTGCTGACGCGCTTTGTTCAAGCTGACGCCGGCATTTCCTAATACACGTGCCGCTACGCCTTCACCTTCACGGATCAACGCAAGCAGTAAATGTTCGGTTCCGATATAAGAATGGCCCAATTTGCGTGACTCATCTACAGACAGTTCAATTACTTTTTTAGCTCGAGGTGTATAGTGAACGATTGGGCCGACATCTTTTTCGCCGACGCCTACAAGCTCTTTAACGCCTTCTTCGATCAACTGCGTATTAACTTCGATTGCCTCTAAAGCTTTAGCAGCAATGCCGCCGCCTTCACGAATTAAACCAAGCAAAATATGCTCTGTTCCAATTGATTCATGTTTCATGCGAATAGCTTCTTCTTGAGCTAATTGAAGCACTTTTTGTGCGCGTTGTGTAAATCGATTAAACATCATGCGAATTCCTCTCCTTCATAGGTTGCATTTTCTTTATTCAAACGCTCGCGGAATAATTTCGCGCGGGCAACATCACGTTCTTTGGGCTGCAGCGGTTTTCCAGCATATTGCTGAAGAAACGCCGGCTGCATAAAAATCATTAATTCATTCAGAATGGACATGTCCATATCTTTAATCATTTTTAAATCAATGCCTAAGCGGACATCCGACAAACAAGTTGCTGCTTCTTCCGTAGACAATAAACGGGAATGGGTCAGTGTTCCAAGAGACCGGTAAATCCGGTCCTCTAAAGCAAGAGGAGAATTGTTTAAAATAGCTTCTCTAGCTAACCGCTCCTGGTGAATAATCTGTTCGGTCATATTCTGCAAATCCTGTAAAATATCATATTCCGACTTCCCAAGAGTCATTTGGTTGGAAATTTGATAGACATTGCCTAGAGCTTCACTGCCTTCTCCGTAAATACCTCTTACGACCATTCCTAAACGTGAAATTGCTGGAATAATGCGCGTAATCTGATGGGACATCGTCAAGGCCGGCAAATGCAGCATAACAGAAGCTCTCATTCCTGTTCCGGTATTCGTAGGGCAGCTGGTCAAATAACCGAACTTTTCATGGAAGGCATAAGAGAGATTTTTTTCCAGCAAAGAATCCAATTGGTTGGCTGCCTGATAAGCTTCTTGCAAATGGAACCCCGACTGCAGACTTTGTATCCGCAAATGGTCCTCTTCATTGACCATGACACTAAGCTCTTCATTTTCTGACAGCAGGACTGATCCTGAATGTGTACCATTTGCCAAGTAGGGGCTGATCAAGTGTTTCTCAACCAATACTTCCCTTTGCAGCTTAGGGGTTTCCTGTATATTAATATGTGTAAACGAATGATTCAACTCATGTGCTTTATCAAGGAGAACAGAAGACACTTCTTTATCCACTTTCAGTGCCTCATCTTCAGAAAACGAATAAGGGAATTTAAAGTCACTTAAATTGCGTGCCAGCCGGATGCGTGTGCTCATGGCAATATCGACATTTTCGCCATCATTTGCCATCCAACTGCTGGCTCTAGGCTGCAAAAAACGTTCAATTGCCATCCGGGACACCTCCTTCAAGCTGAAGGTTTAATTCTTTGATTTCATCGCGGAATTTTGCTGCTTCTTCAAAATTCTCATTTTGAATTGAAACGTGCATGAGCTTTCTTAATTCTTCTATCTCTTTTCGTATCTTTAATGTGCTGCCATAAGAAGCAGGAATTTTTCCGGCATGTTCAAAATTACTATTGTGAAGCCGTTTAAAAATGTTTTCTAGTTGTGGTTCAAAGGCTTCATAACAAGTTGCACAACCGAATTTTCCCAGCTCCAAAAACTTTGTGAAAGTAAATCCGCAAGAAGGACAAACCGCCACTTCTTTTTTCACTGGACTTACTGAGGTTTGCTGTTTAGGAAACCAATTAGACAACAATTGATGAATAGCCATAGGGTCTTGTTCAAAAACAAAATTTAAGTTGTGGTTTTCAGCAGCACAGACGTGACATAAATGACGCTCCGTCATCTGTCCCTGCATCTTTTGTTTAACAATTACGGAAGCAGGACGTTCTCCGCATTGATCGCAAATCATTTTATCACCCCTTATGTGTTTGACTGATACTTTAAAGTAAAGAGCATCGCTATAAGTATCCTTGCCCTTACTTCATCTCGAACCGGCAAAGGCAAAAGCAAAGTGGAGCGGTCGATGGCACTTAAGATTAATTTCGCTTCTCGTTTGGATACGACCTCTTCATCCAAGAGCCGAAAAACAATGTCTTCTGCCATGCTCTGAGTAGCTCCATTTTCCAGGCGGCCGATAATGTCAGAAATTACATCAGCTTTCTGATGCATCCTGATCCGCTTGATGCGGATATAGCCGCCCCCTCCTCTTTTGCTTTCAACCAAATAGCCCCTATCTACCGTAAACCTAGTGTTAATTACATAGTTTATTTGAGAAGGCACACATTGAAATTTTTCTGCTACTTCATTTCGTTTTATTTCAATATGGTCTCTCTCGCTTAATTCGATAACTTCTTTCAAATAACCTTCAATCACGTCTGAAATATTCCGCATCGCCTTCACCTCTTCGATACATAATACGTCAAAAGCTGACTTTGACTATATTTGACTTTATTATACACTATGCATTTTAAGGAATTCAAATAGAACGATTTGGAGAAGGCATACGTCAAAAAAGCCTTGAGAAAAATCTCAAGGCTTTTACATATACTATTCTTTATCTAATATTCGTTTCATAAAATCTTTTGCGTGACTCGAAATCGACCTAGTTTCTTCTTCACGGTATTTAGTCAGCCATTTTGTTCCTTCACGCCAAACTTCGACTACATCGCCTTCGGTAACATCATGTGTAAAATCGGTTACTGGAAAAGTGTACTGATCAGTGTCTCCATTGATAGGGGTTAACAAAGCCGTTCTTTTATCAATTGTCTCTACTTTATATAATCCCGGTTTCATCACCATCACCTCTCTTAAGCTTTTCCCGTAAAACAGAAAGTTCAATCCTTAGAAAGAAATTAACCAAAAATAATCACTTATGCTTATTTCTTTTTGAATAAGCGATAAAGAAAACACAAAAAAAGCCGCCGCCGGAAATACCGGCAACGGCTTTTTTTCTTGGCCCAGCAATGTCCTACTCTCACAGGGGGAAACCCCCAACTACCATCGGCGCAAAAGAGCTTAACTTCCGTGTTCGGGATGGGAACGGGTGTGGCCTCTTTGCCATCATCACTGGAC
>NZ_FNDC01000022.1 GCF_900099655.1 Planococcus glaciei
AGGATCAGTCCCGCAAATTGCGGAAAACCATTTATTCAGTAAACGAGTCGATGAAAGAACAGTTTCCGAAGAAGAATACAAAAGATGACCTCGAAGCAGAACTCAAGTATTGCAAGGAATTGATTGCTACGATTGAACAGGTTCCAGGCCTGTCGGCCCATCCGAAAATTGGAGAATCGCTTCGCCTGCTGGAAGAAACAGTAGCGGATGACATCGAACAGGTACGCTGTTCTTCGGATGCAGATGCCCGAACCGGGCATAAAACTGCCGATACATCGTTTTTCGGCTATAAAACCCACCTCGCGATGAGCGTCGAACGCCTCGTTACGGCAGCTATCGTGACCACGGGTGAAAAGAGTGACGGGAAACTCCTTCAGTCTCTTATCGAAAAAAGTTGCGCTGCCGGCATCCCGGTGAATACGGTCATTGGAGATACGGCGTATTCGGAGAAAACCAATCTGCAGTATGCAGAAGATAATCACATCTGTCTTATTTCCAAATTGAACCCCAATATTACGGATGGCCATCGGAAAAAAGAAGATGAATTCGATTTCAATAAAGACGCGGGCATGTATGTCTGTAAAGCAGGCCAAATGGCGATCCGAAAAGCCCGGCAGGGAAAAAAAGGCGTCGGAACGAATCAAAAGGACACCTACTATTTTGATATCGAACGCTGTAAGCGTTGCCCGCTGCGGGAAGGCTGCTACAAGGAAGGCGCCAAAAGCAAGACTTATTCGGTCTCTATTAAATCCACTGAACATGCAATCCAGCGGGATTTCCAGGAAAGTGAGTTCTTTAAAAAAGCGGTCAAAGAGAGGTACAAAATCGAAGCCAAGAACAGTGAACTGAAGAATCGACACGGATATCGGGTGACTTCCGGCGTCGGATTGAACGGCATGGCTTTGCAAGGCGCTATGGCGATTTTCACCGTGAACTTGAAACGAATTCTTCGATTAGTGGATGAACCTAGGGAAGCTCCAGATCAATAAAAATGCAAAAAAAGAGTCAGAAGACAAGATTTCCTGTCTTCTGACTTTTTTTTAGTCTCCCGTTGATTTAAAGGGAGGTTTTTCAGTGGCCTCGAAAATTCCAGGCCGGGTTGATTATGAGCGGATGGCATCAGCCGCCTCCGCTTTTCTTATTGTCCAGCTTCGGCGGCTAGCTCCTCAGGTCGTAAGCCACTTCGGCTGTGCAGCTGAAAACATGCCGCTTCGCCAAATCGTCTTACGCCGGTCGGAGCTGACCAGCCTCCTCCGCTTTTCTTACTGTCTAGCTCCAGCACCTAGTCCCTCGAGTCGCTTCGGCCTTCCTGCAAATGGCAAAGAACACCATTTACTGTAAGTCCTCCAGCGCTTATCGGGACTGGACAGGTGCTTCCGCTTTTCTTATTTAATCCATCCAAGAATCATTTCACGGATGAGTTTGCTTGCGGTGTTGGCTGTATGGTCGGAATGGTCATAGACCGGTGCCAGTTCTACAAGATCAAATCCGACAACGTTCACTCCGGACGCTGCAATGGCGTGGATCGATGCCAATAGTTCGCGTGACGTGATGCCGCCTGCGTCGACTGTTCCAGTGCCTGGCGCATGCGCCGGGTCCAAGACGTCCATATCGATCGTGACATAGACATTGCGGCCTTCAAGCGTCGGCAGAATTTCTTTCAACGGCTCGAGCACTTCGAATTTCGAGATGTGCATGCCGTTTTCTTTTGCCCATTGGAATTCTTCTTTCATGCCGGAACGGATGCCGAACGAGTAGACATTAGTCGGTCCGATATGGTCCGCGATTTTACGGATCGGCGTGGAATGCGAATATTCTTCGCCTTCGTAGTTTTCGCGAAGATCGGTATGGGCATCAAAATGGATGATCGCCAAATCGTCGTATTTGCTCGCAACGGCTTTCATGACCGGCAGGGACACCAAGTGCTCGCCGCCCATGCCCATTGGGATTTTATTGTCCGCTAAAAGTGTGTGGACATACGTCTCGATTTCAAGCAGCGATTTTTCCGGGTTGCCGAACGGCAATGGAATGTCGCCTGCGTCGAAGAATTTTACATCTTCCAGTTCGCGGTCAAGGTAAGGGCTGTATTCTTCCAGTCCGATCGACACTTCACGGATTTTATTCGGGCCGAAACGGGAGCCCGGACGGTAGCTGACAGTCCAGTCCATCGGCATGCCGTAAAGGACCGCTTTCGATTCTTCGTAGTTCGGGTGGCTTTTGATAAATACTTTTCCTGAATACGTTTCGTCAAAGCGCATCTTATTCGCCTGCCAGATCTTTCACGAATTTCGGCAATACGAATGCCGCATTGTGCAATTCTTTTGTGTAGTATTTCGTTTCGATATCGCGGAAACGTTCAGCCGGCACTTCCAGCGGGTTGTATTTTTTCGAACCGATCGTGAATGCCCAAAGGCCTGATGGGTAAGTCGGGATGTTCGCCAAGTACAATTTTGTGATCGGGAAGATTTCCTTCACGTCTTTTTGCACTTGCTCAATCAAATCGGCTTTGAACCACGGGTTGTCTGATTGTGCGACGAAAATGCCGTCTTCTTTCAAAGCTTTTGAAATTCCTGCGTAGAAGCCTTTCGTGAACAAGTTCACTGCCGGGCCAACCGGTTCCGTGGAATCCACCATGATGACGTCGTACTTGTTTTCAGATTCTGCGATGTGCATGAAGCCGTCTCCAACGATTACGTCAACGCGTGCGTCTTCAAGGCCTGAAGCGATTGAAGGCAAGAATTTTTTCGAGTACTCGATCACTTTGCCGTCAATGTCGACAAGCGTCGCTTTTTTCACAGATGGGTGCTTCAGTACTTCACGGATAACGCCGCCGTCTCCGCCCCCGACAACCAGAACGTTCTCTGGATTTGGATGAGTGAACAATGGAACGTGCGCCACCATTTCGTGATAAACGAATTCGTCTTTTTCAGACGTCATGACCATGCCGTCTAGGAATAGCATATTGCCCCATTCAGCCGTTTCTGCCATCTCCAAGTATTGGAAATCCGTTTGCTCGGTGTGAAGCGTTTTATTGATTTTCATCGTAATCCCGAAGTTCTCGGTTTGTTTTTCTGTATACCAAATTCCTGCCATCTATAATCAAACTCCTTTTCAGTCAAATTAAAACTACTTAAAAAAGTATAATTCTTTTCAACAAAAGTGCAATAAGTTTTTGTCCCGCTTTAACGATCCGTATAACTTCCGCTTTTCCGAGCGGAAGATTACGGTCCGTAAAAGCCCGACTGGATCAACTAACAATCAGGGAGGCAAGGCCCCCCCTGATTGAGTTTCTCTTTGCACAGTCCTCTTTACCCACTGCGCTTGCCAATATGCGCAAAATAAAAAGGTTTTCTGCAGAGAGAATGCATCTCTTCACAGAAAACCTTTTTAAGCCTGATGGCACGGAGAAAGAGACATGAGGCATTGGGCTTGGGTTTGTCGCAATGGCTCACGGCACTTGTCCGCTTCACAGGTGTCCTAGCTTTCTATTTAAAAGCTGTAACTATAGTTTACTGCGTTTATTGGCCGACTTCAACCGCCGAACAGAAGCAATCCAAAATGTCACAATTCGTACATTAAATTGGTTTTTTTATACAGTTAGCTCTTGACGAAGCTTCGGTTCACTGCGTTCCCACATTTCAGCATTATGGCTTTTCAAGTATTCCGCCAGTACCTGCTTCGAAGAATCGTCCATGTGGTCAACGATAATTTTGCGTTTCATCGATTTGTCCATCAAGTTGACATGCTCCGCCAAAATTTTGTAGCCGCGCCGTTTTTCCCGGTTCACGACCATTTCGCAAGCCGTTACACCGGCATAATAAGGGCCGGCCGGATTGAAATCGATGGTGATCCAAATCAGCCAATACGGTTTGCCGCCCGCTGAATCTTCGCGGTTCGTCGTAAACTTGATGCCCTTCTCGACTTGGCTGCGTGCATGCATGGCACCGATGTCAATAAATGCCGACTGCTCTTCGATGTCAATGAAAAGCGGGGATACGTTTTCAAGCGACAGGGATCCAATGCCATAGCCTTTGTGGCCATCTGTGGGGTCGTTTTTTATAATGGTAAATCCTACTTTTTGTTTTGGTTTTTCTTCATTAGCCATGTGTACATTCCCTCCGTTCTGATATGATTGAGATATCTTCATCAAGGCTTGTATTTATTGTTAAGGATATTCCGCAATTAATTTTAACCAAGCCTAATTTAAAAAAGGAGCTGTATCTATTATGCCATACGTAACTGTCAAAATGCTCGAAGGGCGCACAGAAGATCAGAAACGCGCTTTAGTTGAAAAAGTCAGTGCTGTTGTTTCCGAAACAACTGGAGCACCGATCGAAAACGTCACGGTCTTTATCGAAGATATGAAAAAAACCGATTACGGCGTTAAAGGAAAACTTTTCTCAGATATCCAATAAAACATCCTTCAGTAAACAAAAACTCCCATCAAGGGAGTTTTTTCATTTGGCTCAATTCGTCGATAAACCCGAACGCCTCTTCAATTTCTTCTGCCGTGAAATGCAGCTTCGCTTTGACGACATGCAGTTTCTCGATTTGTTCCGTGCGCTCCAAATGGTCAAAGTACAAAAGCGTCGACGTCAACTCCAAAAAGCGGCTGCTTTTTTCGTTCAGCTTCGCAGCAATGGCCGGATTGTCGATCACCGATTCTTTCAAGGTGCCGCGGAAGTCTTTCCCTTCCTGGGTCACATTGTATTTATAGCGGACATATGATCCTTTGTCTTCGAGCTCCTCGGACAAAAATCCCATATCGCACAATTCCTCAATGCGGGCCGTCAATTCTTCCGAATACGGGCCGTAGATGTGGAATTCGTATTTTTCCTGAAACGGCACACCCATCTTCTTTAAGATAAAAATCATTTTCTGCAATTTCTTCCGTCCGGTAATCCCGTCCGCCGTGGCAATAAAATCCACGATTTTTGCGTGTTCCTGCAGCAACTAGACCCCTCCTTTTCTAAGCAATTCCAATATCTTCTGTTTGGATGCTTTCTTTTTGCCATCTATTAATAATTCCGCGGGGAAATACAATTTGTAATCGGTTCTTCGTTTGCCTGAGATCGCATCCACGATTTGCGACTGCCGGGATAATTCTTTGATTTCCCCTGAAGGCATCAGCAAATGGATCGGCAAACGTTCTTCTTCCTCGCCGGGGCGATAGAAATCGTACGGCAAATCGGACGTCGAGTCGTCGATCAAATAATATTCCGGATCGATGCCCGCTTCCCGGAACAACTGGGCAAGCTCCCCAAGTTTCCGGTAATCCTTGCCGGGATCAAAATCGACGTACTGGAACAGCCGGCGATTGACAAAGCGGTCGCTCAAATCAGAAAGAATTGGATCGCGTTCCGTCATCCACAGCTGGAAATAGGTCATCAAGACACCTTCATCAAGCGCCAAATAATCCTTCAACGTGAACGAGCGGTCGAAAAACGCCATAAAATGAGTGGGCGGCTGTTTGAATTTATAGCCGTTTTCACTCAGTTCCTTTGCCCGCTGCAAGATTTTCCGCAAGATGACTTCCGCGCTCCGGGCGACCGGATGGAAATACACTTGCCAGTACATCTGGTAGCGGCTCATGATGTAATCTTCGACGGCGTGCATGCCGCTGGATTTGATGACCACCTGGTCTTCCACCGGGCGCATGACGCGGAGAATCCGCTCCATGTCAAAATGCCCGTACGAAACCCCGGTATAGTAAGCATCCCGCTGCAGGTAATCCATGCGGTCCGCGTCAATCTGGCTCGATATTAAGGAAACAACCTGCTTGTTGGCATAGGTTTTGGCAATGACTTCTGCCACTTTTTTCGGAAACTCCTCGCCGACTTTCAGCAGGATTTGATTGACCTCGGTGTCGCCAAGCAAGATTTCCCGGGTAAATTCCTCATGATCAACATGGAACACTTTTTCGAACGAATGCGAAAAAGGGCCATGGCCCAGATCATGAAGAAGCGCAGCGCATAACACGACGAGCCGTTCGTCTTCATCCCATTCCGGACGGCCATGGAAAATATCGTCTGAAATTCTTCGGACGATTTCGTAAACCCCCAGCGAATGGCTAAAGCGGCTGTGTTCGGCTCCGTGGAATACCAAATAGGAGGTGCCAAGCTGCTTGATGCGCCGAAGACGCTGGAATTCACGGGAATTTACCAGGTCCCAAATCACTTGGTCGCGCACGTGTATGTATCGGTGAACCGGATCTTTGAAAACTTTTTCTTCAGCTAATTTTTGTGTTGCATAGCTCACAGGCGCACCTCCATTTTTTCTGCGTAACAAGTATTCTACACCTTCCGGAACCTCTCATTCAAGAGGTCCCCGGAAGCATTTTCTCGTTGCGTTCAACGACGCGGTTCAGGTAAAAAGCGTAAAGCTCCGTCTCCTCAGCGGTGAGCGGCTGTGGAATCGGTGCGCCGATCAATTCGTACAAATTCAGCACAACTTCCGGGACCGTGATTTCTTTGCCGAGCAATTCGCTGAGCGACGCCATCACTTCCGGTTTTATTTCCGGATAGGCGAATTTCGTTTCTTCTCCGCCGATTCCTTTTTCGTAGAAGTTGCGGATCAATTCCGCCCGTTCCGCGCCGGAGCCTTCGACGCACAGGTACACCTGAACTGCAATGCCTTTGCGGATGCGGCGCTGGGAAATGCCGGCGAATTTTTTCCCGCCGATGCTTAAATCGTAGGAACCCGGGCAATAAGAGCCGACGATTTCATAGGCATCAATCGGCGCTTCCGGGAACAGCGCCTGCACCAGTTCCAGCATCATGTCGTAGCCGGCCGGAATGTCGATGACGCTTTCTTTTTCTGACACCACCAAGGAAATGTTCAGCACCCCGGCGTCCAGCACGACAGCGAGGCCGCCGGAATTCCGCACAATCGGCTGGTATCCTTGTGACTGTAGATATTCCATACCCGCTCCGACATGCGGCAAACGGTGGTCCTGGATGCCGAGCACGACCGTGTCGTCATGGACCCACGTCCGTACCGTCGCCGGGCTTTTGCCGGACCCGACCAGTTCGCACAGCGTGTCATCCGCGGCGAACGATTCCAGGGCAGAACGGTTTTTTGCGCTCAAGGACTGGTCCCAGAAACGCCAAGTTGGTTGTTGTGTAAATAAAGTCATGTTCACTTCTCCTCACGGGCATTTTGCGTACCTTTAGTTTACCCGACTCCCGCTCCCCTGAAAAGGCGCGGCAGCGGTGGCAAATTGGTGACAGCCATTTGTTTTGCAGGAACTTGCAGGGCCAATGTGATAAACTGATTCTGTGAGATTCAGATCAAAGGAGTGTTTGAATAATGAATGAAGCTGCAATTACATTAGACGGCTGGTACGTCCTGCATGATTTCCGGTCCATGGACTGGGTATCGTGGAAAATGCTGACGGATGAAGAACGCCAATTCGCGATCGACGAATTCCAGGCATTTATGGACCGAGTGAACCAAGCTGATGAAAATAAAACAGGTGCACACGCATTGTACTCAATCGTTGGCCAAAAAGCCGACTTGATGCTGATGCTACTGCGCGAAACGATGGACGAATTGCGTGAGCTTGAAACGGAATACAATAAGCTGACATTGATCGCTTATACGGTTCCTACGTATTCGTATGTATCGGTTGTCGAACTTTCCAACTACCTGGCTGGAAAATCAGACGAAGATCCATACCAGAACCCGCATGTCCGCGCGCGCCTGTACCCTGAACTTCAGCGTTCGCAGTACATCTGCTTCTACCCGATGGACAAACGCCGCGAAGGCGACGACAACTGGTACATGCTGCCAATGGACACACGCAAAGAGTTGATGCTGTCCCATGGCAAAATCGGCCGCAGCTACGCCGGCAAAGTAAAACAGATCATTTCCGGTTCTGTCGGCTTTGACGACTACGAATGGGGCGTTACTTTGTTCGCAGACGACGTTCTCCAATTCAAAAAATTGATCTACGAAATGCGCTTTGACGAAGTCAGCGCACGCTATGCAGAATTCGGTTCGTTCTACGTAGGCACACGCCTGGACGCAGAACGCACAGCGAAATTCCTGGAAGTGTAACTTGCAAAAACCGCCCTCAGGCGGTTTTTTTCATTTATAGGCGGGTTTATTTCTTGGAGCGGTCAGTTTACTGTTCGCTTAAGGACAAATACTGTTCGGTAGGAGTGAAAGACTGTCCGCATTTACAATCTACTGTCCGGGACGCAATATTTCGGCCGCTTGCTGACTTTTTAATTAGTAAACGCACCTCAACCTTTATTTTTCAGAATTCCGCCACGATTGCTCTTTCTCCATCCTCCTTTTAAACGATATAATAAAAGAAAAACGGGGTGTTTGTATGTTCGTGATGCGCCAGACAAACTATGCTAAATGGGCTCTTGCTCTGCTGCTGCTTGTACTCACCAGCAATTTTCTGTTGTACCGCTCGCCGCTTTCCTCACTTGTGATCCCGGAAGACACGTTCTGGGTAGTCACCGGTTCGCTCGTCGACTTCGCTTTTGTCGCGCCGCTTTTAATGCTCGCTGCTTTCCGCTTGTCGATTAAACATTTTCTCACACTGGTTGCCGCAGGCTTTGTGCTTGCCCGCTTCGTCATCCCTTCCCTTTACTTTGAACCGTTCACCACTTTGTTTTACATAGGCATCGGCTTGGAAGCCTTGGTTTTATTGGCTGAAATCGCTTTTCTTGTTCTGCTCCTTTATCATGCACCGGCCATTGTCTGCACAATTAAAAGCCAGCCGGAAAGCCCGCTGTTCGCTTTGCTGCCGACTGCTTACGCGCGAATGAAACCCAATCTGCTTGTTACCGTCATCTTATCCGAATCGCTCATTTTCTATTACGCGTTCTGTTCCTGGAAAAAGAAGCCGGCTGAAGGGCCCAATCTGATTTCGCTCCACAAAAATTCGAGTGCCATCGCATTTTACATTATGCTGATCCACGCGATCGTCATCGAAACCATCGGCATCCACTGGTGGCTGCATGATAAATCGCCCCTGCTCTCGATTGTGCTGCTGATCCTGAACGTCTATTCGGTCGTCTACTTCCTCGGTGAACTTCAGGCGATGCGATTGAACCCGCTTAAAGTAAACAACGGCAACCTGTACGTTTCGCTTGGGCTGAGCAAACGGATGGAAGTTCCGCTTGAGGCAATTAAAGCCATTCAGTGGGGCGGAGCAGCAGACAAAGAAACGCTCACCTTCATCGCCCAGGACTTTGTGGAACCGGAACCGCAAGTCATTCTCGAATTCAAGGAACCACAAGAAGCGGTCCTCTTCTTCGGCCGCAAAAAACAGGTTTCCCGAATTGCCCTGACTGTCGATGATCCTGCCAAACTGAAAGCTCTGCTTGAACAATAACAAAATCTCCCTATTTCCCGGGAAATAAAAAAGACCTTCGCCGCAGCGAAGGCCTTTCATATTTTATAAAGCTTTTGAAGCTGCCACAATCAACATGATCCAGCCTGCGATAAAAGCCACTCCGCCGATCGGCGTGATGGCGCCCAAAATTGAGATGCCCGTCAAACTTAATACATACAGGCTGCCTGAGAAAATAATGATTCCGGCAAGCATTAAGTAGCCTGCCCACGACAACGAGCCAAGTGTACCGATCAACGAAGAACTCATCAGAATGCCCACAACCATCAATCCGACTGCATGGAACATCTGGTACTGGACAGCCGTTTGCCATGTGTCCAAATATTTATCTGCAACGCGCCCTTCAAGCAAATGCGCGCCAAAAGCGCCGAAAGCTACGGATAGCAGCGCATTAACTGCTCCGGCTATCAAGAAAAACTTCATTTGTATTCCTCTTTCCGATTAAAATTCAAACAGTGAATCACCGTTTGCGCCGTCTTCTTCCCGCAATTTGCTGGCAGAAGAAACTGGCTGTACCTGAGGGGAGGCGAGCGGTATGGCACGCGGTTTGGTATCCATCGGCGACTGGTCATCTTCCAATAAAAGATCACACAATGCCCGAATCGCTGCGATCGACTCGCGTACTTTTGCCGGATCGCCTTTACGCGCCTGTGCAGTATGCTTTTCGATTTCACGCAAAATGCGCTGTGCATCGATTGCCATGAAAAATCCCCCTTTCCGTTTACATTCTTCCCTATTTTAGCACGCTTGGAGCTGAGCGTCAGTCCAAACAGAAATCAATCGGCTCTTCTCCGCGTGCCTGTAACAGTTCGTTCACTTTTGAATACGGCTTGCTGCCGAAAAAGCCGCGGCTGGCGCTTAGCGGACTCGGATGAACAGCTTCTATGATCGAATGGCGCTCCAAATTAATGAGCGGCTTTTTCTTTTGCGCCGGCCGGCCCCATAACACAAAAATGACCGGCTTTTCGCGTTCCGACAGTTTGCGAATCACTTCATCCGTAAAAGTTTCCCAGCCTTGATTGCGATGGGAATTGGCTTCACCTGCTCGGACGGTCAAAACGGTGTTGAGCATCAGCACACCCTGGTCCGCCCACTTCGTCAAGGTGCCGTCTTTCGGTTTTTCACAGCCAATATCTTCTTTCAGTTCCTTGAACATATTGCGCAGGCTCGGCGGATGCGTGACGCCCGGCTGAACCGAAAAACTGAGTCCGTGCGCCTGGCCCGGGCCGTGGTAAGGATCTTGGCCCAAAATGACGACTTTCACTTCGCTGTAGGGGGTGTGCTTGAATGCATTCCAGATGTTTTCTTTTGCCGGATATACCGTTTCATTGGCGTATTGCTCTTTTAGAAACTCGCGCAGTTTCAGGTAATAGGGTTTATTGAATTCTTCTCCAATGATTTCCTGCCAGTCATTTTGAAAAATTTCCTTTGGCATGCATACCACTCCTTATTCTTTGAATTCGACTTTTACCTCATAATCCACCAGATTAAACATTTGCTGAACCGAGCTGGCGGCATTTTCTTCAGCCAATTCCAGCACGCCCTGCCCTTTGGTTTCTTCAAGCATCAGTTTTTGCGCTTCTTCTGCCAGCTCGTACGCTTCAGAAATATCGGCGCCGCCTCTAAACAGGCCTTCATACGAATACACTTCCACTTGGTCCATGAATAATTCGGGACCGCCTAAAAAGTCGGCTTTCGGCAGCGTCAAAGTCGCGGTTTTCGCTGCTTCATCCAATTCGATATCCTCTTCCGTCACTTCGGAAAAATCAATTCCCGCTTTGACCGAACCCGGAATGACCACCAATAGCTGGCGTTTGGTTCCCGGCAAGTCGAGCCCGATTTCCTGTCCGAATACAGCATTGTCCTGCCGCTCAATGATGACTTTCGAAAACGCTTCTGCAGTAGCGAGCTCATTGAGATCCTGGATTTGCTCCAGGAAAGCGCCTTTGTCTTCCTGGAACGTACTGCCTTTGATCATCCAGAACGTGCCGAGCGGCAGCGCGACCAGCAGCAATAACAGAGCCACGATCAGCACGAGAAAAGAATTGCGGAACACGCCCATCATCAATTTCAAGGTCTTCCAGAAACCCGATTCTTTTGTATCTTCTTTCCCTTTCACTTCATTTAATAAGCGTTCAATTTCTGTCAACTTCGGATCTTTTGCCACTGTTAAACCCTCTTTCTTCTATTTCATTTCAGCATAGCCCCGTGATAGGATGGAACAAAGGGGCGATGCTGATGGCGGACTTTCGCGAAAAAATAAAAACGATCTCTTCAACTAAAGGTTCCAGCGCACCAGAAACCGCTAAGCGGCTTGGCATGGGGTGTTTGCTGATGGTGGTGCTGGCTGTTTCCATATTAACATTTTTCCTGGCCATCGGTCTTTTCCTAAGCGGCAATTGGATACTGGCTTTGGTTGTGCTGCTGTTTTTTGCATTGAGCACTTTAACCGCCTCGGTTCTCTTGTTCCCGCAGAAGTTTGATTCATTGTAAATGTTCCGATTTTTGTTAAAATAAAGTGATGCATACAAACTATCAAAAGGAGTTTTAGCGATGACATTGAAAAAAACCTTAACGATCGCTGGATCAGATACATCCGGCGGAGCTGGCATACAAGCTGATTTGAAAACGTTCCAGGAACACGGAACTTATGGGATGAACGCTTTAACCGTCATCGTGACAATGGACCCTGAAAACGGCTGGAGCCACGGCATCCATCCGATTCCGGTTGAAACGCTTCACGCACAATTGCAGACGGCTTTCTCTACGGGTGTGGATGCGCTGAAAACGGGCATGCTGCCGACTGTCGAAATTATTGAAATGGCCGGCAAAGCCATCCAAAAATCCGGTTTGGAAGATGTCGTCATTGACCCGGTTATGGCATGCAAAGGCGAAGACGAAGTGCTGTTCCCTGAAAACGTCGATGCTATGATCAAGCATTTGCTTCCGGTCGCGAAAGTCGTAACGCCTAATTTGGTGGAAGCCGGGCAGCTTTCTGGCCTTGGCACACTTCGCACAGTAGAGGATTTGAAAGCGGCGGCCGAAAAAATCCATGCACACGGCGCACAGTACGTTGTCATCAAAGGCGGCAAGCAATTGCAGCATGAAAAAGCGGCCGATCTTTTGTACGACGGCAAAACGCATTACCTGTTAACCGCTGAAAAAACCGACACGACTTATAACCACGGTGCCGGCTGCACATTTGCGGCAGCCATCACAGCTAATTTGGCTAACGGCCAATCGGTAAGCGATGCTGTGCTGAATGCCAAAATCTTCGTTTCCGCTGCAATCCAGCACGGCTGGAAGCTGAACGAATACGTTGGCCCCGTCCTGCACGGAGCGGCGAACCAGTTTGAAAAGCCTGAAGTGCAAGTGACAGAAGTTTAATACCCCAAAACAAAACCCTCACAATCCGTGAGGGTTTTCCTTTTTTAAAGCAATTCTTTTTCCTTCAATCTCACCATCTGCTCTCGCAGCTGCTCACGGTTCCATTCCACGACCTTGTCTTCTTCAGCGGGCGTTTTCCGTTTCTTCTTTACTTTCGGGTTTTTGGATTGCAGATACCCTTCAAGCATCAGCGACACTGCCAGAATCGATAAGGCGATAAACAGGACCGGGAACAAAGGCAGCCAAGGCGCACCTTGCAAGTAGCGGAACGTCGAGCCGAACAAACCCGCCCATTCATAGGAAATGGACATCGGGGGATCACCGAACATCGGGTCGTAGCTCACTTTGGTGCCGCCAAGGAATAAATCAAATAAACTCAAATGCGCTAAAATGATGAACGTTTCAATCACTTGCTGGCCATAGAGGACCGCCAGCTTCTCCCTCATTTGCGGATACATATGCTTGCGGATGATGCGCCACCGTCCGGCTCCCAACACTTTTGAAGCCAATATGTATTCCTGGCGGCTGAGGAGTGCCGCTTCATTGCCGACCAGTACCGCGACAATCGGGACGGTCAGGAGCGCCATCAAAACAATCTGGATGCCGATGCGTTCCCACATTCCGGTCGTAAAGCCTTCCGCCGGCATCCAAAGCACGGAGTACAGGACAAATGAGGCAAAAAGCGTCAAAGGCACATAATGCAGCGAATCGGCCAACCCGCTGATCCACGTGCGCTGGCGCTGCAAATAGGTTCCCAGCAGATAGCCAAGCGGCACCGCGATCAGCATCCGCAGTGCGGCAATTGCCAGAGCGGATAGAATGGTGTACTTGGCCCCCAGCATCAGTTTTCCGAATAAATCATAGCCGTACTGGTCCGTCCCGAGCGGATGGCCCCATTGCGGCGAAAGCGGCGGGCTTTCGATTGCCCTTCCGTTTTCTGTGATAAATAAAGTCTGCTTGGGCACATTGCCGTACAAGCCTTCATAAACAAAACTGCCAATAAGGAAGAATGCCAGAATCCCAAAGCCGATGATGAAATAAGGGCGTTTCCACATTCACCCCACTTCCTTTCCGCGGTAATGCCGGAGAAAGAACCATTCTCCCAGGCTGTAAACAAGGAACATTGGCACAAAAAAGCTGAATACTGCTACCAGAAAAACTTCCGGTGAGATATTGTCTTTCATAAAGAGCATGATGCCTGGCATATTGAACATCAATTCCAGCACAAACAAATTCGACAGCATGAACCATAAGGTTTTCTTCGACTGGAAAAAGACGCTGATGACGGCGTTTCGGAACATGTGGACCAAGACAATGAAGGCTTTAGAAAAGCCGAGCGCACGGGCCAGCTCCACGTACATTTGGCGCTCTTCCTCCTGGAAGGTCAACATGCTCAGCCGGTATAATTGGATCGCCGGCAACAGCATCAAACAGAGGACCGGCAGCCAGTAAATCCGGTCCCCTCCAACAACGGCTATTTTTGAAATCAACACGTCTGTCTGCTGATAAATCAGGATAACCCCAAGCTGTGCCAGCATGATGACCAGCAGATCCGGCACCGATTCCAGAAAATACAGCACGCTTTTGATTCGTTCACGCGCCGGTTCCGGCAGCAGCATCGTCGCGACTGTAAACAGCATCGCGAAAAAAACAGCTGCTGCAAAAGCCAAAAATAAAATTTGAAGCGAATAGCTTATGTATTCCGCAATGGTTGGAAACAGCAGGATATCGCGCTGCGTCCGTATATTGAATACCGCAAAATCCTGAATCGGCCATATATTGCTTAAAACAGACTGGATGGAAAGCACGTATTCCTTAAGCTGCAGCTCCCCTGCGAGCAAGCCTTTCACCAATTCCGGCAACCCGCTGATGAGTACAATCCCCACAATTGAAAACACAAATCTGATCAATAAATTCACCGTCTTCATTCCTCTACCTTGAATTATCAAAAAATTCTTTCTTCCATATAATAGCATTATTTCGGGTTCCGTAAAGCAACCTAATCGCATTCTTCTATAAAATTCCCTATACTAATAGAATACGGACTGCCGGAGGAGTGAACAAAATGGAATTAGTAGAAGTTAAAAAACTGCAAGTGGAGCTGGATGCTTTCGCAAACAGAGACGTTTATCTGCACTTGGAAACAACCAATGGCTCATATGCCACACATTTTAATGAAGGATTTTTCAACGCCGGGGCTTTTATCCGCAATGTCGTGATCAATTACGAATTGGGAAAAGTGGTCGGTGAAAGCCCGCACCGCGTCGGCTTGAAGTTGCCGCATGGCTGGGTTTACGCCCAGGGAATCACCCATTACGAACTTGATGAGCAAGGCCGGCTCTTGCTTGCAGGACATGACGGATCAGGAAAATTGGCGGTGGCGCTGCAAATCAGCGAAACACCGTTCAGTTATTAAGGAGGGAACAAACGATGACAATTCCAAAAGAACGGCATGTACTCGTCGTCTTCCCTCACCCGGACGATGAAGCATTCGGCGTTTCAGGAACAATATCTACGCATATCAAACAAGGGACACCCGTTACATACGCGTGCCTGACACTCGGCGAAATGGGACGCAATCTTGGCAATCCGCCGTTTGCCACCCGCGAATCGCTGCCGCAGATCCGCAAAAAAGAATTGATCGCTTCGGCTGAAGCCATGGGCCTTACCGACTTGCGGATGATGGGCTTGCGCGATAAAACGGTGGAATTTGAAGACGATGAAAAGATGGTCGGCATGATGGCTGATTTGATTACGGAATTGAATCCTTCTTTGGTCATCACATTCTATCCGAATCTTTCGGTGCACCCGGACCATGAAGCAACAGCCCGTGCCGTAGTGCGCGCTGTCCGCCGCATGGAAGATCGCCCGAAATTGCATTGTGTGGCATTTGCCAACAATACACTGGATGTTCTTGGAAATCCGGATGTCGTGTACGACATTTCACCGGTGCGCGACCAGAAAATGGGTGCCATGAAAGCCCACATCTCCCAAACCGCCTGGATGCTTGAAGAAATGGAACACAAACTGGCGCAAGGCGACACCGAAACGGAAAACTGGCTGACAAAAGAACGGTTTTACAATTACCGCTGGGACCAGGATTTCGAGGAATCTTTCTAAGCCCAAACACCCCTATTTTCTTTTTGAGAATAGGGGTGTTTTTTTGCGCGGTTTTCAGATAATATAAACTTTGGTTGTAAGCATTTTCAGGGGAGAAAAATGCTGTATAATTACTATTCATCACGTGTTTTCATGCACAAGGAAAAGGGGTTTATTTGTGAAAAAGTTTACAGTTTCGACCTGGCTATTGTTTTTGATCCCGTCTATTCTGGGCGTGTTTTTATTCATCGTGCCGGTACCAACAGAAGAAGGCTGGGTTGTGCCAATCGCTTTGCTGGCCAACTGGGTAGCAGGGTTTATTGAACCTATTGCACCGTGGATCATGCTTATCATTATGCTAATTGCTGCTCTTGGATCAGTATTCAGCATCGCTAGAAAAGTAAATGAACACCATACGGTCTCATTCTTTGATAGATTATTTAATGTCAATTTGTTTTGGACAATTGTCCGGATTGTCGGAGCCGTTTTCGCTGTCATGGTGCTGTTTCAAATCGGACCGGAAGCAGTTTGGAGCGAAGACACGGGCGGCCTTTTACTGTCTCCTGAGGGGTTATTGTCCTTCTTGTTCACTATTTTCCTGTTTGCCGGCCTTTTCCTCCCGCTTTTAATGAATTTCGGTCTTTTGGAATTGTTTGGAACCATGATGGTAAAAATCATGCGCCCGCTGTTTCGCTTGCCTGGGCGCTCATCAGTTGATGCGCTTGCGTCATTTGTTGGCGATGGAACAATTGGAGTTCTTTTGACCAACACGCAGTATATTCAAAATAAATATACGCAGCGCGAAGCTGCGATAATAGGGACCACTTTTTCGGTTGTTTCGATTACGTTTGCCATTGTTGTTATTCAGCGCGTCGGCCTTGGGGAATATTTCCTGCCGTATTACGGAACCGTTATTTTAGCGAGCCTTGTGCTTGCGCTTATCATGCCGCGTATTTTCCCATTAACCCAAAAGCCGACAACGTTTATGAACGGCAAGCCGCAGGAATCGATGTCTGAAGAAGTGCCGGAAGGATACAATGTTGTGTCCCACGGAGTTGAGAATGCCTTATCAAAAGCTGACGAAAACAAATCAGTAGCTGAATTCTTCAAGGACGGCTTTAAAAACGTTTTGGATATGTGGATCGGCGTAGCACCAGTTGTTATGGCGTTTGGCACGATTGCATTGATGCTGGCTACCTATACACCTATTTTCACCATTCTTGGCAAACCATTTGAACCGTATTTGAATCTGCTCGGTGTACCCGAAGCAGCAGAAGCTGCGCAATTGATGGTGGTCGGATTTGCCGATATGTTCTTGCCGGTCATACTTGCTGATGGCATGATCGAATCCGAGCTGACGTTGTTTGTGGTTGCCACGATGTCGGTGACGCAATTGATCTACATGTCAGAAGTCGGCGGTTTGCTGCTCGGCTCGAGAATTCCCGTCAACATCTTAGACCTGATTGTCATTTTCCTGCTTCGCACAATTATCGCTTTGCCGATTGTTGCAGGCATTGGACATCTGTTATTTTAAACCAAGCTGAAAGGCCATTCGCGAAATGCGAATGGCCTTTTTCATTGCGTATCCAATCAAAAAAGGAAACGATGATTACATCGTTTCCCCTTCTTTAATTAAACAGTCATTAATTTTTTTTTTAGTTTTTCCAGCATGTCAGCAGTCATGGAGTCAAGGTCGTAGGCAGCTTTAAAGCCCCATTCTTTTTCGGCTGCTGATGCATCGATATTGTCCGGCCAGCTGTCGGCAATTCCTTGTCTGATCGGGTCTACGTCGTAAGACATTTGGAAGTCCGGAATGTGCTTGCGGATGGAAGCCGCAATTTCATCCGGCTCAAAACTCATGGCCGTTACGTTAAACGCATTGCGGTGCTCCAATTTTGCAGGATCTGCTTCCATCAAGTCAACAATCGACTGAAGCGCATCCGGCATATACATCATGTCCATGTAGGTGCCTTTTGCGATATACGACGTGTAGCGCTTCTGTTCAATCGCTTTGTAATAGATGTCCACTGCATAATCGGTCGTTCCGCCGCCCGGCTGCGCCACGTAGGAAATCAACCCTGGGAAGCGGACGCCTCGGGTATCCAGGTCAAATTTCTGGAAGTAATAATCGCAAAGCAGCTCTCCGGCAACTTTGTTGACGCCGTACATCGTCGTCGGACGCTGAAGCGTGTCCTGCGGCGTGTTCTTTTTCGGTGTAGAAGGTCCGAATGCTCCGATGGAACTTGGCGTGAAAAATTGCATATCGAGTTCTCTTGAAGCTTCCAGCGCATTCACCAGGCCGCCCATATTCAAGTTCCAGGCAAGCAACGGCTTTTCTTCCGCTGTGGCAGACAATAAAGCCGCCATATGCATCATCGTGTCGGCTCCGAAATCTTTTGCTAAATCGTGCATTCTTTGTGCATCTGTCACATCCAGCAATTCAAACGGCCCCTGCATATCTTGTGCAGGGCGGATATCGGTAGCCAGGACATTGTCCCGTCCATAGATATTCCGCAGTTTTTCCACCAGTTCCGATCCAATTTGTCCAAGTGCCCCTGTAATCATTATTCGCTTCATTTTAATGGTCTCCTCTCAACCGAAACAATTGTCCTCTGCAAAAACACAAAAAGAATTATAAATTCGTTGTCTTAGTAAGCTTTATCTTGTAGTCATTATAAATTGTTCTCTTTAAAAAAACAATATTTTTCAGTTATTGAATTAAGAAACATGCCAAACTATTCATTTGTATGGTCAGATTCTTGGTGCTATAATGATACAGTTCGTGGAGAGCTGAGCTTTTGCAATTCTGGTGCGCTTTTTTTGGCCCGTAAACCAAGTATTCCGCTTTGTTTTGTTTTCATAGTTTCCATTTTTATAAAAAAGGGTATAAAAAGCGACATGAACTTGTACGCATTAGAACTCCAACAGCTCGACTAATAAAAATATTATAGGAAATAGAGGGGATTTATGATGAAGAAATTTAGTTTATTGTTAGTGCTCCTGCTTGCAGCAATCGTATTGGCAGCATGCGGAGGCGGCTCGACAGAAGAAGATCCGACGACAGACGACGCAACAGGATCTGGCGGTACAGAAGAAGATGTGTTGGCTAAAGTGAAAGAAGAAGGCAAACTGGTTGTCGGTACGGAAGGAACATATCCTCCTTTCACTTTCCATGATGACTCCGGAAAGTTGACGGGTTTTGACGTAGAAATTGCACAGGAAGTCGGCAAACGCCTTGGCGTTGAAGTTGAATTTTTGGAAACGCAATGGGATGCCATGTTTGCAGGACTGGATTCAGGCCGCTTTGATATGGTCGCGAACCAAGTCGGCATCAACCCTGAACGTGAAGAAAGCTATGAGTTTTCAGATCCGTATATTTCTTCTACTGCCGTACTGGTAGTGGCAAAAGACAATGAAGAAATCAAAAGCTTTGAAGACCTTGAAGGAAAACTTTCTGCCCAGTCGCTAACCAGCAACTATGCCGAAACTGCCCGCTCGTTCGGTGCTGAAATCGAAGGCGTCGAAGGTTTTAACCAAGCCATTGAATTATTGAATTCCGGGCGCGTTGATGCAACTGTCAATGACAATTTAACCGTTCTGGACTTTTTGAAACAGCGCCCCGATGCCAATATTGAAATCGTGGATGAAGCTTCAGATGCAGCGAAAAGTGCATTGTTATTCCGTAAAGGCAGCGGTGCTATTGTTGAAGAAGCAAACACAGCCCTAGCTGAAATGATTGAAGACGGCACATACGACAAAATCTCTGAAAAATGGTTCGGCGAAAATGTACTTGAATAATATCTTCTCTGATCCGGTTAGGCTGGAGCGTCTTTCGGACATTTCCCAATCCGCCTGGCTGCCGTTGCTGGAAGGGCTGGTCCAGTATACGATTCCTTTAACGTTGATCGCTTTCGTACTCGGGCTGATTTTAGCTGTCTTGACAGCACTTGCCCGTATTTCTACAGTAAAAATCCTGCAATGGATCGCCCGTGTGTATGTTTCGATTATCCGCGGGACGCCGTTGCTCGTTCAGTTGTTCATCTTGTTTTACGGGCTGCCGACAATCGGAGTGGTCATCGATCCGTTTCCGGCTGCGATTCTCGGATTTTCATTGAATGTCGGAGCCTATGCTTCCGAAGTGATCCGGGCGTCCATTTTGTCCATCCCGAAAGGCCAATGGGAAGCAGCGGATACGATTGGCATGACGTATGTCCAATCCCTTCGCCGCGTCATCTTGCCGCAGGCGGCACGCGTGTCCATCCCGCCCCTTTCGAATACATTTATCAGTTTGGTAAAAGATACGTCGCTGGCATCGCTGATTCTCGTGACGGAAATGTTCCGCATCGCCCAGCAGATTGCTGCAACAAACTATGAATTCCTTTTGTTATATGGCCAAGCAGCCTTAATATACTGGGTCGTCTGTTTCTTATTGTCAATCGGCCAAGGCAGACTGGAACATCGTTTTGACCGTTATGTTTCCCGCTAATAAAGGCAAGGTAAGATTGCAGTAAGGAGCGAATTATGATATCTATCAGAAATTTACACAAGAAGTTCGGTGATTTGGAAGTGTTGAAAGGCATTGATGTCGACGTCCAAAAAGGACAAGCAATCGTTGTCATCGGCCCTTCCGGATCCGGAAAAACCACTTTTTTAAGATGCTTGAACATCCTGGAAGTTCCTACTGCCGGATCGGTTACGATTGACGACCAGACTGCAGATTTTTCGAAGCCCTTTTCTAAACGCCAGATTACGGCTTTCCGAAAACAATCGGCCATGGTATTCCAGCATTACAATTTGTTCCCTCACATGACGGCGCTTGAAAACGTCATGGAAGGGCCCATCATCGTCCAGAAAAAAGACAAAGCGGCGGCACGCAAAAAAGCGGAAGCAATCTTAACAAAAGTTGGCCTCAGCGACAAAATGGATTATTATCCGTTTCAATTGTCAGGCGGTCAGCAGCAGCGCGTCGGCATTGCCCGTGCGCTCGCGTTGGAGCCGAAAGTGATGCTGTTTGATGAGCCAACGTCAGCGCTTGACCCGGAACTGGTCGGCGAAGTGCTGCAGGTTATGAAAGACCTTGCTTCTGAAGGCATGACAATGGTCGTTGTCACGCATGAAATGCGCTTTGCCAAAGGCGTCGCCGATGAAGTGCTCTTTATGGACGGCGGCAAAATCGTGGAGCGCGGCAAACCGGAAGATATTTTTAACAACCCGAAAGAAGAACGCACCCAACAATTCTTGAACTTGATCGAAAAAACCGATGTGATTTAAAGCGACGCTGCCTTTATTAGGCAGCGTTTTTTAGTTGGCTGATGAATAATTATTCTTCTAACTCTTTTTTTATACCTAATTGATTGCCTTCCTCTTTTTGCAGGCTGTATACTGGTAGCAATGTATTTATTCTAAAAGTAAGGGGAATTAAATCTATGCAATCAGCTGCAATGACCAAAATTGAGTCACTTTACGAAGAAATGGTGGCCATACGACGCCACCTCCATATGCACCCTGAACTGTCCCATCAGGAAGTCGAAACGCCTGCATTTATTGCGGACAAGCTTGAAGAAATGGGTGTCGAAGTCCGCCGCAATGTAGGCGGACGCGGTGTTGTCGGTACGATCCGCGGCGCCAAACCCGGCAAGACGATCGCTTTTCGCGCGGATTTTGATGCGCTGCCGATCGATGATAAAAAAGATGTAGCTTATAAATCCACAGTGCCCGGTGTGATGCATGCGTGCGGCCATGACGGGCATACCGCTGGCCTGCTGGGCTTTGCCAAAGCGATGGTCGCTATGAAAGATGAACTTCCTGGAACCATCGTACTGATTCATCAGTTCGGCGAAGAATTGTCGCCCGGCGGCGCGCGCGGCATGATCGAAGACGGCTGCCTGGACGGCGTTGACCTCGTTTACGGAGCGCATATCCAAAGCAAGATGGAAAATGGCCGCGTCTTTGTGCGTGACGGCTTTTTGCAGGCCTCTGAGGACGCCCTTAAGATAATCGTCAAAGGCTACGGCACGCACGGCGCTGAACCTCATACAGGCGTCGATCCGATCTTGGCAGCCAGCCATATCATGGTGGCCTTGCAGTCTATCGTCAGCCGCAATGCCGACCCGCTCAAGGAACTTGTCGTTTCCATCGGCAAATTCCATGCCGGCGATGCGGACAATGTGATTCCAAGTGAAGCTGTTTTAGAAGGCACCATCCGTGTATTCGATCCCGCTCTCCGCAAACTTGCCGGTGAGCGCGTGACAGCCATTGCTGAGAACGTTGCCCGTGCGATGGGCGCCAGTGCGGAAGTAATCGTCGAGACCGGCTACGACGCATTGTGGAACGATCCTGAAGCGATGGACATCGTGCGCAGCGCTGCGATTGAAACGCTCGGCGAAGAAATTGTCATCGAAACCAGTCCGGTCATGCCGGTTGAGGACTTCGCTTACTATACCCAAGTAAAACCCGGTGCTTACTTTTTTGTCGGGGCGAAAATGGAACACGATCTCTTGAGCTTCCCGCATCACCATGAAAACTTTGATTTTCATGAAGAAGCAATGCTGATTGCTGCAAAAGTGTTTGCGGCAACTTACTTTAAAGCACAAGCGATGTAAACGAGCTAAAGCGGATGCCTGGTGCATCCGCTTTTTTAATGGAGAAGCGTATTTTTCATTTTGCTGAGCGTATTTTAGTTTTTGTCGAGCGTATTTCAGCTTTTGTCGAGCGTATTTTAACCTTCGTTGAGCGTATTCCGCCAAATCAATAAAAAAACCCGCCGGGATGGCGGGTTTTCGTCTGTTTAGTTGATGACGCCGAGTTCTTTTCCGACTCTTGCGTAGACTTCGATTGCATTGTCGAGCATTTCTTTTGAATGCGCCGCTGTTGGCATGTTGCGGACGCGCCCTGTGCCTTTGGCAACTGTCGGGAAGACGATTGATTTCGCGTAAACGCCTTCTTCAAACAAACGCTTCGAAAATTGCTGTGTCAGTTTTTCATCGCCGATGATGCATGGCGTGATCGGCGTTTCGGAATCACCGATATTGAATCCAAGCTCTTTCAAGCCTTTTTTCAAGTAGTCGCCGTTATCCCAGAGCTTGTCATGCAATTCTGTGGAATCGATGATCATCTGCAATGCAGAAATGATGGCTGCTACGTCGCCTGGAGTTACGGCAGTCGAGAACAAGAATGGACGTGAACGGACTCTCAGCCAGTCAATCAGGTTTTGTTTTCCGGCTACATAACCGCCAACAACACCGACTGCTTTTGACAAAGTTCCCATTTGCATATCGATTTCTTTTTCAAGGCCGAAATGTTTCACAGTCCCTTTCCCTTTGCCAGTGACGCCAGATCCATGCGCATCGTCAACATAAGTAATCAAGTCGAATTCTTTTGCAATTTCCACGATTTCCGGAAGCTTGGCAATGTCACCGTCCATTGAGAACACGCCATCAGTGATCACCATAACTTTATTGTACAGGCCGGATTCAGTCGCTTCTTTCGCTTTCGCGCGAAGGTCTTCCATGTCCGAGTGTTTGAATGCAATGATTTTCGCTTTCGACAAACGGCAGCCGTCAATAATGGATGCGTGGTTCAATTGATCCGACAAAATTGCATCGTTTTTGTCCATAACTGCAGAAATGGCTGCCATATTGCAGTTAAAGCCGGACTGGTAAGAAATCGCAGCTTCTGTGCCTTTGAACTCCGCCAATTTCTCTTCCAGTTTGATGTGCAAGTCAAGCGTCCCGTTAATTGAACGGACCGCACCTGCGCCTACGCCGTATGCATCAATGGCGTCTTTGGCCACTTGCTTCAAGTTTTCGTTCGTCGCAAGCCCCAAATAGTTGTTTGAAGACAAATTGATCAATTCTTTGCCGCGCACTTTGATCATCGGGCCATTTGGTCCTTCTACTGTATCCACTTCATTATATAAGCCCTGCTCTTTCAGTTCGTTCAGGTTTGTTTCTAAAAATGCATCCAATTTTTTCGACAATGTCCTCTTCCTTTCGCAAGCAATTTCACTTTCCATCTTATCATAACGCAAATTTTTCCCAAAAGAAAAAGCGGACCGAGGTCCGCTTACCTTTTATTTATTGCTGCTGTTTTTGCCTTTGCCTTTGTTCGGATTAGCTGTTTTGTATTTTACTTCATAAGTGAATTCTTTCGCTTCTTTTTGGCCTTCTGCTGCTGCGTAGGAAGTGATCATTTTCACATTTCCTTCGCGAAGCACTTGCTGAAGATCCAATGCTTGTTTGTTCGTTACATTGAATGGGTCAACATGGAAGACGCGCTGTTGGCCGTTTTTCTTCGTTTGGATGAATGTAGTCGTGAAGTCGACGTATTCACCTTTTAATTGGCCAAGTGACTGGAACGCATCTGTGGAAGTTCCCGCATCCGAGAAGTTGCCCAGTTTCACGTTTTTCACGAACCAGCCTGGATTATTTGAACCCCAGTCCGTTAAGTTGCGGAATGAAACCAGAACGTCTTTGCCGGCATATGCTGAAAGGTCAAATGTTTCCGTAGTCCAATCGCTGTTCGTGCCTGTGAATCCTGGTACATTTTCTTTGATTGTCGGATAGCCTTCTTCCACTACATCGCTGCGTGTGTTTTCATTTTGAAGAGATGTCCATGTTTCGCCGTTGTCCGTTGAAACCTGCACCATTCCAAAATCCCACTGCTCTTCAATGTCGTAGAAATGATCAAACGTCAGTTTTGCATCCGCTGCAGGAACTGTTGCACTAAAGATCAATGCCTGATCCGCTTCGTCACCGTTATTGGCATGCAGCACTTTAGCATCCGAACCTTTTGGATCCGCTACTGTGCTCCATTGCAATGGAAGGAAATCAACGCCGTCAAATTCCAATCCGCGGACATCTTTCCCGAAGTTGAATTCTTTAAAGTCGCCGCCCCAAGCTGGAACGCCTTCTTTTTCAAATGTTTTCGCTTTTTCAAAGTCGACAGTTTTACCGCGGACACCGGCGCCAACTGGAAGTTCGCGCAAGTCGATGCTGTCGAAGTTGTAGTCGCTGCTCACTTTTGAATCATCTAAAGTCAATGCCGTCATGAAGTCCTGGTAAACTTCCGTGAATGTTTTGTCAGAACCGTATCGCTTCAACGTTTCGTTGACGCTTGTCATACCTTGGCTCGTTCCATCAACTGCAAGCTCGCGGATGAATTCTTTGCCGAATTTATCGTACATATAAAGTGTGAACAAGTAAACTTGGCCGTAGTCTGCAATGGTTTCTGGACCAGTTTTTGCTGTTCCGTGCTCATCCCAGTTGACCAGGGAGTTTTCCGGGTGATCCAGGTAGAAGTTGATCGAACCTTCACCGTGGCCGTATCCGCCAAGGAATTCAGAGAATGTCGACATCCCTTCGTTCAACCACGTTTCTTCTGCACCGTCGTTATCCGCATGGATCAAATGCTGCAATTCATGGATAGTCGTTGCGAAGAACGTGTTCTCCAGACGAGTTTCCCATGAGTTGGTATCGATGGTAATGATGTTGCGGTCTGTGTAGTTTTCAAGCGTCTGCCAGAAGAAACCGGCTACAAAGAATGGATAAGAAGGATCGTTCCAGCCTTCATCCTGCACGTTGTCGACAAGCATGATCACTTTGTCTGATCCTTCGTAATAATTCTCAGGAAGTCCGACCATACCTGGCACAGTTGCATTAGAACCATCTAACTTGTCAGGTGTTCCAAAAAACTGTGTCGCTACCGGATACATCTTGCTGTCGAACTCAGTGCGCAATTTATCGACTTGCGCTTGTGTTACCACGTCAGCTGGTTTCGGGTTTTTCGGTCCATATGCCAGATCATTGGCTACCCAAATTTCTACATTATCGCCGATGCTGCGAAGCGTGAATTCTTTAAATGAAAGGTTGCGGTCAAGGAAAAGCTTTGTGCCGTGGTCTTCTGTGAACGTGCTGTCAGCTTTCGAATCGGTTGCTCCTGCATTCACTTCATCAGCTTGCGCTTTAATCTTTTTATCTGCTTCCTTTTGGAATTCAGGATCCAATGTTAACTGGTTTAAATGCTGATCGATGTCGATCTTGTTATCGTATTTTGCCGTGTTCCAGTTGGATGTGGATGGAACCGGTTCTACTGGCGCTGCCGCTGCTGCCGGTACCAGTAATGACAATGTAAGTGCACTAGCTGATAGGACCGAAGCCCATTTACTCATTTTCATGTTGTTTTCCCCCTATGAATTGTCAGAATCTTATCACTAAATAAGATATTAACATGTTTGACAATTCAGAAGAATATGCCGATTGTTATATTTCGCATATCGAAATATAAGGAATTGTTATCTACAAAATTACCCATTTAATAAAATTATTTGATATTTTTAATAAAATAACGGTTTAGAAAAAAAAAAAAAACCGCCAAGAGGGCGGTTTTACCAATTATTTCAATGCATTTGTTAAATCTTCGATTAAATCTTCTGCGTCTTCAATGCCTACCGAAATACGTACCAAGCCTTCCAAAATTCCAAGTTCTGCACGGCGTTCCACTGGAATTGATGCGTGCGTCATCTGTGCTGGAACAGAAATCAGGCTTTCTACCGCACCTAAGCTTTCAGCAAGTGTGAAGTATTTCAGTTTCGCCAATAATTCATCCGCTTTTTCTTTGCTGCCCACATCAAACGAAATCATGGCGCCAAAACCGGTCGCCTGTTTTTTCATTAATTCGTGGCCGGTATGTGTTGGCAAGCCTGGATAGATCACGGCATTTACCGCTTCATGCTGATCCAGGAATTCGGCGATTTTCTGAGCGTTTGAAACTGCTTCTTCCATGCGGATGCCAAGCGTTTTCAAGCCGCGGATCAATAACCATGAATCTTGTGGCCCTAATATTGCGCCGACAGAGTTCTGGACGAAATGAAGCTCTTCTGCCAATTCGGCTGAATTAACGACAACCAGTCCAGCGACAACGTCACTGTGCCCGCCGATGTATTTCGTCGCGCTATGCAGGACAATATCTGCGCCGAGTTTGATCGGGCTTTGCAAATAAGGCGTCATGAAGGTGTTATCGACAATCGTCAGCATATTCTTCGATTTCGCAAAAGCTGAAACTTGTTCGATATCCGTTACTTTCAATAAAGGATTTGTCGGTGTTTCAATGAAAATCGCTTTTGTGTTTTCTTTGACTGCTGCTTTTACTGCCTCTAAGTCGCCTGTATCCACAAACGTGAATTCGAGGCCGAAGCGGTTTAGGACTTTATTGACAACACGGTATGTACCGCCGTAAACGTCGTCCGTCAAAATGATATGGTCGCCCGCTGAAAACAGCATCATGACCGAAGAAATAGCTGCCATCCCTGAACCGAATGCAAAGCCGGCATGGCCGTATTCTACGTCTGCAATCAATTCTTCCAGTGCGTGGCGCGTCGGGTTCCCGGTGCGGGAGTATTCATAGCCTTTGAACTTGCCGACTGCTTCCTGCTTGTACGTACTTACTTGATAAATCGGTGTGGAGACTGCTCCAGTCGCTTCGTCTCCAAAAATTCCGCCATGAATTAATCTTGTTTTTGGTTTCATGAATGATCCTCCTAAAATGTTCTTCCGTAAATGTTCTGGCTCATATAACGTTCGCTCGAATCAGCAAAAACGGTCACGATATGGCTTCCGGGCTTTGCCGTTTCCGCTTCTCTCATTGCGGCTACAAATGCAGCACCCGATGAACTGCCAACAAGCAATCCTTCTTTTCTCGCCAACTCTCCAACTGCTGCAAACGCTTCTTTATCTAAAATCGTATGGATGGAATTGAAATGCGTTCGGTCCATGTAATCCGGCAAAAACTCCATGCCGATGCCTTCGGTCAAATGCGGCCCTGATTCGCCGCCGTTGATGGTTGAGCCTTCCGGTTCCACAATAACGGTTTTAATCGCTTCGTTTTTGGCTTTCAGAAATTTGGATGTTCCGGCAAACGTGCCGCCGGACCCTGCTCCTGCCACAAAGACATCGATATTGCCATCAAGCGCTTCCCACAGTTCCGGGCCAAGCGTGCGGACATACGTATCCGGATTCGCCGGATTGGAAAACTGCGACGGTGAAAAGGCATTTTGCTGCTCGGCCAGTTCATTGGCTTTCGCAATGGCGCCTTTCATGCCCAGTTCAGTTGGTGTATTGATCACTTCAGCGCCAAGCGCGCGCATTAAGGATTGTTTTTCCTGGCTGAATTTTTCCGGTACCACAAACTTCACCTGGTAGCCTTTGCCGATTGCTGCAAGCGCCAAGCCGATGCCGGTATTGCCGGCCGTCGGTTCGATCATCGTCCCGCCCGGTTTCAAGACTCCCCGGCGTTCCGCGTCCTCAATCAAAGAAACACCCAGGCGGTCTTTCACGCTGCCGCCTGGATTGAAAAATTCTAATTTAGCAAAGATGCGGCAATTGTTCGGAATGTCGACATGCGTCAATTCCAATAAAGGTGTATTGCCAATCAACTGTTGGATTTCGGTTGCAAATTTCATTCCCATTCTCCTTAAACAGTTTCTTCGGCAAATACTTGGCGCCATTCATCTTTTTTCGCCAGCATTTCACGCGCCAATTCTTTTGCGCCTTCTAAGCTGTGGCTAGCTGCCCAGCCGCATTGCACTTCGTTGCAGGCCGGCACTTCGTCCGCTGCAATGACATCTTTTAATGTGTTTTCCAAAATGCGCAAAATGTCTTCGAAATCATCATGGTTGATAACGGACAAATAATACCCTGTCTGGCAGCCCATCGGCCCAATATCAACGATTTGGTCGGAATGGTTGCGGCTGTGTTCCGCCATCATGTGCTCAAGTGAGTGAAGCGCGGGCATATCCATATGCTCTTTGTTCGGCTGTTTGAAACGGATGTCGTATTTACGGATTGTGTCGCCGTTAGATCCTGTTTTTTCCCCGGCTAAACGTACATATGGTGCTACCACTTTCGTATGGTCCAGGTTGAAGCTTTCTACATTCATTTTTTTCATGAATCTCGACTCCTTATAAGTTGAATTTAATGTTCCAGGCATCAGCAGCCAGCTTAACGGCCGCTTTCGCTTTTCTTCGTGTCCAGTTTCGGCGCCTAGCTCCTCGGGTCGCTTCAGACTTACCTACGATGGCAAAGTGCGCCCTCACCTGCAAGTCTTCTAGCGCTTGTCGGGACTGAGCAGGCGCCTCAACCTTTCTTTGTCCAGACTCCATCGGCCAGATTCTCGGGACATAAGCCAACTCGGCTGTGCGGCAAAGAGCGCCGCTTCGCCAATCTGTCTTATGCCTTTCGAATCTTAACGGCCGCTTCCGCTTTTCTTAGTCGCGTTTATTAACCAAACATACCCGTTCAGTTGGGTGAACTCAACTGAAAAGCCTGCTGCTTCGATTAATTCTTTCATGGCCGGCAATGTGGTGTAGTATTCCCGGTTCAAATCTTCCACCAGGTTAACATATCCGCGCGATGCTTCAAAATCCACTTTCTGCTGTTTGGCTTGGAGCGATTCGAATACCGTATCGGCGAATACCACTTTCCCGCCGGCTGGCAGTTTTTCCGCGTACAAACGGAAAGCCTGGGCTTTTTCTTCATCTGTTAAATGGTGGAAAGCGTAAGTGCTGACAAAGGTCTTCGCTTCAATTTTATCATCAAATTGAAGAAAATCCCCGTCTACCAATGTTAAATCCGGCAGTTTTTCTGCCGTTACTTGACGCATGGCTTCATTCGGCTCGATTCCTGTCACTTGGAGTCCGCGTGCCAGCAATTTCTCTGTTAGATTGCCTGTGCCAACCCCAAATTCCACTACTGGGCTGATGGCTAGATCAGCGACCGCTTGCAGTATTTCATCGTATTTCACGAAAACATCTTCGTATTCTTTATCTTTTCCATATACTGAATCGTCGTATGTGTGAACCCATTCATCAAATATTTCTACAAACTCGCGTCCCATTCTAGTTGCCCCTTTAAGTGCTTATTTTATAAAACCAATAGCCTTACTAGGTTTTATTTATACCATATTTAAGAAGGCGTTTCAACTTTCTGAAACGCCTTCTTAAATTTTTAGAACGGGCGGGATACTGTCTTTTTTATCAATGATTTTCTTAAGCAGCCGTTCAAATTGAGGCAATGAAATTTGAACGATTCTGCCAGTCAGTAAAGCGACTGCAACTGTGCCAATACCGACCGGTCCACCGAGCAGCCAGCCGATAAAGGCAACTGTAATTTCAATTCCGGCACGGACGATGGTTATGCTGAGACCGGTCTTTTCAACGAGAATCAGCATCAAGCTGTCACGCGGGCCTGCGCCGATTCTTGGTGATACATAAAGGCCGACGCCATAACCGGATATAGTAATGCCGACAAGAAAAATCAGGACTTGGCCGATCAGCGTTTCAATGTCGGGAATCATCCAGTTAAAAATGTCGATGAAAATCCCGACCAGCAGCATATTCAGGAATGTGCCGATCTGAGGGAGTTTCCGGGTAAACAGCATCGTCGAGACGATTACTGCCAAACCGACGATAATGGCCCATGTTCCAATTGTCAGGCCGAAGTTTTTATGGAGGCCGACATTCAATACATCCCAAGGGCTGATTCCAAGCTTATCTGCTTTGATAATCATTGTGAATCCTAAAGCCAAAACAATCAGGCCGCTAATAAAAAACAGCCAGCGGTAAAAAAATGCACGCCCCATTGCCATCCTTCTTTCTGTTATGTACTAATAAAAAACCATCCATTCCCAAATGAACGGATGGTTTTTATTCCTGCTTATACAACTATAATAGCGGCATAGCGCCCGTGGACCACTTCGACCAAGTCGGCAGGCGCCAGTTTCAGCTGCATGCCGATTTTCCCCGCGGAGACGATGATGTCTTCCAAGCCTTGCGCTTGTTCAGCAACAAACGTTGGAAATAGCTTCTTCATCCCCAGCGGTGAACAGCCGCCGCGGATATAGCCGGTCAATGCCAAAATGTCTTTCACTGGCACCATTTCAATCTTTTTTTCACCGGCTGCTTTTGCTGCAGCCTTTAAATCAAGTTCTTCTGCTACCGGAATCACAAAGACGTAATTTTGTTTTGAACTACCGGCAGCGACTAAGGTTTTGTAGACAGTTTCCGGCGGATAACCGATTTTAGCCGCCACTGAAACACCGTCAATCTTGCCGTCTTCCGGATCATATTGCAGCACTTCATGCGCTATTTTCTCTTTATCGAGTATTCGTGCTGCATTGGTTTTTGTGATTTTTTTCGCCATGGGCTACACCTCTGTCTCATCTGCATGCCATTAGCATAGCACCATTTTCAGAATCTTTCTATTCGTTCTGCCCCAACAATTTTTTCAATGCGTCTGCCATTGCGGTATTCACCGGCGCTTCGTCCTGCTGCTTCAAGTATTTATTGACATCTTTTTTGTTCGCTTTCGACTGGCTGGCATTGCGTCGCTTTTCAAAAGCCGACAGTTTCTCGCGGTGGCCGCATTGGCAGGCGAACATTTTGCCTTCCCCTTCACCGCGCATTTCCATGCGCTTGTGGCATACCGGACAGCGGGCATTTGTCTGAACCGCCACTTGTTTTTTGTAGCCGCATTCGCGGTCCTGGCAGACATACATTTTCCCGCGTTTGCCGTTGACTTCCAGAAGCGATTTGCCGCAATCCGGGCACGTTTTGCCGGTGATGTTGTCGTGTTTGAATTTCTTGTCGCTTTTCTTGATATCCGAAACCGATTTCTGGGCGAACGCAATCATCTCTTTCATGAACTGCTCTTTTTTCATCTGCCCTTTGGCGATTTTATTAAGCTGCTGCTCCCAGTCTGCTGTCAGTTTCGGCGATTTCAAATCTTCCGGCACGAGTTCAAGCAATTGGCGGCCTTTTGACGTAATCGTCAAGTCCTTGCCTTTTTTCTCGATCAGGAAGGTATTGAACAATTTGTCGATGACGTCGGCGCGGGTCGCCACGGTTCCAAGTCCACCGGTTTCACCTAAAGTCTGGATCAATTCTTTCGATTCCCCTGCCATGAACTGCGCCGGGTTTTCCATTGCGCCGAGCAGTGTTCCTTCATTGAAGAATGCCGGCGGCTTCGTTTTGCCGTCTGTCAGCGCAATGCCTTTGATGTGGAGATTCTGCCCTTTTTCAAACGACGGCAAAGTCGTATCGCCGTCTTCTTCGTCGTCATTGTAGACGCGTTTCCAGCCTTCGTTGCGGATCGTATTGCCTTTGGTCTGGAAGGTTTCGCCGCCCGCTGTGATTTTCACCGTTGTCTGGTCGTATTCATACATCGGGTAAAATACCGCGAGGAAGCGTTTGACGATCATGTCGTATAATTTATGCTCTTTGTCCGACAGATTATGGAGCTGCGGCGTTTCTTCGGTCGGAATAATGGCGTGGTGGTCGCTGACTTTATTGTCATCGATGGTCCCTTTTTGCGGAGCCACCGGCGTTTTCAGGATGGTCGCTGCAAGCGCACGGTACGGGCCGACTTGCACGGCCTTGATGCGGTCTTTCAGCGTATCTTTCATGTCGGACGTCAAATGCTTCGAATCGGTCCGCGGATACGTGACAATTTTATAGCGCTCGTACAAGCCCTGCAACGTGTTGAGCGTTTCTTTCGCCGACCAGCTGTAGCGCTTGTAGGCTTCTTTTTGAAGTTCGGTCAAGTCGAATAAAGGCGGCGCCGGCTGTTTCTTCGGTGTGACTTTCACGTCGGTCACGGTGCCTTCATGGGTGTTGTTCAGTTTGCTGAACAGCTTGTCGATTTTTTCTTTGTCAAACGACTGCGTCGAGTTGGCGTCGGTCCAGGTGAAAGCGGCCTGGTCCGTAATTGCCTGCATGCCGTAATACGGCTTCGGCTGGAAATTGCGGATCTGCTGTTCGCGTTCGGCAATCATCGCAAGCGTCGGCGTCTGCACGCGCCCGGTCGACAATTGGGCATTATATTTCACCGTCAAAGCGCGCGTCGCGTTGATGCCGACAACCCAGTCCGCTTCCGCGCGGGCAACCGCTGCCTGGAATAAATTCTCGTAGGCTTTGCCGTCTTTCAGGTTATTGAAGCCGTCTTTAATCGCTTTGTCGGTGACGGACGAAATCCACAAACGCTTGATCGGCTTGCGCGTTTTCGTTTTCTCCAAAATCCAGCGTGCAACGAGTTCCCCTTCGCGTCCGGCATCGGTCGCGATGATGATTTCGTTGACGTCACTGCGGTTTAGTTGTGCTTTTACGGCATTGTATTGTTTCATCGATTGTTTGATTGGCACGAGTTTAAACGGTTCCGGAATAATCGGCAGGTTCTCCATTTTCCATTCCTTGAAGTCGTTGTCGTATTGTTCCGGCTGCGCCTGCGTCACCAAATGGCCAAGCGCCCACGTGACGATATACTGTTTTCCTTCCAAAAATCCGTTGCCTTTTTGCGAACACCCGAGTACGCGTGCAATATCGCGCGCCACGGATGGTTTTTCTGCGAGTACTACTGATTTCAATTTATTCACCCTCATTTCGTATAGCGTATATTATAACATCTTCCGGTTTGTCTGGCTTTTTGTGGGGGTTGGAGGTATGAAAAGCGTATTTCCGAAATAATGAGGCGTATTTTAACTTTTACTGTGCATATTTTTCGATATCCGAGAGTATTTTAACCTTTATTGAGCGTATTTTACACTGACAAAAATCCATTGAAATTCATCTGTGAAAAAGGTATATTATCTTCAATTCAAATGAAAGGATTGATGTCTTTGCATATTATTGAACGGCGCCGCCCTTATCGACTTATTTATCAGCAAGCACTGTTGGCACGCACTTCGCCGTCGCACAAAAGCTATCCACTATTAAAAGAGAAAGTTCGAAGACGTTCAGCGGGGTTCGCCGGCGAAATCCAGTTTGATCGAGTTTGTGCCGAATATGGAGAGGAGATGCAATTCAGATTAATCCCTGATTTCAAGACGGCCACCCATCAAATTGATGCCATCTGTATTTTTTCTTCTTTTATTGTCATAGTAGAAGTCAAAAATATTAGCGGCCATATTCATATGGATGGGACGAAAAGACAGTTTTTCCGCATATTAAACGGAGTTATGACTGGCATGACAAACCCTGATGATCAGCTTTACCGGCACGAAAAGTTGGTTCGCCGTTTGATTGGCGACAAAGTACCGATTATTGGCATTGTTGTCTTTACAAATCCTTCAGCCATTTTAGAAATAAAAAATATCAAACGAAGAGTAATTCATCTCTCCGGTCTTCCATTTGTATTTGATGAACTGGTTTCCCATTATCGAAATTCCCCCACAATCGAAATAGAACATTATTTCAACTCTCTCTTATCTATGCAACCCCCATTGCAAATCCATACTCCACCTTTAATTTCCTATCCTCTTTTAGAAGGCGTTTTCTGCCCTGACTGCCCTTATACTAAAATGAATTATTCCCGCAACTTTTGGCGCTGTCCCTTATGCGCAAGAAAACGAGCAGACGCTCACTTACTGGCACTGCAGGATTACCGGCTGTTAATCGGCTCTACTATATCGAATTTAGAATTCCGGCGGTTTACTGGCTTGCAGTCCCGCACAAATGCATGGACTATCCTTCAGAGCTGCGGATTTCAGAAAATCGGCAATAAGAAAAGTGTGCGCTATGTGATTCCTGAAGTGGACCTTCGAAAAAATTCGGATTAGGATTTAAAAGCGTATTTACAGTATAACTGTGCATATTTTAACCTTAATCGAGCATATTTTTTTAAAACCGAGCATATTTTAACCTTTACCGAGCGCAATTCCAAAAAACCAACAAAAAAACCTCCCGCGGGAGGTTTTTCTTCTGCTATTTAAGGATTATCAATCGTTTCCTTCGATAAATTCTGGCTCATTTCAGCGTATTGGACGAAAACGCGCGCCAATTCGCGCAGACGGTCGTGGACGTCTTCGTTGATGATTGTATTCGTGTCATCGAAATGGCTCGTGTGGGTGTAGACGTAGTTCGGCGTCACGAGGCAGCGGAAATAGTCGAGAATCGGCTTCAGCTGGTTTTCGATGACGAGATGGTGCTGATAGGTGCCGCCGTTCGCGACGATTGATACCGGTTTGTAGCGCATCGTGCGGGGGTGCAGCATATCGAACGTGTTTTTTAGGACGCCCGGAATCGAGCCTTGGAAAATCGGTGTGGCGATGATGTAGCCATCCGCGTTTTCAAAGCGATGGACGATTTCCTGCATGTCCTTGTTGTATTCGCCGAGCGGGCGGCCATCGACAAACTGGTGCTCGTAATCAGCCAAGTTCAACATCACAAGCTCCATATCCGGATTAAAATCTTTGATATAGGTTTGCACCTGTTCCAAGATGGCTCCTGTTTTTCTTCCAATAATTGTGCCGTCCACTAATAAAATCTTCATAAGACAAATCCTCCTCAAATGCGTATCTGCTTGGCTATAAAGCGAACAGCCCATAGCCTTGTTGTCTTTATCATAGCAAACCGGGCTGCCAAATACGCATCGATACGCTTATTCGGGAAAGATTTCATTCTTTAGGCTGAATTCCGGATTTCATCCGGCTCGTTTCCAATTTCTCCTGAATCCGGATTTCCTGATGGGCCGGCGGGGAAAAACTGACGATGGTGTCCCCTATTTTCGGTTCTACTGCCATGCCCGTGGTAAAGAATTCGATTTTCCCTTGCGCCCGCTCCACGAATAAAGGAATCGTGCCGTCCACAGATCTCTCCCGGAAATCCGCATATGTGTATTGTTCGGTCAATTGCGTTTTCCGCATGGCATACCCTTCTTCAGCTTTCGCTTCAAGTGCATGAATATTCCATTCTGCACCGAACAAGGTTCTGCCGCTGAGCGAGGAATGGAAATCCTTTGGGTCGCTTTGATGGATCGCGGTCTGGAACAAGTGCGTCCGCCCGAGTTCCGGCACGAAATTATTGACCACCAAGGAATTGTACGAATCCGTATCGGTGGCGACAATCATCGTTTCATACGGCGTCAAATCAATTTCGTACTCGGTATGCTCCGACAGGATTTCACCGGCAAAGCTCGGGACGCCTGCCTGGCGCGCGAGCTGCAGATTGCCCCAAGCCGAATCCATGATCAACACGTTTTTATTCATACTCTGCAGCATTTTTCCAAGCCGTACCGCGAACCGGCTGCTGCCGACAATTAAAATGCCCGGTTCCACGGACGAAGCAAGGCCCAATTTTTTGCCGAGCCAGCTGATGGAAAAGCCGTGCGCTATGACGGTCGAAAAGACTAAGGCAAAGGTCAGCGCCGTTAACAGCTCCGCGTCTTCAAAGCCTGCGTCAAGCAGCGTAGTGGCGAAATATCCGGACACGGTCAATGCGACGATTCCGCGCGGCGCAATCCAGCCGATCAAGGTCTTTTCCTGAACAGTCAAATCAGTGCCGATCGTCGAAAGCCAAATCGACAGCGGCCGGACCACAAAGAGCATAGCCAGCACAAAGGCGATGATGCGCACATTAAAGATTTCAATCAGAACGTCCAAACTGAGCGAAGCGGTCAGCATGACGAAAATGCTGGAAATCAGGAGGACAGAAATATTTTCTTTGAAATGGCGCATTTCATTGATGGACGTAATGTTCATATTGGCCATCATGATGCCCATTGCGGTAACGGCAAGCAAGCCGGTTTCGTGCATCACCATGTCCGAGACGGTGAAAACCAATAGCACAAAAGCAAACACCATCGGCGATTTGAGGAATTCGGGAATCTGCCCTTTTTCGAACATCCGCCCCATTCCCCATCCGGCGCCGATTCCGAGCAGCACTGCAAACAGCGCCGCTAAAAAGAACAAACCGAATGCCGCCGCTGATTCTTCGCCCATGGCGAACAGCACAAACTGAAAAGCGAACAAGGCCAGCAAAGCTCCGAACGGATCGACCACGATGCCTTCCCATTTTAAAATGGCTGCAGGGCGTGCTTTCAGTTTTGCCTGCCGCAATAAAGGCAGAATCACCGTCGGTCCGGTCACAATAAACAAACCGCCGATGACGAACGAAACCGCGAGCGATAAGCCAGCCAGATAATGGGCAGCGAGCGACCCGGCAATCCAGGCGATGAAAGCGCCGAATGTGACAATCCGCAAAACCGGCTTGCTGAAGCTTTTGATTTCCTTAAAGTTTAAATTCAAGCTTCCTTCAAACAAAATAATCGCTACCGCCAAGGAAATTAGCGGACTGAATAAATCGCCAAAACTTTCTGATGGCGAAATGATGCCGAGCAGCGGACCGACAAGAAGGCCCGCAATCGACATTAGCACAATCGCCGGCAGCTGCAGGCGCCACGCAATCCATTGCGACAAGACGCCGAGGAACAGCACCAGCATGACATCAAATAATAAAGAATCGATAACAGTGACCCTCCTTTTCACAACTTTTGGTGAAATTTTTTCTATGCCCCAGACTTATTTGACCATTATAGAGGGTTTGCCGGTGATATGAAAAGCGAGAACCGAGCCGCCAGGGATTTAAAAAATCGGTTTATATGTTACAATGGAAAAAAATCTAAGGGTGAATCTAGTGAACAGACAGGAAATTGAATTTGAAATTGCTGATTTGAAGAGTGACTATATACGCCACCAAGGCGATATCGAGAAACTCGAAACAACTGGACATGCACGGATGGTAGAACAAGCGGAAGAGCGCTTGGAGAAAATGGAACAACGCCTTGCGGAATTGAACAAAAAACTCGCGGAACTGTAGCCCGCGGATTTTTTTTTGCGCTTCCCCTTTGTCTCTTATCCCTCAAAGACCCCGATCAGTTTCGCACTGTCCGGCTTCGACGCTTGTCGGAGCTGAACAGCCGCTTCCGCTTTTCTTGATGTCTAGCTGCTGCGCCTAGCTCCTCGGGTCGTAAGCCACTTTGGCTGTGCGGCTGGAAATACGCCGCTTCGCCAAATCGTCTTACGCCGGTCGGAGCTGAACAGGCGCTTCCGCTTTTCTATGGCACTTATACTTTTTAAAATATGGAGGAATATTATAAATGAGTTTATTAACAGTAGAGAATTTAAGCCACACGTTCGGCGACCGCACGCTTTTCAATGATGTGTCGTTCCGTTTGGTTGAAGGTGAACATGTAGGCCTTGTCGGAGCGAATGGCGTCGGCAAATCCACATTGATGAACATTTTGACCGGGAAAATCATGTACGATTCAGGCCGTGTCGAATGGCAGCCGAAAACGCATTACGGCTATTTGGATCAGCATACGCAATTGACGCCTGGACGGACGATCCGCGAAACGCTTCAGGATGCGTTTCTTCCACTTTATAAGAAAGAGGAAGAATTGAACAACATTGCTATGAAAATGGGCGACGCTGATGCCAACTTGGAAGAATTATTGGAAGAAATGGCTGAAGTGCAAGACGCACTTGATGCCGGCGACTTTTACACGCTTGATGTGAAAATTGAAGAAATTGCGCGCGGCCTCGGCCTTGACGCAATCGGGCTTGAGCGCCCGGTTGAAGCCTTGTCCGGTGGACAGCGGACGAAACTGCTTCTGGCGAAATTGCTTCTGGAAAAACCGAAAGTCCTTTTGCTCGATGAGCCGACCAACTATCTGGATGAAGAGCATATCCAGTGGCTCGTCAACTATTTGAAAAACTACCCGCATGCGTTCCTGTTGATTTCGCATGATACGGAATTCATGAGCAGCGTAACAGGCGTTATTTTCCACTTGGAATTTTCCCGTCTGTCCCGCTATACAGCGACTTACGAAAAATTCATCGAGCTTGCAGAATTGGCGAAAAAGCAGCATTTGGACGCTTACGAACGCCAAGCCGATATGATTAAGAAAACCGAAACCTTTATTGCGAAGAACAAGGCCCGTGCTTCTACTACAGGGCGTGCAAAATCACGCCAGAAGCAATTGGACCGCATGGACCGCATCGAAAAACCGGAAATCGCAGCAAAACCGCAGTTTTCTTTCAAAGAAACGCGCAGCCCGAGCCGTTATGTAGTAGAAGCTGAAGCTTTGACAATCGGCTATGACAAACCGCTTCTTCCGCCGCTGACGTTCATGATTGAACGCGGTGAAAAAATTGCGCTTGTCGGCATGAACGGCGTCGGGAAATCGACCTTGCTGAAAACGATGCTTGGCAAAATCAAACCGTTGGACGGTGATGTTTTGCGCGGCGAATATTTGACTCCGAGCTATTTTGAGCAGGAAGTTAAAGCGCCTACGCACACACCGCTTGATGAAATCTGGTCTGCTTATCCAAGTTTGGATCAGGGCCAAGTGCGCGGTGCCCTTGCACGCACTGGTTTGAAAAATGAACACATCTCCCGTTCAATGACGCAATTAAGCGGTGGCGAACAAGCCAAAGTCCGTTTATGCAAATTGATGATGGAAGAAAGCAACTGGCTGATTTTCGATGAGCCTACCAACCACTTGGACATCGATGCAAAAGCAGAATTAAAACGTGCGATGCAAGCCTACAAAGGCACCATCGTCCTTGTCAGCCACGAACCCGAATTCTACGAAGGCTTGGCGACAAAAGTCTGGAATGTTGAAGAATGGATCAACGCCGGCAAACAATCTTTATAAGAAAACACGAAACGGCCTCTCCTTTTTACAGGAGAGGCCGTTTTTGATTGCCCTATTAATAAGTTGTCAGTTTCAGGATTTTCTGTACGCCGTAAACGCCGCGCTGCCAGAAGGAAAAGCCGTCCTGGTATTCTTCTACGTCCAAAGTATACAAGGCGTCTTCGTTATTCCACAGGCGATTGAAATAAGCGTCCATATCTTTCGACAGTTCACTATCGTGCGGCGCGAGAATCCGGATATCATTTTCCAGATTGTAATTATCCAGTGTGCGTTCCGTGTAATTCGCCGATCCGCCCATAATAATCCGCTCTTTTTTGGTGTTGATCATGATAGATTTTGTGTGGAATTGGCTTTTGGTTGTGTTGTACCAGCGGACTTTCAGATTCCCGTTCGCTTCTTCATACATTTCATTGACCACCGGGCGGTTCGGCAGCCCGGTCTTTTCTGTGCCGAAGGCGTTTTCGTTCGGATCCAGAATCATCCGTACATCCACTCCGCGGTTAGCCGCTTCTTTCAATGCATCCACAACTTCGCTTTCCGCAATATAAAACATTGCGAGCCAAATACTGTCGCCTTTTTGCGCTTTTTCGATGTCTTTCAGCAGCGCATCGAATATTTGCCGTTCGGTCAGGTATTGCGCAGCATATTCCCCCTGCTGTTCTGTTGCTTCCACTCGCGGCAGCTCTGCAGGTCCGCCTGAAAATTTGGCAACGGCTTCTTCTGCTTCCAGCATGTCGTTGATGATGGGTCCGCTGACCTTGAATGCCATATTGCCATGAAAACCGCTTGCATTATGCGGATTGGCCGAACTGATGATGGCTTCTTTTTCCGTAATCAATGCTTTTCGGTGATTGGCTTTGATGTTCATCATTTCCATATACGAAGCAACCGATAATTTAGGAGCATCGCTCGACATGCCATTGGGCACCCAGCCACGGCTGTCGACATCAAACCACTGGAAAATCACTCGGTAAAATCCCGAATACAGCGGCGTCGAATCCCGCAGCGCATCCAAATCGGTATACACCACTTCCACGCCTGCCTCTTCCAACGTGCCGAGCAGCTGGCTTTCATACGAGCCATAACCGTTATTCAACGGATCCGTTATAAAATAGATCGGCATGTCCGGATTTTCTTGTTTTTTCTTCAATAAATGATCCGTCAGCATTTCTGAAACAGCCGGAAAATCAATTTTCTGGTCATTGTAATTATCAAACAAGAAAAAATCCACAACGATAAACTCTTCCGCTTCGTCAATGGCTTTATTAATCTCATCAAAAATCTCCAATTCGTGTTTTAGGCCTGTCCCTTTCTTATCTTGGGCATATGAGAGGTCATAAAGCATCTCTACATTTTCCAGTTGGTGCATCTCCCCTGCAAACGAAACGCCCGGCGGCAAAGGCTTGAATGTATGCCACACAATAACCGCTATGTACAATAAAGCGAGGATGCCGGCCGTCCCTAACACAATTCGCTTTCGCTTGCTCCAGCCTTGAAATCTCTTTCTTATCATGAATACTTCCCCCTCGCTTTCATTATAACAAGAAGGAATAGAAAGAATTTCTTTTTTTATTGGAATAAAAAACCAGCTGAAAGCTCAGCTGGTGGGTTAGATTTTATGAAATTAAGCGATTTGAACATATTCGCGTGTGCGCGCATCTTCAAGCAGCATGTCTTTCAAGCGTTGCTTGCCCCGGAACAAACGGGATTTTACGGTGCCGATCGATACTTTCATCGCTTCCGCAATTTCGATCAGCGACAACTGGTGAACGTAGAAATAAAGAATCGTCGTACGGTAAATCGAATCCAGCTCCGAAATCTTGTGGCGGATCATCACCGAAACGTCCTGCTGCTCCAAAATTTCAGATACCCCGGCTTCGTCAGAAGGAATCAAATCAAGAAGGGATACATCCAAGCCTTCCGGCTGGTAAGCTACATGTTTGCTGCGGCGTACATTTTTGCGGTAGCGGTCACGGAAAGTGTTCATACAGATTGTCGTCAACCATGCTTTCAAATGATCCACTTCCTGAATCGATGACTCATAACGCACAACTTTCAGCCAAACTTCCTGCATCAAGTCCTCCGCTTCAGCTTTATTGCGGGTCAATTTCAAACATAGATGATAAATATAGCGGTTGTATTCTGCATATAAACTTTCCATGATCGTGCCTCCGTCCGTTTTTCTTATTAACCTTATTGTGCCCTATCCGAAACTTACGCTCTATCGCTTTCACTTTCATTAAACTTACAAAGTTGTAATCTAGAAAAGCGTAGGCGCCTTGTTAAGCTCCGAAAAGCGCTGGAGGACTGGGCAGTGATGGCGCACTTTGCCATCGCAGACCAGTCTGAAGCGTCTCGAGG
>NZ_FNDC01000021.1 GCF_900099655.1 Planococcus glaciei
TGCTGACTTCTGGTTGTTCAGCTGCCCATCACTGGGCAGGTTACCAAGGGTACTTGGCGTTTCAACCAGACCTCCCCGGGTAAGAACGCAATCTTTCCCTCCACCTATCTGCTTCATTTACTGCATGCGACCTTCGGCAGAAAGGGCTTTGCCTTGTTCAGCAGACTCACCCAATCGCACATAGCCTTGTATGAAGTTCGTGTTCCTCAGACCGGAGGTTTGCCGCCCGCTTCCTTCAGATTCCACGTCGCCGTGGACACCCTTGCGCTTGGCTAACGGTTACTTCTGCCTTCACCGTTCGGGACTTGCACCCTATAGATTACGCCCATGCCGGGCACACTAAAAAAGGCGGATCCAGTAACCTGGACCCGCCTTCCTCAAATTATTCTGTGACTTCTTTTTGTTTGTAGACAATCTCTTTTTCAGCTTCCGTTGCAGGCCGGACCGGCTTTTTGATGAAGAGCGCCAATGCCAATGCGACGAGTGCGATGAAAGTGGAAACAAAGAACGAGAAGTTGATGCCGTCCAGCATCGCCAAATTCAAAATATCAGCTGGGTTGGTTCCGCTGGCAGCCAAGTCTTTTGCAGCAGTTTCCGTACGGGCGTTCATGATGGAGATCAGGAACGCAGAACCGACAGCGCCTGCTACTTGCTGCAGCGTGTTGTTGATGGCTGTACCATGCGGGTATGATTTCATCGGCAATGTGTTCAAGCCGTTCGTCATAACCGGCATCATGACCATTGAAATCCCGAACATCCGCAATGTATAAATCAGCATGATGTTAAGGAAACTCGAATCCAGGCTTAATTGGCTGAACATATAAGTAGTCAGGACAACAATCGCAAGACCTGGAATCGCCAGCACTTTCGCGCCGAAGCGGTCAAACAGCCGTCCGGTGATCGGCGACATCGCGCCCATAACGAGTGCACCCGGCAACATCAAAAGGCCGGATTCAATCGGGGAGATCCCTTTGATCGTCTGAATGTAAATGGGCATCAAAATCATTGCGGAGAACATGGACATCGAAACAACGACAGAAATCGCGGAAGACAAAGCAAACATCGGATATTTGTAAATCCGGATTTGAAGCAAAGGTTCGTCCAGTTTAAGCTGGCGGAAAACGAAAATTACCAGAGAGATGATTCCGACTGCGATGGTGGCCATAACCGTCGGATCGGTCCACCCCATCGTTCCGGCTGAACTGAATCCGTATAAGATTCCGCCAAACCCAAGAGTTGAAAGAATCAATGACCCGGTATCCAATGAGATGTTGCGGTCTTGGAAGGTCAGGTTCTTCAGTTTGAATATTCCCAAAGCAAGCGGGATCAACGCAACCGGCAGCACAATCCAGAATAGGACACGCCATGAGTAGTGTTCAACGATAAATCCTGATAGTGTCGGCCCGATTGCCGGGGCTACGACCATGACAAGTCCGAAAAAGCCCATAGCTGAACCGCGTTTTTCAATTGGGAAAGCAGCCAACATCACATTCATCAGCAATGGCATCATTAAAGCGGCACCTGCTGCCTGAACCATACGTCCGGCAAGAAGCACACTGAAAACAGGGGCTGTCGCAGCCATTAATGTCCCCAGCGCAAACAGAGACATAGCAACGATGAAAATGGAGCGGTTTGAGTAACGTTGGATCAAATAAGCACTGGCCGGAATCAAAATACCATTCACGAGCATATATGCAGTCACAAGCCATTGCGCTGTAGAAGCTTCGATGCCGAAATCAATCATGATGGACGGCAGCGCAATGTTCAATAAAGTCTGGTTAAAAATTGCCACAAAGGCTCCGGTAAAGAGTATGGCGATTATGCCATAAGGCGGTTTTTTCTGTTCTTTCATTCTTTTATTCCTCCGTATATTCCTTGCGTTTTTTCTTCATTTCACCATTCTATACTGCCTGTCTATTATTATCAAGTAAAATATACCATTAGTCTAAAATGATTGATTTGTAAGCCTTTACGGGATATGATGGCAGTAGACTAACAGTATAAAGGTGAAAACATGAATCTAAAAAAACAGCAAATTATCAATGCAGCTTACACCCTGTTCATTAATAAAGGCTACAATGCCTCTTCGATCCAGGATATCCTGGACGAAGCAGGAGTTTCCAAAGGGACTTTCTACAACTATTTCGCTTCGAAAGCAGAGTGCCTGATTGCCATTATGGAATCGATTGGCAGCGAAATCCGCCAAAAGCGGATGGCGGCAGCCGTCGGGAAACCGTTGAACAATAGCGATGTGCTGGCTGAACAATTATGCATCCGCATCCAGATGAACCGTGAAAAGAATTTGTTTTCCTTATATGAAAGCATTTTTTATTCACAAGACGAGGAATTGAAAAAATTCGCGCGGGAAACTTATTCGTCTGAAATCGAATGGATTGCGACACGGATTGTGGACGTCTTTGGCGAGGAATCGCGTCCGTATGCACTGGAAAATGCAGCCGTCGTCCATGGTTCCATTCAGCAACTGACAAACGTCTGGAAACTTACCGCTTCCGAAGAGTTGCCGACAGAACAATTATCGGCTTTCGTCATTAGACGTTTGAAAGAGGCCATTTTGAATCAGATGGCAACAAAAGACCAATTCATCACCAAATCAAAAATTCTTCTCGACAATATGAACGAAACCATGTCGCTCGAAGACCTCAGCACTAAACTAAAAACATTGCTTCTTGAGGAAGAAGAAGACATTAAACAGCTGGTTTCCTTTTTAGCCGATGAACTGGTGTTGAAAACTCCAAGAAAGCCGCTGATTGAAAGCATCTTATCTACTTTGGCCAATAATTACTCTTATGAACACGAGCTGGTCATTGCGCTCGAGAAAGTATGGAAAGAACTGCAGCATATGTAAAACAAAAAAGCAGCGCTGCAATTGGCGCTGCCTTTTTTTATGGTTTTTGCCGTCCTTTTACTGCCTGTTCAAAAGCAAAGGCATATTCTATCAAGGCCGGTTCGCTGAACGCATGTCCCGTAAATGTGATGCCGAACGGCTCGCGATTCGCCGAAAAACTATAAGGAACTGTAATGGATGGAAATCCGGCCGCCGCTCCGATATTGCAGCCGAAATCCTGCGGCAGCACGAGCGCATCAGCACCTAATTCTTTCAGCGTTGCACCGATTCCCTGTTCGGCTGCTAAATAGCGGTTCCGTTCCAATGCTTCTACGTATTCACGTTCATTCAGCTTGCCGCTCATGCTGTTGGCCTGCTCGAGAAGATTCTGGCCAAACTTCAGCATGGTTTCGGCATGTTCCTCATTAAAGGCGATTACGTCTTCCATCGATCGGATCGGGTTTTGCGGATTGGATTTTGCCAAATATGCATTGAGATCTGCTTTAAATTCGTGGAGCAGAACAGCAAATCCCAAATCGTCCTGATCGGCTCCAAGGTCGACATTGTCGATAATCTCCGCTCCGCAGCCGCGCAGCGAGTCCAATGCTCTTTCAAATTGCTCCAGCTGCTCTTTCGGGATGTCTTCATCGAACAGATTTCTCGGCACACCGAATGTTACGCCTTTTAAGCCGTCTTTATTAAAATGGCGCGTCCAATCGTAGCCTTCAAATTTCCCGGCCATGGCAGAGATGGCGTCTTTCGGATCTTGGCCGATCAGTGCTGCGAAAACAGTGACTGCATCCTCCACGGTGCGCGCAAGCGGCCCTGGAATGTCCTGTGTATGGGACAGCGGAATGATGCCGCTTCGGCTAACCAAGCCGACCGTCGGTTTGATGCCAACCAAACTGTTCTGGGCCGCCGGATTGATGATGGAACCTGAGGTCTCCGTTCCGATTGCAGCAGCTGCCAAGTTGGATGCAACTGCTGCTGCAGAGCCGGAACTGGAGCCGCCAACGTCAAATGGCCCGTACGGATTTTTGACTTGTCCGCCGCGGGAGCTATAGCCGTTGGGCATTTTATCTGACATGAAATTGGCCCATTCCGTCATGTTCGTCTTGCCGAGGATGACGGCCCCGGCTTCCCGCAATTTCGCGGCGACATGTGCATCCTGCAAGGCATAATGGTCTTTTAGGGCAAGTGATCCTGCACTTGTATGCATTTTATCTGCCGTATTCATATTGTCTTTCAATAACACCGGGATGCCGTGCAGCGGCGACCGTTCGCCTTTGGACGCCCGCTCATAATCGCGTGCCTGCGCAATCTGCAGCGCATCGGGATTGAGTTCAAGTATGGCCGCGGTATTTTTGTCGCGCCGCGAAATATTCTCTTTGTACATCAGGACCAGTTCTTCTGACGTCAATGTTCCGTTCCGCATTTCCTGCTGCAGTTCGGAAATGGACATTTCATCTAAACGGTCCTTGCGGAATTCCTCCATTTTTTTATGATGCATGCCGTTTCCTCCCATTCTTCTATTGATCAGTGCCTATCCAATTTTTTGTATTGAAAAAAGCCGGAGGGCTCCGGCTTACGCTTCTTCTGTATATGTTTTCATCAATTCATACAAAGACAATTCATATAGCTGTCTGCCGTCGATTTTAAAGACATTCTGCTCGACCAATTGCTCAATGATGGTTGATCGTTTATCTTCGAATTTGGATTCGGGTATTTGGTCCATTGGGTTCGTTCTCTCCTTGTTGAAGTCTCCCTTTTCTTTACCACTAATGTGTTTTTATGAAACCTAAAAAACCACTAATTCACTTTAAAATCGAATCTACAGCCAATTTCGCAATCGTCGCATTTGAAAGAATAAAGTTGTCCACTTTTACGTGCGAGAAATTCGGAATATGCTCTTCCCGCTCCACCTCAACTGTCGTATGCACTTCAGGTGAAATGCGTTCTACAGCACAGGCAATCATCAAGGATTTTCCGTCTGCCAGAACCTGGTCTTCGATTTTATCATCGGAGAAAATCAGCAAAGCATCTGCCTGTTTCACATTGGCTTTGTTCAACACTTCTCCGTCGGTCGCTCTGCCTTTAATAAAATGAATGCGTTCATGGACTTCTTTCGCTTTGTCGATGGTATCGATGATCACAATCTCGACTTTTGGATCTCTTGCTAAAATTTCCTTGATGGCGTTTTCCGCTTTATGCGACCAATCAATGATGACAATATGGTTTTTCCCCTCGTACACCAAACCACCGCTTTCTTTTTGTCTTCTGTAAAGCGTAATGCTGTCAATCGCTTTTCCGATAAATGTCGCAAACAACCCGATGCCGACAATGTAGAGAAAAACGATTGTATAGATTCTGCCAAGCGCCGTTACTGGAAAAAGGTCGCCGTAACCTACTGTCAGCATCGTGGTCATCGTAAACCAGAGCGCGTCAAAGTTCCCCCCAAAGGTTTGCGGCTCAATAAGCGGCAGCAGCAATGTACTCAGCAAAATCAATACCGCTGTACACGATGTCAAAATCACCCAAGAAAGGGTCGTCGCTTTAAAGTACAGTTTTTTTAAAATGATCATCTGTTTCCCGTCCCTTTCTTTTTTTGACAGAAAATTCATTTTTCCTTTAGTATACACTTTCTTCCTGCTGGCATTTGCCATTTTTCAGAAAAAAGCGGCTTTATGAAAACAAAAAAGCCTGACGTCCTTAAGGGACATCAGGCTTAAGCTTCTAGACTAAAGATTTTTTATACTTGAGAGATGAGTTAACATACACCTGGACATCCCGGATCCTCCGTTTCAGCCGGACGCATTCCGCGGGCTCGCACCGAACTAACTCGGAACTGACGTCCCGAGTGGATTTCGGCACTTCACTATCCCGCTGGAGTCGCCGGCTTTCACTCCGGATCCCTAACATGATGGCTATTAAGAGGCGTCGCTTTTCCTCATAAAGATGTTTGTTGAAACTTGAAATTGGATTCAATTCATATTCACTAATGAATCAAAGAGAAGCTCCAACCGGTTCGGCCACGAAGACTCCTGTGGGAGCAGTGAAGGAGCAACGCGACGGAGCGACGAAAGCTGAAGACCCCGCAGGCAAGACATCGGCCGAAGCTAGTGAGGCCATGTCTTTGCGACGAAGCTAGCGCAGCGATGCAACGCTCTTTCATGTTTCGAAGCTAGCGAAGCGATGCAGAAACAGGAGCAGCGGGTTTTCAAAGAGGCGAGGAGGCTGAAGCTGAACCCACGGAAAGCGAAGTGGCCGGTCCGGTTGGTTTTATGCACGCTATACATCTCATCTAGGCTTTGTCTACAGTCTGAAGCCTGACGCCCTCCAGGGACATCAGGCTCAGCCTAGCACTCTTTAATTTTTCAAAACAATGTCGTTTTGCTGTACATCATTCAACTCGAAATTTTCGAGCAGTGCACGCACTTCCTCGGTAGATTTGGTGTTCATTAATTGATTTCTCAATTCGCCCGCTCCCCGGAAGCCTTTGACATATATTTTAAAGAATCGATGAAGCGCCGTTACGGAACGGGGCACTTCTTCAATGTATTGATCATGCAGATCCAGATGCAGGCGCAGAAGATTCAGGTATTCCTCGCTGCTGTGTTCTTGCGGCTCTTTTTCAAAAGCGAACGGATTTTTGAAAATCCCGCGTCCGATCATGACGCCGTCCACTCCGTACTGCTCCACAAGTTTCATTCCCATTTCCCGGTCCAGGATGTCTCCGTTAATGGTGAGCAGCGTATCCGGTGCGATGCGGTCACGCAATTCTTTGATTTCCGGAATCAGCTCCCAGTGTGCATCGGCCTGGCTCATTTCTTTTCGGGTGCGCAAATGGATCGACAGGTTGGCAATATCCTGTTTCAAAATATGCGTCAGCCATTCCCGCCATTCCTCTATTTCGGAATAACCCAGTCTTGTTTTTACACTGACCGGAAGCCCGCCTGCTTTTGCGGCCTGGATGATTTCTGCCGCCACATCCGGGCGCAGGATCAGGCCGCTGCCTTTTCCTCTGGTCGCGACATTTGGAACCGGGCAGCCCATATTCAGGTCAATTCCTTTAAAGCCCAGTTCTGCCATGCCAATGCTCATTTGGCGGAAGTTCTCGGGCTTGTCTCCCCAAATATGGGCAACCATCGGCTGCTCATCTTCCGTAAACATCAAACGTCCGCGTACACTTTTCTGCCCTTCCGGATGGCAATAGCTTTCTGTATTTGTAAACTCCGTGAAAAACACATCCGGCCGTCCTGCTGCGCTGACGACATGGCGGAATACCACATCCGTCACGTCTTCCATGGGAGCAAGCACGAAAAATGGCTTCGGCAAGTCTTGCCAAAAATTTTCTTTCATTGCACTACATATCCTTTCATTTGAAAACAAAAGCAGCTGCTTTAAAAGTACAAGCCGGCACTTTTAAACAGTCTACTTTTGAATCAATCCGTATTCAATTCATTGTCATTTATGATTCATCTATAAAAAGCGTTTCGATAATTGTTATTCAGCCAATTCCAGCCACGCCACTGCTTCGCAATGCGTAGACTGCGGGAACATATCGACCGGCTGCACTTCCTGTGTGCGGTAGCCGCCGTCTTCCAGGATGCGCAAGTCGCGTGCCAGTGTTGCCGGGTTGCAGGAAACGTAAACGACCCGTTTGGGGCGCTGCTTCAAAATCGTCTGCAGCAGCTGCTCGTCACAGCCTTTGCGCGGCGGATCGACCATCAGCACATCGGCCGTTTTGCCTTCTTTATACCAGCGCGGAATCACTTGTTCTGCAGGACCCGCTTCAAATAACGTATTCGAAAAACCGTTCAGAGCCGCATTGCGTTTGGCGTCTTCAATTGCCTGAGGCACGATTTCAACACCCATGACAAATTTAGCGCGTTCTGCTAAAAACAACGAGATGGTCCCGATGCCGCAATACGCGTCAATTACGGTTTCATCTCCAGTCAATTGCGCGTATTCCAATGCCTGTCCGTACAGCACTTCCGTCTGTTCCGGATTGACTTGGTAAAACGAGCGGGCGGAAATTTCAAAACGCACATCACCGATGCGGTCTTCAATAACGTCTTTGCCCCAAAGCGTCAGTGTTTCATTGCCGAAAATGACATTGGTTTTTTCTCCGTTGACGTTCTGGACAATGGACGCCACTTCAGGAACAAGCGACCGGATCAATTCGACAGCCTGGTCTCTTTGTGGGAATTTCTTTTTCTTGGTGACTAACACCACCATGATTTCACCGGTTGCGCGCCCTTTGCGGACCACGACGTGGCGAAGCATGCCGCGGTGCTTTTCTTCCTCATATGGCTCGATGCCCATTCCATGAAGGCTGTTTTTCAAGCCGGTCATAATGGTATCGGCTTCCGGTGTCTGGATCAGGCAAATATCGGTATCCGCAATATTGTGCGAACGCGTCTGGTAAAAGCCCGCCACAACGCGCCCGTTGTCTGTGCCAAAAGGAATCTGGGATTTATTGCGGTAGCGCCACGGATGTTCCATGCCTTTGACTGGATGCACCGGCACGTCCGGCAATTTGCCGATGCGCGTGATGGCGTCGCGGACCAATTTCTGCTTGAACGTCATCTGTCCTTCATAGGACAAATGCTGCACCTGGCAGCCGCCGCATGTATCAAATACCGGGCATGGCGCCGTTACACGGAACGGCGAAGCCTGCTCGATTTGGATCAATTTTGCAAAGCCATAAGACTTTAAAGTTTTCAACACATGGACCTGGACATCTTCCCCTGGCAAAGCACCCTGGATAAAAAGCGGATAGCCGTCGACTTTGGCAACGCCCGCTCCGTCATGCGTCAAATCTTCCACATGAACAAGCAATCGGTCATTTTTTTGTACTGGTTTCAATTCGTTCACTCCATTTCACATTTCACCATTGTACCACAAAAGAAAAGCGAAAGTGACCGTTTAGATTCGATAGGCATAAGACGAACTGGCGAAGCGGCATCTCTTCAGCCGCACAGCCAGATCGGCTTATGACCCGAGAATCTGGTCACTGCAGCTGGACAAGAAAAGCGAAAGTGACCGTTTAGATTCGATACGCAAATGATGGATCAAATGCAGTCAAAGGCATTTTTCACTGACAATTACAGCATTAAAAAACGTGGACAGGATTTTCCCTGCCCACGCTGATTATTTGTCTTCTTTTGATGCCGCTCCGTCTTTCAGGGAAATCCAGAAACCAAACACAATGGATCCGATCAACACTAAAAACGGTGCATAAAATATAAAGAAATCTTGCATTCCTGTTTCCTCCTTATGCGTGGTAATCCGATTTCCCTTTAACGTAGTCTTTATCAAACAAGAACAAACGGAACAACAGATACAGTGATGGCAACAGCAGGCCAAGCCCTGCAATAAATGCAATGATCAAGGCAATCGCCATCGATTCGTTTGTAAAACTGTCATAAATCGTCAAATACGGATACAGCAAATACGGATAATGCGAGAAGCCGTATGCGAAAAACGCTGTAAAGAATTGGCCGATAAGCAAAATGAATGCCCAGCCGTAATTCCGGCGTTTCCAGATCAAGTAGACGGTGCCGACGAACAACAGGAACGAAATCCCGAATACCCACCACAAATCAAGAAGGCGCGCATAATGTTCCGCATTATGGCCACGCAGCTCAAAAATGATGCCCGTAGCGGTAACGATGGCCGGACCTGCCCAGATCAGCGCATATTTGCGCATCAAATCCGTGGCTTTAGCGTCGCCGGCTTTATCTGCATACCAAGTCAGGAATACGGCAGAAATGTAAAGAACCGCTGCCAAACTCAACACGACGATGCTCCATGTTAACGGGCTTGTAAACAGCGCCCAGTAATCCAAGTACGGCTTGTCGTTTGCCATTTTGATAAAGCCGCCTTCAGACATGGCCAGTACAGGAGACAAGGAAGCCGGGAGCAAAAGCCCCGACAAGCCGTACATGAAGATATACCCTCTATGGTTGATTTTTGCTCCATACGTCGCAAACGCGTAATAGGACCCGCGAATGGACAGCAGAACAAGTGCGATGCTCGCCGGCACGAGGAGCGCCGTGCCGTAATAATACGCCGTCTGCGGGAAAAATCCGATGATGCCGACAAAGAAGAAGACGAAAAAGACGTTCGTCACTTCCCATACCGGCGACAAATACCGTTGGATGATATTCGTTAAGATATGCTGTTTGTTTGTAAATGCACTATAGGCGTTAAAGAACCCGGCGCCAAAGTCAATTGACGCCACGATGACGTACAAGAACAGGAATAGCCACAAGACGGAGATTCCGATTATTTCAAGTGTCAAAGTCATTCCTGTTCACCGCCTTTTTGAGCTTCACGGTCTGCCAATTCTTTTTCAACCGGATTGCGTTTGTACATCCGTGATAAGACCACAATCGTTCCGGCCCCGAGAATAAAGTAAAGGCCAGCGAACAAAATAATCATCAAATCGACTTGCCCGCTTGTTGTAGCTGCCTCTGAAGTCTTCATGTAGCCGCGCAGAATCCATGGCTGCCGCCCGACTTCCGTAAACCACCAGCCGGCTTCGATAGCGATGAGCGCCAACGGGCCGCCTGCTACAATCAGCCAACGGAACCATTTCGCTTTGATGAATGACCAGCCGCGCCATGCAGCAGCGACGTAAACAAAGGAGAAGAACGCCAGCCACATGCCGATGGTCACCATCGTATCAAACAAATAATGGATCCAAAGCGGAGGTATTTCATCTTTTGGAAACTCATTAAGGCCGGTAACTTCTGCATTTGGAAGGCTGTGCGCCAGAATGCTAAGCGCGTACGGAACTTTGATGGCGTATTTCACTTCTTCGCCGTCCAATATCCCGAACATGACTAGACCTGCCCCTTCTTCTGTTTCAAAATGCCATTCGGCAGCCGCCAATTTTTCCGGCTGGTATTCTGCCAGGTATTTACCGGAGAAGTCACCGATCAATGCCGTCGCAATCGAGAACACCAATCCTAATTTCATTGTTAAGAACAACGCTTTTTTGTGATAGATATGATTGGAACCGCGGATCATCCGGAATGCCGCAATTGATGCCAGCAAAAATGCGGATGTCATAAACGCAGTTGCCATCACGTGCGCCACTTTCGTCGGCATCGCCGGGCTCAGCATCGCAAGCAGCGGGCTGACATTGACCAGTTCACCGTTCAATACTTCAAACCCTTGCGGTGAGTTCATAAATGCATTAACCACTGTGATGAACAGCGAAGATGCGGCTGCGCCAAGCGCTACCGGAATCAGCAGCAATAAATGCTTGCGCTGGTCTTCAAACCGGTCCCATGTGTATAAATAAATGCCAAGGAAAATCGCTTCAAAGAAAAAGGCGAAAACTTCCATAAACAACGGCAAGGCAATCACGTTACCCGCCAATTGCATAAAATTCGGCCACAACAAGGATAATTGCAGCCCGATGGCTGTTCCGGTTACGACCCCGACAGCGACCGTAATAACGAAACCTCGTGCCCAGCGTCTTGCCAAAAGGATGTAGTGGTCATCGTTTTTCTTAATCCCTACCCACTGGGCAATCATGATCATTAGTGGAACGCCTACACCTACCGTTGCATAAAGAATATGGAATGAAAGCGTCATTAACGTCAATATTCGACTCAATAGCGCTGTATCTTCAAATCCCATCAATTTATTCTCCTTTCAAATTCCCTTATTTCCCGTACTCGTCTCTACACCCCTATTGTACCTTATCTCTCCTTCTTTCTTGGTTTATAAACCCTGTAAAAAGGCAATAATTAAAGGAGCTTTGAATAACTTGTGACAACAAAAAAGGGTCAAGCAATTGAAATATTTCTAAATATTTAGTATTCTGTTAAGAACAATAAAAAAGGATGATGCAGCATGAGAACAAGACGGAAAGTATTTGCTTATATTACAAGAGGTCCCGAAGACCAGAAAGAATTATTGGTATTCGAACACCAAGGAGAACCGGAAGCAGGTCTTCAAGTCCCCGGAGGAACTATCGAAGAAGGCGAAATGCTGATCGATGCCCTGTACCGGGAAGTGCAGGAAGAAACTGGCTTGCCGCGTGCAGTACTGGAATTTGTGGGCAAGGTACACAAATACAATTATTATCCGGACCAGCAAGAAGATAAAGTATATGAACGAAACATCTTCCACTTTGAATACACAGGCGAGCGTGTCGATTACTGGGAACACACAATTGTCAGCGATGGACAGGACAACGGGCGGACATTCATGTTCCACTGGGAGCCGGTAGCCCATTGCCCGAAACTCGCTGCTGACCAGGATGCTGCGCTTGAATTGATGGAATAAGCGATTCATATGGAAGTAAGCAAAAAAACCATGGATTTTTATCCATGGTTTTTTTGAGCTTGTAGACAAAAGAATTTTCACACATGATAGCTGAATCAATATCCGATTGGAGAGAAAATCCCGGATCCTCCGTTACAGCCGGACGCGGTCCGCGGGCTTGCGCCGAACTAACTCGGAACTAGCGTCCCGAGTTAGTTCGGCACTTCGTCGCTACGCTGCCCCGCTGGAGTCGCCGGCTTCCACTTTGGATTCTTAGCGTGGAGGCTACCCGGAGGTATCGCTTTTCTTCTACAATCAGATGGTGGAGAGTCAATCGGATGATCGTTCGCTTTCAAATGAAAGTGACACTCCCAACCGGTCCGGCCACGGAGACTCCTGTGGGACCAGCGAAAGCTGAAGACCCCGCAGGAACGTTAGTGACGAGGAGGCTGAAGCTGAGCCCACGGAAAGCGAAGTGGCCGGTCCGGTTGATTTTATGCATTGCTATACATTTCATCTAGCCTTTGTCTACAGTCTGAAAAAAACCATGGATTTTCATCCATGGTTTTTTTGTCTTTACTTATAGTAGAAAGGTCTTCACTCAAATATCCCGAAGATCTGTTTTTTCATTCACAAATCCGATAATTTCTCCATTCGGCTTCACTTTCACTCCAGTTAAATACCCATTGTATACAGCGCCTGTATCAATATTCCACGCATGGCTTTGCTCCTCGTACAGCGGTTCTTTACGCGGTGTGTGGCCGATGATTTGAAGTTTGCCGATATTCTTCAACGGGCTGCGGTTCCACAGAATGCCGTACACATCCCGTTCAACCAGAGGATTTTCTGCACGCAGAGAAATCCCTGCATGGCTGACAAACAATCCGTCGGTTTCAAAGAATAAAGGCCGGCTTCTCAGCCACTCCATGTCCGACTCAAAATCACGATCCGCCTGTTCGTACTGGGCGAGTGTTTCTGCTCCGCCCTGCCTTAGCCAATTCGGGTTCGGACCATGGAAAACATGCTCTTCCATTTCGAGTTCGTGGTTGCCTTTCAAGAAAATGGCTTGCTCAGGCCACTCCGCATTCATTTGCCTCGCTATAGCCACTACTTCAGGCGCGTGGTTTCCCCTGTCTATCAAATCCCCTACTTGGACCAGCACTTCATTTTCTTTGTCCCATTCGCGGGCAATCAACTGGCTGAACGTGTGATAACAGCCGTGTACATCACCGACCACAAAATAATTCATCTCACCGAGCCTCCTTTGTTAAAAGAAAAAATAAAGATGCGAAAAGACCAAATCGATCCCGATCTGGCCTTTTGCTTATGGAAGTTCCACTCTTATTCTTGGTCTTGTTCTTCAATTGAAGAGATCGGAACCATTACTTCGATATGGCGTGCATGGTTCACAAATGTGGCCGGCAGCAATCCGCCATATTCCCCGTCCAGATTTAAAAGAACCCGTTCATTGGAAGATACGGAAATTTTGCTGGCTTTTGCATAGATGACATGGGGATCGGATAAATGTTCTCCGCGCAAGGCCAAAGACGCCACCCGGATAAACTCCGCCATGTTCAATTCTTTTAAAATCAACAAGGTGAATTTCCCGTCATTGATGCTGGCATCAGGCGCCAGCTTTTCAAATCCGCCAACGGAATTCGTCAGCCCGATTAAAAACAACATGGCCTTGTCGTCAAAAACTTGGCCGTCGTATTCAATCCGGACATTGGAGGCACGGATGGACGGCAGCATTTCGATGCCTTTTAAATAATAGGCCAACTGCCCAAGCACCGTCTTCAATTTGCTTGGCACTTCATACGTAAGTTCGGTCAATCTGCCGCCTCCGGCAATATTGATGAAATAACGTTCATTCATCATGCCGACATCGACGGGGATCGATTTGCCCTGAATAATGATATCAACAGCTTTATTGATATCCCGGGGAATGTGGACGGCACGTGCAAAATCATTTGTCGTCCCCATGGGAATCAAACCAATTTTCGGCCGTTTTTCAAATTGGGATACCCCTGCAACCACTTCGTTCAAGGTTCCGTCTCCGCCAACTGCAACAATCAAGTCATAGTTTCTATTTACTGCAATGGAGGCGGCTACCGTGGCATCACCTTCGCCCGTAGTGGCGTGGCAGGATGTTTCGTATCCCGCTTTCTCCATTTTTTCAAGCACTTCCGGAAGGTGTTTGCGGAACAATTCGCGTCCGGAAGTCGGATTGTAAATGATTCGTGCTCGTTTCATACCCTATTCAGCCTTTCTCAACGTTCTATAGAATAAGACTCCTTTAGTCAGCAGGAAGTTGCCATCAAGAAAACGCCGGCGGCTGAACATAGAACTTTGCAATCTGCCCAGTCTTCGCCCTTAAAAATTTCCGTTTTCTTCTCGCTAAGAAAAAGCCGGCATCGAGCCGGCCATCCCCATTCTTACTTCAGTACGTCAAAAAAAGTCTTGCGCAAGTCTTCATAAACCGCTTGCCAAAAATCACTGTTCCAAGTAAAGCCATCGGATATTTCACCGATTACTGTTTTTAAATTCAAATCAAATTGAGGATCGTCTTTTTCAGGAAGAACCGATCTTTTTTCCATCACGAACTCCTGGACTTTTGGTGCACGCGGTCCCCAGTCCCCCAACACTTCGCCTTCTTTTGAAAGGATAATGTATTTCGGTATGGAGCGGCCGCCGTTCGTCAAATACTGGTCCATCAATTCCAAATTCTGATCGCGGTATACACAGCGCACTTTTACATCCGCCGCTTCTGTAATTTTCCGCAACACCGCATTGTTCATCATCGCATCGCCGCACCAATCTTCTGTAATGACCAAAACATGCGGCTGCTTTTCTTTTAACAAGCTGATGAATTCCGGATCTTCCGGCAGTTCGAATTTCTCGTAGATGGAATAAGATTTTTCCTGGTTCGACTCCATTTGAGCCATATAGCTCTCTAACGTAATCGCATTTTCAAAATACTGCTGTTCCGTTGACATAATAAGATCACTTCTCCTTTATCCTGCTTTCATACCCAGTAGATTACCCTTCTCACACACAGTAAAAACTCAAATGAATCAACTTCACATGGTTCAGTGTTTCAGGTGAAGTTTCTCTTTATCCTTAGTTTACTTGTAGTAAGTGGAAGCTTCAACCTATTTTAAGCTTTAGACCGTTAATATGAAGACATTAAAAAGATGGCCCGTGAAAGGGCCATCTCATCATCTTATCGTTTTGCAATTTCTTCAAGCAGGATTTTATTGAGCAATGGCGGGTTTGCCTGCCCTTTTGTCTGCTTCATAATTTGGCCGACCAAGAAGCCGATTGCACGGTCTTTGCCGTTTTTGAAGTCTTCGATCGATTGCGGGTTGTTGTCCAAAGCGGCTGTAACAAATTCACGCAATGTGCCTTCGTCCGAAATTTGGACAAGCCCTTTTGCTTTGACGATGTCGTTCGCGTCTCCGCCTTTTTCGATCAATTCTTTAAAGACTTTTTTGGCGATTTTCGAAGAAATCGTTCCATCTGTAATCAGCTTGATCATGCCTGCCAAACCTTCAGGAGTCAATTGGGTATCGCTCAATTCCTTTTGCTCGGCATTCAAGTAAGCGGAAACTTCACCCATCAGCCAGTTTGACGCAAGTTTTGAATCAGCGCCGGCTGCAACTGTCGCTTCAAAGAAGTCCGAAATCGGTTTCGCCAGCGTCAGGACCATTGCATCGTATGATGACAAGCCAAGTTCAGAAACGTAGCGCGCTTTGCGGGCATCCGGAAGTTCCGGAATTTCTGCACGTACGCGTTCCAGCCAAGCATCGTCAATGACGATATCGACAAGATCCGGTTCCGGGAAGTAACGGTAATCGTCCGACCCTTCTTTCACACGCATCAAAAGGGTTTTCCCTGTCGATTCATCGTAGCGGCGGGTTTCCTGCTCGATGATGCCGCCTGAAAGCAACACTTGCTCCTGGCGGACTTGTTCGTGCTCAATTCCTTTGCGCACAAAGTTGAATGAATTCAAGTTCTTCAATTCTGTCTTTGTTCCGAATTCCTCTTGCCCGTATGGACGAAGTGAAATGTTGGCGTCGCAGCGAAGCGAACCTTCTTCCATGCGCACATCAGAAACGCCTGTGTACTGGATGATCGCTTTGATTTTTTCCAAGTAAGCATAAGCTTCTTCCGGCGTGCGGATATCCGGCTCTGAAACGATTTCAATCAGCGGCGTGCCTTGGCGGTTCAGGTCTACAAGTGAATGGCCATTGCCGGTATGCGTCAGCTTCCCGGCATCTTCTTCCATATGGAGGCGCGTAATGCCGATGCGTTTTTTCTCGCCTTTTACTTCAATTTCGATCCAGCCGTGTTCACCGATCGGCTCATCAAACTGGGAAATCTGATAAGCTTTCGGGTTGTCCGGATAGAAATAGTTTTTGCGGTCGAATTTCGTGTGGCGGTTGATTTGGCAGTTTAATGCAAGCGCCGCTTTCATCGCCCAATCCACTGCAGTTTTGTTGACTACCGGCAAAACGCCTGGGTAGCCAAGGTCGATCACGTTTGTATTGGTATTCGGTTCTGCACCGAAATGAGCTGGTGCAGGAGAGAACATTTTCGATTCTGTTTTTAGCTCGACGTGTACTTCGAGGCCGATGATTGTTTCAAAATTCATTGTACAGCTCCCTCCCAAACTTGAGGAGTTTTTTTATGGAAATCAGTTGCCTGCTCGAAAACATCAGCAACGCGGTAAACCGTTTCTTCATCAAAATATTTCCCGATGATTTGCAAGCCAAGCGGCAAGCCATTGTCAAAACCGCAAGGAACCGAAATCGCCGGAACCCCTGCCAAGTTGACAGGAATCGTCAAAATATCATTCGCATACATCGTTAGTGGATCGTCGATTTTTTCGCCGATTTTAAATGCTGGCGTCGGCGTTGTTGGCCCGATGATGACATCGTATTGTTCAAACGCTTTATCGAAATCCTGTTTGATCAATGTGCGCACTTTTTGTGCTTTTTTGTAATACGCGTCGTAGTAGCCGGAGCTAAGTGCATATGTCCCAAGCATAATGCGGCGCTTGACTTCATCGCCAAAGCCTTCAGAACGTGTATTCATATAAAACTCAAGCAAATTGCCCGCTTTTTGGGTGCGGTATCCGTATCGGATTCCGTCAAAACGCGACAAGTTTGAAGAAGCTTCAGAAGAAGCGATCAAGTAATACGTCGAAAGAGCATATTTCGAATGCGGCAAGGAAATTTCTTCCCATGTTGCGCCTTTTTCTTCAAGCACTTTCAATGCGTCGCGGACTGCCTGTTTGGCAGCTTCGCCGACGCCTTCTGCGAAATATTCTTTTGGAACGCCGATGCGAAGCCCTTGGATGTCGCCCGTCAACGCAGCAGCAAAATCCGGCACTTCGACGTTTGCAGAAGTTGAATCTTTTTCGTCGTGTCCAGCGATTGTATTCAATAACAAGGCATTGTCTTTAACCGTACGGGTGATTGGCCCAATTTGGTCCAAAGACGAAGCATAAGCAATCAATCCAAAACGGGAAACACGGCCGTATGTTGGCTTCATGCCCACCACGCCGCAAAATGCCGCGGGCTGCCGAATAGATCCACCGGTATCTGATCCAAGCGTAAACGGCACTTCTCCAGCAGCTACAGCTGCTGCAGATCCGCCTGAAGATCCGCCTGGCACAGTTTCAAGGTTCCAAGGGTTTTTTGTATTTTTGTAATACGAGTTCTCATTGGAAGACCCCATCGCAAATTCATCCATGTTCAATTTGCCGACAATGACCATTCCGTCCTTCTTCAGCTTTTCCACTACGGTTGCATCGTAAATCGGGTTAAAGCCTTCAAGAATCCGGCTTGAAGCCGTGGTTTCAATGCCTTCTGTGACGATATTGTCTTTTACGCCAATCGGCAAACCGAATAACGGCCCACGCTCATCAAGAGGCGTGTCTTCCAATTGTGCAGCTTGCTTCAAAGCACCTTCTTTGTCGATAGCCAAGAAAGCATCAACTTTCGAATCAAGCTCTTCAATGCGTTCAAACGCCTGCTCTGCCATTTCAGAAATGGTCATTTCCTTTGTATGTATCAACTTTTGCAGCTCAGCTGCCGTTTTATCTGCTAATGCCATCTTTTTGCTCTCCTCCTTATCAGTCAAGAATCGTCGGAACTTTAATTTGCCCCGCTTCATGTTCTTTTACGTTTTTCAGCACCAATTCACGGTCCAGTCCCGGGATTGATTTATCTTCACGCAGTACATTGACCATTGGAAGTACGTGCGTCGTCGGTTCCACATTCTCAGTGTCCAGCTCATTCAGCAATTCCATTGCGTTTGTGATTGCTTCCAGCTGATCTGCAAAATGCACAGCTTCTTCATCAGTGATCGCCAAGCGCGCCAAATGGGCCACTTCAATTACTTCTTCTTTTGTCATTTTCGCCATTTCTCTACACCTCCGGATTCAGTAAACATACGTAATATCATAGCATTTTTCCATGAAAAGCGAAAGCGACTGCCTAGATTCGACGGGCATAAGACAAATCGGCGAAGCGGCGTATCTTCTGCCGCACAGCCGGGTTGACTTATGACCCCGAGAATCTGGTCGCTGGAGTCTGGACAGAAAAAATGAATAGGGACAGCCGGCATGGCTCCCCCTATTCCCCTGCAAATTATTCATAAATGTGAACAACCGGTTCTTTTTGATCGGCTTTCCGTAAAATCAGCGCTTCGGGACCATTCGTGGAAGTGACACTGATTTCCACTTCCAGGTTTTCAGGGAAATGTTCCAGCACAAGACCGGTCAAATATTGGCTGAATCCGATCAATTCAGCCGAGCCATAAAACTGGATGGGAATATCCACTTGCATTTTGCGCAATTGGTTTTCCTGGTAGAAGCCTGTTCCAATGACGCTTGTGAAGTTTGAGAAATATTCTTCGACATCCATTTTAAAGTTGCGGAAGGTCGTATCCACTTCCCGGTATTTTTCTTCAGCACCTGACGTTGGAAATACGACGTATTCCTCGTTGACTGGAGTCCAATTCGCAACTTTCCCTTGTCCGCCCGGCGCCACACCGTAAGAAAAATAAGTTCCTGGCGTAATGGCTCCGCGGCTGTTTTGCTTATATAGCCCTACGGTGATGGGCACTTTCGCCATTCCTTCTTTTTCACGTAGGCGTTTCACGATTTCGTTGGCGAGGCGCACCCCTTCTTTTTCGATCTGTGCTTGGGGAATGGCTTCTTCATAGGCAATTTCATTGACCGAATTGTAATAAGTCGAGTTCAAGGCCAAGCCGATTGAAACACCGCCTAAGCGAATCGTTTCCTCATTCGTTTTCACCAAATAATTTTGTTCGACAATATGAGCCAGGATTTCAGCCGGCGGGCGTTCCCCCGCTTTTTTCTGCGCTTCTGAACGCGGATCGGCCGGATTCAATCCTAAGGGATTGTCTTTGCTTGCACGTGAAAGCCATGCATTCGCATCTTCATCCGTTAGCTTCTGGCCTTCCTGAAAATAATAGTCATCCGGTGAAAATTGGTTCTGCGACAATCTCAATAGCCCATTTTCCGCTTCTTTGATATCGTAGCGGGAATTCAGCCGGTTAACGATTTTGCCTCTCGTGGCACTTTGTTTATACGGCAGCAAGGTCCGGTAATACCGGTCATCCAGCTGCATGCTCGGAATGATCGCCGTTTCTGCTGCTTCTTCTTCTGTCTTGAGCACTTCCGTTTCATCCGAATCAGAAGGCACACATCCCGAAAGCAGCAATAAGCTGACCGGAATCCACCATAAGCGTTTCATGTTCCAAATCTCCTCATTTACTCAATTCTTCAATGAGACGTTCTTCGTTCCAAACGTCTACTTTCAGTTCCAACGCCTTCGCCAGTTTTGAACCGGCTTCTTCGCCAGCGATGACCAGATCCGTTTTCTTGCTGACACTGCCGGATACTTTTCCGCCCAGCGCTTCAATTTGGGACTGTGCTTCGCCGCGCGTCAGTTTTTCAAGTTTTCCGGTCAAAACGATTTTCTTGCCGGCAAAGGCATTTGCGCCTTCTTCAACTCGAACGCGTGTCCCTGTATAAGTTAAATTGACGTTTGCTTCCGCTAAACGTTGCATCAATTGCTGAACTTCTTCTGTTTCAAAATACGCCACAATCGAATCAGCCATTTTCCCGCCGATTTCATGGATATTGATGAGTTCATCAAAAGTGGCAGTCATCAATTTCTCTATGCTGCCGAAATGCTCGGATAAAATCCGGGCGCCCCGTTCGCCAACGTGGCGGATGCCAAGGCCGAACAATAAGCGCTCCATCGAATTGCTGCGCGAAGCATCAATTGCCGCTATCAAATTGGAGGCGGATTTTTCCCCCATCCGGTCCAGATTCAGCAATTGCTCTTTCGTCAGTTTGTAGATATCCGAAATATCGGCAATCAAGCCTTCCCGGTATAGCTGCTCGATCACTTTTTCTCCGAGCCCTTCGATATTCATCGCATTGCGCGAAACAAAATGGATCAAACCTTCGGTAATTTGGGCCGGGCATTGCGGATTGACGCAGCGAAGCGCCACTTCTCCTTCGATGCGGATCAATTCGCTTCCGCAGGCCGGGCAATTCTCCGGCATTTCAAATGGCAGTTCGTCTCCCGTCCGCTGTTCGACCAGTGCAGACACGACTTCCGGAATGATATCTCCGGCTTTCCGGATGATGACTTTGTCGCCGATGCGAATGTCTTTTTCGCGGATCAAGTCTTCATTGTGAAGCGAAGCGCGCTGAACGGTTGTGCCCGCTACTGACACGGGATCAAGTATGGCAGTCGGCGTCACGACGCCTGTGCGCCCGACGCTGAGTTCAATGTCGCGGACCGTGGTCATTACTTCTTCTGCGGGGAATTTATAAGCGGTTGCCCATTTCGGGCTTTTCGCTGTAAACCCGAGTTCTTGCTGCTGCAAATAGCGGTTTACTTTGATGACGATGCCATCAATTTCATAAGACAAATCCGCACGCTGCTCTGTCCATTTCTCGATATAAGCCAGCACTTCTTCCACACTTCGGCATACTTGGCGTTCGTTATTCGTTTTGAAACCGAGCGCCTCGATAAACTGCAGCGTTTCTTCGTGCTCGCTCAATCCGTGCGATTCAGCGTCTCCGCCGATGCCATAGATAAAGACATCCAAATTCCGGCTCGCTGCGATTTTCGGATCCAGTTGGCGCAGCGATCCGGCAGCGGCGTTTCGGGGATTGGCAAACAATTCCTCGCCGCGCTCCCCGCGTTCCGCGTTCAATGCGTGGAATGATTTTTTCGGCATGAATACTTCACCGCGCACTTCCAAGGATTCGGACTTCCGCAGTTTCAATGGAATGGTGCGCACTGTACGCAGGTTGACGGTGATATCTTCCCCGACACGGCCGTCTCCCCGGGTCGCTCCCCGGACAAATTGGCCATTCTCATAAATCAGGGATACCGCAAGCCCGTCGATTTTCAGTTCACAGACATATTCAATATTGTCCCCGGCGCCGCTTCGCACGCGGCGGTCAAAATCGCGGATGTCTTCTTCATTGAATACGTTTGATAAACTGAGCATCGGCAAAGCATGCGTCACTTTATCAAAGTTGGAAATTGGTGTGCCTCCGACCCGCTGAGTCGGGGAATCGGGAAAAATCAAATCGGGATACAAAGTCTCGAGTTCGATTAATTCATTCATCAATTGATCGTAAACAGAGTCGGGAACAGCCGGTTTATCAAGCACGTAATAGGCGTGGCCATATCCCCGAAGTTGTTCGTTTAACTCAGTAACGCGTTGCTCTGCTTGTATGCGGTCCATTTGGTTTCCTCCCGATTATTCTTTTTCGATCGGCGCAAATTTCGCCAATAGCCGTTTGATGCCCACTGGGCTTGGGAAGGCAATGTCAAGTTCAGTTTGTTCGCCTTCGCCTTTGACGCTGACCACTGTTCCTGTGCCCCATTTTTTGTGTTTCGCGCGGTCGCCTGAGCGCCATCCGAGTTTGTCGCCGCCGGACGGCTCGTAGGCTGGACGGCTGACAGCGGCCCGTCGTGGGACCTGTCTGTAGCTGGTCGCTGCCCCAGCACGGTGAACCGGTGTTGATTGTTCAATCAGCTCTTCCGATATTTCATTGATGAAACGGGAAGGCATATTGTAATTGCTCTTGCCGAACAAGGTCCGGGACGAAGCATGCGTCAAATAGAGGCGCTGTTCAGCCCGTGTGATGCCGACGTAAGCCAAACGGCGTTCTTCTTCCAATTCGTCGTCGTCGTTGTTTGAACGCGAATGCGGGAAGACGTTTTCCTCGAGCCCGATGATGAAGACAACAGGGAATTCAAGCCCTTTTGCAGCGTGCATGGTCATCAAAATGATCGGTCCGTCCGCATCTTCTTCGTCATCGACGGAATCGATATCGGAAATCAAGGCCAAATCCGTCAAGAAAGCGACCAGTGATTTGTCGTCGCTTTGCTTTTCAAATGCCTGGGTAACCGATAAGAACTCGTTCAAGTTTTCCAGGCGGCTTTCGCCTTCAATGGTTTTATCGATCTGCAGCATGTGTTTGTAGCCCGATTTCTTCAAGACTTCTTCAACCAATTCCGTCACCGACAAATATTCCTGCATTTGCGTAAAGCCATTGATCATATTGCGGAATTCGATTGCCGTCTGTGCCGTTTTTGCCGTCAGTCCCATAAAATCGGCTTCCTGCAAGGCATCCATGATCGTGCGGTCCTGATCGATGGCAAAACGGGCCATGCGTTCAAATGAAGTGGCGCCGATGCCGCGTTTCGGTTCATTGATGATGCGGGCAAGCGACAAGTCGTCATCGTTATTGGCAATCAAGCGCAAATAAGCCAACAAATCCTTGATCTCTTTGCGGTCATAGAACTTCGTTCCGCCGACAATCGTATACGACATATTCGATTTGACGAACATTTCCTCCAGCACCCGCGACTGGGCATTGGTGCGGTAAAGAATCGCAAAGTCCGAGGTTTTGTATCCTTCTTCTTGCATCAGCTTCTGGATGGTCTGGACCACATACTGCGCCTCCTGGCGTTCATCTCCCGCTTTATGGAGTGTAATGGCCGGGCCATCCGCATTATCGGTGCGCAATTCTTTCGGATAGCGGCTCTTATTTTTCTTGATGACATCGTTGGCTGCCTGCAAAATGCGTTTGGTCGAGCGGTAGTTCTGCTCCAACATGATGACTTTTGCATTCGGGTAATCTTTTTCGAACGATAGGATATTCGTGATATCCGCTCCACGCCAGCGATAAATCGACTGATCGGAATCTCCGACAACGCAAATGTTCTTGAATTTGCTCGCTAATTTCTGGACGAGCTGGTACTGGGCATTGTTCGTATCCTGGTATTCATCCACGTGGATATAATGGAATTTGTTCTGATAAAACTCCAATACTTCCGGCACCGTGTTGAACAACGTCAGCGTCGTCATGATCAAATCGTCAAAATCAAGCGACTGGTTCTTTTTCAATCGCTTTTCGTAAGCGGCATAGACATCTGCCACCGTTTTTTCATACGGGTTATGCGGATTCATATTCGCTGCAAATTCCGTTGCGCTGATGCATTCGTTTTTCGATGAAGAAATGGCATTCAGCATCGTACGGGGTTCATATTTTTTCGGATCCAGATCAAGCTGTTTCAAGACATTCTTAATAACGGTCAACTGGTCGGTCGTATCCAAAATCGAGAAGTTCTTGGAAAAGCCAAGCCGGTCGATATCCCGGCGCAAAATGCGGACGCACATCGAGTGGAACGTCGAAACCCACATGCGTTCCCCCGTTCCGTGCCCGAGCAGCCCATCAATTCGGCTGCGCATTTCACGTGCGGCTTTGTTCGTAAACGTAATAGCCAAAATATTGGAAGGGTAAACTTCTTTCTCCAGAACTAAATACGCGATGCGATGCGTCAGCACGCGCGTTTTCCCTGATCCTGCACCGGCCATGATCAGCAACGGGCCATCGGTTGCTTTAACCGCCTGTTCTTGCTCGGGATTCATCCCTTTTAATAAATTCTTTGTAATGATTTCCATTGTGCACCACCTCGAACATCTGTTCTTTTTATTATAGCGACTTGTTATCCGTTTCTGCAACCGCCTGTACGGTTGCCATCGCATTTTCGATATTTTCATAAATCAAGTTGCCGACGACGATCGTATCGGCAAGAGCGGCCATTTCTTTCGCCTTCTCCGGCGAATCGATGCCGCCTCCATAAAACAACCGGGTATTGTCCAGCACGCGGCGGACATCCCGGACCCAGCCGGCATCTCCGTATGTACCGCTGTATTCCATATAAAAAATCGGCAGCCGGAAAAAATGTTCCGCCATTCTCGCATATGCCAGCACGTCATCTAATGTTAGATCGGTTTTAGCCTGCGTCAACTTTGCCGCTTTGCAATCGGGATTTAAAATGCAATACCCTTCCGGAATCAATTCTTCCCAGTCCATAATATCTCCGTATTCCCGGATGGCTTCGTGGTGAAGGCCTTTGACCCATAAGGGATTGTCGCTGTTCAAAACGGTCGGAATGAAATAAAAGTCAAACCCGGGCGTTACCGCTTCAATTGCCGAGACTTCCAGTACAACGGGCACTGTGTAGCGGCGTACCCGCGCCATTAAATCAAGGACATTGTCGAGTGTGACATTATCGCTTCCGCCAATCAAGATGGCATCGGTCCCAGATTCGCAAATTCGTTCCAACTGTTCATCCGAAATGGCTTTCGCCGGATCTAATTTAAAGACATGACGCCATGTTTGAAAGTCCACAATCATCCACCTAACCTTGGTTCTTTTTTCATTACTTTATTATAACAAAAAAACGGGTTTAACCGATAAGTCTACACGCGACTTGTCGGCTAGCCCTCCTTTCAAAAAGAGCGTGAAGCAGAATCCTGCTCTACACTGCTTTGCTGGATTCATTGCAAAAGAGTTGCCGCAATAAATTTGCGGCAACTCTTTTGTTCAGTCTTTTGGCAGTTGAAACGGTTTTTCGTCTGGATACAGACGCCCCAGCATTTCATCGTAGCCGTCATTGCCGTAATTCAGGCAGCGGCGCACACGTGAAATCGTGGCTGTACTCGCACCGGTTTCATTCTTAATTTTTTCATATGTTTTTTTCATTCTCAGCATATGCGCCACTTCCAAACGCTGCGACAGCGATTGGATTTCACTGATGGTGCAAAGATCATCGAAAAAACGATAAGCTTCTTCTTTGTCTTTCAGCGCCAAGATTGCTTCGATCAATTGGTCTGTTTGCGGTCCGCGGATTTTATCCACCTGCATGCAGCTTCACCGTCCTTTCCTTCCTCTTCCTGAGCTGGCTCATCCCATGTCAAAGGCATGAAGAAGCCCGCTTCTCCATGCCCGGTATAAGACATTTAATTTAGAAGCCTGTTTCACTAGTTTAGCACTTTAGCCAAGCAGAGAAAAATAATATGGCTATTCTAAAGCTGCAGCCATTCCTCAGCGCATAAATGCCGGGAACAGGATTTTTTTGTTCATGACATCATAAATCCCTTTTTGCGTAATGCGCACATAAGGCAGATGGGTGGCCTGTAAGAACAATAGCGTATAAACGGCGTCGCCATGCTTATAGCCGCGCTCTTTCAGCGCTTCTTTCAAAGCCGCCTCCTGCGGGATCAATTGCTCCATCGGCAGATCGGACATGCCTCCGCCTATTGGCAGCGGCAGCGTGCAGACATTTTCTCCGTCTTCGATTAAGACGATGCCTCCCTTGATGCGCTTCAGTTCTTCAAAAGCAGCCCACATATCCCGCCGGCTTTTTCCGATCAGGATGATGTCCCCTGTATTGGTATACGAAGAAGCAAATCCGCTGACTCCTGCGGCAAAGCCTTTGATCAATGTATTGACGCGCCATTTCCCATGCCGGTCAACCAGCATCATAAAGCTTTCATCGTGGGCCTTCGACAAATTGCCGTCGTGGGTGTCGACATTGACTGAATAAGGTTTGGTAATCACATCGTTGACCATTTCGATTCCGAAAGGCATGGAGAACTGGAAATCGTCTTCCGTCAAGTCAAATTTCATATCGAGGTCCGGCATAACCGACCAGTCGATCGTTGGAAGCGTATATACTTTTTCACCGTTTTTCTTCAGCCAGACGCCTTTTGAAATAACGCCGGACGGCACTGGATTCTCAATATCATCCAGGATATTCAAGTTCGCCATGCGCCCTGTGGCAATCAAGCCATGCAAGTTCGTTACATTGTAGTAACGGGCTACATTGTAAGACGCCATCATGTAAGCATCAATCGGCGGTACTCCTGCATCCAGTGCAATTTGGATGCACAGATCCATGACTCCGTCCTGATGGAAACCAGGAGTAGAGCCATCCGTTGTCATCATCAGCTTATCGAATACATTCAACTCACGTTCGACAATGCCTTTGAGCAAACTCGGCAAATCCGGGCGGATGGAAGAATGGCGAAGCGTCACGCCGTAGCCGTGCAGCAGGCGCATTTCCACTTCGTCCACCGTCATCGCTTCGTGGTCCCCGTCCGCTCCAAGGAGCCGCATGCGTGCCAAAGTCTTTTCAGAAGCTCCTGGGAAATGGCCTTCAATTTTTTTCAGGCCCAGTTTCGCTTTCTGGATCCAGTACAGCATTTGATCATCGCCTGCCATCAGCTTCGGCCAGCCTGTCAATTCGCCGCCTAACAGAACGTCCGGACGGTCCAGCCATTCTCCGACTGACTTGGATGTGAATAAATGGTCCTCGTTATTCATCTCTGTTTGCGAATCAAAGCGGGTCCACCAATAATAATTAAATGGCAGCTTTCGCAGTTCATCCAGCAATGAAAACGCTTTCTCGTTTTCCAATGCTAAAAACAAAGTCAGGTTGTCTGACAGGAACGTCGTGGTTCCGCCTTGCGCGGCGTAATCAGCAAATGTCTGCGGATTATACAGCTGGTAAGGGTGAACATGAGGTTCTATGTATCCCGGTACAATAAACTTGCCAGTCATGTCTGCAACTTCCGTGTCTTTGCCGATGTTCGGCATTTCTTGTCCTGCGTAAACAATCCGGTCATCCTTGATCCAGATATTTCCGGTCATCCATTTTTTGAATATGCCATGTAAATAGGTTGCATTCGTCAGAACAAGATCCGGCGATGCTTCTTTCGTAATTACCTTCATTTGCTGTCTAATTTCGTTGTTTCTCCATAACGGGTTTACCAAGTGCCGGCACCTTCTCTCTCTTCTCTTATAGATAATATCGTAGCATAATATAGGTTGAAAATACAGATAAGACTGTCAAATATAAGAAGAAGGATTTTAGAAGCAGACACAAAAAATCCACGCGAAGGCGTGGATTTTTCTTATTTCGAAATCGGGTTTGAAAATGGTTCCAAGACGTCTTCTTTGCTTCCCTCATCGAAAGTCAAAACTTTATTGACCCCATCATACGATTCGCCGTAAAAATGAGTGTCTTTGTAAGTGTGGATGTCTTCGTACATTTTCTTCATCGCTTCAAAAATCTCTTCTTCGCTTTCGCCGTTTGGAGCCCAATACAGGATTTCCATTGAGTTTTCCTCGCCCGTTGCCAGTGAGCGGCGGCAGTAGCCAATTGATGATGCATGTTCAAATCCTTCGCGTGCATAGAAACGGAGGCGTTTTTCAGAATCCGTATCTTCGTAATTTACCGGCTCCACTTCAAGGATGATCGGTTTCTTTTTGTCTTTCAGCATTTGCAAAGTCTTTTTGCCAAGACCCATGCCGCGTGATTCTTTTGAAACAAATAGATAATCCACAAAAGAAAAGTTCTCGAATTCAGCATACATCAAGACATGGTATGGCCCTTCGTCTTTATGATACACATTACCTTTTTCTTTCAGCAAAGTCTCCATATGCTCTTTTGATTTCATTTCTTCTACCGGGAAATACTGATTTAATTTTTCGTACCAATTCATTCAATTTGCCCCTTTCATAGTGGGAAAGCCTGTTTGCTTTCATTTCTTCGTTGGCGTACTTGTTCTGGAGTGTACAGGGAGGTATAAGTGGGTAAACGCGTTCCTCAACTTGAATGGTATACCCGTTTTTTAAGAGGAAAAAACAAAAATGGCGTATTTTCTTTCGAAATCTACGCCATTTGCTGTTTATTATTATAACACACAAAAAATTACTTTGCACGCCATCCGATGTCCGACCGGTAAAAAAACCCATCCCATCGGAGCTTATTCAGCTGCTCATATACTTTATCCTGAGCTTGGGCAATGCTCGCGCCCGCTGCAGCAACCAACAAAACCCGCCCGCCGTTTCCAGCGAAGCCGGAATCAATCCGCTTCGTTCCGGCATGCGTTATTTCAACACCATCCAGCCGCTGAAGATCCGGCAGCAGCTGGCCTTTTTCGGCGCTTTCCGGATAGCCTTCCGCTGCTAAGACAACACCTAATACCGCTTGTTCATTCCATTCGAGTTCGAACGGCTTCCCTTTCAGCAAACTATCCATAAACGCACCGAAATCGGATTGCATGCGCGGCAGCACTACTTGCGTTTCCGGATCGCCGAAGCGTGCATTAAATTCAATCACTTTCGGTCCTTGCTCCGTTAAAATGATGCCGGCATATAGGATGCCGTTAAACGGCGTGCCTTCGGCTTCCATCGCTTCAACGGCCGGCACCACAATTTTGGCATATGTCTTTTTCACAACGCTGTCGGAGATTTGGGGCACCGGCGAATAAGCGCCCATGCCGCCTGTATTCGGTCCACGGTCCCCGTCATACGCCCGTTTATGGTCCTGTGAAATCACCATCGGGTAAATCCGGCCGTTCTGAACAAAAGACATGAATGAAAATTCTTCCCCGTCCAGAAATTCTTCTATGACGACACGTGACCCGGAGTCGCCGAATTTCTGGCCATCGAGCATGTCTTTGACCGCAGCGATTGCTTCTCCTTCGGATGCAGCTACGACAACCCCTTTACCTGCTGCTAAGCCATCCGCTTTAATGACAATCGGTGCCCCGTGTTTGCGGATAAAGTCAATCGCCGGTTCCGTTTCAGTGAAGGTCTCGTAAGCCGCTGTCGGAATGTCGTATTTTTCCATCAATTCCTTGGCGAATGCTTTGCTGCCTTCAATTTGGGCCGCTGCTTTCGATGGCCCAAAAATCCGCAGTCCGCGTTCTTCAAAAAAGTCGACGATGCCTGCAGCCAATGGCTGTTCAGGTCCTACGAAAGTGAAATCAATATTCTGCTGCTTCGCAAAATCGGCCAATGCTGAAAAATCCATTTCATCGATTGCCGTGACCGCTGCGTCCATTGCCATTCCATCGTTGCCCGGAGCTGCATAAACCTGTTCTACCGAAGCCGACCGTGAAAATTGGCGTGCGATGGCGTGTTCTCTTCCGCCTCTTCCAATAACCATTACTTTCATCCAACTGCACCTCGCTTAGTGTTTGAAATGGCGAACCCCTGTGAAGACCATTGCGATGCCGTGTGCATTGGCCATATCGATTGATTCCTGGTCTTTTTTCGATCCGCCCGGCTGGATGATTGCTTTGATGCCAGCTTTGGCAGCAGCTTCGACCGTATCGGACATCGGGAAAAAGGCATCAGAAGCCATGATGGCGCCTACGGCTTTTTCTCCGGCTTGTTCCAACGCGATTTTTGCAGAACCTACGCGGTTCATCTGTCCCGCACCGATCCCTACTGTCATATCCGAATTAGAGACGACAATGGCATTCGACTTGACGTGCTTGACGACACTCCAGCCAAGTTTCAGCGCTTCAAGCTCTGCGTCAGTCGGCTGGCGTTCTGTTGCAACTTGAATCTCAGCGTCTTCGTAGCCGAACGTATCCGGCTGCTGGACAAGCAAGCCGCCTTCTACGGTAACAGTATTCCATTTATCTTGTTTGGTGCCGTCAAACAGAATCGTCAACAAGCGGATGTTTTTCTTCTGCGTCAAAATTTCCAAGGCCTCTTCCGAAAACGCAGGTGCAATAATGATTTCAAGGAAAATGCCGGCCAGTTGTTTAGCTGTTTCCGCATCGACTTCCCTGTTCAATGCCACAATGCCGCCAAAAATCGAAGTGGAATCCGCTTCGTAGGCTTTTGCAAATGCAGCAGAAATCGTTTCTCCCGTGCCGACGCCGCAAGGATTCATGTGCTTGACCGCAACTGCTGCCGGCATCTTGAATTCCTTAATGATCTGAAGGGCTGCATTTGCATCCTGAATATTGTTGTACGACAGTTCCTTGCCATGCAATTGCTCGGCACTCGCAATCGAAAAGTCTGAGCCAAGCGGACTGCGGTAGAAAGCCGCTTTTTGATGCGGATTTTCGCCGTAGCGAAGCGGCTGCTGCAATTCATATGTAAGCGTCAATTGATCCGGGTATTCTTCACCGGTCAAATCTGTGAGGTAATTAGAGATGTAAGAGTCGTAAGCTGCAGTATGGCGGAAAACTTTCGCTGCTAAACGGCGTCTTGTTTCGGGAGTTGTAGCGTTTTGATCACGCAATTCACTGGTGACGATTGCATAGTCCTCAGAATCGACAATAACCGTGACATACGCATGGTTTTTGGCTGCAGAACGAAGCATCGTCGGACCGCCGATATCAATGTTTTCGATGGCATCTTCAACTGTGACATCGGGCTTTGAAATGGTTTCGCGGAACGGATACAAGTTGACGCAAACGATATCAATCGGGGATATGCCGTTTTCAGCCATTTCACTTTGATGCTGGGCATCATCATGTTTTGCCAAAAGGCCGCCGTGGACTAAAGGATGCAGGGTTTTAACGCGTCCGCCCAGAATTTCGGGGAATTTCGTAATTTCATCAACGGCAGTAATCGAAACGCCGTTTTCTTCCAAAAAGCGTTTTGTTCCGCCTGTCGACAAGATTTCATAGTCCATCTTTTCCAGTTCTTGCGCAAACTCCAAAATGCCTGATTTATCCGATACACTTAGCAAAGCTCTTTTTCTCACGTTAAGTCCTCCTATAAAATACTGCAGATGTGTACTACTTGTTAAATAATCGCTGCAAGGTTGCAGGATACAACTGATGTTCAATCGCATGGATTTCTTGTTCGACCGTTCCCCGGTCCCGTCCGTTTATGGCAAAAGATTGCTGGGCGATGATTTGTCCGGTGTCCATGCCGGCATCGACGTAATGCACGGTAACGCCCGCCGTTTCCACTCCGGAAGCCATCGTTTGGCCAATGGCATCTTTTCCCGGAAAAGCAGGCAAAACGGAAGGATGGATGTTGAGGATCCGGTTTTCGTACGCTTCCAGGAGCACAGGCCCAATCAGCCGCATATAGCCGGCCAGCACAATCCATTCTACGCCTAAGCTTTGCAGTTTCTCCTTCAGCATTTCTTCATATGATTGCTTTGAATCGTATTCTTTCGGGACAAAGGCAAAAGAAGCGATGCCCGCTTTTTTTGCCCGCTCCACGACAAAAGCTTTTGGGCGGTCCGTTACAACAAGCGCCAAGTCTGCTTTCAGCTTCCCTGCTTGAACTGCATCCGCAATCGCTTGAAAATTAGAGCCGTTTCCAGAAGCGAAAACGGCAATTTTGGGTTTATTGTTCATCGAGAGTTCCATCCTGTTCGCCTTTGAATTGCACACCGGCTTTGGCAGATACTTTGCCAATCACATAGGCTTGTTCACCGCTTGCTTCAGCCGACGCCAATACTTGTTTGACGTCTTCCGGAGCTACAGCCAGCACAAAGCCAATCCCGGTATTGAATACCGAAAACATGTCGCGGTCTGTCAATGAACCTTTTTCTTTCAGCATTTCAAAAATGCGCAAAACCGGCCAAGCGCCGAGCTCAATTTCAGCGCCCAAGCCTTCCGGCATCATGCGCGGCAAGTTTTCGATAAAGCCGCCGCCAGTCACATGCGCCATGCCATGGACTTCTGTGTCCTTGGAAATCGCTGCTACGGTTTTCGCATAGATTTTCGTCGGCGTAAGCAATTCATTGCCAAGGGGGCCGAGGTCTTCAAAGCCTTCAATAATTCCATCAAGCTGAAAATGGTTCTGGTCAAAAACAATATTGCGGACAAGCGAATAGCCATTTGAATGGATGCCGCTTGAAGCAAGACCGACCAAAACATCGCCCTGCCGGATCTTTTCGCCTGTAACGATGGCCGACTTTTCCGCAGCGCCTACTGCAAACCCGGCAATGTCGTATTCTTCCACTTCATAAAGCCCGGGCATCTCGGCTGTTTCACCGCCGATTAATGCTGCTCCGGCCTGTACACAGCCATCTGCAACGCCTTTGACAATCTGTTCGATTTTCTCCGGAACCGCTTTGCCGACTGCAATATAGTCAAGGAAAAACAGCGGCTCTGCACCTTGTGCTACGATATCGTTGACGCACATCGCCACACAATCAATGCCGATGGTGTCGTGGCGGTCTGCCATAAAAGCCAACTTCAATTTCGTTCCGACTCCGTCCGTTCCGGAAACAAGAACCGGTTCTTTCAAGTTCAGCTCGGATAAATCAAACATGCCGCCGAAGCCGCCGAATGCACCCAGCATGCCTTTGCGTGCTGTCCGTTCCACATGAGATTTCATGCGGTTTACCGCTTCATAGCCTGCTTCGATATTCACGCCTGCCTTTTCATATGCTTTTGACACACCGGTTCCCCCTTATTTCACTTTCTCTTTTTCATGCGGCAATACCGTATCCGGGTAAATATGGGTCGGATATTCGCCGGTAAAACAGCCTAAACAATGTCCGCAGCTGGAACCCGGATCAGTACGGCCGATGTTTTGCACCATGCCATCCACTGATAAAAATGTCAACGAGTCGGCACCGATGATTTCACGCATTTCTTCTATCGTGTTGTTCGCTGCAATCAACTCGCCTGAAGTGGAAATATCAATGCCGTAAAAACACGGGCTCTTGATAGGCGGCGAACTGATGACCACATGGACTTCCGTCGCTCCCGCTTCTTTCAGTAACTTGACGATGCGGCGGGAAGTCGTCCCGCGGACGATGGAATCATCGACCATAATGACGCGCTTGCCTTTAACGACTTGGCGCACCGGCGACAACTTCATTTTGACGCCTTGCTCGCGAAGATCCTGCGAAGGCTGGATAAACGTCCGGCCGACATAGCGGTTTTTAATCAGGCCCAGTTCATAAGGAATGCCGCTTTCTTCTGAAAAGCCGATCGCTGCCGAGATGCTTGAATCGGGAACACCCGTCACGACATCCGCATCAATCTGTATTTCTTTTGCCAGCTGTTTGCCGAGGCGCTTGCGGGCTGCATGTACATTAATGCCGTCAATGTCCGAATCGGGACGCGAAAAGTAGACATATTCCATCGTGCAGATCGAGCGTTCCTGCGGATAAGCGAAACGTTCAGCCCGCAGACCCTCGTCAGTAATCACCAAAAACTCACCTGGTTCAACCGAGCGGACAAATTCTGCCCCGATGATATCAAAAGCACAAGTTTCGGATGCTACAACCCACGCATCGCCGAGCTTCCCAAGAGACAAGGGGCGCAGGCCGTTCGGGTCAAGCGCGACATACATCGCCTCTTCTTTCAAGATCAAACAGGCAAATGCACCTTTTAATAACGACAAAGCATTTTTTGCCTGTTCTTCAAACGTCGCATAGCCGCTCCGCTTGATCAGATGCGCCAGCACTTCCGTGTCCGAAGTGGTTTGGAAAATGCTGCCTTGCCGTTCCAGGTGGCTTTTCAAGCTATTGGCATTCACCAAGTTGCCGTTATGCGAAATCGCCAGGCTGCCGGTTGTGGAATTGAAGAGCAGCGGCTGCACATTTTCAATGCCGCTGCCGCCGGCTGTGGCATACCGGACGTGTCCAATAGCACCAGTGCCGGCAATGGCATCGATTTTCTCCGGCGTAAACACTTCACTGACCATGCCCTCGCCTTTTAACGCTTTCAGGTAATTTTTATCCGTCGAAACAATCCCTGCGCCTTCCTGGCCTCTGTGCTGCAAAGCGTGCAATCCGTAATAGGTAAGTTGAGTCGCATTCGCGTGGCCCCAAATTCCAAAGATGCCGCATTCTTCATTTAAGCTTCTGATTTCAGCAAGCATGGGATAGCTCCTTTCCAGGCTGAGCGAAGCGTTTCGACTGAATCATTGATCCATACCGCACCGTCTTCACTTCTTATCACTAAATCTTGAGTGTTGGTGACTGTGCCAATTCGTTTGGCATCCGTGACAGCTTGTTCAAACGCTGCTGCATGTTCCGGAGAAACGGTAAGGATAAACCGGGATTGAGATTCACTGAATAGAGCCGTAGTCGCAGCACCGGAAAGTGTCACATCAATTCCCACTCCGTTGCCGAATGCTTTTTCTGCCAGTGCGACGGCAACGCCGCCTTCTGCTACGTCATGGGCGGATGCTACCAGACCGCTCTGGATGGCTGACAAAATCTGCTCCTGGCGCTTCGCTTCAACAGCTAAATCAATGGCAGGCGCCTTGCCGAAAATGCGCCCTTCGACCATTTTCTGGAGTTCACTGCCGCCGAATTCGGTGAAGCTTTCACCAATCAAGTAAACCAAGTCGCCGGCATTTTTTGCATCCTGGGTCGTCACATGGGACAAGTCTTCCACTAAGCCGACCAAGCCGATGGTCGGCGTGGGGTAAATCGCGGTGCCGTTTGTTTCATTATATAAAGAGACGTTTCCGCCAATGACCGGTGCATCAAGAATCGTACAGGCTTCCGACATGCCGTCTGCCGCTTTTTCCAGCTGCCAGAAGATTTCCGGCTTTTCCGGATTTCCGAAGTTCAGGCAGTCCGTAATGGCCAATGGTTTTGCACCGGATACCACCACATTGCGCGCTGCTTCCGCTACGGCAATTTTCCCGCCGGTTTCCGGATCCAAGTAGATATAACGGGAGTTGCAGTCTGTCGTCATGGCCAGGCCTTTGTTCGTGCCGCGCACGCGGATGACTGCCGCATCCGATCCTGGGCTCACAACTGTGCTCGTGCGTACCTGATGGTCGTATTGGTCGTAAACCCATTCTTTCGAAGCAATCGTCGGCTGTTTCAATAAAGCCGTCAGCGTTTCGCCGTAGTTTTCCACTTTCGGTTCCACGTTGTCCATTTGCTGATACTCGTTAAAATAAGCAGGCACACTGGATGGTTTGTGGTAAACCGGTGCGTCTTCTGCCAATGCATCAACCGGCACTTCTGCCACCACTTCGCCTTTATGCAATAAACGCAGCGTCGAATCGTCCGTTACCGTACCGACTGTCACCGCATCCAATCCGTACTTCTCAAACAGTTCCACAATTTCAGGTTCGCGGCCTTTTTTCACAACAATCAGCATGCGTTCCTGTGATTCAGACAACATCATTTCATAAGCCGTCATGCCCGTTTCGCGCTGAGGTACATGGTCCAAATCCATTTCAATGCCGGAACCGGCTTTTGAAGCCATTTCAGCCGAAGAGGAAGTCAGCCCTGCCGCACCCATGTCCTGGATGCCGACCAGTGCATCGGATTTCACAAGTTCCAAACACGCTTCAAGCAATAGTTTCTCCATGAACGGATCTCCAACTTGCACCGCCGGGCGGTTATCGCCCGATGATTCCGTCAATTCTTCCGAAGCAAATGTCGCGCCGTGAATGCCGTCGCGCCCTGTTTTTGCGCCGACATACATCACCGGGTTGCCGACTCCTGAAGCGATCCCTTTTTGAATATCTTTATGATCAATCAACCCGACACACATTGCATTGACGAGTGGATTGCCATCATAGGAATCGTCAAACTGGACTTCGCCGCCGACTGTCGGGATGCCGATGCAGTTGCCGTATCCTGCGATCCCGGCTACCACTTCTTCAAACAGGTATTTCACGCGAGGCGTTGTGAGCTCCCCAAAGCGGAGTGAGTTCAACATCGCGATCGGGCGTGCGCCCATTGAGAAAACGTCGCGGATAATGCCCCCGACCCCTGTCGCTGCGCCTTGGTAAGGCTCAATCGCTGATGGATGGTTATGGGATTCCATTTTAAAGACCACTGCCTGGCCATCCCCAATATCCACAATCCCAGCGCCTTCGCCAGGTCCCTGAAGGACGCGCGGCGCTTTTGTCGGGAATTTCGAAAGAACCGGTTTGGAGTTTTTGTACGAACAATGCTCCGACCACATGACCGAGAACAAACCCGTTTCCGTGTAATTCGGTGTTCTGCCTAAAATGTTTTCCACCATCGCAAACTCTGCATCGGATAATCCCATTTGCTGATAGATTTTCTGCTCTTTGATTTGCTCAGTATTTGGCTCAAGCATGACTGACATTTGCTTCCCTCCACTGTTTCACGATTGATTTAAATAATGCCAAGCCGTCGCTTCCGCCGATCAGTTCGGACACTGCACGTTCCGGATGCGGCATCATGCCAAGCACATTGCCCCGTTCATTGACGATTCCTGCTATGTTGTTGCGGCTGCCGTTAAAGTCATCCGCATAAGAAAAGACGATCTGATTGTTTTGTTTCAGCTGCTCGTAAGTCGCATCATCGCAATAGTAGTTCCCTTCGCCATGTGCGATCGGAATCTGGATTTCCTGGCCTTCTACATATTCATTGGTAAACAGTGTGTTGGCATTTTCAACTTTCAAGCCGACTGTCTTGCACATGAATTTCAAGTTCTTGTTGCGGAGCAAAACGCCGGGAAGCAGGCCCGCTTCCGTCAAAATCTGAAAACCGTTGCAGATGCCGAGAACCGGCTTGCCCGCTTCCACCGCTTTTTTCACTTCATCCATTACGGCTGAAGATTGGGCAATCGCGCCGCAGCGCAAGTAATCGCCATACGAAAATCCGCCCGGCAATAAAATTCCGTCGTAACCGCTCAAATCTGTTGAATCGTGCCAAACGTACTCTGCTTCTTCACCAAGTTCATCCTTGACCGCGTGGTACATATCCAAGTCACAATTGGATCCAGGAAATACGATTACTGCGAATTTCATTGCGAGACAGCCTCCTCAATTTCGAAACGGTAATCTTCAATCACCGTGTTCGTCAATAACTTTTGGCACATTTCATTTACAAGTGCATCAACATCGCGTGCGTCGTCTGAAATCATCAGTTCCAAGTATTTGCCGATCCGGACATCTTCAACTTCCGCGTAGCCCATTTTATGAAGAGATCCCATTACTGCAGACCCTTGCGGATCCAATACGCTTTCGCGCAAAGTGACGTAGATTTTTACTTTTTTCATGAATGTTGTCCTCCCAGTTTAGCTAAAATGAGTTCGTACGCATCCGTTAAATTGCCGAGGTCCCGGCGAAATACATCTTTATCCAGTTTCTGTTTCGTTTTGGCATCCCATAGGCGGCAAGTATCCGGCGAGATTTCGTCTGCCAATAAAATACGTCCTTCGTGGTCACGGCCAAATTCAATCTTAAAGTCCACCAAATCCACGCCCACTTCTTTAAAGAAGCCGATCAGCACTTCATTGACCTTCAGTGCTTTTTCACGCAGTTCCTGCACTTCTTCCGTAGATGCCAATTCCAGCATTTCTATATGGTCTTCTGTAATGATTGGATCTCCCAGTGCATCGTCTTTGTAATAAAATTCAACGATTGGACGCTTCAGGACCGTTCCTTCTTCCAAACCGAGGCGCTTGGCCATACTGCCGGCCACGATATTCCGGGTCACTACTTCAACCGGAATGATCGCGACCTGCTGTACTAACTGTTCATGGTCAGACAATTGTTTAACGAAATGGGAAGCAATGCCCGCTCCCTGCAATCTTTCGAAAATCAATGAGGTAATTTTATTGTTCAGCATGCCTTTGCCGGCGATTTCGGCTTTCTTTTCGCCGTTAAAAGCTGTTGCAGAGTCTTTGTATTCCACCCATAAAATATCTTGTTCGTCCGTTGCATATAAGCGTTTTGCTTTTCCTTCGTACAATAGCTGACCTTTTTCCATGTTCAGAGCCCCCGTTTAGTTTAATCCAAGTCGGTTGAAAATCATGTCCACTTGCTGCAAGTGATGGTTATAGTCAAAGCAATCGTCCAATTCTTCTTTAGACAATTGAGAAGTGATCGTGTCGTTTGCTTCCACGATTTTACGGAAATGCGTCTGGTTTTCCCACGCCTCCATCGCACACGGCTGCACCGTATCGTAAGCTGCTTCACGCGCCATGCCTTTGTCGATCAAAGCCAATAGCACACGCTGCGAATAAATCAAGCCAAGCGTTGAATCCATGTTGCGCTTCATGTTTTCCGGGAAGACCGTCAAGTTTTTCACGATATTCGAGAAGCGGTTCAGCATATAGTTCAACGCAATCGTGGCATCCGGCAAAATCACGCGTTCTGCTGAAGAATGCGAAATGTCGCGTTCGTGCCAAAGCGATACGTTTTCATAAGAAGTGACCATGTATCCGCGGATCAAGCGTGCAAGGCCCGTCATGTTTTCAGATCCGATCGGGTTGCGCTTATGCGGCATCGCCGACGACCCTTTTTGTCCTTTTGCAAAAAACTCTTCCACTTCGCGCGTTTCCGATTTTTGCAGGCCGCGGATTTCTGTCGCGAACTTCTCAATCGATGTCGCAATAAGTGCCAGTGTGCTCATATACTGCGCATGGCGGTCGCGCTGCAAAGTTTGAGTTGAAATCGGTGAAGCGGCAAGTCCCAGCTGTTTGCAGACATATTCTTCAACGAACGGGTCGATATTCGCATACGTTCCGACAGCGCCGGACATTTTGCCTGTTTCAATCGTCGCTGCTGCTGCTTCAAAACGCTCCAGGTTGCGTTTCATTTCTTCATGCCACAAGGCCAGTTTCAAACCGAATGTGGTTGGCTCTGCGTGAACTCCGTGTGTGCGGCCCATCATGACCGTCATTTTATGTTCTTTGGCTTTATTCGCCAAAACTTCGATGAAGTTGTTCAGATCTTTGCGGATAATTTCGTTTGCTTGTTTGATCAAATACGACAATGCCGTATCCACCACATCTGTAGAAGTCAGGCCGTAATGGACCCATTTGCGTTCTTCGCCGAGCGTTTCCGATACGGCCCGTGTGAACGCCACCACATCGTGGCGGGTTTCTTCTTCAATTTCCAGAATGCGGTCTACTGAGAAGGAAGCGTTCTGGCGGATTTTCGCCACATCCTCTTTTGGAATGTCTCCAATTTCAGCCCATGCTTCACATGCTAAAATTTCCACTTCCAGCCAAGCGTTGTAGCGGTTTTCATCTGTCCAAATTGCGCCCATTTCAGGCCGTGTGTAACGTGCGATCATAATTCAAGTTCCTCCAATTATTCCGGCCAGATGCCGGATTCGTCGATTTCTGTCAAAGTCCTTTTCAGGTCTTCCGTTAATATTGTAACATGGCCCATTTTGCGTTTATGCTTGGCTTCGTCTTTGCCGTACAAATGAACCGACCAGTTCGGGTAATGCGAAATTTTCGAAGTCAACGGGGCTACATGCTCCCCGAGAATATTCACCATGACCGTATCCGCCCACAGTTTCGGTTTTCTTAGCGGCCACCCGCAAATGGCCCGGACATGCTGATGAAACTGGGAAATATTCGTTCCTTCTATTGAATAATGCCCTGAATTATGGGGACGGGGTGCAAGTTCGTTAACAATGATCCGCCCATTCTCCAGAACGAACATTTCCACCGCCAAAGTGCCAACCATATTCAGATGGCCAGCGATTTTCTCTGCCGCTTCTTTCGCCTGTTGGATCGTCGCTTCCTTTACCGGTGCCGGTACAATGGTTTGATGAAGAATATGGTCTCTGTGGATATTCTCCCCGATTGGCAGGATCGTCATTTCGCCGTGCACATTGCGCTGAATAATAACCGAGATCTCTTTTGTGAATTCAATGAATGCCTCCGCAACACAGTCGCCATTTTGGAAAAGCGGTTTTGCCAACGGCAGCTCTTCTTTCGATTTCACTGTCTGCTGGCCCTTGCCGTCATAGCCGCCTCTTGCTGTCTTTACGACGAAAGGAAATGATAATTCACTGCTTTTTTGTTCCAGTTCTTCATAAGACGATGCCGTTACATAATCAGCAATCGGTACGCCTGCTTCCGAAATTGCCTGCTTTTCAAAAATGCGGTCCTGTGTAATCCGGATCAATTCAGACCCTTGCGGAACATATGCGATTTCTGTGAGCTTTTCCAAGCCTTCCACATCTATGTTTTCAAATTCATAGGTGATGACATCACTTGCTTCAGCCAGCTCTTCTAATGCATGCATATCATTATAAGGTGCAACGATTTGAACATCGGCCACTTGGCCAGTTGGCGAATCCATTGCCGGATCCAATACCGCAATTTTAAAACCTGCCTCTTTAGCCGCCAGTGCCATCATGCGGCCTAGCTGTCCCCCGCCAATAATGCCAATCGTTTGTCCGGGCAAAATCATTTTTGTCATATTAAATCACCTGTACTTGTTAAGACTTCTGCGTGCGTTCGATCTCTTCTGTCCTGCAATGCCTCGGCAGCCTGCGCATCTGTTGTTCCAAGGATCTGGGCAGCAAGAAGGCCTGCGTTAATGGCTCCTGCTTTGCCAATTGCTACGGTTGCAACAGGTACGCCGCCAGGCATCTGCACGATGGATAACAGTGAATCCAATCCGTTCAGCGCTTTTGATTGGACAGGAACGCCAATGACCGGGAGGGTTGTTTTTGCTGCTACCATTCCGGGCAAATGAGCAGCTCCGCCTGCACCTGCAATGATGACATGCAATCCCTTTTCTCTCGCTTCTTCTGCATAAGAAAACATCAAGTCGGGAGTCCGATGAGCAGAAATTACTTTCTTTTCATAAGCAATGCCCAGTTCATCCAATACGTCACATGCATGCTTCATCGTTTCCCAATCACTTGAACTTCCCATTATCACGCCGATTTTTGGATTCATTTCAAAATCTCTCCTTTAAAACAAATAAAAGCCCTCAAGTAAACTGTTCACATTACGTGAAAAGCAGTTTACTTAAGGACTTTTTAATAAGACGAATTAGTAAATGATGCCGCAAATAAGCCCATTTTTCGCCACGTATCCATTAAGTTGCTTTCCCGCATAGTCCAGACATTCCGGTGTCTTGGTAGAAACGCAGAAGCCAATTCCTCTGCATATATGGGGTATCCTCAATTATCATAACAAGATAGAAAGAGTGCGTCAACTATAAAGTCGAACGATTACTTATTTGCATATTCCATTGTTCGGTTTTAATAAGGGTTTAACCGTTATTACTCCATTTTTGTTCCTTTAAATTTCACAATTTGCCGAATTGGAACCGGTTTGCCGTCAACCTCTTCGAACAAAGGCTCTTCTTTCCGGCCAACTGCCATATAACCATCCTGGTTCATCCTTTGCAGGCAGGCATCCATGGTTTCGTTTTCGGCAACCTCAAACCAGACCGTTTTTTTGCTCATTTAAACAACTTTCCTTTCCGTACTTGTTTCACCCAGAAACCGCCATGAATCGTTTTTGGTTCATAGGCAATGATAAAAGCTTTCGGATCCAGTTCTTGAATCGTTGCATATAATTGAAGCTCCATTTTACGAGGCGTCAAAATTTGCATCGACTGGCGCCCGCCTTCCATCCCGTTGGCAATCCAGTCCGTAACCCCATATCCTTTTTCCCGCAGTTTTGCGGGAAGCAATTGATCAACTTCACTGGTAATAACATTTACCGTAATGTAGCCGAGAGCCAATTTCTCTTCAATCTTCGATCCAACAATAACGCCTGTACCGAAACCGATTGCATAGGCAATTAGATTTTGAATTTGATCTAAATTATCCAATACCAGTCCTAAACCTACTATATAAATAACCGTTTCTACCATACTTACCATTGCAGCGCTATAACGATAGCCTTTCAGCGTCAAAATCATACGTATTGTCAAAAACGCAACATATACGACATTAATAGAGAAAATAATAAGAATCATCAACCACGGATTAAAATCCACTTTTTGCACCCTTTCTTACTCGCTTCTAAAGTTCCATGTCTCATACTAGTAGATATGAACAGTGAATGCAAGACAGAGAATGTCAGTTTCCCATTATATAGAAGGAATCCATTCTTATCGAAAGGATTTTCAACATATGCAGCGAACTATTTATTTAATGAAAGTTGCGAAACCATTCTTGAGTAAAGGGGAGTTGCCGATGAATCAGGCACTTATCGTAATTGATGCCCAGCAGGCCCTTATTGACGGAACCCAGTCCGAGCCGGAAGTTGTGAATAAACAACAGCTAATCCAGACAATCAATGATGTGATCAACAAAGCGAAAGCGGTTTCCGTTCCCATTGTCTTTATACGCGACTTAGATGTAGCAGAGGGCCAGGGTGCTGGTTTTCAAATCCATCCCGACATTGACTCTTCTAACCCTGCCGCAATATTTGATAAAAAAGCGACCAATGCTTTTTATCAAACCCCTTTGCTGAATTTTCTGCAGGATCAGCATATTGAGCACATTGTCATTATGGGATGCAAGACAGAATTCTGCATCGACACAGCTGTCAGAACTGCCACTATTAATAAATTCGATGTCACCTTAATTCAGAACGGTCATTCGACAACCGATTCACCGATACTAAAGGCAGAAGAAATTATTGCCCATCATAACCGGGCACTTCATGGACATGACAATGTCGACCATTTCTCCTTAGTCCGAAACAGCAGCGAGGATATTTTTGTTCCGATCCACAACAACTATCGCGAATAAACACAAAAAAGCCGCCGCCGGAAATACCGGCAACAGCTTTTTTTCTTGGCCCAGCAATGTCCTACTCTCACAGGGGGAAACCCCCAACTACCATCGGCGCAAAAGAGCTTAACTTCCGTGTTCGGGATGGGAACGGGTGTGGCCTCTTTGCCATCATCACTGGACTATTTTTCTTGAGTGCTTGCGCCCTCAAAACTGGATATGCGACATTGAAAACAACGGTGTTGGTTAAGTCCTCGATCGATTAGTATTCGTCAGCTGCACGTGTCGCCACGCTTCCACCCCGAACCTATCTACCTCATCGTCTTTGAGGGATCTTACTTGCTTGCGCAATGGGAAATCTCATCTTGAGGGGGGCTTCG